>NZ_JBHXMZ010000011.1:0-224990 GCF_042719915.1 Nocardia sp. NPDC058499 | reverse complement strand
CTCCTCCCTCCCCCCCCGCTCTTCCCCCCCTTCTCCCTTCTCCCCCCCGCCCCCCCCCCCCCCGTGCCGCTTGCGTCGTTCCCCCCCCGCCCCCCTCCTCCCCCCCCCCACACCCATATCCGCGATCGTTGGCCTCGCCTGGTTCGATACCTGACCTGGGCCAGACCAGGAAGTGGGTGGCACCGGCGGCCTCGCCGCACCGGCACAACGGTTATCGTGTCTGGCGCCGCCAACACTGGACAGACCGCGTGTGTCTTTGCGGCCCGATAGCAAGCGCAAATACGGGCGACGTCGAAAGGAGCGCATCCAGCGCGCTACTCGTGGACCATCGGGGTCGACCCCAGTCATGGTGGTGGAACAGTGAGGGGCCCTTCACTTCCGGATAGGTGTGAGCTCTCGACTGCTAGGTTAGCGAGAGACCCCGATCCGCCGTCGCGCCGAGGCAATCGTGGCCGGGTGGACCACCGGCACCGGCGCGTTGGTCGATACGTTCGGCGGCCTGGTCTTGGCCGCCCACCGCCCGGACAGTCAGCTTGTGCACATCGGCAACGTCGGCACCGGATTCACCATGGCCGCACGCCGCGCACTGCGGATCCGATTCGACGAAATGGCCCGGGTAGAGCCGCTGTTCGCCCTACCTGCACTCCGCGGCGGCACCAGTGCCGTTCATTTCGTAGAACCGGCTCTCGTCGGCAGCGTCGAGTATCGCGAGTACAGCGGCGGGAGCCTGCGCCACCCCCAGCTGGAAGGGATTACGCACCGACATAGCACCGGAAGAAGTCAAAGTTCCACAATCGAATGCGACACGAGGTTGAATCGACCGTGGCGCGCCGGCGCATGGCCAATTCATCACTGTGACAAATAATGGATGGGCTCCCACAGGGACGACCGTCCGGCAGTTCAGTGCAGGTAGTGCGCGAGGCATCGTGGGCCTCTGACGCACTACCTGACCAATCGACCGAATTCGGCAGCAAGCCAACGAGAAGATGATGACGTATGAGGATGATCCTCATACCAACTGCCCGATATCAGTACTCAGTGTCATCCAGCTCGGTTGTGCGAGGCTGGAGCTGAGAATCCCAGCGGTCGAGTGAGTCGAGCAATCGATCCACTGCGGCGGTTTGGAGGTGGCCGATATAGCCGTAGCCTGCTTCCATGCGCATCGCGCGGGCTACCCTGTCCAACCGTTCGGAGGTCTCGTGCCTAAGCCGCCCCGTCGTTCCGACAGTAGTCGGACCTTTGAGGTCGAAAGCGTCCAGATACTCGTGCACCCATTTGATTGCCTCGTGAGCGTTTTCGGGTACTCGCGCCAGCGCGGCATCGATATAGTGCGTCTCAGCGAACTTCACTCCGAAGACCTCTTCGTCGAGAGCTCGTCGAGTCGCTAGACGCGCCTTGACAGTTGTGGAGATTCGGATGCCGGCGTTGCCCCACTCCCTTGGCCGCCTCTTCGCCGATCTGTAGGAGTTCTCGACGGCGAGCCGGGCGTTTTCATCCTCCCGAAGCTGGGTCCTCTTGGCTTTGGCGACCGCCTTTAGCGGCGCCTGTCGATCGGCGCTGTCCTTCTCAGTTTTCGATGCCTTCTGTGACTTCTTGGCAGGTTCTTGTCGGCTTCTTTCCTTACCTGCCGGATCAACCGGGGCCTGAATCGATGATGCCGTGCCCTGCCCAGCGCTGGCAGGTTCCGAAACCGACGAGAGGGCCCGCTCCTGATTGGGTTCCGCCTCTTTCGCGGGCGCCCTATCAGATGCCTGTTCACGTGCCTCGACTGCCAGGTCGGCCTGGGTAGCGCCTGCAGCAGGCTGGTCTCTTTCGGCAGCGCTGGCACCGTATGTGCCGGCGAGGACACCCCTACGCTGGAGCGCCATTTTCCATCTCCTTGTCTGTAATGGCTCCAGTCGCCCATGGCGAGAGCTCAGGCCAGGCCGCGCGCCATCGCGACTCCAACTCCTCGGCGTCAGGGTGGCCGACCTTGTGGAGAACTTGGAGGAGCACTGCCTCGGCAACTTGGCACATCTCGGTAGCTTTAGCGCGAGATTTCCGTTCGGCCAGTAGAGCGGAAACGGGAGCCCTGAAGCCCTGAGCCTGCGGGACAACGGTTCGAGTGGGGACTCGGGGCGGCCAGATCTCAACGTCTACGGCATCGCTCCCTGCGGCCTGCGCCTCGCGGAGCTCCTTCAATTCAGCCCGCGTTACAAGGCCCTGTGGATTGTATGACGTGAACACCAGACCAAGTGGTTCTAACCTGGGGTTGTTCCAGTTGTCGCGGATGTCACGGCCGAACTCCAAAGTGTCTGCGATCGCGTTGATACCGAACGGCTCCGCCGTCGTAAGCATCAGATACCTGCGCATTGCCTTCAGTTGTGCACGCGCGAGGTCGGAGCCGCCGGGCAGCATGTCTGAAAGTACGAGATCCCATCGAACTCTTGGGACAGTACCCCCTGGCTCCAAGGGCTTGTTGAGTGCCCGGTCGAGTCTTCCCAGATCTGAGATATTCCAACCTCGGCTCAGATCTTCGAGTGCCTTATATGCGGGCACCACTCCGAGTGTTCCAAGTTTCCCTGGTATGAGCGGGCCACCTCTAGTGAACTCAGCCTGCGGGTTGTACTGCCAACCGCTGAGCTGAAATCCCTCGTCGATTACGCCATCTTCGTTCGCGTCGAGAATATCTACGAGTGTGAACCGGTCGGGCTCAAGGACTTTCTTTCCGCCTAGCCCTGTCTTTCCGGTGTCCAGGAGTGTTACTTCGTTGTCAAGTGCTATCGAGAGGTTACCTTGTGGGTCGCCATCTATGCCCAGCGCTACTAGGCCGAATCGAACAGCCGCATCCAAAATGAGCTGTGACAGTGTTGTCTTTCCAGTTCCGCCTTTCTTGCCGAGAATCGCCAGTGAGTTGTCTGGATCGCTGATCCCACTTCTCATCCATGCGGATTCAGGAAGACTCGACAGAAGGGCGGAGTTGCCCTCCGTGGCGACATCCGTCATCCCCCACTCCCTTTCGTTGATCAGAGCATGTCGATGGAAGCTTACGAGAACCTCATAGCAAAGTCACGCCGACTCGCCTGTCGATCCCTGCTGTTCAGTGGGCGAGTTCTCCGCTCTGTCGTTCGTAGCATGAATCATCCCGGATCGGTTGACTCGGAAGGTGGAGGGTTCTCTTGCTGGCGCGTGCCCAACAAGCCATCTTCGCTATTTGTTAGAGTGGCTGTTATATCCACTGTTAGACTGTTATAAGGGCAGGTCAGTGGCAGTTTCTATGGCTTGTGTTGTCGCTATCTAACCTTCTCGGTTCCGGTCGTGTCTTGCTGTGTAGGGGTGTGTTGGTGCGGCTTTCGCCGTCCGCAAGGCGGGGTATCGACCCTATCCTTGGTATGTCGCAGGGGCTCTGGGCCGAGTCTGGCATGGTTGCGTCGGAAGGGATGTCTTGCGCTGCTCGGTCACTCGGCTGGAATGGGGGAGTCCAGAATGGGGCGGGTGAAGCCCCGGGACAGTGCCGAAGATTGCCCCAAGACACGCCCAATGTAGACGACATCTAGCGTGGCACATCGCAGTTCGCCGGCCACCTGCGGAAGATATATGTCACGTGACGATAATTAGGTAGGGTGATTGCATGCAGTTGAGAAGTCGCTTGCTGACGGCTGACCTGGATGGCATTGTGGCCGTTTACGTTCCGGATCAGGGGAAGAGCCTCCGGTGTGGGCATTTGTCGTAAACATCTCGAATCTCTTCCGATTCAACGCTATTCGTAACCCGCCACGAAGGCCGGCCACAGGCTAGGGGAGGGGATGCGGGCTGCGGCTGTGTGCCCGCCGGGGGATCGCCGTGATTGCATACGCCCCGATGTCGACGAGGAAACCCGCTTACATTCACATACTATGCTATGCGCATTAGAATATAGACTGACCTCTGGGGAAACGAGTCGGCTGGCGACCCGTGCCGCACCCTGGCAGAGCATCGACCGAGCCGGCGTCCGGCGCGGAGGTCGATCTGGGCCGATCGCCCAAATCGATGTGTTTTCCACGCCGATAAGCGTGATTCTGTCAACTAGTGGACCTGCGCATTGCATCAGATGAATCACTTGGGGTCCTCCCCGGCAATGATCCTGGTGCGGCGCGGCCTGTTCGTGAGGTCATAGCGCAGAACGCGATTGCGTCGGCAGTGCAGCCAGGAGCAGCACCGGTAGCGCGGAGAAGAAGGGCTCCTCCAGGTAGTGGCCGGCGGCGGGGATCGTGCTGGTGCGGTGTGTGAGGACTGCCCTGTTCCATATCGCCGATTGAACCGTGAGAAGGGCTCCGGGTAATCCCGGTGTCTCACGGCGGGTGGGCCATTCGGTCGGTGTTCGGCGCCCGAGGCCCCCTTAGCGCCGCGCATGCATCGCCCAGAGTTGTCGGTTCGGCTACGTTGCCGAGCTTTTCGTCCTGGACCGTGAGCACTGCCGAGTCGGCTCCACAGCCTCTCGGCTTCGGTTGTTGGTGTCGGATCGAGAAACGCGACGAGCCGCCGCTGAATCGCCCGAGTCCGTACATCGACCACCAGTCACGCCAATGGTGGATGTAGCCCGAGTCGTTCCGCGGCCTCGCGGAGTTCGCGGAAACCGGACTCACGGGCTTTGTCTGCCGGGTAGGGCTCGAATTCGATCCCGCGGCGCGCGAGGTCGGCAGCCTTACCAGGAAACGGTGGGAGTTCAGCGCGGAGGCAGGCGCGGTGTCCTTCGGGGGTCGCCATGCCGCTGCGGTACAGCGTGATAGGCGGTCACGGGCATGGATCAGCAGTCGGGTGCCGAGTCGTCGGCCCGCGACGACGGTGAGGACACCACGCACGATCGCGAAGCCGGAGTCGGCGATAGGTACAGCGGAAACCACGGCCAGCGCATGGTCGGTACGGTCGGCGGCAACCCAGATCCAGCGGCGCACGTCCGGACGATGGCTCGCGTGGATGACTATGTCGTCTGCGCTGGTCGCGCTCACCTGTCCAGTATGCGCTCGTTCGGTGGTGATCGGCGTCGGCACCAGGACGCCGGGGCGAGCCGCACTCGCCCGGATCGTCTATCCGCGCCGGGCATCCGTATTGCCCTCACTCTGTCAGTCGTGTGTGGTTGTCAGGCTGGTGAGGTCGAGTTGTTCGACTGGTATTTCGTACAGGTCGCCGTCGGCCATCGAGGTGAGTTCGTCCCAGGAGAGGGTGGTTTCGGTTCCGGGAATATGCCATCCGGGGGGTCCGGGAGCCCAGGGGTCGGTGGCATTGGTGTGGATGTTGTCGCCGTGGCGGATTCGGTCGATGTCGGTGGGTTCGGGATCGCCGGGCAGGAACTGTCGCGGGGGTGGGGTGTAGGTGCGGAACTGCGCGACAGCTTCGGCGATGCGGGTGACTGCGCGCCGGAATTCGTTGACGCTGTGTGCGGCCTGTTCGGTGTTGTCGGTGGTCGCGGCTTCGGCGAGTTGGTCCCAGTTATAGCCGAGGGTGCGCAGGAGGCCGCGTAGGTGTAGGAGGGATTCCGGTAACTCGCTGTCGTGCGGTGTGTAGTGGAAGTGCTTGACCTCGTAGTACTCGTCGTCGCTGGCTCGCCTGGTCGGCCGGGCCCGGTCTGTGTTGATGGTTTCGCGTGCGCACACAGTGCCGCACACCGCCCAGCGTGCCATGCTGTCGTAGTAAGGCTTCTGTCCGAGCGTGCGCGGGTAACCCGGCTGTTTCCGGTGTGGGTCGTCGGGGTCGAGCGTTTCACCGGTGCCGATGGTCCAGCGGCGCACGATCTTCTGTGGCGGTTCCCCGCATACCGCGCAGCTCTTCAAACGCAGGTGTTCGAGCCGTAGTGATTCTCCGGCATCGTACCCGTCGTCATCGTCGGGCTCGTAGTAGTCGTCGTAGCTGTCGCTGTGTGCTTCCGGGAGTCCCGGCGGATTCCAGGCCAGCGCCAGTGAGCGCAGGGTCGCCGGTAGGTGGTTCAGGGCGAGGTCGTGTTCGACGGTGGCCTCCCTGACGATTTTGCGGACCGTGGGATGCGATAGTCCGACGAGTTTGGCCAGCGAGCGGTAGCTGTCGCCCTCGTTGTCCCAGGCCACGATGCGGCGCAGCAGTTCGTCACGTTCGCTGCGGTCGGCGCTCATCAGTCCTGCCACGATCTCCAGGCGGTCACGCACTCGGGCACGCGCGGCGTCACGCAGCTCGGTCACGTACTCCAGGCCGCCGTCGATCACGATCCGGTTCCCGGCTCGGCGGGGCGTGATCCGCTCTCGCAGCGTGTCCACGACCGTGGGCAGGTCCTTGTCCGGCAGGTCGGCATGGACGAGCTGGTCGAGCAATTTCTGGTTGGCTTCGTCGATCTCGTGAATTTCAAGAATCGGCGAGTCGGCCAGCAGCTCGGTCAGCCGGCGACCGATCTCGTCGCGGGCAGCCGCGGCGTCGGGCGTAAGACGCTGATGCCAGCCGCGTGGGGACTCGGTCACGGTCAAGCCGTCCGCGACCTCGGTGGCCAAGGGGTCGATCTGTTCAGCGAGCATGGTGAAGAACTGGTCGTCGAGCACGACCCGCGGGATGGGCCAGCGCACTATCCGTGCGCACTCCTCCTCATCTGCCCGTGGCGCGCTCTCACACCGAGCGGCCAATTCCGGGGACTCATCGGAATCCGGGTCGGGCACGAACAATTCGACGAACGCCGGCGGCGGCCGGTGCTCGCCCGTCTCGGGATCGAACCACTCGGGCGCCTCCTCGCGGTCGGCGAAAGGGAGATTCGGCCACAGCGCTTCCGGATCCGTCACACGCACCACATGCCGGCTGAACACCCCGTTACGTTGCATGGAAAGAAGTGTTACATAACTCAAGCTGCGGTGCGGATGGTGGAAGAAAATTTTCCACCCGTGGGATTCGTTGTGGCGCAGTCCTATCGGATCCGGGCACTCGCCGACGTGCTGATGATGATCGCACCAGATCCCGACATCGACGCCTACGCCGGAGCGGGGTGCGTCCATTGCACAGAGGTCGCGACCCCGCCGGTAGATCGGGACCCGCCTTCAGGACAGGCCATTGCGCACGTCATCGGCAGAGCGGCCACAGCGAGGAGCGCAGCCCGGGAAGCGATGAGGCCGTTCTTTCAATGCGTTACCGATGCGTCTTCGGTTCCGCCGGTGGTTCCCTCTTCTGAGGTGTGCATCGGCACTGCGAACCGATGAATGGCCTCGTCCTCGCCATGGACGCGCACGACCGCCCCTGAAAACTCAGCGGCGATGGTCTCCTGTTCCATGCCGACGTTCAAGCTCTCGGGATCCGGGAACTCTTCTCCGAGAATCCGTGTAGCGCCTGCCACAACCCCCAGCACGTCCTCGCTGATGGCATCCATCACCACGTCCAATGGGATGAACTTCTCAGGGCTGTCGTTGACCTGCAATGACGGTGAATATTCGAATGTCGGGTTGACGGCGAAGTCGGTTGGGTTGGCTGGGCGTCGCAATCTCAGACGCGCTACAACCGATCCATCCGATACTTCGCCCGTGATGCGTTCGTCGTCGATGATCTCGTACTCGCTATCGGTGATGATCGGGCCGGCATCGAAGGCTGTCCGCCCGACGATATGCACCGCGCGGTGTTTGTCCACGTTGGACAGCCAACGCAGCGATTCCAACGGGACTCGGTCGGGTTGATCGGCGTGGAATGGCTGCACTGCCTCGACCAGCTCCCAGAATCCTGGTGCCACCAGGGGCTGAAGGTCCTTGGCTTTCGACTTGAACTTGTCTTTGTCGCCGTAGAGCGGGAACGTGACCAGGTGCGGTTTGGCCGGCATGCCCGTCGCGGCCATAGTCGCAGCCCAGAACGTATGATCGAGCGCCGCGCGGAGATTGGTGAGGATGTCGCCCACAAGGACGCTCCACCGTTCCGGATACGGCTGCCGGACCCTGAGCACCCAGTACATCTTCACCAGCGGATCGGACCGTTTGCCAGCGTTGTCGAAGCGGATGTAGTCGTAGGTGTCGCCGCGGGAGAACTCCCGCATCTCGCGGGCCAAGCCTCGCTGGTGCTCCACGCCTCTGGCCCACTTGATCCACGCCGATCGCATCACCCCGCGATCCTACGGCGGCTCGGACAACCCTCGAGGCACAGCGCGGCAGCCGGCTACCGCGGTTCGATCCGGCGCGGCGGTCCGGCATCGGGGGCGGCGGCCCGGCCCGCCGCACATCGCGCACGGTTCCGATGCTGTATGAGATTCACGGTGCTGTCCCCGCCGGCACCAACGGAAAATATTGCCGCGTCGGACGTCCAGGGTGGCGCCGGTGGAGAATCGACTCCGTCAGCGCGGCTGCTGACCCACCGCCGAGCCTCTCTGACCGGAGCGCATTGTCACACAGGCCTGCCACAGCACGCCCCATACTCCATCGACCATCACTGGAGAGCGGGCGGATTGAGCCTGGACGAAGTCCGGCACCGCGCGCGGAGTCAGCGTCCATACCTGGATGAATCGCTGGGCCAGCGGAATGGCTTCGGCAAAACGCGCGTTGGATGCCTTGGCCTCTGCCGTCGAGCTGGGGTTACCGAACCCTGCACTCGCCGCCTTATGTGCCTCGGCGTGGCCGGGCATTTCGGCCCCGTCACCGACCAGCAGAGCCATTTGCGGCACACCACGATTGTCCCGGCCGGCGGGCGGGCATTCCTCGCTCAACAGGCGAGCGAACGCGAACGCCAGATGGATATTCGCGAGCCCGGGGCGCTGGTGTTCCAGTGTTTGCAGCACCGGGGCTGCCAACGCGTTCGCGGCCAGCTTCGACGCCGTCGTCGGATCCTGCTGGTGCGCATGCAGACCGATTAGCTCTTCGGCGACGGCTCCCACCGCCTGGTCGATTGAACTTGAGTTGTCCACCACGTCACGCTACAAGGCGGTCCAGCGCCAACTCAAACGCCGCAGAAGCGGCTGAGGGACGCATCGATCTACCGGCTGGACAGGACCGCGGTGACACGGATGTCGCCAGCCGGGAGAGAGAATGGGTGGTCACACCACCGTGTAGGCAGTCAGAACCGCCGTGAACAGCGTCAGACTGGCCCCGAACCCGATTGCGCCGGCGCGCACGGTGGCGGGCACCGTGGCGCCGTCGACCTTGGACAGGAACGCGGCCGCGGCGCCGATGATGATGGCGGTCAGCGCGATCGCGGTGAACAGCAGAGACTTGGTGGGGCCCGACATGCGCGGTTCCGATCGAGAATCGTGGTGTTTGGGTGGGGGCGGGTTGCCATGGCAGTACGGCGTCCAGCATGTGCGGGAACAGCACCGAATTGTGGTCCGGTGTGGCCGCAGTGAGGTCGTTACGGCGTTGCGCCTGCCGGCATCAAGCGGAAAATATTGCCGCGCGCGACATCCAGGATGGCGCCGGTGGGAAACTCGGGATGACCCTTGCGGTCCGGATCGACCCGGAACCCGATTCCACTGCCGAGCGGTACCACCGCGGTGGGCCAGTTAGATGTCGGGGTTGACTGCGCCCCGCATACAGCCGATCAGCGGCCACCCGCGGTCGACGACGTCCGGGGCCGCTGCTGCGGCTGATGGGCCAGCTCGACACGATCGCGTTGGCCCGTTGCTGTGGGCTCAGGCCGGCGGTGTTGCGGTGGTCGTAGCCGCCGTGGGTGCGGAACTTGCCGCACGGTGTTCTCAGCTGGGCGTCCCCCGACGTCTGCCTGTCCAGAAGACGTCGGAGTAGCGAAGTGACAGGCAGCGGCGCCGCCAAGCGATAAGTCCGATAACTGCGCAGGATATGGCAGTGGCGGCCAGAACCACGCCGCTCATGACGAGGTGGCCGGTCACTGCGAGCCCGATCAGTGTCGCGGCCAGGAAGCCGGTTGCCGCCAGAAGCATTACGCCGAACTTCAGTTCTGTCTCCGGCGAGCTCATAAAGACCAAGGTGCGGTCATAAAAGCGGGTCCAGCGTTTGAAGGTGTAGAGGCGCTTCTTCTCGGTCAGGTGCCAATCGAGCGACTTGACCATCATTGATGGATCCGATCGCGGGTTGTGTTCGACGACCAGGTGGACCGCATCGTCATAGGGTAAGTCCGCGGTCAGCACCCTCATCGCCAAGATCGAGGGGTCGTAGGCATCCGCATCTGTCACGGTCATAATCTTCCTTCATTCCTTGGTATTCGGTATCCAGGGACAACAATCTTCCGGATGAGTTGCAGCTCAGCGGTTTGTGCGGATGTCGAGGTCTTACGCGGCAGCGGTGAGCGTGGCGGCGTGGTGCAGGGCTTGGATGGCCTGCTCGGGCGCGCGCTGCGTCTCGTCGCCGCTGATCGACTCGCGGACCTGGACCACCCAGACAGCGTCATCGCTGCGCACCATGCACTCCGGCCCGCAGCGCGCCACTCACGATCGACACAACCGGAACAGCGGATGAAGCCTGGCGTTTCATGGCGCAGTGCCTTCGGTCATGAGCCGCCAGACGTTGCCACGGGGGATGTCGATGATGGCGCCGGTCCCGATCTCGTCGTGGCCGCGCAGGTCGGGGTCGATATCGAAACCGATGCCTCCCGCCAGGGGGATTATGCCGCGAGGCCAGTAGATCATGTCGTGGTCGACAACACCTTTGACATCCCCGATCAAGGGGAGCCGGTGGTCGAGAACGTATTGCGCGGTAGCGCGGCTGATACGCCAGTTCGCCACGATGGCGCGGGCCCGCTCGACCGAGGTCAGGCCGCGGGTGTTGTGGTGGTCATAACCCGCCCAGCGGCGGAACGGTTTAGCGGGCGCGGTGCGCTCGTACTCGTCGACCTCGACGAGCACGCCGAGGGAAACACCGAGATAGGCGAACGGCAGCGTCCGCCGATAGGGATAGCGGGCCAGGAACTCAGCGAGCTCGTCGGCGTCGAACCTGTGATGGACCCCGGTGCCGTGGTCGGGCAGCAGGTTGGTGATCGCCTGGGCGTGCAGCCATCGGCGGTCGGGGCGAAAACCGGTGCGGGCCTCGATGATGTCCGCGGCTTCGGAGCTGGTCAGTAACGGCACCCGGCGAGTGTAACAAAAAGACAGTCCACAACGTACGGTTCATAACGTACTATCGTCGGATAGATGTTTTGCCGACTACCAAGTTTCCAGAGTCCCTTCAGGTTGACTTCCGCTAATAAGTGTTAACGGAAGTCAATTGCGCAGAGTCGCAGGACAGCACCATTTTTTCGTGTTAGATTCTCACCCATCGTGTCGATTTCTCATGGTCCTGTCGTCACGATGCCGGGCCTTCTCGGCGATATGCCGCAGGAACCCCCGCATCGAACCTTCGGGATCGCCGCGGATCGCCGCGATCTCGTCCGGTCGCCGCACCCGCGGGTGTCGGCAGCCGGCGCTACGCTCACCGCACATCCGCACGTCGACCCGGAGGGGAAACCACCCGTGCCCGAGAAACGCCCGCTCGCACTGCGACCCCTTCCGGTTGATCCCGCGGAGCCGCCGGTCGGCAAGACGACCGCCACCATGCGCCTGCCGTGGCCCGCCGGAGCCCAAGTGGTCCTCCTTGACGGTCGCGATCTCCCCGTCGCGCCCGATGTCCGTCACGGTGACGAACCCACTGCGGAGTCTGCGCCCGAGGGCGACCGCGCGTGACCGACAACCATTCCGATGACCGGCCGCCGTACCGGTTTGTCGACCACCGCAATGTCGGCTGGGTGATCCAAGCCGGCACCGGCACCTACCGTGGCTTCGACCCGACCGCCTCATGGGAACGGCCACCCGAGGTCGCGACGCTGGCCGAGATCACGGACGCGTACGGGCCGTTGCGCACGGTCCAACCCTGCCGCGCCGAGGAGGCCGACGAGTTCCAGGCAGCATTGGCGCTGGCCGGCCGCAAGGCGGTGGCCTCGCTCGCGTCCGCGGCCGAAGTGATCCACTTCGAGGCGCGTAACCGGTTCGGCCCGTGGGACGCCGATGTCTCCGCCACGGCCGACTACGCGACGCGCACGCTGGTGGCCGGGCGCCCCGGTTCGTGGGAGTCGGCGCTGATGAGCGAGCTGTGGCTTTTCGGCAGTGAGCTGAATCTGTGGCCGCGCACCGATTCCGGCGATGTCGCGTCGATGCGCGCCACCGGCCCGAACCCCAAACGCGTGCACGTGGAGGCCCGCGACCGGATGGCCGCGGTCCTGCGCGCCTGGACCGCATCGGAGGACCGCTACACCGAGGTCGCCGAGACCCTCGCCTCCCTGGTCGCCGACTACGCCGACGAACACCACGGCCCCGGCGGCTGGCGCGCGATCGCCGACCAATGGCTGCAACCCGACGCCCGGCTGCCGTCGGCCTATGCCGAGCCCTGCCACCGTCTGCTCTACTCCCGCACCCGGTTTCCCGACGACCCCGCCCTCGGCTGAGACCAGGCAACCCGGGGACCCCGTCTCGCCGCGCCCCGGCCCGCCAGGCCCCACCGTCGCCGCACCCGAAGGATTTCGCCGTGAATCAGCCCGACCTCACCGCCCCGCCGGCCGTGCCGGCGCAGACCCTCGCCGACATCCACCGCCAGGTGGTGGAACTGCTGGACCGCGCCGCCCGCCTGCGCCGGCCCGCCCGCCCGGGCGTCCCCGCGGGCACCGCCCCCACCCCGGCTCCCGGCACCACAGACGCGACCGAGCCGATCGACTTCGCCGGGTTCCTCGTGCCGATCCTCGCTGAGGTCGCGGCCAACTGCGGCGGTGTCGACGCGCTGCTGGCCGGCCGCCCCGGCAGCTGGGAAGCCGCCGGGATCGAACGACTGCTCGACAGTGCCGGGTGCGAGGACCCCGACGTCCTGGCCGGATATCGCAGCGCGCCGATCGTGATCGACGTGCGGATCGACTACCTGCTGCGCGAAGTCGGCCAACTCGTCGACGACCCCGACACCCCCGGCCACATGCGCTGGCAGCAGCTGCTCGCCGACGGTGAATACTACGAGGACCAGCTCGACGCCCTCGAACTCGCCCGCAGCGACGCGCTCGAGGCGCTCACCGCACGGTCCGCCGACCTGGACTACAGCCAGCAAGAGCACGCGCTGGAACAACAATTCGACGCCGACGCCGACGCCTTGCGACGCCGCTGGACCGCCCGCTACACCCGCTACCTCGACGCATTCCGCGCCACCGCCACCAACCGGGCCGCCGAACTCGGACTCACCGTACCGGTCGAGGTCCGCGGTAACACCGACCCCGACGCTCACCCAACCTCGCCGGGCGATCTGTGGGATGCCGACCCCTTGGCTGCGCAGATCTACGAGCACGCGGTACGCGCCACCCCGACCAGCCTGCTCACCACCGACGCAGCCCAGGAGAACCTGTGACCACCGAACTGCCCACCCAGCAGGAAATCATCCTCAACGCTCTGGGCTCGCTGGACGCCAGCCGCATCAAGGCATCCGATGCCCGGGACTGGCTGAATTCGGACTGGCAGGGCGTCGGTACGGTCGCTCTGCCCGATATCGTCGTCGAGCAATGGCGAATCGCCCGCAGCGAGATCGCGGACGCGAAGGCCGCGATCGACCAGGCGAAAGGCGCGCTGCACCGGGCACTGGACCATTACCGCGACGAGAACGGCGAGCTACCGTGAGCGCGGCCGTGACCGCCGGGGTGGAGCTGTATCGAGTGACCGCCACCGGCGCACCGGTCCCCGCCTTCCCGGACCGACCTGACCCGGACCCGGTCCACTGGCACCTGACCGGCGACCAGATCAGCGAACTCGTCCGGGCCGGAATGGCGTACCCGAGTCTGGCACCCGACCCGGTGGCGCACACCGGATCCGGCACCCTCGACGAGGCACGATCACGAGAACTCGTGCGCCGGACCGCGATCGGCGACGGCCCCGGGATCGCGCTACACAAGCTCACCGGAACCGACGACGGTGGCTGGTGGGTCACCGCGCCCGAATGCGTGGCCGCGCTCGCCGCCTGGCCCACCACCGCACCTCCCGGCCTCCCCTGGACCCTGCCTCCGTTCCTCGCCCGCGCGGCGGCCGAACACGGCTTCCAAGTCTGGCGCGAACTCTAGGAGCCGACACGATGACCGACACCGCAGATGTCACAGTGACAGATCCGAGTCAGGGTGAAGGCAGCGAACAACACGGCCCCCGACTGCGTCTGGTCCCCACCGCGGCCACCGATGTCGGGCCCGAGTTCGACGACCGGGCTGCGGAATTCCTCGCGGCCGCCGACGCCGCCGCCGACGAATTCGCCGCGTTCGCCGATGCCGAGAACACCACCCGCACCTATCGCTGGGCTCAGGACCGGTTTGTCCGCTGGTGCGCCGACGCCGGACAGCAGGCCTTGCCGACCTCGCCGCGGACAGTGATTCGGTTCCTGTCCGCGGTCGCCGCTGATCCGCGGCAGCCAGCGCCGGTATCCACGTTGCGCGTCCTTCTTGCCGGGATCGCGCGCGCCCACGCCGACGCGGGGTACCCGGATCCGACCGCTGATGCCTCGGTGAAGCGGGTCATGCGCGGTGTGCGCCGGGTCCGCGGCCGGGCCGGGATTACTCCCGACCGGGCCCCGGCCGCGACACTGCCGGTCATCCAGGCTCTCGTCCCCCATATCCACAGCCACGCATCCACCTGGCGTCAGCAGGTCGCTGCCCGACGTGATATCGCGTTGATCGTGCTGCTCTACGGCGCGGCGCTGCGCCGCAGTGAAGCCGTCGGCCTACACCTGTCCGACCTGGCCGCTGCGCCGGCCCCTGAGGGCGGCCACCGGCTGCGAATTCGGTTGCGCGGCAGCAAAGGTGATCTCGATGCCAACGAGATCTACCTCGGCCGCGGCACGACCGACGCCCTGTGGTGCCCCTGGTGCGCCCTGTTGCGATGGCTCGACGTCCTCACCGTCCACGACAGCGCCGCCCGCACCGCCCTGCGCCAGGCCGCCGTCGACCCGGCCGCCGTCACCGACGCGAGATCTATTGCCGTGCAACGTATGCTGCGCCGAGACACCAGTGATCCGCACGAACACCGCTGCACCGGAGGATGGCCGACCCCGCACCGCGACGACGCCGAACGACCGGTGTTCCGGCCGGTTTCCCACGGCGGCCTGCCCCATGCCGACACCGCGCTGTCCGGCCGCTCCGTCGGCTCGATCCTCGCCGACCGGAGCATCGCCGCTGGAGTCGGCGAGCTGCGTGGCCACAGCCCCCGCGCCGGCGCGGCTACTCAGCTTTTCGACGACGATGTCCCCGCCGAAAAGGTCGCGACCAAGCTCCGGCACAAGCTGGTCAGCACCTCACTGGTCTATGACCGCAAACGCGACCAGCGCACCGCCGACATCGACACCGGTCTGTAGTGGTCGTAGTAGGAAAAGCTCCATCCACTGCACCAGCGTGCGGATCCACCGTGCTCGCGATTCAAGCTGAGAGGCGGCGCAGCCAGGTCCGCCGGGGCAGTTGGCGCGGCGATGCCACCCTCCCGTCGGGGCGGCGGCGCCGGGTGTGGGCCGAGGTCGGGGTTCCGGTAGTAATCGCTGAAAACCAACGGATATCGCCGAACGCGAACTGTCGCCCGTCACCGTGGAGGACCTTCCGCAAAAATGGGTGTGCCCCTTCGCCGGTACGCGTCTAGCCTGTGCGCATGGCGTTCGAAGGCGAGACCGCGGCCGCATTCGCGCAGTGGAGCCTGGAACTCGGCGAACTGTACAAAGCGTGGACAACGACGAACCGGCAGTTCGGTGGCGGGAGCCAGCCGATCTCGCCTGCCGCACAGGAGGATGCTGTACTCGCTGACGCCTTCCCGGATCTCTCCAAGCCAGAAGGTACCGGTGCGGGGTTCGATGCGGTACAGATGATTGATGCCGCCGCGCAACACCTGCTCGGGCTGAAAGCGCTGGTGGATAGCCAAACTATGGCGCTCGCGCCGTGGCCGGTCGCTCGTGCGGTTGGCGAGCACCTCGCGCACGCGGCGTGGCTCTTGGAACCGGGGATTACGCCGCAAGCCCGGATGGCGCGGCGGTGGATGGCTAGGCTGGCGGCAGCTCACCGCATGAGATGGGTACTGAGCGAGCGAAAAGCGTCCAGTGCAGTGCAGCGAGACGCAAAGAAGATCCGCGAGAACCTCCGCTGGGAGTTGGAGCAGCGCTTCCCCGGGGCGGACACCCAATGGGACAGTCCCGCAACCGAGCCGGGCTGGGAAGTCGGTGGTGAACCGTACCCGGGACTTGGGAAAATGTTCAAAGCGTTCTCCGCGCTCGAAGCAACCGGTGTGACCGGCTACTACAGCACGTTGTCCCTGCACTCCCACCCTAATATCGTCGCGATCACCTCGCTGTGCGAGAGCATCGACCATGACGGTCACCGCCTCATTCGGTACCGGGTGGATACCGACGACTGGGGTGAGCTCGTGCGCAGTGCCACATCGCTGACGTACATCACTGCCCGAGCGGTATGCGACTACCTGGGCTATCGGAACGACGACCAGCTGAAGTGTTGGCTCGTCCGATATCGCTGAACTCGAACAGGTCAACGCCGTGGTCGCCCGAGCGCGAGTACAACAGGCTGACGATCACGGCGCAGGCAGGCCCTCGTTCCGCGCGAGGGCGCCCCGAACTGGCATCCCCGCTCGAAGTCAGTGGAACAGCTCACCGATTGCGGTCACGCGCTCGGCAATCAGTCCTCGCAGGGCGGTGACCTGGGCGTCGAAGCCCGGCGCGCGGGTCATCTGCGCAGGGTGCGAGCGCCGCACCAGCCCTGGCCGGGGGAGAAAATAGCCGTGTGCCAGGCTGTCCAGCCCTGCGAGTAGTCCCATGTCCTCGCTCGCCGGCAGCGCCATCCATCCGCCTACGGCGGCCAGGAGAGGGCGCCGAACGGTGAGCGTGGCGGGATGGATCCGCAGCGCGCAAGGATCGGCCATCCACGCGGAGATCGTCGAGCCCCGGGGAAGAATCCCCTCGGCCGGATCGCCGTGCCAGCCGGTGAGCGTGCCGTCCTCGGCGAGATCCAGCACCGCGCTCGCGGTCCAGCCCACCGACGGATCGGTAGAAAGCACTGTGACCGCGTCCGCGAGCGCGGTAGCGGGTAGTTGGTCGTCGGCATCGAGCACCCGCACAAGCCGGCCACGGCAGCGCGCCAGCGCCGTGGTGCGCGCGACCGCGGGGCCGCCGTGCGACTGCTCGCCGGGCCGAACTCGCGGATCGGTGCAGGCCTGCGACGGTAACGGCAAATCGCCGCGGTCGGTGCCATCGGCTTGGATCGCCCACTCCCACACCCACCCGTCCGGCAGGACCTGCGCGCACAGCGACCGGTAGGCGTCGGCCAAGTGCTGCGGGTCCGCACGGCCGACCGCTGTCACCACACTGATGACCTGGTCGGTCCGAGACGCGCTGAAAGTCACGGTCGTTCACGCTACCGGCTACCCTCGATCAGCAGAGCCGGTGCGCGGCCGCCCGGCCGCGCTGATGCTCGGCGACTACCAGGGAGGATGCCGTTCCATGACCGATCGCACGCGCAAAGCCGATCTCCTGCGGGCCGCGGCCGCTGTCGGATTCCCCGCGCTGGCGGCCCTGCTGGCGACGGCGACCGGAACGGCCTTCCGGCCCGATATCGCGGGCGTGGTGATCAGCGTCGTCGTGCTCGTCGCGGCGATCGCGACCGGCTACGCGGCGCTGCGCCGGTACAGGCGCGCCGAGTAGAGGCAGGCCCACCGGTGGTGATCGGACCCGAAGCCGGACAGATGATGACCCAACCCGAACCTCACAGCCAGCCCCCGGACAGGGCACCGCACGGGCACCGACGCATGCCCAGCCGCATCCCAGGCCTCACCGGTGAGCAGGCCCGCGAGTGGCGGGAGTTCTGGCGCTGGGCGGCGGCCGCCGATATCGCCGAACTCCCCACTGGCGGGTTCTGTGCCTCCGCGGTCCTCGCCTACCTTGAGAAGGTTGGCGGCACCCTCGCGACCCGCCGCGGCCGGGTGACCGCGATCAACGAAGCCCACCGCCGCCAACGGACACCGGTCCCGGGCGAGGCCGAAGCGGTCCGCCGCGCCCTCAACCCCGGGCGTGCTGCGCGCCTCGACGCGGCCCGCGCCCGCGCCGACCAGATCGTGGCGCAGTTGCCCGCCACCGGCTGGCCCGAAGGACTGCGCGGGCGCCGAGACGCGGTGATCGTGCTGCTGGGCACCTCCGGGCTGCGCTGGGCCCAGATCGCCGCCCTCACCCAGCGCGATATCCGGGTCACCGAAACCGCAGTCACCGTCGGTGCCCAGCCCCTGATCGAACTACCCGCCACCGGCGACCCCGAGACCTGCCCGGTCGCGGTGTTCCGGCACTGGCACGAAGTCCTGGCCCACGCCCCCGAACCCCGCGGGCATCTCGTCGCCGAACGCCTACTCACCGACCCCGACCACAGCCCGAACCCTCAGCTGCTCGAAGCCTTCGCCGGCCAGCCCTACCTCACCGAATTCGACGACCGCGGCATCGCCGCCGGCTACATCGGTGAACTCGACCCGCTGCCGGCCGATACGATCGCCGCGATCACCACCAGCCTGGTCCTGCCGGACCCGGCCCGCACCGCGGCCGGGGTACTCGACCCCGGCTACTACGAGCGCGGTGTCGCCGCCCGCCACCGCGATCAGCAGATCCTCGACGAACTCGACGACATCCTCGACCGGATCGACGCGTTCGCGATTCCAGGAGTCCTCGACTTCCCGCCCGGCTGAGCACCTTTGCTACGGATCTGTCCGGGGTGCCGGTGGAAGGCGAGGGATGAGTACAAAGCGAGGCCATGACGATTCCAGAAGTCCTCGACGCCCCACCGATGTGTTCCTGTGCGGAATCGCCACCGATGCCTGCGTTCTGGCCACCGCGATAGCGGTGTTCGACGCAGGACTGACACCGTGGGTGGTCTGTGACGCGTGCGCATCCAACGCCAACCGGACGCCACCGCAACGGCTCCACAATGCGGCGCTGATGCTGCTGGATCGCTTCGTCGGCACAGGTCATCTCATCGATATCGAGCAAGCGCGCAGCGCTGTCGCCGCGACCGCCGCCCGCCACCTCGGCGTATCCGAGAAGTCCGGGTAGTACCAGGGTCCGGCAACAACCACCCGCCCGGATGAAGGGCCGCCGGTCCGCTCTGGGCCGGAAGTGTTCGTTCGACAGACCTCACGATAACCGGCGATCACGACGTTCATCCGGCCGCGGATGTGCGCGGGCCTTGTCGGAGTGCACGGCTATGTTCGGCCGGCAGGCTCTCGCGGTGACCTGCACCAAATGAGGAGAGGGTGGGAACATGGACGAGCTCCGGGGCCAGATCACCGAGCTGTTCTGTGCCGCAGCCGAATTACACGGCCACGCCACACAGGTGACCGGAGACGGCGAGGTGACGGTGACCGGCCCGACAGGGACCTCGATCTGCAACCTCGAGAACCTGATCCGCAAAGCCGCCGCCGCCCCACAGCAGGACTGGGCGGCGCTGGCCGCCGACCACTTCGGCACCGGGCTGGCCGACGACGACACCGAGCCGCTGAAGACCCGAGAATTCTCCGAGATCACGACACTGGTCCGGACCCGCCTCTACCCCGACAACGGCCACGACGAAGTGGACTGCGTGTGCCGGCCGCTGGCGCCGGGCCTGGTGCAGCGGGTCGTGCTCGACAGCGTCCACACGATCACCCCGGTCACCTACCCGCTGCTGGCGAACTGGCCGGTCACCGAGCCGGACCTGTTCACCCTCGCCGAAGACAACACACGCACCGACGGACCGCTGAACATCACACGCGCTGATTTTCCCGAGGACGCCCCACCGTGGTTCCTGCTCACCGGCGGGGACTACACCAGCGCTCATGCACGGTGGCTCGGCGACTACCCCGACATCATGGGCCCAGCAGGCGTGCTGTTCACCGCCCCTGCCGAACTCAGCATTCTCGCCGCGCCCATCCACGGAATAGACATCCTCATGGCCGGCAATATCCTGGCCAAGCTCGGAACACACCACTACGCCAACGATCCGTGGCCGATCAGCCAGCACCTGTACCGATGGCATGACGGCCGTATCGAACTCGCCGCCGTCGTCGAGCCGGGCGAAGACAGCCTCGCGTTGTATCCGACCGACGAATTCGTGGCTCTGATCAACCAGCTCGCCGCCTGAGCACTCGCCGCCAGGTATGGCCGCTTTCACAGCGGGCAAGCATCGATGCACCCAGCACTCTGGTCGCCCGCAGGCCATCGACCTCGACAGTGTTCCTACGCACCTGGAATATCACAGTGCGGCCGCAATCGAAGACAGAGCTGGTAGAGCGAGCGAACCTGCCCTCAACACCGCGTCGTGGAACGCCGGTTACGGATGGGAGCCAGTCTCGCCGACGGCTTCGATGGTGAGAATTCGCCGGTGGATTTCCTCAGGGTCCGTACCCGGATCCGCATTCACAATCGCGTCGAGGAGCAGAGCTGTTACCCGGCATGCTGTGCGGTGCTGTGGGTCCGACGCCTGGTCGACGAGGCGGACGAGGAGGTTGTGGACCTGGGTCCATACCCTCTTGTTCGCCGATGCGACAGCCTGCGTGCGGTGCAGAAGCAACTGGCGAGCCCGCTCCGGCGCGTCGGGATCACAGACCACCCCGTCGTAGCCGTCGGGCTGATTCGGCTGATACTGCCGCGGCGCTACTTCGGGGCCTGTCAGCACAGTCACATGGTCGTGGGCGAGTGCGGATATCGGGGTGGGAAGCACGGACGTGATCCGGTCCACGGCCAGCGTCAAGTACTGCTCTCGCGCGCCGATGAGGAAGTCTTGCCCCGGCCAATACACCTCGAATTCGAATTCCATCAGCGCCTGATCGATCAGACTGTTCGCGGTCGCGGTGAGAGCCAGCGCCTCGTAGATGATCCGCACCGCCCCGGCGGGATCCGCCGGGGCGGTCACTGTGACCCGCTCCGCGGTGGAATGCAACATCTTCAGCGCCGTCGCGGGATAAGTCGCCGTCGTATCCGGCATCATCGAGTCCATGGTGGCATCATCCCGTTACGGTGCCCACGACTCGCCGATTTCGCCTCTGGCGTCGTTGGGAATCGACAGCGGCGTAACACGGTTCGCCACGGAGACGGCAGCGATCGCCGGGTGAGCGATCAGGCGTGCCCGCGCTGTGCACAGCCCATGGGCCAATTCCCACCGGCACGGTCTCTTGGATGACGTTCGACCGGACGTGCACATCTGTGGCGACTGGGGAAGTTCGGGTGCAACGCCGAAATCCCACGCCAACGTGATGCGCTGACCCGGACCAGGGTTGGAACGCCCGGTTGACGCGCGTGCATTCCGCTGGCGCTGTGCCCCGGCGGCCGAGCAACGGCGGCTCCGTGTGATCGGCGGCCGCGGCCGGAAACGGATGCTGAGCACCCCGGTTCTGGGCCACGGCCGATCCCGCCAGCTCAGCTCAAATCAACGAGACTGCCTCAGATCCAACGAGACAGGACATCCGGATGCGGTCGAGAGCGCTAGTTTCACGCCGGGACCGACGGCTTCCTGCTGACCGGATAGGGGGCGAGAATTCCGCTTACCGCCCTGCTGGTCGAGTGCGCCGCCCGGCTGGAAACCGCATCCCTACAGGCGCTCCAGGTGATCGGCGAAGACGTACCGGTGAGCATGCTCCGTCCAGAGGAAATCGCCGCGCACTACGCGACGGTCACCGAGGACTGGTCGCCCAGGTAGTCGAAGCGCACACCGTGGACGTGGCGCCGAAGCCGGCGTCCCGGCTCAAGACCACAAGCGCACCGCGGGGACAGACACCCACGGAAGCCGACGGCCCTTGGCGACTGCCCGGCGGCGTGAGAGCGATCTTCTGACCGACGATGTCCGCTCGATCCCGCGGATCCCCGCACGGCACGTCGCGCCGATTTCGTTGCCATGTCCGCGCGCGGCCCCGTACCGTTTGTACACCAGCTCAGCCTGGACCTTGGGCTCAGGATGGAAGAGAAAATGGAGGAGTCAGGCATCGTGGGAGACGACCAGCTCAGCATGGATCTTGGCGTATCCGTCGAGCAGACCGCATGGGGGAAATGGGTCGACCCGGACCGGCGGGCGGCGCAGGTACAGAAGTTCTTGAATCATGCCGGGTTGCAACGCATGCCTGCGAAGCTGTGGCCGGAAGACTCTTCGGACCTGAATCGGCTCAATGATGTGTGTAGAGGGCTGTTCCCGGACTCAGACACGCCATACCGTCCCGAAAATCAGGATATGACCGACGCGTTCATTTGCTTTCTTGGCGCGTGTTTCGAGAAGTACGTGGATGGCGAATGGGTCGACCACACTGAATATGGTCCCGATAAATCATTCTATGACGGTGGCGTGAACCCAGCCTTGCACTGGGTGGATTACGACAGCGACGAAGACGAACGCACGGTATTCGCCTACATCGACTCCATGATCCAGCACAACACCGAGTACGGCGACGGCTTCATTCACATTACCGACGACTTACGAAGGAAATACTACAATCTGATGTAGTCCCCGATGAGTGACGGCTACGGCCGGGACCGCGATGGCTTCGAACCGCATGTGCGCGGCAGGATCTTCGAGCACGGCACCGAGAAGTTTTTTCGTGACCGCGAAAAAGGATACGCGCAGGGATCGCGCAAATACGAGTTCCGAGACCAGAACGGGCGCACGGAACGAATTAAGTTCGACAAAATCAAGAACGAGCATGACCGAAGTCGCGCCGAGTCTATCGAAGAAAAGTCCGGCCGAATCAAGGGGGATAAAGACGAAAAGCAGCTCAGAGGAGTCCGGGAACTTCTCAAGCGGGGAGAGATCAATCGTCACATGTTGCGTTCGGTCGAGGGTGAGTTCATCTCGAAAGAAGCCCAAGAACTGATCAGAGGACTGATTCGGGACTTCGGGGACCGGTTCCAGCATCAGATCATCTCTCGAGCTGATGCCCGCGAA
Organism: Nocardia sp. NPDC058499; assembly: GCF_042719915.1. NCBI lineage: Bacteria > Bacillati > Actinomycetota > Actinomycetes > Mycobacteriales > Nocardiaceae > Nocardia > Nocardia sp. NPDC058499. The sequence goes on along the minus strand of NZ_JBHXMZ010000011.1, from coordinate 202,169 downwards.
ATTTGGGTTCGCGGGCTGGAATTGGAGCCGGGTCGACAGCTCGAATTGCCAGGTGTCGGTGAGAAGGCGCGCCAGCAAAGGGCCCAGCAGCGAGAGACGAGGACACAGGAACGGGAGGCAAGGGCACAGGAGCAGCTTCAGCAAAGGCCACGCACCCAAGAGGCGACCCAGCGGTCTATCGAGAAGCAGGGCCGGGAACCCCGAGCGCCGGAGCAACGGCAGCAGCAGCGCGAAGCGGCCGACCGGCTAGCTCAACGCGCCCATGAACGCAGGGAAGCCCAAGCGCGAGGAGAGCGGACACCGATGAGCGCCCGAGAAGCAGCAGATGTGTTGCGCCTGGGCCCGCCAACCCTCAGCGCGGAGACTCCGCGACGGGAGCTCCCTCAGGTCGCGCCGACCGTCAGACACAGCAGAAACCGGTCCCTGGAACGAGAACGAGACCGCTCCCGCGGCATCGAGCGCGAACGCTGAGCACTATCCGATGGTTTGCTGGCCAACGGTCCGGCCGACGGCTCACGGCCACGACGCCCAGCAGCAACGGCACCAACACGCCGAGCAGGCTCGAGCGAGCTGCTTGATCGGCCCGACATGTATGAATACGCTCGCGGGCAATCCTTCCGGTCATTCCCGGTAGCTCGCCGCTACGACGTTCCACGGTGCACGGTAACGCCAGCCGGGCACCGTGGAGTTCGTTAGCTAGTAGGCGCCGTAGACCATTGGGTCCGGGCCGGTGCGCGCGCCGGTATCCAGCGTGGCGAGTAGGTCGTGGTCGTCGAGGGCCAGTTCGAAGTCGAAGATCTCCATGTTCGACTGAATCCGGTCTGGGGTCACGGATTTCGAGATCACGATGTTGCCGAGTTCGAGGTTCCAGCGCAGCAGGATCTGGGCCGCGGTCTTATCGTGCCGTTCGGCGATGGCGTTGACGGTCGGGTCGGAGATCAGCTGACCATGTCCGAGTGGGCTCCATGCCTGGGTGGCGATGCCATGGTGGGAGTCGAAGTCGCGTAGCTCGGTTTGAGCCAGCCGGGGGTGCAGTTCGATCTGGTTGATCGCGGGCACGGTGTCGGTTTCGATGATGAGGCGTTCGATCTGCGCGGCCGGGAAATTGGATACGCCGATCGAGCGGGCAAGGCCGTCGCTCTTGATCTTTTCCAGCGCACGCCAGGTATCGACGTAGAGGTCGCGTGAGGGCACCGGCCAGTGGATCAGGTAGAGGTCGAGGTAGTCGAGTTTGAGGTTGGTCAGGCTCTTGTCCAGGGCGGCGAGGGTGCTGTCGTAGCCGAGGTCGGTGTGCCAGACCTTCGTGGTGATGTGGAGCAGTTCACGCGGGATCCCGGACGCAGCGATGCCGGCGCCGGTGCCGGGTTCGTTCTTGTAGTAGGCGGCGGTGTCGATCGCCCGGTAACCGGCCTCGAGCGCTGCGGCGACGGCTGGGGTCGCTTCGTCATCGGGGACGCGGAAAACCCCGAAGCCGAGTTGCGGGATGGTGTTGCCGTCGTTGAGGGCGATGTCGGGAATCGAGGGCGCTGACATGGTGGTCTCCTTGCCTGGATTCTCAGTCGGGGATCGGGAAGCGGTAGCTCATGCGGACGGTGTCGGCGGCGATCACGGCGAGCATGACCTCTACCGCGCGGCCCTTGGTGTCGTAGACGGTGCGGGTCAAGTCCATGACCGGTGTGCCGCCGGGTAGTTGCAGGGCAACGCTTTCCGGTGATGTCGGCATTCGGGCGCTCCACTCCTCGCTGATCTCCGCGAGGGGGTCACCGGCTTCGTCGAGACGTGCGAATCCGCCGCCAGGTCCCGATTTTTCCTCGGTGAGCAGGGTCCCCAGGGCCAGGTCGAGCGGGTAGTAGGAGTCGGCGAGCTGGTGTGGGCGGTCGTCGACGACCGTGGTGCGTTTGCGCACCCACACCGGTGATCCTTCCTCGATGCCGAACGCTGTCGCGACGACTGCGGGGGCCGGAGTCTCGCCGAGTTCTCGGTAGAGCTGTTTGACCGACAGGCCTTGGCCGCCGGCCTCGGCGTCGTGGATCGCGGTGCCGCCGGACTTCCACCGGCTGCGGGCGTAGCGCTCGATGCCGTGCCGTTTGGGTTGGGCGCGCTCGCGTACGAACACACCTTTACCTTGCCGGGAGATGACCAGGCCCTGCTGACGCAGCAGGTCGATGGCCTTGCGTGCCACGCCAGTGCTGCACAGATAGGTTTTGCGCAGGTCATCGTAGGTGGGCAGCTGGTCGCCTGCCGCGTACTCGCCGAGTTCGATGCGTGCACGGATGTCGTCGGCGATCCGGGTTTGGATGGTCCGTTCGTCAGTGATCTCACTTGCCACGGACTTCACGGTATCAGCCAGCAGACCGCACCTTCAGCACAGCACTTTGCTAGCAAAGTAGTTGACTGTTTGTGTGGTGGAGCTTACATTCAGTTGATCGTCATTCGCGGGCCACCGCATCGCACGGTTGTTCCCGCGCTCTTGCCGACCCGCACTCCCCGATCCAGGGATCCGCATGCGCCGCTACAGGGGGCCCGATGACTCGACTACCCACCTCGGTACAGACCTCGCCGTATCTCACGCGCGTCGACCCCGGCGCCGCGTCGCCGGTGGTCTATCTGACCGACACCTTCGGCCCCACTTATCCGCACGGCGAGACGCCAGCCCCCGAAACGGCTTTCGGGATCGTGGGCCTGGATCGCCGCATCGACTGGCACAACGATCCGCGCATGCTGGAGCTGCTGGTCGAATGTGCCCGTCACCCCCGGGATTCCGCCGGGCTGGTGCAGCGGTTCGGGTGTGGGCTGGTCGCTGAAGCCGTGGCCCGGCAGTGGATCCAGGCGCCGGCCGACTTGTGTCGGGGATATCGGCTGGTCTCCGGGGAGATCGAGGTGACCGCGCACTGCAATTGGGGGTGCCGCTTCTGTCCGGTCTCCACCGACCCGAAACCGCGCCAGACCATGCCGATGCCGCTGTTCGGCGAGGTCGTCGCCAAACTCGCCGAACACGGTGGCATCGACTACGTCACCTTCCAGTTCTTCAATGAGCCGACCCTGGATCGCTATTTCACCGACCGCCTGACGGTGCTGGCCGATCACGGTATCGAGCTGGCGCTCTACACCAACGCCTCCGCACTCACCCCCGCCAAGATCGAGGCGCTGCGTGACCGCAAAGTGCTGCGGCACCTGATCGTCAATCTGCCTAGCGTCGACCCGCATCAGTTCGCGGCCTTGACCGGTTCTCGCAGCTACGAGACCACCACCCGTAACCTGCGCGCCGCGATCGACGCCGGGTTCCGGGTACAGATCGTGGTCAATGGGCTCGGCGAGCAGCTGGCCGGCAATGTCGAGCAGATCGGTCGCCGCTATCTGCCTCTCGGCGTCGAGGTCACCGCCTCGGCCACCTGCGACCGGGCTGGGGATGTCGGCGGCGAGTACTTCCAGAACGTGGCGGCCCGTGGGCGGCTCACCGGCTGCGGCTGGCCGGTCCACCACGCCAACATCAGCGTCGCCGGGGACCTGTTCTTGTGCTGCAACGACTACTACCAGCGCGAACGCTTCGGCAACATCCGCGACGGCTCGCTGCATGAGCTCATGACCAGCGACGCCGCGGTGCTGTTGCGGCAGAAGGTCTTCGGCGTCGCCGATTCCGCCGACGATTTCCTGTGTCGGCGCTGCCACAACCAGGCACCCGACTACCCCAGCCGGGAATTCCGGCCCATTGCCACCTTCGGATGAGGAGACCCTGTGATGGCTAACCGCCCGCTGCGGATCTGGTACGTCGCAGCACAACGGCTGTGCAACTTCAAATGCACATACTGTGTCTCGACCGGCGATTGGGCGAAAAGCAACCGCTATGACTGGCGCGCCGACGAAGACCGCGACACCTTCACCGCCATCGTCGATTGGATCGCCACCCGCCCGTTCCCGGTCGATGTCCGGCTCGGCACCCTCGGCGAGCCCTTCGCCTCGCCCGCATTTCTCGACCGCGCCGCCTGGCTCACCCGCCAGCCCGGCGTGCGGTTCGTGGAACTGCTGTCCAACGCGTCACTGCTGCAACGGCGTCTGCCGACGCTGGAGCGAAATGCCAACCTCGGCAAGCTGTCGCTGTGGCTGACCTGGCACGACGGGCAAATGCCCCTGGAAAAGTTCATCGCCGCCGCAGCCTTCGCCCAGGACACCTACGGATGCTTCGTCGTCGTGAACACTTTGTTGTTCGCCGACCACGACACAGCTACGATCGCGCGGGTCAAAGCCGCGGCCGACGAGGCCGGACTGCGATTCAACGTCGATCTCGGCTACGACCCGTCGGTGCCGTCGAACGCCGATACCGGTGCCGACCCCACGGCCGCGGTGCCCGCGCTGGCCAGCAGCGCCGATGTGGTGGGCACGGTTGCGGCGTGCGGGGGCGACGCCGAACTCACCCGCACTGCGCTGGTCGGGTTGACCTCCCCGCAGCACCGGGCGTGCCGGGCCGGCGCGGACTACGTGTTCGTCGATATCCACGGCGATGTCTACCGATGCTCGCGGTATGCCGCACTCGGCCTGCACCGCTTCGGCAACGTTCTCGACCCGGGCTTCGATCTGCGGCTGCGCGAGAACACCTGGGCGCCGTGTGAAGCCGGCGCCGGGTGCGCGAACAAAGAGGACTTCCTCAACCTTCGCCTGGCCGAACACCTGCGCCCCACCGCAGTGCCGAGCCTCGGCTGGACCGACGCCTGACCAACATCTCAACACTTCGAGGAGATCGATGATGCTGCTCGCCGAACTGACCTGGCCCGACTTCGACATCCGCAGACACCACGGCCTGGTGATCGTGCCGATCGGGGCCGTCGAGCCCCACGGCCCACACCTGCCGCTGGGCGCGGACACGATGATCAGCGACTACTTCGCCCACCGCTTGGCCGCCGACCTCGATGCCACGATCGCACCGACCATCGGCTACGGGGTCGCCACCGCACCCCAACGCCTCGGTGGTGTGTTCCCCGGCGTCCTCGCCATCAGCGGCACGACCTTCACTCACTTGGTCACCGAGATCCTGACCGCCCTGGCCGAACACGGTGCGCAGCAGGTCGTCATCGTCAACTCCGCCATCGACAACCTCAGCTACCTGTGCGAGGCCGCCCGCATCGTCACCGCCACCTTCACCGATGCCCGGATCATGATCGTGGCTTGGTGGGACGTCGTGGGCGAACCGTTCCGCAACGCTCTCGCGGCCGAAACCGGCGTCGCCCGCACCGACGACCACCACGCGGGCATGGTCGAATCCAGCCTGACCATGCACATCGCCCCCGGCGCGGCCCGCCCCGACCTCGCCGGCACCGACCCAGCGGTGTCACCGGCACGCCGCTTCAGCTACGACGTGTTTCCCCTGCCGCCCGACGCCGCAACATCCTCGGGGATCGTCTACACCGCCCACAAGGCCAGCGCCGAGATCGGCGCCCGCGTCGCCGAACAGGTCGCCCACGAGATGACGGCCGCGGTCCGGCTGGAGTTCGGCCTCGAGGCGGCGAGGCGATGATGGACACTGCCGCAACGCATTTCCTGTTCTCGCCGTCGTCGACCTATCCCCGTCCGGTCGCGTGCCTGATCGACCGCGACGCGCAGATCGTGCACGCCTGGAGCAGCGACCTCGACCAACCCGGGCCGCAGACCCGTCCGCCGAGGTATCTGCGCGGCTGGAACCACGTCGAACTCGGCGCCGACGGCAGCCTGTATGCGACGGTGCCGCTGCATTCGCTGCTGAAACTGGCACCGGACTCCACCCTGATCTGGCGCGTCGAGCTGCCCGTCCACCACGACCTGCACGTCACCGACACCGGCCAGGTGTACGTCCTGACCGAACAACCCCGGGTCGTCGACGGAGCAGACGCGGCGTTCGTCATGCTCGACAACTCCATCACCGTCATCGACGACACCGGCACGCCCACCGCGACCTATTCGCTGTACGACCTGTTGATGAGCGATGCGGTGCTGTCCGCGCTGATCATCAGCCACATCGACCGTAGACGCCGGTCCCCGCACCATCGCGCAGCGCTGGCAACTCATCACGACCTGGCCGCCGCCGGAGCCCTGCGACCGGGGCGGACAGCCTCGCGGCTGCTGCGCGACCTACCGGGGTCGCCAGCGGATCTGCTGCACGCCAACACCGTCGAAGTCGTGCAAGCTCATCCGGCCGGGTTGTGGGGAGACGGGGAGGTGCTGGTGTCGATGCGCGAGCTCGACACCATCGCCGTGCTCGACCTGTCCGCCGGTGCGGTCCGCTGGTGGTGGGGGCCCGGCGAAGTGTCCGGCCAGCACCAGCCGACGATGCTGCCGAACGGGAACCTGCTGGTGTTCGACAACGGCCAACGCCACGGCTACTCCCGAGTCCTCGAGATCGACCCGACCAACCACGCGATCGTCTGGCAGCACCTCGCCGATCCACCGCAGAACCTGTTCTGCCCGTTGGCCGGCGGCGCCGAACCCCTCCCGGGCGGCAACGTCGTCATCAGCGACGCCCAAGGCGGTCGAGCCCTCGAGGTGACCCGCGACGGCGACACAGTGTGGACAGTGGCGACCCTCACCGCAGCCGGTGAGCGGGCCCAGTTCTACCGTCTGGCCGCGGTGACCGGCCCGGTCGCCACACGGGTGCTCGGCACGGCCGAGCACCCGGCCACCGTTGCGGCGCTCGATCTGCTGCGGTGCGAACTGCTCGACCCGGTGAGGTCGCCACGATGATCAGCGTCATCATCCCGACCTACAACCGGCCCGGCCCGCTGCACCGGGCACTGCGCAGCCTCACTCGCCAGGAACTCACCGACTTCGAGATCATCGTGGTCGACGACGGTGGGCATGTGCCCGCCCGACCCGTCGCCGACAGCTGGCGTACCGTCTTGCCGGTCCGGTTGATCGAAACCGGCCACGCCGGGGTTGCGGCCGCCCGTAACACCGGCCTGGCCGCTGCGGCCGGGGAATTCGTCGCGTTCCTCGACGATGACGATGTCGTGTTCGCCCGGCATCTGCGCGCCGCGCACACCGTGCTTGACCACGGCAGCGCCGACGCCGTCTACGGCGGGGCGCTCGTCAGCGACCGGTGGATCGAAACCCTGCCCCGTGACACCCGCTGGCTGCCGCGCAAGGACTACGAGTTCGACGCCCAGTTCCTTCTGTGCGCCAACTACATTCACACCGGATCGCTGGTATCCCGCAACTTCACCGACACCACCGCCCGGTTTACCGAGACGATGACCCACTGCGAGGACTGGGACATGTGGCTCACGCTGCACCGGCGCCTCGGCTACCGGTTCGCCTACCTCGGGGAAACCACCAGTGTCTACCACCAGGTGCCACGCTGCCGGGGCGCGGTCTCAACGGCCTACGCCTCGAGCCCGACCCCGTTCACCCTCGCCCGCCGCCACCTGTTCCGGACCTGGCCGAGCACCGACCCGCAGATCCTGGACTACCGCGCCTGGTTCACCGAGTTCGATACCCGCCTCGACCAGCTCATCGACGCCGGCCGCCGCGCCCCGGCCCACATCTACGAAGCCGCCGTGCGGGCGCTGCACTGCGGCTTCGTCGATGGCGAACCCGCCGACCACAGCGTGCTGGACGCGCTGCTGCCCGACCAGCCCCCCATCCACCGTCAACCCGCGAACGTCAGGTAACCCATGCTCACCGACAACACCGTCACCACCTCCTACGACCAGCACGCGGCCGCGTTCGCCGCCGAGGCAGCCGAAAGCCCCTACAACGCGCTCTATGACCGGCCCGCCGTGCTCAACTTGCTCGGCGACCTCACCGACCGCGTCGTCCTCGACGCCGGATGCGGGCCCGGCCTCTACGTCACCGAACTCCTCGCCCGCGGCGCCCACGTCATCGCCATCGACGCCAGCGCGAACATGATCGACCTGGCGCGGCGCCACACCGCCGGCCAGATCACCCTGCGCCAACACGACCTCACCCAACCCCTGTACTGGCTGACCTCGGACACTGTCGACATCGGCCTGCTCGCCCTGGTCATCCACTACATCGACGACCGCATCGCCCTGCTCCGCGAACTCCACCGCGTCCTGCGCCCCGGCGGGCACATGATCATTTCCACCAGTCACCCCACCGCCGATTGGCTCGCCACCGAAGGCAGTTACTTCGACACCGGATGGGTCGAACAGAAGTGGTCGTGCGGCATCACCCACCGCTTCTGGCACCAACCGCTGCAAGCATGGTGTGCCGAATTCACCACCGCGGGATTCGTCATCGACGCGATCACCGAACACCAACCCTCCCCGGAGATGGCCCGCACGCATCCAGCCGAGTACCAGACCCTGACCCGGCAACCCGGCTTCATCGCCTACCGGCTCACCAAGCCTTCCACGGCCGACACCCGGACAGCTGACGATGAGTGACCTGCCACAATGCCGCATGCCCACTTCCGCGCAGAACCCGGTGATCACCGTCGTCAGCGGCCCGGCCGGCTCCGGCAAGTCCACTCTGGCCCACGCCCTGGCCGAGCGGGTCGGGATCCCGGCGATCATCCGCGACGAGATCAAACAGGGCATGGTCGCCGCGACCACACCCACACGCGACGGCGACTACGACGACCTCAACATCCCCGTCCTCCACACGTTCTTCGACGTGCTGACCGTGCTCGCCCGCAGCGGGGTCAGTGCGGTCGCTGAAGCCGCGTTCCAGGACAAGCTCTGGCGCCCGAACCTGCTGCGTGTGGCCGAGTTCGCCGAAATCCGCATCATCCACTGCACCGCCCCCCAACAGGTGCTCCACAACCGCATCGCCAATCGCGCCGAGCACGACCCGCACCGGCGCGCACACAACGACGCGGGCCTGCTCGCCGAGATCGCCGCCGGAACCCGCACCATCGCGTCGTTCGTACCGGTGAACATGGACGTCGGACAACTGACGGTCGACACCACCGACGGCTACCGTCCGGGGCTCGAAGCGATCGCAGAATTCGTCGGCGGGCCAGGTAGCCGGGGCCTGATCTGATCTGCGCGGCCGGAGCGTGTGGCGACCTCAGCGGCATAGGCCGTCCAGTCACCGCCACTGACCCGCTGCCATTGGACGGCCACGGAGATATGGACGCCGAGCATCCTCGCCAGCAGTGCCGCGGGAAGCTCGGACGCGAGCGCGAACAGGGCGGTGTTGCGGTGCCGGCGTGGTTGGATTCCGAGCGCCCGCAGTTTCAACGCCAGGCCGTTGTCACTGATCGGCTTGCCGGTCGCACCGGCGACACCGATTACGTTCCGGGAAAACGAGATCCGCCGGCAGACGGGTAACGTTGTCGATCGGGCACGGTGGACCTGCGCAAATGAGGTAACAAAATCCATGGAGATCTTTCTGCACGACGCAGATCTACTATGGACCCTGGCCGCCGACGCGGCACGACGGCTCGTCCGGACCCAGATCGCCGACCGGCAGCAGTGGTGGGGCAGCGTCACCGACCTGGACCACGACGGTGGGCCGGCTGCCACCGAATCCGACCTCGTCGATATCATGTCCTCGGCGATATTCGTCGCGGCCGTCGCCGCCGACCGCCAGGGTGCGACCATCACCTCACTCGAGGATGTCGGCATGATCACTGCGAGAGCACTGGCCTTCACCTGGCTGGGCGGGAACTCGCAGACGCTTACGATCGCCGAGAAGTACCGGCCGTGGCTCGGCCCCGTCGGAGATGCTGCGGCCACTGTGCTTGCCCGACTGACCGAACGGCACCACGACCGCGCCTCATGGCAGAACCTGACCGAGGTAGCGTCCAGCATGATCCTCGGACACGTGTATCAGTATGACAAGGAGCGCTGGGTCGACGCCACGTTACGGATGTGCGGCAGCTGTACGGACTTCGAACCAGACCTCGCCGACCTCGAACTCGTGGCCGTAACCGTCGAATTCTGCAAAATCCGCGACCACACACTCGATCTCACATCCCGCCTGCCGATCCCACCGGACAACCCGGCAGGTCGGGAACACCACGCCAGATGGCCCGATCTCAGCGACATCACCGCCGTGACCGGCACCGCCCGGCCCGCCACCGTTTTCTGGGCGCACGATCGCACCGACCCGGGGCGATGGGAGCAACTCGACCTCCAGGTCCGGCCCTTCACCACCTCGGTGTTCTCGTTCGGCGTCCGGTTGAACACCGACACCGACCCTCGCCTCCTGCGAACTCTCAGGAACAGGCTGTGCTTGATGGCGGTCGTGTCCCACCGACGCGACCATGACGACCGGCGAGCGGTGATCCTGAGTGACCGCGGCGCCTGACCGCCCGTATCCCCGCTACATCAGGTGCTGGGTGATACCGGAACTGTGCCGATATTCGGGATCCGGATGTCCGAATACTGCATGGGGCCCGCACTCCCGGGCCCTACAGCATGGTGTCGAGCGGGTTCGGTAGCCGACCGTCGCTGAGTTCGCGCAGAGCGCTGACGCGCTCAGCGAGTAGGCCACGCAGGGCGGCCACCTCGTCGGAGAAGTCGGGGGTACGGGTCATCTGATGTCGGGTGGTGGCGGCGAATCATCCCGAACCGGGCGTCATGCCAGCCGGGACGCAGACCGGTAGGCCTCTGCCAAGTGTTGTGGGTCCGCACGACCGACCGCTGTCACCACGCTGATCACCTGGTCGGTCCGAGACGCGCTGAAAGTCACGGTCGGTCACGCTACCGGCTACCCTCGATCAGCAGAGCCGGTGCGCGGCCGCGCGGTTGCTCGGCGACTACCAGGGAGGATGCCGTTCCATGACCGATCGCACGCGCAAAGCCGATCTCCTGCTGGCCGCGGCCGCTGTCGGACTCCCCGCGCTGGTGACCCTGCTGGCGACGGCGACTGGAACGGCCTTCCGGCCCGATATCGCGGGTGTGGTGATCAGCGTTGTCGTGCTCGTCGCGGCGATCGCGACCGGTTACGCGGCACTGCGCTGGCACAGGCGCGCCGAGTAGAGGCAGTGTCCACCGGTGGTGATCGGACCGAAGCGGGACAGATGATGACTCAACCCCACAGCCAGCCCCCGGACAGGGGCACTGCACGGGCACCGATGCCGCGCCGCCGGATCGCTCGGGCCACACTCGAGCGCCAGCAGGCGCCGGGCGGGCCTATTGTCGCAGGATGGGTGAATCGAGCTCGCCGGCCGCACCGCACGACCGAGCCGCCCGCGCGTCGAAGGCGTTGGACCTCGACCCGGAGGCGATGATCGATGCGATCTGTGACTTCACCGCGACCGCTCGCCCGGCCGGGCCGCTGGCGAAGGGTCTGCTCGCCGCGCTCACCACGCGCCTGGACCTGGTGCCCGTCGGCAGTCTGGCCACCGTCAACGACCTCTACGACGCGGCCACCGACACCGACGCTTCCCACGAACACCTGCCCCCAATACCGGAATCCCTACCCGGCGCGGTAGCCTACCTCGATGTCGCCCTGTCACGCCTGACCGCGTCTGAAATCCACGCCATCGCACAGCAATTGAGCCTTCCACGCGCGAGCGCGGAGCTGGCGTGCCGGTTGCTCACCCCGCGTGAATCGGCGCCGCTGTACGAGGTGATCCGTGACAACGATCCCGCCGAAGACGCCCGCAAACAGCGCTACCGCACCGCCGTCGCTGCCACGATGACCGCGATCAGCACCGAGGATCGCGACCGATGGGGACGGCGGGAACTCGACGTGCTCAGGTTGGCGCTGCGGTTGCATGCGGCCCGGATCGGCGACGGCTACCTGCGGGTCAGCGAATGGCCGACCACCACGCTGACCTGGCACCACCACCCGTCCGACCGGTATACCGCGACCTTGCCTGTTCCGGGCGCCCCGAATCCCCTCGAAGCGATCATCGAGGCCACCACACCGGATCCCCGGATCAGTGATACCCGCACTGAACTGTTCGCCCCGCACCGCACCACCGCCCCGACGGGCTACACCTGGCAGATCGGATGGCACGACGACAGCGCAGAATTCCAGCGCTACCTCGGCCAACGCGAAGCCAGCGCCGCAGCCGCCAAGTTCGCCGTCGAAGCCGGCATCGGCGAACTCGCCCAGCGCGCCGACACGCTACGCGGCCCGACCGGGGAAGTGCTCGTGCCATACTCCCCGACCGCGCACGCCGAGGTCGATCTACAGGAAGTGCTGGCCGCGGTCAGCAGTGAATTCCGGCCGCCCGGCATCGTCGTGCACGGCTTCGGGACCACCGGCCCCGCGCCACCCTCGGCGCCGGAGAACACGGACACGATGTGGGCGATGACGCCACACCGGCGCCCGGACACCCCGCTCGCCAGCATCGTCGCGGCCGTGCTCGATCAACTCGGTCTGCCCTGGCCGCATCCGGGCGACCCGGCCTGCACCGCGAACGTGGACTCCGAAGAATTCACGGCGTTCCTCGCCCGCCAATCGGTCACCCTGACCGGTCAGGCTCGCACCTACCTGGCGAGCATGGCCGATGCCGGGCCCGGCGAACAACCCCTCAGCGCGCGACACAGCAACGGGTGGCGCGCTGTGCTCGCCGAAGCCGAGAAGCACACCGGCTCATTGGAATCGGTGCTCCCGCCACCGAGTTTCGGCTATCCTCTGCTGTCCGAGATCGCCATGCTCGCGCTCTACTTCGACGAACACCCGTAGCGGGCCCACCGCCCCGCACCGGGCCCCTCGGCTCGTGCAGGAACCCGTCACTACCCGTCACCGTGCCCTGGACTCCGATCCTCCCGGCGGGCAGGATGGGCACCATGGACGCCGACCGGCGCGAGACTCTCGCCCGGGTAGCCAGCGAGGCCGACCAGCTGGCCGCCACGATCCGCGACGAACGAGACCGACGCCGCGACACTGGCCAGGACACCACCTGGATGGACCAGATTCTGCCCGAACTGGACCAGCTCGCGACCGATACCCACGATATCGAGATCACCGAGGCCATCAGGCAGGTCCTCGAACGCCACGGACCGGGCCCATACCCGGACCGGGACCTGGCAGCCCTGGCCGGCGTAGACATCGACCGATTCCGCCGCGTACGTGATCAGCTGGTCGCGGCAGGGCTCGCCAGGCCTGCCGACGAACCACCGGGCTCCGGACAACAGCTGTGATCGGGGCTGCGCCGGCCCACGCTGGTTCCTGGACCGGATTGATGATGCTTGCCGCCCGGAGCTGTTGCGCGTATCGGCGAGCCGCGTCCTCGCAGACATCGCCTACCGTCATCGGCGCGTCCCGCCCGGCCCCGACAGCAGCTCCGCCGTATCCGCCCACTTTCGACGGGGGTCGACGGTGCCACACGCCGCCGCCGCCAAGCGCACCAGCCCCGAGGAAATCGCGGCTCTCGTGGTGTTTCTCGCGTCCGGCCGGGCATCGAACATCAGCGGCACGGAACCGGTTATCGACGGCGGCATGTTGAAAACGATCTGACTGTGCCGCGCCACGCCCGTGCGGGCCGCGAACATCTCGAGGGCTGGAGGAGTCTGGGCTTCGCCGCGAATATGCCTGGGAGTGTTAGTATCCGGGTCTCGGCAGGTGCGCCTGCCCGACTCCGAGTCGCCCGAGCCCCGCGTGCTCAGCGACACTGAGGACAAGGTCCGCCCACCCCGGGAGAATCGCGCACAACTACCTCGACACCGATTACGGTGGAGGACGCGGGGCTCTGCCTGGAATCGAGTCCGAGATGACCCGCAAATCGCGGAAGAAGGCCCGCATCCGCGCCCGCAAGGAACGCGCCAGGATCTCCTACACCGCAGCACAGCGGACGAAGACCACCCGGCCTGAGAAACCCGGCACGATCCTGGTTGTCGACGGCCGTCAGCTCCGGTACGACGGCCACATCTACAACATGCAGTGCGTGGCCGCGACCACCCGCCGCACGCGATGCCGCAACCCGGTCGAGATACACGGCCAGGTCGGGAGATGGGATGACCAGCGCCGATACCGTGTGGACTGGGAAGCCGATGATCCGTACTGGCTCGAACACTACGGTTCCGCGCAGCGGCTCTTCGCCACCTACCGCCGGCAACGCTGCAAGACCCACGTCGACACCGACGCTCCGGACGCTGTCGCGCTGGAGGTCCACGATATCGGGCCGCTGCTGCCGCTTCCTAGTGACGCTTTCGACCTCATCGGCCGCTATGTCACCGAAGCGATGTTCACCATCATGCTCCGGCGCAGGATCGATGTCGCCGAACTCGATCGACCCGATCTCAGTACCGAACTGACCGCTGCCGCCCGCGGCGACATGGCACCGCTGCTCGCCCTCGTAGCGCAGCGGCCGCTCCCCCGGGACCTGCGTGCCCTCCGTGACGAGCGCCGCGACCACCCCCACTGCATGAATGCGCCGCTCTGGCTCGAGCTGCAACGCGCGCGCATGAAGGGCGAGCTCACCGATGACCAACTGGGGCAATGCCTGTCGTCCGCGGTGGTCCCCGACCCGGCGACCACGGTAACGATCAACCCCGACATATTGGCCGTACACCGCAGCGACGACCCCAACGCCCCGATCGTGGTTCTGCTGCGCGAGCCGGAGACCGCGATCAGCACCGCAGATATGCACGCCGCAGTGCAGGCCGCCTACCCAGGCGACCCCATCACCGATGCCGGTTTCCAGGTAATACCCCAAGGCGTCGACCTCGCAGCCGATCCCGAAGAGGCCGAAACGATCCGGACCGGATTGCGATATCTCGACGCCATCCACGCCCCCACACCCGCCGAGTAGCCCCACGAAACGTAAGGCGGGACCTACACGCCTGCGATCAGCACAACCGCCCTTCATCTGCACAACAGCGACTCCGGAAGACCCGCCATCGACGCTCCTGACCTGCCCCTGCCTCACCGGTAGCGAACACGACCGAGGCTATCCAGCGATGAGAATCTGCTGACTGACCGCCGGCTGATCTCACGACGGGATGTGGACGCGGCGCCGGCCCGGATGCCCGGGCCGGGCTGGGGAACTGGGCTCCTGTCGCAACCGCGCTCGCCACGTTCTGGACGTGGCGAGCACCTTCCGACATCGTTGTGGTCGCCGGTGCGAGCCAAGCGCGCCACTTCCCGGACGAACTCGTCCCGGTCAGCGCAGCACACCGTCTCCAGGGACAGGTCACCGCGCAGAGTCTTGGGGTAGCGACCCTGATCACCGCTGGGGTCATGGCGATCCAGCTCCCGGATGAACTCGACGATCAACTGCTGATCCTCACCGGCGCCGAGCAGATCGTCACCACGGGGCTGCCAACTCGGCGAGCAACATCTTCAGGTCGTGACGACAGCCCCTCAACCGTTTGTCCTGCTCGTAGCCCGGCAGCAACGCCTTGAGCAGCAATTCGGCACTCTGGCGGGCGGCGAAGAATGCCCACCGCGCAAAGCCCTCCAACGCCACCACAGTGGCGACCCCGGTGGACTCCCGAAACGATTCCAAGACCGGGTCGAGATCATGGGCACGCGACAGGCACAGAGCATCATCGCCGGAGTCGTGCTCGACACCGACGTCACGGAACGGATTACACGATTTCTTCATCATCCGCCGGAGGGTACGGAGACCGGGTGCAACCCCCGCCAACCCGACATACGCACAGGTCACACTGCTACATCGTGGCA
Source organism: Nocardia sp. NPDC058499 (assembly GCF_042719915.1). Classification (NCBI taxonomy): domain Bacteria; kingdom Bacillati; phylum Actinomycetota; class Actinomycetes; order Mycobacteriales; family Nocardiaceae; genus Nocardia; species Nocardia sp. NPDC058499. The sequence goes on along the minus strand of NZ_JBHXMZ010000011.1, from coordinate 186,650 downwards.
GACCCGGAGACTGATCGGACCCGAGCTGTTGCGATCGAGTAGTTCGATTTCAGCAAGGACGAGCCGGTGGTTCAGCAGGTCGACAGCATCCGCGTGAGCACGTCCTTCTCGGCCTGCTGGAGAGTAAGCTGCCACCGGGCCTTCACTGCAACCCACATCCTGGAATAGGTGCATTCGAAAGCAGGGATAGGATGCCAGGAGGCGGGATCCCGGTCCCCCTTGGTCCTGTTCGACGAGGCAGTGACCGCGATGAGTTGCGGGCTTTCGAGGTCGTTGGCGAACTGTTCGCGCTGCTCGGTGCTCCATTCGCTGGCGCCGGATCGCCAACTTTCGGCCAGGGGTACGACATGGTCAACGTCAATATCGGCCGGGTCGGTCATTGTCCGGTCGTCGTAGGGCGAGAACCACCGGCCGGTGGGCTGGCACTCGCCGTCGACGGTCACATCGAGTCCGTCGCGGTGCAGCACGGTCTCGCGGATCGTGCACTCCCCCACGCTGTTCCAGTGCGGGAACTTGTCGCGCGAATATCCGCGGGCCGAGGATTCTTCGGCCACCGTCAGACCATCCAGCAGCGTTCGCGCGGCCGCGGCGTCCGGGATGCCCGGCGGTTCGGCTGCCGCGGCCGGCGGCCGAACCAGCACGGTAGCGGCCGCGGACACCACCACCGCGGCGACAGACAGAGCCTGCCCGCGCATATGCATCTCCCTACCTCGGATGGAACGGAAGATCGGTTGGCGTCCACCGTAGCCGACCACTGTGTCCCCGAGGTAGGTCCACAGTGGCGACGAAATGTCCGGAGCGGATTCCGCTGTGCGCGTGGGGCGCTGGCCGGCGCGCGGGGAGGCCTCGATTCCGGTTCCCGGGTTACCCGGAACGCACTCACGGTTGAGCCCAGTCGTCCAGTGCCTCATACCGACTTGTTCCCGGGCAGCCGGCCCCGGCGTCCTAGAGTTGTGTTCATGCACCGACGCGGTCCCTGGATCCGGCACAGTAGTGATGTGGTGCTGGAGCGGCAGTACTTCACCGTCGTCTCCGACACGGTCACCACCCCGGGCGGCACGGCAGGCCACTACGACTGGGTCGCCGGAGCCGACCAGGTACGAGTCGCCGCGTTGACCGGCTCCGGTGCCCTGTTCGTCGTCGCGCAGCACCACTATGTACCCGACACACGGATGTGGCAGCTCCCGGGCGGCAATCTCGACCCGGGCGAGGAGCCCGCCGCCGGTGCGGCCCGCGAACTCGCAGAAGAGGTCGGCGCCCACGCACGGCACTGGCGCAAAGTCGGTGCGTTGTGGGCGCTGCCGGGTCTGGCAACGACCAAGGTCCACCTGTTCGTGGCGACCGGGCTGACCATGCACGAGGCCCGGCCGGACGACGACGAAGCCGACCTGGTGACACAGGTGGTGGGCCTGGAGGAGGCCGTGACCGCAGCACTGGACGGTACGATAGGCTGCGCCGCCTCAGCAGCACTTGTCCTGTCCCTCGCCCCACCGGGCCGGGACCCGGGATCGACACTCCGCGGCGACACCAGCACACAACCGGGTCCTTGACCCGTCGATCCCCGAGGAATCCCGCAGCCGAGGTTCCATCCGCTCCCGGCGGCGACCGTCAACGAATACGGTGTGTCCTCCAGTTTTTGATCGAAAGGGGCCCGAGTGATGTACGAAGGCGGCTGCCGGTGCGGCAAAATTCGTTACCGAGCGCAAGCGACACCGATTTGGCCGCACCTCTGTTCGTGCCGGGACTGTCAGCACCTGAGCGGCGGACCTGCCATGGCCTGGATCGACTTCCCCGCTGCCACCTTCGCCTGGACCGGCGAAGGAAACGCCGAACCCCAGTGGTTTTACACATTCCAGGGGATTGGGCGGGGCTTCTGCCCCACCTGCGGCTCGACCCTGGCCTCCAAAGGAGACGTGGAAGGCGAAGTCGGCGTCACCATCGCCAGCCTCGACAACGGCGACGACCTCGTCCCCGTGGATCACTCGTTCAAACACGACGCCGCGCCGTGGTTTCCGACGATCGATACCACGCCGCACTGACCCTCGTACCGGCCCGTCGGAGGAAGCGATCCGGCTCTCGACCGCGACGAGCGCCAGCGTATGCGCAGGAGGCCGGTGTGCTGGGTAATGTGTTGGCTCACAGTGGAGTTCGATATCAGGGGGAAGTGGGGTATGGGCATGCGCCAGCGATTGCTGCTCGAGTTCGACGAGCTGTGCGCAATGGTGGGCCTGGAAAAGGATGTGGCTCGCCGGGCGCTCGAGGCGGGACGGTTCCCGGCGCCGGAGCCGATCGGTGACGGGCCGTGCTGGGATCAGGTCACCGTGTGGGCCTGGTGCGCCACGGTGTTTCCTGAGATCGCGGCGGCGGCCCCGTTGCAGTGCTGGCGGTCCGACACCGCCGAACTGGTCGCGGCGCGTGACCTGGGGGGCGCGGTGGCCCAGGATTGGCAGGTGGCGCCGCGGGTGCGGTTGCGGGTTGTGTGGCCGCTGATCACCGGTGATCAGTTCGCGTGGACGCGTGCCGCCGAGCTCGAGCCGCTGGTGCCGCAGCTGGTGCTCGCGGGCAAGGGCACGTATAACCCGCAGACCGGGCCGGATTTCAGCATCCACCGCTGCCGGGACGGCCGTCTGGCCGGACCGGATCCGCGGCAGCAGCCGACCTGGCGTGATCTGGCCGCGGCCCTGGGCGGGACAGCGCCGTGGTGGCCGCGCAGGCTACGCGTCGGCGCCGCGATCCAGGCATGGAAGCCGGGCACCGGTCCAGCATTGGTCCAGGCGGTGCCCGATTTCGATGTGGAGCCGCTGCTGCGGCTGGCCGCGACCATGGCACCCGAGCGGGCAGCGCACCAGGTGCTGGTGGAAGCGGCGACCGCCGAACAAGCCGAGGTCGCCGCGATCGCCGCCGGTGATATCGCCGACCTCCTCGATGCCGGCCTGGGCGACATCGTCGAAATCGCGGCCGAACCGGTCCCGGTGCAGGCGCAGGATCGTGTCGATGACGAGCTGCAACACCGCGCAGGATGGTGGGAGATCCTGGAAAGCGCCGACCCGCTCGCGCTCGAGGTCGCCCGCGCGGTGCGGGCCCGCGGCAAACTCGGTGTACCGCACGCCAGGTGGGTACCGATCGAGATCGCCGGGGCGGTCAGCCGGGAATGGGCGAGCCGTCTCGCGCCGGCACAGCGCACCGGCGCGCACGAACTGCTCGTCGACGCACCGCAGCAGGTAGCCCAGTGGCTGGTCGACCCGTTGACCGGGGCCGCAGTCGTCCGGCTGCGCGACGGCGGGTTGCGCGCGGCGATCCCGGACCGGCTGCCGGCCCATACACCGCTGGCCGCACTCGCGTTCGAGGCCGACACGGTCTGGGTGCGGGTGGCAGACGGGGCGGTGTACCCGATACCGGGCGAGTATCTGTCCTACGGGCCCGATGGCAACTACGGCCCGCTCGCGGTGCGCATCGAAGAACTGCTCGACGACATCACCGCCGCGGCCAGTGAAGACTTCTACGGTGCCAGCCAGGGAATCGAAGCTCTGGCCGCCACCGACTGGGCCGACGGGACCATCGTTACCCGCGCCCAGCTCGAGCGAGCCCGCGGCGAGAAACTGCCGTAGCAAGAAGGCCGGACCCGCGGCCCTCGTGCAGCGCACACCGGCCACTCGGCAATATGCATCGGAAGCGTGGGAACGGGGTTCATAATTGCCGGTCGCCACGCTCTGTGGGCCCGGCTTGAACGAATCGCCCGCACCGAGCCGTTGTTTGAGCTGGCGCCGGCGCAGCCGAACCATCGATACCGCGGCCGCCGTGCACCGGAGCCTTCCGTGACGGCGGCACCACCCGTTCCGGACGGATCAGATGGCGATGCGACGAGGAAGTGGGCGGCCGTCGCGCGGAGCTGGTGCGTTCGGTCGAAACATGCCGGATCGGTGATGCACCGTGAATCACCACCGCAGGACACGATCAGCTCGCCTGCCGATGCCACATCGCTCCACGAGGCGGGGTAGCCGTAACACCCGCCGGATTCCCGGCGGTCACGGGGCCTGCTACGGCTGGCCCGGCCGGTCACGGTTCTGTGCGCGGGGCCTCGAGCACGATGCCGCGAATTACCTCGATAATGCGGTCGAGGTGGTCCTCTACGGCGTCGATAGCCGCCGCTGGTCCCCTCCATCAGGTCCACGGGCATATTGCCCCACATATCGGTGCTGAGAGAGTCGACGTCGGCGAGGGTGACGGTCAACCCCAGACGTGGCCAGTCGGTCACCGAGCCATTCGATTGCGGTCTCGAATTCGATCCGAATATCGGAGACCAGGGAGGAATCGTCGATCAGATCGGCCACACGGCGTGGAAACTCCAGGTCGAGGTCGAACTGGAGCATCGCGAGGGCGGCCGCGTCATCCACACCTCGTATTCTGCCCCCTCGATGGAGTCGGCGGATATCGTCGATATCGACAGCTCCTGTCCAGGTCGGCGTCGACACCGCCGCACACGGTCAGCGACTGGAACGGTGCCGAGCCGCCGGATCGCTATCGGCTCGATCATCAGCGTATTCGCTTGTATGCTCTAACTGTGGGTTATCACTTTCGCGACGACATTGCCGAGTCTCAGTACTTGCACGACGTCACGAAAGCCGAGGTCATGGAGGCTCTGGCGTATCTGCGGCGATGGCCGCAGCGGATCGAGTCGAAGGTCGATGCCAGGGTGCTCCAGGTTTTCGGCCGCACGACCGAGGCCCGCGCTGTCGCGGTGGTGGTGATCCAGGTAGATCGATGGGATTGGCTGATTTATGCCGCCAGACCCCTCGAAGCGTCCGAGGACGACGTGTACACCGTTTGGGAGGCACAGCAATGAGCATCGAACGCCGCATCGAAGAGCTGACCACGCAGGCCGACGACGCCGACCTGATGGGTGACTTCCTGGCCGGGCGGCTGGTCCGCAGCAGCGAACCGGCCGACGTGTCCGAGTTGCCCGTGCCCGACGCCGCCGAGGTGAAGTCCGCCGGGCTGATCGCGACGACGGTACGGTTCTCCCAGGACCAGCGCGACAAGCTCGCCAAGCTGGCAGAGCAGCGCGGTACCGACGTGTCCAGCCTGCTGCGGGAGTGGGTCGATCACCAGATCGAGGCCGCCGAGCACCCGGAACGCCAGCTGATCGCCGTCGACAAGGCGATCATGGCGTTGCGCAATCTCCCGCACTCCGCCTAGAAGCGCGCCCCTCCCCTCCCGGGGCCGACGACGGTCTTCGGGTCGGCGCAGCCACGCTGGCGGGGGTGGCGCTGGGACCTAACGGGGACCCAGTTCCGGTTCTCGAACTGGGTCCCGCGTGTCTGGTTCGGGCCTGCCGGGTCCACCGGCCCGAACACCTAGCCGGTCGTCTGCTGTTCGAGCGGTGTCGGCGGCCACTGCTGGCCCATGGTCACATGCGGCTGGCCGGTCAGCCTCAGCTCGCCGTAGCGCGCTAGCCGGGCCACCTCCCGGACGAATTCGTCCCGGTCGGCGCAACACAGCTTCTCCAGCGACGGGCTGCCGTGGGAATCTCTCGGATACCGGCCCTGATCACCATTCGGGTCATGGCGGTCCAGTTCCCGGATGAACTCGACGATCAGCTGCTGGTCCTCACCGGTGCCGAGCAGGTCGTCGCTCCGGGTGGCCAGCTCGGCGAGCAGCGTGGTGAGGCTGTGACAGCGCTTGAGCCGTTTGTCCTGCTCATAGCCCGGCAGCAGGGTCTTGAGCAGTAATTCCGCGCTGTGTCGGGCGTTGAAGAACGCCGGCTGCGGGATGTCTTCCCAGGCGTTCACCACGGCGGCGAGGGTGTACTGCCGCAGCGATTCCACGTCCGGGTCCAGATCATGGGCCCGCGACAGGCACAGAGCATCATCGCCGGAGTCGTGCTCGACAGCGGCGTCGCGGAACGGATTACATGATTTCTTCGCCATGACGCGGAGGCTACGTAGAGGGAGTGCAGCCACCCGCTCATCCAGCATTACCGCAGGTCACCGGTTGTCCCGGCCGACGACACGGGCGTCGCGGTCACGGCACTGCTTCCTCCGGTGCGACTTCGACCAGTCCGACCACATAGGCGCCCTCGTCGAGCAGGTCGGAGACATGCTCGGCGGTCAGTGCCGCGCATCCGCAGTGTGCGTCGGGTCCGGGCTCGTCGATGCGGTCGTCGAGCTCGTACACCAGCTCACCGGGAACATCAGTGAAATCCCAATGGGCGGTGCAGGGGCCGATGACCACGGCGACGCGTCCATCGCGTCGCGCGGCCGCCACCCAGGCGGCCGGCAGGTCCAGCGCGCACAGCACCAGATGGTCCGGGGTGCCGCCCTCGGGCCGGCCGGTGCGCAGCGCGATCCACTGCGGGGCGAGGGTGGAGGGGTGGTCGGTGACGATCCGCAGGGTCCAGTCGGTCTCCCGCGTGCTCAGCACACTATCGGCGTGGCCGAACCCGGCGGCGCGCATCGACAGTTCGAGCTCCGACATCCACGGCCGCGCACCGAGATTGTGGTCGTCGATCACGCGCGCGGTGATCAGCAGCATCGCCTGGTCCCAGTCGCCGTCCTCGTCGTTGTGGCCGGTGGTCAGCACCGCACGCGTGGTCAGCTCGAATTCGCCGACCACCTCGGGCTTGGCGGAGGCGGGCAGAGCTATGGCCTGTGGCCCGGAGGGGATGTCGGCGCGCTGGAGCCATTGGATCGCCGACGGTTGGCAGGCGGCGTGGTGTGTGCGGGTCCCGATGTGGGCGGTGGTCGGCGAGAGGTCCGGATCGTAGGCGGTGACGAGCAGGACAATCGACGAGTCGACGGTGCGGGCGTCGCCGGGTTCCCCGCACCAGTCGCAGTCGTAGGTCGGCCGGATCGCATCCAGCCAGTCGTACAGGTTCGGGTAGCCGACCCCGCGCCACCCCTCGCCAGCGAACCAGGCGCGCACATCGTCGGTGAGCAGCCACCGATGCCGGGGCTCGCGACGCTCATTGTTCTGTGTGACCTGCCGCAACGCGGCCTGGTACGGCATTCCGGTGCGCGTGGCGAGCGCGCGGGCGTCGTTTTTTCGGGCGGTGTGGCGGTTCGGCCCCCGGTTGGATCCCATGACGGCGGTCTCTTCCTCGGCAGGGCCCACGCCCCTGCCGCGGCGAGGTTCGGTCACGGCATCAGATCGGTTGATTCGACTGCGTGACCCGGCGGATCTTGGCCCCCTTGTGCCGGGCGCGCGTGGGGCACCAACCGGCGGAGCTGAGCCGTCACAGCAACGGCCAGACAGCAGGCTACCCCAACCACCCGACACGGTTGATTCAGACGAACCTCCGACGATCCACGACTGCCTTCAAGACCGCGAGCCACTGACCGCCCCCGGAGTGAACGCTGTCGGTGGGATCGGGCAGGATGATCGCAGCCGCTGGATATCCAGGTTGGCTCTCGGCCCCGCACGCGCGGGGATTTCCCCACGGCTGTGGGGTTTGCTCCCTCTGGGATTGGTATCGCCTGCGATCGACATGCGGCTTCGCCGCGGGTCCGGCGCGCAACGAGGAACCAGCAGGAAGCCGACGGAAATCCCGGACACACCAGGAGATTGCGATGAGCATCCATTACAGCACCGCCGTTTGGCCCGCGACCGATACGGGTTTCGACTGGGACATTCCCCTGCTGGTTCTGGGCGGTGAGACGCCCGCTGACATCGCGCGTATCCCGCTGCCCACCTCGCTACATCGCGTCGGCAACGAGATCATGCCGTACACGCACGCGACGATGCGCGATGACATCGGCCCGATTCCCGTCAGCGATGTATGGATCGATGCTGTCGAGACCGGGTACGACAATCGGGCCAAGGTCGTCATCGCACTCGATCCGACACCGCGCGGCGACACCACGCGCACAGCACTCGTCGAAGAAGGTGTGAGCGGGGAGAAAATGCCGACGTGGTTGCAGCCGTTGCTCGCCGGTGCTGTTCGTGCCGCCACCCGCGACATCCCCGTCAGCGTCGGCGCCGACCACTACGACATCTTGGCCATCAAGATCGATCCCACCGCGCTGACCGACCTGCCCGGATGGGCGAACCAGATGATCGGCAGCTGAACCGAACGCCGGCTGCTGCGCGGACCCGGCTGATCTACGCGGCCGCGGTGCGCGGCGACCGGGCAGATCGGCGCATGGTCAGCATCGCAGGGTAAGGGGTTTTCAGAGCGCGATCCGACGGGCTGGGTTGTCGGCGACATCGGCGCCGCGGGCCAATGCGCGGGTGCGATAGCCATAAAGGCGCACGCTGTACCGGTTGACCAATTCACCGTCGCGGCCGGCCATTCGGGTGCGCCACCGGCCGATGGCCACGCGGGCCGCTTCCGCGCCATGCCACGGGCCAACCGGGCAGGGGTTACCCCCGAATCCAACGGTGGTCCACCACAGCTCATCTGGATCATCGGTGGTCATTGAGAAGATCTCCTACTTCCTGTGTGGTGCAGGGACCGTGCCACACCCCTTGCGCTGGGAGTGATCTGATACAGCCTGAGCCTTCGTTGCGGCTCCCGTTTCAGTGCTCGTCGTCGCCGGGTTCGGTGGTCGGGCCGAGTCGCGGGTCATAGGGCAGGTCGGCGTGGATGCGGCCATCGGCAAGAACGGTCCAACCGTGACGCAGCACCGTCTTCACCGGCACTGCGACTTCGTGGCCGTCTTCGCCGGTGGCGCTGAGGGTCACCAGCAGGCTGTGCCCGCCGTCGATGATGTAGAGGTGCCAGGGCGCGAGTTCCTCGGGAAGCCTCGCCTCCCGTTCGACGACCTCGCCCGCCGATCCGCACCCGCACGGGCCGCCACCGACGCCCTACCTGCGGTACGCGCCGCCCGCCGCCGCGGTGCCCAGACCAGCCAGCCGGCCGCAGTAGCAGCTCGGCGCGCGCAAATGCTGGCCCGGGTGCAAGCGGCCGGGTTCACCTCGATTCCCGATGCAGTCCGCCGCACCGCACACCTGACCCGCAACGCTGCGGCCGAACGCATCGGCGTTGGACGGACCACAGTCACTCGCTGGAGAGCTCGCTACACGCGCGGCGGCGAACGAGCCTGAACCTGGGCCGCGCGAGGGATTACGTGGGGATATACGTACGGAGATACATGAGGAAATACGTGGGGTGATCAAAACACTCCGTGCCGGACTGGGCGGAGATGCCCGGTGACCTGGGCGGATGTGGAGCGGAGGTTGCCCAGGAAATACATGTCTTCTCTATGAAGACATGCTCTGGGCAGCCGCCGGTCTCCGTCGGCGTCGTCTCGATCAATCGCGGCGTTCGACGGGCCGCCGACACCCGACCAGGCGCGCCGTTGTGTATCAACCTCGCCATCAAGGGCTCGGATTACCACGTCGGTCCGCCTCGTCCCGGAACGACCTTGCGGCCGGTGGGGCTGACCATCCTGCTGGCCAGCCTCCGTTCACCTCGTACTCGCCCCCTGGGGCTCGGTTTCGCCGGCGCGGAGCCGGGCGAACCATGTCATGATCGACCGCTTGTAGCCTTCCGGCATTCTCAGCCCGGCAATCTCGGACTCGGTGAACAACCCCGCCTGGGTGTGCTCGTGCGAGAGGACCGGTTCGTCCTCGCTGCCATCGGTGTGGCAGCCATAGGTCACGATGAACACATTCTTGTTGGCCTGGTTGATGTAATACATCCACGAGTCGAGAATCGGCCCCGCAACGACCGCCCATTCGGTCTCTTCGGCGATCTCGCGGACCACACATTCCTGCGGCGTCTCGCCGAGCTCGATCCGTCCGCCTGGCAACTCCCACTCGTCGCGCTCGTTGCGCAACAGCAGAACCCTGCCGCGGCAGACGGCAACTCCCTTGATCGAGATCGGATAAAGCGGCGACGCACAGCCGGTCATCGGCACGACCTCCATGCCTGGCGCGGGGATTATTCGATCGCACGGTAGCACCGGCGCCGCATCCGGTGGTCCCGTTGATGCCCGGACACCCGGAGCTATCCGGGCAGGACGTCGGACCGGTCGGCGCAATCACCGATCGATCGAGCCTCGGTTCTGCTCCCTGCTGGCGGACACGGCGGATCGGGAAGATTTCGGTGGGCCGGGCTTCATTCGCCGCCGCGCTCGTTGATGTCGGCGGCGGCGATGAGCTGTTCGGTGGTCGGATACCGCTGATACCAGGCGTTGATCTCTTGGTCACCTTGCGCGACGGTGGATTTGTTGAGTGACTGGGTCCGGATCGCTTTGCGGACCGCTTCGACGAACCGTCCCGGCCACGTAATGACCCGTTGCGCGACCAGGATTCCCGTGCGGGAGTCGACCAGGACCACGTGAACCATCAGTTTGGTGCCTGGCCCGGGTAGCGGCAGGCCGGCGGGTGCGTCGGTTTGCCGGACCACCTGCCAGGGGGTGTCCGCCCACGCCAGCGGCTCCAACCGGTGCCCGAGAATCAGCGCATGCTGCCCGGCCAGCAGCGCGAACCGGGCGTTGCCCTTTCTGACTGCCTCGATCTCGTCTGCGGTGGGGGTGCCGTAGAAGATCGCGAGCTCGACTCCGTCATCGGTGAGACGCCACTGCGCGACGCCGTCGGGCCACGTGGTGACCCGCGGGTTGTAGGGCTTCCCCACGGTGAAGGTGTGCCCTGTTGCCCGTGCGGAGGTGGCCGGGGCGTCGTCGTACTCGGCGTCGCCGTCGGCGATCGTCAGACCGAGCACCGGATCGTAGGGTAGCGGGCAGTGGACCAAGCCGGTGTCGGTGATCGTCCAGCCCTGGCGGAGAACGGATTTGACCGGCGCGTCGATCTCTTGGCCTTCACCGCCCAGGGTGACGAGGATGCTGTGGCCGCCGTTGGTTGTGTAGAGGTACCAGGGTGCGAGGTCCGGCGGTAGCGGTGTGTGGTAGCGGTGGCCGGGCACCACCTGGTCGCCGTAATGCTCGGCGATGACCTGCGCGGGGTCAACTTTGTCGGGCACGTGCAGAATCCTCTTCGTCGGGGTTGGTGTCCGGGTGTGGTGGGCGGCCGACAGTGGGGCGCGTCGGCCACCACCGGTCGAACTCCGGCCACGGGTAGAGCAGGATGGGTTCGCCCGGGTTGACCGGCGCCGGTGGCGCCGGATAGTCCGGGTCTGCCTCGTGCCGGGCTTGCGCCACGGCCAGGGCCCGAGTGACCGTCGATGGGCTCACCTTCTTGCGCCGGGCGAGTTCGCTGCGCGGCACGGGCCATTCAGGTCCTGGTTCAGGGTCCATCGGCATCCACCTTCTCATCACGGACCGACACCTCGTAGCGGTAGACGGTTTGGTCGGGATACAGACACTTCCGCGGGCCCGCGGCCAGCACGGCACGCATCCGGGCCACCAGCGCAGGGTCGGTGAGCACCCGCTCGGTGCGAACGAATTCGTCGTAGTAGCCGGGATGCTGGAAAATCACCTGTTCATCGCGGGTGAGGGTCACCGTGCCGCTGCGGTGCCCCATCCCGCCGGACCCGTACCAAGCCTCGATCACACCGACCACAGTGTCCGGGTCGATACGACTCCACCCGGCCACCGCAGCACCGGCGCGGGACAGCAGGTTCACGAACTGGTGGATCTCGGCGGCGTCGGCAGCGGCGGCTCGCTCAGCCTCGTCGGCGGACAGCTCGTCGATGGTGGGTTCGACCACGGCCACTACGTGCTTGAGGTCCCAATGGGCCATATCGTGTGTTTCCGGGTGCCAGCACACCGAGGACGCCATCTCCTCCCCGGTGAACCAGACCTCGTGTTCGACCACGACGCCTCGGCGCCCGTCGTCCAACCGCAGCACCGTCCCCAGCGGATACGCCATCTCGCGGGCAGTGGCCTTATTCATCCGGCGCGTCGACACCACCACCACAGCGGTCTGCTCCCCGGTCGCGGCGCGTCCGGACTTCTCCAGCACCCGCACGCGCTGCTCGACGCGCTGCTTCTCGACCCACTCCTGCTCGGCCGCACGAATACGGGCTCGCTCCTCCCGGCGCAACTGCTCCTCGTGCCGCGCGGTCTCAGCAGCCTTCTGCCGGATCTCGGCGACACCGTCGCGGACCTGGTGATAGACGGCGTCGAACTCCGGTTCACGGGGAAAAACCCATACTTTGCGTTCGTCGTCCCAGATCGCTTCGCCCTGTTCCTTGGCCAGCGCCCGCAACCTGGTCGCGGTGAAGGGAATCGCCACCGGGCGGCCGGTGCGTTTGATCTCCTCGACCCGGGCGCGCCGGAGATCGGTAGCCCGAACCTCCTCGATCACCTGCGCTTTCTTTCCGGAGCCCACCCACAAGCATTTACGGTCACGGTCCCAGTGCGCCCCTAGATCGGCCCGCAACCGCGTGCCGAGCGAGGACTCGTAGTGGCAGGACACATAGATCCGTCGCCCGATCTGCCAGGCACGCTCGACAGAAATATCGTCATGAATCGGTTTCGGTGCGCTCATCGGCGCTCTCCTCGATGAATGGTGGATGAATCCCGCGCAATGCGGGCTGCCTCGACTCCCCCAGTCTCACACCCAATCCCATTAATTCGCAAATCATCTTGCGAATTAACGGGCTTTGAGAGCCGGCCCGGGAGAAGCTGTCGAGGCATCCACCAACGGACCGGCCGACACATCATCCCACATCGAAGGTCCCGCATCCTCGACATGCATCGCTGGTCGCGGACCCGGCCACCTGCTGGTTTCGCCACCCAGGCCCCCGGCGCGAGAACGGCAGCGCCTCACCGGTCCGGCCGACGGGCTTCGAGTCCCGCGTGGCCTCATTGAGCCGGTAGATCGGCGTAGTGAGGCCACGCGGGGCGAACGTTGGCGGCGTCTGCCGCGCAGCATCCGATCCGTCTCGGTGCGCGTGTCGGAACAGCCCGCGCCGGACTGCTCGCGATCGTGCCGGGTTGCCCAGGCCGGTTACCTGAACAACGCGGTGAACGGGGATTGCGGAGCCAGCGTGTGCTGCTTGTCCCACCACTGTGGGCCGAGCAGCCAATGCTCGGTCTCGCGCAGACCGCTCGCCCGCCGGCTGGTGAGGTCGACCACGGACTGATTCGGGCCGAAGACCTCGATCTCGACATCCGCAATGCCGGTCCAGGTCGCGATCTCCTCGGCGACATGGCCTACACAGCCCGGCGGCATATCCACCGCACGCCCGCTGCGGTTGTCACGGACCTGCAACCGCACGTCCCGGGCGCCGGGCGTGCACGCCTGCGAATAGCCGCTGACCTCGCAGTACCAGTCGTTGCGCGCCATACGCACCTGCGTGGCCAGCTCGCACGAAGCGACCATCGCCGCCGCGACCACCTCCGACAGGCCGACCGCGTGGTGGTGGGCCTCGAATACCATCTGGGCCAGGGTGTTCCGGTTCGCGGCCGACGCACGCGTCAGCTGCCCGACGATCTGGCGGGCGTGGTGCAGCGAGACTTCGTCGACCACGCCGGATCCCGCCGCCGCACAGACATACACCGCCGATCGGTGGGCAAGATCGACCGCGGTGGCGTACACGGGCTGGCTCAAACACTGACCGAGGTGGTCCGCCCGGTGCTCCACCGGTTCGGTCGGTATGTGTTGCAGCGCCATCACTCGGTGTGTCACCTTGTCGGCGGCCTGCCGCACCATCGACCAGCCACTACCGGAACTGTCGTCTCCGTGGCCCGGTTCGGTCTGCTGGTCCAGTTCCCGCATTGCGCGGCGGTATCGGACACCACGGGTGTCCTTGTGCTGGTGGGCGGCCTGTTTGCGCTGCTTGTCTCGCGTCATATCGATCCATTCCGGGCCCGACCCCACGCACCGCGCCCTCATCACATCAGCGAGGAAACCTTGGCTACAGATAGCGCGAGTCGAAGCCCCTTGTCCGCCAATGCCGATCGGCGTGGGCGAATCGGCGCGGATTCCGGCCGGCGCAGCAGCCGTGACCACCATAGCGCCCCAGGCGCGGGTTCACCGCTGGATGCCGGGCCTGTCCACCGGCCTGCCGCTGTGCGAGTACCGCCGGTGCGTCCACCACCCGGTGCCCCCCGGAACTCTGTGGACTCGGTGATCCGGACGACTTCCACGAAACGCACCCGGCCTTGTCACCGTCCTGGGTGATACTCGACAGCGTCCAGTCGAATACTGCTGTAGGGGTGGGGGTTCCGATGATCGAACGAGCGGACTCGGGCGTGTTCACCGCACATGTGGGCGGGTTCGACCTTCGTGGCTGGTCGGCGACCGCGGACGAGATGGAGGCGATTCTGCGTCGTCTCGGGTTCGACGGGGCGGCCGTGTCCGGTCCGTCGGTGTCGCCGGCCGTCGCGGCCGAGGAAGCCGAGGGGATTCGACAAGCTCAGCTCGACCATTGCCTCGACCAGTGGGTGCAGCGTCTGCGTGCAGTGGCCGACCGGCCGGAGCGTGCAGTGCTGCGCGACGTTCTGGTCGCGCTGCGCGCCGACATGCCGGCGCCGGGACCCCGCGCCGCCCAGATGCTGTGGGACCGCGATCCGGACCCGGGGGCTGAACTGCTGGCCTGGCTGGGCGAGCGGGTGGCACGGGTGAACGCGACCGCACCACAGGTCGGACAGGACATCACGGTGTTCGGTTCCCGCGCGGTGCCGCAGGACCGCGACGGACCCGAAGCGCGAGCGTACTACCTGGACTGGGTGGACCCGGAGCTGATCGTGACCACCCCGGATCCCGAACAATGGGGAGCGTTCGACCGCGCCGAGCCGGCTCGGCGCTCGCTCGCCGGCTTCTGCGTAACCTTGCACGCGGCCGCCACCCCGGAAGCGCTGGAGGCGTGGATCGATCGGCTCGTGATCGGCGACAAGCGCTACCCCGTGCCGCTGGAGCGGGTCGAAGGACCGGCCGGGCCGGTGTATGCCGTCCGCGGCGACGGCACCCACCGCACCCACCTCGCCCGCGTGTTCGGTCTTCCGCTGCTGGCAGTGATCCGCACCAGCAACCTGCCCCGGCCACTCATGGCCATCGACCGCCCCCACATCGACGGCGCACCGTTCGGACAATGGGCCTCGCTCTGGCGCGGCCTACAGAAACGCGGCCTGCTCGACGTCACCGAACACCCCGGGCCCGGGATGGCCTCGTGGACCCCGACCCGGATCTGCACGGAGTGGATGCTCATGAGCCCCGAGAAGGCCACCGCGCTGAACCGCGCCTACGACCGGGTATACCCGCAGGCCCTGCACCACGCCACCGGCCTGACCGACGACCAGCTGTTCGACCCCGAGCACTGGACCCGCGCGCTCATCGGCCCCCGAGCCGTACGGCGGGGACCTGGGCGGTGGACGCTCCTCGCGGAGGCGATTCACTCAGCGCTCACACGCGGACCACGGGTACGCCGGCCCCACACGGTGGGAACAGTCGAACCGCGTGGACGCCCCTGAGCCCCGAGACAGGCCCGTCCAGGAGGGCACACTGGAATTCATGGCCCACAACGCCACCAGGTGGCCGAGGTGGACCTGCTCGTACAGCGAAGATCGGAGCTACCGCGATGAGTCACGATCAATTGGTGATGGCCCTGCACGCCGAGATCATCGCCTACGACACCCACCGCAGCCCCGAACACATGCAGGCGCTACAGGCGGCTGCCGACGCGTGCCGAGCCGCCGGAATCGACGTCGCGACGATCCTGCAATCCACCCTCGCCGCCCTCCACGGCCCCGACGAGATCGCGCGCCGCATCCATGCAGCCCTCACCGACCCCTCACCGACCACCACCCAGCGCCTCGCCGCCCACCTCGAGCGCTGGACCCAACGGCACAGCAGCCGACAGCCCGGAACGTCGAACGCTCCCCCGGGCACGGCATAGGGCAATGACCGCACCTCCGCGCGGCCTACCGGCGCCGGCGGAGGTGATGGACAACGGGAGTGCGGGCCAACGGTCACAACGGAAACCGGGCCGCTTGGGTTCAATGACTGCGGGTACAGCCGACATCGCCGCACCCGTAGCTCGGATGCGCTCGGACGTGGCCGAGGACCGCGCAGACCTCGCAGTGGCCCGGGTCACCGACACGGCCGCGCTCGGGGTTGGTTCCGGCGTAGGAATGTGTCGGCGGATAGCCCGGGTGGTACCTACCCATGATCTCGGCGTATTCGATTCGGGCAGCCACGGGCACGTGCAGGCTCATGACCGACGATCGTAGCCACCTCGCGCGAGGCCAGTTCTGGAATCACCCGGGCCCTCACGGGACACGGTGACGCAACGCTCGGCGCTCGCGAACCACTTCGATGTCTCGACCGTCGCGCACCGGAGCTTTCTTGACCGCAGCCACCACCGCCTCCGGGCGCGTCAACAAGGCAGCGTGCGCGCGGAACTGACGATAGAAATCCTGCGCACCGTCGACCGAACCCCTGCCGCACAACTTGCCCGCGCCCACAGCGCATTTCGCCATGGGCGCAGCCGCCCGCGCGGCGCTTGCGCGCCACGCTCGCCTCAGAGGCACGACAAAACTGGGGCACACTGGGGTATGGAGGTCGGGTACACCCTCGCGTTGCTGCGACTCGATGACGATCTGGTCCTGCGTGATCTCGTCCGGGCCGTCAGCGATCCTGCGCTGCTGGCCGCGGTCGATGCCGAGTTCGAGGCCGGTCTGGATTGGCTGAGCGAAATAATCGCCGAACCCGGCTATGCGCCTACGGCCGACGATGTCATCGAGGTAGTGCTCGAGATCATCGATGCCCTTCCCGCCGAGCTGGATCTGGATCCCGTTGCAGCTGCCGCAGTCGACGCCTACCTCGAGCACGCCACGCGGATTCTGATCCGCCTCGTGATCGACGCCGCGCCGATCGAGCCATGAGGGAGACCCGGTATCCGGTCACGACACATGCCCGCCAACGGGACCGGCGGATCCTGGCTGCGTCCATCGGCCGGCCAGCAGCGCTGACGCAAAGTTATCCATGCACCCGCGGCCGTGCCGACGAACGCGACCGGCAGCGCGCATACCCCGGAACACGATCGGGAAATGCGCTGCCACGCGGCTGCTGCGCCGGACCCCGCCCGCCAAACACCATCGGGACCACCGGCACCCCAACGTCAGTGCAGGCGGCCAGTATCGGGCCAACCATCCTGCGTTCCACGTCGCCCCCGGCCTCGGCTTCACGCGACGGAACTGGTGGTGGACATGAAGCGTAGCAATGCACAAGAATTCGTACAGTAGACGTAAAAGACATCTGATACATTCGGTGGCATGGACGTTTTCGCTCTGCCCGATCTCGTGAGCACTCAGGACCTGGAAGCGTTGTTAGAGGTCAAGCGCGGCAGGATTTCCGCGTTGCGTAAGAGCGAGGCCGGATTTCCCGAGCCCGTGGCGGGATCGACGCCCAAGCGGCCGCTGTACCTGCGTGAGGACGTGTTGCGCTGGCTCGTGGCAACCGACCGGGCCCCGGTGTCGGCGCTGCCGGTGTTCGATCGGCCGCCCAGCGGAAAACCCTTGGTGCAGCGTCGGTTCCGTGACAGCACGAAGTTCGTCAAACTCCCTGCCCTCGACGGGGAGTTGACCGAAGCCCATGTCACCCGTTACACCGCCGGTGAATACGCCGACCCGCGCGTCCTGACGCTGGTTGTGCCCGTCGGCGATCCCGGGGCACCGCGGATTCAACCCGCACGCCTGCGCGCCGATGCCGTGGCCGCCCTCGGCTACGGAGGTCGAAACGGCCTGCGCGGTGCGATCGCCTGGATCCACCCCGAAGGCCGGGGCGGCCGAGAACGCGGCGGCTCCCTGTTCGGCGCCGAAGTACCCGATGACCCGCAGGCCTACGAATTCGGGTTGCGGCTGAAACCGCTCGACGCCGAACTCGTCTCCCACCTGGTCGGACACCTCCTGCCCTACTGGGAAAAGGGCGCGGTCGCGAAATCGGCGGCCGCGCTATGGGAACCACGGCCCCTCGGCGAAGAAGTCCCGCGTGTGCCCGCCACCCACATCCCGCCGGCACTGGCCACCGCCGCCGCGCTACGCCGGCAATGCCGCGAGGTCATCGACCAGATCACCAGCGGCCGCCGGGAAGCCCCGCCTGTGATCATCGACGAACTCGCCCAGCTCGGAAACACCATCTGGGACACGATCGTGTCCAACCAGTTCAACTGGGACTCCGGCCCGGCACCCCGCACGGTCCCGCCCGGGTGGGTGCTGCCGATCGAACCGGCCCTGCGCACCAACACCGACCCCAACCCGCCACTGCCCAAACAACCCGCACCGGTCGACCTGTTCCACGCCCTGGAATGGCTGATCGAACAACAGGACCTCCCGCACGGGATGGCGCGCACCGCCACCGCCTTCTACGGCTACCCCACCTCCATCGACGTCCTGACCGTCGACTGCACCGAGCTACCCGAGCACCTGCGCGCCGCGATCGACCGCCACCTCACCCCCATCCCGGCACGCGACAACTGGCTGCACGAAGCGCTCGCCGAAGCCCTCGGACAGCACACCGCCGCCCACCCCGGCGGCGGCCCGGCACCGGCCGGCACCAGCGAACACGCCGCACTCGGGTGGCAGGCCGACACCGACCCTCAATCCCACCCCGCCAGGACCCTCCCCGGCCACCGCGCCGGTGACCTGCTGGCCTACCACGTGCCCCGCACCCTCTTCGACATCGGTACTCCGGCCGTCGTGCACCTGTTCGCCACCACCGTCGGCGACCAGCGCCGCTACGGCGGCATCCTCATCGACCGCACCGGCGCCCTCAGCCCGATACCACTCAACCCCGACCCGGCCAAACCCGGGCACACCGCAGCCGAGCTGGCCGCGCTCGCGCTCGGCATCACCGAACCGCTGCATCTCGGCCGCCTACCCAAACTGCACAACGAACCCGCCGAGCTCACCCAACTCGCGGCCGCACTGGCCAGCACCGACCACCTCGAAATCAACTGGGAAACGCTCTGCGACATCGTCGGACCCCGACCCGACAGCCTCGAGGACAACGAACTGGTCACCCGAATCAACGACCTCTACACCTGGAAGAAACTGACCAACGCCGGATTGAGCCTCGTCTCCGGCCCCGACCTGGCATAACCCCGATACCCGAACCGCGAGCATGAGCCCGCCGGCGATCCCACGCCTGTCAGCCCACACCTGATCACCAGAGGATCCGCGTGGATTTCGTAATCCCCGAACGCACCGATATCACCGACCCCGCCACCGGCAAGTCACGGCTTCTCGACAAGAAATGCCCCACCTGCGTCTTCCGGCCGGGCAACCCCGTCTACACCCGCGAGAGCGCCGAAAAACTCGCGGACCGAGCCTGCGAGGACGACACCTATGTCGTGTGCCACAGCACCTACAAGGACGGACAGTCACCACCGCACGCAATCTGCCGCGGATTCTGGGATCGCCATCGAAACGACACCGCCGCCCTGCGGATACTGCAATTCTTCGACCGCATCATCGAAGTGCCATTCGACCACGGCCCCGAAACCTGAGCATGGCGTCCCGCTTCGCCTACCGCGTCGGTGAACACACGATCCGCGTCGGCCAGCTCTACCGCGACACCGACACCACCACGATCCGCACCCTTCGCGTCGATCACCTCGATGTGCAGCGCCACAGCGACCGCCGCTGGTACTGCCAAGTGAGCTGCACTGTCATCCGGCACCAGCACGGAGAGAACGTGACCGAGCCGATGGAGCCGGTCTCCGTCCCTGCTACTCGACTGGCGGGCGACGCCTACCTCCTTCTCAGCGAATACTGACCTGCCCGGTCAGGCAGCCGACGCGCTACGGATTGCGCACATCACCTGTACGCTCGCCGCCGGGCACAGCGCCGACCTGCTGGCGGTACCCGACGACCCCACCCGCGATCTCCACCTGCTCAACCCCATCCTCATCGCCGCAGCAGGCCGGAACGAACAACCGCAGTGGTCGGCAGGGCTGGCCCAGATGGCCACCGCGCTCGGCGACTTCACTCCAGCACAGCGAACCTTGACGTCGAGTCCGAGCCGCTGATACTCGCAGGTCAGCCCGCGGGTCGAGCACCGGGCGGTCGCGTCTTCCGCCTCCTGCTCCCCCAAAGTCCGCGGCACGGTCCGTACCGCGGTGGTATGTGTTGTCGGGTGCGGCGCTTCGAGACAGTGGATATCGGTTACGAACTGAGCGTGTCGCTCTCCCCCGGAGACGACGACTCGATTCCGGTGGTCTTCATCAACGCGCTCGGGACAGCACAAGACCAATGGGACCAAGTCCTGCCGCGGCTGTACCTGCACACCGTCCTCACCTACGACCGGCCCGGAATCGGACGCAGCGACCCGCTACCACCGCATCTCGCCGACCAGCCACGCACGATCGGCGCACTGGCCGACGAACTACGACAACTACTCGACACCCTCGGCATCTCCTCACCTCATGTCGTCGTCGGGCATTCACTCGGCGCGCTGATCGCCAGGATGTATACCGCACGCCACGGATCCCATGTCGCCGGCCTGGTCCTGGTCGACCCCACCACCCGGCAGCACCTCGCGGAGACCGGCTGGCCGGACCGTGACGGCGGCACGGACAGCCCCGGGTCATCCCTGCTGGATATCTCCGCATCGATCACCGAACTCGGCACCGCCATACCGCCGCCGGTGCCCGCGGTAGTCCTGGCCAGCGCACCCGGGCGATGGCTGCGGCTCACCCCTGCCCAAGCAGCCGAATACGCGCCCCGCACACCCGAACAACTCGACGCACAGTGGCAGGACGGGCAACACCGCCTCGCAGCATCCCTGGGACCGCACGCGCTGCTGGTCGTCGCCGACTGGGCCGGCCACCATATCGCCACCGACCAACCCGAACTCGTCGCAGCCTGTATCACCGCAGCCGTCGCCGCCGCCCACGGTGCCCGACCGGTCTCCATACCCGCTGCCCAACTGCGCTACGCCGGCGGCTCCTGCCGCACGATCGAGTGACCCGACTCCATCTCGAGCCCGCCCGCGTTCCTTGTCCAGTCAATGCCAGCCGTGGGGGCAGATGAATTCGACGCCCAGGGCGCCTCGAGGATCGCGTCCACACTGCACTGTCAGCTCGAATGTCGACATGGAAGCTGGCCATATTCGCGGCGGTGGGGTGTCGGCGTGTTGACAACACCCCGGCTTGTCTCAGGCCCTTGACCTGCCGGGGTAGTTATCGTGAGGCGTATACCACCAGCAAGTCACGCATGGCCCGGATCTCGCGGTCGGCTTCTTTCAACGCGTCCCGCAGCCGAGCGTTCTCTACTGTCACCTCGTCCACTGCGCGCGATGGCACATGGACCAGCTCTCCCGCATGCGTCTGCCCATTGTCAGTATCGGCAATCACGCCGACTGACCCGGTTTCGGTAGCCGGTGCGGAGTTGCGCTGTTCGGTGCACGATCCACGATCGGGTGCCGTGTCGTCGTTACTGTGGTGCCCGCGGGATTCGGTAGCCACAGTGCTGGACGCATCGTCAGCAAACAGTGGCTGGTCAGGCTCAGCGGTGGAGTTATCGGACTGCACTACCGAGGGTTCGGTACTCGATGTGTTCTCTGCGTTCCGGACCCACCTGATGAGCGTATCCTTCGTGGGTAACCCGTTCGCCAGTGAGGAAACCCGCGAACATGCGGAATTCAAGGTATGTCCTTCTCCGCGCAGTCTTTCCACCTGCTCCAGGTGTAACTTCCGATCCTGCTCCTCGTAGCGCACTACCCATCATCTCCTACTGCCCGTGAAGGTCTCGACAGAAATTGAACCATTGAAAGCAGACGTAGTGCGTCTCGACCAGTAACTCGACCGAATCGACCAGCCATCTCAGACATTCCGCCTCACGTCAGCCGCGGTATGAATCTGACCAGAGGATCGAACACCCGCAAAACGCACCGCAGTTGTACTGCAGCCACTGACATACCACATCCGAACGAACTCAACGGATGAATGGACAAGCCACATCTCAATTCTGGTGCTAGCCTGGTAGTTAGGCTAGCTGAACCCCCCAAGGCTGGCCGATTCCGCAGCCTTGGCTGCGAAGAGTAGTGGCGTCGCCGAGTGCACTCTCCCCCCTGGTGCGCCGACGACGCCACTACTATTCTCGCGGGAGATAAGCGACGCGACGAAAACGTTGCGCCACCGAACCCAGCTCTCACAGCCGAACCGTCAGCGCAAATTCGTTCGAAGATGCCCTGCACCAGCCCATATCAGGCCAATCCGGGTCCGTCGAGTCTGGGTAGCATAGCCGCAGGACCCCCGACGCGGATGAGTAGGCACCCAAATCTACCCCGCCGTCAGAGGAGCGGCGATCTCACAGTCCAGCGGGGAGTAGTGTTGGTGTCGCTCAAGCGAGGTAGAGGGGGACATATGTCGTTTCCGTGGAGCGCGCGGGCGTTTTCGCGTTGTCGGCCAAGAGCGTTCCGGGCTGTGGCGATGGCGGGGATGCTCGTCCTGGGTTTGGCCGCCAGCGCATGCTCGGCATCGACTGCGCCGCAGGAGCCCGCGGCCGCCACCGAGTCAGCCCCGACCTCGCTGCCCTATCCGGAGTTCTTGAGCGAGGCGCAGAAAGCGACGCTGCCTCACCGCGCGGCGATGCGGGCTATGGATCCCTGTGGACTCCTCGACACCGATGCGCTCGCCTCGATCGGGCATGCCACCTATATCGGCGCGAACAACGCCTACGGAGAATGCAGCAGCAGATTCTCTCCACCGGCCGGACCGCTACAGATCCGAGAGATCTCGGTCGCGTTCACGACGAGCACCGGCACCTACGGCACCCCGGTGGCGGGGACACCGATCCGGATCAGCGCGACTCCAGACTTCTGCACCGCCTACATCATGTTCGACGAAACCCGACACATCGGCTTGGCATACACAGTATCCAGCCCCGGGAACCTCATGGATTCCGGCCGAGGACCTCGTGAAGACCTGTGCCCGACTGCGCAAGCCGTCGCCACAGCGGCTATTCCTCTGACGAAGACGCCGGTTGACCAGCTTCCGCAGCGCGGCGACGCGCCGCCGTTCACCGAACAGCCCGAGTTCCCAGCGCATGCGCAGGTGAATCATCCGTTGGCGACCCTGGATCCGTGCGCGGTCCTGTCCACCGTTGCCGCGGGAGCGCCTATCCTGCGGTTCTACCCTGACTCTTTCGGATGGCAGTGTAATTTCGTGATCGATCCGGACAATCACGCCAATGCCCATCACGTGTGGTACACCTACGGTGTCGTGTCCGCAGCTCTGGAACCGGGCGCGTACCGGAAAGAAGAATCCCGGATCACCGTTGGCGGCCACCCCGCGGTTCAAACGCGTGGCAAACAATACCGCAATCCCTCGTTCTGCCAGATCGTCATCGCCGCAGACCCCGACGCTCAGCCCACAGACGCCGACGGCGAGGTGTCCCTGGGGCACATGATCCACGTCGCCGTCGACGAAAGCGGCTGCGACGCCGCCCTCGAGATGGCCGAAGCGATCGTCGACCTCTACAACACCCATTGCGAAGCGAACCGCGATCAGTATCCGGCAATGTCGCGCTGCAGGGCCTGACCAGGCAGCGGACCTCGTAGGCGGCACTACCGACAGGGCTGGCGGTGTCGGTAGTGCCGGACTGTGTTTCTATTGCTGTGAGATGATCGCTCGTCGGACTTGAATTCAACGGGTCCCTTGCCGCCGTCTCCTCGAGGAGGAGGCGGGGTCACCCCTTCTGGTATTCCTTTACGGCGGCGACTGCGATGCGCCGGGCTTCGGTGCATCCGTGACCGCTGACCTTCATCGCCTCGATCCATTGCTCGGGTTGCCCGTCGTAGTTGACCACCGGGAATGGGCGTTCGGCTCCGACGTTGATTTCGATGATGCAGTAGTCGTTCTCGCCGGTGTGCTCGGTGGCATTGACGCCGACGATCTGCAGGCGCCGGACATGAGGTTGAGGGTGATTCGCCGAGTCCTCGGAGTAGTGGAAGAACGAGATGTGGAATCGATTGAGCTCGTCAGGCCGATGCTCGTACCCGAGCCGGAAGTCGCATTCGAAGGGATCGATCCCGCCGACGGTTATCTCCTGGCCGGGGTCGTAGGCACTGCTCAACGCGGCACACGGATCCAGTGTCCACGCTTTGGTGGCCGGCATGCGGGTGGACTGCGACCGTTTCGGAGCGCGGTCGAGCAGCGGCGCGGAAGCGGTGACGACCTGCTGTAGTTGCCCGCACAGATCCGCGTCTTCGCGACCGCTGATCGAGTAGAAGAACGACCGCATATCGTCGTAGGTCAGGCTGATGTGACAGAGATCGCCGCTGTCGAGCGTGTGCGCGGTGCGGTCACCGATCTGAAACTGCCGGCCGCTGCCATCCTCGACCACCGTCAGTGACACGGTGATCAGGCCGACACCATTGATCGCAGTGTTGCGGTCGAACCGCAGCTCACACTCATCAGGCTCATGATGGGCACCGAAATGGCGTGGTGTACCGACCGCGGTGAGGACAGATGCTTCGTCGACCATCGCACAGGGGTCGAGCTGGCGGGCGTGATCCCGGTTGCTCTGGATCGCGAGCGCCTGCTCATGGTCCGGTCCCAGTGCCGCCCGGTAACCGGAACCTACCGGCACAGCCAGTCCCTCGACCGCACATCCGGACAAGAGCATGACAGCCAGCATGGCGGCCACTGCCGCGTACAGGCGGGTCACCGGTTGGCTCCGAACAGCTCGAGCGCGGCCGGCATCACTGCCCGAACCGGCTCACACGGGCCGTTGACCTGCGCCGTCGGCTGGACTCTGGCGTCATCACGAACCCAGCCGGGCCCGGCAGAGCCTGGACGGGACCCGTCGTACACCGGGCCGACCGCGAAGTTGAAAACGCATTTCGGGCCGCCCGGCCAATCGTCTTCGCTGGCCAGCACCGGATATCCCGCGATGGTCTCGGCGCGTTGCCCACTCACAGGCCGCATCGCCGAATCACCGTCCTCCGCCTTGAAGTACACACCGACGATCTCGCCTCCGACCCAGAGCTTGCACTCATACGGAGCCGTGGTGGCATCGAACCGCTCGACCGGAAACTCGGACGGGAAACGCTCCATCAACTCGCACGGGCTTCGCTCCGCCAGCGGAACCCCCACAGGGGCTCGGTTACGCCGCGGCACCCGGTCTTCGGCAAATGTGGTCAGGATCCCCGCGACCACCTCCTGTGCTACTGCGCACTGGCCGCCGTCCACAGAGCGGAAGTTAGAGGCCGACACCGACATGTATGGCACCGGCGGCAACTCCACGATGTCGGGCCCCTCCGTTTCGGTGCCCGACATCGGTGCTGGAGTGGCGGGGAACTTCACGGGCACCTGGTAATGGCAGCTGTACCCGGTCGACAGCAGCGTGTCGAATGCCACCGTCTCCCCGGCGATGTCCAGGGTTTCGTCATCGGGAGAGGGCCCGTTGGCTGCGAGGTCGACCTTGACAGTGCCGGGCAGCGACTGGCCGGCGACTGCGACATTGACCACGCACTCCGACAGTGCGCGGCTGGGACCGGCCGTCATAACCTCACCAAGCCTGGACAGGCTGTCGAGATTCAGCACGCCGCACGGATCCACCGAACGCAACTGCTCGGCCGCCTGCAACTTGATGTGCTCGCCCGAAGGCACCGGCCGGCCGAACGCCGTCACCATCTGCGCTTCCGGTGCAGAGGGAGGCTCCCACGGCGCCGACGACGCGCCCGAACATCCCGACAGCAGTGCCGAAACCGCCACTACCGACATCAACCGCGACATCGACAAAGAACCTGCCCCCTCGAAACACCCAACCGAACAGACGCAGCTTACCCGGCTCGCTATCGGCGTCGTCCCACAGTTCTATGTCCGCGAACTGGTGGGCGAGTCGTAACGCCTTGCTGGGAAAAGACAGCAGACACGAAAACTCCTCTCATCCGGTGGCGCCAGTTGAAGACCGCACCGAGTCGCGTAATGCGTACTCCGCAAGCCCTCGCGGATCCGAATTCGTCCTCGCGTTGGGAGGGATGATTCTCATATCCCCGCGCAAATGTGAGCAAGGAAGACACCTTCCCAATAACCGTGCGAAATTGTGAGATTGACAGTTACAGCCCGGTACTCAAAGGTTGAGGGCATAACCAACGCATCACTGGTGGAACGCCAGAAAGAACTGCTTGTACGGATAATCCGACACAGTCGCCAGGCGCCCCAGTGTGCTGATGAAAACTATGGATCAGCGATTGGAAAACAGAATGACCTCGACCTCACCGATCGGACGACTCGCCGGTAAACGCGTACTGATCACGGGCACAGCCGGAGGTCAGGGAGAAGCAGCACAACGATTGTTCGCCATGGAGGGCGCGCGGGTGTTCGGCTGCGACATTCGCAATGGCGGTGCCGAAGAGACCGCACAGAAACTCGCACGCGAGGGATTCGATGTCCAGGGACGCCAAGTCGACCTCAGCGACGCCGGAGCCGCCAACGACTGGATAGAGGAATCAGCCCAGGCATTGGGCGGGATCGACGTCCTCTACAACAACGCTGCCGGGTTCGGCTTCGCCCCCTTCGCCCACATGGAACACTCGCTGTGGCTGCACGTCATGAAAGTAGAGTTGGATATCATCTTTCACACAACGAAACCCGCGTGGCCGTGGTTGTGCGACGGCGGGGGTTGCGTTATCAACACGGCCTCACTCAGCGCCGCCCTCGGCATCGGCCCTCTCGGCGCTGTCGCACATTCGGCGGCCAAGGGCGGTGTGGTCTCGATGACCAAAGCCTTGGCCGCAGAGGGCGCACCCTTCGGGGTGCGAGCCAATGCCATTTCCCCCGGCTTCGTTTCGACGCCGGCGACCGACGCCGTCGTAGACGAGGAACTACGCACCTGGCAGATGTCACAGCATCTGCTGCAGAGACCAGGAACCGGGCGCGACATCGCGTTCGCCGCCTTGTACCTGGCCTCCGACGAATCGGCATGGGTGACCGGCCATAATCTGCACGTCGATGGCGGCGCCACAGCAGGCTGGCGCAGTGACGCTGAAACCCGTCGTCTCCAAGGTCTCTTCCTGGGTGCAAAGGTCGAGACGGTGGCGGAGCTGTCGGGTTCGGCTGCCGGCCGCCCCTGACCACCGCGACCCGAGAGGATCGAAAGATCAGGTCTTCGGGGCCCTGGGCGAGACAGGTCAATTCAGGCGCAACAGACAGCAGCGCAGTGCGCGAATGCCTATCACGATGCCAGCGCAGGTGGCGGCAGACGCACCAATCCTCGGTCGAGGTTGCAAGCAAGTACAGAGTAGGTGCTGTCGGCCGCATCCAACTCCCCGAGGATCTGGGCCCGCATCGGGGCCCCCGGGGCCCCAGCGATGCCATGAGCGAATGGCGAAGAGTGGACCCAGAGGTACGCGAGGCGGCTGATCATGGCACCGAGGCCCTCATGGTATTCGATCGCGGTGGCCCGCGGCCTCGGCACGAGCGCTGCCGCCGTGCGGTCGATTTGTCCAGCGAGTTCAGCGATTTCCTCGTCCGAGCCAAGCCAGACAGCGAGAACCTCGTCCGCATCAGTCTGCTGACCGGCGTGCCGAAAGTGGACGGCGGCCAGGCCCGCAGCCAGCCGGTGCAGTGGGCCCGGGAAACAACGTGTCTCTCCCGGGTACTGGCGGTGCTCGAGGAACGACCACCGCAAAGCCTTTGCGGTCGGCAACTGTCCGCACCAGTACTCCGAATACATGCCCGGGAGGGCCGCGCGCCTCTCCAGCTCGCTGCGAAATGTCATAGCTCAACCCCTTTCGTTCCCACCGTGGGGGTGACGCGCGACCTCCGGTCCGACGAGGCCAGACCGTTGCCGATACTGTCACCAGCCTCAGCCAGCCGCATTTTGCGACTGGTTGGGGCAACATGCCGGAACATCAGTGCTGCCCCGAGCACTGCGGCGATCCGGACACTGCTCCGAAAGCCCGGAGCACCGCCTGCACACCACCATTCATCGCTACCGGTGCCAGCGAGTGGTCAGCGTAGTATCACACACCGTGAGCGGCACAGAAGGAACCGAAAACCTCTCTGCGAGAACCGAGACGAGCAATATTCCACCGTTCGCCTCACAGCCCGGCGACAACACAGGATCCAGGCCTGAAGCCGCCTCCGCTCCCCTCATCGTTCGTTGGGTCGCCCCCGATGGCAGCAGCCGACGGGAGTTCGATTTCGGAACGCTGGCGGTGGCCCCGCCGATCCAGCAGGGTCTAGCCGCTGCCTTCGCCCGCCGAACCGAGCCGGGAGCCGGCCCGGACACGGCCAGATCGACACGCGAGATCTACACGGTGACCCGCAACTTCGCCGAATACCTCTCGACGCTGCCCGAACCACCGACGTACCTGGAGCAGCTCACAGCCGAACACATCGACGGATTTCAGCATCACCGTGCCCACGAACGTGCACTCGGCAAGACGATGGGCCACCTCAAGGCGGTGTTACGCCACGCCGACGGCCTGCACGAAAGCACGGTCAGCAAACTCGGCGAGCCCAATCCGAAACAAACCACCCCGCCACAGCACCACCACCCCTATAGCCAAGCAGAATTCGACCGCGTCGCCGAAGCTGCCCGCAACGATCTCCGCACCGCAGCAGCCCGGATCCGACGCAACCGAGCACTACTCGAACAATTCCGCGCCGCTCCCACCACTCCCGCCGTTGGACGCATCGACGTACTCGACTACGTCGACCGCCACGGCTACATGCCATCCCCCACCCCCAGCAGCAGGCCCCGCCACGGACGAGCCGCAACCGTCGAGGAAAAGTCGAAACCACCTCAGTACGGCACCGTCTCCGACTGCATGACCGCACTACACCTGACCGAGCGCGAGACAATGTCAATCGCCGCACTTCTCGCCGCCACAACCGGTCAGGAACCCCAGACGATCACCGGCCTCACAGCCGACTATCGACACGAACACCGTCACATTGCACCAAACCAATCCTTCACCCTCACCGACTACCGGATACCCGACTGGATCAAGCCACCCACAGACACCAAGCAGCTGTCAGCCCACCAACAGCTGCACACCCCTTTCGGGATCTTCGCGCTGCTGGTGGAGCTGACCACACGCACACGGGAGATCCGCTCCAGCGACCGACTACTCGTCGGCTACCGCGCAACCACAAAGTACTCACCGGGCCGCGGACTGCGCGTAATCCAGCTCCCCAAGGTCTACCCGGAATGGGACGACTACCACCACCTACATGCGGACCCACCGGAACACCGCACCCAGCCGATCCCGTTAAAACTATCCCTACGTCGGCTCCGCTTGACCTACGCCGAACAACACCGCAAACCGGCCCCCCGCCCCGCGGTTCAGCCGACGACCCGCCCCATCATCCCGCCGGCCATGCAACTCCCCGCCCCGATCAGCACCCAGTTCCCCGACGACAACACTGCGGTGCTGGCGAACCGACCCATTCGACAAGACCTGGGCACGGCCGTGATTTCACGCTTCGGAGACGACCGCTGGCACCTCGACGCTGCCATTTTCGAGGAGGACGCGCCCCCCACCAGCCTGCTGTTCACCGCGATTCCCATTACGCTACAGCGAGCAGCCAAACACTACATCTGGCAGCTGATAAACGGCGACCGTCCGGTATCGGTCCACCGTGTAGGACGCACTCGCCCCTCGATCCGAAGCGTCGCGGTCTCTTGGACCCACCTCAAAGCGTTCATACTTTGGCTCGACCGCCACATGATCACCGAGCTCGCCGCGGTCACTCCCGCAACCCTCGACGCATTCGCCCGAGACCTCGCCAACTCCGACATCCCACGGAAGCGCAAGTGCCGGCAAATCAACGAAGTCCGCCGACTCTGGGCCTACCGCGATCAGCTGCCGAAAGCCGCGCAACTACCCACCCGGGCCCCGTGGGCAAACGCCACAACCCGCGAACTATTAGGCGAAACCGCGACCCAACCAGCCAACCGAACCACGCCGATTGCAAAACCCACGATGCAGTCACTACAGCGGTGGTCGTCGCGTTTCATCGAAACGTTCGCACCGGACATTCTCGCCGCACACGCCGAATTCCTCTTTCTCTCCGGCCGCACCGTCAACCCCCGCAGGGATGACAGCCTCCCGACACCGTCAACTGACCAGGTCAGATACGGTCTCGGCGACTACCTGCACCGCATGCGCCGCACCCATGGACAGCTACCAGGCCGGACCACCACCAACGGCACCACCGACATCGACTACAGCCACCTCGGCCGCATCCTGGCATGTGCACCCCAGCAACTGTCTCGCCCGAGGTGGGCAATCCAGATGCTGCACCAATCAGGAGTGCCCATCGCCGATCGCGCCTACCTGGACACACCGATCACCGCAAGACTCGACAACCAACCCTGGCATGGGCCGATCTGCTACTACGACGCCAAACGACTCGCCCGCCACCTCAGCACCGCCTGCATGATCACCATCGCCCATATGTCCGGCGCAAACCCAGGCGAAATCCTGAACCTCCGCCGCGACTGCCTCGAACGCGACCCCTCCACGGGCGCCTGGCTGATGCGCGGACTCTACTACAAAAACGCAGTCGACGATATGGGCGACAAGCTGCCGACCGGCGTCGAACGCCCCGCCCCCTGGACAGTCGCCGAACCCGTAGCTCAGGCTGTCGCCGTACTCCACAACCTACACCAGCACGAACTGCTGTTTCCCGCCGTCCTCCAACCCCCCTACCGAAGGAAAAAGCGCCCCCAACGCCAAGGCTCAGCACGAACCACGTTCAGCGCCGCCTCCGACCTGCAGCACTTAGTAGACTGGATCAATACCTACGCGCGAGCCCGTGGCCTCTCAGGCACTCCCCTCGACGTCCAAGGGCTGTTGGCCCTGTTGCGAATTCGCGCGCTTGAAGGCCGCGATGCTCCTTCGCCCAGCGGGCACCATGACTGAATCGTGACGCCAGCAAGCTCACCCGGGCCAACGCCGAAGCTCACGCGAGCGAGACCTCGCGCGGAGTTGTATATACCCCCGCAACCATTCCTGTTCGGCGACCCGGATGCTCCTCAACCCCCGCGGCCAGCTCGTCTCGGCAGCGGGCGGCGAGCTGGCCGGCCTCGGCGCGCCAACCCGGCCACGTCATCTAACCCTCGATCCACCGATGGAGTTGCTGAGTGGGCCGCGCGCCGCAGGCGCGCGGACCACTGGTTTTCGGGTAGCGGGTAGCCGCTGGTCTGCCCAGCCTTTCCACTGTTGCTCCTGGTCGTAGGGGTGTTTCGCGGTGCTCAGGCGGTCGAGAGTGGAGTGGTGGTGGCGTGCCATAACTGCCGCCAGGCTCGCGCCCAGGGCCAGTGAGTGGGCAGGTGCAGCATGGGTCTGCGTTGCGGTCGGGTGAAACGAGCGGGGATGTTGATGATCTTTCGGCGCAGGGTCGCACCGCGAGCACGGCCCAGTTGCGGATCAGCGAGCCGACCGGCAGCCCGGAGCAGGTTATGAGTGATCGCCGCGCACAGCACCCAGGCCGAATTCGCGCCGAAACGCCCGGACGGCATATGCGCCAGAGGGCCGTCGATCAGGTCGGCGAACACGGTTTCGATCACGGCATGGCGGCGGTGAGTGAGGTCGGCGTCCACGACCGGCTCGGTCGAGTCGGTGAAGAACGGGTGATAGCGCCAGACCGGGAACAATTCGTCCTGACGAGCAGCATCGCGGACACGGCGCACGATCAGCCGGGCGGTCACCGCTTCGGGCCCGGAAGCGAACGCGGTATACGAGGTTTCGGCGACCTCGGCATCGGAAATCCACGCCCCGGTATCCGGATCCTGCACCGCACCGGGGTATTTCACCGCCGTCCAGGCATCATCGCCGATCGCCTCGATCGCGCGCTGCACCGCCCTGTTCTTCGTCAACACCAGCGAGAACCGAGCACCGCCACGCCGGCAGGCCGCGATAACCGCACGGCCACCGAAAGTGGAATCCCCGCGGACCAGGATCTCCCCGCTCACTCCCGCCCCACGGGCGCAGGCGATAGCCTGGGCGACCATCCGGGCGGCGCCTTTGGCCGAGCCGGCCTTCCCGGCACGCAGCCGCATTCCCGCGATCACCGGCGCGGACAGATCGGTGCTGATCGTGGTCGCCAATGGTGAAAGCCCTTTACGCAGAACGGGTTTACCCGAAATCGTGGTGAACCCATAGGACGCGCCCTGCTTGGCATACCCATACACCGGCCGCAACAGCGAATCGATATCGACGAACGCCCGCCGGTCGGCTCCCGGCAGCAGATCGACCCGCTGACACAGCCGTGACAGGTGCACACCCAGCACCGATTCGAGCTGGCGGGCATGACCGAAACTGAATTCCCGCAACAAAGTGCCGACCGTGGACGGCGCATACACCTGGTGGAACACCTTGGGCATGCCGCCGCTGCGCAGCACGCCGACATCATCGATGCTGTCGGCGCCAGCGCACATCCCTGCGATCAGCGTCGTCAGCTTCGGCCCGGCGTTTGCCGCTCCGGAGCGGATCCGCGGCTCGCTGATCGCTACCTTCTGCGTCAGGAGTTCACCCAGCCCGGTCTGCTCGGCCAACCGCATCACCGGCACCAGCCCGGCCAGTGACACCAGACTCTGATCATCGAACACCGCTGACTCCGCGGCGAACCTATGCAAAGCTTGCACCCGAAGTGCCCTTCTGAACCGGACCGATCACTGCCTAGAAAACAGAGATCTTCCCAGTTCAAAGGGCATTTCTCCATTCATGCCACCCCAACCCGGCAGTAACCGATCGGTGGATCGAGGCTAACACGAGATTAGCTCGGAGTATCTGAAGTTCAGTCTTAATTGCCAAAAGCCGCCAGAGAACGGAAAACTCCCAGGTCCTGTGGGGAACCGAAGCCGAGAAACCCACGAACTCCGGGGTTATCTTTTAAAAACGGAGCAGGAGCAATCCCGCCACCGCGTCCCGGGCCTACTCAGCGGTGCATGTGAGGTGACGGCGGCACGATAGCCCGGTGGTTGAGGTGAGTGTTGGTGTCGGCGTGGTGTTTTCAGGTTTATCGCCACTGGTGGTCGAGGATGTGGGTGTGGCGGGGCCACCCATGAGCTGTCCGCAGGGCGTGTGCCCCGCGGGCCGCTGTTTATTAAATGTGATATGTAGATATTTGCATCTGGGTCCTCTGGTGTCCTACCGCAGAACGTTGGCACCCCAGAGGTAGGGCGCGAGTACAGCTTTGGTTGCTCGGTCGGAGGTGATCAGGGTGTGGATGCCGCTGATGTGGGCGGCTGTGCGGCATTCGCCGAGGTGGGCGCGTGCGGTGCGGAGGGGCAACGTTTGTTGGAGGTCTTCATCCACCGGATTCTTTTTGCAGAGGTCCAGCCATTGTTGGTAGCCGAGCAGGATAGCCTCGGCGTCGTTGCGGTTGCGTAGGAGAAATTGCTGGCCGGCGGCGGCGTCTGTGACGTATGCGGAGAACCCTGACCTTGCTTCGTTCGTGCTGATCCCGATCGCGGTGTTCGGTGTGGTCTCGGGTGCGTGGCTGGCGAGTGTGCTGGTCGTGGTGGGGTCGTTGATCGGTCCGCCTGCGTCGAGTGCCTTGACGACCCATGGGTAGGGCACGAGGGCGGCACGGAGTCCGGAGGTGGGGTCTTTTCGGCTTCCGGCCCGCAGGGTCAGCAGGGTATGGATGCCGTCGATGCGGGCAGCCTTGCGGCATTCGCCGAGGTGATCGCGTGCGTCGCGCGCGGACATGGTTTGCTGCAATTTCTGGTCGACGGGGTCGGTTTTACAGCCTGCAAGCCAGTCCTGGTAGCCGATGAGGACGGCTTCGATCGTGCCGTGGTGGAGCAGTACGTAGTACTGCTGGCCTGCGGCGGCGTCCTTGACCAGGGTGGTGAATTGTCTCTGTGCCTTGGTCGTTTCGATAGCTTGCACGTACGGAATGTACCAAACGTACGCTCTGCGGGTTGATGGCAGTGAAAGGTGCTGTGCGGCAACGGTTTCGATTTGCACATGGCGTGTACGTTTGGTACATTTTAGGGGTCGGCGGGGCAGACATTCCGGCCCCGGAAATCACTTCCGACACTCCCCTCGAAATCCGAAAGGCACTGCTATGCGCACTGTCACCTACCCGTACGCCTCCGATGCCCACCGGCACGAAAACCTGCTGGTCGACGCCAGCGCGATAGGACAGGAGCTGGGCTTTCACCGCGCTGTCGTCCTCGATGGCTACGCCCATTCCGAAGCCGTCGACTGTTACACCGCGCCCTGCGGTGCACCCGACCGGATGCTGGAGGTACTCGCGAGCGCCTACCACGCGCTCGCCGCCGCGCCGACTGGGGCAGCGCGGGTGTTGTTCGCCGTGCACCGCCTCGTCGGTGCCTGCATCGGACCGGTGCCCCTGGTGATCGAGGAAGCACCCGACTGCGACGGCTCCCCGTTGTGGTTGATCAGCAGCGTGCGAGGGGTCCCGCGCTTCGAATGGAGCATGCTGCAGGAGAGGGTGTTCCGGCTCAAGCGCGGCTTCCAGCGCCCGGGCCGAGCAGGCGAAATCGACACGCGGTCGGCGCAGGTGCTCTCTGCGCTGCTGGACGATAACGCCGATCGGGCCGAGGACTCGGCATCCGCCGGTACGCGGCGTTGGATCCTGGAAACCTTCGTCCGGCTTCTGCGCGAGGAACTGCGCGCCGGGCACGCCCCGGCAGTGCACCGCGAACTGGTCTCGATCGTCGATGAGATGGCGATCGAACTCGCCCCGCCGATTGCGCTGGCAGCCAATCATTGGGCCGACGCGCTGTTTTCGCCGTCATCGCCGGAACGGGGCTACATGGCGGCAGGGGGCAAGCACAAGTACGCGGCAGGCGGGCGCCCGTTCGGGAAACCGATGCCGCCATACGAGAGTTTCCGGATGTATGGGACCGGTCCCCGCGCGGGTCGCTGACCCTGCAGATGCCGAGGTGGCGCGGCCCGGGCAGGTGAGAACTGCCCGGCACGCGCCAGTTCCTCAGCGTACAAGGAACACGCGACATGACCTATTCGGGCATGGATTGGTTCTGCGGGGCAGGCGGCAGCAGCCAGGGGTTGCACGTGACTCCCGGGCTGGAAGTGGGGTGGGCGGCCAACCACTGGGTCAAGGCCATCGAGTCCCACGCCGCGAATTTCCCGACCACCGACCATTGGATCGGAGATATCCGCGACGAACCTGTCGGCCGGTGGCCGATCGCCGACTTCTTCTGGGCCTCTCCGGAGTGCCCGCAGTGGTCGTCGGCCCGGGGCAAGAAGCAGACCTACCAGTACAGTTTGCAGGGCGAGCTGTTCGACGCGGTCGACGATCCGGGTGAGAAGGCCAAACGCGACGAAGCCGAGCGCAGCCGCGCCCTGATGGAGGAGGTCCCACTCTACCTCGAGGGTGTGATCGCGCGCGGCGGCCTGGTGCTGGCCGGAGCGGTCGAGAACGTGGTCGAGGTCCGGCGCTGGGACCAGTGGGATCGCTGGGTCGCCCGGATCCGCCGCCTGGGCTACCACGTGCGGCTCATAGCGCTCAACTCCATGCACGCCCAGCCGGGGCGGAGTGCGTGGGTGCCGCAGAGCCGTGACCGGCTCTATCTCGGGTACTGGCACAAAAGCCTTGCCCGGCAGCCGGACTGGGACAAATGGTTGCGGCCGATGGCCTACTGCGGGTCCTGCGAGCAGTGGATCCAGGCGGTGCAGTCGTGGAAGAACCCCGGCACCGATATGGGCCGCTACCGCACCCAGTACGTCTACCGGTGCCCGCACATCTCCTGCGGCAACGCGGTGGTGGAACCGCCCACGGTTCCGGCGGCCGCCGCGATCGACTGGAGCGTGCCGGGTGTCCGCATCGGTGACCGGCGCAAGCCGCTGGCGGAGAAGACGATGAACCGGATCCGGGTCGGGTTGCAACGCTTCGGGTCTGTGGTGCCGATGACCGTGCCGACCGGCGGTACGTGGCGTGAGGATGCGGTGCCGGTGCATATGCCGATGCCTGCCCGCACGACTCGGGACAACGACGGGATCGTGATCCCGCCGCTGATCGTGCCGATGGAGGGCCGCGACGGTAAGGAGGCCCAGCTCGCCTCCGCGCCGATGCGGACCCAGACCACCCGCGCCGAAACCGGTGTCGCGTTCTGGCCGTTTGTGACCGAGCTGCGCGGCGGCAGCTCCGATGTCCGCTCGGTGAGCGAGGCCCTGGCCACGGTCACCGCCAGCGGTAATCACCACGGCCTGGTCACCCCCGGCGCGATGTCGGCGCAGGCGGGGCGGTCGCTGCTGGTGCCCTACTACGGCAACGCCCGGTCGCGGCCGGTCACCGAGCCGGTCGGGACGCTGTCGACACGCGACCGCTACGCCCTGGTCGATGTCATCAGTGCCCGCGACATCGACATCAACGAGGTGTCGTTCCGGATGCTGCAGCCCCGCGAGATCCAGGTGGCGATGGCATTCGGCCGCGACTACATCCTGCTCGGCAACAAACGCCAGAAGGTCCGCCAGCTCGGCAACGCAGTCACTCCCGCCTGCGCGGAAGTGATCGCCTGCGCCCTGATGGAGGCCGTCACCGGCGAAGACATCGAGCGCTGGCCCTCGCGCTCGGCTGCCGAAAACCTGCTGGTACCCGCCTGACCCGCGCAGGCGCCAGCACCCGTGGGGGCCCGGAGCCCCGGGCCCCCACGGCTTCCCTTCGAAAACCTCTGACACAGAAAGGCCCTACCCCTCATGGCCAAAACAGTGACCGTCACCCGCGACCCGTACGGCAACTCCGTGGTCACCGCCCGCTGCGCACTGGGCGAAGGACACATCTACGTGCGGCCCAACGGCACCGCGCTTCTCGGTGGTGATTTCACCGCTCCCCTGCCGACCACCATGATGGGGCTGCTGCGCAAAGCCTTGGCCCGCGCCGAGAAGGTCGCCCCGCAGCAACCGGCGATCCCCGACGGGGCGACGTTCACCGCCCGCATCGCCACCGACGACACCATCGACCCCGACCCGGACCTGTGCCCGGGCGACATCGTCATCACCGTCGACGGCCGTCCAGGCCCGCCGATCGCGACCTACTCCTGCCACGCCAACCGGATCACCCCGATCGGTGAGGACCCCGACGAGGTCCTGCGCCGCCACGGCTGGCGCCCCTACGGCCTCGACCAGCTCGACGTCTACCTCTACCGCGTCACCGCCGTCGAGCGCGTCCAGCCGTCCCCATCCCGTGCCCAGTTGTATGGATCGGAGCGCATGTTCGATCACGACCCCGAGGAATACCGGCCCGAAACCTACGACCGCGTCCTGACCAAACTCGACGACGACCCCGACGCTCCCCTCGGGGCGCTGGAAGCCCGCGCCATCCCGCAGCGCTGGTTCGCCGATCTGAACTTCTCCATATGGGACACCGAGGAGCCCTTCGTCAACCTCTACGAATGGGCCACCGGCGGACCCAAGGCCGCCTGGATCCGCACCGAGACCCTGATCGGCGAAGCCCAGCGGATGCAGGCCGAAATCCTCGCCCCCGCCCAACGCGCCGCGTGGCAGACCTGGGACAAAGGCGGCACACCGGAGGCCGCTGCCGCCGTGCTGGACGCGTTGATCCGCTACCTGGGCCAGACACCGACCCCGCAGAGTGTGGCGCGGTGGCTGTTCGCCAACACCGACCTGCCCGACTACCCCGACAGCGCCGCCCAGCTCACCGACGAGGAGGCGCGGCTCATCGCGCTCGGCTGGGCCGAGGACGGCTCGACGCTGCAGCAGTGGGGCAGCAACTTCATCGACACCGCCATCACCGGGCGCGAGGTGCTGGCCAGCCAAGCCCGCGACCTCCGTGAGCGCCAGCAGCTCAACGTCGAGAACTGGCCACACGAAGGCGAGCCCGAACCGGCCCTCGTCGCCATGGCCGCGCTGATCCGCTACCTCGACCGCCTCCGCTGACCCCCGTCACCCGGGCCGGGAGCCCCCGCCGCTCCCGGCCCGGACAACCGCCTACCGCCGCGACATCTGGCGCGGCACAGAAGGACACCACCCATGCACGAACCGGACTACAGCGTCTACGCCGACGTGGTCGCCGCCCTGACCCGCACACCCGCCACCGCGCTGGTGGAAGTCGAAGCGAAAGCCATCGCGGCCCGCTGGCTGTCCAGGACGGGATACCCGCCGTGGCGCGGCGGGCGGCCCTGCACGGCCCTGCGCCTGTGGGCCACCACCGACGCACCCCGCACCCCGCAGATCCTGCACGAAGCCCAGCACCTGCTCGACGAGATCACCGACCCCGCCCGGACCGCCTCCTGGTCGTCGAACGCCGACGGCCCCCCGGAAACCGCCGCCACCGCGGTCCGCGCACTGGTCGGCTACCTCAACCGCCCGCCCACCACCCCACCGCCGGCGGCCGTCGCGGCCCGGCGGCCCACCGCGCGCGGCCGGCGCACCCCGCAGCCGCCCGCGCCGCCCGTGGACTGCGCCTGCGGATGCGGCCAGACCGCGGCCCCCGGCCGCGAGTACGCCCCCCGCCATCAGCAGCGCGAGGTCGCCGCAGTCGCTGGCCATTACTTCGGCGGATCGGTCCAACGCCTCCTGGCCTACGTCGAAGACATGGCCGAGCAGCACGGAGTGCCCGACCCCGCCACCGGCGCACTGCGCCGCATCGGCCGACGCGGCCCCACCACCCTGGTCGACCTCTACATGGAAGGAAACCTCGCATGAACAGCGCCGACCCCAGCCCACTGCCTGCCCTGCCCGTGCCCGTCGCCGACGACAGCGGCTACGCCGACTGGTGTCTGTTTCGAGTGCCGCACCCCCGGCTGCCCCTGGCGCTCGCCTTGGTTCGACCCCCGCACCCCGGCGGCCGCCGCACCCGACGCCGCGCACGCCACCGAGACCGGCCACACCCGAACCATCCTCTACCGCCTCACCAGCACCCCCGCCACGACCACCACGATCCGCCGCCCGCGCGCACCCCGCGCGCCGGAAAGGAAATCATGACAACCGAAACCCTGTGGCACATCGCCTACGAATCCGGCGCGATCGACGAAATCGCCGCCCCGACAATGACCGACGCCGTCCACCGCGCCCACCCAGCGCCCGAGGACCGCGACCAGGTCGTCGCCGTCCGCCGGATATCGGTCGCCGAAGCGTTGACCGGCTATCTCCGCGACGCCCCCGACCTGGCCGTGTTCGACGCGATCGCCGTCGACATGCCCTGGGATTCCAGCGCCGATCAATGGCTGGTGCTGCGATTCACCATCGCCGTCGACGACGACGGACGAATCGATCTCCCCGCCCTCGCCAACTTCCGCACCCTGCGCCGACGCTGGGCAGCGCACCCCTCGGTCCGGTTCGACGGCGGCCGCGTCAGCATCCACACCCCCGGGCCCGCGCCCGCCGACCTGATCCGCGTCATCGACACCTGGCTCGACGAAGGCGACCTGGACCCCGCCGAATACACCGCTACCTGCCGCGAGCTGGCCGTGGTCGACACCCGCACCACCCGCGTGGCCGCCCGCCGCCACGAACACGACACCTGGACCGTCGCCGACATCCCGGTCACCGCACTCGGATACCGCGACGCCGAAGCCGAAGCCTTCGGCGACCTGGGCGAGGGCCCGGTCATCGTCCTCGACGCCGTGCCCGGCTTCGCCGCCGGATGCGCCACCCTCTCCGAACTCGACCACCCCGACCGCGCGGCCGCCCGCCGCCGACACAGCCACTGCCACCACAACCTGCCCGCCGCACTGACCACCACCGCGGTCGCCGACACCCGCCCACCCCTACCCGCACCCCGGAAGCGGCCCCGACCGTGGTCGGCCCTGCGCGCACTGACTCACCGCGACCAGCACTGACCCAACCACCGATCACGCCGGGAGGGCTCCCGCCCTCCCGGCGCCGAAGGAGCCACCACCTCATGCTCAACGACTGCGACCTGACCGACCGCTACCGCGCCGAACTCGCAGCCCTCGCCGAATTCTGCCGCCAGCCTCCCGTCCTGGCCTGCATCGGCGGCGCCCAACGCGCCCTGTGCGGCGACCTCACCAACGGCCTGCGCATCGAACTCGGCAACGACCTACTGACCAACCACGGCCCGGCCGAACAGTTCACCGTCTTCCTGTTCGACGACGAAGGCCAGCTCGCCTACCTCGACGCCACCGCCGGCGCCCTCACCGACCGGCTCACCGCCGCCGCCGCCGCGCTCACCGCCGCCGACATCGTCGCGCTGCGCGCCGGACGACGCCCGTCCGGCCTGCACCCGTCCATCACCGTCACCCGGCCAGCCCCGCCGCTCCACGCATCGCTCAACAACCTCGCCGCCGCACTGACCGCGTTCCATCGCGCCGCCGACCGAGGCCCCGACGCCGAAGCCGCCGCCGCGCGCGAGCTGGCGGCCGCCACCCAAGACCTCCTCGACCTGCACGGACCGGCGACCACCGGCCCGCGCGGGTGACGCCCCGCCTCCGACCCGACAACGCCACGGGAAACCCCATGACCCTCAACGGCATCGCCACCACACCCCGGCGCCCCGCACAACTCGTCATCCCCGACGTCCTCACCCCGCTGCGAGTGCTCTCGCTCGGCGCGGGCGTGCAATCGACCACCCTGCTGCTGCTCTCCGCGCACGGTCGGCTACCGAAACTGGATGCTGCGGTATTCGCCGACACCGGCTGGGAATCGGCTGCCGTGTATGCCCACCTCGACCGCCTCGAACGAGAAGTGTCCGCCCCCGCGGGCATACCGATCCACCGCGTGAGCCGAGGCCACATCCGCAACGACGCGCTCGACGCCGCCGCCCGCTACGCACAGATGCCGCTCTACATCCGAGGCCACGACGGATCGCTCGGAATGCTGCGCCGCCAATGCACCGCCGAATACAAGATCGCCGCCCTCAAACCACGGGTCCGCCAACTGCTGGGCTACCCCCACCCCCGACGGGTGCCCACCGGCGTCTACACCGATCAGTGGATCGGCATCTCCTCCGACGAGAGCTCACGCGCAGTCCGCATCGCCGAGGATGTCTCCTACATGAAATTCCGCTTCCCCCTGCTGTTCCTACCCGGCGGAACCGGCCGCGCCGCTGTCGGATGGACCCGCACCGACTGTGAACGCTACCTGCGGGCCCACGGGTTCGAATCCACCCCGCGCAGCGTCTGCATCGGCTGCCCGCGCCACGGCAACGCCTACTGGCGCGACATGCGCGACAACCGCCCCGACGAGTGGGCCGACGCCGTCGACTTCGACCGCCGCATCCGCCACGGCGCGGCCCGCGCCCTGCACAATGGTGACCTTCTTCGCGGAGAAGCATTCCTGCACCGCTCGCGGGTCCCGCTGGACCAGGCCCCCATCGACCACGTCACCGCTCCCGAGTGGAAATCCCGCCAGCTCGACATGTTCGACGCACTCGCAGACCAACAGACCCGGTTCGGATGCTCCCCCTGGGGTTGCTCCGGCGAGGACGAAGACGACGACAGCTGGCCGGACACCTGGGAACTCGCACCCGCGACCTGAGACCACCCACCGCGGCCCCGGGCCCGGCCGGACACCGAGCCGGTCGCGGCTCCGGGACCGCGCACCGCGCGCCCCGATTGGACAGAAATGTGTACGTTTGGTACATTTTGTAGCGAAGGGGAAACCAACGAAAGGTGTTGTGCCGCATGGCATCCCATGGATTCATTGCTGTTTCGATCTTCGGTGAAACCGCCGAATACCACCTCGCGCAGGCCCGCCCGGCCGCCGTGATCCCACGGCTTGCGTTGGCCTGGATGGACATGGCGCTGATGCGCGACAAGCCGACGCTGGCTCAGTGGGCCGACTACTTCGACAAGGACCGCCACGTGCTCGAACCCCGCAACCCCGCTGATCACGGGAAACCGGCCCACGAATACCGGTTCGGGTTCGACGACGAATCCGGATTCCGGTTCTGCTACCGGCATCTCGCACCCGGAACCGACGACTGGGGCACCGTCGTCGACACCGACAGCCCCGAGATCCTGCTACAGGAGGGATTCAACGCCGCCCTCGCGATGTGGAACCAGACCAAACGGCTGCGCGCCCGCCAGGGCTGGACCGCCGACGAGCCCATCGACGGCATCCCCACCGTCAGCGCACTTGGCAGCCGAGTCGAACTGCACTACTTCGCCCTCGAATTGTTCTCCCGCGTGATCGACCCGGCCCATTCATACACCGAACCCGTGCTGGCGCCGCGCGACGAGGCCATGAGCGAGGCCGACTACTTTGCGGCCATATATGACCGGTGCGAAACCCAGGCCATGATCAATCACGATATCGGCGCCCTCGCTCACCAACTCGGTGACCACATCGGGGTCGCCGAAGCCAGCGACCGCGCCCATGGGTTCCTCGTCTCGGCCTACCGGGCCCGCGCCGCACTCGCCCGGCTGTAACCCTCCACCCTCCATTCGGTGACCCCGGCGGTCCGGGCAGGTGAGAACTGCCCGGCCCGCCCCAGGGTCCACACCGCAGTCCCCAGAGGAACACCCGAATGAACCAGACCTACCACCTCGGCGGCCATCCGGTCGTGCACACCCACAGTTTCGCACTGCTCCCGCGGCCGGCCTGGCTCGCTGCCGCGCGCGCCCGCCGCCGTCTCTACCGCGAGATCCGCCGGATCGCCCCCTATCTCGCCCACGGCGGATACCCCGGCAGCCGCCAGCTCATGCGCATGGAACTGCGCTGGCACGCACCCATCGGCGACGACCACAGCCGCCGCCTCCACTCCATCGCCGCGCACGCGCTGAAACTGGCCGCCGCCACCGGGCTGACTACCGCCGCCACCGCTCAGATCCTGTGCACTACCCACCGATCCTCGGCCGCCGACGCCCGAATCGAGGTGAGCATCCATGCCGCCTACCCGTCACCGCGTCACCGGTGAGCGGCCCCCGACCTACCGCAGCCACCGCCGACCACCCCACAGCCGCAGCCCTCGGCTGCCCGGGCGACTCCACCGCTCCCACCAGCAGAAAGAAACCACATCGATGCCCGAAACCACCACAGCCGCCAACCCTTTCGCCCACCTCGAACACCGTGCGAATTACAGTTGGCAGGTCGCAGCCTCCGACGACGAGGACTGGTACACCGGCCCGTTCTTCGAATTCTTCGGCGGAGCTGGCGACTCGTTCGACGACCTCTTGTGGCTGCTGACCGAAACCATGGCCGAGATCGAGCTCACCCTCACTCCGACATTCGCCGAAGAGTTCGACCCAGCAGAGCCGCAAGCCGGATACGACCTGCTGGAGAATGGCACCCGCGTCGGATACGCCACCATCGTCGGAACCCGTGAGGACGGCCCACCACACACCCACGCCTGACCCACCTGGGCCCGGCCAAACCAGCCTGCCCGGGCTGGCCACCGGTAACCCGGTGCCCGGCCCGGGCATCAGGCACTCAAGTCGAACGACAACTGCGCCGAGGGCCCCATAGCCCGATCCCGCGCCGGATTCGGCCACCGGCGCCCCATCAACGCATCGACTTTCGCCGCGCTGAGCCCGGACCGGCGCAACTGCTGTTCGCAGGTATTACGCAAGGTCCCCGGCGAAATCTCCATCCCCGCATCCCGGCCCGCAGAGCGAATGATGTGGTCCACCGTCCGCACCGCCACCCGGCGGCGCCGATCCTCGGTGATGAACAACGGCCCCGGCAGATCCCCACCCAGCCGCGTGCGCCGGTCGGCGCACCACAGCATCAGCACCGCGCGGCATCCTGCCCCCAACGGCACC
Source organism: Nocardia sp. NPDC058499 (assembly GCF_042719915.1). Taxonomy (NCBI): domain Bacteria; kingdom Bacillati; phylum Actinomycetota; class Actinomycetes; order Mycobacteriales; family Nocardiaceae; genus Nocardia; species Nocardia sp. NPDC058499. The sequence goes on along the minus strand of NZ_JBHXMZ010000011.1, from coordinate 143,166 downwards.
GTGCGCCCACGCACCCGCACCTGCCCGTGCTCGGCCATCTCGTCCAAGCACAGATCCCCCACATCGAGCGCGGCCAGTTCGGACTCGAGCAGACCGGTATCCAGAGCCAACGTCACCAACGCATAATCCCGCAAACCACGCTGGCTGGCCGCCGCGAGCAACCTGCTGCGCTGCCGCACATCGAGGGTATCGGGAACGATCTGAGCGAGCACCGCCCGCGGCAACTGCACCGGCCCCAGCCCCACCCACCGGTAGAACGTATCCAACGCCGCCAGCGACACATTCACCGTCGACGGCTCGACCCCCCGGCGCTCCAGATCCTCGCAATACGCGCCTACCGCCGCATCACGCCCCCGCCGCCCCGTGAACGCGTCGTCGAACCCGCCGCTCCCCCGCCACCACCGCACGAAGTCGTTCACCCGCTCCAGGTAGGTGACCCGCGTCTTCGCCGCCAGCGACATACCCGACAACGCGCCCCGGAACGCTTCCAGCAGCGGCGCCCCCAAACCCACGAACACCAACCGCTCGACCTCGGCCACCTCCGCCTCCCCAGGCCACAGCCCCGCCTGACCCTCCACGACCACCTCCACAGCTCGGTGACCACAAGGATTCCAGAAAACCCCGACAAAACCGCGCCCGACAGATTAGTGGCAACAAAAAGCCCCCGATTGCTACTAATCCGCCCACACACCAGGGCAGAAGCACGCCCCGGCGCGAGACCGCGACGCGCCCCATGGCCCGCCGATACTCAAGGCTGCCCGCATCGTAGGCGCCATCAGTAGAACCCGCTGAGCGCCGCGCCGGGCTGTCCGCCGAAAACCGGCAACCCAGCCGCCGCAGCCCGCGCCGCTCGGCCCAGCGTCCCGGCGCCGCCCGCAACCGGAACCACCGCCGCCCGCGTGAACCTGCACAACACGTAATGCATTCCAGCGCAATGGATTACGATTCGCGCACCGTGTGTACGTTTGGTACATTTCGTTGTGGCGGGCGGTCGCCCGACCAACCTCCGATTCCATACCTGCCCGCCGGGCTCCGGGCGATAACGGCCGGAAGGGCTTCGGCTCTCCGGGAGCCGGCCCGGCTGCATCCCCACGCTCAGCGAAAGGAACTGTCATGTCCGAATACTTCAAACTGCCCCAGGCCGACACCGCTCGCGCCGATGACCTGACCTACCGGCATTTCCACACCACCGTCGACGGCGCCACCTCGATCGTCATCGAAGACCGCCCCGGCATCCCGACAACGCCCCGACCTCATGCGGACCTTTCCACCCCGGCAGTGGTGGATGACCTGGTCGAAATGGCGCACGGAACGCTGCGCCTCCCGGTGCGCGTGCGCGCTACGGTGTGCACGTTGCCGTCGTGCCTGGTGTACTGCGACGACGCCGGATGCCGTGAGATGGTCGCCGCGCAGCCCGGCGGCCGCTGCCCGCGGTGCAGGAGCAGCGAGCTGGTGCCCTGGGCCGAATGCGGCTGGCTCGACATCGACGCAGGGCAACGCTGGCGCTACGACTACGAGCAGATCGTCGCCTGCATCTACAGCGACGAGCAGCGCGAGATCCGCATCGGTCGATATCACGCCCGTGTGATCGCCCGCGCATGGGCCAACCCCCACGACTACCCCGAACTGGACCGCTGGGCAGACGGCGCAACCGACTGTGAGCCGGAAATCCTCAGGGCCGAAGCCGAGACATTGAGCGGATCGCTGGTCCGCTGCACCGACTTCTGGAAGCACGACGGCCGCGCACAACCACAGCTCGCCGCCGCCTTCGCACTGGCGAACTACCTGACCGATCTGGCCTACCCGCCAGCCTGACCCACTGCCCCCGGGTTGCCCGCACCAGTGACACCCCCCCGGGGGCACCCCGGCCGACACCACGCGAACCACGGAAGCCGCCGATGCCCGCGCCGCTGTATCTCACCCCGCCCTCCACGCCCGCTATCCGTGCCGCCATCCGCGCCGGTGCACTGGGAATGATCGCCTCACCACCCCAGGGCAACCGCATCGAATCCGACTACACCTGGTGCGCGGACAATGCCGTATTCAACGGCAAATACCCCGGTGACGAGCAATACCTGGCATGGCTGCGCAAACACCGCCACCACGCCGACCGCTGCCTGTTCGCCGTCGCCCCCGATGTCGTCGGCGACCACTTCGCCACCATGTCCCGGTCCCGCGACATGCTCCGCCGCATCCGAGACCTCGGCTACCCCGTCGCATTCGCCGCCCAAAACGGCATGGAACTGTGCACCTGGGACCCCTGGGACGAAATCGACGCACTATTCCTCGCAGGCGACACCGACTGGAAACTGAGCCGCCACGCCGCCGAACTGGCCGCCGTCGCCGCAAGCCTCGGACTCTGGGTCCACATGGGCCGCGTCAACTCCGCCCGCCGCTACGACACCGCCCGCGCGTTCGGCTGCCACTCCGTGGACGGCACCTACCTCACCAAGGCCCCGGGCAAGAACCTGTCCACCGTCCTGTCGTGGACGCGATCCGCAGGGACCGCAGACTCGCCTGCTGGACAGCACCGACCGCTGTCCAGTTTGTGAAAGTCGTTGCGAGGCAACAGGTTACGATTTGCCCAAGGTGTGTACGTTTGGTACATTTTTCGTGTGAGGGCGGAACTGCCCGAGCGAACCCCACCACTGATCGACACACCACACGTGTGCCCGATCGCCCGAACACGGACGAAAGAGGAACACCATGAGCAGCAAAGACGAACGCGGCCAAGTGGTCGAGGTCCTGCGCGGCCACACAACCGCTGACACTGCCGTCAGCGTGGACGACTACCCGTATGGCCGCCTGTTGCGGACCACGCGGCGGTGCTGGGTCGAGACCGCATCGAAAGGCGCGAAGAAGGACCACCAGCGGCTGGTAACCCAAACCCTGAACCCGAAATCCGGCCGATGGAACAACCCCCATCCCGGCGGGTACGCACACACAGTCTTCCTGGTCCGCTACGAGAACGGCCACGTTGACGGAATCGCCGGGCCGTTCTGGGACTACAGGCAGTGGGTTCGGTTCTGGCTCACCGGCATCTGGTCCCACCTCAACGAGTCCGAACGCAAGACGAGCGCTTTCGTACAACACGCTTTGGCTCGGCGCGATCCGACGGGCTGGCAGCGCTGGTTCACGTTAGGCGACCGGATGAAGGCCCAGGAACTGCCGCCCCTCGACCGACTCGACCTCGGCGACCTCCAGATGTATCTGGACGAATCCGACTACGCCGATCTGCGCCGCTACCTCCAACTCGGCGGCCCCGACCTGAGGGTCAAGGGCTGGTTCGAGCCCGGCGCGTCCGCCTCCTGACCCGAGCACGGGTCCACCCCAGCGGCGCCGCACCGGAGCCAGGCCCACGAGCCCCGCGCTCACCCCGCCGCACCGGAGCCAGGCCCACGAGCCCCGCGCTCACCCCGCCGCCTGTTCGCCATCCCCAGCCGGACCTGCACCCGCCCGTGCGGGTCCGGCCTTGCCACCCACTCCGCGCGAAAGCGAGAAGAAATGAACTGCCAGGACAACCGACAGGTTACCGAAGTGCTGCGAGGACACCACGCCCCCGACAGTGCGCTGATCGCACACGACCAGCCCTACAACCGAGGCGGCAGCATCCGGACCACCATCCGGTACTGGGTCCACACCACTGCCCGAGGACAACAGCACCTGATGTCCCAGTCCCAAGGTCCCGCGACCGGGAACTGGAATCCGTATCGCGCCGGCGCGCCCAAGACGACCGTGTTCCTCGTCCGCTACGACAGTGGCCGCGTCGGTGGAATCGAGATTCCGGTGGTGGTGTGGCCGACCGACTGGGTGTCATTCTGGCTTACCGGCATTTGGCGCCACCTCAACGACACCGAACGCTTCGGGATCGTGCACCGACTGCGTCTCATGGCAGCACGCAACCCGATCCAGTGGGACGCCTGGAGCGCACTCATCGACCGCATGACCCAGCGCGGGTTGCCTCCCCTCGAGGAATGGCTCGACCTCGACACACACATATCCGCCGACGAATACGCAAACCTGGCCCGATACATCCGGCTCGGCGGCCCGGACCTGCGCGACAAGCAGTGGTTCACCATCCCCGCTCAGACCGAAGCCGACTCCCGCGAGCAATAGCCGCTCGCACGCGTGTAGAGGCCACTCCCGCCGCACCGGCCCGAACCCTCGCCGCCGGTGCGGCGCACGAGGCAGCTACCCGCCTCACCCTCGCGAGATAGAAAGGCAACACAACGCTTATGGGCGTACACAAGCTCACCAGAAGCCAGTACAGGGCGGCAAAAGCGCACGACTACGCCGGAACGGTGACTGCCCTCAAGGACGACACCGTCGTGAAATGGAAACAGGACTGCCCTGACTGGAACGGCAAGCACTGGGCAATGGTCAACGGGGACGGAAAGGGCACTCTGCTCGTTCCCGCCAACGTCGTCGCGGACCATCTCGGCGCGGCCGACCGGGAGGAGACCCGGTGACCCGGTTCGTTCTCGGCGTCCGCGATCTGCCCCCGCAGAACGGGTTCGACCTGCGCGCCGTTCTCGTCCCGGACATCGACTCGACTCCGTATGACGCGGACTGCTACAGCGCCGAAGACATCGCGGCGTGGCAGCGCGACGACTGGTGTTACGTGGAGCTCTGGGTAATCGCGTCCCGATGCGGAATCCGGCTGGGCGACGCCTGCATCGGCAACATCGAGTTCGGGTCACTGGCCGAGCTCGAATGCGACCCGTTGCCCGATGCGCCCGGGTTCACCGTCGTGCCGATCGATGCGGACGGCAAGCCCGACGACTCCCGCGCCCGAACCGAGATCACCTTCGGCAACGGCTACGGGGCAGACCTTGTGGACGAGGCACTCGCCGACGCCCGCGCGACCCTGGCCCGTCTCAATGCCGCCTGACCGCCGGAAGCATCAAGCAGCCCAGAAGGTCCGCCCCCGGCCGGGCCGAAGCATCGGAAAGGAATCCATGAACGCCTCACTCGACCTCATCGCTGACCCCGATGATCTGGACAAGGAGATCGCCCACCGGCTCTGCACCGAGTACCTGTCCACCTTGGCCGCCGTGGCAAAGGGAGAAGCGGCGTTCGGAGAAATCTGGACCGAACTGCTGCGAGTCGCCATCGAAATCGTCAACGACCGGCAACTCGTCGCATGTGGATGCTGCGCCCGCGGGGTCCTCCTCTCGGTCGAGGACGTCGACGATGTCGACGACGACGGCTACGGCCATATCACCGTCGACATCATCCGGGTACTCAACCCCGACGACATCGTGCTGGCGCAAAAGGCCTACCGCTCGCCGCCACCGGCACGCCCCGACGCCGACCGTGTCGACATCCTCGCTGACGTCCGCTACGCCCTGAACGCCGTACTCGCGGATCTCAACTGTTCGACGTACCTGTCCACCTGCCGCGACGCGGCGGCACAGCTCCACGAGGTCGTCGACTCCGACGAACCACCGTTCTGACCACAGCGCGGGCGGCCGGCCGGACATATCCCAGAATGTCCGGCCGCCCGCCCCCGCACATCATCGCAAAGAGGACCAGCCGATGCTGTACGCACTCACCGACCTCGACAACTGGCCGATGGCGACCTTGTGCCACCGCCAGACCCCCGACGACCTTCCCGAAATCCCGCGCCCAGCACCCGACACCACGCGCGTCGCGGTGCTCGCCATCGACGAGGACGACCGGGGGTCCTGGAAGATCACCGAATGCCCGGTCGAGGCCCTCGGCTGCTACGACGGGGAAGCCACCGATATTCCGGGCACCTTCATCGGAGACGTTGTCGTCCTCGACGACGCGCCGGGATTCCCCGCAGGGTGCGCGACCTGGGCGCAATTCAGCGACAACGTCGCCGACTCGGACAACCCACACATCAGCGAACTCACCCGGGCACGTGCCGAGCACTGGAACTGCCAGCACGCGCTGTTCGGCCGCTCCCCGCTCGAAGGCTGGACCCGTAGCACCGCCGCCGCCGAAGGGCCGGCGGAGTGCTGGACCTTCGACGGGCTGTGCTGGACCGCGACGATCACCAGCGGCCACGACGAGCCGCATACCGCTCATCTGTCGATCGCCCACCGCGACCGTCCATCCGCCGTGGACATGATCCCGTGCCGAAGCGTCGACGACGCCAAACGGACCGGTATCAGCATCCTGCGCAGCCACATCCTCGCCGCATCCACTGCCGAGCACCCCTGATACCCCGAAGGAGATCCTCATGCCACTGCCACCGCAGCCCATCGCACGCGCCGAATGCGAGCATCAACGCGGGTGAGGTCCGCGCGGACGCCGAGTTCGTGCGGCGCGCCTACCAGGCATGCGCCAACTGGCAGCAGGTGATGCCCCGCCTCACACCCGCCGACCCGATCCACGACGACCACGCCGCGATCGGCGCGGCCGCAGTCGCGGCCTTGTCCTGGTGCCTCATCAGGCACGGTGTGGCACAAACCGAGCTCCACCTGAGCAGCCTCACCCACAATCCGAAGCTGGCACCGACCGCCGACCAGCCACACTGAACCCGATCCGAACACCCGAACGCCTCGGCCGCCTGTCGGCCGAGGCGTTCGCGTTCTGCCGGTCGCCCCCTACAGAGCCGACAGCGTTTCGGCTTCCCCGTCGTCGCGCGCGCCATCCCGAGCCGGCCTCGCTGCGAACGGCATTGGCTCTGCGCCCGGGAGCAGAGCCGCTTCGGGCTCACTCGACTCGGCATGTTCCGTGTCGGCCGGCGCGGTGCTCGCGAGCTTGAGGAGCATGGAGACCTGCCGCGCACTCTGACCAGTGGCCTCACCGATGTCTGCGACGCTCATACCCCGCTCACGAATCCGAGCGACCGCGCCCGCTTGCCGCAGACGCACGCTCCGGACCGCGGTGCGACATTCCCTGGCAGCGGCCAACGCGGCGGCGCGGTACTCGGCAGCAGCGGTATCGACGGCCGCCTCCAGCTCGTCTAACCCATCGTCCTGCTTGCCGGTCTCGTCGGCCGAGATCCGTTCGACCTGAGCCCGGAACGCGGCCGCAGCCCCCGCGATCGACCGATCCCGGACTGGGCCCGCCCGCCGAAGTTCAGCGTCGAGTTTCTCCACGGCCGCGGCCACGGTCCGGCTGTGTTCCAGAAACTCCGCGAGATCCTCGGTCGTGGCTTGCATCGCCGCCTGCATCTGCGCCGCGCGCTGCGCCATAATGCGCTTCGCATCGGCACGGGCACGAACAGCGGACTTTCGACCTGTTGACATGTGCGCTCCTCCGTATCGCACCACCCGGAATCCACCGTACGCGCGGTGCTGAGCCTGCCGCGCGCACCCGAGAGCGCAGCGCGGCCCGCGCGCGGCGCGCGTACATCGGCCGCCGGTCCCCGGCCTACGCGACGCCCCATCGGTTCGTGTCGCTCGGCGCCCCATCGCCTCTGTTCCCGTTTCTTCCTCGCACCCTCAATCTGCCCCCTCCGCATGTCCTTCACTCACCCCACCGCTCCCTGCCCTTGACCCGTCTCCCCACACCCCTGCAGCAGCCCTCTTCCAAACCCTCTCACTCGCATCACATCTCTTGCATTCTGGCCGTTAACTTCCCGTACCATCGAAATCATGGGCGGCAACCTGCACAAGCTTTCAGCTGGTGACGGGTACACCTACCTCACAAAACAGGTCGCCGCGATGGACTCCAGTGAGCTCGGCGCGGCCACTCTGGCCGACTACTACTCCATGAAGGGCGAAGCGCCCGGGCGTTGGATCGGCGCCGGTCTCCGAGGACTCGGCACCGTGGCAGCCGGCGACACCGTGACCGAGTCACAGATGAAGGCGCTGTTTGGCCACGGCCGCCATCCGAACGCCGAGGCGATGGAAGCCGAAATGATCGCCGGCGCCCAGGAACTGGCCGCGAAATACGTCGCGACCTATCGCCGGCGAGGCCTCAGCGCCCGCAGTGCGCAGGCGAAAGCGCGTGACCGCCTCGCCGAGGAGGCGTTGAAGGTCAGCCGGTTGGGCACGCCGTTCAAAGTTTTCAACCAGGCCTCGGAGTTCCGGCAGGCAATCGGCGCCGCGTTCAGCCACTACAACACCTCCCGCGGCCGTAAGTGGAACGAGTCCGTTCCAGAACAGGAGCGGGCGCGGATACGGACCGACGTCGGTGAGCGGATGTTCGCCGCCGAATTCGGCCGCGAGCCGCTCGACGACCGCGAGCTGTCTGGATTCATTGCCCGCAATTCACGCCAGACCACCCAGGCATGCGCGGGATACGACTTCACCGTCTACCCCGGCGACAAGAGCATTTCGGCGCTGTGGGCGCTGGCGCCGAAGCCGATCGCCGAAGTGGTCCTTGCCTGCCATCTCGACGCCGCCGCCGACGCTGTCCGCTTCCTCGAACAGACCGCGGTCTACACCCGCACCGGCCCCAATGGGGTGGCTCAAGTGGACGTCACCGGCGTCATGGCCACAGTGTTCACCCACCGGGATTCGCGCGCCGGTGAGCCGTATCTGCATTCTCATATCGCGATCTCCAACAAGGTGCAGGCCGTCGACGGGCGGTGGCTGGCGCTCGACGGCCGGACGCTGCACAAGTTCGCGGTGTGGGCCTCGGAGCACTACAACACCCGCATGGAAACCTATCTGCGGCAACGCCTCGGGTTGCGTTTCGAGGAACGTCCGCACCAGGATCCGAACAAGCGCAGCACTCGCGCCATCGTCGGAATCGACCAACGATTGTGCGAGGCATGGTCATCGCGGCGCGTGGACATCGAGGTTCGCCGCGCAGTCCTGACTCGCGATTTCCAGGAGAAGTACGGTCGCGAGCCCTCACCGCGCGAGGCATATGCGCTGGCCGATCGTGCCTCGGTCGATACCCGCCAGTGCAAACACGAGCCGCGGTCCGAAGCCGAGCAGCGCGCCGCGTGGCATGACGAAGCTGTGCGGTTCCTCGGCTCCGAACGCGCGGTGTCGGACATGCTGCACGCCGCGATGAACCCGGGGCCGGGCGAGGACACGGCACCGGTCGCGGCACACGAACTCGACGCGTGGATCGAAGCCGCTGCCGACGCCGTGGTCGAACGTGTCTCGCGTGATCGTTCCACCTGGCAGGCCAACCACATCGGCGCCGAAGTCGAGCGCACCGTACGCGCCGCCGCCCTCGACCCCGCTCTCGTCGCCGATGTCGCCGGCCGGGTGCTCGTGGCCGCGCTGCACCCCACCCGCAGCATCGCACTGGCACTGCCCGATGTGCTCGACGAACCCGCCGCGTTGCGCCGCCGCGACGGCGCCAGCGTCTACATAACCACCGGGACCCAGTCCTACACCAGTGAACCGATCATGGCCGCCGAACAACGCATCCTCGCCGCGGCCGCGCGGCGCGACGGTCGCCGTGTCGGTGAGGTCGGCGTCGGTGTCGCACTGCTCGAGCACGCCGCCAACAACCCCGATACCGTCCTCAACGACGGACAGGTCGCGCTCGTGCGCGGCTTCGCCACCAGCGGCGCCCGGGTGGACCTGGCGCTGTCGCCGGCCGGGACCGGAAAGACCACCGCCATGGCGGTGTTCGCCCGCGCATGGGAGAACGACGGCGGCACCGTCATCGGGCTCGCCTCCACCGCCAACGCCGCCGCGGTCCTGCGCGATGAAATCGGCACCACCTGCGACACCATCGACAAACTCCTCAGCAGCCTGCAACTCGCCGAATTCGGCGCCGCCACCGGGACCGCAGTACGCATCCCCGACTGGGTCCGCGCCATCGACGCGACCACGGTGGTGATCATCGACGAGGCCGCGCTCGCCTCGACCCACCAACTCGACCAGGTCATCGACTACACGCTCTCGCGTGGCGGCAGCGTGCGGGTGGTCGCCGACGACAAGCAACTCGCCGCGATCTCCGCCGGCGGGATCGTGCGCGCGCTGGCCGACGAATACGGCGCCTACACCCTCGAACACGTCGTCCGATTCCGCGACGCCGACGGCAACCCTCGCCACGACGAAGGCGCGGCGTCGCTGGCCCTGCGCGACGGCGATACCGCCGCGATCGGCTACTACATCGACAACGGCCGCGTGCACACCGGCGACGAAGCCGGTATCGCCGACGCCGCCTACAGTGCCTGGGTCCAGGACATACGCGCCGGTCTCGACGCGGTGATGATGGCGCCCACCCACGAGATCACCCGCGGTCTCAACGAACGCGCCCGCACCGACCGCCTCGCCACCTGGGGCCCCACCGGCCCGGAAGCCGTGCTGCGGGACGGGACCGCGGTCTCTGCCGGTGATGTTATTCGCACCATGCGCAACAGCCGGCGGTTGGCGATGTCGGGCACCGACTGGGTCCGCAACGGCTACCGGTGGCGCGTCGAGTACGTCCACGACGACGGCGCGCTGACCGTCCGGCACGTGCGCACCGACCTGTCGATCACCCTTCCCGCCTGGTACTCGAGCGAGCACGTGATGCTCGGCTACGCCTCGACGATCATGAGCTCCCAAGGCATCACCAGCGACACCAGTCATACCGTGCTGTCGGGCAACGAAACCCGCAACGACATCTACATGGCGCTCACCCGCGGCGCACGCTGCAACGACGTGTACTTCCCCACCGCCCTGTCCGGAGACGAACACTCGGTCATCAGCGACGACGCCATGAACCCGGTCACCGCGGTCGATCAGTTCACGCGGATGCTGGCCCGCGACGGCTCGCAGAAGGCCGCGACCACGATGATCCGGGAGCTGGCCGAACCCCGCACCCGGCTGGCTCCGGCGGTGGATGCCTACGTCCACGCCGTTGGCGCGGCTGCGGAATCCCTGCTCGCCCCCGAGGCCCTGCAGCGCATCGACGCCGGCGCCGAGCAACTGCATGCCGGGCTCACCGACGAACCCGCGTGGGCGACCCTGCGCGGTCACCTCGCTGTCATCGCCCTGGCCGGCGCCGACGCGATGGAAGTGCTGACCGCCGCCTACACCCGCCGCGAAGTCACCACCGCCGGTGACGTCGCGGCGGTGCTGGACTGGCGCCTCGACGCCTCCGGCGACCACTCGACCGGACGCGGCCCGCTGCCCTGGCTGACCGGCATCCCGGACACGCTGCGCGAGCACGCCACCTTCGGCCCCTATCTGAGCGCGCGCGCCGATCTCGTGCGCGATCTCGCCGACCGGATCACTGCGGCGGCCGCCGAATGGGAACCGGGCAGCGCACCAGTGTGGGCGCGGCCGCTGTGCTCGCAGGACTCCCGCGCTCTACTCGGCGAGGTCGCGGTGTGGCGCGCGGCCGCCGCGGTGGCCGAGGAGGACCGGCGCCCCACCGGCGGTCCCCGGTTCGCGATCCGCGAAGGCCGCTATCAACGCAGGCTGGATGAGCGCGTGGCCGCGCTACTGGGCAGCCCCCACCGCGCGGCCGCCCGGTGGACGCCGCTGGCCCAACGCATCGAACCCCGGCTACTGACCGACCCGTATTGGCCGGTGCTCGCCGACCAGCTCACCACCGCCGCCCGCGACGGCATCGATATCGCCGAGCTGACCGAAACGGTCGCCGCGCAACGCCCGCTGCCCGATGAACTGCCCGCTGCTGCGCTGTGGTGGCGCCTGACCCGGCACCTGGGCTCCCTCGAACGGGAGCAGACCGGTGAACGGCCACGGCCGGACTGGTTCCCGACCTTGAAACAGATCCTGGGCCCGGAACTGGCCGAACAACTACTGGATGATGCCGCGTGGCCCGCGCTGGTCGCCGCGATCGAGGACGCCGAACACCGGTGGCTGGCCTCCGATATCCTGCGGCTGGCCGCCGACACCCTGCACGACCGGACCGACGAGGACAGCCTCGATCCCGCGCGTCTGGCCGCCGCGCTGGCCACCCGCATCCACACCCTGCTCGACGCGCCCACCCTCGATCCCGAACCGGATCCTCACACCTGGGCCGATGAGGAGCCGGTACCCGCCGACCAGGCTCCACCCGATCCCGCCGACTACCCCGCCGCAGACGCGACCAGCCCGGGCGAAACCTCCGCCGATGCCGAGCCGGACGCGGACTACCTCGCCGCGGTCACGGCCGAGGAACCACCCGCCCCCTGGTTCGCCGTGGCCGACGAACCACCACCGATCACGGCCGCTGCGGGTCCGGCCCGGAGCGGCACCCACGTCGACTGGGATCTGCTCGGCGTTGACGCAGACCCCGATCCACTGCCTTATCCAGACCTGCCGCCCTTGCAGCGTGTGGCACGGCTGCGCACGGATCTGGACGCGGCGCGGCGCACCGCCGCGCGACTGTGGTCGGCGCACCTGGCCGGCCAGGGCGAACGTCAACGCGAGGCCGCGCCGATGCTGGCCGCATTGCGGCGCCGCGCCGATGCCCAAACCCCCTACCGCGTCGCCGCGATGGATGCCCACCACGCGTGGGTGCTCGCCGACCGCGCCGCCACCACCGCCCGCGAAGCGCACGCCAACCAAGTCCGCGCGGCGGCCGCCGCCCGGACCGGCGGCGACGAACTCGAAGCCATGGGACTCGAGCTGGAGGCCAGCGTCCTGGAAACCGAGGCCGCGCTCACCGCCGCCGACGCCACGGCCGCCAAAGACGCCGCCGACCACGCACACCAGCAATGGCAGGACGCCGCCGGCGCCGAAGGCACCCTCACCCCCGACTACGTCGACATCGTCGCCGACACCATCGACACCGCCGACCTCGATACCGTCACCGCCGCGCGCACCGAAGTCGAACTACTCGAAGCCCAGCTCGCGCGCGCCGAGAACGCCGCCGCACACGCCGCCGCCGAAGACGACGACCTCGACACCGACCTCACCGACGACCGGCCACTGTCCCCGGCCGGCGGGCCCGTCGCGACACTGCCGCGGACCGCTGCCCGGCGGCGCACACTCATCGACCGCGCCCACGACGTCGCCGAACGGCTACGCGGCCACCGGCTCACGATGCTCACCGACGCCGCCCTGGCCACCGAGATCGACACGCTGCGTGAGCACCTGCGCCGCGCCCGCCGCCAACCCGACACCACCCTCTCGCCGACTGCGGTCGCCGACCAGGTCCGCGACCACCAGCAGCGCCTCCACACCCAAGCCGACGCGATCACCACCGCCCGCACCGCCCACACCACCGTCGAGACCAGCGCCGAAGCCCTGGCGCGGGCCCGCGAAGAACTCGCCGCCCTGATCGAGCGCCGCGACACCACCAAGGTCCGCGGCCGCGCCCGCCGAGAACTCGACGCCGCCATCAGCGACCTGAACAGCGCACTCCCGGCCCTGCTCGAACAGCACCGCGCCGCGCACGAAGAAGCCGCACGCGCCCAGACCGCGGCCATGGACCTGGGCACTGTTCCTCAGCAGTGGGACATCATCGTGGCCCGCGCCACCGACCAAGACGGCCTGGAAACCGAACTCGGCTCCGCCGTCGAAGAAGACCGGCAACGCAACGAGCGCAGCGAACAACGCCGAACCGACATCGACCACTACACACATGCACTCGACGAAGCCCTCGCCGAGGCGCAGCGCCGCGCAGACCTCGACGACACCACACGCGAACTGGAAGAACACATTCGCCACGAGGAACACCACAGCCGCCCCGCGAGCGGGGACCCGCACGATATCCACGACCGCACACCCCAGCCGGGCACCGAGCCCGGCCCCGCCGATGAACCGACCGATGAGCCCGAGACGGACTTCCTCACCGTCCGGCCGGCACGCCGCCGCGACCGGCGCCCCTCCTCGACCGGCCGCGACAGCCGGCAGCGCCGCGGTCCCGCCCTGTAGCTCATGAACGTAGGCCTCGCGGGAGCCCGCCGTATCCAGGGCGCGTTGCGGCGTCCGACGGTTTGGCACACTTCTCTGTCTTCGAATCGAGCGGATCGCGCGGCCGAGGACTGATATCGTCACCTCATACCCCGCCGATCGCGGGGGGCCGGAAAGGCCCTGTCCCCTTCGGGGCCTTTCTTTTTCCCTAGGCGCACCGCCCCGACCAGCGACTATGGGCAGGTCGGCCGCTAGGATTTCTCCGTGAGTGACGACCCCGTCCTATGCCAGATATGTCGTGAAGCCCCGGCCGGCCCCGGCGGCTTCTTGTGCCCGGACTGCCGGACCTTGCTCGAGGAGCGGGCCCAAGACCCCTATGGCGAGTGGTTCGAGCGGGCAACGAACCGTGGGGCCGGGAGTTGGTGTACGCAGGTGGCCAGGCAAACCGAACGGGCATAGCCTTCTCGGCGCGCAGCCGCAGCAAGGCCAAGTTCACCAGGGCAGCTCCGGCGCGGTTCGGTCATCGTGATCCTCCGGTCACCGGGCCATCGGTCCTGCTGTCGCCCGGCTGCCAGCCCGCCCGCGACGCCTCGAGCCACCGCGCCGCGTTCTGCGGCGTCACCCCGGCGACCTGCCAGCGCGGCCTCGCCCCGACCAGGTCCCACATCATTTGGCTCAGCCCGTCGGCCTCGCCTCCTCGGGCTGTGCGGTCCAGCCGGATCGCATCCTCCAGCAGCTCTTCGTCGGCGTGCTTCAGCATGCGCTGGTGACGGCGTGCGGCGGGCTGGGTGCCCGTGGCGCGCGCGTGGGCCAAGGCCCTCTGGTCCCACATTTCGAGGCAGAGCGCGCTTATCAGCAGCAGCATCGTGAGCATGAAGTAGAGGGCGGGTAATCCAGCGAGGTGCCCGACGATGCCCCAATAGATCCAGATGGCCAGCATCAGCCCTGTGATCGTCGATATTGACCGCTCACCGAGGACCAGGGCCAGCGCGCACACAATCAGTGGCCCCGCCGCCAGGATCACCTGGGTGTGGTCGCTCATCTCGGGCCGCCGTCGACTGCGATGGGATCTGTCACCGCGATGTTGCGGTCCCGTGGTGCCGGGGCATCGGCTCGCTCGGGCGAACCTGCGCCGTTCGTCGATGCGGAGTGTGGCGTGGAGCCGGTCATTCGGTAGATCCCCCCGAAAGTGGTGGTGGAGCTGGGCAGATGCGGTGATCGTGGTCCCGCCGTGCCGTCCAGGACGATCATACGACGACGGTGTGGTCGGCGCCTCGACACGGTTCAGACGATTCCGGACCTGCATCGTGTCGGCAGAACGTGAAAACTGATCACTGCGCGGCAACTCAAAATGGATCACCTGGTCGGTGACCCTGGCTCTATCCGAGCCAGGGAGGACCGAAGGGATGCTTGCTGTGGAGGATTGGGCTGAGATTCGCCGTTTGAGCAGGTCGGAGGGTATTCCGATCCAGGCGATCGCTCGGATGATGGGCATATCCCGCAACACTGTGAAGCGGGCCCTGGCTTCGGATAGGCCACCGAAGTACGAGCGTCCGGCGAAGGGGTCGGTTGTGGACGCGGTCGAGCCGCAGGTCCGGGAGCTGCTGAAGATGTATCCGACGATGCCGTCGACGGTGATCGCGGAGCGGATCGGCTGGACCCGCTCGGTCCGGACGCTGTCGGGCCGGGTCGCGGAGCTGCGGCCGGCGTATCTGCCGCCGGATCCGGCGTCGCGGACGACCTATGTTGCCGGTGAGATCGCCCAATGCGATTTCTGGTTCCCGCCGATCGAGTTGCCGGTCGGGTTCGGGCAGGTCCGGGGCCCGAAACACCTGCCGGTCCTGACGATGGTGGCGGGCTATTCCCGCTGGTTGATGGCGATGTTGATCCCGTCGCGGCATGCCGAGGACCTGTTCGCTGGTTGGTGGACCCATATGCATCGGCTCGGCTCGGTGCCCAGGGTCTTGGTCTGGGACGGTGAAGGTGCGATCGGCCGGTGGCGGGCCGGCCGCAGCGAACTCACGCCCGAATGCCAAGCATTCCGGGGAACCCTCGGCGCGAAAGTACTCGTCTGCAAACCCGCCGATCCCGAGGCCAAAGGCATGATCGAACGGGCTCATGACTACCTGGAACGGTCGTTTCTGCCCGGGCGGTCGTTCAACAGTCCTGCTGACTTCAACGCCCAGCTCGGCGACTGGCTGGAGCTGGTGAACCATCGGCCCCGGCGCGCGTTGGGTTGCGCGCCGGCCGATCGGATCACCGCGGATCGTCACGCGATGCTGGCGTTGCCGCCGGTCGCGCCGGAGACCGGGTGGCGGCGCTCAGCACGGCTGCCGCGCGATCACTATGTCCGGTTGGATTCCAACGACTACTCGGTGCATCCAGCGGTGATCGGTCGCCGCATCGAGATCGTCGCCGACCTGGACCGGGTCCAGGTGTTCTCCGGTGGCCGGGTCGTCGCCGATCACGAACGGATCTGGGCCTGGCATCAAACCTTGTCCGACCCCGATCACGTCGAAGCGGCGAAAGCGTTGCGGCGCGGCCGGATCGGTGTCGTTCGACCGGCACCGGAACCCGAGGTCGAGCAACGCTGCCTGACCGACTACGACACCGCACTCGGCATCGAAGGCGGGGTGGCCTGATGCCCGGCCGGTCCCGAGCCGCCGCGAAAACCTCGACCACGACGAGAGATTTCACTGCGGAGCTGAGCTTCCTCACCCGAGCATTGAAAGCGCCGTCGCTGCGGGAAGCTGCGCAACGACTACCCGAACGGGCCCGCGCGGAGAACTGGAGCCACGAGGAGTTCCTCGTCGCCTGTCTGCAACGGGAGGTCTCCGCCCGCGAATCCCACGGCGGCGAGGGACGGATCCGCTCGGCCCGCTTCCCCCACCGGAAATCATTGGAAGAGTTCGATTTCGGTCACGCTCGCGGGATGAAACGCGACGTGATCGCGCACCTGGGGACCCTGGATTTCGTCACCGCGAAAGAGAATGTGGTGTTCCTGGGTCCACCCGGCACCGGCAAAACCCACCTGGCGATCGGACTGGCGATCCGAGCGTGTCAGGCCGGGCACCGGGTCGCGTTCGCCACCGCCGCCGAATGGGTCTCGCGCCTGGCCGAAGCCCACCACACCGGCCGCCTGCAGGCCGAGCTGACAAAACTCGGCCGCTACCCACTGCTCGTGGTCGACGAGGTCGGCTACATCCCGTTCGAGAACGAAGCCGCGAACCTGTTCTTCCAGCTCGTCTCGTCCCGCTACGAACGCGCCTCGCTGATCGTGACCAGCAACAAAGTCTTCGGCCGATGGGGCGAAGTCTTCGGCGACGACGTCGTCGCCGCGGCCATGATCGACCGCCTCGTCCACCACGCCGAGGTCATCGCCTTGAAAGGCGACAGCTACCGGCTCAAAGACCGCGACCTCGGCCGCGTCCCCGCCGGCACAACTGAAGACTGAAACCACCCACCCAACCGACCAGGTGGTCCATATTGAACTTCCGTCAGATGGTCCGGATTGGCGTTCTGTTGACACATCGAGTGGCAGCGGTTCATGAGCTGATCGGAGCCGTCGGAGTTCGGTGTGTTTCGGTCGGTTGTGCCCGTTCCGGCCTAGATCACCAGGTGAGTTCAGTGGCGGGCCAAACTGTGTGCCCAAGGTGCACTCGGGCGTTATGGGCGATGGTGAGGGATTCGCGGGCGAATCGGCCGGTTATGTGGTGTTCGTCGCCATGGGAGTGCGCAGGCCGAGGCCGACGCCCTGCAAGCTATTGCCCGCCGGACCGATTCGTGCCCGGCGCCAGCACACGGCTCGTAACACGCTGGCGGAGCGCCTCATACGCTGATACCGTCGAAACAGCCCCACCACCTGGGTTCTCGGTGATGGATGAGGCGCTCGCGAGATTTCTTGTTGCCGCGCCGCCCGATCATCTCGACCGCGGACCCAGCACAACCCACCACCCATCGCTGGGCCATCGGTGTAGGGCGCCCGTAGTTCGGTTCCTGCAACCCCCTTCCCGGATCGAGAGGAGATCGGTGATGCCCACATCACGACAGAGGCAGTGCCTCACGATGCGGAGGGGCTACCGTTGCCGGAAGACACCGAACCCGCCCTATTCGAAAGCGGTGCTGGCCATGACCAAACGTCTGCGCGAGCACGTCGAGCGGACCCAGCTGGAGCAGCTGCGGCCGGAATGGAGCCCGGCGCAGCGCGAGCAGCACCTCGCCGAACTGACCGCGGAGATCAGCGCGCGGATCACCCGGGCGGCGGAAACGCTGTATCGCCACAACCTGGCAGAGTCCCGCCAGGTGCTGGGCTGCGACCCGAGCCCCGAGCAGAAGAGCGGTCTGCGCAACAACTCCCGCGATCAGGCTTACGAGCTGGCATTGCACGAGCTGTACGAGGGCTACGAGGACCCCTACGAGGACGAGGAACTCGACGAGCAGAGCGAGATCGGGAACCAGATCGAAGCTCGGTGGATGGATCGCCCGCCGATGCAGCGGTGGGCGACTCCCTGGGCGGAGGACCCGGACGAGGACCTGTTCGACCTGGCCTTCGACCTGTGGCCGGACCACGACATGGAGACCCAGATCGCGGCCGCGCACCTGCTGCACGCCCGCCGCACCGAGAATCTGCCGATCCCGGACTCTCCCGAGGGCCCGCTGTTCGACCAGATCCACCAGGCGCTGCTCGACGGGATGGCCGAAGAAGAAACCCGCCGCGACCACCTGCACTACAGCAGCACGGCCTAGAGCACCCGCCTCGACGCCCAGCATTCGCCGCGCTGGCCGAACGGCCCGCCCTCACCGACGTCCAGCCCGGCGATCTGCTGCTGATCACCACCGAAGCCCGCTTTCTGCTCGCCCGCGTCACCCAGCCCGCGCGCCTGTTCGAAGCCCCCCTGATCGTCGAGGAGCCGGCCACTGGCACCCGCCACGAATTCGGCTGGGGCGAGATACCCCGGGACTGGAGGGCTCTCACCTCCATCGAAGAGCAGGCTCTCGCCGCCGCCGGCGACCCGATCACCGACATCACCGATCTGCACGCCGGCGACATCCTCATCAGCACCACCCCAGGGCACCCCGAACCCGAAATCGTGCGAGTCGTCGACCTGTCGACCGCGCAACTCAGCGAACACCGCACCATCGGCCGCGCCGTCCTGGAACGCCTGGACACCGGCGCCCGCTACACCCGCACCGGCGCAGGACTGGGCCCGCACTGGCGCCGCACCCACCTACCCGACCACCACACCCGCACGCTACCGCCCGCCCGCACCAACACGATCGCCCTCGCCACACCCGCCCCGGCGTCACCCGCCACTGCCCCACCACCGTCGCCTGCAAGGCCCACGCCGCCCGCCGACGACCCCGCCACCGACGACCCCGCCCCCGAAACCGACTCCGCAACCACGAGCGCCGGCCCCGCCTCCGGTGATGGTGACCCGGCTCTGCAGGGTTGGCGCCGACTCGGGGCCG
Organism: Nocardia sp. NPDC058499; assembly: GCF_042719915.1. NCBI lineage: Bacteria > Bacillati > Actinomycetota > Actinomycetes > Mycobacteriales > Nocardiaceae > Nocardia > Nocardia sp. NPDC058499. The sequence goes on along the minus strand of NZ_JBHXMZ010000011.1, from coordinate 124,015 downwards.
AGTTGTTCGAACCCGCGCACCTGCTGACCGTGCCGGATCCCGCACGCCACCCCGACCTCGCCGCCGTACTGGCCGCAACCGGCACCACCGCGGCCGCGCAACGCATCCGGGATGCCTTCCTCGATGGCTGGCACGAGGCCAGCTCCATCGTCACCGCCCCGGTGTGGACCACGCTGCGCACCCATATCGCCACCACCTCCGAAGTCGACGACGCGGTGCGCCGCCTCGGCTACGACGCCCAGACGCTGTCGCGCACCAGGGAGTTCCAGCAGCTGATCGCCGACCAGCTCAACGCGGTGCCCACCGCGGACCTCGCCGACGCCGCCCTGCGTGACGCCCGATACCGCCACGCCCGCACCGGCGACCCCTTACACGGTCTCGCATATGAGATCGCCGCCGACGCGATCGATCACACCCGCCGGAACTGGCGCGCCCCACTGCGCTCGGACGCCGATATCGCGCGGTGGCGAAGCTGGGCCGCCCAGGAACTACGCTCCGATCCGCTGCTGGCCGCCGACCTGAGCGCGGCCGGCCCGGCCCGGCCGCGGGTCGTCGACGCGATCGCGGACACGCTGCTGGCAGAGGTCACCGACCAACTCCCCGACCTCGGTCTCGACACTGGCGAGGAAGAAACCGCCCACTGGCTGCGCGCCGATATCCACCAGCACCTGGTGCCCACCCTCGACGACCCCGACGGCACCGACTCCGCCTTCGGGCCCACCGCCCGGGGCTGGACCGTGCCCGGCAGCGGCGTCGAGGTCGCCCGCCACCGCGACGCCTGGTGGGTGGTGACCCAGGACGGCGATCGATGGGACTGCTGGGGGCGCGACCACCGCGCCGCCGTCGCCGAAGCCCTGCGCATCTGCGGCCGCGACGAGGAGATCCGGCCCACCGACCACGCCGTGCGTGCCCGCGTCGCCGGGATCCGGCGAGCCCTCGACGACCGCGCCCGCCCCCACCTCGCCGCCAACGAACTGCTGCATGCCGCCGCCCGCTCGGAGCTGATGAACGCCCCCGCGGCCCCCGGCGCCACCGTGCCCGCCGCCCACACCTCGGTGGCCACCCGCGAGGCCGTACGCGCCGCCGTCGCCGCGATCACCGACATCGAACCGGTCCTCATCGCCGAAGCGCTGCGCCTCGGATTGGCGCCGGAGCCGTTCCTGCGCGACACCGCGGCCGCCGAAGTCCTGACCGAGCTGCACCAGCAGGCCCAGCACCCGGCCACCCTCGACGAGCCGGCGTTGTTCACCCCCCAGCTGCCGGGCGAGGATCTGGACCTGGACCCCGCCGATCCCACCACGGTGACCGTCACCAGCCCCGACGGCGCCCGCACCCCCGTGAGCGAAGACCGCGACGGATGGAGCGCCCCGGCGCACGAAACCGGGGACACCATCACCGAACTCACCCTCACCGCCGCGATCACCCGGGTCCGCACCCCCGCACAGCCCACAACGACCGAAAACGTCCACGAACCCCGCCCTACCCCGGCAGTATCGGGCGCGGACGCCGCCAGCACCGGGGCCGAGCCCCCACGGTCACCGACCTCGCGGCCGCAGGAAGCGGCACCGACTGCCGACCCGGCGCCGGACGGGCCGACGCCGGCACCCGAGGCGGTGAGCGCGGCGGCAGAACCCGCGGTGACCGACCGTGCGCTCGGGGTGCCTTGTGTGGGTTTGTCCGGCATCGACCGTGCGGTGATCCGCTGCACGACACAGGACATGGCCGGAAACCACTACGGTGGTGTGCTCGACATCGACCGCATCGCCTTCTCCATCGCCTCCGTTCAGCTCCCGAAGCTGATCGGCCGCTACGGGTTGCGTCAAGTCGTCGCCGAGACCGCGAACGTCCTGCGGGCCGATCCCGAGATCCCTTCGCGCTCGTGGCCGCGCCGCTCCAAGATCACCGAAGACCGCACCGTTGCCGCCGAACAGCTGCGCGCCGCCGCCCTCGGCCACTGCGACACCGGCGACTATGACACCGCGCTGGCCACCCTCTACCAGGCGCAACTCACCGACCCTCTCTGGAACGGCGCCGGGCGCGACAGCTACCCGCAACTGCTGTCGCGCATCCGCGACGAACGCCAGATCGCCGAAGGCGGTCCCGGGCCCGACCCCTACACCAGCGAATGGCAGCCGCACCCGTTCCGCGACGCCGCAACGCTGCGGCAGTGGCGGGACTGGGCGACCACAGAACTGGCCGTCGACCCCGTCCTCGGCCTCGTCGAGCCCAACAGTTGGCGCACGCACCAGGGCCGCTTGGCCGACGAACTCACCGACCGCCTGATCGACGACCTCCCGCGCCGGACGCCGGACCTGTTGACCGGTCTGCGCCGCGACGACATCACCGACTGGCTCACCGCCGATGTCCACCACACGATCCTGCCCGCACTCCCGTCCGCCGCTACTTCGGTGTGGACCAGCTCCACACACGGCTGGACCATCGGATCCCGCGAGGTCGGCGTCCACTGGTACACCGACAGCTGGATCGTGGAGATCGGCCCACGCGAGACACGGCAGAAACAGCAGTGGGGCAACGATCACCGCGCCGCCCGCGCCCAAGCCCTGCACCTGGCCGGCTGCGCCGACCTCATCACCGCCGACGACGCCCGGATCCACGCCGCAGTCCGCACCGCCTGCACCGCGTTCATCGACCGAGCCCGCGCACCGCTGCACGCCCACGAGATGATGCACGCCTACGCCCGCTCGCCGGTGCTCATGCCCGACAACCTCGGCGACGCCCCGTTCAGCGCACTGGTATACACCGCGATCGGTGACGTGATCGCCGATATCGAAGCCAGCGAACCCCACCTGCTCACCGCCCTGACCGAGCGCGCGATCAACCCACAGCAGTTGTTGCACGAAGCGCTGGTCCCCGACACCCTGCAGACCCTGCACCGCGAGATCGCCGCCGACCCGCAACACCCGGCCTGGGCCACCGACCTGCGACCCGTGTCGTACCACACGATCCTCGTCGGAGACCCCGACGGCGCGCACGTCATCCTCGAACAACGCATCCAACCCCGCCTGCCCGGACAGAAAGAGGGCGACTACTGCTGGGTCGACATCACCGAAACCTACCCAGGCATCCGCGAACAGGTTTTCCGTGACGCGCTCACCCACGCCCGACGCGAACTGGCCACCACCCCAACCCCTCCCGAACCGACCCGCGTCGCACCGCAGATCGCGGAGCCGGCTCCCGATCCGCCGACGACCACCCCGCCTTCCCCGGCCACGCAGCCGCGCGCGCCGGCGGCCCCGGCCCCTGACGACTTGCTCCTGTTCGAGCAGACCAGCAGCTCACCCGGCGACCACACAGACAGCGAATCCCCATCCGGTTCGGCGCCGCCACCGCCGCGACCGCCCCTCGAAGAGCCCGCCACCGCCGCGCCGGTGGAATGGAGCGCAATTCGCGACACGATCGCCGCCGACCCCACCGTGCGCAAGGCGATCCAGCGACACCCCTACCCCGCCCACTATCTGGCCCGGCATCGCGGATTCAGCGAAATCGTGGACGCGCGCCTGTCGGAGCAACGACGCCTCAGCGACGACCACACCGCCACCATCGCCGCACACGGACGCGCGTCCCGCGGCGGGGAACTGTATGAGCAGATCGCCGTCGCCGCACTGCGCGAGCGCGAGCAGTGGTGGGAGCCACCTTTCGCCGACGCCGAACAGGTCGGCGCTTGGCGGGCGGCGGCCGCCGACGCCTTGTATGCCGACCCGGTGACCAGCACCTGGACGGGCATGCCGCTCACCTCGGCCCGCGTCGCCCCGCTCGACGAGGTCATCGAGGACCTGATCAGCGACCTGCCGCGGCTGCTGCCCGAGGCGAACCTCGATATCTCCGATCCCGATACCCGCGCCTGGCTCATCGGCGACGTCCGCATCCACGTCCAGCCGAACCTGCCTCTCCCCGACGTCAACCGCGACAGCGGCTGGTACAAGATCGACCTCGGATACTCCCCGATCCCGGTCGATCCCCGCAAGCCCTCCACCCGCCGGGTCCTGATCCGGCCCGGCTGGGAGCTGACCCGCGACGGCGGACAGACCTGGGAACAATGGGGCACCGACCGCCGCGCCGCACTGGTCGAAGCCCGATACGAACACCGCCTCCTCGACGGCGACCTGCCCGGTCATAACGCACCCGAGGTACACCGCCGGGTCACCGCGGTCCGCGCCGAGCTGGCCGACTACGCCCGCCCCCTGCTACACGGCGACGTACGGGTGCGCGCTGCCGCGAGCTCGGAAAGCTTGTGGAAGTACAGCGTCGACCGCGGCGTCTCCAGCAACGCGCTGAATTCTGCGCTGGTCGGCGACCCCCTCGACGAGATCACCGCCGCCTTGGCTCGCTCACGCACCGACCTGGTTCACCGCGCCCACCACGCCGGCATCGACATCCGCCGATACCTCCATCAGGAAGTCGCCCCCGAGGTCCTGCGCGAACTGCACACCGACACCGAGATGGCTCCGAGCTACCAGGTCACAGTCGGCGCCCTCGACCGCCGCCACATCGTGGTGACCGCCCTGGCTTCCGACGACCGCACCGACGAACAGATCCACCCCGACCAGCTCGCCGAGGCGATCACCGCCGCGCGCGAACAACTCGATCCGGCCGCAGACCGAGGTGGGCATTTCACCCCCGCGAACATTCAATCCCTGGACCAGCTGCCGTCTCAGCTCACCGCGCTCATCGACCGCGCGGCCGCCACCGGCTGGAACCCTGGACTGGGGTATCGCACCCTTCGAGACGACACCTTCGTGTTCGAGGTGCGGCTGCACACCGAAACCGATTCCGGCACCTGGGACCTCACGCTGGCCTGGGAACACCCCGAGCAGCGCACCTACAGCTACAGCGAAACCCACTCTCACATCCGCTGGCGCCGAAGCGACGGAACCACCGAGGACTTCCACCCCCGCCAGAGCTTCGCCACCAGCCTCATCCGAGCCCACACCACACCACTGGCCTGGTCGCAGATCAGCACCCTCACCGACACGCGGCCCGCACCGACCACCGAGCGTGACCCCGATGTCATCGACATCGACGCGCCGACCTACCCGCCGCCCCGCGCGGCCACCGACAAAGCCTCGGTCGCACGCAGCCTCGGATGGCGACCCGCCACCACCCACCTCACCTATGACGGGATACCCGGCTATGAACTGCGCCTGACCCCGCCCAGCGGCGACCACGAGCGCAGCCTGGTCCTGACCTGGCTGCTCGACGCCGCAACCGGGCACTACAACTACGACCGATGGCGTTCGGGAACCGCAACGGCCGCAGGCGATCTGGACCGTGGGCTGACCTTGGCCGCGGTCACCACACTGTTCGATGATCTGGCAGCGCAGTCGGATATGCCCACGCTGTTCGACATCGGCGGGCAGGTCTCGACGGAGCTGGCCGCCGGCGACTGGGCGCAACTGCTGCCTCCCACGCCGCCGGTGCAGCTGAGCCCTGAGCAGCAGCGGCTGCTGTGGGCCGGATGCCACGGCACCACACTCCCCCGGATCGCCGCCGCGCTGGCGGACCCCGACCACGCCATCGCGGCCCTGTTCGCCACCACCACCCGCACCCCGCCACGCCCCGACGCCGCACCGCCCAACACTCCATGGCCCGATTCGGCACTGTGGGAGATCGACGTCGCCGCCCAGCTCATCACCATCCGCGGCCTCGCCGACGCCGATACGGCGGCCGTGCGCCTGACCCGTGATGACCTGACCGCCATCGCCTACCAGCTGCCCGCCGAAACCCGGGCCGCGCTGACCGAGACGACCGATCCCGCAGTGCTGGCAGACCTCATCGGACGAGACGTCCTGGGCCTGACCATCACCGAACCCCAGTCCGAACCGTCGCCGCCGAGCCCCATCGCTGCCCAGGCAATCGAGCCTCGGCCGGGACAGCCGCCCACAGGTGCCGACCAGCCGCAACCTGATCCCCTCGATCCGGGGCCAGCCGACGGGTCGGCTTCGCAACCCGTGCCTCAGGACGCCACCACCAGCGGCGACATTTTCGGCACGCCCGTCTATCCGCAGCTGTGGCAGGCGCTGCGACACGAGCTGACCGTTCGCGACGCTGCCGCCGACCGCGGGAGCAATCGCGCCGGCGTCGAGGACCGCGAACTCGCCTATCACGACGCGGTGGTGCAGCGGCTCACGATTGAGGTCGACATCGCGACCGGCCATCGCACCAAGACCGGGCTGGCCAGCCAGCTCACCCGCGCCCGCGCCGCGCTCGACGCCCACCAGCGGCTCACCGCGATCCGCGACGCCGCAGAAACCGCCGCCGCCCCGGCCCGCCGACAGCTCGATGAGGCCGCCGCCGACCGGCTCGGCGACCTCCTCGACACAGCCGCCCGCACCGCCGCCACTGACGGACAGCACACCGACCTCGTCGCCGCACTCGACGCCCTCGCGGTGTCCGCCACCGACATCGACGCCATCACCAGCGCACTCACCCAGGTCGCCCACGCCCACACCAGTGCCTCCGCCGACACTTCCTCCGCACCAGTCGATCCCGGGCAACGATGGCAACTTCCTACCGTGTCTCCCCGCAGCTTGCCCACCAAAAAGAAGCTGGCCCAGATGCTGCGCACCGCGGAAGAGGCCAGCGACAGCGCGGCCGACCGCGCCGCACTCGACATCGCCCGCACCGCGTTGACCTCCACCAGCTGGAACAAATACGGCGGAACACAGGCGCAAGCCCACCAACTGGCCGACACCGACGATCGCGTGCTGGTGGGCCAAGACCTCGACCGCAGCGATATCGACGCGAAAGTCGACGCGATCGCGGACCTGGCCGACGAACTCGAACGCCGCGGCTACGGGCGCGTCGAGGTCGCCAAAGACCACGCCCGCCACCCCGAAATCAGGAGCTATCTCCGCGAATACGCCCACGCCTACCGCACGCGCCGCGCCGAAACCCACCCCCAAGACCACACCGCCTTACCCTTGGCTGCCGGTCAATCCGCGGTGGAACCGTACTCACCGATCGCCGCCGCGGCGCGCGCGTTCGGCTATCGCGTCGAGGAACTCGACGATGTCGGCAACCACGTGCTCCACGTGGCCCGAGACCACGACAGCGACCGCCGCGAACACCGGCTGGTCTGGACAAACCCACCACCCGGCAGGCGGCCGGTGTTCCGGCGGTCGCTGTCGTGGAGCCGGCCCCTGGCCGACTCCGATCAGATCACCCGCCACGCCCTGCCGGCGGTTGTGTTCGCGCAGCTGCTGCTCAACCCCGACGCGGACGCCGCTGACGAGGGCTCCCTGGGTTCGCTGCGTGCCGCCGAGTCGCATGCCGAAACCGTGGTGAGGCTGACCGGTGATCTCGGCCCCGCATTTCTGGGTGCCACCAGCCTGCAACGCACCTGGCGCCGAGCGCAGCTCGCCCGCGCCGAAGCCGAACTCGCCGAAGACGAAACGTCGGCCGAACTGCGCACCCAGTGCGACACCTACCGGCGCGTACTCACCGACCTCGACGACCAGATCAGCGAGTTCGAACGACTACTACGACCCCACATCGAATCCGAAACTCTCACCTTCGGTGCCCTCACCGACCGCCAGATCAACGAATTCTTGCACGGCATCGCCACCAACCCACAAGGCAACGCCGGCTCCGAGGACCTGCGCCCGCCGCTGGCCGCCTACCTCGACGTCGCCGGGTTCTCGGAAACCGAACGCGACGCGTGGTTGACCTTTGTGGCGGCCCTGTCCACCACCCCAGCACAGCTGGGGCCCGGCGAGGGCACCTCAGCACCCCCGCGCCCGCACATCTCAGCGGGTCCGGCCCCCGCCACGCCGGACTACGACCGCGACGCGATCCGGGAACTGGTGCGGGCGCACTACGCGCCGCGATGGTGGATGACTCCACGCGAACAGCAATGGATCAACACCGAAACCACCGTGCCCGCCGACGTCATCACCTGGGACAATGATCGACCCCAGGTGCTCTACCAATATGTTGCCGCCGGAACATACTGCGAAGTCACCGGCATCAACTCCCGGCGCGAGCCCACCACCGCCCGCGGATACCTCGTCAACTCCGGTCCACTTCGCGGCGGCTGGGGCTCACCGGAAACCGTCGGACGCATCACCCTCGCCGAGCACCCCACCACACCCACAGCCCAGCGAACCACCATCGAAACCGACCCCGACCAGGCACGCGTCACCATCCTCGACCCGCCCACCGGCATGCCTGCGGGCGCGGCCGCGCCCTGGCTGAGGATGCCCGCCGAACATCAAGTGCTGCACGCCCGCCCGATCCTGGGCCTGGCCATCGACATCGATCAGCGTTTCGTGCGCGTGCAAGGCTGCAACGAGCACCACACCAGCGAAGTCGCGTGGTGGCTGTTCGGAGGACGGTACGGCGAATGGAAACCACGCGCCTTCCCCACCTTCGCCCAGGACCGCATCGACGACGCCCTCGCCGAGGACCGGTACACACCCGAAGCAGTCCGCAATCAGCCTCCCGCCCGGCAAACCGGCTCTCACACCGCCGCCACCGCGGCGACGACCAACGAACCCGCATCACCCGACGACGAGCCCGCGACCGGAGCAGAAACACCCGCCGAGCCCACCCCACCGCCCACAACTTCAGATGGCGACACCGCACACAGTGACGGCACAGTCTCAGTTGCCGACATCGCGGCCGCTCTGGCCAGGCGGCACCCCGACCTCCGCCACAGCGCGCAGAACGAACCCGCGCTCTCCGCGGTATCACCGCGGTGGCTCAGCGCTCTACTGCGCCACCGCGGCTACCGGCCGTTCGGCGAAACCACCCACCCGAGCTCCACCTGGATCCGCGTCCCGGACGTCACCCACGCCACCACCACCATTCAAGATGTGCCCGAGCGGGCCTCGGAATCCGGCTACACCGACCGAGTCGCCGCAGTCCTCACGGCATTTGCCGGAGGTCCGCTCGCCGGCGCCGATCCGCAGTGTCGCGCCCGCTGGGATGGCGTGCTCGATGACCTCGCCGTGACCGCGGAATTCAACACTGTGGAGTTGGCGCGGCTGCGCTGCGTGATCGACGACGAAGCGCACCGTTACGCACATCTGCCCACCCCCGACCGTTACCTGAGCGAACTGCCCGCCTTGGAGCCGCTGCGTGACCGACACGACTCGGCCCGAGTGCAGCACACGGTGGCGCAGTACCTGACCCGCAACCCGCATCTTCTCTTCTCCACCAGCGCCGCCGCCACCCAACGGCGCACCGCCCGCGAGGAATCCGCGGCGGGCTACCGTCACATGGCCGAGGAAGCGATCAACGAACTCGACTTCGCCGCCGCCCTCGACCGGCTCGGCGTCGCCGAACTCACCGACCCGTTGTGGCACACCGCAGACCTCGACCACGCCGACCTGCACCAGCGCTACACCGAGCTGTCCCGCGAAACCAGCGCACTCATCGACGCCGCGGCCGCCGACCCGATGCTGACCCGCTTCGCCACCGAAGCACCACCCGAACTGTACGGCGCCCTCGGTATCACCGCCGCCCACCAGGCCCTCGAAGATCAACTCGCCACCCCGGAACCGGACCCCACCCTCAGCCGCCGAGCACTACGCGAGATCGTCTTCCACTCGGTTCCCGGCACCGGCGAGCATGAGACACGGACGCTCCTGGCCGGCCGCACGGCCAAGAAGGCATGGCGAGCCCACCACGGCTCGACTCTACAGAACCTCGGCGCCGGACTGGAATTGGATCCGCAGTACGAGCGATTCACCGGGATCATCGGCGCCCGCGACGAGGACACTCCCATCCTGGGCGTGCACGCCGGCGGACAAATCTACCCTCTCATCCACCACCCCAGTCACGGCGGCACAGAGGTCTACCACAGCAAGAACCAGCAGCTCATCTACCTGGGGTATGTGGGCAACCACCCACTGACCGAGGTAATGACCGCGGTGCGCGAGCACGCGGCCCGCTCGGCCGCCATCGACGCCGACATCGAAGCCCGCCAGCGCGCCGGGCATCCGGCCGAATACTCCCCGCTGCCGGCCCCTGCCGTCTACGAGCACCGCCGCACCTACGCCGCGCTGCCCTACCCGGTGCGCGCCGTGGCCGCGGCCGCCGCCGCCACTGGGTGGAGCACCGCAGTACACCACCGGGACGACCAGCTGCATCTTGTCGTCGAAAACGATCTCGACGACAAGCACCTGACCGTCGCGATGGCCTGGCCCGTCGACAGCCTCGGCAGCCACTGCGCCCCGCGATCAGGCTGGACCAGCACGACCTATCAGGGAACCTCGGACACCGACCCCCGGACACCCGAACTCGACGTCGTATTCGGCCTGCTCCAGCAGACCGCCGTCCACCAGGATCTGCACAGACACTTCGCCGACAAGCACGCCGCCACCTCCGCCCGCGACCTGCCCACCGAAGACAACGCCCGCCGCCGGCGGCGCAACAGCGACGCCTTCGATATCGAATACTGGCAAACACTGGCACTGACCGCCTACGCCGACATCGCCCTCAGTGACGACCCGGACGGGGCCCGCGAACGGGCCGCCATCGCCGAAACCGAACTGTCGCACGCGCACCACATCGCCACAGCCCGCGCCGCCGTGCTCGAGCTGCTCCCCATGCGGAGCACCACGGCCGAAGGCTATCTCGACGCAGCGCTGGACCGCGCCATCCGGCAACTGGTCCGCGAGGGCGAATCTCCCGCTGCCGAGGAAGCGCTGAGCGAGGCACTGAACACCGAAATCGTGCCCGGCGATCGCCTCGACGCCATCGACGCAATCCTCGACCGCCTCCGCACCAGCAGCGACGGCGCCACGCCCGACGAAGACCCCAGCACCGCGCCCGACGAGCCAGCCGCCGTGGCCACACACGAGATCCCCGACCCGCCCGCCGGAATCGACGCGGCCGCAACACAGCCTGCGCCCACCCCTACCGGCAGTAGTCCTGCGGCGGAGCCCGCCACGGTGGCCGTGCCGGAGCACCCCATCGCCACGCAAATCCTCGCCGGGGAGAAATTCGCGCCCACCGCGCAGCAGGCCGCGATCTACAACGCGGTGCTTGCCGGGATGGACGTGAAAGTGCAAGCCGGAGCGGGGGCGGGCAAAACCAGCACCCTCGAAGGCCTATCCCGCCGTATCGGGCAGGTCGATCCCAGAGCACGCATCGTCTACATCGCGTTCAACCGGTCGGTGCGTGAGGAAGCCGACGAGCGGATGCCGGCGAATGTGGAATCCCGCACCGGTCATTCCATCGCCTACACGTGGTCGTCCAGGGCGATGCAGAAGCGCTCGAAGAAGACCGACGCGTTGCGCCGCCCCGACGAGGTCGCGCGGCATCTGGGTATCCGGCGCGCTTCGGAGTCCGCAGCCGAGCAGGCCGCGGCCGCGATGGCAGCCGTCGACACGTACGCCACCAGCGCCGAGGACGACATCAGTCGTCGCCATCTACCGCCTCGAGCGCGTGAGTGGCCCGCTCCTCAGCAAGACCGCGTCGTCGAGTACGCACGGGCTGCGTGGGCGGATCTGTGCACCGAAAATGGGAAGCTTCGCCTCACCCTCGATCATCTCCGCAAACAGTGGGCACTGTCGCGACCCGATCTGACCAAACCGGGGGCGGGGCTTCGCCGACCAGCCACCGTGCTGATGCTCGATGAAGGGCAAGACACCCCGCCGGTGCTGGCCAAGGTGGTTGCCGACCAGGCGATGCGCAAGATCCTGGTCGGTGACCAGAACCAGGCCATCTACGGATTCACCGGAGCCGTGGACTTCCTCGACACTGCCACCGCCGACACCATCTTGCCGTTGACCGTGTCATTCCGGTTCGGCCCGGAAGTTGCCTCGATGGGCAATCGGTTCCTACAACTGCTCGACTCTCCACTACGCATCGTCGGCGGCGGCCCAGCCTCGGAGATCATCGCCTCGGGCACGATGGCCGACCCTGACGCGATACTGGTGCGCTCCAACGGCGGCGCTCTGAAAGAGATCGCGCGCGAGCTCGACGCCGGCCGTCGCGTCGGCGTACCGAAAGGGACGAAAGCCGACCTGCTATCGGTGGTGGACACCGCCCGGTATCTGAAAGGGGAAGGCTCGCGCCCACCGCAACTGCACGACGACCTGGCGACCTACCGCACCTGGGCCGAGGCCGCCGACCAGGCCGAGCGCGGCGACAACGCGAAGCTGAACATGCTGGTCCGCATCGTCGACACCAACGGCGTCGACGGTCTCGAAGCCATGGTCCGCCAGGTCCACGAACTCGGCGAAAACCCATTGGCAGACCTGACCTTCCCCGAAACCGAGGCCGGGATCGTCGCCGAGGGACGCACCTGGAACGCCACCTATGCAGCCCGGCACTTACTCGGACGAGCGGGATTCGACCGCCGCGTCCTTCCCGGCGCCGGCGTCTACAAGTCCGGAAAGAACAAGGGCCAGCCGATCAAGACATGGGTCGCAGAAGGCAGCGCCGCTGAACGCGAAGCGAAAATGGCGCGCCTCCGCGAGCTGGCCACCATCCCGCCCCCTGACGTCGTGGTCTCCACCGCGCACAAGGCCAAAGGCCTGGAATGGGACAACGTCCGCATAGGCGACGACTTCAAAGGCCCCGAACCCGACACCGCCACCGGCGAACTCGTCATGCCCCCCGAAGAGGAGCGCCGCCTCGCCTACGTCGCCGTCACCCGTGCCAAAAAGAAACTCGACCTCGGCTCACTGGCCTATGTCCTGGACCACACCGACCCCAACGGCGGCGAGGCACCACCCACCACTGCCCTCGCACAGCCCAGCCCTGCTGTCACCGGCGAAACCCATATAGCCCCTGCTGTCGAACCCGCGCCCACAACAGGCCCTGGCCCCGCGGTGCCCGTGCTGTCGGAAGACCAGCGGCTGCTTTTGTACGCGGTGGCGACCTCGACTTCCGGTGCCCGACGACTGATCGCCAGCCTCCAGAACTCCAACGAGGATCCTGCACTGCTGGCCAACGACCTGCTGGCGTCGCTGCCGCTGGCAGTGCGCTCACGCCGCCCCGCGTGGGAGCAGTGCGTGATACAGGTGGCCGATCACCAGATCCGGTTGACACAGCGAAGCCGACACTCGGACGTTGCGGTCACCATCACCGTCGAAGAGCTGCGCGCGTTCGCTTCCTCGGTCGTACTCCCCTCGCCTGCGCCGTCGAGCCTGGACGAGATCGACGCCCTGATGCACGACCTGCTCGCCATCAGCGCCATACCTCCCGCAGCCGAGCCCGCCACCCACGACCCCGGAGAGACCGAGACCCCGTCTCTCGGACCGAAAATCGTCACACCGGGCGACGATATTTCCAGCGACGAGCCCACCGACTCACTAACTGGGCCGACCGCCGACCCTCCCGGGGGCGAGGACGACCCGGCCCCGGTCTCAGTGTCGATCACTGCCGAGCGCAGCACCGCACCGTCGGCGCCGGGAGCGCCCCTCGTCGCCTTGGAGGGACTGGCCGACCCGCTGCTGCGCGACAACCTCGTGCTGCGGATGGTCGCCGCCGCACACAGCGCAGGCTCCGCGGCTGATGAGCCGACAGCGGGACTGTCTCCTCAGGTGGCTTCCGGTGATCAGCCGTCGATACCCGACGAGCGGCTGCCGATCACAGCGCAATCGGTCTCTGCGCAGCTGAACCGGCTGGGCATCTCCGTCCGTCCCAGCACCAGACTCGACTGGAACGGAATCCGGGTAGGGAAATACCCCATCAAGAACGTGGTATCGGTCCGTGCGGTCCACGAGCTCCCCAGCAAAGAAAAACAAATGGCCGAAGAAGCCGCCGAAGCGCTGGCCGGGCAGGGCTACTACGTCTACCGCGCAGCCGGAGCGGCAAGCATGACAGTGAGCCGGCCCGCAGTGACCACCGAACCCGACAGCGGTGCTGCCACCGCCGCCGCGGGACCCGCCATCTCCCCGGAAATGCTGCACTCACCCCTGACCCGCTCCGCCGCCGAAGACGTCTACTCCGCACTCATCGCCTCCGCCGAGAACAACGCGCTGCTCACCACACTGACGACAGCCGGCATAGACCCGCTCGAACACCTCTACCAGCAGGTCGTTCCCACCGTGTTGCAGACACTGGCGGCCGAAACCGGTAACACCGCCGATATCGCCGACCTGCAGGTGATCGATCCCCGAACCGTGCTGGTCGGAGACTCCGGCGCCGCGCATGTCCGGCTGGCCTACGCGGCCACCGATACCGGGCAATTGCGACGCTGGACCGCGCAACCCAGCCAATACACCCGCACCTTCGACAACCGGTCACTGCGGGCCGCGATCGAACGCGCCCGCGAAGTCGTCCGAAACAACCAGCACACCGCCGACGCTCCCAACACCGATCCGGCCGCCGAGAACCCCCTCGGGCTCATCACGCCCTACGAACGCAGCGCGGGTACCGACGGCCAGCTTCACATCGTGGAAGCCGTGGGCCACCACTACATCATCAAACGCCGCCGCAGCGGCCCCGAATCACTGTCGGTATGGACCGCGCGCCCCGCCGACACCGACACCGAACTGGGCTGGCGCACCGACCGCCCGATCGACACCAACTTGGGCAGCATGGACCAGGCCCTAACCCGGCTACGCGAAGACCTCGCAGCCCAGGCCGAACGCGACGCCCACGCCGAAGAACAACAACGCCTATTCGATGCGGCCGCCGCGACCACACCCCTGTTCACCGACCTGCACGGCACCTGGTTACCTCTCGAGCTCCTCGATCCGGTCGAGCAGTACCTGGGCGCACTCCCGGAAGCCGACCCGCCGGGCCGGCGCCTGCTGCTCGCCCTGGGCGACCGCCACTACCTCGTGCACCAAGTCCTCACTGGTCTCCAGGACCTCAGCGCCAATCCGCCGCCGGTGTATGGACCCCACCGGTATGAGATCTCGACCGCGCAGGCCACCACCGACGCCACAGACCCCACGGCGATCGTGGCCGGCGAGCACCTCGGCACGATCGACACCATCGAAGTGGCCATGCCCTGGTTGCGTGAACTGCACCGCGCCCAGGTCCTCGACGAAGCCTACGAAGCCAACCTCTCCCCGGCCCGCGCCACCGCCGCAGATATCGCCACCGTGACTGCCACTGTGGCAGCCCATTGGGAGATCAGGCAGTTCAGCGACACCCACGACCTGACCGACGAACGAATCCAACAGGCCGCCCGCGTGCTGGCCACCCGGCTGGTCACCGCCCATCTCAACAACATCCTGCTCGACCCCGACGAAGACGCCCGCCACGCCCAAACCCGCGCCCTCTACGACCACCACCGCGGCGAACTCGTCGACCAGGTGCTGGCCACCATCGTCAGCGAAGACCCCGCCAACCAGGCCGACGACGCAGGGTTCGCCACGATCCTGGGAACCCCGGTCACCAGCCCCGTGCCGGAAGCACTCCGCGAGCGCCTTTCGGCTGAGATCACCGCACGCGACAACGTCCTCGCCTCCGAAGACGCCGATATCCCCTGGCGTCGACAGCTGCGCCGCCAGCGCATCTACACCCAAGCCAGAATCGAACGCCTGAACACCGAACTCGGGCTCGATCCGGCCGAATGGCCCAGAAGCGCAGACCGCGCCGCACTCGAGCGCGAAATCGTCGGCGCACGTCATGATTTCGACTCCGCCCTCAACGACTTCCCCGAGCTGTCCGACAACGAACGCCGCGCCCACATCACCGCACTGACCGCCACGGAGCAAGAGGACGGCACCGACCACACAAACAGTGAGGGCCCTTTCACCGACCTGGAAATCGCGATCATTCACTGCCTGACCGACGACAAGGCCGCACTGTTCAACCACCCGGTAACTGGAGGCGACGCCGCCCGCTACGTCGCCGAAGTCGCCCTCGGTCACCTGCCCGGCCGCTCGCACGCCCATTCCTATAGCGCGATCAAAGACATCGCCCTCGCCCGCATCGCCGACCGAGGTGAGGCCATCCTCGGCCTCACCCAAGCTCAGGTGGAACAGCGCCAACAACAGCGCCGCGACGCTGCCGAGAAATTGATCAACGACGCCATCGAGGCAGTCGCAGACAAACAGTTCGACACCGCGCTGTCGCTGGTGGACCGGGCCGAACTCACCGATCCGATGTGGAGCGGGCCCGGCAACAGAAGCTACGCGTTCATCCGCGAACGCATCGCCGCACTCCGCACCGACTCCGACGACGCCGATCACGCCCCTGCCGAGTCGTCGACCGATTCGGAGCCTGCCGAGGACCTCATCGAGGCCACCAGTGACGAGGCGCCGGCGGAGATCGACCGCAGCAGGGACTGGAAGCACCCGGGCACGATCACCGTCCCCAGCGGGAAACGCTCCCGGGCCCGGGCCAACATGACCGCGATCGAAATCGTCCAACGGCTCAACGACGAGGACCGGCCCGCCACCACCGTCGAACAGGAGCAGTTGGCTCAATGGTCGGGCTGGGGCGCGGTGCCCGAGATCTTCGACGCCCGGCAAGCCGACTGGGACAACGATCGCGAACGCCTGTACGGGCTGCTCGACGACAGCGGCCGGGAGTCCGCCCTCGACTCCATCCTCAGCGCTTACTACACCGACCCCGCGATCGTGGCCGCGATGTGGTCCGCGCTCGGCTCGGCAGGTTTCAGCGGCGGCCGGGTCCTGGAGCCAGGGGCAGGGACCGGAACTTTCGCCGGGCTGGCACCGGCCAGCGCGGAGATGGTCTGCGTCGAGAACGAGCCGATCTCCGCGAAGATCGCCCACCACCTGTATCCGAGCGCGCTGGTCCGCCTCGAAGGGTTCCAGCACACCAAGGTGCCCCGTGATTTCTTCGTCGCCACCATCGGCAACGTCCCTTTCGGCAAATTCGAGGTCCGCGATCCGGTGCACAACCCGCGCGGGCACTCCATCCACAACGCGTTCCTGCTGAAATCACTGGCTCTGACCGCCCCGGGGGGCTACGTCGCGGTGATCACCTCGCCATGGACGATGGACGCAGAGAACGATCTCGCCCGCCGGGACATGCTCGCGGTCGCCGACTTCGTCGGCGCCGTCCGGCTGCCCGGCCGAGCGTTCTCCCGCGTCGCCGGCACCGGCGCGGTCACCGACATCGTGATCCTGCGCAAACGCGATCCCAGCATCGATATCAGCAAACCCGACGCGCTACCGGCCGCGGTGTCCAGGCGCAACCACCAGTTCCGCGCCACCCAATCACGCACCGTTCCCGACACAGTCACCGGTGAGCCGACAAAGCTCCGCATCAGCAAGTGGTTCATCGAGAACCCCGGCTATGCCCTCGGCGAAGTGTCGGCCGGCGGCGGAATACAGCGCTCCGGGCACCTCAACGTCGAGCACCCCGATCTGGACAGACTGCCGGGCGACGTCCGCGCCGCGCTGCGCAAGATCATCGTCAGCGCCCGCGTCGACGGACTGGCGCTCACCGCACGCACAGAAGACCTGCCCGAGAACTCCCATCCGCGCTCCGGACTGGTGATCCACGATCCGGGCAAAAAGTTCACCTCACCCATCGGCACCATGCGCTACCACGAGGGCCGGTTCGAAGCGGTGACCGATTACGGCACCTGGGAGCCGGTCAAGGTCTACGCGAACCGCAGCGTCGAGACCCGGGCGCTGCTGCGTCTGCGTGACCTCGCCCAACAAGTGGTCATCACCCAGCGTGAGAACCATGAGCCCACCGAGCGTGACGAGGCGCGGGCCAAGCTCAACGCCGAGTACGACGCCTACGTCCGCAAATACGGCTTCATCAACCGGTTCAAATGGCAAGGCGGGCGCGAACGCACCGAAGAAGAACGCGACAAGCGGTTCGCCGAACTGGAGTCCCGGTGGCGCGCCAGGCACTCCGACCATCAGGGCAACCCCTACCTCGGCGAGCTTCCCCCCGACATCTGGGAGGAATTCGACGAGAAGGCCTGGACTGCGCAAGCCAGGACGAAGCGACGCCTGCACCTGGAAGGTCCGATCAGCCGGGACCCGGCCATGGCCGTGGTGCGAGCCTTGGAAGTGTTCGATGAACACAGCGGCGACGCAGTGAAGGCGCCGATCTTCACCCAGGACGTCATCACACCCGTGGCGGCGGTGTCCTCGGCGGACACCGCCGAGGAAGCGCTGTCGGTCAGTATGGCTGCCGGCCGCGGCGCCGATCTGACATTCATCGCACAGCTACTCGGAGTCGATGAGCCGACGGCCCGCGAACAGTTGCGCGGGCAGGTGTATCGCGATCCGGACCGCCCAGACCAACTGCAGCTGGCTCCCAAGTACCTCAGCGGTGACGTCCGCCAGAAACTGGCCCGCGCCCGGGTGGCCGCCGCCGCCGACCCGCAATACGAGGAGAACGTCGCCGCTCTGGAAAAAGTCATACCCGAATGGTTCGAGGCGCCCCGGATCACAATCAACCCGAGTACCACCTGGATCCCCGCAGCCGATCGCGTCGAATTTGCTCGCCAGACCTTCGACCTGCCCGATGTGAAGGCCGACCACACAAGCGGGAGATGGAGGTTCGAGAGCAACCGGGTCAGCGCCCGGGCCAAGGAGTGGGAAGCCCCCTACTGGCCTGCGCTGGCGCTGCTGGAAGCTCTGTGCAACAGCGAAGAGATCGTCGTCGCGCACTCGGCCAAGGAGCGTGAAAACGGCAAACCCCAGATCAACATGAAGGCCACCGCTCATGCGCAAGCGCAGGCCGGGCGCATCAAGAACGAGTTCCAGCGCTGGGTATGGGCCGACGACGAGCGCCGCGACCGGCTGGTCAAGCAGTTCAACAACACCCTGAACTGCTGGGCAGACCCCCAATACGACGGCCACCACCTCGAAATCCCCGGGCTCCGGGACGTAGTGCCGTACTTCTACCAGCGCAACGCCACCATGCGCGGGCTCAACGAGCCGACCGTGATGCTCGACCATGTCGTTGGCGCGGGCAAAACCCTGACGATGCTGATGACCGCGTGGGAGCTGCGCCGGCGCGGGATGATCCGCCAGCCCTGGATCGTCGTCCCGAATCATCTGGTCGAAGAGATCGCCATCGACGACGTCCAGCGCTGGTTTCCCTCCGCCAAGGTGCTGTCCGCCCCGCCCGGCATGGACAACGAGGCGCGCCGTCGGTTCATCGCACAGACTGCCACCAGCGATTGGGATTTCGTCATCGTCGCCGAGTCGGTGTTCGAACGAATCGGTGTCAAACCCGCCCGTCTGACCCGATACGTGCAGGACCAGCTCGCCGAGATCACCGAAGAGCTCGAAGACGCAAAGGCAGACAGCGCCACGCGAAAGACGATCAAGCAGATCGTCCGCGACAAGAAACAGGTCGAACGCCGTCTGGAAAAGCTGCTGGAGGCCGAAAAAGACCCTGGTCTGACGCTGGAAGACACCGGCATGGACTACCTGTGTATCGACGAGTTCCACCGATACAAGAACAAGCAGCGCTCCTCCCCGGTAGCGGAACTGGCATTGAGCCCAGGATCCAAACGCGCGGAGAACCTCAAGATCGTCCTGCAGCTCCTGGTCGAACGTGCCGGTGAGCGGGCTCTGATGCGCGGCCTCGATCCCGACCTCGAGAACATGCGCATCGCCACCGTCGCCACCGGCACACGGATCGCGAACGCACTCGCAGAGGAATGGGTCAACCAGCAATATCTGCGTCCCGACCTGCTCGAAGCCAAAGGCATGAGCAGTGTCACCGAATGGGGATCGGTTCACACCGAGACGAAATCGGTCATCACCACCAATTCCTCGGGCAGCAAGATCCGCGCGAGGGAAAAGGTCGCCGCCTACGCCAACGTCCGGCAGATGATCGCGATGACCAAGGTGTTCACCGACATCGTGACCCGGGAGCAAGTGCCGGTCAAACTGCCCAAGCTCGCCGGAGGCAAACGGCTGGTCATCACCACCGTCCCCGGCCAGGAAGTCCGCGACTTCATCGCCGACCTCGATTGCCGGCTCGATGACCTCGACCCGGAAACAACCTGGTACGACAACCAGCTCAAAGTCCTCAACGACGGACGCGATGTCGCGCTGGATCCCCAGCTGGTCGGGGTCGAGGTGGAAAATCCCGAGCAGACCCGTGCCTACGTGGTGGCTCGCGAGATGCTCATTCGCTACCACGCCACCAAGAACAACCGCTATCGCCGACCTGATGGGTCCTTGCACCCGGTACCCGGGGCATTGCAGATCGGATTCTCCGACCGCGGCACGCCCGACGGCGCCAACAGGAAGGCCTCGCTCTATCACGCGGTCAAGCGGTGGCTGGTCTCAGGCATCCCCGAGCTCGACCTGGCCGGGATGCCCGAAGACAAGATCCGCTTCATACACGACGCCCGCAAGCCGTCGGAGAAACGGCAGCTCATCTCCGACAGCAACAACGGCCACGTCGCTGTCCTGTTGGGCAGTACCGAGAAAATGGGCACGGGCATGAACGCCCAGACCCGTGCCATCGCCCTGCATCACATCGATGTCCCTTGGCGGCCGGCCGATCTGGAACAGCGCGAGGGCCGGATCATCCGGCAGAAGAACCAGAACGATGAGATCGAGATCCTGACCTACGTCACCGAGGGCACCGTCGACGTCATGATGTGGTCGGCGGTCGAACAGAAGTCCGAGTTCATCCAGCAAGCCCGCACCGGAAATATCGACTTCGACAAGATCGCCGACTTCGCCGAGGACGACCTGACCCACGCCGCGGCGCTTACCAAAGCGGCAGCCACCGGCGACCCGCGCCATCTTCGGCTGGTGGAACTCGAACCCATCGTCGAAAACCTCACCGCCCTCGACGAAGCACACACCGCCACCCGCTCGCGCGCCAGCTGGAATCTGCAATGGCTACCGGGCGATGTCGAGCGACGCCAGGCCATCATCGACTCCGCATCACAGCATCTGGGAGCCGCGGCGGCATGGGCGAACGAGCCCGGCATCATCTCTGTGGGAGGACGGACCTTCAGCGAGCGAGGCCAAGCCAACAAGGCACTGTTGGCAGAAGCCCGCAAGGCGCTGCTGCAGTTCGACGAGCGATATAAACGAATTCACTCCGACTCCGATCTCTCCCGCGATATCGGAGCGATCGACGGCCACACGATCACCGCCACCCTGGTCACCCTCGGAGTGCTACGCCTGACCATCGGCGATCTCCCGGTAGCCGCCGAGATCGACCGTGATCGACTGTTCGCCAACGCCAGGCACGGTAACCAGCCCGGACAGACCGCCCCGCCCGACGATGCCGCCATCGCACGAGGCCTGGCCCAACGTATCGGCAACGCCTACACCGGCCTTTCCGAAAGGGTGCAGATCCTGCGCGCCAAGGTGGAAGCAGACAAAGCAGACCTCGAGCACGCCATCACGGTAGTCGATGCGCCGTTCGAGCGCGCCGACGAACTTCTGGCCGCCACCGTGGAGCTTGCAGAACTACGCCTCGCGCTGCAACAGGCCAAAGACAGCCCCGAAGCCCTGGCCGAGCAAGAAGCACGCGATCAGCGGTTGGCGGCTGCCGGCCGGCTCCGCGGCTGGTCGCTGGCTCTGAACCCGACAAAGCAAACAGTCGAGCGGGCCGGATTCGTCACCAAACAGCAATACGTCACCGTAGTGCGCGAGCAGATGGCACAGTTCGCCGCCGCCTACGCCGCCACCGGCGACGTCGCATCGGTACTCGATCCCGCACCTCTCGCCCCTTCCGACCCGGAAACAGCAGACTCCGAGCCCGATGCCACCGCAACGGAGGATCCGAAATCCGAGACCGCCGAGGTGGAGACCACCGAATCGCAGCCGACTACGGTTGCCACAGTGCGCGACCCGGAACAGGACGCGACGGCCTACACCGCCGCAGACACTTCGGCGGCGACCGGCGATGCCTTCCCCGAAGCGCCGACTCAGGCCGAGCCAGGAGTTCTCACACCACCCGCTACGGAGCCGGGCCCTCCACAACCCGATCAAGACTCAACGACCAAACCCGGTCCCAACGCGGAACCGTCGCCGGCCCCGTCGTCTTCCCGCACGGAACAGCAGACCACCACCGCCAC
Organism: Nocardia sp. NPDC058499; assembly: GCF_042719915.1. Classification (NCBI taxonomy): domain Bacteria; kingdom Bacillati; phylum Actinomycetota; class Actinomycetes; order Mycobacteriales; family Nocardiaceae; genus Nocardia; species Nocardia sp. NPDC058499. Next base: position 102,090 of record NZ_JBHXMZ010000011.1, on the reverse strand, counting down.
ATTCGACCCTGACGAGCGACGAAAAAGGTTGCTGCCCAAAGTATCCCGCGCTTCCGCTACGCCACGTATCTGAATTGACCGGCGCTCTGAAAGGGTCGTATATTGCTCAGGTGGCCACCACGGGCGAAGGTATCCCGGGCCGTCCGCCTTACCAAATCCCTGGGGGTCTCAATGCTCGAAATCGTTGTTGCCGGCGCTGTGGTACTCACCGTGGTCGGGCTGATTTTCCTGCCTGTGCTGGCGCAGTGGGCAGGGGTGCTGCTGATCGTGGACTCGCTGCTGTCGCCGCTGCTCGGCGGCGAGGTGGGTTTCGCGGTGCTGTGGCTGATGGTCGGGTTCGGTGTGTGGCTGTTGGGCCATTTGGTCGAGGCGCACCGTAACGACGGGTACTGGGGTTCCCGGCTCGCCGAATGGGTGTTCCGGCTGCCGGTCCTGCGTGAGCTTCGCCCTACCTGGTGACCGACCCGACCGGCCTATAGGCGGGGTCGGCGCGGGCTGCTCGTCGACGCGCCGAAGGTGGCTGGTCGCCTTCGGGGCGGGGGCCCGCCCACGGAGGGTGCCGTCGGCGGTGGGGAGGGTGCGGGGCGCGGGGTTGGGGGCGGCGGGTCTGTGGTGAGCAGGGTTCGGCGGCGCTGTGTGAGGTCGCTGATGGAAAGGGTGAGCTCGCCGGCGCGTTGCGGGTCGCTGCCGGGGGCGATAGTGATCAGTTCGTGCCGCAGGTCGGCGATTCGGTCCGCCAGGTATTGGTCGGTGAGCTTGGTGAACAGCGCAATGACGTGCCGGCCGGTGTCGGTATCGGGCAGTCGCAGTGGGTCGACGGTCAGCCTTGTCGCGGTGGAGGTGTGATCTCCGAGGTGGTCGAGCACAGCGCGTATCCACCGGCCGGTGTCTTCCGTTGCGGTGTGTGTCCCGCCTTGCTGTGTGATCGCGGTATGGATTCGCGCACAGTCCGGATCGCTGAACACTTCGGTGTCCAGGTCGTCGAATCCGTGCGCGGCTGCCAGTGCGGGTTGTTGCAGGGCGATCTGCAACGCGGTGTGCTGCCAGCGCTGTGCGCCGGGTGATCGGGCCCGCGCATCCGGCACTCCGGGCTCTGCTGGCCGGGGGCCGGGCTGGGGCAGTAGCGCTTTGGCTGCGCTGGGATCGACACCGAGCGAGGTGGCCAGGGTGGCGGCGTATTCGCTGCGCATCACCGGGTCGGGTAGTTCGGCCACGATCGACATGGCGTGGTGCAGGGCTGCGACCCGTCCGTCGACCTCGGCGAGGTTGTGTTCGGCGAGAGCGGAGTGCAGGACGAACTTCACCAGAGAGCCCCGTTGGGCCAGCAGATCGTGGAGTCCGCGGTCGCCGTCGCGTTGGCGTAGTTCACACGGGTCGAGGCCCTCGGGGGCCAGGGCGATGGTGGTGCGGCCGGGGATCGCTTTGACGTGGCGGAAGGCGCGTTCGGCGGCTTCTCGGCCGGCGCGATCGCCGTCGAAGAGGAAGCACAGTTCGGCGCGCCAGGTTTTGTCGTCGAGCAGGATCCGGCGCAGCGCGGCGAGGTGGTGTTCGGTGAAGGCGGTGCCGCAGGTGGCGATCGCGTGGGTGATGCCGGCGGCGTGCATCGCCATGACATCGGTGTAGCCCTCGACGACAACCGCCTGGTGGTGTTTGCCGATGGCGCGGCGGGCCTGGTCGAGGCCGTACAGCACCTGCGACTTCTCATACAGCGGGGTTTTCGGGGTGTTCAGGTATTTCACGTCGAGGGGGTCGTCGGTGAACAGGCGGCGAGCGCCGAACCCGAGCACGTCTCCGCCGGCATTGCGGATGGGTGTGATCAGCCGCCCGCGGAACCGGTCGATCTGCCCGAGGCGCCCGGCCCGGGACAGCCCTGCGGTCTCGAGCTCGCGCTCGGAGTATCCGCGTCCACGTAGATGTTTGGTCAACGCGTCCCATGACTTGGGTGCGAACCCGCATCCGAAGGCGCCGATCACCGAGTCGTCGAACCCGCGCTGGGTGAGGAACTGTCGTGCCGGCGCGGCGTCGGTGGTCTGGAGCTGTTCGGCGTAGAACTGGGCGGCGTCGTTGTTCGCTGCCAGAAGCCGGGCCCGGGTGTCTCGTTCGCGGTGCGCTGTTGTGCCGCCGCCCTCGTAGCGGATGGTGTATCCGATCCGGTCGGCAGCCATCTGCACTGCTTCGGGAAACGAGATCTGCTGGTGCTTCTGCAGGAACCCGAAGACATCACCGGATTCGTGGCAGCCGAAGCAATGAAACAGCCCGCGGTCGGGATTGACGTGGAACGACGGCGTGCGCTCGTCATGGAACGGACACAGGCCCTGCAGGGATGTACCGGCCGGTCGCAGCTGGACGTACTCCCCGATCACCTCCTCGATGCGGGAAGCAGCCCGGATCGCTTCCTTGTCGCGGTCGGGGATCCGCCCGGGCCGCGTCATAGCCGGGGCTTTCTGCGGTTTGCCGCCGCCGACGCGACCCCTGGTATCGGCCGGCGCGGTGCGGCGGCGCGTGGTTCAGGGCGGGCCGCGACAGTGGTGGCCTTCGGCGGGCTCGGCGCGGAGGCAGTACGCACGCCTGACTGGGCCGCGGGCTCCGACGACGCGTGAGGGTGTGAGTCGCTGGCGGCGGCGCGGGTCTGTTCTCGTCCCGATCCCACGGTCAGGGTGGACACGGTCTTGCCGGTTGGATCGCGTCGGCGCAGGAGTAGGCCGTCGGGAGCCAGGCCGTCGGGCATGGGTGTGGAGTGGCGGATTGTGTCGCGCCATGCGCGGGCGATGTCGGCGCCGGATTGTGCCTGCCGGTGATCGTTGTCGAAGTCGAGGAGGATGTCGGCGGCGGCCGGGTGGTGTTGATGCTCGGGATGCGCGTCGAGCAGGGCGGTGAGCGTGGGAAATTTCTCCTCGGTGAACAGTGTGTCGCTGTCGAAGTCGGTGATGGAGTGGAACCATCGGTCGGGTCCTTCGGTATGCGACCAGCCGATTTGCGCGTTGTGAAGAGCGGTGCCCGGGACATCGGTGATGTTGACCGAGACGCCGTTGAACTGCAGGTCTGTGAGGTGCTGTTCGGCCCGCTGGATGGCCGCGTCCAGGTACGGCGTGTATCTGCGGCCGAGGTCGACAAGCCTCACCGGCCGGGTCGCTCGGTCGATATGCTTGATTGCCCACTCGGTCTGGTCGGCGCGTCCGATGGAGGCGGCGAACTTGCTCAGTGTGGTGCGCAGGTTGTCGCGGTGGATCGCGGTTTCGAATGCCGATGCCGCCATGCCGGGATCGTTGAGCTGTTGGGTGGCGATCATATATTCGGTGCGCAGGGCCGACAGTTGTTTGGTGTCGGTGTAGTCGTCGCGCGTCCGTCGGGCGGTGGGCCACAGGGAGTTGAGGGTTTCGAGTTGGGCGATGTGCTCGGCGACCGGCATGGGCTGGGTCTGCCAGCAGAGCCGCTGTGCCCCGGTGGCGGGGTCGGGCCGATAGATCGCCGATTCCACGACAGCGTCCGGCGCGGTCTCCCAGCTGCTGCCCAACAGCCATGTGCAGGCCACCGATTCACTGGGGTGATACGCGGTGCGGCTGGTTCCGCGGTTGTCGCGGAACGACGCGAAATACGGTGTGTCGCTTTCACCGGCGATCAGGCGCTGCCACACGGGCAGCTCGTCGACCCGCGCGGCCAGCGCCGCCCCGACGCCGGTTTGATCCGGCTCGGGTGCTGTTGCGGAGGATTTGGTTACTTCGGCGAGATCGGTGTCGCGCAGCGGTATCTGGGTCCTGTCGTGGTGCCCGTCTTCGTGCCGTAGTTCCTGGGCGTGGCGGCGTTCGGAGGCGCTGAGCCCTCCTCGATTCAGCTCTGTGGTGAAGGCCTCGTAGGTATGGGTCAACAATCGGCCGGAACCGGGCGGGGCCCCGTCGGACCTCAGTCGTGAGCGCTGCTTAATCGCTGCGTGCAGGTAGGTGTAGCGGTTGAGTGCTTCGGCGATCGACTGGAACCGGTCCCGGCGCACAGTGTCGATGACCGCGAGGCGGGTAGAGATGTCGGCGAGGGGTGGGTCGTCGTTTTCGAGGTCGTTGGCGAGCGACCATGCTTCGGGGACCGAGACCTCCCGCAGCCACTGGACGAAGTCGTCGCGGCGATCTCCGATCAGATACCCCAGAGCATCGCGCTCGCTGGCACGCAACGCCGCCGCCGGCATCAGCTCCGTGGTGAGGCGATCCAGCAAATGCAGGTCCCGGCGCTGTGCGACTCGGGGGTCATCGACTTCGGGGCCGTTGACGTAGTCACGCAGGGCCTCGAGGGCCCGGGCCAATTCCGGGGGTCGTGCGGCCGATCCGGTGGGCGAGCCCGGGATGGTGGGGTCGGGAGGTGCGGACATCGTGTTCTCCAATCACGGTGGGTCACCGGGCGCTCGCGGGCCGGGCGGCCGGGGTAGACACAGACGCGGTTTCGGGGGCACCGTTGCTTCGGGAGTCGGCGATGAGCAGCCGGGCACGCACCGCGGCGGCGTGATGGCGCAGCGTGGGCTCGACGAGCATCGTGGTGATCTCGCGATGCAGGTGGTGTTGTGCGTGGATTTCGGCGCGCCACTGCCGCTCGGACTCGGAGCCGCGGTGACGCGCGGCGGCCAACGTGGGCAGCGTCGCTGCGCGGGTTTCGTAGTCGAGGACCAGCGACAGCAGCAGGAGGTGATCGAGGTGGGGCAGGCCCAGAATCAGGGTGCCGTCGAATTCGGTGACGCCGGCGAGGGTGTCTTCGATCTGGTCGGCGGGACCGGTGAGGTCATGGACGTATGCGCCGGTGCGGGTATCGACGATGCTCGCCCGCAGCACCTCCACCGGCGCGCTGTCGGTGTGCAGCGTGTGCAGGAGAGCTTCGCGGGCATGGCGAACGCTGGCGTAGCGGGCGCCTATGAGCGGTGCTCCGGGCGGTGTGTGCCCGGCGTCCTCGGTAGTGGAATCGACCGGGTCGAGCGCGGCGCGGAAGGCGCCGTCCGGGCGGATCAGCAGCGCCAGGTCGGCGCCGCGAAGCACGGTGGTGGCTCGCCGGTGAATATCGGTGGTGAGCGCCCCGGTGGCCAGAAGCGCGCCGATATCGCCGCGCAGCCGGGACCGGTAGCGCGGTAGCTCATCCTGCACGGCCTGGTCGCGCAGTTGCGCGAGGCACCAGCGGTATTCGTCGAGAAGAGAGGACAGCACCGCGGTGTCGGTGCCGGGAATGCGGCTGACCGGTGAGTGTTCGCCGCGGTCGGCGGCCAGGACGGTCAGCGCGGCCACGACCTCATCGGCGGGACCGGTGAGGTGGTACACGCCGGCCGGTGACCGGTCCGGGTCGCTGCGCTCGACCACCGTGCGGCACGGCGAACTCCCGGCCCGGGCGCCGTGGTGTTGCAACCATGTGCGGGCCAGCCATGCAGTATCGAAGCGTGCCCGGCGGCGGGCGTGCACCTGGTCGTAGGCGGCGTCCATGATTTCGAACCGGGCATGGAAGCGCCCTGCGGGCTGTGGGGGCGGGCACCAGCGGTGCCACAGCAGCGGCGGCTCGGTCCGCGGCGTGGACCCGGACAGGTCTGGGCGAAGGCTCTTGCGGTGGGCGGTGGGCAGGTCGTGGCGGGTCATGGTGTGGGCTTTCTGTGCAAGACGGCGGTCGGTGCGGGCCGGTCGGTGTCAGGCAGCTGCTGTGGATTCGGGCGGCCGAGTTCCAGGGCTGCCGCGGCCAGGACGAGGGCGCTGGCCACCAGATCCGTTGCTGTGGTCTGGGCATCGATGAGCAGGGCCCCGGCGAGAGTCGCCACCAGTGCTTCGTTCAGGCCGACCACGCCGGTGGTGGTCGGTGTCAGGTCGCGGGCGGCCAGCCAGAAGAACGCGAAGCCCGGTCCGAGTAACAGTCCCCCGATCGCGGCGAGCCCGAGCGACTGGTCGATGGTGGGCGCAGAGCCGTTGAGCGCGGCGAGGACGAACAGCGGCGCGCCCAGTACCGCAGCCGCCAGCAGCTGCAACCCGGCGGCCGATTCGCTGCTGCGGCCGTCGGCTTCGCGGACCACCACCGTGATCAGGGCAGCGACGCAGGCCGCGCTGGCCACGGCCAGCACGCAGCCGGCCAGGGCCGGTCCCAGCGATGTGGTCGCGGGCGGTTGCCCGGCGATCAACGCCAGCGCCACAGCCACGGCGGCGAGTTCGACCCCGACGGTGAGCGTGAGCGGGCGGCGGCCGCGCACAAGGTGCGTGAGGATCAACAGGATCGGCGCGGTGAGGTGCAGTGCCACGACCACCGGCAGCGGCCCGATCTTCAACGCGGCCACGTAGCAGGCGAGATTCAGCACTTCCAGCGCACCGAGGGTCGCGAACAGTCGTGGGGAATGCCGGAATTCGGCCCAGGGGGCGTGTCCGCGCAGTACCGCGAAGATCAGCAGCGTGGCGGCGGCACCCGCGGCGACCGGTGCCGCGGCGAAACCGGGCGTGTCCACGGTGGCAAGTCCTGCGCTCGCGGTACCCCACAGGCTGGTCGCGATGATCATTCGCGCCAGCCCCCGGCCGGTGCGCTGCGGTGCCCGGTGCGGCGCTGGGCGGTGGTGGTGGGGTGTGAGGTCGGGTGCGGTCATGCGGGAGGGCGGCTTTCAGGTTCGTGCGCTGCGTCGGGTGTTGTGATGGGGGCGAAAGAAGTTCTGGAAGATCTGGCGACGGCGCTGGGTGGGCGTGAAGCGTTGTGTGCGCGCGGTAGGCCTCTGGGTTCCGGGGGCCGGGCCGTTGCGGGGTGGGTCGGCGCTGGTGTGGGCGGAGCCGGTGGCGGTGTTGGGTAGGGAGCGCTCGGCCCAGCGGGTGCGGCGTTCGCGCCCGCGTAGCGCGTGCTCGTGGGCCCGGCGGGCGTGGTTTTTGATGATGGTGTGCACTTCGACCCGGGTGCCGGGGTCGACGCCTGTGTCGAGGAGGTGTTGCCCGAGGTCGTTGACGGCGGTTTGGTAGCGGCGTAGCAGCCGGTCGCGGTTGTCGTTGTCGGTGGCCACCTGGGTGACGACGGTGTGCAGGGTGTTCATCGTGGCGGTCACGGTCGCGGCGTCGGTGCGTGGCAGCTTGTCGGGGTCGATGAGGATTCCAGTGCTGTCGAGGAGTTGGGTTAGGCGTGTGATGACCCGCTCGGGGTGAGTGGCGTAGCGTTCGCCGGCGATGTCGCGGCGGATGAACTGCGCGGTCTCATCGCGGGCCGGTCCCTCAACCGCCAGGTCATCGAGTTTTTGCACGAATTCGCGTGTGGCAGCCATGAAATCGGTGCGGCGCTGGTCGATCGGGCCACTGTCGTCTCGTAGCGCGGTGAGAGCGTCTCGGAGCGGTTCGTGCAGGTCTGTCGGTAGCCGCGAGGCGGCCAGCGGGTCGCTGGGCGCGAATATCTGCGCCTTGTCGAGGACTTCGGTGACCTCGGTGACAATCTCGGAGGCGATCTCGCTGCCGCGGTGGCGGTGGCGCCGCGTGTCCGCCTCACGTTTGGTGGGTTCGTCGACCCACAACAGGATGGGGAGTTCGGTTTTGCCGGTGTCGATGTCGTGGAGTACCGCGCGGATCTGGGTGCGCTCGATGGGGGTGAGTCCGTGCCCGTGGTCGGCGGCAGCGACGAGCTGGTGGCGTTTGTCGCGGATCCCGTCGACCAGGGTGAGCATGTCGTCGCTGGGCTGTGCCCGGCCGGTGGCGACCTCCTCGGCATGCCGGTGCGCAGTGGTGACGTCGCCCAGGTAGTCACGTAACAAGGCGGAGAGCTGTTCTCGGTCCACGGGCTCAGGCCCTGGCGGTACGGCCGGACCTGGGCCGGCGGCGGTCCCCGGCCCGGGGATGTTCGGCGGCAAGGTCGGCCCGACAGGGCCGGGCTGTGGCGGCCCCGACTGCCCGGAGTCGCCCTCGGGGGCGGGCCCACTGCCTCGCGCCGCGCCGGAGGACGGGCCAGCCTCGTCCCCGGCGCCCGAGAACGGTGTCGCGTCACCGGCTCCCTGGCCTTGCCCAGGGTTCGCGCCGGCCGCGGCCGCTTCGTCTCGGCCGCCTTTGCTGCGCCGCCCACCACGCCGGTTCCCACTCCTCTGCTGGCCACCTTCCCCCGCGGACCTGTGCTCACCGGTCGGTGCTGGGCCCGTCTCGCCCGGCGAGGTGGCGCTGAGGCCGGTGGCCGGGTCGGAACCGGTCATGGGGTGTGGGGGTTCGGTGGTGGCCGGTGGCGGGGCGGGAAGGAAGACCGGTGTGTCGAGGAGATCGAGTGAGGTGTCGGTGGCGTGGCCGGTGAGGTAGTCAACCAAGAACAGGGTTTGGGCGCGGTCGTGGTCGCTGAGGCCGGTGCCGGTGAGTTGTTGTTCGAGCTGGTCGCGGCGCCGGCGCACGGCATCCGGTTCCAGGGCGTCGATGTCGGCGGGATCGGCGGCCCAGGCGGTGATCGCGGCGCTGGCTTGGGCGTGGTCGGTTGCGGACAGATATGTGCTGGACAGCAGGTGGCTGACCGCGTCACTCGCGGCCTGTTCCCGTTGCAACACTGCGGCACGCTCGATGGTTGCCTGGACTGCGTCGATGGCGCCGACGAAACCGGGGTCGGCGCCGACGGTGTTGTCGGCGGTGCTGATTTTCAGGCCGTAGTTGAGGTCGTAATGGGCGATGAGCTTGTCGAGGGCGGTACGCGCAATCTCGGAGCTGTCGCTCCAGGTCATCGCGTCGGTGAGAGCGGCGGCGAGATCTTCGCGGGGCAAATCCAACCGCAGCGTGCGCAAACGTTGTTCGGCGGCGGTCCGGGCAGTGGCGACGCGTTCAGCGTGCCGTGCCAGCTTCTCGTCGTCGCCGTCGGAGATCGCGGCTTCGGCCTCTTTGATATCGCGGATCTGTTTGGCCGCGCGCCGCATCGCCAGCATGACCAGCAGGTAGGCCAGCCGCTGGAACAGGCCCGTGGGGGCGGTGTCGCTGTCTGCCATGGTCAGCCTCCGTTCAACCGAGGGACGTGCCGCCGGTGTGCGGGTGGGGATCCCGGTGTTGCGGCGGCCGGGCGGGTAAGTGGTGGGCGGCGACCACCGTGGGCCGGTGCGGAGGGGGACGCATGCCGGCGCGATACGGTGGCCGCCGCCGATGCGGACAACGGGTGATAGGGCGGTCGCGAGGTTCGGGGCCGCGCCGCCCGGTAGCCGTGTCCGCGGTCGATGCGCACTGCCGGTCCCGGCAGGCCGGGTCCGGGCTGGATGCAGTGCGCGGACATCGTGGGTCAGCCCTGGGCCTGAGGGGAGGACTGGTGGTTGCGGGAGTTGCTGCGGCGTTCCACGTCAGCGGTGATGAACTGGTTGATGCCGGGATCTTCGACCGGCACTTGGTGTTTGTAGCTGCATTTCTCGCCGCTGCAGTCGGCGAGCAGTCGTTGTACGACCTCGAGGGAGGACCGGTACCACTGGGTGTGCCAGGCGGTGGCGTCTTCTCGGTAGACGATGATCTCCTCGTCGCGTCCGACGAAGTAGACCGCCTTGTGGGCTGCCATGAGCGCGGTGAGTTCCCGTACGACGGGGCTGTGCCGCGGCCAGCACGGTTTGATTTTGGTGCCGAGCTGATAGGCGTCTCGCAGCCAGGTCACCCACTCGTGGAGTTCTTTCCACAGGGCGCGTGCTTCGTCTTTGGTGAGGTGCTCCCAGCACAGCGGGCCCGGGACCAGGCCACGGTTTTCGCTGGGCGCGGTGGATGTGGTGACGGGTGCGGTGCTGGTCATGACGTTGCTCCTGTGCGGGCGGTGTCCTGGTGGTGGCGGTATCGGTCGGGGACGCGGCCGTTGCGCACGATCGAGTCGAATTCGGCGAGGCTGGCTTCGACGCGTTTTCTGGTGTGCGGGACCTGCCAGACCGTGGGCAGATGCACTTTCATCGGGCGGGCGTTGCGGTAGAGCAGCAGCCCGTGGTCGGTGTCCATCTCGCGCAGTTCGGCGGCGGTCATGATCGGTTCGTCGTGCAGCTGGTAGGAGGGGGCGCCGCGGCCGATGGTGGCGCGCCATTCCTTGCGGTTGCCGATCAGGCGTGAGATTTCGTTGAGTTCGTCGCCGCGCATGCCGGGCAGGAGCAGCATCGCCGGCGCGGAGTAGGCCAGCATCAGTCCGCCGTGGTCACCCCACCGCTGCTGGTTTTGCCGCTGGTTGTGCGCGAACGCCCATACGGTGATGCCGCGGCCACCGGAGTCGGAGAAGATCGAGGGCAGATCGGGGATGGGGGCGACGTTGTTGACCTCGTCGAGGATGAGCCGTACCGGTGGATCGAGCCGGCCCGAGGGGTGTTTCTGGGAGGCGCGGTCGGCGACGTGGTGAACTTCGGCGGCCAGCGCGGCCACGAACGGGGCCATGCTGCCGGTCGTGCCTTTCGACACCAGATACAAGGTGTTGTGGTGGGTCGTGTCGAGCACGAACGAGGCGACATCGAAGCTGTCGTCTTGGTCGACGTCGATGGCGTTCATCAGCTTCGGTGAGGCCAGCGGTTCGAAAAGCCGTGCGGCGGCAGCGATCACGTCGTCGGAGGATTCGGAGCCGGAGTCGAGGATCTGATCGAGCTCGGCGGCCCAGTCCGGCAGGTCGCGGGCCAGGATCTCGCGGGCCACGGTGGTGGTGCGCGAGGACACCCACCGGCGCACCTCCCGGATGCTGATCCTCTCCCGCGCTGCGGCGTGCATGTAGCAGCGCACCAGTGTGGCCGCTTTGTTTTCGAAGTATCCGCCGTTTTTCGTGCCCTCCATCGGCATCGCGCGGGCCATGGCCGCGGCGCGGCGAATCGCGGTATCGGGGTCTTCGCAGCCGGCGAGGATGGACCATCGGATGCGGTCGGGCCAGCCGGTGAGGTCTTCGGGATCGAACACCGCGACCGCGCCGACCTCGGCGCGGTCCGCGATCGTGGCGCCGAGCACGTCTCGGGATTTGGTGGTGGTGGCCAATACGAACCCGGGTGCGTTGTCGACGAGTTGGTAGGCCAGACGCCAGGTCTTGCCCGAGCCGGTCGGTCCTTCGACCAATACGGCGTCGCGGTGCTGCAGGTAGACCATCTGGTCGGGGTGGTCGACCAGCGGCCCCAGCGGCACGGCCATAGTGGCCGGGTCCATGCGCGGGCGTGCGCGCAGCAGTGCGGGTCTTCTCATTTCCTGCGCCTCCGGATCGGTGAGGGGAGGTGGTGTTTGCTGCGTTCGGCCAGACGAGGAAATTCATTGGCGGCCTTGTTGACCGCACTGTGGGCGTCGAGCCCTGCGCGGCGCAGGTCGCTGTTGGTGGCCAGACCGGAGCGCTGGTGGCGGTGACGACGGCGGGCATCGAACTCGGCGCGTGCCATCGCCGCGGCCGAGGTGACGATGAGGGTGACGGTGACGATGCACAGCCAGGTCAGCCACGCCGGGCCCGGCCGCGGGTCACCCGGCCACGCCGCAGCCGGGTCGTCGGGGTCGCGGACCAGCCCGCGCAGGACTGCGCCGATACCGTCCCAGCCCGGCACCGCCAGGCCGTTGCCCCACAGCAGGCCAGATATGGCGCCGCCGCCGAAGATCCCACATCCTGTGACCCAGGCGAGGAACAGTCCCAGTTCCATGCCGGCTGGGAGCAGGGATCGTTCGCGTACCGGTGCCAGTGGCATCGCCTGCGGATCATCGTCTTTCATAGGCTCGCTCCCGGTGCAGGCGGCATGACCGGCTTGGGTTTGACCAGCCGGGCCAGAATCAATGGCAGGTAGGTTGCTTCGCGCTCGATCGCGATGCAGCGCTTGCCCTCCAGTGCGCAGGCCTCGGCGGTAGTGCCACTGCCGGCAAAAGGATCGAGCACCAGTCCGGTCGGCGGCGTGACGAGACGTACGAGCCAGCGCATCAACGCGATCGGTTTGACCGTGGGATGCCGAACACCATGGACCTGAGGTCGCTCAGAAGAACCGGCTCTGGCGGTGTAGAAATATCGGCTTGTCGTGAGGGCAGCGGAAACTGCCTCGTCCAGCACGACATTGGCCGGCCATCGGCCCTTGGTGGCATCGAAGTCGGCTGAGCTGCTCGGAACTCCGTAGGTGGATACACGCGTCCGTTTTGCGTTCGCCAGGCCGTAATCGATGCGCTCGCGTCCGTCAATCCGGCATCCGTCGATATTGAGTGCACCTGTCCCGTACATGAAGACGTTGTGGGCAACCGTGCCGGCCAGAGGCTTTCGGGCAAGGACGATAGGTTGGAACCCCGGCTTCAGTGCGGTCCCCCAGCCTTCCCATTGCTGCTCGGCATCAATGTCGCTGTCGCGAACCGGCTGTCCACGAGTTTTCTGGCGGTGGTGCTGGATCGCTTGGGGCACGTCGAGCGATTTCGGGAATCCGCTGCCGTACAGCCAGGCGATCGAGTCGCGCAGGTCGAATCCTGCGCATTCGATGCCTGTCGCGAGTCGATGCCAGGTGCGGGTGCCGCCAAACGCGACTAGGTGTCCTCCGGGCTTGAGCAGCCGCAAGCATTCGGTTGCCCACGTCTGGCTCCATTCCTGGAACGGCTCGCCAGCGGTGTCTGCCGTGGGTGCTGTCGCGGTCGATCCCCGCTGTGCAGGGTCTGTTAGGCCGCGTTTGCAGACGCGGACCTGCGGTGACGCTACTCTGAACGAATCCCATTCGGCACCCATGAAGTTCAATCCGAACGGCGGATCGGTCACCACGGCATCGATCGAGTCCGCGGGCATTTCGCGGAGTAGCTCCAAGCAGTCCCCGGCATAGACTGTGACTGCCTTGTCGCGGTAGTGCGGCTTCATGATGTTGCCGCGTGTGTGGAGCGCTCACTGAGTAAACGCCGACCTCGGTTCATATCACCGGCCTGAGAACGACGAGCCAGCGAACCCGGCGCGAGAGAAACGAACTCAGTCATCGGTACCTACCTGGCGGGCTTTGGCTTGCCTCATGTGCGTCCTTTCACGGCGGTGTCGGTGTCGGTGAGCACGATTTCGTGCGGGGACCGGATGTGTTCGAGCAGGAACGGGTCTCGGGTGCCGATCTTGACCAGGGCTTGTCCGCGCCCGAGCCGCATGAGTGCTTCTTCGGTGCCGGCGGGCAGCCGGTACAGGCGCACGGTTTCGCGGATGTCGTCCTCGCGGTCTTGGCCGAACAGCACGACGATGCTGGCTTCCTGCATCAGCGCCCGCGCCGGTGAGTTTTCGGGTAGGTCGGAGATGTGGTGGAACGCCGAGACCGTGCCCAGGCCCAGGCCGCGGGAAAGTTTCATATTCGCCTGGAACACTTCACCGGTGGATCCCTGGGCGACGTGCCAGCCTTCCTCGACGATGAGCACTGTCTGCTGGAAACGTGAGGAGCGGGACGCGAGCCGGTTGGCCAGCCATGTGTTGATGACCGTCATCACGATCCGCAGTGCGGGCCCGTCGGTGGGCAGCGCCGAGAGATCGAAATGCACGAGGCTGTGCTGTTCGAGTGCGTCGCTGACCTGCGGGCTGGTTTCCTGATCGACCAGGCCTTTGAGGTCGCGGTCGGCCAGGCGCAGCAGCGCCAGCCCCGGTTGCAGGCCCCATTCGCGGGCGCGTTCTGCCCACCGGTCACCGAACATCGTGCCGTCGCCGGGTTCGGGGTTGAGCAGCCGCATCGCCAGGTCCCGCACGACCGGGGCGCGGCCCTGGGCGCGGGCTTCGGCGTTGATGACCTCCAACACCATTCCGACAGCTGCTTTTTCGCGTTCGTCGAGGTCGCGGCCCATACTGTCGGCCAGCACGGCCAGCACGAGCGCTTCTTGTCCGGCGGGTACGACACCGTCGAGTCCGCCGCTGTGTTCACCTCCGGTGGAGATGGCCGGGTCGAGGAGGTTCACGCATGCCCCTCCCCCGCCGGTCTTGAACCGGATCGAGGCCGCGCCGAGGGCGCGGGCGATGGGGGTGTATTCCCCGACTCCGGACTGCGGTTTGCGGTCCAGGATCACCACCTGCCGGTTGGGGACGAGCTGGCGCAGGCAGAACGCGGTTTTGATCAGCGAGGATTTGCCTTTGCCGATATCGCCGATGACGCAGACGTTGATGCCGCTGATCTCGTCGCCGTAGAGGGCGAATTGGTCCAGGATCTCGAGTTCCTGGCTGATCTTGTTCAAGCCTGCGGCCACACCTTCCTGACGCACGGAGCGGCGGCTGGTGGCCAGGTTGAGGGCTTCGGCCTGTCGGGTGGTCGACCACGCTCCTTCCCTGCGTGGCTCATACCAGCCGAGTTTGTCCAGCCAGCGGCGGCGTTTGGGTGGCGGCCGCCGCACCGGTTCGGACGCGCCACGCTCACCGGTGGTGGGTGTGGTGTTGCGGGGTGCGGGCAGGCCGAGTAGGCGCCGGGCCAGGCTTTTGCGTGGTCGGCGTGGGACTGGTGGGGTGCGGGTCAGCGTCGATGCCATCGCTGCTCACCGGGTGTAGGAGGTGGGAGCGAGCCCACGGCCGAGGGGCAGGGTGGCGAACAGGCTGACGTCGTGGTCGTCGGTGGCCCACTCGATTTCGCTGATGGCCGAGTCGTTGGCGGCTTCGGTGACACGCAGGCAGGCGCGTTCGAGGTCTTCCTTGTCGCGGCCGGTGACGGCGACCGCCAGCGAGTAGATCACGCCGTGGTGCCCGGAGCCCGGCCTGAGGTCGTGGCGGCGGCGATCGGAGGCCGACAGTAAGACGTCGCTGCTGCCGTCGTCGATCTTGCCTTTGCGCTGCTCTTTGACCTTGCGGGCCTCATCGGCGGTGAAGTCGCCGCGTGCGGCGGCCCGGGCCCGCGCGGCGGGCACGAAGTCCATGCGCACCGAGACGGTGCGGATGGTCGGCATGGGGGCGGTGTCGTCGTCGCCGGGGTCGGCTTCCACCCCGGTCAGCAGCGGCGCCAGCCACAGGGTTCCGAGTGGGGCGGGTTCGATTGCGCGGGGCGGGATGAACCCGACCCGGGTCCGCCATCGCCCGTGGGGTGAGATGGCCACAGAGCCGCGGCCACCGAGGTAGCTGGGCCAGCAGTTGCCCCAGGTGGCGTCGCGATGGCGGGCGAGGGCGAAGTCGGGGTCGATGCAGGCCCGGAGCACCGCGCACGCCCGGCGTTCGCCGTAGACCTCGACGTTGCCCATGCCGGCGTTGGCCAGCATCCGGGCGGCGCGTTCGGTTTCGTCGCGCACCAGTTGCGCGATCCCGCCGTAGATGGTGGCGTTCTTGGCGCGCGCGATGCTGGCGGTCTCGTTCATGAAGGCATCGGTTTGCGGAAGGCGCAGGCACACATAGCTGCGGTGCTCTTCGGCCAACGGGCTCAACACATCCAGCAGAGCCCCGTAAGAGGCGACCGCCGGGAGCAGACGCTCGTCGGTGAGGGCGGCGACTTGGGCTTCGGCCCATCGTTTGTGCGGGGCCATGTCGTGGGGCACGCTGCGATGCACCAGCTGGATACCGCGGATGAACGAGCTGGACTTGGCCATGTTCGCCAGGAACGCGCCGAACGCGGCCGAGGTGGCGGCATAGGCGGTGTCACCGCGCAGTCCGCTGGCGACGCCGTCGACGGCGAGGACCACCGAAAAATAGGTGCGTTCTCCGGGGTTGGCGTGGCGCAGGATGAACATGTCGTCCAAGCCGGTGCCGTCGACGTCCAGCGGTGCGGTGTTGCCCAGCGGCACCGGCAACGCCCACCCTGGGTCCAGGCGCGGGTCGCCGAACGCGGGATCGCCGGGATTGCGGTAGACGTGCTCGCCGCGGCGGCGGCGGTCGAAGGTCCGCAGGGTGTGCAGGCGTTGCGAGGCCCAGGAACGTTGCCCGTTCCATTCCATGGTGGCGGCGAACACCGTCGCCAATCCGATGATGATCGCCGCGATCGACCATGTGGTGGTGCCGGCCAGCAGATACAGCGCGACCGCGATCAGGATCGACAGGCCCCAGGTCACCATCACCGGTTGCGAGAGCCCGAGCCAGGATCGCCGCGCGATCTCGCCGCCGAGGATGTAACTGCGTTGCTCGCTCATTGCTGCTGCTCCGCTTCTCCCGGAGTGGCTTCGGCGGCCGAGCGTGCCTTGTTCAACGCTGCCGCCGATGCCTGCGCTGCAGCAGGGATGGCCAGCGAGGCTGCGGTCCCCCCGACGCGCAGCGCCTTTCCCAGCGCGGCCTTCTTGCCGCCGGAGCCGGCGGATTTCGCCGCGCCGCCGCCTCCTGCGCCGCCCGAACGCCGCTGCAGCATGTCGCCGAACCGTGCTTCGGTGCCGCTGCGGCCGTCGCCGCGTCCGGCAGTGCGCCACGCGGGCCCGGGATCTCCGCCACCGCCGCCGGTGCCGCCGCGCGCGGTGCCGCCGGTGCCGCCGCGGTCCTTGCGGTCACCGCGGTCGCGCTGCCCGCCGCCGAAGCGGTACCACATGTGGCTGCTGGCGACGCCGCCGAGCGCACCAGCCATCAGCGACCCCGAATGCGCTCCGAAACCGGAGGCATCAGCGCGGGTGGGTAGCAGCGGCGCATATTTCACCAGCGACCACGGCGCCAGCCCCACCACGAGGAAACTGACGACGATCATGCACAACTTGCCCAGGGTGCCGGTGTCGCCCTCGGTAGCCGCCTCCCCGGTCAGTTCGGCGTTGATCACCCCGGTCTGCACGGCCAGCAGGAAAAACAGCAGCGGTTTGGAGAACACGATGCCGATGAACACCAGCACCGGGCGCAGTGCCTTGGGCCGCCATTTCGGGTGCACCCACATCCCGAACCCGATTCCGGCCGCCACGGCCAGGATCGGCAACGCGTTGGCGTGCATCAGCAGCCCGAAGAACACCCCCAGCGCTCCGGCGATCAGCAGCAGGAACAGGAAAAGCCCGACGATCGCGCCGCCGGGAAGCCCGGGCGCGGTGAGCTCTCCAGTGAAGGTGGTGAGGTTGTTGACCATCTCGCCCATATCCGGCCCGGAGGCGCGGGTGATCGATTCCGACAAGGCGTTGGACAACTCGACCAGCATTTGGGCCAGCAGCGGGGCGAACAGCATCATCACCACCCCGGCCGGGGCGTAGCCGAGGAGGTCGCCAGCGATGGACTTCACGGTTTCGCCCTTGGCCGAGGCCCGCCACAGAGCCAGAATCGTCATCAGCGCCATCACCACGATCCCGAGCCCGGTCGACATCGCATACCAGCGCAGAAACCACGGTGCCGCCGGGTCGAAACCGCCGACACCGGACAGACCGGTGAGCACTTCCGTCGAGAGCTGCACCGCGCCTTCTTTCGACGAAATCGCCCAGTCGTCGATCACCGATTGCGGGTCCGCAACGAATGCGACCACCGTCGGCACCGCGGTCCCCCACACCCAGGCGAACGCGTTGACGTAGGCGGCGCCCGCCGCGAACGCCACCCCGAACGCGGCGTCGAGGCGATCGGAGAAGGAGGTGTTGGCGTCGATCCACTGCGCAGTGCCGATGAACAGCTGAGCGACCGAGCGGTTCCACGCGATGCAGCGCCGCAGATCGTCGGGAGAGGGATCGGCTTGCTCACAATCGACGAAGAAGGCGCGGTTGCAATAGATTTCCTCGACCTCACCACCGCAGGGGTCTGTCCAGGCCTGCTCGGGCACCGTGTCGAATCCGGCGGCGTTGCGGATATCGTTCATCGACTGCCGGTCCGGGGTGGCAGCCCACTCCAATCCCCAGGTGTTCCAGCTCGGAGTCGCCCACCGCTTCAGATCATCGGCACAGTAGGGGGTGCGCATACTGTAGGCGGCATCGCCTTTCGGGAAGACCCGCGGCAAAAACTGTTCTGGTGGCTTCTGTCCCTGCTCGACGATCTGCGCGGCCTGGGCTTCCGCGTCGAGTGCGGTGCCCGGGGCGCCCAGCATCGCGCCGCGGAGCATGGCCGTTTTCTGTTCGTCGTCAGCGGTCCAATACAGCAGCTGGTCTTCGACAGCGAACACAGCGTTGATGTAGGTGCCGAGATCACCGCCACGGTCGCTGCAGGCGCCGGTAAACCATGGCCCGGCCCGGAATTCGTCGCTGCCGCCGATGAATTGTTTGAGCTCGTCCGGGAACCCGCTCGGGAGCATCGACGTGCGCGCGGGGGCGTTGTTCGACGGGTCTGTGGGCGCCGCGTGGGCTACGGTGCCGGTGCACAGACCGCAGCACAGTGCGGCCAGTACGATAGCGAGTACGCGGCGCCGCATCGTTTGCCCCCTTCCTCAGTTGACGTAGAAGCTGTAGTAGCCGCCGACCAACGGGCGCGTGAGCGGACTCGGGGCATCCGGTGCAATGACTTCGTCGGGGGTCGGGCCGACCTGGCCGGTTTTCTCCTTGACCTTCCAGTCCTCGCCTTCCCACACCAGCGACACCGTGTTCGACGTCCACAGCGTCGTGACCGACACCGGATCCCCGGGAGCGATCGAGGCCCGCGAAACCCCCATGGTCCACACCGACACCTCCGCGGCGGTGTCGGTGAGAGACAGGACCGACACGGCGGCGGGCAGCACGGTCAGCACGTCGCCGTCGTTGCCGCGGTCGCGGCTGATCTCGATCGATTCACGCAGCTGCGGGCCGGGTTCGGCCGCCACCACCACCCGCACCACATTGGCCATGTCGATCCGGCCCTGCCCGGCTTCGGCCAGTGCCTGCACGGCGTTGACCGCGGCGGTCGCTGCGCCCTCGGCGTCGCGGGTGTAGCCGGCGGGGACGTTGTCGATGACGCGTGTCGGGCCATGGGCGGCGCGGACGGTGAACCCTGACTCCTCGCCGGTGCCGGCGAGGCTGTCGCAGCGGCTCACCGCGACGATCATGACGACGAACACGGTCACCACCACGGCCACCGCGATCACCAGCGGCCAATCGAACCGTGGGCGCGCAGCCCGTGACCCCACCCCCATGCTGTTCTCCGTGTCCGCGGCCGGGGCCGCGGGTTTGCTCGTGTCGTCGGGGGTCAGACCGGCGAATCCTTTTGCTGTCAAAGTACTGTCTCCGTATTCCGCTGTGTGGTCTCAGCCGCCGACGACGAACAGGATCGCGGCGACGATCGGGCTGGCCAGCCCGGCCAAACCGAGGGACACCAGGGCGTCTTGTAGGTCTTCCATCCCTTCGCTGAGGTCGCCGGCGTAGCCGCGGTTCTTGGCGCGGCGCACCTTGTAGGCGCCGACGATCACGCGGACGGTCGCGCCGATGAGCACCGCAGCCCAGATCGCGGCCACGACTCGCTTCCAGGCGGTATCGAGCGCGGTACCGAACAGCGAGAAGTTGGGCCGGATACCGTCGAGCGGGTTCTGAATCCCCTGCGCCGACGCAGGGCCGCCGCACATCAGCGTCCAGATCGTCAGCGTGTATACCGTCGTCGCCGCGCGCGCTGCCCGCCGCCACCGGTCAGGGACACAGCGCTTCGGGGCCCGGTGTTGTGGTTGCGGACTCATCCGGCGGCCTCTCCGGTGCGGTGGAACGTCCCGTACTCGGTGCCTCGGCGTCCACGGCGGGTGCCGGCGGGGCGCGGCCCCCATCGACTGTCGAACTCTTCGGGGACCGGGCGGGATTCGGGAGCGTGCCCGGCATCGACGAGGGGTTCTCCGCCGGCCAGGGCATTGGCGGTGCTTTCGGCGACAGCTGCCGCAACGTGCGTCCATGCCCGAACGGTGGCATCGGGCAGCCGCGACAGCATGATGCGTTCGCCTCTGGACAGTTCCGGGTCGAAGGGTACGTGCAGCAGGGTGCTGATTTCGGCGCGGGCCAAGGCTTCGTGTACCGCTTCCCGCGCGGCGGGGCTGGTGGCGGTGCCTTCGGCGAGGACCACGATCGCCGAGCGCACCAGGTCCTCGTGGCCGCGGGCGGCGATCCCGTCCAAGGTCCGCAGTACCATGTGTGCGGCGTCGCGCCGGTAGGTCAGCGGCACCACCAGTTGGGTGGCATGGCGCACCGACCAGTCGAAAGCGTGCGCGCGTTCGTTGTTTCCCGTGTCGACGAACACCACTGTGCGGTGTCGGCGCAACACGGCCAACGCGGCGGTGCACTCGTTCTCGCCGATCATGTGCATCCGTTTGCTGGACTGGTCGCTGGCCAGGATCTCGTCACCGGTGGGCTGTGGGAGCAGGAACCGGCCCAGCGCGGAGGCCACCACATCCGCTGAGCACAGTTGCCCGGCGTGCTCGAGCAGGCCCCAGATAGTGGGCAATGTTTTCGGTGCGACAGCGGCCCGTGTGGCCAGTGTGCCCCGGGCTTCATTGTTGTCCCAGGCCACGACACCGTGACCGCGGTGGCGGCCGAAGAGGTTGGACAGCATCAGCGTCGTTGGGGTCGTGCCGCCCCCGCCCTTGGGGTTACACACTACGATCAACGGTGTGCCAGGCAGTGGTTGACGGATCTGCTCGACCGCGACCCGGTGCTCGACCTCGTCACGGGTGGGAGCAAACCGTGCCCCCAATGCGTTGGCTTTGCCGCGCCATCCCCACTGCGCGGGGTCGTCCTCGACACCGGCCGGGCGGCCGAGGACTCGGCGTAGCTGCTCTTCGCGCATCTCCTCACGCTCGGCAGCCGACAATGTGACCGGCTCGCCACGATCGGCGCCGACCCCGTAGGGGTCAGTGGGGCCGCCGCTGTGCGGCACCGGATCATGGTTCCCGTCCCGGCGGGGACGCAGTTTCTGTTCGCGGAGGTTGACCGGCAGCTCCGCGGAGTAGTCCCCGTGATCACCGGCCGTGGCCGGTTCATCGTCGAAGAGCCCGGCTTGCCGGTCGAGTTCGTGGTTATCGCTGCTCGACATGGTGCACCTCCCAGACAGATTTGGTGGCACGCAGGACGACCCCGACCTTGTGCACGACGTCCTCGATCGGCTCACCGGCCGGGCTGAACCAGTTCTGCGTCACTGCATAGACGCGGATCGCCTCGGTCGGTGTTTGTGGCGGGACCGCCTCGGTGCCGGGATCGACTCGCACCGAGGCCGTCGCCCGTTGCTGTGCCCAGCGCCGCCACTGCGCCCCGGGGCTACGCACCGGCGCGGTCCCGGTGATCGAGTCCCGCAATGGCGCCGACAACAGCGGTGAGGCTCTCGCCGCAGCGTTGTTGGGACCGGAATCGACATTCGGGTTCCAGGAAAACCAGACGATCAACGCTGCCCTGGCGGTGGCGTCGGGGTCGGAGCGGTCGATGTGGCCGATATCGACCGGCAGCGCTGTTGCCGCTGAAAGCTCTGGGCGTCCACCCGCATCGGGCACTTTCGCGGTGGGTGACCAACGTTGTGCACTGGCCTTACTCGCGCGGCCCGAGTCGGGGGTTCCTCCGGTCGCGCACCCTGCGAGCAGCAGTCCGGCGACACACGCAGCGCACACCGCCACCCGCGTCCTCCACCACCTCGGCCGAGCCACGGTATGGCCACCGATATTGTGTCTATTCATGTCTGCCTCCCCGCGGCGAACACGTGTGCGCGTGCCGGAATGGTGCGGACATAGGCCAGGGTCTCGGGGTTCTGGCACACCCGGCCGACGGCCAGCGTCGCGCTGGGCCCGCAGTTGTACATCGACAGCCACAGTTCGGTCAGGTCCCCCGTGAGCGCACCGGAGGCGAGCCCGTCGAGGGCGATCCCGACCAGCTCGCAGTCGTAGGCGGCCAGCGACATCACCGCGTCGGGGATGCTTCGGGTGTCGCGGCGGCCGTCGCCGTCGCCGTCGACAGCCTTGGCATCCCATGTGCTGGGGATGAACTGGCCGGGCCCGTCGGCCTGGGAGTCGTCGTTGTGGGCATCGACCCGGAACCCGGACTCGGTCTCCAGTTGCGCGGCAATCAGCGGGGCGGTGACCTCCGAACAGGTGGTGGCGGCACGGTTGATCCAGGGCACGAACGCTTCAGGAATGATCCCTGCTTCCACGGTGGACCCGCGGGTCGGTGTGCTGCTGCAGCCCGAGCGTGGCGGGGCTTGTTGTGGTACGGGTCCGTAGGTTTGGCCGGGTGCCGGTGGGCCGCCGCCCTCCACGGTGATATGGACGTGATCGAAATGGTTGGCGGTCGGCGACCCGCGGTCTTCCATGCGGTTGCCCGCACCGTCGACAGGACGGTACTGCTGCTGCCAGATGATATAGACGACGTGCAACTCCTCGCTGTGGGTCATCACGTATTCGGCGATCGCGTCGCCGAGTGCGCGCCCCTCGTCGGTGTGCCAGTCCGGGATCATGGCGTCGACGGCGCGGCCGCTGGGATGGTCGGGAAAATCGTCGGTGGCTCGCCACATCTCGAACCGTTCGACCTGCGGGAACACCGCAGCCAGCGTGCGCGCGACTCGGATCGCGTCGACCTGCATGTTCGCTTCGCTGCCCTTCGCCGCAGGGAGCGGCGGCATGTCGGTGGTGGTGCCGGCGGCCACCAGCCGTGGATCTTCGGGCTGTGGGCGGCCCTGTGGTCCGGCGTGGGTGGTCAACCACGGGATCGGGTCCACCGCCCGGCCGCCGGACAACCGCCCGCCCGGCACGATCTCGAAATGTAGGTGCGGGCCACTGCTTTGGCCGGCGTTGCCGACTATCGCGATCGGCGTACCTGTCGTGACCTGATCTCCCACCCGGACATGCACACCGTCGGGTTCCATGTGCCCGTACACGGCGGACACTTTCGAGCCGTCGGAGTCGGTGGAGTCGATGACGATCCAGTTTCCGAAGCCGTCGGCCGGCCCGGCGGCGACGACGGTGCCGCTGGTCGCCGACACGATCGGTGTGCCCTCAGGGGCGGCGAAGTCCGCGCCCGCGTGGTGGCCGCCGTCGCGGGGGCCGAACGGTGAAGACACCGGCGCGGTGATCGGCCAGACGGCCGAGCCGTCGGGGTCGGGTGCCGAAGGCATGTCGGGCAGACAGGACGGGTCGCGTTCGCCGCTGTCGGAGGCGCCGATGACGAACATGCCCAGCAGCAACACCGGCACCGCGGCCGCCAACAGGGTCCAGGTGCGGGAGGTTTCGGTCTCGGAGGTCACAGGCCCACCTGCCGGATTCGGTTGGTGAACCAGTCGGTCAGCCAGTCCAGGGCGGTGCGGCCGGCGCTGTCGACGATGTAGTTGTCGTAGCCCTGGTGGGCTCCGGAGGTGAAGAACTGCGCAGCGTCGAGTCCTTCGCCAACCAGTTGCGCGAGGTCGGTGGCGCCTTGGGACGTCGCGGCGTCGAGCAGGACCTCGGCGATGCCGGCCAGGTCCCGGGTCTGTCCGACCGCTGAGGTGGGGGTGTGGAGCAGCGCCGGGTCGGTGGTGCTCGCTGTTCCGGTCAAGGTGTTCACGGCCAGGGAGGCGAACCCGAGCAAGGTCGGGATCAGTTCGGCGAAGGCTGCGCCGATGGCGATCAGATCACCGCCCCCGGTGAGGGTTTCGACGATGTGCCACAGGTTTTGCTGCAAGGTGCCGACTTGGCGGGCCAGCCCGATCACGTCGAGGTTCGATAACAGTGACAGCACCAGTGACGCGATCTGGGCGGTGCCGGTCGGATCGGGGATCATTCTCAGCAGCGGCGCCACCAGCGACAGGTCGATCCCGGCCGCCAACCGCACCAGCGGCTGGCACAGGTCGTTGAGGGTGCGGAAGATGTCGTGGACTGCGCGGACTTTGCCCGCGATATCGGTGCCCGGGTCGGTGACCGCGGTCCCGATCCGGCGGGCCGTGTCCAAGATCGCGGGTACATTCGCGGCGAAGCCGACGGTGTTGGTCGCGACCACGGTGATCTGATCGATCAACGTGGCGGGTTTGAGCAGCGACAGCACGGTCGAGGCTTGCGACAGCACGTCGCTGCCGAGTGTGGTCAGCGCCGAGGTCGACGAGGCGAGTGTGTCCAGGGCTTGGGTCAGTGCCGGAGTCGTCGGGCCGCTGGGCCGGTGGAGTTGGTCGGCGAGCACGGCGGCTGCGTTTGCGGCGGCGCCGAGGTCGAGCTGTTGCACCGTGTCGAGGACTCGCCCGGCGTGCTGATCGGGCGAACCTGGCGCAGCCTCGGACAGCCGCCGTGTCACGGTGGGGTCGGTGCCCGCCCACCGGGCGAGGTCACCGATCTTGGTCAGCACGGTGCCCACCGACGCTGCGGTCGCGGCCAGCCCGTCGCCGCTGAGGTCGCCGGAGCCGACCTGGCGGCTCAAGGCGTCGATATCGACGGGCAATCCTGCCAGCGCCGCCGCACTGAACCCAGCGTCGAGCGAACGGGTCAACTCCACCGACGTCCCCGATCCGGGTGAATCCCCGGAGCTGGAGGCCTGGCCGGAGGACCTGGAGGTGGGCGCGCCGCTGGGCTGTGAGAGCACCTGGCCAAGCCCGGCCAGGATGGGGTGTGTGGCCGCGTCGGTGGCGCAGTAGCGGTCGGTGGGCTCACACAGTTGCGCGGTGACCGCCCCTAGTCGGCAGAATCCGTCCGGGCGGGTCCCGCGGATTCCATTGCCGTCCAGGGCCGGGCCGACCAGCTTCCCGCCGGTGGTGCCCTGTTTCGGGTCCGCGACCAGCCCGACGGCCAGGATCCGTTGGGCGGGGACCGGGTCGTTGTGGCAGCCGATCGCCGAGGCGAGATCCCCGGCGGCGTCGGCGCCTTGGGAGTAGCCGGCGAGGACGAACTTGGTGGCCCGGCACCGCGCCGCGATATCGGCCACCACAGTCCGGGCGGCGGCCACGCCTTGGGCTTGGCTGTCGCCGTACAGCATCCCGTCCATCGCCTTGGCCGCGTACGCCGGGAACACGGCGTGGAAGCTGGGTCCGAACTGCTGCTCGAGCGCAGTGGCTACCGGTGCCAGCAGCCCTTGAGGCTGACGAGGATCCGCGGCCGCGGTGGTCTCCCATGTTCCGGGAACGAAGACACCGGCCACCGCCGGACACTCGCTGCCAGCGCCCGCCGCAGGCGGGCTGCCGCTCGGCCCGGCCAGCGCAGGGCCCGCAGCGCCCACCAAGGACGCGATAACGGGCACGACCACTGCCAGCATCGACAGGCGCCACCGCAACGATCGGCCGCGACGGCGGTGTCGCGGGCCGGTTGGCTCGCGGCGGGCTGAAAGCGTGGCCGGGGTGGTCATCGCTGACCGATCCCGGTGATCAGCACCTTGTCGTCGCGGCGTGTGGTGGTGATGGTCTGCAGGTAGAGCTGAGGTCCTTCGCCGGGCCGATATTCCGATAGGTCGACGGCCCAGGTATCCGGGCCTGCCGGAGAAATCCGGACGCAGTGGGTCGTGCCGGCAGGCACCGAGTCGATCCCCGCCTGGATGACTTCTGCCACCGGCACCGAGGCCTCCGCAGTGGTGAACGTCCGTGCGGCCGCGCCACTGCGCTCGATGTAGTAAGCGTTCTCGAAAGCCAGGATCGCCTCGGGCCCGGATCCCGTGCCGCCTCGCCCCGCACCCGTGACCGTGTCACCCTCGATCCGGGTAGGGCAGCGCGGCGCGGTCGTCGGTGCGACGGACCTCAACGTCGGCGCGGAGGTAGCAGGGACCAGAGTGACCCCAGCGCTATCGGAGTCCCCGTCCTCGGATCCACCGGTGGTCACGGCCAACGAGCCCGCGGCGACCAGACCCGCCACCGCAGCACCCACCAGCACACCGCGGCCGCGGCGCACGGGACGGACACGGATCGGCCCCGGCGCGGCTGGCTCTTTGCTCAGACGCTCCTCGAGCTCGTCGGCCCAATCCCGGTGCCGTGCAGCGCCGCTACGGTCGCGGTGACCAGGCGGGGGCGGCGCCTGGTGGGGCGGGGTCAGATCGTCGAGATCCAGCGCATCCCACCATTGGTCCACGTCGCGGCGGGTATGGCGCTCTGCGGCCATGGTGTTCACCTCATTGCGGTGGCGGGCCGTCAGCACGGCGCAGCCGGCGGAGGTGGGGGCGGCGGTAACAGCTG
Organism: Nocardia sp. NPDC058499; assembly: GCF_042719915.1. Taxonomy (NCBI): domain Bacteria; kingdom Bacillati; phylum Actinomycetota; class Actinomycetes; order Mycobacteriales; family Nocardiaceae; genus Nocardia; species Nocardia sp. NPDC058499. Next base: position 76,389 of record NZ_JBHXMZ010000011.1, on the reverse strand, counting down.
GGCTGCGGCACCGGCCAGCGCATCGACCACGGGTGCAGCCGCCACCCGCACCGCGTCGATCACCGGCGCGGCCGCCTGAACAACCGGCGCGGCCGCGGCCTCGACTGCCTCGATGGCCGGGGCAGCAGCCTGGACCACCTGATCCACGACCGCGGGCACGGGATCAGGCATCGGAGCTGGTGCCGGGGGAACAGCAGGTCCGGAACCGTCGCATCCGCAATCGGTCTCGGACGATGGCAGTGGTGCAGGTGGGGGTGGGGCGCCGAACTCGTGCAGCGGAGGCGGGGGCGGCACCGGCGTCGGGTCGATACTGGCCCCGACTGCTGCCGCGAGCCCGCCGCCCAGTGCGGCCCCGATCACCCCGCCGGTGACGACACCGGGAATACCCAGCAGTGCACCACCGACCGGGATACCTACCGCCACACCCAAAAACGCCCCGGGCACTGCGCCCACTCCCCCGGCCAGCGACCCGACTCCCGCGCCGACCAGCGCCCCGGCTCCGGCCCCCAGCAGCCCGCCGAGCGCGGCAGTGGGGACTCCGACGATCTCGGCACCCACGAGGGCACCGAACGCGCCACCGGTCACCGTGGACAACGCACGACGATCGGACTCCTGGCGTGGGATGCCGAGCGCGTCGTAACCGATCGCGATTTCTGTTTCGACCCACCGCAGCCACGCCTCGATGTCCTCCTCGAGGTAGGGGTCGATGACATCCGGAATAACGAACTCGGTATCTCCGGCGCGGATCGTGCGCGGTGCCGGCGGACCGGGCGCAGCCGGTGGAGGTGGCGGTGCTTGCGTTTGCGGTGCCGATTCGGGTTCCCACGTCGTTTCGGGAGTGACCCACTGCGACTGTGCCGGTGGTTCGGGCATCAGGTGCTGCTGGTATGGCTCGGGAGCGGCGCGGTCGGGCACCGACAGCGGCGGTGGATCGGGCACCAGCACCGCAATACCCTGCTCCGGCTGTGGTGGCTCAGCCGGCGTGGTGACGCCTGCTTGCGGCTCCGGCGTCACCCCCGCCTGACCAGGCGCGGCGTGCGCTGTGGCTGCCATCGCCACAGCCATCGCGACCGGGACGGCCCCTGTCACGACCGCGCGTTGCAGCCTTCGGCAAATGAAATCGTTCATGTCATGCCCCTCGACGTCGATCCGGATGCCGAACCGCGACATCGCGTGACGGGCAGGAGACGCTCGAGCGCACTGCCGGCGCAAACTGCCATGTGGCAGAGCGCGCGGACCGCGATATCGACTCGGTTCGACGAACTACGCACGAAAAGGATTCACAGAGAACCACAGGACACGTGTCGTAGCGCCACATCCGGATCCGCAAACGGCAGGACACCGGGAAACCCCCAAGAACGGGGCGCAGTTGTAGCCTAAGGCCCGCAACCACGCTTGGCAATCACCCGATTCACTCAATGGCCACGCGTCTCAGCTGGCAAGGGCCACCTCGAGCGACCACCATCCGCCAGTTACACAGAGTCTCCGCCGATTACGCGGAGTCATCAGTAAGGGTCCCTGTGCTAGCTTGTGTTTGCAGTTCGTAGACAAGCACAGGGGTTTCATCTGATGGAGAATACGAGTCGTGCGCGCGCTGCCGCGGCTGCGCGGTGGCAAGGTGGCGACTTCGAGGCCGGGCAGGCCGCCGAGATTGGGAAGGCTGTGTTCGCCACATGGTGTGCGCGCGCGGACCTGGTCACAGCGGCACCGACAAGAAACGACGTCCGCCCCGATTACCTCGTTACCGCCGTGAACCAGGATTGGATGGTGCCGGTCGTCATCACCAGCGTGGCGCGTGACGGCATGACCGTCTCACGACGGGTCCTGGACTTTCCCGGTGCGCTCGTATGGGTGTTCCTCGGAAAACCTGACGGTGGGCTCGAATCGCGCAAGCACACACATCTGGTCGTGCTCGATCCCGAGGTGGCGTGGGACCTTCCGGCGAAGCTGGAACTGGAACGCACCCCGACACAATCGAGTTACCGGTGGCCCTCGCTGACCGAAGCGCTCCGCAACGAACTCGGCGACCACACCGCCCGTGACCCGGGCGAGTTGCGGGTGCTGCTCGAACGGCTCGCCTGGCGCAAGAACCCGCCGTCACCGTCTCCTCGTCCTGACGCAGCCACCGCGGCAACACCGACTCCGGATTCGGTGGTTATCACCGACGAACACGCCTGACGGCGTCTACCCGATCTTGCGGTGTCTGCCCCCTGACTGTGGTGGCCTGTGCAGCATCGACTTTCGGCGTTGCTCGCCCGAGTACCGGGCCGTAGCAGCTTGCGGCGCTGCCGCACGAGACGGATCGGATCCCGAGCCTGAGCCGTGTGCTTTGCGGATCCGCTCCGCGTGGCCCGCCAGTTCACGTACACCGCCGGGGACCGGGACAGGATCGAGGCGCCGCCGCCCGCCCTCGGCGGTCGCTACCTGAGCGCCGCCGTGTAGGGCCGACAGCATCGCGGAGACATCGGGATACTCCGCGGCACCCTCGCTCAGCCGCCACTGTGGATGAGCCTCATAGCCACGATAGGCCTGTACGGTCCAGCGATCCCCGTCCGCGCGAATCACGAATTCGCGTCCCGGGGTCCGCGCGTCCTCGAAACCGATGGTGTAGCGGTCCACGGTATCGGGCGCCGGAGGCATCATGCGTTCGGTCGGGATCGGAGCTGCGACATGCTCGGCGCGTTGCGTCGGAATCCGCTGATAGGGGTCGTGACCGAGTCCGAGAAAGGTTGCTCGCAACGCCGCCTTCTCACCGGAATTCAGGTGCGGATGATCTTGGATCCGCGCCTCCACCTGAATTCGCTGATCGAGAATCGTCAACCGCAGCGCGTCGCGCTCGGGGTTGAACCCTTCGTCCGCGGCGATGCGCGTCAGCTGATACAGCCGCAGCGCATCGTCGACATCGCGGCCGCGCATGCCAGGCCCCGACCGCGGTGGCGCGTCCAAGAGCTCGTCGGCGCGCTGCCGGATCACTGCCGGCATTGGCATTTCGAATACCGGTTCATAGCCTTTCGTCGGTGTTTCGATCGCCTGTCGGACATCGTCGAGGACCGCGACGCGCTCGGTGGCGGTCAGCAGCGGGTTGGGCAGCATCGCGTCGATGCGCCGCAGGATCTCGCTGGCCTGCGCGGCGATCTGTCGTCGCATCGGCCTATCCGCTTCCAGCATGTCGACCATCAACAGGTGGTGCTGATCGAGCGCGATCTGCAAGTCGGCCTGAACGAAACCGGACGACGGGCAGCCCACCGTGCTGCTGACCGCATTGGGACCGCGCGCCTGAAACCGGTCGGCGGCAGCCAGCACGGGGCGCAGTGCCGAAATCTGGTCCGCGAGCCGGGGATCAGCCAGCATCTCCGCGATTTCGGTGCCCAGCCTGCTGTAACGCGAAGGTGCGAGCTGGCGGCGTGCGTCTGCGGCGCCTTGTGCACCCGCAGCGACCGGCTGGAAGACCGGCGCGTCGGTCGCGGCATCCTCGTACTCCTCGACCAGCCTCGCCAGCAGGTCCCGGTCCGTGCCGGCGACACCGGTGATCAGCGTTCCGTCGTAGTCCACCTGATCTTTCAGCGCGGCCGCGACTTCGGCGGGCGCACCCGTTTCGCTGCGCAGGGTCGCTGTGGTGCCGTCGGGCCTTTGCTGCACGACAAAGGCTTTCACCGGCCCGGTCGTCTCGTCGAGCATCTCGCAGTGAGCGCGCAGGAATTCCCGGGCATGGCGGCCGCTGTCGAACTGCTGCACGCGCAGCGCGAGCGGGTGTGTGGCAAGGTCGGCGGCCTGCGGGCCTGGGCTGTTTCCGGTGCTGGACTCCAACACTGCGGTGAAGGCGCCGTGCGGTCGGGCCATGGGAATCAGGTCGATGTAGGTGACCCGGGCGGCCGCGCGATGATGGTCACTGCCGATCAACCGGTCGACGGTGAGTGTCAGGTCACTACGCAGGCTGTTCCGTTTCTCGGCCAACGCAGTGTCGGATGGGACGCGGGCAGCCTCGGCGGTGGCTTGTTCGTAGAGCTGAACCATCGGCGCGAACTCGGCGGCCGCGTCGAACACGACCCCGGATTCCAGCGCTTCGGCGACAACCGGGGCCCGGTCATCCTCCAACGCGCGGGCCACCTGGCCGGCGGAACCAGTCAGCGCGTACAGCTTCTGCTCGAGGTGAGGTTGCGCCACAGTGTCGCTGATCGTGACGGTGACGGAGGAATCACCCTGGACACGAAGGTACCTACGCGTCCACTCGCGTGCCTCGGATGGTTGGTGAAAACGATCTGTTGCGACGGTCTTGTCCTCGGCGACCATCGATATCTCCACCTGGTAGCGCGCGACCGGAGTCTCGGCGGCATTCGGGGTGGTCATGGGGCGGGCTCGCTCTCTGTGTCGCGGCCGCACCTCACCCAGGTCGATTGCGGTGCCGAGATTGCGTGACTCCGCTGACAGCGGGCGGCCGTACCGGATTAGTCGAAACCACACCCCGCGGCGACCGCGAAAGAAAGCAGTGGCGCTACATCCGGGTCCGCAGTTGGCGACCTACCCGGGAAACCCTCCGACAGAACACGAGGGTGCCCCTTCAGGATAAGCAGCTCGTCGCTGTCGCCGCAACAAGTGATCACCGCAGGTCAGAGCCTCGCCAGTTCCTGTCGAGGCCGCGTCGGCACATTCGCAGGCTGGCGAGGATTACCCGCACGCGTCGGCGCATCGCGTCAGTGACCGACTCGTTGCCGCCGGCATGTTCCGAGGATCGGGTCTCGGAGCAAATCGGGCAGCGCTGTTCGGGGCGCGCCTGAAGGGCCGGGGGACGGGTCCAGGCCGCGGCGTATGCGCGTTCGGCGACGTGGTTACTCCAGCCCCACATTGATACTTCCTCATCGTCTTTGGCGTTGGTGGTGTCATCGATGGGGGCTCACCGCGACGTAGTTCGGCGATGGTCATTCATCTGTCGGGATGAGAGGCCGTCCGGTTTGGCATCGAGCACATGGATCTCGACAAGCGCCTGCGGGGCGGGATCACAGGTCAGTACTCGCCACTGCGCGTGGATTCTCGTCCAGGGCGATTGCTCGTCGAACCGCAACCGCCAGCTACTCCGGGCTGAGGCCGCGCCGCTGAGTAACCTGGCGCGGGCCGTCGAGAGTTCACGCAGGTCATGGGGGTGCACGAGGGGGATCTCGTTCATCCAGCGATCCAAGGGTTCCCGGCCCCGTCGTACCCAGTCGTGCACCAAACCTGTGCGTAGGTCCATCACACCGATCGCGTGATCGGCAGGGGTGGGCATCGCATCGATCAATCGCGTCGTGAACCCCGGCGCGGGCACCGGGCGCGTCAGACTGACATCGGTGATCAACGCTGCGGCCCGTCGCTGCGAGCCACTGCCTCGGCTCCGTGCCGTGATGTAGAGAGTTCGCCGGGTCTGTGACGATTCGCCGGTGGTCACGGCGAACCCGGCGTACTGGACCGGCGGACTACCGGAATCGAACAGCCGCAACAGATCAGCACGGTTGTCCAGGCCCTCGAGATGGCGTATGAGATCGGGGAGCGCCCGCTCAGCGGAAACAGAGATGCCCGTGTCGAGCAGGTACTCGGCGACCGGACAGGTCAGCGTGATACCGGTGCCTGGCGCATGCCACACCATCGTGCCCACCGCAGGCCGTTCCGGGGCCGCCTGCGCTCTGGGCCCGGCCCAGACCTGGACCGCGAGCACCGACCCGTCCGGCCCGGTCACCGGCACGGCGGCAATACGGAAATGAGCACCCGACGGTGGGTAGGCGACCTTGACCTGTGGTTCGCCGCTGTCCACGGCCGCGTCAACCACGGCGGGCAAATGCTGGGCGATTGCCCGGCTTCCAGCGATCCGTGTCCGCGTCAGACGCGTATACCGCCGTGGATGCAGCCCTTCGGCGACCACACGACGTTCCTCACCCTTGCTTCCCAGCGCTTCAACCAACACCCAGGGACGCACAGCGCTGGTGTGCGGTGGCCTGATCGGCTGAGCCGATTCGTCCTCACCGCTGTCCTCCGCAGGTTCTGTCATGGCATTCACCGTCCTCTGCGCGCCCATGTGGGCATCCGGAACCAACGGCGGCCGAAAGCGGGGCGGGGCCTGCCGGCGTGCACGACTCCGTCGCCCACCTGACCGCTCAAGTCGGTCCAGGCGGTGCCGTCGGCGAGATCCGGCAGATAGACCGACGCCAGAATCTGCACGCGGTCACCGGCGAACCGCTCGATCGACTCGGCAACGGCCAGAGCGCGAGGGGCCACCCTCATCGAGCCGAGGGCCACCAGCACGATACTGTCGGCGCCGACCACAGCCGCCTCGACCGCCGAACGCTGCACGTCGCTCAATCCGAAATGACGGGCGGCCACCACCTGCTCACCACACAACGCAGCCAGCAGCACCCCGCCCTCAGCCGGATCGAGGCCGCGCACTGCTGTCAACGCCGATTCCAACCCCGGCGGCGGCCCGGTCAACGACCGCTCTCTTGCCGACTCGGACACACAGCGCCCCGCGCGGCGTCACCAGCGCAGACGGCGAGGAGCCCCGAAAGACGAATGACCTGACCACGACCGCTCGTACGGACCATGGGGGTCTCGCCCGCGGTGTACGGCTCAGGGCTGTCCATCGCTCTTTCCTCCGTCTCCGGCGCGTCGATGCAACTCTCGGGACCACCGCGCCAAGGGCTCCGTGCATTTGTTGACAGCGATCGATTCGGTCAGCTCGCCACGGCGGCGGTGTGCCTTGGCGATATCGTCCATCGCGGCAACGATTTGGATCAGCAACAGCAACGATTCGCGCGCGGGATCGCCCTGCGCACTGATCTCGAGGTGTGCCAGCCCGCTGGCGACCGTGCCGCATGTCGACGGAGCATCGATGGGCGAACGACCGGCACGAACGTCGATCTGTGCCGACCGTGCCAGCTCCAGCGCCGCGGCCTGCAATGCCCGCGCCGGTTCGGTGCCTTGTTGTCGAATCGCCCAGAGGGCCAGAACACCTGCCACGCGTCCGGACGCCCACGCCCACGGAGTGCGCTGGGAAACATCGAGCGAGCGCAGATAGTCGTTGAACGTGCCCGCGTCCTCGAACATCCGCCGCCAGACCACCGGATCCCGCAGGACCATGACCTCTCGGTCGAGGAGCCCGGCCTTCCGCAACCCCCGCCACTCCCTCGTAGCCTGTTGCCGCGCCTGCCCGTTCTTGGACCAGTCGTCACGCAGCACCGAAAGCGCCAGATCGGCATCGAGGTCGGTACCGAGGTGAGTTCGCCCAGATCCGGGTGTCGCCTCCAACGCGTAACAACTCACCACGTCGCGATCGTGATGGTAACTCGCCGGCCACATCGTCACCCCAACACCGCGCACCCGGCGAACGAACTCGGCCTCGGCGAGGCTGACGGTCGCCGCAGCACGCACCAAGAGCCGCAACCGGTCCCGCTCCAGAACGACCTCGCCACCACAACTGGAGAATGAGGCGAGCACCGGCCTCGATGGCTTGCGGTTGATCGGCACGGCCGCTGCGCTTCGGTCGGCGGGTCCAGGCGCCGCTGGTGACGGCTGCTGATTCGGATCATTCATGGCGTCTGCCTTTCTGCCCCGGGATCGACTCAGCTGCCCTGTCCGCAGCCCCGGGAGCCGTGAGCGGGCGCTGACACTGACCGGCTACGACTGCCGGGCTGCCGCGCCAGTATCGAAACCTCCGTGTCGGGGAAGTCACGGGCTGCCTCCGAGGTCGTGGGACAACGCCGCGAACCACTCGGCGACCTGTTGTGTTTGCCCTCCGGTCGCGTAGCCGGCGTGGCTGGCGACAAGATTGATGTAGCGGCCCAGTACAGCCGGATCGAGCAGACCGGCGTTGTCGGCGAAGTTCTGTGCAATCGCCGAACCCAGCTGACCGAGCACACGGGGCAGCTGCCCGAGGGGATCGCCGGTAATGGCCGCGACGATCTGGCCCTCCTTCACCGCAGCGGCGTGGATATCCTGCGGTCCCGGGTCCGGCACACGAGGATCCGCGGCAGCAGCGATCCGCTGGGACGCGCTGCGAGCTGGCACATAATTCACCTGACCGCCATGAATCTGGAAGTCCTCGAGGATGATCGTGGAGCGCGCTTGCCCGAGCGTGGTGGTGAGCACTCCGAGCAGCGAGTTGAGCGCGGCGATCGGGTCACGCAAGTCGGCCTGAGCCGCGATCGCGGCGGCCAGGTGCAGCGCGGCCGCATTTCCGGGCGCGTCACAAGCCAAGTCACCGGGCAAGCAGAACTCGCCGACCCGGCCGCTCAACGCCCCGAAATCAATTCCGGTGTCGGCAATCCCACCGCTGGCAGGCACCGGGCCGAACCGAACTTGCGCGACCGCCGCTCCCGAGGTACCCGGTGCTGGACTCGGCGCGATCTGGCCTGCCCGCCCCGGAACAGGCCCGCTACCGGCACGGCGAACCGGGTTGCTGATCAGCGCAACACCCGCGATACGGTCGGCCGCCACCGGGCCATTCCCAGAGCCGACCGCCTCGGCGAAACTACCGACCACCGCGGCACCGCCGCTGAAACCTGCGACCGCGAGATGCGAGTGTGGGCACTGAGCGACCGCCGACGCGGCCATCTGATCCAGATTGACCCTGCCCGCTGCCACGGAATCGGCAAACGGCGCCACTCCGGAACCGGTGAGCGGCGCACCGCCGAAACTGGCCGGATACGGGACATAAGCACGCTCGATCGACACACCGGAAGCGAGCATGGGAACGAAAACATGTGCCAGCATCCCGCTATCGGCAAAGGCGTCAGCATTAGGTGATGATTCCGAAGTACCCTGAACGCCCAAAACCACCAAACCAGGGCAGCCGCCACGAATCGGATCCGGCACCCCCGCGTGAGCGGTAACGGTCGAAACTGGGAACAACCCAGCCACTGCCACTACGCAGACAGCACCCCGCCACCCCAATCGGCGGAAATTTCTGCGCAAACGATAACCCTGCACGATTTGAACTGATCCTCACTGAGCCAGAACTCCGATAAACGGAGCGCAAGAACAAAATGTAAGTTTCTGGCAGAGGCGTCATGCCCCCCGAGAAAATGCTTCAGTTGCTGCGGGAACTCGGCACAATGAGCCCCGCAGCAACCGAAGCAACTAACCGCCCCGGCGTCAGGGCAGGAAGGACACGACAAACGGAATGGCCGCGTAGACGATACCCAGAACCGCCGATACGAAGTTCGCGCCAGCGATAAGGAGGCCAACCGGATCCATAACCTTCACTTCCCTTCCATAGAGGTGCCCGATATCTCGCGCACCGATTCGATGTGGGCAGCGGAGGCATACACGCGGACCGGCTGCTTGACAACGCCCCCACCCTTGGCAACCACGAGAGGAACCCGCGAGCTGTCTCCTGCGGTTCACAGAATTGATCCGCCGCCAAGAAATAGCTTTGCAGTGCGAATGCCCCTCACAGTACTGATGGTTGCCTTAGCTCCGATATCTCCTGCGTAGGACGAATTGGAACTGCATATAGCATTCGTCGTGCAGACACCTGGTGTCAACGAAGCGCAATCCCAAGGTTTCTGGGAAAGAAGAACCAGGCTCCGCAACAAGGGTGGGATTGCGGCGACGTACACATATATACGGTGAGAACCCCGCAGTGTCATCCCCATCGGAATTATGAAGCGATCCGATACATTCCCAATGCCGATGGGTCACTTCGTGTGCTGGGCTATGCCGGCCTCGTCGGCTGCGCCCAAGAGACCGCAGGTGTTCGGGAGTTGCCGTCGGGCCGGTGTGGACGACAAGGAGTCTCGATGAGGAGCGTCAGGAGCCCTCGGACGCCGGCACCTCGATAGCGCAATTTACTGCTGATTACAAGGCGCCTGACGAAAGATCATTCTCAAAATTTATGAGAAACGGATGCGTTGACTAGCGACTAGGGTTGGAGCGCAAAACCGCCCGGTTCTGGAGGGGCCGAAGAGTAAAGGCGGAAGGCAGTCGCACCCGGAGCTGTGGGACCTATGGACCTTTCCGTCGGAGCTAATCAACCTGCTCGAGGAGGAGGGACGCAGTGCCACCAACCAGCCCGGAACGGTCGCTGGCTTCGATGCTGCTTCTGGACCGACCTGCGACATTGGTGCGCGGCCGCACACGGGAAGGACGGACAGGCAGACCAGCCGCGCGGGTCTGTGACGAGTGGGCAATGCGAGTGGACTTGAACGATACCTCCAGCTGCACAGGGGGTTACGCGCTCGCTCTGGAACGTTGTGGTCCCCGACACGCCGCCGAAATGGCGTTACTACGGTGCGGAGACTGTTCACGGTCCGGGCAACGGGGAGGCTGGACAATGCATTCGGACGGCGACAGCAACGCCCGCATGACGCCACTGAACTGGAGGCGGCGTGTCGGAGTGGCGTGCGTACCTGATACATGGTTGACTCACCCTATGAGTGAGAAGCGGCTTGGCGAGGGTGAGAAGCGGTCCGGGGGGCGGGTCCAAATCCGTTACTACGCACCAAACGTCATCGTCGACGACTTGGCGAAACATGCCGCCGTCTTGACGGAGGATACGAAGAAGAGCGTGTCGTTCAGCAGGGTGGTCTCAACGCTTCTGACTGAACTCACCGGGCATTCGAAGAAAGGTGAGCATCCTCTTCCTGTACCGCACCCAGCTGCGTTAGTGGCGGATCCGAAGCCGGAAGAGATAGGAATCTTGAGGTTTCGTGTGTCGACAGAGGTGATAGACAGCATCACCAAAATGGCCCGCGAGGAGGACATTCCGCAGGTCTCAAGGAACTTCGCGCGGAACACGATGATCACTCGACTACTGGCTCGACGGCTAGGGTATGAGATCAATTGGAACCCACATTTCGGTTCGACTTCGGCTCACGTACACCTACGACTGGTTGCGCACCGGGACATTAAGTCCCCCTACGCCGAGGCTTCGTAAACGTCGATGCACGTGAGACCACAAACAAACCAGGGAGGTAGGCCTAGCTACATGGTCTGAGTAAGCGGCCTGGAGCGCCCGATGATCTGAACAACTGAACACAAGGACGGCAATGGGTCCACAGATGAGAAGGGCCCCCCGACCGGCCAAGTCGAGGGGCCCTATGTCTGTGGTCGATGAGTTACCGGCTCATCTACCTGCGCTGTCCTCCTAAGCGATAGGACAACTAATTTTGTCACGTCCCATGATACTGCATGCCCAAAAATGGGTCCAGTAGCCCCGGGGGCCACTGCAGACGTTTCACATCTTTTCGCTGGTCAGAGCGACGACATCTTTCCAGCAAACCCTGGCGATGAGCTCAACGCCACAGTCGACATATCGATTCGGTCACAAACGACCGGTGGCACTGCCGCATCCGCGTCTGCTGCGGGCACACAGGTGTGGGCCGCCCTGGCTTCCCGCGTCGCTGCTCGAGCGTCGATGAGGCTCATCGACCCGGAAACCAATAAGGCGAGCCGGGCGCGAAGGTTGTCGAAACGTCCACCGTCGAGACCGGCAGCTGTGCCGATCTTCGACAAGAGCCGCCGCACCGACAAACTGGTCTTCGACTTCGACACCAAGGCCCACGGCCCCGAGTCCGTCGAGCGTGACGCCGCACGCCTGTGTGCTTGGCTCGACGAATGCGGTGGGCGATGGATCTCAGACCGTAACCCCAGCAATGGTGGCCGGCATGTGATCACGCCCCTGGCCGCCGGGGAAGCGTTCCGACGGGTCAACATCGAGCCCTTACTCCGCCTGCTTGCGGCACGTCTTCCCACGCTCGACCTCGCACCGATGCTCAACGCCGCGACCGGCGGGATAACGCCTCCAGGCTCGGCTACGCGTCAGGGCTCGAACCGTCAGCTCGACGGTTCGATCGAGGACGCCGTGGCCGTGTTCGAGAAGCGATCGGAGCCGCGGCTGGTCGCGCGCATGCGAGCGCTGCTCGGCGACACGCTTCATCACCGGCCACCGCACTCAGGTACAGCCGACGCCGCAGCGCATATCGCTTCCGTGCCCCCGGCGTCCGAGTTCTGGGAGCGTGAAGGGGCCCAGGCACGACTACAGCCCCACTGGCGGCTTTCGTCAGCGATGCCGGCGGCTCCCAGCTCGTTTGCGGTTACCGGCGTCCTCCCGGCCGACCGGCGCTACCAAAGCCCTTCTGAAGCACGGCAGGCAGTACTTACGGCCAGCGCGTTGCGCGGGCTGTGTCTCGGCGACGTCCAGGCACGAATGAAGGGGACCGGAACCAGCGCATGGCCCGGTCTCAACGACTCGTACCAAGCCAAATACGGCAACAGGGCCACCGAGCGACTCGCCCAAGACTGGGCGAACGCGTGTTGCTGGGTCTCACTGCATATACAGGTATTGCGGTCCCCCGGACACAAGACCACTGGAAAGCACACGCCCCCCCGTAGGGCACCCGGTCAAAGAAACCGCGCCCATGCTGTCGATGTATACGATCGGTGGCTCGCATCCGCTACCGAGTGGATTCAGATGACCTGGCCTGGACAGCCATACCGTTGGACTGTGTCGGCTGTCTTGCAAGCACTTGCGTACGCGGCCAAATGCCAGGGCATAATGGGTAACGACGGGACTCCCCTGGTCGATGTCGGAGTCCGAGGGTTGAGTCTATTTGCTGGGCTGATGTCGGTTACCACCGTCGCCGACGTTCTCGCCCACATCCGGGATCTTCCGGGTTCCCCTATCCACCGGATCCGGCGAGCGGCTGGTGTTCTGGCAGATCAGTACAGCCTCATTCCCGCGCGCCGCTATGACGATATGGAGGTTGCGGTAGCAGCAGTACACGTCGAACGGATTCGTGTCGCTCCCATCCACGACGCATGGCGTGTTGTGGGCCTGAGCAAGCGCCTAATCTATGACCTGGTGGCCAACGGGGGCCTTTCCCGACCCGCGGATATTTTTGCCGCAGCACACATCGGCACCCGCGCCGGCTATGACGCGCTGGCCGCGCTCAAACAGGCTGGGCTACTTCGAGGCGGCCGCGGTGAGGTGGCGCTGGGTGACACCACGCTCGACGACATCGCACACCACCACGGCCTGCATTTCGAGCGCGCTGAACGCGTCGCCCACTACAGGATCGAACGAAGAGATTGGCGCCGCTGGCTGGACATCCGATACGGGCTTTTGCCCGATCCGGCTGACCCCCGCGCAAGCTCGGTCCCCGCCGCGCCATGGGATGTCGACGTCGAGCTGAACGAAGTGATCTGGGCAGCTCAGCTCGCCACTGGGCCACCACCACAGCCCTCGACGCCTCTGCCTCCCGACATCGACCTCGACGACAGCCGCGAAGACGACCTCCTCGCGCTGGCTTTGCTCCAGGAGGAACTCGGAGCCGTGGCAATCACGTGACCTCCTCGAGCGCGGAGGCTTGCGGTATGCACGGGTGCGTGAAACTTTCGTGTGTCGCTCGCCGAGTGTGGTGCGGGGCGGTCAGTACACCGGGTAGGACGGCGTTTTGCCCGCCAGGACTTCGCCGAAGGCCTCGGCGACGGTGTCATAGTGCAAGAATGCGTGGAGGCTGAGGGCGTGGATGTCGCGCAGGATGGCCATCAGTGGGTCTCCCTCGCGGCGGGCGCTGGCGCCGGAGGCTTTCTCGATGATGTCGCAGGCATCCCGGCACAGTTTCACCGCCCGTGCCCCGTCGAAGCGGCACCGGACGCGGGTGGAGATATCCCAGGGTTTGCCGGTGGCGACGTGGTGATCGACAGTCTGCGCGGCGCGGCGGCCGCACCATTCGGCCTCGTCGATCAGGGCTTGGGCGTCCGCCAGGTGTCGCGCGGTGATCTCGGCGTCGGCTTGCAGGCCGTGGTGGGAGTAGGTGATGGGCCGGGTATGGATGCGCCGTTTGAACGTGCCCAGGGCTGCTGTTGCCATCCCGACCGCGGGCCCGGCCGAGTGGGCGCAGATTATCGGCACGATGGGCTGCTCGTAGTAGTGGGGCAGGACGCCGGGACCGATGTTCTTGCCTTCCAGGATGTTCTGGAACGAGATCACGTGGCCATCGGGCACGAATGCATCGGTGAGCGACAGTGCGTTGGATCCGGTGCCGATGAGTCCGGTGAGGTCCCAGGCGCCGGCGAGCCGGAATTCCGATCGTGGGATGAGCGCGGCGATCGGCGGGCCGCCGTCCTCGGGGTTCGCGGGGACAAAGATCCAGCCGGCGTGGTGCTGGCCGGAGCAGAACGGCCAGGTTCCGGTCAGGCGATAGCCGCCGGGGACGCTGGTCGCTGTGCCGGTCACGGAGAACACGCCCGCCGAGTAGGGGGTGTCGCTGTCGAGGAACTGGTCGAAGACGTGCTGCCCGAATTGGTGGACCATATAGGGCATGGCGATATAGATCGCGGTGACCCACGCGGTGGAGCCGTCGAGCTCGCCGAGGGCCTTGAGTACCTGCACCTGCTGCGTTACCGAGAGCTGCGCGCCTCCTCGACTGTGCGGCCAGCTGATCCGGGTGATGCCGCGCGCATGCAATTCGGCGATGACATCGTCCGGTGCTCTGCGCAGAGCGACTGATTCCCGGACGGCGCCGGTGATCAGATCGGCCATTTCGGTGACTGAGTGCAGCGGATCCACGCCGGTGACCGTGGCCTGGTCAGTGATCGTGTTCGTCATCGTTTTCCTTGCTTTCTGAAGGCTCGTGCTGCGGGCGTCGGCGGGCGACCGGCCATGCGAGCGCCCGGCCCCCCGGGGCCGGGGCGGAGTCGGTCCAGGTGATTTGCCATTGGGAGGTGAGGGTGGAGGCCAGGTCGGGGAGGCGGTTGACCAGCCGTCCCCGAGCCAGGATTTCGGGGAACGGAATTCGCAGGACTGAGGCGGCGTAGTGCGGTTGTCGTTCCATCTCTTCGTGCCGGGGGATCAGGTCGGCGGCGATGTAGTTCCAGCGCCCGAGGCGATCGGCCCAGTTGAAGTCCGGTAGTGGCATCCGCAGTGTCAGCAACCGGCCGCCGAGGCAGGTGGTGAGGGTGGTGGGTGCAAATACCCCGGGTGGGCGGACCCCGGGAATGATCGGGCGACCGACCACTGTGGAGGCGTAGGTCATGACACGGCCCAGGCCGTCGCGGCCGGCGGCGGTGGCGTCCCATTGGTCGGCGATGATCTGGTTTTGTTCCCGGTCGGCCATCCGCACCAAGGCATCCGTGAGTCCGGGCACGCGGCCCGAGGCGATACCGTGCCACGCTGTGCGGGCACTGTCGTCGATCAGTCCCGCCCGATACATCTCCTCGATCCCCGAAATGCCCGCCAGGCGGTAGGCCTCGTGCTGGGTCACCAGGTCGGTGAAAATATGTTTCTGCATGATCGAGAGACGTTTCTGGTACCACTCGAGGTCCGCGGAGGTAAGATTTGCTGCGCGGCGCAGTGTGAGGCGAATATCGGCAGAAACGCCGAATAGCCCGTGCGGCCGGACTACTCTGCCGACAGCGGCAAGGGCATCGAGTGCGCATCGGATCAGCGGGCGGCTGACAACGGTACCGAGGCCGCCGATATCGGCCCAGCCCCCCGCGAACGGCGCGCCGGCGAGGCCGGCCATGCCAATCCACCAATAGTGCGGGTTCTCCCGGGCAAGGCGAAGGTAGTTCACATACACCTGGTCGAACGTGTAGGCATTGGCGGCGGGCCCGCGGTGCGGGTCCCATGTCGCCAGGTCGATGTCGGCGTTACCTGTGGCGACCACCAGCCAGTAGTGATGCAACAGCGCGGAATACCGGTGCGGCGCCACCCCTGCCGAGGCCGCATCATCGAGGGCATCGCGCAGGGGCGAGAGGGCCAACGGGAGATCGGGATGAATCCCTCCGGCCATCGATCCCTCGGCGCCAGGATTGGGCAGATCGAGGTAGGCGACGTGCCGCCGGTACTGACGGCGTCGCGACCGCTTGCCGAAATGGCGAGTACCTGGTGCCGCCGTGTGTACACGGGAAACAGTGCTGGTGTCCTGCACCACTGGCAGGCATGGGGAGGCTGGATCTGTTCGCGGCTGCTGGGACAGTGATCGGGCCGTCGCATGGCCGAGACGGTCAGAGCTTATGAGTGCGGCTGTGCTTCCCGCTTCGTTCCCAGGTGGTCGAGGTCTCATCGCAGGGCCCCGGCCTTGGCGAGGGCCACATCATCGCGAGCCGCCCCCGGCTGGCTGTCGATGCTGGTTTTGGGCCCGAGGCGTCTGCGGTCGCGTAGCCGAAGCTGCAGACGGTTGGGGGCCAATGTGGTGCCGACCCCGCGTCGAACACGGCCCGGTAGCGGTTGCAGCGCCCAGCGGGCGGAGATCGTGGCGAGCGCGAGAACGGTGTGCGTGAGCGCGAAATCGCGGCCCAGGCACTGTCGGGCGCCGCCCACGAACGGTATGTAGCTGCCGGCGGCGGGCCGGAGGTGTGGGTCGGCCCACCGGTCGGGATCGAAACGGTCAGGGCCGGGAAAGGTATCGCCGCGGCGATGGAGCAGATAGGGGCTGATAGCGAGTGTGGTGCGCTCCGGCATCGGGTGGCCGCCGAGTGTCGTAGCGCGGGTGGTGGTACGGGTCAGGATCCACCCGGGAGGGTAGAGACGCAGGGTTTCATCGAGAACCTGGCGGGTGTATCGCAGTTTCGGGATGTCATCCCAGGTGGCGGGGCGGGTGCCGAGGACTGTGCTGGCCTCGGTGTGTAGTCGCTGCTGGATTTCTGGATTCTCGGCCATCAGATGCATCGCCCACGACAGAGTGGCGGCGTTGGTTTCGGCGCCGGCCAGGTACAAGGTGGTGATCTCGTCGACGATCTGGTCCTGCGACAACGGTTGTCCGGTTTCGTCGCGGGCGGACAGCAGCATCGACAGAACATCGCCGCTCTGGATGCCGACCTGTCGGTAGTGGGTGATGATGCGCCGGCTGATGTCTCGCATGCGTGCGCGTGCATCGCGGAATCGGCGGCGGCCGGGAAGCGGCGCCCAGTCCAGGCTCGGCGGGATGAGCATGCGCACCACCATCGACCCGAGCATCTGCGACATCGCCTGGGCAAATGCGTCGGTTTCCGCGATGGTCTCCGGGGTGGCGAACAGGGCGCGCGCGATGATCCGGCTCGTGATCGCGGTCATCGCTGGATAGACCGCGATCGCCTCACCGTCGCACCAGTTGTCGACAGCGGTCAAAGTGTGGCGCTGCATCTCGGTGGCATACGCCTGGATCCGGGACGGGTGAAACGCGGGCTGGACCAGGCGGCGTTGCCGGCGATGGTGCTCGGCGGGGCAGGACCCGACGCCGGACCCGATCACCTCTCCCAATCTCGAATACAGGGGCCCGCCCTTATCGAAGATGCGGTCGTGAGTCAGCATTTCCTGGACAAGCTCCGGCGCGCACACCACGACGACGCGGGCCGAGCCGACATGAAGCTCCACCAGATCCCCCTGCGCGGGTAGTCGACGCAGCAGCTGCAGGGGGTTACGCGCCAGTGCCGCCGCGTGCCCGATCAGCGGCCACCTACCGGAGGCCACCACGTGTGTGTGGGTGGCGGCGTTCACTGAGGCGCCCGCACGGTGGTGGTGTCGATTAGCTCCTCATAGGCCCACGGCCCGGTCGGCGGGCGCGTGGTCAGGACATGCCGGTAGCGGGCGCTGGTGCGGTGCCATGGTTCATAGCCTCCCGCCCACAGCTCGAGCGCTTCGGCGTAGCGCAGGACTCGACCGCGGTCCGCGCCGCTCAATCCGAGGTAGTCACACATCGCTGGTAGCTCGGCGCGCAGCGTGCGGAATCGGCGGGCGTGCGCGGTGACGAGGTCGACGACGGTTTGCCGAGATCGGGCGAGGATACCGCCGGATTCGGCGTTGAGGACCAGCACCAGGTTCGTGTGCTGGCCGCGGGCGACCTCTTTGGGCAGCGAGTACAGATCGTTGACCAAATTGCCGATCTGGACGATGCACTCGCGCATGACCGCGATCTGGGGCGCGTGGAATGCCAGCTCGGGTAGCTCGAATCCGGCGGCGGGCTCGATGATGTCGAGGAAAGGGTGCATGTATCCGCCGTGGCGGCGCATACTCAGGTGAATGTCTCGGGGCGCTGGTCTGCCTCGTAGCACCCGGTCACCGACTTCGTGCACCACCGAGGCAAGGCTCGCCTCCCAATGATGGGCAGCGCGACGCCACCAGCGTGCGGAAGCCCGCAATCTGCATTCGCGGATCACTTCGCCGAATGCCTGGTGCAGGGGCCGGGCATCGGGTGCGGCGACCTCGCCTCCGGCGCGGACGATATCGACGAACGGCGCCACCTTCTGGGCGCACTCGGCCGCGGAGTCGAGTTCCTCGAGCGAATCGTCGAGCAGAATCGACACCGCCATGAACCGGCCGACCAAATCCATTCCGTCGGTCGACGCATGCGGGTAGCTGGCGCCGACGAATCCGGCGGTGTCCCACTGTCGATACCAGGCAAACGATTCCTCGCTGCTTGTCAGGCCCCGATCGCGGACCCACTGTTGTACGCGGACACCGCTTGCCCCTATCGCCGGCTGTGGATGGGGGGCGCAACGCAACCCCAACTCGACTGCGGCGCCGGCCCGGTCGTCGATCCTGGTGTGGGCGGTCGTTGTTGTCATCGCTGCTTCCTCGGTGGCGGTTACTCGGCGTCGGTCAGGCGCAGCGCTTCCTCGAGCAGCGCCGCGACGATCTGGCTTTCCGGCACAGTCCGTACGACCTCGCCGCGGACGAAGATCTGGCCTTTGCCGTTTCCGGAGCTGACGCCGATATCGGCCGCGCTGGCCTCCCCAGGCCCGTTCACCACGCAGCCCATAACAGCGACGCGCAACGGGTACGGAAACCCGTCGAACGCGGCCTCGACCTGAGTTGCCAGGGTGTAGACATCGACTTGGGAGCGGCCGCAGCTCGGACACGACACGATTTCGAGGCGGCGTTCACGTAAGCCGAGGCCGGCCAAAATTTGGGTTCCGACTTTGACTTCCTCCACCGGTGGCGCCGACAGCGATACTCGGATGGTGTCGCCGATGCCTTCGGCGAGCAGCACCCCGAACGCCACTGCGGATTTGGTGGTGCCCTGCAAGAGCGGGCCGGCCTCGGTGACTCCCAGGTGTAGCGGGTAGTCGCAGCGCGTGGCCAGCAGGCGGTAGGTGTCGATCACGACTGCTGGGTCGTGGTGTTTGACCGAGAGCTTCAGGTCGTGGAATCCGTGTTCTTCGAACAGGCCGGCCTCCCACAGCGCCGACTCGACCAGTGCTTCGGGTGTGGCGCGGCCGTATTTGGCCATGATCCGCTGGTCGAGGGAACCAGCGTTGACGCCGATCCGGATCGGGATCCCGGCCGCGCCCGCGGCGTGGGCGACCTCCTTGACGCGTCCGTCGAATTCCTTGATGTTGCCCGGGTTTACGCGGACGGCTGCGCATCCGGCGTCGATGGCGGCGAAGATGTAGCGGGGCTGGAAATGGATGTCGGCGATCACCGGGATCGGTGAGCGTCGCGCGATCTCGGGTAACGCGTCGGCGTCCTGCTGGCGCGGGCACGCGACCCGCACGAGATCGCAGCCCGCCGCGGTCAGCTCCGCGATCTGCTGCAAGGTCGCATCCACCTCGGCGGTTTTGGTGGTGGTCATCGACTGCACCGAGATCGGGGCCGACCCGCCGACCAGCACGGCGCGGGTATCGTGGCCCACTCGCAGCTGGCGAGACTTGCGCCGTGGCCGCAACGTGGATGTGGCCACGACCGGAGGCGGCAGGTCGATCGGGCGGGCGGTGGTCATACTCATCAGGCACTCCTGGCGGACACGGCAGGCTCGATCGAGCGCGTTTCGATCAGCTGCTGGCGGGCCGCGGCCGCGATCCCGGGCCCGGTGAGCCCGTAGTGGGCCAGCAGCTCGGCGCGGGCGGCGTGGGTAATGAACTCTGTCGGCAGCCCCAGCACGCCCACCGGCGGGCGGGCCGGGTTCTGTGTGGCTACCGCGGCGGCCAGGCGAGAACCGATCCCCCCGTCCCTGACACCGTCCTCGACGCACACCACGCTGCGGTGGTGTGCGGCCAGCAGTGTCAGGGCCGGGTTGATCGGCTGCACCCACCGGGGGTCGGCCACTGTCACCGAGATCCCTTCGGCGGTCAGTTCTTCGGCCGCCGCGAGGCACGCGCCGGCCATCGCGCCCACCGACACCAGCAGGGCATCGGGGTGCTGCCTGTGGTGTGGGCTGCGGTAGAGGATGTCGACACCACCGATGCGGGCCTGCGCCGCGATGTCGGGGCCTGCGGTGGCTTTGGGGAACCGCAGCGCGGACGGGGTGGCCGTCGTGGTGGCTTCGCCGAGCAGCTCCCGCAGCTGGGCGGGATCGCGGGGGCAGGCGATCTGCATGCCCGGTACGCAGCTCAGCAACGCGAGATCGTAGATGCCGTGGTGGCTGGGGCCGTCGGGCCCGGTGATGCCCGCCCGGTCGAGTACGAGCGTGACCGGCAGCCGGTGCAGCCCGATATCGTAAATCGCCTGATCCAGGCCACGGGCCAAAAAGGTGGAATACACGGCGAGGACCGGGTGCAGGCCGGCGGCGGCCATGCCCGCCGCGGAGGCCAGCAGGTGTTGTTCGGCGATCCCGGAGTCGAGCACCCGCTCGGGATGCGCTTTCGACATCGTTGACAGTCCGGTCGGTGCCCGCATCGCCGCGGTCGCGGCCACCAGGTCGGGACGTGTGCCGGCCAACGCTGCCAGTTCGTCTTCGAACACATCGGTCCAGGTACGCGGACTGGGCGCGTGCGGCCGCCCGGTGAGCGGGTCGACGACACCACAGGCATGCATCCGGTCGGCATGCTCGCTGGCAGGCGGGTACCCGCGGCCCTTCTGGGTCTCCACATGCACTACCACAGGAGTCCCGAGGGCGGCTGCTCGCCGCAACGCTTGCTCGGTGGCGGCGATGTCGTGGCCGTCGACCGGGCCGAGGTAGCCGAACCCCAACGTGGCGAACAGATTGTCGTGGCTGTAGCCGCGCCGCAGCTGGGCCAGATGCGCGCCGAGCGCGCCGACGGTCGGGTCGTAGGACAGGCCGTTGTCGTTGACTACCAGAACCACCGGCAGATCGGTGGCACCGAGATTGTGCAGCCCCTCCCACGCGACACCGCCGGTGAGCGCGCCGTCTCCGATCACAGCGACCACCCGCCGGTCGGATTCGCCGCGTAACCGGTGGGCTTTGGCCATGCCGTGGGCCCACGCCACGCTGACCGAGGCATGGGAGTTTTCGACCCAGTCATGGTCGGATTCGCTGCGACTGGGGTATCCGGACATCCCGCCTGCGGCACGGAGGGTGGCGAACTCGCTGCGACGGCCTGTGAGGAGCTTGTGTACATACGCTTGGTGGCCGGTGTCGAAGATCAGCACATCGTGCGGCGACCAGAAAACCCGGTGCAGGGCGATCGTCAACTCGACAGTGCCGAGAGAAGCTCCGAGATGCCCGCCGGTGCGGGACACGGTGGTAACCAGCAGGTCACGGATCTCACCGGCCAATGCGGCGAGCTGATCGACGGTGAGGGAATCAAGGTCGCGTGGGGTCTCGACAGAGTCGAGGACCCCTCCAGGTTCGGCGGTGGCGGATCGTGTGGTGGCTGCTGTCATGACCGCTCCCCTCGGATGGTCGATGGGCGCGGCAGGGTGAAACGCATGTTCTCGGTAACGGTTTCGCGTTCGTAGACCTGCATCGGCCCCCGCTGTCGCAGCGCGTCGACCACTTCGGTCACCAGCGCGGGCGGTGTGGAGGCACCTGCGGTGACACCGACCGTGCCGATACCGTCCAACCAGGACGGATCGATATCGCCGGCGTCGTCGATGAGGTAGGCCGCCACGCCCTGGCGGTGCGAGAGTTCGACCAAGCGTCGTGAGTTCGAACTGTTCGCCGAGCCGATCACCAGCAGAATGTCCGCGTCGGCGACTACCGCGGCCGCAGAACGCTGCCGGTTGGTGGTGGCGTAGCAGATATCGTCGGACGGCGGCAGCGCAAGACGCGGAAAACGCTGCCGCAGCGCATCTACCACCGAGGTGGTCTCATCCACCGCCAGCGTGGTTTGCGTCAAGACCGCAACCTCCGCGTCGGCAGGCAACGCGAGGTCGGCTACGTCCTCGGCGGTTTCTACCAGCACCGTGGAATCCGGTGCGACACCCATCGTGCCCTCGGCCTCCTCATGCCCCTCATGGCCGATCAGTACGATTGTTTTGCCCTGCTCGGCGAAACGGTGTGCTTCGGTGTGAACCTTGCGCACCAGCGGACACGTCGCATCGATCACTCGCAGGCCGCGCCGGTCGGCTTCGGCGCGTACAGCCGGGGACACGCCGTGGGCGGAGAACACCACGGTCACGTCCTCGCCGTCTGGGACCGCGTCGAGTTCATCGACGAACACCGCGCCCTTCGCCGCCAGCTCGGCGACCACTGTGCGGTTGTGCACGATCTCCTTGCGGACATACACCGGGTCTCCACCGGCCTGGTCCAGGGCGCGTTCGACGGTCTCGATCGCGCGCTCCACGCCGGCACACCAACTCCGCGGGGACGCCAGCAATACCGTCGTCTCCCCCGCTTCCGCGCCGCGCTTCACCGGTTCGGCCCTCATCGCAGCTGCTCCCACCACCACGAGATTTCGGGATACGGCGGTGGTGTGCGGTCGTCGGGATCCCACACCGTCGGGACGGTTGTGACGGTCACGTGCGGCGCTACGCTCTTGACGGTGTCCGTCGCTGTGAGGTCGTGATAGCGGGCGGTGGAGCTGGCCCAGGCGATTCCCGCAGGGACCCAGCGCGGCAGCTCGACGGCGTAGCGGGCCACGTCGGGGCGGGGATCGATCCGCAACCGCTGCTGCAGCCGGTAGGCCAGCCCCACAATCCTCTCGTAGAGCTCTACCGCGGCTACTGGATTCACCGTCGTGTGAACGGGTCCGGCCAGCACGGTCACCAGGTTGGTGACCGCGGTGCCGGTCGCGATTTCCTTTGCGGCGCTAGCCAGATCGTTGAGCAGCGCGCACGACATCATGACCGACTCGGTGAACGCACGCACCGCCGGCTCCCCGCGGTGTCGGGCAGCGAGTGCGTCGATTCCGCAGCTCGAGCCGGTGAACGGGACGAGGGTCGCGACCCCGGATTTCGCCCACCGCATGCGCAGCCATTCCTCGACCCGTGGAGCCGTGGGACGATCCTGCAAAGCGGTGAACCAGAGTTGACCGGTCAGCCACACCGCGTGCGCGTGGGTGAACACCGCGAACTCGTCCTCGGTGAGCACGGCCTCGAGCTCGTTGCGCAGCGCGCGCAGGCTCGCCACCCACCGGTTCCCCGACGGGACGGCCGCGGCCGGCGCCGTGTCCATCACCCGGTGCAACTCCCCTACCTCGGCGGCCAAAACCATCGGATCGGGGTGGGTATCGCAGTAGTCGTCGAACGCCGCGCCCCAATAGAAGTGGCGGGTCGCCGCCGCGATGGTCGATTCCGGCGCGTGCGGCAGCGCGTGAGCTATCCCGTAGCCGCAACCCATCCGGGCTGAGACGTCATCCGGTTCGAACAGCCGGTGTCGCAGACACCATTCGACGGCGTCCCGGTCGAGGGCGGCCACGTCACCTGGATAGCTGCTGTCCGGAAACGGGCAATACAGACTGATTTCGCGGGGCAATCCCTGGGGGGAAGGTGGGGTGGTTGCCGATGGGGAGGGAAAGAAGGTCACTGTAGCTCCGAAGGTCAGGCCTCACGTTCGCTCACAAGGCGAACGAGGGCGCACAGATCGGCGAGGCCGTCGGCGGTCGGCCGCGCAGCCGCCAGGTACTCGCGGGCGGTCGCGGTATGGCCGCGGCTGAACTCACGCACCCAGTCACGGGCGCCGGTCTGCTCCACCAGCTCCGCGGCGCGATGCACATCGCTCGGGGCGAGATCGCCGTTGCCGAAATACAACTGCGTGAGTTCGGCGGCCGCCGGCGTGGCCGTGTTCAGCGCATACACGACCGGTAGCGACTTCTTGCGGCGGACCAGATCGGCCAGCACCGGTTTGCCGGTCCCGGCCGTCACACCCCAGATACCCATGTAGTCGTCGATTGCCTGGTAGGCCAGGCCCAGGTGACGGCCGAACCGTGCCATGGCCTTGAGGTGATCGGGGTCGGTCGTGCCGCCGTAGCGGGCACCGAGCGCGCACGCCGCACCGAGCAGCGCACCGGTTTTCGCCTCCACCATGGTTAGGCATTCATCCAGCGTCACATCGTGGCGCGCCTCGAACGCCGTGTCGGCCTTCTCGCCCTCGATCAGCTCGAGCACGGCATCGAGCAACACCACGGTCGCCGCCGTGGTGTGCTCAGCGAGCTCGCCCTGCAGTACGCGGACCCCGGCATGGAACAGCGCATCGCCGACCAGGACGGCGGCGGCGGTACCGCACGCGGCCCATACCGCCGGCCGATGCCTGCGCATTGTGTCGGTATCGAGCAGATCGTCATGGATCAAGCTGGCGTTGTGTACCAACTCCACCGCGGCCGCGGCGGGCACCGCAGACAGTTCGTCCCCGCCGGCGGCGCGCGCGCACGCCAGGGTGAACGCGGTGCGCACCCCCTTGCCCCAGGACGCGGAATCTGGGTGACCGGACAGATCGGTCCACCCGAAATGGTAGGAAGCCAGCGCGCGGGTCTGCTCGGGTAGCGCCTCGACCGCCGCATGCAGCGTCGGCGCAACCAGCCGCCGGGCCCGCCGCAAGAGCACATCCGTGTCCCGCGGCGGGCCCGGATTCGACGGTGCGCTTGTCTGCTGTGCCGCCACCGGTGCGGTGTCGGCGGGTTGGGTGAGGGTCATGTGGTCTCCCGGGACGCGGCGATCGGCCGCGGAGTCGACAGTGGATAAGCTGCGGGCTCGTGCTCGCGCAGATGGCGGTCGCTGCGGGCAAATCGGTGATCGCCGCGGTGGCGGGCCATCATCTTCTGGACCGTCCTCACCCGGCTGCGCCGCCCGTAGTGCTCGCACAGCCGGGTCGCTCCCGGGGTGACGCGCCGCACCACTTCCGCCGCGGACAGTGCCGCGGCCGCAGCGACAACCACGGCCCTAAACGCTGCGCTGTCGGGAAGTCCGAGGAAATCGGCATTCGATTCGCCCACGATCAACCGGGCATAGCCGCACAGGAAGCCGGTGGCCGCCCGGCGCGCTACCTTGTGCGCGAGATCAGCGCCGTCACCGGTGACCGCCGGGCCGATCGCACGCACAAGCGCCTGCGCCAGCCGAACACAGTCCTGGTCGGGCGCACCGAATTCGTGCTCGATTTGCAGCCAGAACAGCCGCCAATAATCGCGCTCGGTCGCCGCAAGCAGATCCGGACCGACACCGAGCAGGTAAGCCAGGTAACGGAAGAACGCACAGATCGCGTCCTTTTCCTGGGCGGAATAATGCAGTCCGAGTGCCTGGGTGCCCGAAATCTGCGCGACCGCGAAAAACGTGATGGTGCCGGCGAGTTGGCTGCGGTTGACCGGATGCTCCCAGCCATCCCA
This sequence comes from Nocardia sp. NPDC058499, assembly GCF_042719915.1. Taxonomy (NCBI): domain Bacteria; kingdom Bacillati; phylum Actinomycetota; class Actinomycetes; order Mycobacteriales; family Nocardiaceae; genus Nocardia; species Nocardia sp. NPDC058499. The sequence continues at coordinate 51,006 of NZ_JBHXMZ010000011.1, read as the reverse complement.
ATCCCAGTCCGGGCGGCGGCTCATCCCTGCCCGCACCATCGCGTGCATCAGCCGAACTCGCACAGTGGACCGGAACCCCGGCGCAAACCTGCGCAGACCGCCCACCGCCGTCGCCTCGACGTACCAGTGCATGGTCTCGGCGATGCGTCGCGGCGCCATCCGTTCCAGATCGCCGCTCCCGACCAGAGTCTTCGCGACCCTTTTCGCGAGATATCCACCCAGCAGTGCCCCCATGGACAACGCGATATCGCCGACCACGCCGCTGCGGCCGATCGCCCGCGCAGCAAGATCGAGTTGGTCGCGATCGAGCCAGTACGGTTCGGCATCGATCGAGGCGAAGAACGTGGTCAGCTCCGGCGGCGGGTCCTCGACAGCGGTGAGGCCGTGATCCACGGCCGTCTCGAACAGGCGCCGTCCTTCACCGGCCGGGAGCCGCCGAAACATCTCCACCAGCGCGTCGGCTTCCGGGTCACCCGTGCGGGTCGAGGCCTGCAGATAGGTACGCCGCTGCCCGGCAGTTGCCCGCACATCGCCCCGGAAACGGCGCAGCGCGACCGTGAACGGAAACTGGGAGAACAACGGCGGATCACCGAGGCGCTGACCGTCGCCCGATGTCATCAGCGGACCCCTGATCCCCGCAGCACCCGGCTCAGGATTTGCGGACGGAACAATGCCGTCGGGGAAGCGACCAGCGACATCACTTCGTGAAACGCCGCAGTGACGCGAGTGTCGGTGGTCGATGCAGCCAGCACCCGGTCCAGATAGTGGTGCTGAGTCCGCGTGAATGCCCCCGCTGCGCCACCGGTCGTCGCCGGAAACCTCAGGTCCTCACTGGCCGAGATCATCCACGCCGGCGCCGCGACCGCAGCAATCCGGTGGCGCGCCGACCGGGCCGCCTTCTCGCTGATCCCGCCCTGCTGAAGAACAGCCTCCCGCAACGCGGCGGCACCCAGGATCGCCACCGTGCACCCCTGGCCGTACACAGGATTGAATGTGCACGCCGCGTCCCCGATCGCCACCAGACCTTCGGGCGCTCGGCGTTCGTAGCGGCGCCGCACACTCGCACCGGGACGGAACCCCCACACATCGCTCACCGGCTCGGTACGGGCGAGAACTTCTGCCACGATCGGATCGCGAAGCTGACTCACTATGGCGTCGAAACCCTGTTCCCCGACCCCCGCTCCACTGTTCATGACACCCACCGAGACCAGCCACCTGCTCTGCTCCACCGGCAGAAGCGCAGCGGTGAACGGCGAATCAGGGGCCCTGGTCTGCAAATACACAGCACGGAACCCCAGATCGGTCTGCGGTCGCGTCACAATCCGAGATTGATAGGCGACCTGGGGATTGATCTGCGAGGTCGGCGTCTGGGCGCACCCGAGCCTGTCCAGCCACCGCGGAACCCGCGTGGACCGACCCGAGGCGTCGATCACCCACTCGGCCGAGATGAGCGATTCCTGCTGCCTTTCTCCTCGCCGGCGCACCCGGACACCACGCAGCTGGTGCGGTGTCCCCAGCAAACCGACGACCTCGCAGCCTGGCCAGAACTGCACTTCGGTGCCGTCGAGCACACCGACATCCACGTCGTCGACGCGCCGGCTGCCGATTTCGGCGTGTACACGGGTACGCACCACATGGTCGAGCACCGGCCTGGTACACGACAGGAAACCGAGACGACTGTCGTGATCGGCCATCCACCCGGCCGAGCTGAGCCATCGCAGGTCCCGCGACATCGCGACCGTGGTCGCTCCCGCGGCGCGCAGCTGGTCACCGATGCCCGGCAGCAACGCTTCCAGCGTGCGGTGGCCCGCCTCCAGGACAAGGTGCGCGTGGCGCGCCTGCGGAACTCCCGGCCGGAACTGCGGCGCCTCGGGATAGTGATCGCGTTCGACCACGATCACCCGGCTCGCCAGACCCCGCAACGCCCACGCCGTGAGCGTGCCGACCAGACCACCACCGATCACCACCACGGTCCCACGTGCCCCGGCCGCACCAAGACGCTCGCAGCCCGGAGAATCCGCTCCTATCACGAATATGCCTCCAACATGAAATATCGGCCGATGACCAGCGCGACGACGTGCTTTCAGTGCCGCTCCGGAAAGCACGGAAAAGTGGCCCATCTCGAATATTTTCCGCTCCCGATTTCCCTCAAATGCAAGGAATGAAATACGGTGTCGCCGGAACTGGCATCAAGCATTCGTGATGAAGAATGCGCTGTCAATTACCTGAATTCGGACAGTAATTGCGAGTTCCGGCCGCTGATTCCCAACGCGGCGACGATAATTCACTTGCCTCACCTTCCCCCGATGTGGCCGACGCCGAGCAGGACTCACCCGCGATCCGAACATACCGCCGCGCCTCAGAACTCCGATCAGAGGCGGCGGCCACACCGCCTCAGAAGTAGACGAGGCCCCTCGGCCCGCTCCCCAGCCCCCGGCGGCCGCCTGCGCCACGGAGACCGAAGCTGCACGCGTCTCCCCGAGGGCAGATTTCCGAAATTGTCCGCAAGATTTCCGAAAAACGGTAGAAATCAAGGCTTTCTGCCGCCTAGCCTCTTCCTATTCGAACCGCCAACACACCGGTTCACCTACGGCACGGGGAGGGATCAGGCTATGGACGATCCGTGATGGACGCTGCCCTGCCGAATCAGGTGGTGAGCGTGCATCGGATCCCGGATCGGCATCGGGTCGCCGGTCCGCGTGTGGATAGTCTCTGTCGGCAGCAGTTGTGTGAGGCCGGGTTTTGCGAGGGGGTCATGGGGGTTAAACCAGTGGCAAGCTGCAATCTTTCCTCACCGGGGGCTGGCGGGTGAACGTCAGGAGGACACTGATGCTGGATCACAGGAAAGCCGAGCAGGCGCCATCGCTGCTCGCCTACGTCCTGCGCGAATGTCGAGACCGCGCAGGACTTTCTCGAGCACAAGTCGCAATCCGTGGAAATATCAGTGCGTCGAGTATCGAAAAGTGGGAATTGCAGGGAAGCATACCTACCCCAGACAGTCTCGCCGGATGGTTTATCGCCGTCGACCCTCCCGAAATATATCGCGACAGAATCCTGTCCCTGACCTTGCAGAAGATGTTTCCGAAGGAACTGGGGCAGCGCGGGCCCTTCCCTGCGCAGATCGACGAGGACGACCTGCGGCACCTGGACGCGTTCCCGCATCCGGCGTGCTACCACCACACCACGGTTTTCGATATCGCCGCGGCCAACGATGCCTTTTACCAGCGATTTCAGGGCTTGAAACAGATCGAAGCGTTCGTCGACGGGCCTCCGAACCTGCTGGTGTGGCAGATGTGCCACCGGGCAGCCCGAGTGCAGATAGGTAGCTGGTATGACCGCACACACGTGATGCTCACCCGGTTCCGTATCGAGGGCCCAGGGTCGGTGCCAGCCGAGCGAATCGAAGAGATCACCGCTGCATGCCGGCAGGCTCCCGAGTTCGAGGCGATGTGGCGGAGTGACCCCACCCCCGAGCTGTTCGACGACCCCACACTCACCCTCCTCGGCGACGATGATTCGACGTGGGAGAACTACACCATGCGGACCTATCTCTGCGGCGGGCACGGCGATTCGCTGAGTCTTCTCGCTGTCGTCCCGACCGGCACATAGGCGCTGTGGGTCCGAGTTGCAGTACGCCGCAGATCATGTCCGTCTCAACTGTGACGTGCACCTAGCGCCTCCAATGCGATTCGCATACGCTATTAGCCGGACTGACATGCCTAGCTATGTTCTCGCTAACGTCTATGGCAGGGTGGGGTTCCGCAGGCTCGGGTGTGGAAGAACGTTGGAGGATGTCGTGATCGAGCAGGGTCCGGGGAAACTGCTGCCCACCAAAGAACAGCTGTGGGTAGCGTGCAGGCGAGGAAGCGGCTTCGACGAGGACGACCAGACCTATCCCGACACCTTCTCGAAATGCACAGCAGGCTTGGTCGACGCATATCGGCGGTCGGTCGTAATCTGGCACGACACCGGGGAACTCCCCCTCGATTGGCCCAACGACGTCCTTGTTCCCGACGGAGTGACACTATCTGGTCCGCACGCCGTAGCGTTCCACGTAGCCATCGAGGAAATTCTCGGCTACCAGTTCAGCATCGATATCGACGCTGAACAATTACTACCCCGTCCACTGACCGGTGCAGAACTGTACCGAGAACCACTCAGTACGGTGATCGCCCGCTTCGCCTGCCATTTCGCGCTGCTGCACAACAACTTCGGCTTCGTCAAACACGGATTCAGCTCCGACCAAGGACAGCTCATCGCCGCTGAGCGTGCCTATTCGACACTGTCCAGTGCCCTGGAAGCCGGTGACGTCTATCTACCACCGGTCCAGCGGTGAGACGGCTGGAACATGGGTTCGCTACTCCTGATCGCCCAGCTTCCGGGTGAGTGCATGGGCGTATTCGGCCGCCATTTTGCGGCGCATTTCGGTGGGGGTCATTCCGTAACGCCTTCGATAGGCGGTGATGAAGCGCCGTGTGGTGGAGAATCCGGCCAGAGACGCAATCGTATCCAGGTCGAGCGGTTGAGCCAGCCGCTGATGAGCCTGGTCGATGCGGATGTCGCGGAGCATCTGGCCCGGAGTAAATCCCTCCTCTTTCAGCCAGTTATGCAATGTTCGTAGGGTCACGCCGCACAGCTCGGCGATGTACTCGAGTGTCAGACTGAGGTCGGAGGCGTGTTCATACATCAGCTGGCGCACGTGGTCGACCCGGCTCGGGTCGTCCTGGAGGACGGGAGCAGGTGGAGCCAGCGCCCAGTTCAGCTTCTGCACCGCGGCAGAATAGGCCACTCGGAAATCATCGGCGTTCCAGCCTTCTCGAGTCCTGTTGAGCTCACACACATCCCCCACGAGCGTGCGTACCAGGGCCCTGCTCGTGTCCAGCCGCACAGAGCCTGCCCTCATACGATCGGGATCGATCAGTTCTTCCGGCACGGTCAGGATCAACGCGGTGCTCGGTTCGTCATTGGCCAACAAGAACGGGTCGCACCAGCGGAAGAACACCGCCTCTCCAGGCATCAAGAGGTCGCGGGCGTCGCGTTGAGACGTGTAGAACTTGCCCTTCAACGAAATCAGCAAGCGGTAGCTGTCATCGCCGTCCTCGTTCACATCGCGGCGGGAACGACGGTAGTCCAGTGGACTGTTCGTGAACCCCACGATTTGAAACCTGCCGGCACGCTGGGCGAAAGCGGTCGATCGGAAGTCGGAGTCCCGTCCGAAACGAAGGCTTACACTGCCCTGCTTGGTATGCAGATACTCATGCCACGCCGCCGCCGGGTCAGTGGAATCCCTCTGCGTGTCGAAGTCCTCACTCCAATACCCCGACTCGGCCACGCCACCCCCCTTTCCCGCGCCAACATCAGCAATAACTGACCGCAAATCTACAACAAGGTAGCTCGCCCGCCCAGTCAAGAGGACCGGACCAATCGCCCCCGTGCACGGCCGCCGGGTGATTGGACTCCGCCCAAGACGACGCAGCAGCCGGTCGGCGCCGACCGGCACGCCGGGGATCCCGACACCGCAGGGCAGAGGCCGCGAAGTGTCATGGCTGCGTGAGTGGATCGCCGCTCTGCGTGAGGCTTTGCGTCCGTCAACCGGGTCTCCGAGTTCTCCATGTCCACCCCTCGTTCCCGCCAGCCGGAGCCGAGCCGGTGTGGCACACGTCGTGTGCAGCGCGTCCTACCCGCGGCAACTGGTCGGCGACGAGCCCTCCGTCAACGTCCATTGATGCGGCTTCATCCCGGTTGCCGCGATGGCCCCGCCGGCCTGGCGGCACAGCGTAATGCGCGACGACGGCGGCGTGGCCCGCGCCGATCCGAAACCGCTGTCGGGGATTGCCAGGGGTCAGCGGTCACTGTGACGGTGTCGCGGCGATACGAGGTGCCATCCATCGGAGGCGTGCCATGACCAGTCGTCCGCTGGCATCCCCGTCGCTGTTGACGCCGCCGGCAGGCCATGTGCCGGTCGTGGCATTCCGCAGGACTCTGATTGCCGCACGCCTGCGCCACGGAGACCGAAGCTGCGCGCCTCTCCGTCAGAGCAGATTTCCGAAATTGTCCGCGAGATTTCCGAAAAACGGTAGAAATCAATGCATTCGGACGCCTAGCCTCTCCCTATTCGAACCGACAACACGCCGGTTTTACTGCGGCAACGGGAGGGATCAGGGCTATGTACGATCCGTGACGCTGCCGTCGTCAGGGGTTGCGATGAAACCTGCTAACCATCATCGTGTGCTGCCCCTGCATGCTCGTAGTCCGTAGAGTCGGCGCTCACTGCGCGAACGTCCAGTGGGATCGCGCTGGATCCAAGGCTCTTCTGAGATGTACCGGTACCGCATCGATGAGGAAACTCGGCGAGAGACTGCTCCGGCCTCGCCACACGCGAGGAGCCGGCCCGGCTCTGACACGTCAGTGGCAGGCTTCCGGGTGGTCCTCGTTCACTCACCCGGATGCGGGGCCGGTGCTTGCTCCCGGACAATCCGACTTCGGTGCCGAAGGGTAGCAGGATGCGCGCCCCTGCCCATCTTGCTCCGTTGGTTAACCCCTCCCCGTTGCGGCGAACGTGTCGAGGGAGCCCGTCGGATTGCCCGGGGGTGTTGTGGCTGCTCGCGGCATGGTGACGCCGGGAGGTATCAGCAGGGGGATCACTCGACGCCGCTGCGTCGTGAGTGGTCACAACACCAGCCGCCGATCCGCCGTCCGCGCGAGAGACGCTGATTTCCCCCGGGGCTCGAACATGACAGTAACTGCCGCGTGCCCGCGCCCTGCTTCAGACAGAGTGGGCGTGCGGGTTCAACGCCGCGATGGGGCCGCGCGAAACGGGCGCCGCGATAGAGGCCAGCGCGCATTCCGGACGAGAGTCCCCACTGTGCAGCGGGGCCGGCGAGTTCACACACGTGCATGCTGCGGACAACCACACGGCGATGGGGGTCGGCCCGGGCGCATTTGACGCGGCCTCCTGGCAAGTATTCAGCGCGGTTCGGCTCACGCAGCTCTTTGAGCCGATCATTGTTACACTGCCCCAAATTCGGCAAAAGCGCTGTACGACAGCATTATTCGATACGCAAGCTCGTCGCACCCCGCTGGAAATGCCGCTGCCGACCAGACCTCGTCGACCTGTCCCCCGGCAGGGGAAGCAAGGAGTACCGCATTGACCTCGAGCACCGAATACGCGAAGACCCCACGCCCAGTACCCCATGACCTCGATGGGCCGCGGATTCCGCTCTACAGCGACGAATTCGGCGCCGACCCGTACGGGCACTATCAGATGATGCGCAGCCGTTACGGATCGCTGGTTCCAGTAGAACTCGCGCCCGGAGTGCCGGCGACACTGGTAATCGGATACCGCACCGCGCTGGACATCCTCAACGACCCCAGTCGATTCCCCGCCGACCCGCGGAACTGGCAAAAAGACATCCCCGCCGACTGCCCCGTTCTTCCCATGATGCAGTACCGGCCCAACGCGCTCCGCACATCGGGCTTCGAACACGAACGATACCGGGCTGCCAACTCCGCAGCACTCGCCGAAATCGACCTCTACCGGCTGAGCGACACGATCGAACGAGTCGCCACACCACTGATCAATACGTTCAGCACCACGGGGAACTGCGAGATCATCACCCAATATGCCAAGCCCCTGGTCTTCGCGACGGTCAACGAACTGGTCGGATGCTCCCCCGACATCGGTCGGCGCGTCTCCGAAGGCGCCGCCGCGATGTTCGACGGCATCGATGCTGCCGAAGGGAACAGGATATTCACCGAAGCACTGGCGGAACTGACTGCACAGAAACGTGAGGCTCCTGGCAGTGATGTCACGAGCTGGTTGATCGGTCACTCCGTCGAGCTCAGCGACGAAGAAATTGTGAACCAGCTGGTCACCATCTACGTCGCAGCCGTCGAACCCGGCCAGAATCTGATTGTCAACACACTGTTGCTGATGCTCACCGACGACCGGTTCGCCGCCGGAATACTCGGCGGCAGCCTCGCTACCCGCGACGCGCTCGACGAAGTGCTGTTCGACGACTCGCCAATGGCCAATTTCTGTATGAGCTACCCCCGTCAACCGATCCTGGTCGACAACACATGGCTTCCACCTCACCAGCCAGTGGTGATCAGTCTGGCCGCCTGCAACACCGATCCCGCGATTCGCGGCGCCGCTGTGACCCAAAACCGTTCACACCTCGCGTTCGGCGCCGGGCCACATGCCTGCCCGGCCCGCCAGGTCGCCGAAATCATCGCACGAGACGCCATCGACCAGCTCCTGGATGCACTGCCCGAGATCACACTCGCAATTGCCGAGGATGAGCTGCGCTGGAGGCCAGGAGGGTTCCACCGCGCTCTGACAGCGCTGCCAGTGAACTTTCCTCCGAGTCCACCGATCAATGCCGCCCGCCCGCTGTCCACCCCCTGACCAGACCACTTGTGAGGAGACCCGCTGTGACCCACTATCCCGATCCCATTGTCATGGACCTGTCCGGCACGAACATTCAGGGACAGAACGCTGAAATCCGCGCCCGAGGCCCGGTCACCCTGGTCGAACTACAAGACGGTTTGCGTGTCTGGTCCATCACCGATGCCAAAGTTCTGGACGAAGCGCTGACCAGCCCGCTGGTGTCAAAAGACGCCCGCCTGCACTGGACCGCGTTCCGCAACAACGAGATCGCCGATGATCACCCGGTTCTAACGTGGCTGACGCCGGAAAACATGTTCACCCACTACGGTGCCGACCACCGGAAGCTACGCAAACTCGTTGCCGGCCACTTCACCAACCGCAGAACCCAGGAGCGGGCCGCCCGGGTCGAAGCGTTTACCACCGAACTCCTCGACGAACTCGCCGACGTCCCGGCTGGTGAGGTGGTCGACCTGCGAGAGCGGTTCTGTAACCCGCTGCCGATCCGGGTTATCAGCGAGCTGCTGGGCGTTCCGGATCACCTGATCCCCGGGTTGCATGAGTGCGCCAACGGCATATTCGATACCACCCTCACTCCGGAGGCAGCGCAGGCCAACTACGGACGGATGTTCGCACTGCTATACGAGATGATCGACTTCCGCCGCGACAGCCCGGGCGAGGACGATGTCACCACCCTGCTCGTGCGCGACATCGATGACAAGAACAACGACCTGACACCCGAACAGGCAGTCAGCACCATGCTGCTGATGGTCACTGCTGGGCATGAAACTACGGTTGCTCTGTTCGACCACGCGGTTATCCAACTGCTTTCTCAACCGCACTGGCTTGAGGCGGTCATCGCAGGCCGGGTGTCCTGGCCGAACGTGATCGAAGAAGCTGCGCGGCACCAAGCTCCCGTGGCACACCTTCCGCTGCGGTTCGCGGTGGAAGACATCACCCTCGGCGGCGTGGAAATTCCGAAAGGCGAGCCGATCCTCGCCGGCTATGCCGCCGCGTGCCGCGATCCGAAAGTACACGGGCCTACCGCCGACGTATTCGATCCCACCCGTCCCACCGTCAACAGCCATCTCGCGTTCGGGCGCGGCGCTCACCACTGCCTGGGCGCGCCACTGGCGCGACTCGAAACCGGCATCGGTCTGCCGGCCCTCTTCGCACGGTTCCCCGACATGCGGCTGGCTGTGCCTCTGAGTGAGCTGGGAACGAGGCCGGGCTACATCGCGAACGACGTAGCCCGGGTGCTCGTGTACCTGAAGGGGTGAACCCAACCATCTGAAAGCTTGCAGCCCCCGCCCAAGGACCTTGGGTTCTAGGGCGAGGGCTGTGTCGATCATCGCTGAAACCGCAGCTGCGTGGGTCAGTCGAAGAAACCTGGCTGGTCGGCCTCGGCGGCGGCTGCGATCGCCGCCTTGTAGCCCTGCGGGGAAAACAGTGGCGCGCCGGGGATCGGTGGCACCGCGAACGCGTCCACCAGTACCGGCAGTGCTTCAGCCAGCAGCCGCCACACCACCACCAGCCGTTTTTCCAACCGGTCGGCATGCGCCGCGCTCATCAATCCCCGCGCGTTGTACCAGTTTCCGTGCTCTTTGATCCGGTCGAGCGCATACGCCTCGGCCAGCAGCAACAGCAATTGCCTCCCGGTCGGGTCCGCGGACTGGCCGGCCGCGATGACCAGGGACGTGGCTGCCAGACGTTCCCCGGTGGTGGTGGTGTACTGCACGCGCGCATCGTCGCGGCCCAGCACCGCCCCCGCATTCGCGTAGTGCCCGCTGGCCAACCCCTCACCGATGATCTGTGTACGCTGGGCGAGCACATCGACATACCAGGGCAGCCCCGCGGGGGTGCCGGGAAGCTGTATCGCGGTCAAGTCGACACCCACCGCGGCCGCGGCCGCGGCCATGATGTTGTTCTCGCCCTCGGCGGTGATGATGTCCTCGGTGCCGGCCACCCAGTCGATGATGCGGTTGTCGCGCATCACACCCTCGGCTCCGGTACGCCGCCTGCAGACCCGCAAGATATCGGCGGCGGTATCGGACAGCAGCGGTTTGGCCAGCATCGCCAGCACCACATGCCGCGGATCGTCGGGGGTATCGGTGAGCATGTCGCGCAGGATCCGGCCCAACGTGCTGGTGGCATAGGCCGCCGCGGTGGCGGGGAGGTATTGCGCCAGTACGTTATCGCGCTCGAGCATCACCGTGCCGCGCCCCGAGGTACGTTGCTGGGCGTATTTGACCGCGCCCACGAGACCGGCCCGGCCGCCGGCCGCGGCCGCGGTCGCCAGATCCAGCCGGCCCCGCGACAGTACGGCGATGACCTTGCCGAAACGACGCCGCGGGTCCGGCTCGTCGGAGCTGAACCGGCCGCCTGCGTCGATTCTTGCCGTGGCCCCGGCCACCAGTGCCTCGCGCGGCAGCCAGAACCGGCGGAAATAGATCAGGGCGTGATCCATTGGCCCAGTGCCTTTGCCACCCAGCCGGTGGACTCGTACGCCCTCGGCCAGCCCCTCGGCGGTCCGCAGTCGCGCCAGGAAGGGCAGTACGCCCTGGTCTGTGCCGTCGTGGATCAACCGGGCGGTGACGACGAACGTTTTCCGGCCGACAGCAACGTTCGGCATTTTCTTGGCACCATCCGGGGTCACCGAGTCCACCCAATAGCCATCGGTGACCGGGTCATACGTCGCGGTGGTCAGGCAGTCGTTTCCGTTCGTGCCGCCGACCTCGGTCAACGCGAGGCCGCCCGTCGCGGTGACGGTGTTGAGCTCGGATAAGCATCGTTGCTGGTAGTCGCTGCCGTCGCCGAGGGTCAGGATCGTGTAGGTCGACAGGTCGATCTGTCCGGTCCCGGTCAGAAACATGCGCGGCGCCAGGACTTGGGCCTGGTCCAGCACCGCGCCGCGCAGCTGGGTATCGGTGGCCAGATCGGTGATGGTGGTACCCACCGCGGGCAGGGCCTTGCGCCACAGTCCCGCCGCCAGTTCACCCTCCTTGAGGTGGGTCAGATCGTGGCGGGGCCGGTCATCCACTTCCGCAAGCAGGGCGTTGCGCACCCGCAAATGGAGTGCCAGGTGACGACCGAAAAGGGAGTTTTGCAGCGCCTCGGTTACTGCCGCCGCCGGGTCGGTGGCGATTTCGCTGCCGACCAGGTCCACATGAGCATCTGAAATTGTCATTGCCACTCACCCACTAACCGCCCGGACCACAATGGTGCCGGACCTCGTACCTCTGTGTGCCCCCCTGTCGGATCTATCCGACGTAGGGGATCGGTGGACCCGGCGGGAAGCGCACAGGCAGGGCCGCCAAGGCTCGATGAAACGGCCCGGGCCGCCACTGAGGCCGGCCCTCTGGGAAATTCGTCTCGACTTCGGGAATGCAGTCCAACAAGTAGTCGATCGCTTCTTCTGCGATAATCTTCGCAGCACGCTGTGCACCGGCCGGGCATTCGTGAGCGCCCAGACCCCAGGCCAGGTTGTGCCGAGCCTCAGTAAACGTCGCGTTAGCCACCTGAACCTCCGGGCTGGTGGTGCAGGCGGCCATGCTGACCAGGACGGGTTGATTGGCATCCAACCAAATTGGCGTAAGGTGGCCGTGCCGCATGATCTCGATCTGCTGCGGGCCTCGCGGATACAATGCGCAGTAGTTCGCCAACGGTGGGTCGGTGTGCAGAACCTCTTCCAGCGCAGTACGCGTGGACAGTTGGAGTGTGTTGCGGGTGGTGAGGTAGCGGTCGTCGGTGAGTATCAGGCACAGGGTGTTGGCGATCCAGTTCTGTGGAATCTCCGACCCCGCAGAGAAGAACGTCAGCGAATTGGCTACGAACTCGTCAGCGTCCAGACCTGCTGGGTGCTGCAGTAGCCGAGTCGCGATGTCGTCGCTGGGCATCGTCTGTTTCAGTGCCGCCAGCTCGCCGAATGTCTCGCCGAACGACCGGTCGACCGCGGCAACAGTGTCGGGGTCAGCGCCTTCGAACAGCATTCCCGAGGCTGCCGCGACCTGCTCGCCCAGGTGCGCCGGGCAACCAACGATCGTGCACAGCACCTCGAATGCGAGTGGCTGAGCGTACTCGGCCAGGAGGTCGGCATACCCGTACCCGTCTGGCGCTTTTCGTGATATGAATCGATTGATATGCCGGGATGCGATCTTGCCGACGGATTTACGGACCGCACCGAGGTCGACGTTATCTAGCGCATAATTGGTTGCGTCTCGGTAACGCTTGTGGGTGTCGGCGTCGCTGAACAGGGCGTTGCGCCGGTGCTTGAGCATACCCATGACCGGCGCGGAACGCAGTTCCGGAGTCAACGTCCGCTCCCACCGGGTCGGATCGGAGCTGTAGTGCGCGGTGTCATTACCTATGGCCAACGCGGTGTTATATCCGATCACAAGTGTGGCGGTGAGGCCGGGCCAGATCTCCACTGGCACTAGATCGCCGTACTGCTCCCGCATCGCCCGGTAGTGCCCGTGCGGGTCGGCAGCGAACTCCGGTGTGTAGATGGGCATGCGTGGCCCGAGTGCATCGACAGTCATTCGTTGCTGTGCTGCGGTATGTGGGGCGTAGGTCACCCGGAAACTCCTTTTGAATGATCAGAATGGTCGGTCACGTCCGAACTGGTCGGCTGCCACACGGCAACAGCGTGGTGGGCACGCCTGAACTGCGGGACGAAATAACAGTGCGTGCGGCAGCGGCCGGACCGTGCTTACCCCGATTCAGATGGTTCGGCAGCCAAGGCCCGAACTGTGCGGCCCCCCCACATGGTGCAACTTGCCGCACGCTTACCTGCCGTGCGCCATCCGGTAAGAGACTGGTTGAGGCAACCGTTTCGGGCACCATCGAATGATTCGTGGCGCCCTGGTTGCATCGCGGGGTCGGGACCGAATGGTCGATGTCCACGGTAACTCCAGGTCGAGCTGGGATCGAGGGGGGTGCGCCCAGTGGACTTCTACTGAATAGGCGAACGAATGGCCTTTGTGTCGGGCTGGACCGGTGCGGAACACCTTGATATGGTCTGGGCCAATTGGATCGGTGTAGTGTATCGAGCGTTCGTGATGACATGGGCGGGGACGCAATGATGTTCAAGACGGGGTGCAATCTCACTGGGTTCCTCCGGCAAACGTCAACACATCTCGGGCCTGTGACCTGGGACCACTGGCTGTGATCGCAGGTGTCCGTGCTGTCACCGACCACTTGAGTCAAATGTCCATCACAGGAACCGATTTGGGCACCGCGAGCATTCTACTCGGTGTCCCATCGCGGACGCAGGCTGTAGCTGCTGGTTACTGGCCGGTAGTCATGACTGGCTGCCCCAGTCGCTACACAGAGGCGAATACAGTGTGTGCCGCGCAGGGGCTCAGGTGGCAGAGTCGCCTTCTGGTGTCCCGGAAGTTCATTTGCACAGCACTTCTCGACGTATAGTAGTATCTCCTGTTCTCGGCACGGTTTGAGCGGTTTTGGTCACACGCCCAGACGGTAGGACGTGGAAGTGACCACCCGGTTCTCGCAGCTCCTTCGAGATAGGCTGGCGCCAATGGGCGGTCTCGCCTATCCGACGAGCCTTCGAGAGGATCAAGGAATGACCTTCCGGCAGGAGCACGATGCCGAGATGACGATCCAGGGCCGGAAACAGTTCTACTGTGGTGCGTTGCCGACGTCGACCGGATTGAACTGGGCCTTCCTGGAGCACCCGCACTTCTCAAAGGGGGAAGGTTACTTCCCAAGCACTGTCCACTGGCTCGCATCCGGCCTTGCTGCCGCCCAACGACGCGCGGCCGGCAAAGGGGCTGACCCTGACAGTGTCGTCGGTGTATGGGAGAGCGTTCGGTTGGAGGTCGTTGAGCTCGAACGCGCAATCGATTGCGCTGTAGCAGCGGTGCTTACTGAGCCGCGACCAGAGGCGGAGGTACACAGCGAACGATTTGGTTCATTTCTCGGCCGACTCGCACGACTGTGGGCCGGCGCGCCTCCGACGCCCTTCGCGCTGGGCCGGTACGGGGCCGAGAACCGAAACAAATTGTTCGAGCAGCTACTCAGCAGAACCAGCGTATACACGACTTTGGTTCACAATCTCGAGATCGGCCTTGTACGGCTACCGCCCCTGAGCCCTCGGTGACCCACGATTCGTGCCCACCGTCGGCAGTCGGAGTTCGCCTTCCATCAGCGCATCGACCAGCTGGTCGTACCGGACGGATTCGGGCACGAGCAACCTCATTAGTGGTCCAGCGTCCAGCAAGACACCGGGGCCCAGCGGAAATGTGAGCGTATGGAAGAAGGCTAGCCGCCCGATCATCGAACCGATGCCTTCATGGTGCGTTGTGGCCGATGGGTTCGGCGGGGAGAGCGCGGCCGCCACATCCTGATCTATCGAGTACATGTAGCCGAGGATGTCCTCCAAGGCGTCGAAATAGGGTTCGGCAGCCGGTTCGGGCATCCAGATCCGCAGATCGGTCCCCGGCCCGATGCACGTCACCTCGAAGTCGGCGGCATCCACCTCGGCGTGCCTGAGCCTACGGTGGGCATGAGCCAGCCCTGCCGCTGACTTCAGTATCGGGCACGAAAACTGCTGGTCTTCGTCGAAATCACGGCCTCGGCAGAACCCCTTGGTCGCGAGCTCTCCCGATTTGGGCAAGCGGTAGTCGTCATCACGCATGGGCAGCGGCCTTCTGGTCGATTCGGTCGTTGAGACATCAGGTACAGCAGGCGAGACCAAGACAAATATCGCCGACCTGGTCTCCACCGAGTGGCTCCGACGGCGTGCCGGGGGATCGGAGGCATGCGGCGTGCTGCTGTCGTGGGGTGGTTTCCGATACCTTTAGTGCGGGGATCCCGTGCGGCGCAGGTGCGACAACGGACGCGCGTGCAGGCGGTGTCGGTTGATTGGTGGGATAGCACTGCCAGCGGCGATCTCGTCGACGAGTGCGTCGTACTCAGCGCAGATCAGCTCCAACTCGGCGTAGGCATCATCGACTTCCTCCGGGCTGACCCGTGAGAAGGGTGCCCGGAACGCGACCGCGCAGCATTGCGCGATCTGGTCGACCACCGCACCGACGGACCTGATCTGCGTCTCGGACAGGGCTTGTGACCGCGGGATATCGGCAGCAAGAATCTCGGCATCGATCACTCGGATCAGGCGCTGTCGATGAAACAGCAGACCCTGAGGTGCCGTACTGGTGAACCGAGAAGCATGAAGTTCGCCCAGCTCGGCTGACGCCTCGAGGAACGCAGTCGTGATGGTAAGTGCAAAGCCGCGGCAGGCATGTTGAAGCAGGATCGCGTCGGGGAAATGGGTTTGAGTGTAGGTCATTGCTACTTCTCTGAGCGGGGGTTGATCACGGTGGGGCGAGTGGGGACGTGGCGCTTGTAACCGACTCCGCCGATGACGACTTTTTCCTCCGGTAGCCGCTGCCGGGTGGGTGGTCCCGACGGCCACCAGTCCTCGAGCTCGGATAGTCCTGGTGGTATGAGTTCGAGCCCTTCGAAGTATTCGAGCTGCTGCTTGCGGGTGCGATACCATCCCGAACCCAATCCCATTTCGGTGAAAGCTCGCTCGAGCTGTTTGGCCAGCGTGTGCAGCTGTGGGTCTTCGTCGCCCGGGTCCCAGAAGTTGGTGATTGCCACGTATGATCCGGCGGACAAGCGTTGGATGTATTCGTGCATCATGACGGCCGGGTCGAGATCGTCGTCAAGGTGATGCAGCAGGCCGCATACGAATACCCCGATCGGACGGTCCGGGTCCAGGTACTGCATTACCTGCTTGTTCTCCAGCAAGGTGCCCTCTTCGAGGATGTCACCGTAGACGTAGTGGGTGTTCTCGTTCTGCTCGAGCAGGACCCGTCCGTGCGCGTTGCACACCGGATCGTTGTCGACATAGACGACCTTGGCTTCCGGGTTCTCCTGCTGCGCGATCTGATGGGTGTTGCCCACGGTCGGCAATCCGGCGCCGATATCGAGGAACTGGTCGATTCCGGCCGGCCCGGCGAGGTACCGCACCACCCGGTGCAACCAGCGCCGGTTCATCCGGGAGACATCACCCTGCCGGGGCGCGAATTCCATGACCTGCTCGAAGGCCACACGGTCGACGTCGTAGTTGTCCTTACCGCCGAGGCTGTAGTCGTAGACGCGGGCGATGCTCGGCCGGGTGGTGTCCACCCCGACCGGTACGCGAACCCCAGTCCGAGGAGCCGGTTCGGCCATGAATACCTCTCTCTGCGGTTGCCGATCGGATACGAAGCGCCGCTTGACAAGTAGGCCAAAACCTTGTGCTGGTATCAATTACGGATTGAAATTATTTTTTGATAATTTCCCACCCTCGGACGAGTGGGTGCTGGACAACGCAATCGGGAGGCCCAGGTATGCCTGACGAATCGCTTGAGCTGACTGTGCCTGCATCTGTGTGGGGCTTGCCGGAGATGAGGCACGCCTTGGCGCAGCGCGACATTGCCACTGTTCTGCTGCTGGTCCACAAGCACCACGTGCCCACGGTGACTCAATCCCGTCTGGCCTTGGAGCTGGGGCTGGAACCATCCACACTGAATCTGATTGTCAACCGGAGACGTGGTGTGACCGCACTGGCAATGCTCGAGCGCATTGCCGAAGGCTTGAGAATGCCTGATCCAGCGCGCATGGTTTTGGGACTGGCGCCAGTCGATATCGTTGAGACCGTGGCGGCAACCGGGGATGCGCGGGATAGCCGCTCATTGGGTATGGGCCGCGTGAAGGAGGCGACGGTGATGGCCGCGGCAGAGTCGGAATCTTCCGAGTTCATTCAACGTTCGGAGGTATCCAACGTCGGTGCGAAGACGATCGAGCAACTGTATGCCGGGGTCCATGACGTCGTTCACCGGTATCCGAGCAGGCCGGTGACACCCTCGTTCCTGGATGCTTGGAGGCTGAGACGTGAGGTCTTCGCGCTCTTGAAGGGCCAGCAACCTCTCAGGTACCGGCGTGATTTGAGCGTATTCGCTGCCACACTGTCCGGTGTGCTGGCCAACGCCGCTTTCGACCTCGGGCATTTCACGGTGGCCGAAACCCATGCTCGTTCAGCCCTGGCAGCCGCAGACGACGCGGGCCACAACGGCTTGCATGCCTGGGTACGGGGCACGCAAGCATTGATTGCCTATTGGGACCGACGCTACCCAGACGCCGCCCAAGCTGCTGCGGACGGATGGAGGGTGTCTGGCCCGGAGTCGGGGACAGCGCGTGTGCGCGCCGCGGCCATCGAAGCCCGCGCGCGTGCCCGGATGGGCGACTCTCGGGGTGCTGACGATGCGTTGCACCGAGCCGAGCAGGCACGCGACGCGATTACAGACTTCGACGAAATCGGCGGGATGATGGGGTTTCCGGTGGCCAAGCAGCGGTTCTACAGCGGTGCCGCGCGCCTGTTGCTGGACGGACAGTACAACCTGGTCGAGGCCGAGTATCTGTCGAGCGAGGCGGTTTCGCTGTATATGCAGGACCCGAGCTCACACCGCCGAGTGGGAGAAATGTCGCTGGCCCAGCTGGATTTGGCGGAAATTCGGCTCCTTCAGCACGAACTCGAGGCCGCCGCCGAGCACATCGGCGACGTTCTTACTGTGGGCGCGGAGCGGCGTACCGAGGCGGTTTCTCGTCGCCTTTTCGAATTGCGTGCCGCGCTCGACGGACCTACATACCGCGGCGTTCCCTCGGCGATCAGCCTTCGTGACCGTATAGCCGACGCCTCTATGCATGCCCTTCCAATGCTCCCCGCACGTGAGGATGAGAAATGATCGTCGGACTCCTGCATCCCGGCCAGATGGGGTCGGCGATCGCTGCACGGCTCACCCGCGCCGGCCACATAGTCCTGTGGGTCCCGGAGGGGCGCAGTTCTACCACCGTCGAGCGCGCCGCCGATGCAGGACTGCAGGCGAGCACCCCGCGAGAACTCGTCTCCACCGCGGAGATCGTGCTGTCGATCTGCCCCGCAGGTGCAGCCGGCGAGGTCGCGGAATCTGTGATGAAGCACCGCTACACCGGCATTTACGTCGAAGCCAACGCCATAAACCCAGATCGGGCACGCGCGATAAACGACGCACTCGCCGACACCGCGACAGTAATCGACGCAGCGATCAGCGGAAAACCACCCAGCGATGACGAAGGGCCCCGAATCTATCTTGCAGGACCACCGGAGCCGACAGCGGCAGTCGAGGAACTATTGGTCGGCAGCCGACTCGACGCTCGCCGTCTCAACGACACGATAGGCGCGGCCAGCGCATTCAAAATGATGACCGCGTCATACATGCGCGAGGCCAGAGCGGCTGCCATGGAAGCCCACGCCCTGGCCGCCCAGTACGGCGTCACCGACGCGTTGATCCAGGAAGCACACCACCTCGGTGCATCGATGCTCGCCGACCGCGACTCTATTCCCAGCGTCGCTGCTCGCGCATGGCGCTGGGCCTTCGAGATGCAGGAAATCTCGACGACCCAGAAAGAGGCAAACCTACCGACCGGTCTTGCCGAAGGCGCAGAAGCAATTTTCGAACGCCTCACAGCAGCGAAAGACCAATGGAGCATCACACCTGACGAGGTCTTCGCCCTGCTCAAAGACCCACCAAGCTGATCGTCGACCCCGATTTACCGGGCCACGACCTACAAATTTCTGGCCAGAGCGAGGTCTCGCAGAGCATCGATCACGGGGCCGATATCGCTGACCAACTCGCCGCCGCCGACTAGCCGGAAGGACTCGATCCCAGTTTGTTCATCGACCTCGCGTTTCTCGAGCCACCACCGCACAGGCCCATCCTCGGCCATGAGGGTGAGCTGCGCGATGTCAAAAAAGACGGTCGCTGCGTCACGATATCCACGTGCGGGGGCATCGGCGCTGTTGTCGCCGGCCGAGTACGGTCGGGAATCGTCGGCCTGCCCGAAGAGAACAAGGCCCGGGATCGGGTTCTGGCTGATGTGGTCGACGATGCGGGCGCCGGCTGTAAATGAATAGTTGGTGGTCATCAGATTCGGTTCCTGACATTGGCGAGGGGCGGTTCTCGACGAGAGTGCTGGCAAGCGGGTGCCACACGGCGGCGTGCAACGACTGTTCCCGCGCTAGGTGCTTATCCACCGAGTCGTCACTGCTGGGTCTCGGAGGCTGCGGATGCGGGACGCGAGTTCGGTGTGCGCGATCCTGTCGCCGCGCTGGGCGCGGCGTATATAGCCGGTGAGAGTGTGCAGGTCACGCATGCGGACTAGCGCCTCGAACAGTGGATGACCTCGCGGGTCGTGGCCGTAGGCGTGCACGAATTCCTCTATCCCGGCTTCTCGTGCGCCGAATCGCCGGGCCTGCACAATATTGGCAAGGTCGAGTTCGCGTGGCGCGATAGCAGCTTCGTCCCAGTCCCCCAGTAACACTTCATCGCCGGACCAGAGCGTGTTTCCGGGGTAGGCGTCGCCGTGGACCATGCCTCGGCCCAGCACGGTGCGCAGACCCTGGTATTCGCCTATCGCCTCCTCGGCGCGCTCTTTTAGCCACCGTCGATCAGCGCCGGACAACACCGTCGCTGTCGCGCCGGAGGCGAGAATGCTGGTGAGGCCGATCAGCGGCGCGTAGTCGGGCAGCGGGAACGGCGGGGCCGGGAGTGCGTGTAGGCGCCGCAGGATCTTGCCCAGGTACCGGGCAGCAGGCCGTTCCCTGCGAGGCTGGGGATGGTACTGCCAGAACGTGACTGTCGCGCCCGCAACCTCGACCGCGTGGTCGAGGGCAGGCTCGGTGACCGGCACAGCATTATCGGCCAGCCATCGGGTGAGAGCCAGGGAGGCCTGCGCCCGCAGACCGGCGTGGTCGTTGCCGTTGATTCGGGCCACCACATCGGCCGACGGCAGGAGATAGACAGAGTTGCTGTGGGCCCGCAGCAGACGGGCACCCCCGGCGGGGAAGCCGGCCAGCCCGCATGCTGTCGACAGGACTTCCTCGGAAGGAGTCATCCCTGGGAGCAGGGCGGGGCGAGCATGTTGATCTCCTTGCTGAACTGGGCGGTGGCTCTATCGTTGGCATAGTGGGTGCTCGACAGCGCGGTGTCAACTGCCCGTAGACCATCAGTGATCGGCTGGATCCGCTGTTCGCGGGGCAACCGGAGTACCGGTTGCAGAATTTCCTTCGCGCCGTCGAGTTCGCCGGCGTGGATTCGGCCGATCGCGGCATCGGCCCGGGCGAGCGCTTCATCGCCGTAAGAGCGCTCCGATGGTGGCCCGGTCTCGTAGTCGGATATCGCCGCCAGTGCCCACCGCTGTGCCTGGTCGTATTCGCCGAGTAGCCGGTGAGTCGACCCGAAATAGTAGGCCGCCTTGCTGGGCGGGAACCTCAGCGCGCCACCGAGCATGGTGAGCTCGTCCGTGGCGGTGACCTCAGCGGCTTTGACCGCCCGCGCAACAGCGTCATGTGCGATTTCGGCGCGCCCTACGCGTGCCGCGCATCGTGCTTCGATCGCTGCAAGTCGCACCTGCTGCTCGCCGACCGGAGCGATGGCAGCCGCCTTGGCGGCCAACTCCATCGCTTCGGCCGGGCGATGGTTCCACTCCCAGATCAACGCTCGGGTGCCTCCGGCCCACGCCTGCAATCCCGGGTGCCCGAGCTCGACCCCGATCGCCTCGGCGGCACGCGCATGGCGCTCGGCGGCGCGGGCTTCTCCGAGATTCTCCGTGACGTGGGCCAGAAGGTCGATTGTGATGCCCCCCAACAGCAAAAGCTCACGCGCACGTGATGGTGCCGGACCGGCCTGCAGCGCTGCACGAATGTCATTGCGCAACGACCGGAGTCTGTCGATCAGAGGAAGCGGGGTAGCGCACACGAACTGCCGCCCGATCACTGTTAGTTCGTCGGCGATCTGGTCCACGTCCATGCTGCCCTGCGCCGAGGCGGCCCACCGCACGAACTCCGCCGACTCGCGGGCCGCATCTGCCAAATCCTCAGGACCGGTGCGAGACCAAATGCGTTCGGCAAGACCGATCAGTGTGCCGCCAGCTTCGAGGGCAGAGTCTATACGTCCGGCGACATCCGGGTTCGGAAGCCGATCTCCGCGCTCGATACGACTCAGTGCCCCCCGGTCATAGCTGATCCGACGTGCCAGTTCATCTGCCGTGAGGCCACACTCCGTCCTCCGCCGTTTCATGGCGGCACCGAAACACTGACTCACTTATACCCCTCTGTCGTTACATCGCTGGGGCCAGTTTGGGGCCAAAAATTTTGGCCCCAAACTGGCCCCAAGAACCCCTGGTCAGAATTGCCTCTGATCGGTCAGCATCGTAGCCAGCACCCGGTCGGCGTGCTTGCCTTCGCGGCGAAACGAGCGAGCAGCGGTGTCCGGCATCGGCCCGTCCCGGCCCCTCGCGGAGAGTGTGGTCAATGTTCGAGGGAAACACCGCAACCGACCGGGTGCACCTGGCGAATGGAAGGAAACAGCACGAAATATGCGCACGCACACAAGCGTCGAGACTCTGGCGCGCGCTGGTGGGCGCCAGAACTGTTCACGCTGAATGGGCATGGAACTGCCCACCAGGCCGCAATTGATTGCTGCAGTACGCATGTGGGGTCCTCTATGCACCGAAGACCACCCACTCCTCGCTCTGGCGCAGGATCTGATGCTGCAACATACCTATCGCACCACCACGACAAACCCTCTGGCCCTGTGCCAAATCTCAGAGCAACGGAAGGCCGTGATCAGGGAAATCGATGCTTGGGTGCACCAAGCAGTGCCGATGGTCCGCCAAGCTCGATTGCACACCGAGACAATCGGCGCCATCATCGACCGTCTTGCCTGGATATCATCGCTGATCGATACATCCCCCGGCTCGGGTCACCCATGCGAGCTCGAATACCTGTGGAACAGCCTGGACGAATTGTTACTCGGCTACGAGCATCTGTCTGAAGACGTGCTATCGGGTGTACGCCGACTACCCGGCACATCGACACAACCCGGCGTATTCACCTCTGGCACCTGAAATCCCGCTACATGCCGGCCAACGGCTTCCCCTTGGTCCGGATATCTTCGTTTGAGAGGGCATTAAGGTTGACTGTCCCGATTCCGACTACTCCCCAGGAATTCGACTGCGCCCTCGACCTCGTCCATGCTGTCGACGAGATCGCAGGCCTGATCACCGAGTCGGTTCCTGAGTCCATCCGGCTCCGCACATTGCCCGACGGTCTCGTTCTCGCGTTGGATGTCAAACCTCGATGAGCACAGAGGTACCAGCTTGGAAGATCGTGGTGTGACCGCCTTCGCGAGCGGCGCGGTCGAACCACAACAGCGAGGTTCTCGCGTGCCCGATCGGTTCCAGCGTGCCGTCGGTGTGGAAGCCCTGGGCTTCGCAGGTGCCGAACGACCCGTGACCGGTCACCCTCGGCGTGGGTGAGATGGTGTTGAACCCGTCGGCGTCGTAGCCGAATCGATCCGGATCGCCGGCGTAGACCGTCGGCACGTAGGTGCTGCCGAGCCGAGCAGCCGAGCCACCTCGGTGAACACCGCTCGCCCCGCCACGACAGGATCGGCGACGGTGAACAGGGCGAAACCGTGTCGCCGACAGTCTTCGCGGATCCGGGCGAGACCCGCGGCCGCGGCGGTGTCCAGTGCCGGGACGGCGGAAGCTTCGGGATAGGCGGTGCAGGTGTCACTGCGAATCTTCATCACTTCCCCCCGGGGTGTCGATCTCGGCCCAGCGCCCGATGGCCTCGGTGATCTCGGCGGCGGCCCGCAGCGGACTCATCGCAGTGGTGTCGATCACGAGATCGGCCGCCTTCGCCAGCCAGTCGTTGCGGGGCCTCGATGTAGGTGGGCACGTGTTGCAGCCGCCAACCGGCCGCGCGGTGCAACACCTCGTCTTCGCTGATCCGTTGCCGCAGCACCTCGGAGCTGGCGTCGATCAACACGTGATGCAGCCGATGTCCCAGTTCAGCGATGCCAGCCGCGATCTCTGTCCAGTATTTCTGGTTCAGCACCGTCTGCACGATCACCAGGTGCTGACTGGTGTCGGTGGCGATATCGTCGGCGACGAAAGGGACCAGCCGCCGCCACGACGGGAGATCCTGGAAGTCGGTAGCGTCGGAATCGGAGAACTGCGCGCGCAGCATGAAACCGACGAACTCGGGATCGAACAGCCGCCAGTGCTGCGGGTCGGCCGCGACCAGCTCCCTCGCGATCGACGTCTTGCCAGCTCCGAAAACTGCCGTTCAGCCAGACGAACAAGATTCACCCCGCGGAATTGCATTGAATGCACGACATTGCGCTGATACTCGCGAAGGGCGTTGCGGTAGCTTCGGCCAATCTCGCCGTACGCCGTCAGATATTTACCGAAGTGGGCTCGATCACCTGTCTTCGTATGCAGCGTTCCGGGTGCGCGGCAGGATTTGGTCGAAGCGGGTCCTGAATTCGTCGGCGTCAGTGCTACTGGTGGTGAGCGCCCGGACGGGTTGGAGTTCGGCGACCAGTCGGGGTGATCGGACACTGCTTTCGAGCATGGTCAGTGCGGCCAGGCCTTCGGTTACGGCGGTGTGGGTGTCGCCGAGGTGGGCGAGGGTAGCGGCGTAGTAGGCGCGATAGGAAGCTTCGTCGCGTGGTTGCAGGTCGCCGATTTCGATGGTGTCGCGGTAGATTTCGGCGGCCTGCTCGTGGTGGCCGAGGTGTACTCGGGCTTTGGCTTCGGTGGATTTGATTTCGGCTTCGGTGACATAGAGGAGCCAGATGGGGTCGTCAGGGTCGTCGAGTCCCCGGTCGGCTTCGCGCCAGGCCAGGGCGATTGCTCGCTCGGCCGCGCGCGAGTCTCCCACGGCTGCGTGCGCTACTGCTTCCCGGGCGGCATAGAGCGACTGGAGTCGTGAGGACGGTACGTGGCGGCAGATGTCGCTGGCGCGCAGGCTGTACTGAAGCGCTTCTTGGCGCCGGCCGCTACCCCATGCCTGCAGGCGGAGGTCATCGACACTGTTCGCGCGCAGGTCGGCGTCCCCGGCGCGTTCGGAAAGGGCCAATCCGTCGAGGGTGCAGGCGTGGGCGATGTCGGGTCGGCCGGAGTCGAAGGCGAGCCAGCCCGTGCAATTGGCGAGCCTGCCGGTGACTCCGGCGAGTTGCGTGCCGGTGCGGGTGCCGTAGTCGCCGTGGTCGAGCAGGCGGCGAGCGTTGCGGTATTGGGTGAGTGCGGTATCGACGAGGCCGCCGCTACCACCGGCGCTGTCCATCTCCCAGAGGTGGTCGACGACGCGGCCCAGGTAGTCGATGTGGTCGCTACCGACTTTGGTCGGGGTGGTGGGCGCGGCAGCGGTTGCCGCGGCGGCGGGAACGGCGGCTGTTGCCAGCGCCGCACCGAATAGGGTTAGCCCGAATTCTCTGCGATCCACGTCGTCTCCTCCGCTGGCGTATGTATCTTCGATGGTGCCTGCACCATCGTCCCCCAGCAAGACAGGTAGCAGTTTTCGGCGGGGAATTCCCAGGACATCGGCAACCCGCACCAGTTCGCGTATGTCGGACAGGGTCTGGCGTTCTTCGCGTTCGATCCGGCCGGTGTTGGTGCGATCCCATCCGACCAGGGCGCCGAATCCGGCCTGTGTCAGGCCGTATTGCTTGCGGAGTAGCGCGAATGCTGGTCCCACGTGGTGTTGCGCGAGCAACCGCTGGAACTCGGGTGAGTCCCACACGCTGACACCGGCTTGCCCTGTCATCACCATCCCCTGATCCGGACCCGTGGTCGTATTGCTCAAATCTAGGCGGCGGGAGCCGATTCCGATGCCGATGTGCCAAGTTGGCACATCGGCATCGGGCCAGGTTGGCTGTCGCCGCGGCGGCAGGTCCGGCGGCAGCCTTAGCAGATGGAACATGCACCCCCGAGATATCCACCGCCGGAGTTAGGCGGGTCCCCTGCGGGTGGTGCAGCAGGAGAGGAGAGACCTTGATCATCTGCATGTCCTCGCCCGCGACGAGGCTGATGCCATGACCACCGCGGCGACAGAACCCGTGCTCGCCTGGCCGCCCTCGCCGGAGTTCTGGTCGACCCAGTTTCCGGCCCGAACCGGTGGTGCGGTGGCGCCGTATCTGTTCAAGGGCCTCGTGCCGGCTGATCGGCTCGGTCCCGGCGACGTACTCGACGGCCTGCGCCGGCTGCGCCGCGCGGCCATCCAAGGGGAGCCCACCAGTGCCCGCACCCGCGTCTACGTCGGAGAACAGCGTCGCGATGAGGTGATCGACACCGTGCTGTCGGTGCCGTGGTCCGATGAGGAATTCGTCGCCTGGATGCAGAATCTCACTGGCGCCGACCGATTCTCGCTGGTGATCAACAATCTGGAAACCACCTCCCCGAAGCTGGCCGCGGTGCTCGGCGAGCTGATCGGATCCGCCCACGCTGGCTGGGGCGTGCCGATTGGCGGCAGCGAGCAGGTCGCGTTCGCCGGAAACTACGCGGGCACGGCCTTCGGGGTGCACGAAGGGTATGAGGACGCTTTCCTGGTCCACCTCGGGCCCGGCACCAAACACTTCTACTGCTGGTCCGGTGAGCTGTACCGGGAGCTGACCGGTGGCCGGGCCCCGACCTTCGGCGACTACACCGCGCTGCTCGAGCAGGGCGAACGGTTCGACCTCGAACCCGGTGATGTGTTGTTCTTGCCGCGGCGGGTGTTCCACGTCGGGGTCCAAGACGAATTCTCGATCTCGGTGGCGATCCCGCTCTACACGTTCTCCGATACGCGCATGCTGGCCCTGTCGGTCCTGCCCGCCGTGCTCGAGTCCGCAGTCGGCGACGTCGCGGACGAGACACCGTCGCCGATGCACGCGCTGACTGCGGGCCCTGGCCTGGTGGCCGCCGGTCTGGCTTCGGCCGCCACCGACATGCTCGCCACCGTCTCCGAGCAGGTGGAGACTCGGGTCGCTGAACTGGTCGCCGCACGGTGGCGCACCCTGCTCAGCAACGGCGGGTGGGAGACCAGCGAACATGACCTCGCCCGAGCAGATGCGGCGCGGGAGGCTGCGGCCGCGCTCGCCGCCGGCGGCACCCACGTGCGTGTCGCACCGCCGTACACGCTGCACGCCGATCCGGATATCGACGAGCATCTGCACATCGGTGTCACAGTCCGCGGTCTGGTGCTGCAGGTGCCGGAGTCCCCGGCCTGGGGGGCTGCGTTGGCGTCGCTGGCCGCCGGCCGCACCGTGCGCATCACCGGCGAGCTCGGCGGGGACACGCTGGCGCTGCTGCTCGAAACCGGCGGCATCCAGGTCCTCACCGACACCGACCCGATGGAGGAGTCGGCATGATCGGTTCGAAGGTCGCGAGCTATCTCGACGAGCACCCCGACACCAAAGCCGCCGTCACCAGCGTGCTGCTCAACACCCCCGAAGTCAGCGGCGACGACCTGGTCGACAAGCACATGGTGCCGATGGTCGCCGCCCTGTTCGAGCAGATCACCGCCGAGGTGTCCCCGGCGACCCTGACCACCGAGCAAGCCGCGCTCTACATCCGCGAGCTGTCGGTATTCGCCCGATACAACTCCGATTTCCTGCGCCAGGCCGCCGACACGGTGCAGGGCGGGTGCATGGAGCTGGCACACGAATTCCGCCGCAACCA
Organism: Nocardia sp. NPDC058499; assembly: GCF_042719915.1. Taxonomy (NCBI): domain Bacteria; kingdom Bacillati; phylum Actinomycetota; class Actinomycetes; order Mycobacteriales; family Nocardiaceae; genus Nocardia; species Nocardia sp. NPDC058499. The sequence goes on along the minus strand of NZ_JBHXMZ010000011.1, from coordinate 24,068 downwards.
CCTCGAAGAGGGCGGAGAACGGGGCAAAGTGCCCGCGCACTACACCCTCTACTCCGGGGCGCTACTGGCCGATCTGGGCCTGCTGGTCAACGGGCACCTGCCCGCACCGGAAACACTGACCCTGGTGTCGCTGCACGACTGGCTGGTCATCGGCTCCTCGATCAGCCGCATCTGCGGCGGCTATTACGCCACCGAGGGCGTGGCGATCGATGAAACCGAACTGCTGCGCGCGATCACCGACCGCTACGCCGAACTCACCGTCGGCGCCGACGCGAAACTGCCGCACCTGAACTACTACTACTCGCTGCACCTGGACGAAGGCCACGAGGCCGCAGCTGTGGAAGGGCTGAGCGTCGAGGCCGCCCACATCGAGGGCATCGCCCGGTTCATCCGCAACTACGAGCTGTTCGGCCTGGACCTGCCCCAAATCGTGGACGGCTGGCTCCAGATCCTCGAAGGCATGACGGCGTGGTGGACGCAGCTGACCGCCCGCGCCGCCGCCCTCCCCTGAATTCCGCAGTAACCCACCGAAAAGAAGGAGAGAAACAACCATGTCGCAGATGCTCAAGAGCGGTGTCCGACCCGACGCACTCAAGGCCGGTGTCCGACCCGATGCCCTCAAAGCCGGGGTGCGTCCGGACGCCACGCTCAAAGCCGGTGTCCGTCCGGACGCCCTCAAAGCCGGGGTGCGTCCGGACGCTTCCTGACGTCCTAAGCCCGAACTGCGCGGGCCACAAGACCACCAGTGTTGTGCTGTCTTGTGGCCTCGCCACCCCGAAAATCCCGAGGCCATCCTTCCCGCCCGAACCACTGGTGCGGGTCGTGGCTGGTCTCGTCCCCGAACTGAGCGTGGAGAAGTGAGCATGACTATCGCGGTGCGTGAGTCCACCCGGCGACGCCCCTCGGCAGGAGCATCCGGCCCGGTCCGCCGTACTTTCGGCCCTGAGCTGGTCGCGCGCATGGACGCGCTGTGTGCCCGCGGTCGCGCCGAAGGCCCGCGCGATCTGGCCCGGGACTACCTCGCGGCCGCCGCCACCGCTGCGGTCGGCATCACCGTCGGCCACCCGGTCCTGACCGTGGCGTGCATGGTCTATATCGGGATCCGGCAACGGCACCTGTCGAATCTGACCCACGAGGCAATTCACACCAAGCTCACCCGCTCCCGGCGCGCGAATACCCTGCTCGGGCACCTCAACTGCATGGCGCTGGGCGAACCGTTCACCCCGTACCGGCGCAGCCACCGCATCCACCACGCCAAGCTGGGCAGCCCCGAAGATCCGATGCTGCGCTCCTACATCTCACGCCGCGCGCACGCCGGATGGCCGGACAAGAAGACATTCGTCCTCCACGTGATCCTCGGCAACGCGGTGTGGAAGCTGCCCGCGTACGGCTTGCTCACCTTGGTCGGCAAGGCCGGTGACGAGAGCTGGAAAGCCGCCACCAGCCGATGGGCGACCTGGGCCGCGGCCGCCGCCGCGGCCACCGCGCTCGGCCAGGGCCTGCATTTCGCGCTCTACTGGGCGCTGCCGCTGATCGCGGTGCGCCCCATCGTCACTTGGCTGACCGACCTGGGCAACCACGCCGGCCTCATTCACAACAGCGACGTCATCCGCCAGACCCGCGGCTGGACCTCGCACGCGCTGACCCGCCACCTGCTCGGCGGCCACAACGACGACATGTATCACCCGATCCATCACTGGTTCCCCAATATCGGCTGGCGCGAGCTGCCCGAAGCCGCCGCAATTCTGCGCGCGCACTACCCCCGCTGGGACGAAGTGCCCTGGTGCTCGGGCTATTTCCGCCGCCGCCGCGCCACCCCGGACATCCCCTGCGTGCTCGACGACATCGTGGCCACCCTGCACCGCCAGCTCGCCGAACACCAGCCAAACACCTGACCGCACCCGGAACCCGCGCCGCGAGAACAAACCCGAACAGGAACCCGATGTCTCTGCCAGTCAACAGCTTCGACGAGTTCACCCGGCTACGGGAGGTGATCGTCGGTGAACCTCACGGCTACACCTCCCACGACGCCGATTCGAGCTTCCGCCTGTTCTACCTCGACAACGTCACTCCTACCGCGGCCGCCGGCGGCCGGGAACTGGCGATCCCACCACAGCTGGTCGACGAACTGGAAGAAGACGTGGAGGGCTTCTGCGCCGCGCTGACCCAGGCCGGAGTGCAAGTGCTGCGCCCCGAGCCGGTCACCGACCGCACCGTGATCTGCTCACCCTGGTGGTCGGCCCGGGAAACACCGCCCTTGAACGTGCGCGACCAGACGATCATCCTCGGTGACACCATCGTGGAAACCGCGCCCCATATCCGGGGCCGGGTGTTCGAGAACGACTACCTCAAACCCCACTTCTACCGCTACCTCAACGCCGGATCCGGCTGGCTGTCGATGCCGCGGCCGGCGCTGGCCCGCCAGTCCCTGGACCCCAGCTTCTTCGACGGCCAGCCGGTCGACCTGTCAGCCGTCACCGGCGACACCGACACCCGCGTGCTACCCGGACTGGGACACGAGCTGATCTTCGATGGCGCCCAGTGCATCCGCCTGGGCCGCGACGTCCTGGTCAACGTCGCCAACACCAACCACGACCTCGGCCTGACCTGGCTGCGCCGCGCGTTTCCCGGCCTGCGATTCCACCGGGTCGATGCCATCGCCGACAGTCATATCGATTCCATCGTGGTGCCGTTGCGGCCCGGCCTGCTGATGCTGCGCTCGCGCGACTACCTCGACACGCTGCCCGAACCACTGCACAGCTGGGACATCATCATTCCACCCGAACAGTCCGAGGATGCCTTCCCGGACTACAGCGACTTCGGATTCAACCTGACCAGCCGCTACATCGACATCAACGTCCTGTCCATTGACGAAGACACCGTCGTCGTCAACAGCCTGTGCACCGACTTGATGCGCACCCTGGAGAAACACGGTCTGACCGTCATCCCCGTCCAGCACCGCCACCGCCGCCTCTTCGGCGGCGGCTTCCACTGCTTCACCCTCGACACCGTCCGCGCCGGCGGCCCCGAGGACTACCTCGCATGAGCCGCACCACCACCAGGCCGACACTGACGCCGCGCGAGGCCATCGAGACCAAATCCGACCTGCTGTACAAACTCCGAACCCTCCTCCATGGCCACGGGTTCGCCGAAGTCACCACCCCGACCTTCCGGCAAGCCGACGACCTGACCGGGCAACGAGCCCACGCCACCGTGGGCAGCCAAGACGGGTGGCTGCGCAGCATGATCGGCCCCGCACTGCGCTACCAACTCGCCCACACCCCGCGGGCGTTCGAGATCGGCCCCTGCTTCCGCAACGACCCCGCCGACCACACCCACCTCCCCGAATTCAGCATGCTCGACCTCTACGCAGCGCAGGAAAGCTACGAATACCTGATCAGCCTCGCCGAGGACCTGGTTCATCTCGCCCACCCCGGCACTGCGGAGCGGATCTCGGTCGCCGACCATCTCGGTGCCACCCTCGGCGTCGACCTCACCCGCGAAACCCTGGACCGGCACACCGGCGCCCTCGCGCGGCACCTCGACGTGCCGGCCGAAACACCGTTGCACGAGCTGCTCGACGCCTATATCGCCGCCGAGCTGGAGCCGCGCAGCGCCGGGACCGCACTGTTCCTGGTCGATATGCCCCTCGGCGGCAACGAGCCCTGCGCCAAACTGCGCGAGGACACTGCCGCGGTGCTCAACCGGTTCGAGGTGTTCATCGACGGCATCGAGGTCGTCCACGGCTACGAGGACGAGACCGACTCCGAAGCCTTCGTCCAGCGTGCGAGCGGAATCGGCCTGTACAACCCCGAACAATCGCTCGTGCAGCAGGCGATCCTCGCCGGTGCCGTGCCCTCCCACAGTGTCGGTCTCGGTATCGGGATCGAACGGCTCGCCATGGCTGCCACCGGAGTCCGCGACATTCACCTGTTCTGGCAATCCGCGGTCTTCTGACGCCGGTCGATCCGGCACACCTGTGGCATCCCGGATCCACCGCGGGTGCTGCTCTAGTCTGGCCGGGACGGTGCCCGGCCCCCGTAGGCGGACCCACCAAACCGATTTATTGACAATGAATTTCGACTAGAGAGGGTGCGTGTGATGCATGAAGGTGGATGCCTGTGCGGGCTTCTTCGATACCGCGCCGACGGTGAGCCCGATTGGCCACATGTCTGTTCGTGTCAGAATTGCCAGAGGCTATCGGGTGCCCCGGTGATGACCTGGGTGGACTTCCCGGCCGACGGATTCGAGTGGATCGGTCCCGGCGGGGAACCGACCTGGTTCGAGACCTTCCCCGGCATCTGCCGCGGATTCTGTCCGAAATGCGGATCCAGCGTGGCCTCCAAAGGCGATGCGCCCGGCACGGTCGGGGTCACGATCACAAGTCTCGACGACAGCGCCGGACTGGTCCCGGTACACCAGTCGTTCAAGAACAACGCGGTGCCGTGGCTGCCGGTCATCGAGACCGTCGACGCCGAACCCTGACCTGCACCGACCACACGGCCGGCTGTGCCGGGCAACGCTGCCCGGCACAACCCGCCGTGATCACATGACCGTAGTCCTATAGAGAAGACGCTGGTGGCGGGTGCGATCACAGGGCGAGGCGGTGTGCATCGTGGCCCGGTTGTCCCAGACCACCAGATCTCCCACCGCCCACCGATGCGAATACACGTACCGCTCGGCGGTGGCGTGGGCGTGCAGCTGTTCGAGCAGGCCGGTCGACTCGGATTCGCCGAGACCGACGATATTGCGGATGATCAACTCGCCCAGAAGCAGCGACCGGCGCCCGGTGCGCGGATGCCGACGCACAAGCGGATGCACCACATCCGGCACCTGCGCCCGCTGAGCGTCGGTCAACGGAACTTTCGCAGGGTTGTCAGCTGCCTGGCGCTCGAACAGATGCACCATCGAGTGCACCGCGCTGAGCCCGTCGACCCGGGCCCGCAGCCCAGCGGGTAGATCGTCGTAGGCCGTGGTCGTATCCGCGAACCGGGTTTCCCCACCGGACTCCGGGGCGATCACCGAATACAGCAGCGACACCGAACTCATCGCCGGCCGGAACGACAAATCGGTGTGCCACTCCTGTTCGTTGTCACCGTCGTACAAGCCGATGGGCACCCCGTTGCGATGAATATTGCTGATCGTAACGATTTGGGCGAACCCCGGCACCGCGTACTGATCTTGCACATGTATTTCCGGCTCTCCGAACAATCGACTCACCCGGATATGGTCTTCGTGCGACAACGACTGACCCCGGATCACCAGGACCCTGTATTTCAGAAGATCCCCCACGAGGGAAGCCGAAACCGATTCCTCCAACGGGCGGGACAGATCGACACCGAAAATCCGGGCACCGAATGTGGATGTCAACGAGTCGATATGATAGCGACGCACCGAGAAATTCTAGCAAGAAACCCGGAACCAAGTGCGCGACTGAGCAACTGGGCAAGCCTGCGCAGGGTTCGAATCGAACCCATCCGGGCGGCGGTCCGTTTGCGACTTGGGGAATAGGGATATCATTTGCAGTATGACTCAGTCGATTCCGCTGAAAGAGTCCGCGATGAACCGTGCGCGGGTCGAATCACTGGCCGGTGACCTGTCACGGGTCGCGGCCGGATTCGATGCCGATGGGTTCATCGCGACCGTGATGGACCGACTTCCCCGCCTGGAACTCAAGTCTCGAATCGCTTGTGTTGCAGATGCTTTAGCATCCTATCTGCCCACCGATGTCGGCGCGGCGACAAAGATCCTGATCGCTGCGTTGCCCCCGCACGACGATGCGACCTTCACCGGTAGCGATTTCGGCCTCTACACCTACGCCCCGTACTCCGACTGGATCGCCCGCTACGGCTGTACCCGTGAAAACCTCGATACTTCACTCGATGCCTTGAAGGAAATGACCAAGCACTTCACCGCCGAAGACGCGCTGCGCTATTTTCTCAACGCCTATCCGGACGAGACGATGAAAGCGGTCTCGCAATGGAGTCGGGACCCCGACTATCACGTCCGCCGCCTGGTCAGCGAAGGAACACGGCCTAAACTGCCGTGGTCGTCGCGAATCACGCTGCCCATCGACGCCGCAATTCCGGTTTTGGACGAACTATTCGCCGACAGTTCCCGGTTTGTCACCCAATCGGTCGCCAATCACCTCAACGACATCACCACTATCGATCCTGAACTGGCATTGGCCACACTGGGCCGGTGGCGCGCGGCGAACCGGCAGCGCCCGAAAGAAATGGAATTCCTCATCCGGCAATCGCTGCGCACACTCATCAAAAAGGGGCACCCGGGCGCGTTCGAATTCCTCGGGCTCTCGACCACCCCGCTAGTCGAGGTCATCACCCTGCGCCTGGACGCAACAGAAGTGGCCATCGGAGACGGCCTCGGCATCGACTGCACCTTGCGGGCCACCGGCACCACCACCGAACACCTCGTCATCGACTACGTCCTGGCCTACCCGCGGGCCCGCGGCAGCCACGCTGAGGCCGTATTCAAAGGCACCACGCTCACGCTGGCACCCGGTGAATCCCGCACCGTGTCGAGGACTCAGCCGCTGCGGTCAACGTCGGGCCGCAAGCTTGGTCCCGGCACCGGACGGCTGCATATCCAGGTCAACGGCCGCCGCGTCGCCGAGGCCGCATTCGAACTGCTGCCCTCCCGGTGACGGCACCACCGTGCTCGCGCGGACCAACGGCAAAGTGGAACAGCGGAACGCGCCCGGAATCCGAGTGACCTCGGAATAATCCAGCGGGATGACCTCGATCCCCCGGGCATCGAGCTGCGCGGCGATCCGCTCGCTGCGCTCGGCGACAACCACCACCCCCGGCGCCAGCGCCAGCGCGTTCACCTCCACCGCCGCGGCCTCGGCGCCGGTCACCGGGATCAGATCGAAATGTGCGGCGAACCACCGCATCTGTGCATCGCCGAATACCCCGGGATTCACCAACGCCACCTGCGGGGCGACGATATTGAAATGGTCGTCGAGGTGCACGATGCCACCGCACGCGAACTCGATCGGCCGGATGGTGCGGTCGAGCCCGAGCCGGGTGAGCTGGTAGCGCAGCGCATCGACCCCGGCCGGCGAAGTCTCTTCGCTGAGGCCGACCAGCACCAGCCTGTCGTGCAACATCACATCACCGCCCTCGATCGTGCCCGCATCGAGGTAGGCGACCCTCTCGATTCGCTCCGCCAGGTGCCGTGCTCCCGCGAACTCGGCTTGCCGTCGCCGCGAATTCAACCGGGACACCACGAACGCATCGTCGATGACGAACCCGATGTCCCGGGTGTAGTGCTGGCCGTAGGAGGCCGGAGCCTGGTCGGCGAATAGTACTTCCACACCGCGACGGCGCAGAAGATCGATGAAGTGGGCCTGCTGCGCGCGCACCCGGCCAGGCGAATACGTCCGCCAGCAGCTGGTCTCGCGCTGACGAGCCAGAACCGGATCGAGCGACCCGGAAAGGTCCAGCGTGACCGGCCCGGCATACCGCATGATCACCGACCGCAACTCCCCGAACTCACTGTCCACCCCGACCCGCCTCACCTGAACTCCGGTCACTGTCCCGCTCTCGAATCCGTCGCACGCCGATGTCTGTTCCGCCCGCGCCATGCTGGAGGTCCGACGAAGGCGGCACCTTTCCCATGTGATGCCACCCGGCCAGTGGGCGAGGAAGCAGGACAACTCGCATAGGTTCCAGTAGCTGAGACCGCTGGGCTGCTGGCTGCCGGGCAACTCCTTGGAACCGGGACAGCAGTCGCGATGCTGGCAGCACTGGACTAGCCACACGCTGTCATTCGGTCTGCCCGGTGGCGGGCCGTGTGCATCGGCTAGGTTTCGCCCCCTGTACTGGCCGGACCAAAACGGTTGCCTCCGCGCTACACGGCGCCCCACTGTAATGCAGCCCCGGAGTGCCGCTCGAATGCGATGCAGTTGTCTTCGCGGTCGTCGATAAGGAGTGCGTCGGCGAAGGAGAGGCCCGCCCTCCTCAGCCATGGACCGAAGAACGTTTGCGAGTTCTCGGATTTCAGCACACCGAGTTCGCTGGAACTGAGAATGTCGTCGAACACCGATACGACACCCGAAAGCACTTCTGGGTCTGTACCTGCACTGACACGACCATTCTGGATGTCTCGGAACGTCGTGGTGAACGTATCGATGTTGTCTGTGGCCAGGACTATCGTTGCGAAAGCCCGAGCATGGCGAAGCGTCTGTAGCAGTGGCTGGTCGACGGGCATCCGGGCGATATCCTCAACGAGACGAGCCAGGAGTTCGTCGACGTCAAGGTGTGTGTGCCTGTCGGCGAGCGCGCGGAGAATATCGTGTGAGGTGTGTAGCCCACGCATCCAGTCGCGTCCGTTTCGGTTTCCTGCGGTGAACAACCGGTCCAGTTCGCCGGCGAGGATCGCGTGTAGCGGGTTGTTGCTGTCGTCGGTGATGCTGTGCCAGTAGGGTTTCTGGCACAGCACCCCGTGCCAATCACAAAAGATGACGCGTGGCCGGTTCGGGCCCTGCACGAGGCGGTCGATCAGCGCGAACCGCGGGGTTGTCGCGGTCACCGTGCAACGTGGTAGCGCCGAGCTGCGGTTGCGCGGTCGAAACGGTCGAGGGTGAGCAGTCCGTCGTGGATTCGGTGATCGCTGAGGTGTCGGGCAACGATTTGGTGTAGCAGGTCGTCGCCGTATTCGGACAGGTGTACGCCGTCGCTCCAGATACTGGGTTCTCCCCGAGTTGGGGCGGTCGGGGTGGTGGGTGACCAGCCGAAGCAGGTGGCGGTGTAGGTGATGTCGTCCCAGAGGTCGATGTACTGCGCGTGGTGATCGTCGGCAGCGCGGCGAGCCCGCTGGTTGTATTCGAGCAGGTCGCGGTTCGCGGCGGCTACGTCGATGGCCGGGTCCCAGCCGATCGGAGGTTCGCCGATCACAACGATGCGGCGGGTGGCCTCTGACAGAAGCGCCAGGGCGGTGCGGATATTGGTGTCGTACTCGTCGATCCCGACCGCTTCGCTCATCCGGCCTTGGTGGTGGCGCCAGATGTCATTGATGCCGACACCGAGGAATGCGAGATCCCAGCGGCCGCCGCCGTGGACGGCAGTGTTGACGTTGACCAGGACGTCTCGGCTGGTCGCGCCTCCTTCGCCCCGGTTGTCGGTGGTGATGGTGATCCATGGGTAGCTCGACTGCCAGCGGGTGGTCAGGGCGTGAACGTAGCCGCGGTGGCGCCATTCGGTGACCTCGATCTGCTCCCCGACGGCAGGCAGATCGGCTTGAGTCGACAGGCGGGGGTGATGGGCTTCGTAATGCTCCATCAGCGACGTGCCGAACCAGCCGATGTGTAGTTGTCGGCGGGGGTGTCTTGGGTCGAGCGGGCCGGGGTGGCGATCTTTGACCTGGGCCGGCACGCCGAGGGCGGTGCTGTTCGGTGGTATCGAGGTGGTGACGACGGCGTTGGCGCCGATGAGAGCGTTTTGGCCGATGGTGACCCCGGCGGTGATCGTGGCTTTGTTCGAGATGATCGCGCCGGGTTCGATGGTGATGGGTGCGGCGTCGAAGCCGCTGGCCCACGGGGTGATCGGCTGGTCGGTGGTGAGGGTGTCGTGGGTGCGGGGGCGGTGGTTGTGGTCGTGGATGTCGACCATGTTGGAGATGCCGACGCCCCGGCCGATGCGGATGTGGGTCATGGCGGAGAGGACGACGTTCTCGCCGATCGCGGTGTCGTCGTCGATGATGATGTGCCCGCCGGTGTTGGCTTGCAGGGTGGTGCCGCGGCGGATGCTGACCCGGTCGCCGAGGGTGATCGTGGCGTCGGGGTCGATGACGAACTCGACGTCGTCGGCGAGGTCGCAGCCGGTGCCGATGCGCACCGCGTCGCCGTGGCGGGCGTGGATCCGGTCGATGAGGAGGGCGCTGGTGTCGGTCACGCTGGTCATGATCCTGTCCTGGTCGTCGGCTGGTGCTATCGGGTGGTGTTCTGGGGCGGGATGGTGAGGTAGTCGCCGATCACGAGGGCGTCCAGGCCCAACCGGGCGCCGCTGCGCAGTGCATCGGCCGGTGATTCGACGATCGGTTCGCCGGGGACGTTGAAGCTGGTGTTCAGCACGACGCCGATACCGGTCTCGGCTTCGAACGCGTGCAGCAGTCGCGCATAGGTGGGCTGGTTGTCCGGGGTGACTCGCTGTGGGCGCAGGGTGCCGTCGGCGTGGACGACACCGGGGATGTGTTGCTGTGCTTGGGGTGTGGCGTCGTGGGCGACGATCATGAATTCTGCCGGTCCGTCCGGTGTAGTCGTCCACGGGGCCAGGTCGAGCATGCTCGGTGCGAGTGGGCGCCACAGTTCACGGCGTTTGATGTCGCGGTTGATGCGGTCGCGCAGTGCGGTGGTGCGGGGATCGGCGAGGATACTGCGGGCACCGAGCGCGCGGGGTCCGGCCTCGGCGCGGCCCTGGTGCCAGCCGATGACCCTTCCGTCGGCCAGCAAGCGGGCGGCGGCGGCCGCGATATCGGGTGGGGTGGTGTAGTTCGCGCCAACGGCGTGCAAGGCGGTCTCGATGGCGTGGTTGTCGTAGGCGGGGCCCAGCAGTGCATGGGTTTGGTGCGGGCCGGGCATTGTGTATTCGCCGCGGCGGTGTGCGAGTTCGAGTGCGGCGCCGAGCGCGCAGCCGGCGTCACCGGCCGCTGGTTGCACGAACAGGGAGGTGATCTCGGGGGTGCGGGCGAGGATTCCGTTGGTGGTGCAGTTGAGCGCGACGCCGCCGGCCAGGCACACCGCGCTTGCCCCGGTCTCCTTCACCGCAGTGGTCACCACGCTGATCAGGCACTGTTGCAGCAGCAGTTGCACGGAGGCCGCGAGGTCGGCGGCGATGCCGCGGTGCGTGTCGTATCCTGCTGATGGTTGAGCGGGAACTCCGGCGTCGGTGAACGCTTTGCTGTAGGTGCGGTGCAGGTTGCGGTAGTAGGAGAAGTCGCTGTAGCGGGCGGTCTGGTCGATGCTGGGCGCGAGTCCATAGCCGGTGAGATCAAGGTGGTAGCCGCCGCGGGTGGGGCGCAGGAAGTCCAGATCGATGGCCGGTCGGCCGTAGGCGGCCAAGCCCATCAGCTTGCCGGCGTTCGTCCAGTCTCCGAGCCCGGCGTGGGTGGTCGCGGCTTGGTAGAACCAGCCCAGCGACTGGGTGAAAGGAATCTCGTGCACGGTGTGCAGTCCGGTGCGGGTGCCGTGGTGGATGCTGGTGGCTACCCCGTCCCCGGAGCCGTCGGCAACGACTACGGCGGCGTCGGTGACACCGGCCGGATAGAAGGCGCTCGCGGCGTGGGCTCGGTGGTGGCCGATGACGGTCAGCTGCCGTGGTCCGCCCGCGTGGTGTGCATGGGGGCCGATGAGTTCGGCGATCACGTCCTCGTCGGTGAGGTACTCACAGCGGTTGGGCCAGTGTGGGTTCCATGCGACAGCGACTTCATCGATATCGCTCCACCCGATGCCGGCCTGGTGCAGGCACCACGCGGCCGCGGCCGCGGCTGAGCGGGAGTGGCGGTGGTGCTTGATCCGGGAGAAGCGTTCCTCCTCGGCGAACGCGATGACGTGGCCATCGGCGACGAGGCAGGCGGAGGCGTCGTGGTGGTAGGGGCCGCCGAGCCCGAGTACGAATCCCATCCGGTCACCCCTCTCGCACGGATCGGGCTGGGAACGGGGCCAGTGAGTTACGGACGGCGGCGTGGACGGCATCGACGGTGATGGTGTCCATACAGCCACCGGCCCCGCCGCAGGTGACCTGATGTGCGCACGGCGAGCACGCCAGGGATGACCGCAGCACGGTGACGGTGTCAGCGTGTTTGGGGACGACTTCGGCGCCATTGCTCGGGCCCAGCAGCAGCACCACGGGCAGGTCGTGGGCGAGGGCGAGATGGAAACCCAGAGAATCGCCGGTGACCATCACCTCGCAGAAGTCGGGGACCGCGGCGAACTCTTCGAGGGTCATCAGGTCGTGGCGGACGCGGCCGACACCGGTGTCCAGCGCGCGCAGCAGTTGATGGCAGACGCGGGCGTCTCCGGGGCCGCCGGTGATGACGAGGCGGTTTCCGTCGTCGAGGAGCCTCTGCCCGAGGTCGATCCAGCACCCGGGCGGCCAGAGTTTGGTGGTTTTGGAGCCGCCGACGTTGAGGCAGATCCAGCCGCCGCTCAGCCCCAGCCGTGACATCACCTGTGACCGGGCTCGGTCGGGGACCTTTAGTTGGTAGGGCTCACCGGTGTAGGTGTATCCGGCGACCTCGAAATACAGTTCGGTCCAGGTTTTCTGGTTGCCGCGGGTGCGGTAGTCATTCCAGGTATTCATGGCGAAGAAATGCCGTGCTGGCGTGCCGATCGGGTAGAGGCTGTTGTGCGGGCCTCCGTAGGCGAGTCCTGCGCGATGGTCGGCCCGGATTCGAGGCACCAGACCTGCGGCGGCCGGATGCCGCTCGAAAGAGTAGATCGCATCGTAGCTTTCGGCGAGCAGGGTCTCGGCGGTGTCGGCGTCCCAGATCAAGACCCGGTCGACATGCGGGATCATCTCCACGATGGGCGCGGAGTCAGCGCCGACAACCCAGGTGATGTGCGCGCCGGGGTGTTCGGCCTTGAGCCGAGCCGGAAGCGGGGAGGCGATGAGCATGTCGCCCATCCGTTTGAGCATCACGATCAAGATCCGGCGGGTCACCGGATCGTAGAGGTCGCAGCCCGGGCAGGCCCGCCAGTGCCGACACGGCAGGCCACCGACGAAGTGGCGGCATTCCGGTCGCCAGGTGAACTCGTTCGTGGTCAACGGCAGATCACTAGTAGTCACGATGTCCTAGTCCTCGATTCGGCGCGCCAACCGCGGCGCTGCGCCAGCTCGTCGGAAACCAGATGCTCGGCGGCGGGGCGGTATCGGTCGCGTAGCGCGGTGACCGCGGGCGCGACGGTGGCGGTCGATTCACGGTGAATCAGTACGCGGGCCGTGAGCGCGGCGATGTCGTCCATCCCGCTCTGGTCGAAGCCCAGGAAGGTGGCCTCCTGCACCCCCAGACGCAGCCCGGGGGCGGGCAGGTACGGGATATCGATGGCGTTCACCACCATCCCGGCCTCGTATAGCAGCCGTGCGGCGGTCGCCGCCGGACAGACCGGGGCGATGTCGACCCACACTTGATGCGAGCCGGTGCCGCCGCGCTCGGCCGCGCACACGGTGAACCCCGCGCCGGTGAGCGCGGCGGCCAAACGGCGGGCGTTGGCCACGACATGCGCGGCGTAGGCGGGGGCTTTCTCGCTCATCCAGGTCGCCGAGATCGCCAACGCGACCACATCGGCGGGGTGATGATGCGAGATCCAGCCCGCGGCATGGAGGTCGATTTCCCCTGCCAGCTGTGGGTCGTTCGTCGCGAGAACGCCTTTGCCGACGGGGCCGGGCCAGGTTTTGTGGACACTGCCGCCGAGACTGTCGGCGCCCTCGGCCAGCGGCTGTTGGAATCGGCCGCCGGCGATCAATCCGAGGGTATGGGAGCCGTCGTAATGGATGCGGGCGTGTTCTCCCACTGCGGCGCGGATCGCGGCCAGATCGTGTGGGAACAGGGCCATGAACGAATCGAGATAGATCAGCATTGGCCCGCTGAGGCAGCGGGCGCGCCGTGCGAGTACCTCCGCATCGACACCCCAACTGTGGGGGTCGACCGGTAGTGGCTGCCAGTGCAGACCGAACCGGCGCGCCACGAATGGTGTGGAGCCGTGCCCGCCATCGGCCTCGGCCAGGCTGAACACGGTGCCCGCCGAACCGGACAGCGCGGAGACCGCCACGGTCATGGCGGAAAGCCCTGACACCGGTTTGAGGTTGACGAACCGAGCACCCAGCAGCGTGCCGATACAAGCTTGGGCATGTGCTTCCAGGTCGGCGAGCACGTCGCGGCCCGGCCACGCCCAGTGTGTGTCCGCGCTGGTGCCGAAGCAGTATCGGGTCAACGCGTCGGTGACATAGGGGGTCAGTGCCTGATCAGGCATCCCATTCTCACTGGCGACCAAATGCAGCCGCTGGCTCGACTGCGCGTCGAACCGCGCCAGGTGGCCGACGATATCGGTGATGTTCACCGGCTCACCGCCGTCACGGTGGCATGTACCGGACCGGCGGGGGTGCGCACCGGCTGGAACCGGGCCACGCGCGGCCGCTGCGGCGCAGCCAATGTGATGCGATGCCCGGCGAATGCCGCCGCCGCCATCAACAGGGTACTGGCTTCGGCGAACCCGCGGCCTGCGCAGGCATGCGCGCCGCGCCCGAACGCCAGGAGCCCGCCGGCGCGGCGTGCCCCGGCCGGGCCGCAGAAGCGTTGCGGGTCGAATGTGTGAGGGTCAGTGAACAGCTCGGGCAACTGGTGAGTGGCCGGAGCGCTGTAGGCCACATGCCATCCGACAGGGACGGTGTAGCCGCCGATTCGCGTATCGGTGACGGCGTGGCGGGTGGCGACGGTATTGGGGGTGTGCAGGCGCGTACATTCGGTCAGCACCCGCCGTAGCAAGGGCGCACCCCCGCGGTCAATGACCTGCACGGGATCGGTGAGGACCGCGTGGGCTTCGCCGCGCACGGCGTCGGCGAGCTGGTCGTCGAGGGCGCATTCGATCAGTAGCCAGGTGATCAGGCTCGCCGTGGTCTCCCGGGCCGCGATCAGCAGCGCCAACAGATGATCGACCATCGCCGGGCCGGGCGCCTGGTGGGAGGCGAGCAGCGTGGACAGCACCGACGGCGGTGCAGCCTCGGTGACGTGCACAAGGTGGGTGCGCAGTAGTTCGCGTAGCTCAGTGGCCGCGTCGACAGCGGCCGCGAAGATCTCATCATCACTGTCGTCCGGGGGTAGTTCGGCGCCGGCAACGAACAGGTCGAACAGTTCCGGTACTCGCTTCGCGACAGCGTCGTCAGCAGCGAGACCGAGGATCGCCGCGAGACATAGGTCCATGGTGTAGTCGCGTGCGGCCTGATCCAGCGCCACCACCGACCGGGCCGTCCAGCCGGTGGCATGCTGGTGCGCGATCTGGGCCACGGTCGGCAGGTAGCTTGCGACCGCGTCGTGGCGTAGCCCTGTCGACAACCAGGTGCGGGCGGCGGTGTGTTCGCGGCCGCGCAGGGTGAATACCGCGCGCTGGAACAAGGTGTGCACCACGTCGGTGTTGTGGATCTCCACCGCGCCCTCGCGTTCTCGGGCGAACATCTCGGCCACTGCGGCCGAGCTGAGGCAATACACGGTCGGCGCACCGTCGGCGGGTTCGATAGCGAAGACGTCGCCGAGCCGGCGCCGCTGCGTGGTGAGGAATCCGGGCAGATTTGGTGGCGGGTGCCCAGCCACGATCGGTGGCAGGTTCATGCGATCGCCTCGCAGGCATCCATCGTGGCCGCGGTACGGGCGAGGATGTGGTCGTGGTCGAGGGCGACCGGTTGGATCGGCTCCCGGCACCGGCACGCGGCCGGCAGATCGACGAGGTCACCGCTGATGCTGTAGGAGACCAGCCCGTCCACGATCGGATTCGCGCAGCGTTCGCACGAGTCCGGGTAGATCGAGTCGAAGTCGGTGCCGCGCATGTTGATGCACGCCACCCGCACCGCCGCCTTGGTGTGCGCACCGCGGACCGCGTCCACGACCGACCACAGGTTCGGCGCGTGGTAGTGGCCGCGCTGATACAGCCACCACGCGACAGTGTTCGGCGCCAGCCGAGTCGGGCACACCGTCACCCCGTCCACGCCCCGCGATGCGACATACGCGGTCGAGTCGATCACATCGGTCACCGCTTCGGCCTCAGTGAGAAACGGCGGGCCGACCATCAGATACACCTTGGGAATCACAGTGTGCGCCTGCATCAACGCCACCGCCGCCTCGAACGATTCACGGGTCACGCGGGTGTTGACCAGAGTTTCGCGCACCAGCCGGTCCGCCGACTGCAACCCGATCCCCACCTCCAATTGCACGTCGCCGAGCGCATCGACGAACGGCTCCAACGTGTCGGTGGTAACGAACTGCGGCAAGCTCTCGACGACCAGGCGGCGCACGCCGGTGGCCGCGACCCGTCGCGCGATATCGATCTGCACGTCGGCGGGGACTTCGCGGCGGGCGAAGAACGAGCCGTCGTTGTAGAGGGCGAGCACGTCGTAGTCCGGTTCGTCGTCGCTGCGGTGCAGCAGCGTAGCGACCTGATCACGCAAACCGTTGGGATTCGCGGCGTGCAGACCGAAGTTGTTGTAGTTGGTGAACGGGCACATCGTGCAGGTGGGCACGCTGCATCCGCCCGACATCAGAATCGCTTTCTTGCGGCCGTGGGTGGTGCCGTCGGCGTCGCGGATGGTGTCGTAGCCGACATAGCGCGGCTTCTGGAGATGCTCGACGACGGTCACCTCCCGCAACGACCGCGACAACGCGGTGATTCGGTGGCGCAGGGCTTTCTCGGTCGCGAGGACTTCGGTGACAGACATGGGGTGATGACCTCCGATCACAGGGATTTCACGAGCTCACCGGCCGCAGCCGCACAGTCGCGGCGGGCCAGGTCGAACAATCGCCGGGCATAGGCGCGGATCGTGTCCACGCTCACCGGTTCGAGACCGGGCAGGGCCTTGGCCAGGTGGTGCATATCGGCGCACGTCCAGTACTGGTAACGGTCACGAACCGGGTTCGGCACGCCCACCATCGGCACGGGAGCACCCGCCCATTCGGTGCACCAGCCCAGCAGCGTCTCGAACCGCACCGGGATCCCGGAGCCCAGGTTGTAGACACCGGACACGCGCGGGGTGTCCAGCAACCGAATCAGCGTCGACACCAGCACCTGCACCGGCAGGTAATCCCGGGCAGCAGTGAGGGTGTCGTCGAACAACCGCACGGGCGCACCGGCCGCCGCGGCGGTCACGATCTGCCACAGGATCGACGCCATCGGTCCTTTGGTGTGTTCACCAGGGCCGTAGATATTGGTGTAGCGCAGCCCGACGTAGTCCAAGCCGAGCACAACCGCGCGGCGGCGCATGGCGCGGTCGGCCGCGAGTTTGGACCGCGCGTAGAAGTTCAGCGGCCCGGAGCAGCGCGCTGGGTCTTCGGCATCGGCTTCGCGTACCGCCACCCCATACGGAACCCGCCCGTACACGCTGCCCGAGGAGGCATACACCAGCCGCGTCCCGGACGCGGCGCATGCCCGCGAAATCCGCAACGGCACCGTGGAGTTCGCCCACCGCAACCGGTGGTCATTCGCAGCACCGGTATCGGTGACCGCCGCCTGGTGCACGACCACCGCGAACTCTCCCCGCGCGATCCGGTCCAGCAGTGCCGGGTCCGCGGCATCAGCGGTGATCGACTCCCACTGCGTGAACTGCCGCGTCGGCACCTGGTCGACGCCGGTCACCCCCCATCCGGCGGCGTGTAAGCCAGCTGCGGTGTGCGCGCCGATGAACCCGGAGGAACCGGTCACCAGTACCGTGCGGCCGGTCATGACAGCACCGCCCGACGATCGGCGGCGCGTTCGATCAATTCCGTCGTGGAGACCCCGGCCAGGTAAGGGCCCAGGACCACCTGACCACCGTGGCGTTCAACCACCTCGGCTTCGGGCATCCGGCCATGAGCATAATCACCACCTTTGACCCACACCGTCGGCCGCAACCCCTCCAGCACCGGGGCGGGGGTGTCGTCGTCGAACACCATGACCGCGTCCACGCAGCGCAGCGCAGCCAGCAGTGCCGCGCGCTGGGCGGCGGGGACCAACGGACGGGACTGGCCCTTCAACCGCCGCACCGACGCGTCGCTGTTGACCAGCACAATCAAGCAGTCACCCATCGCCCGCGCGGATTCCAGCAGCTGGCGGTGCCCGTCGTGCAGCACATCGAACACCCCGCCGGTCGCGACCACCGTGCCGCCGACCGCACGCACCCGGGCCGCCACCGTCACCGCGTCCTGGCCGCCGCCGGGCTGAAGAGGAGGCGGTGGAGTACCAGGGCGGTACCCGGCCACGTACTCCGCTGCCGAAACGACGGCCTTCTGCGCTGCCACCGCCGGGACCTGGCTGTCGACCAGCTCGTGGAGCAGCGCCACCGCGAACCGGTCACCGGCTCCGCAACTGTCACCTTGTTCGCTGCGAGGCGCGGGGAACACCTGTGGGGGGTCGGAGGCGTCTCCGACCAGAACCGCGCCGTCGGCTCCGCGGGTGATCACGGCATACCCGCATCCCCACCGATCCCGCAGACTGCGTGCCCGGCGGACAACGCTATCCAGATCGTGTACAGCACAACGATCGCCGTCGAGGATGGCGGCCTCATCCTGGTTGGGCACGACTACGCTCACCCGCTCGACCGGCTCGGCGCCATGGCGGTGTGGATCCCACACCACCGGAATCCGCCGGGCCACCGCCGACAACAGCGCCCGCAGTCGCGGCTGCGCAGCGACACCGCGCCCGTAGTCGGACACCAGCACACCGTCGGCCTCGGCCAACGCATCAGCCACTTCCGGTAGCGGATCACCCACCGCGGCAGGCGCACCAGAATCGTCCACCATCAGCAAAGTTTGCCCGCGCGCCCGCAACCGCATCTTCACCGCGGTCGGTCCTGCCGAGCCCAAATCGATCACTGACACTCCGGCCGCTTCGAGATCCGCACGAACCCGGCGGCCCGGGTCGTCATCGCCGACAGCGGTCACCAGAGTGACCGCGCACCTGTCGGCCGCGGCGAGCGTCGCTGCCAAACCCGCTCCACCTGGGCGCCATCGGCGGTGCACAGGGCCCAGGACCGGGACAGGCGCCTCCGGCGATACGCGCGTGACCTCGCCGTTCCAGTCGCAGTCGGCGAGCACATCACCGACCACCACCAAATGCCGGACCGGCTCCGGCGAACACGGGCTTTCGGCGCCCGGTGGCGCCTCGACTAGACCGGCATCGGGGGCGGACAGGCTGGCGTCGATGACCGCACACATCTGATGCGCGAGCACCAGGTGAGCTTCCTGGATCGTCGAGGTCGCCGCCGCGTCGACGGACACGGTCTCATCGCAAATCCTGCTCAACACGCTGCCGACCGGCCCGGTCAGCGCGTAGGTGAGCATCCCCCGCGCATCCGCCTCACGCACCGCAGCCACCACGTTCGCGCTGGCCCCCGACGTCGACAGGGCCACCAGCACATCACCCTCACGGCCGTGCGCACGGACCTGCCGAGCGAACACCTCCTCGAATCCGTAATCGTTGCCGATCGCGGTTACCACCGCCGCATCAGGTGTCAAGGCCAGCGCCGCCAACGGGTTGCGCTCACATTCGAACCGGCCCACCAGCTCCGCGGCCAGATGCTGTGCCTGCGCCGCGGAGCCACCGTTACCGGCCACCAGCACCCGGCCACCCCGGCGGAACCGGTCCGCGATCATCCGACCCCACGCATCGATCCGTTCCAGATCGGTCGACGCCAACGCCGCAGCCAGCGCTGCGACGCGGTCATTACCCGTCCCGTTGCCCATATCGGGTTCCCCCGCTCGATCATTCACCAGTGAATCTCCCCTGCCATTCGGTTGTTCGGTGCCTCGACTCGGTGGACGCGAGGCCGATTCCTGTCAGAAGTCATCGCGATCGCGTGGTGGCTCCGGTACCTACCGCTCTGGAACTCGCACCGCCTCTTGCACCGGCGACGACAGGCCCGGCTGTTCGTGGATGCGGCCACCCCGGCGCCGACGTACGACGCGCCGGCGTCACACGCTTCAGCTTCGGTTCGGATCTGTCCATCGGGAACTGCCCTGCCACTGAACCTCGCCGCCCTTGCGCCGAACTTCGGTGCCAGGCGACTCCCATCACACCGTGCGGCGGTGAAACACTGGCCGCATGGAACTCAACGGTGTGCCGGTCACGCTCGCCGACCTCGCTCCATTGGGGCTGGTCAACTTCGGTCACTTCACCTCGATGCGAGTCGAAGACCGCGCTGTCCGAGGACTGACGCTGCACCTGGATCGGCTGACCCGGGACTGTCGCGCAGTGTTCGACACCGATCTGGACGCAGAACGCGTCCGCGAACTCGTCCGCCATGCACTGCGCGACACCGAGCGGCCTGCCGTCGTGCGGGTTAGTGTCTACGACCCCGCGATCCAGATGGGCCGGCCCGGCGCTGCCGCCGAGCCACACATCCTGGTCACCATGCGCGCGGCGTCCTCGACACCGCCGCCCCCGCTGCGACTGCAATCGGCGGTCTACGCCCGCGACCTGCCCAAAGTCAAACACCTCGGACTTTTCGGCGCGATGCACCACCGCGCCAGCGCGCAACGCGCCGGCTACGACGATGTCGTATTCAGCGAACCCGACGGCACGATCACCGAAATCGCCACCAGCAATATCGGATTCATCACCACCGCCGGACAGCTGGTCTGGCCGCACGCTGACGTCCTGGTCGGCACCACCATGCGACTGATCAACCAAGCCCGCGACGAAGACGTCGTCACCGACCGCATCACGCTGTCCCAGCTCGACCGGTTTACCGGCGTCGTAGCGACCAACGCTGCTGTCGGTGTGCGGCCCGTATCCGGCCTCGACAACCACCGTTGGCCCGCCGAGCACGAACTGATCGACACATTGCGCAAAGAATACGAATCTATTCCGCCCCAGCGACTCTGACCGAAAAAGTGTCGCCCGCGTCGATAGGCTGAACTCCGACCACACGGGAAAAGGACACTGCACGCCATGATCAGCCTGGTTCGGCCCTGGACAGGAGCCGACGTCCGTGCCATGCGCGAGGCGCGGCGCATGAGCATCAGGGAGTTCGCTGCACACCTCGGCGTCCACGAGCGCTTGGTCTCGAAATGGGAAGCGGGAGGCACGCGAGTCACACCACGACCTGTCAACCAAGCTGCGCTTGACACCTCGCTGGCCAGACTCGATGCCGCTGAACGAATACGGTTCACCGGCTCGGTCGCACCCGAGGCAATCGGTGAAGCCCACGACACCGATGTAGTAGTGCAACCTGCATATATCCGTCACCCTGGCGACGGAAAGCTCGTGACCTGGATACCCGAAGGGGTCTTCCTCTCGGGCCCCCAGGACCAGCCGGAGTGGCTGGCCGGCTTCTACATCGACACCTATCCGGTCAGCAACACCGACTACTCGCGCTTTGTCTCCGCCACCGGCCACCGGCCACCACAACACTGGCCAGACCACCGGCCACCGCCCGAGATCGCCGACCACCCCGTCGTATGGGTCAGCCACGACGACGCCGAAGCCTACGCACACTGGGCAGGCAAACAGCTCCCCACCAGCCTGCAATGGGAAAAAGCCGCACGCGGCACCGGCGGAGCCACCTGGCCCTGGGGCAACCAGCCGACACCGGCAAAATGCAACTGCCGCGGATCGGGACCCGGCACCACCACACCGGTCGACCGCTACAAATCCGGCGCTTCCCCCTACGGCGTCTACGACCTGTGCGGCAACGTCTGGGAATGGCTCGCAACAGAAACCACGCCAGATCGCTACGAACTCAAGGGATCGGCCTTCACCTCGCCATTCGACCGTGCACAACCAGCAGCATTCAACGACGCCTCCCGGACCATGCGCGACAACGACACCGGGTTCCGCTGTACCACGCTGATCATGCCCGAGAAACGCTGAGTTGTTGACGGATCGCCGCAGCGTGTTTCTCGACCGCGCTGTGCTTCGATTGGGTGATACATGCCAGATCGGCATGGCGCCGGACATGTAGACGACCGTGGTTCGGTCGGCCTTGATAACGTCAACGGAATCGGTCACAACTGTCATATCCAGAGCTCCTCGCAAGGCAATCGGCGGGCAGGAAGGCAGCCGTCGCCGATCTCGGCGGCGTCGGCAGTGGGTGCGTGGCTGTCGGCCCACTTCTCGAGGAAGTTGCGGGCCGCGGTCAGGCACGCACGGAAGTGGAAGTCGACCTCGCGCCACTTGATCCGGATATGGGTGTCCGGCTCGTGCGGCCTCGGTGAAAGCTCGGGGTCCATCAGCGCTCGCCACTTCTCACCCAGTCCGCGGCCGGCGAGACCGGCCTCAACTGGGTGGCGGCCTCTTTCAGCGCGTGGACTACTGCGGGCAACTCCGGGAGCGCCGAAGCGGTGGTGGGTTCGATTGCCCAGCGTCGGGTCCGTGCATGCTCATCGGCGGGTGACGGAAGCAGCGCGAGCTGTCCTCCGGCAATGACATTGAGATGTACCAGGCGGCTGTTGTAGTCGTGCTGGGCTGGGGCGGGAGCAGTGAGAAATGTGAGGCGGTCGCTTCGTTGGTGCTCGACGACCGGGCCCAGTTGCGCGCGGACCGCCAGTGTGTCGAACGCGGTCCGGGCCAGCAGGCGCGGCGCGGTCACCGAATCAACGCCATCGGACAGGGACACAACGATCAGATCGGTTCCCGGCGCGACATTCGCCGGAATCCTCATCTGGCGGTAACGCGCACACCGGTCGACTGCTCTTTCACCGCCGCCGCGATATCTGATCAGCGCAGTGTGTGGACTCGCGAGCTGCATGCTCTCACCCCTGACTCATCGAGCTGGGCGGTCCAGTGGTGGTTGTCGCGCAGCGCATTTCGCTGTCTCCGGCACCC
The DNA here is from genome assembly GCF_042719915.1 of Nocardia sp. NPDC058499. NCBI lineage: Bacteria > Bacillati > Actinomycetota > Actinomycetes > Mycobacteriales > Nocardiaceae > Nocardia > Nocardia sp. NPDC058499. The sequence goes on along the minus strand of NZ_JBHXMZ010000011.1, from coordinate 1,546 downwards.
CTGCCCCATCACTGAAACCGTGTCGTACGACCCAGAGTAAAGTAGGACAGAACAGAATGGAACTGTTTCAAAAGAATCTGTTCGTTTCAGTACCGACCGGTTTGATTGAGGCTCATATGAGACAGCGGCGTTTGCTACCGTTGGGTGAAATGTTTAATTTGGGTGACACATTTCCGAGGGAAGTGGAGGCGTCCGGATGGCACTCGAGCAGGTCAGCGCGGATTTTCTGCGTCGCTACATCGGCCGGCAGCTCACCCGTCTGCGGGAGAACGCCAGAACGCCGGAGGGCAAGCATCCGACGCAGACACAAGCCGCCCAGGCCTTCGGAGTTGGACGGTCGACGATGATCCGCATGGAGGAGGGCGTGGACGGCGTCAAGTTCCCGGAACCGAACGTCAAAGCCCTGCTCGACTACTACGGCGCGTCCGCCACCGACCGTGACCTGATCCTGAGCTTGACCGCCGAAACGCGCGAGCGGCGCAACGGTCGCGCCTGGTGGCACGACTACACCGAGCCGTCGCTGCCGACATGGTTCAGCCAGTACGTGATGCTCGAGGACTCAGCGGTGTCGATCCGCCAGTATGAATCCGAACTGATCCCCGGCCTCCTGCAGATCCAGGAGTATGCCGAGATCCTGGCCCGCACACCTGCGGGTTATGTCAGCGAGGAGCGGGTATCGGACCTGGTCCGGGTACGGATGGACCGCCAGGCGCTACTGGATCGAGACGACGAAAACGCGCCGCCGCCGCGCCTGGAGGTGATCATCGGCGAGGCCGCGATCCGGCGACCGTTCGCCGATCCCGAGATCATCGGCCGCCAACTGCAGCACCTGCTCGATGTCGGTGCCCGCCGCAGGATCTCGGTCAGGATCCTGCCGGCCACTGTCGGAGTCCACGGCGGGATGGTGTCCAACCCGTTCTCGCTGCTGGAGTTCCCCGAGGGCAAGAACGGGGAGCCGATGGAGCAACCTCTGGCCTATATGGACACGCTCACCGGCAGCCTCTACATGTCCAAGCCCGAGGAAGTCGCCGCATACGAACTTGTCTGGCGTGATTTGAAAAAGAACGCCCTGAACACAACTGAATCGCAAGAGCTCATCAGATCGGCAATGGAAGGACTCTCCCGATGAACACCGACCACGACAGCGCGACCTGGCGCAAGTCGTCCTTCAGTGGCAACAGCGGAAATTGTGTCGAGGTCGGGCGCTACCCCAATGGCACCATTGGCATCCGAGACACCAAACAGAACGGCCGCGGCCCCGTGCTGCACCTGTCCGCCGGCGAGTTCGCCGCCTTCTTGAGCGGAGTGAAAGACGGTGAATTCGGCTAGCTCCCGGCCGGGCACCCGCGAGTACGGGTAGCCTGGTCACCACGATCGGCTATACCCCCTGGCCGATCGCCTGCGCGGCTGCCATCCCCCTGGAGCCTGCGCCGGTGGGGGGGGGGGGGGGAGAACTCCAGAGAAGCCAACACACCCTCCCATCGGGGTGTTCCCCTCGGTTGTTCCTCGCCGCTGGTGCAAAAAGGAGGAGGGGGGGTCAAAGGAA
>NZ_JBHXMZ010000010.1:0-312761 GCF_042719915.1 Nocardia sp. NPDC058499 | reverse complement strand
CACACCCACCACCCGGTGGACTGCGACATCAACTGAACACCGATCACGACAAACCGACTCTGAAACCGGGTGGTCGCGTTATCGGGGACTGGTCAGAATCTACGACGCAGTTCATCAACAGTAGGCTCCCGACTCAGCGCCGGATCTCCTGTCTCGTCTACGGGGCTATCGAGTTGGCCTCCGGACAGCCGGGCCGATTCATAGCGGCAAGTTGTGCATCAACACATCGAATGTCGGGGCGTTCTCCCAGTTCGGGCGCAGCCAACCGACCCGGTACCAGCCCCATGTGCGATATCGCGAGTAGGCGCGCTCGTTGTCCGGTTCCACCAGCAATGTCGCGCGTTGCTCGGACCGGCCACGCAGCAGCTCGTCGTGCAATGCGCGGGCGAGTCCGCGGCCGGTGTGGTCGGCGCACACCATGATCTCCGACAGGGCGAATGTCCGGTCACCGGTCTCGGCGGTGAACTCATCCAGGTCGCCGTCATCCAGACCGCCGTCGTCCAGGTGAAGGCCGCCCCACCCCGCTGCGCCCGGTCGAAGCGGCCAGCCCCACGTCTGCCCTGCCGCAGCACTGTCGAGATATGCCACCACCAGATCGAACCCCCAGCTGCGTGCCGGGTCGGTGTAGGCGTCGAACCTGTGCATGAACGCTTCAGGGGAATCGAACGGGTCACCGGAAGCGATCGCATCGATGTAAGAACGCCGGTAGACGTCTTCGACAGTGGCTCGTATCTCGCGGGCCTGGGCGGCAGTGTGCTGCCGAAACTCTGGTTCGATCACACCATTTCCTTCCTTGTGGAATCCACCAGTGCTGCGAACCCGTCGCGAAACTCTGCGGCCGCAGGATGGTCGAGAGTTCGGATCGGTTCCATCACTCGCAGTGTCCGGCTCGACGTGACATTCGCCAGGTCGGCCAGCACGGCTGTCCCCAAGGCGAGAGCCGACTCGACATCACCCATGCAGGCATGCGCTACGGCGGCGTGCGCCCGGTCATTGACAGCGTTGCGGGTGCCTGTCTCCTCTGCCGCCGCAGTTTCGAGAAGCTCGATGCTCTTGGCTGTTTCGCCTATCTCGCCGTAACCGCGTGCCTCGTGTCCGCGTATTTCCGAGGCCGACACGAACCGTAGCCACTGGGGGCACTCTTCTAGCGGTTCAAAACCGATGGCCTGCTCCAACTCGCGCCATGCAGTACCGATAGCGCGGCCGAATCCCATCCGGTCTCCGAGCAGTGCCCACGTCTGGGCTTCTCGCACAGCAATCAATGCGTGGATGCGCCCCGGCGGCCGGCCGCGCATCAGTACGCGGGCACGGTCGATCAGTTTCAAGGCGTGGTGCGGACTCCCCTGTCTGTCACGGGCAAGAGAGATCGACTGGTTCGCCGAATACAGGCAGGTGTGGGATACCAGGTCCTCGTCACCCGCTTCGCTACCCAGCGCGAGGGCATCGGCATAACAACGCCGCGCCACCTGGTGAAGGTCGGAATCGTAGGCGAGCCAGCCTGCGAGCACAGCCAAATACCCTGTAGCCGAAGCAAAGGCGTTATCGGTCGTGGTGTCGTAGCTCGCGGTATCCAAGGTGTGTTTGGCGTGTGCGAGCTGTTCGAGCGCGCTTTGCACCAGGGCACCGCCGCCGATCTGCTGGTCCTGCTCCCCCAGCTCGTGAACAGCTCTCAGCAGGCGCTGCGCGTCTGTCGATCCGATACGTTCTCCGAACGGCCAGGCCACTGCCGTCACGGTGACCGCAGTGGCCAGTTTCCCGAATTCACGACGCCTCATACAACTATCGACTTCCCAGGCATACATACCGAGCGTCATACTCGACTGTCTGACGACCTCCACGCTACGCTGCGCAGGATCGCTCACGGCCGCTGTTTCCGCGTCGAACCGGGCACGTTGATCGGTGTCCAGATCGCGCAGCATCGTGTCGAGCGTTTCCGCCGAACGCGCCCGCACCGGCTTATCCCATGTCGCCCGATGCCATTTCTTGATCGTCGCGAGCGTATACCCGGCCCGTTCCGCAAATTCCTCTTGAGTTTCGCGGAGCGCGGCCTCGCGGAGCGCCCGGACTTCCGTTCTCGTCCATCTACTGACCGTCATCCCGCCCCTCGAAAGTCATGTGCCACCTGCTTGTTATCCGAAGCATATTCCCTCCGTGGTCTTTTCGAGGCTTCTCCGGAAGCAGTGGGCGAGTGAGGCTGAGAGCAGCCCCGGCGCCGGGTGGGCACAGAAACCACAACATTCGGTACCGCATCTCGCCGATGCAGTGGATTACCCCGGCGCCGGGCGCTCCGCAACGGGACCACATCATCAGGAGACGCCATGCACAGCGAGGAAACCCAGCCCCTGCCACCGCTGCCGAGGCGGGCGACCACCGAGGCGCTATCCGCGACGGTTCGCCTGTGGGGTGAAGCCGAATGCTGCGACCGCGAAACCATCGAACTGTGTCTCGATGGGCTACGCGCACTCGATATGCCGGCAACCGCCGTACAGCCGACCGCCCAATCCGAGGTGGACGGGGTGATCGCCCGGTGGCGCGCCGCGCATCCGAGTGAGGTACGACGTGCCCGCTGAGGTTGCGGTCCCGTACCGGATCGCAGAGAACCGGCGACGCGCGATCGTCGTCCGCTCATACGGCACCGAAATCTCCGGCTTGGACGAACTCATCGCTCACCACTGCCTCGAGGTGGTGTTCACGGTCTTCGGGCCCTCGGCGCCGAAACTGGTCACACTGATCGCCGTCCAGCACATCTTCGAACACAACGCCGAAGTAGTGGTGATCTCGCATCTCACTGCTGCCGAGATCCGGGCCGAGCGACTATGGCAAGCGGTGACCGGGCTCGCCGATATCGTCGCCGCCGACGGCACTTGGCTGCCGTGAAAAGCAGTGCAGAGAAACAACGTGCTAAGCGGAGATGAATTCACCGGCGGGGCGGTGTGATATTGAGCGAACACCGGTTCTGCGCAGGTCGCGGGCGACTTACCGTAGCCGCATGCACATCCTGTTCGTCTGCAATGGCAATGTGTGCCGTTCGGTGATCGCCGAACGACTCACCCGTTCCATCGCGGTCGAATACCGGCTGACCGGGATCACCGCCGAAAGCGCCGGGACCCGGGCCCTGGTGGGGTTTCCGGTGGAACCGCGGGCTGCCGAGGCCATCACCGGGCTGGGCGGGGATCCGGGTGACTTCCGGGCCCGCAAGCTCAAAGCCGAGCATATCGATCGGGCGGATCTCGTTCTCACCATGACTGAGAACATCCGGGACGAAGTTGCCGAGATGGGGTCGGCGATGCCACGGACTTTCACGTTGCTGGAGGCGCATCGGATCGCGCGGGTAACGGGGGCGCGTAGCGTGGCCGAACTGCATCGCAGCCGGCACAACCTGTCGATGGTGGGGCGGGAGAACATCGGCGATCCGGTGGGGCTTTCGGCGCAGGCGTATTGCGAGGTCGGGGATACGATCGCCGAAGCACTGGTACCGCTGCTGGTGGCCTTGGCGCCGGTGAGTACACCGGCCGAGCGGCAGTGGGGGCGGCCGCCGCTGGTGGTACAGCCGGCCCCGCCGCAGGCGCGACTGTCACCGCTGGTGGCCGCCCAGCACAACGGCTGGTACGCGTGAATTTTCGGCGAAAGACAACGATGGTGACTCGGAGTCTGACTTTCCTGCCCGCGCCCACTACACTCGCGGTCCGGAACACCGAGAATCCCATCCCGTTGCAGGTTCGACACACGACAGGAATCGCGCATGCCGAAACGCATTTCGGATGTTTCGCTTCATGTGTATGTGACACCGGAAACCCTGGACAGACTCGTCGAGTCCGTACGCACCGATCTGGCCGAACACCTCGATGACGGTGAGGTCTGCGCGTGGCGGTGCACGCTGCCCGTCGCCGAGGACGATTCACGGCACCGGGAATTCGACAGCCGCTGGCGCGCCGGGAATCCCGGCGCGGAACCCTGCGGGCACGCGACGTTCGAGATCGCGCTGAGCCTGGCCGGCGATCCGGCCGAACTGACCGACGGCTATATCGATGCGCTGGAGCACCGGCTGCGGCGGGGCCTGGACGAACTCGGCCCCGGAGCACCGTTCACGCTCAGTGCCGAACAGCGCACCGATATCGATCTCGAGCCGCTACTGGCCGAGCGGCTCTGAACCGCTCGGCCGGCGGTCAGCGCCGCGCCGGGAAATGGCGGATAACGCCTTCCTGCACGGTGGTGGCCAGCAGATCGCCCGACCGCGAGTAGAAACGCCCGGTCGCCAGCCCCCGTGAGCCCGCGGCCACGGGCGATTCGGTGGCGTACAGCGCCCATTCGTCGAACCGGAACGGGCGGTGGAACCAGATGGAATGGTTCACCGTGGCGGCGACGATCCGGTCCAGACCCCACGACAGGCCGTGCGTGGTGATGATCGAATCCAGCACCGTGGTGTCGGAGGAATAGCTCAATGCGGCCACATGGAGCAGCGGATCGTCGGGCAGGGTGCCGTCGGCGCGCATCCACACACGATTGTGGTTCAGCTTCTCGCCGGTGCCCTTGAGGATCCAGGCCGGATCGTTGGTGTAGCGCATATCGATCGGGTGCGGAGCGTTGACGAACATCTCCAGCTTGTCCTCGAACCCGGCGAAACTCTCCTGGATCCGCGGCAGCGTCTCCGGATCCGGGACCTCCGGTCGTTCGTGCGCGTGTTCGAGCCCCTTGCCCCACTCCTGGAAGGAGGCCAGCATGACGAACAGTTCCTGGCCGTCCTGGACCGCGGTAACGGTGCGGTTGGCGAACGCGCGGCCGTCACGATGACGTTCGACGTGGAAATCGATGGGCTTCTTCACATCGCCGCCCCGCACGAAATGCGCGTTGAGCACGTGGATCGGCCGATCGCCGGCCGTGCGGCCGGCGGCGATCACCGCCTGCGAGACGAGCTGTCCACCGAAGGTGCGGCTGGCGACCTTCTCCGGATGGTGCCCGCGGAACACATCCTCGGACACCTCCTCCAGGTCCAGCAGCTCCAGCAGGGTGTCGAGATCGCGGTGCCGGTCGGTGACGGTCGCGTCGACCGGCGCGCTCACCGGGCGACTCGGGGTTTGCTCGGCATCAGTGGTCCTCCTCGCCGATACGGTGCACGTGGATCAGGTTCGTGGACCCGACGGTACCCGGTGGGGAGCCCGCCACAATGACCACGAGGTCGCCCTTGGCGTAGCGGTTCATGCTCAGCAGCGCCTGATCGACCTGTTTGATCATCGCGTCCGTGCTGTCCACGGTGGGCACGATGAAGGTTTCGGTGCCCCAGGTGAGCGCCAGCTGGCTGCGCACCTCCGGAAGGGGGGTGAACGCCAGCAGCGGAATCGGGGTGTGCAGGCGGGCCAGACGGCGCACCGTATCGCCGGACTGAGTGAACGCCACCAGCGCCTTGGCGTTGAGCCGTTCCCCGATATCGCGGGCGGCATACGAGATGACACCGCGTTTGGTGCGCGGTGTATGCGTCAGCGGCGGCACATTGGTGGATTCGGTTTCCACCGCGTGCACGATGCGCGCCATGGTGCGCACGGTCTCGATCGGATACTTGCCGACCGAGGTCTCACCGGACAGCATCACCGCGTCGGCGCCGTCGAGGACCGCATTGGCCACATCGGAGGCCTCGGCGCGGGTGGGGCGCGAATTCTCGATCATGGATTCGAGCATCTGGGTCGCGACGATCACCGGTTTCGCATTCTCCCGCGCCATCTGGATGGCGCGCTTCTGCACGATCGGCACCTGCTCGAGCGGCAATTCGACACCGAGGTCGCCGCGGGCCACCATCACCGCGTCGAAGGCCAGCACCACGGCCTCGAGGTTGTCGATCGCCTCGGGCTTCTCCAGTTTGCCGATCACCGGGACCCGCCGGCCCACCCGGTCCATCACATCGTGGACCAGCTCGATATCCGACGGTGAGCGGACGAACGAGAGCGCGATGAAATCCACGCCCAGGTTCAGCGCGAATTCCAGATCTTCGATGTCCTTTTCGGAGAGCGCGGGCACCGAGACATCCATCCCCGGCAGCGACACACCCTTGTTGTTGCTGACCGGGCCGCCCTCGGTCACCTCGCACACCACGTCGTTGCCCTCGACGCGGATCACCTCCAGCCCGACCTTGCCGTCGTCGACGAGCAGCCGGTCACCGGATTTGGCGTCTTCGGCGAGCTGTTTGTAGGTGGTGGAGACGCGGTCGTGATCACCGACGATATCGTCGACGGTGATGCGGACGACCTCACCGGTCGCCCAGAGGGTGCGTTCCTCGGCGAAACGCCCCAGGCGGATCTTGGGGCCTTGCAGATCGGCGAGAATACCGACGGCGCGGCCGAGATCTTCGCAGGCCTGCCGCACCTTCTTGTAGTTTTCGGCGTGGTCGGAGTGCTCGCCGTGGCTGAAATTCAGCCGGGCGACGTCCATACCGCTTTCGACGAGCTCTCGAATACGTTCCTCGGTGGCAGTGGCCGGGCCGAGGGTGCACACAATCTTCGTCCGTCGCATCACGTGTCGAGCCTAATCCTGCCGGGGTACGGCGTCCCGCCCGGCCCGCGGGCGGCGTCGGGAACGCCGAACTCTGAGTGAACGGCGACCCAACGCCGCCCGTCTCAGGATGAACCGGGGTCCTTACGCGACCGTTACCTCGGCGCTACGAATCGACCCGGATACCCGAATGCGGGCCCACCGTGGGTGGACCCGCACTCTGCCTACCGGGATGATTCAGTCCCGCAGTGGACGACCGTAGGTATCGGTCACCTTGCCGGTGAGAATCAGGATGCCGTCGATCAGTCCCCAGATCGACCCGGCGATACCGCAGGTGAAAATGCTGGCCGCGATCTGGCCGACACCCATGCCGGTATCACCGAGGTAGAACCGGCCGATCCCGAGGGAACCGAAGAAGATCTGTAGCAGACCCGCCACCAGCTTCTGCTTGTCCGACAGCGGCACCCCGTACATATCCCGGCCGTAGGGGGCTTCCGGATCCATCGGGTTGTAACCCATGGGCGCGCCGTAGCCGGGCCCCGGCTGACCGTATGCGCCCGGCTGACCGTACGCGCCCGGCTGCCCGTATGCGGGATCCTGCTGCCCGTACCCGGGGGCCGGCTGCCCGTAGCCCGGTGCGGCCCCGTACTGCGGATCGGGCTGCCCCGGATACGCCTGCGGCTGCGAGGGGTACTGCTGCGGCTGCGAGGGGTACGGCTGGGACGGGTAGGGCTGCGCTGGTGGCTGTGACGGATACCCCGGTGATTTACCCAGATCCGGGCCGGTGCCCGGCGGGCCGTACTGCGGTCCGCCCTGCTGGTACGGATCGGTCACTGCTCCTCCTGTGTTATTGGCGCCGCCTCCGGCGGCGCGGGGTTCGGGGCCCCCTTGGTCTCGTTCTTCACTCCTCCGCTCCTCCGCTTCACTCCTCCGCTCCGTCGCTCCAGAACGAGACGGGCCCCGAACCATTCAGGTGGGCAGTCATGGGAGGGATTCTTCGGCGCAGGGCCCGCGGGGAGTATTTGTCTCGCTGTTCCCTGCTTGCTCCCCCCGCTGTGTCAGGCGCTGCCTCCGGCGGCGCGAGGTTCGGGCCCGTACCTCGAGGTGGGCTATGGAGGGCTGTTCCGGTCGGCTCAGGGATTCTTCGGTGCGGTGGCCGCGGAATCCGTATCCGCTGGTGACACGGAATCGGTGTGTGCAGCGTCGGATTCGTTCGCGCTGGACTTCGGGTCGACGGCCTCTTCGCTTGTCGCGGATTTCGGCGGCCCCGCGGACCCGCCCGGTTCCGCGGGGTCGGCCTCGGCGGACGAATCTTGCGGGCCAGCCGCGGAATCGGCGGGGTCGTCCGTTTTCGCCGACTCGCTGGCTGTCTTCGGCTTCGCGAGCGGATCGCCGGTGCCGGACTCGCCGCCCTCCTTCGACGCCGCCGCCTTGGCGAGCGGATCGGCAGGACCGGACTCCCCGGGCTCGTTTCCGGTTTCGGAATCGGGTGCGGCGGAAGCTTCCGCGCCGGAACCGGTCTCGGACGCCTCGCCCGCAGCCCGCAACGCACCGAACTGCCAGGGCCACGGGCGTGGTCCCCACCCGGGGCGGAGCTGTTCCGGAGTTTCCCGGCCCTTGGTGGCGAACAGGACGTACGCGATCGCGGCCAGGAAGACCAGGCCGGAGGTGAAGGAGTTGATCCGGATACCGGCGATCTGGGTGGCCTCGTCGTCGCGCATGAGTTCGACGAAGAAGCGCCCGAAGCAGTACCCCGCGACGTACAGGGCGAACAGCCGACCGTGCCCGATGCGGAAACGGCGGTCGATATAGACCAGCGCGAGCACTACCGCGACATTCCAGAGCAGCTCGTAGAGGAATGTCGGATGCACGACGGAATGGACCTCGCCCGAGGAAACACCGTTCATCATGTCGAGCCGGCCGGCTTCGTCGAAGCGCAGATAGATCTCCAGGCCCCACGGCAGATCGGTTTCGCGGCCGTAGAGCTCCTGGTTGAAGTAGTTGCCGAGCCGGCCGATGGCCTGGGCGAGCAGGATCGGCGGGGCGATCGCGTCACCGAGTGCGGGCAGCGGGATCTTGTAGATCCGGCAGGCGATCCAGGCACCGATCGCGCCGAAGAACACCGCCCCCCAGATGCCGAGACCGCCCTGGTAGATCTTCAGGGCGTCCATGGGGTTGCCGTCCGCGCCGAAGTACTTCTGCCAATCGGTGGCGACGTGGTAGATCCGGCCGCCGATCAGCCCGAACGGTACGGCGAAAACGGCGACGTCCAAAATCGCGCCCGCCTCACCACCGCGAGCCTGCCAGCGTTTCTCGCCCCACCAGATGGCGACGATGATCCCGACGATGATGCAGATCGCGTACGCGCGGAGCGGGAACGGCCCGATCTCCCAGACACCCTGCGGCGGGCTGGGCAGATAGGCCAGCAGCTCGGTGGCGGGCGATACGGCGGTCGAGGTGGTTTCCGGTACGGCGAGAACGGTCACGGGGCAACCGTAGTCCAGGAGGCCACGTTGGCAAGTCCGGCCTCCGGCTCGCGTGTTCGGCACCCGCCCGGCCAGGTGCCCGGCCGGGCTTCTTACCGGGGTGACATGCGCGCGGTGGCCGGCTCAGGAGGCGACAGCGGCGGCGCGGACACCACCGGCCAGTTCCGCGGTCAGGGCGCGGACCGCGTCCAGCCCCTCGGCGGCGGCGCTGACCAGTGCGGAGCCGACGATCACCCCGTCGGCGTAGGCGGCGATCTCGGCCGCCTGCGCCCCGGAGCGGACCCCGAGGCCGACCCCGATCGGAATATCGCTGTGCTCGCGCACCCGGGCGCACAGCGCGGGGGCCATGGTCGAGACCGCGTCCCGGGCGCCGGTGACGCCCATGGTCGACGCGGCGTAGACGAAACCCGAACTGGCGTCGAGGGTGGCGGCGAGGCGTTCCTCGGTCGACGAGGGCGCCACCAGGAAGATCCGGTCGAGGTGGTGCGCGGCGGAGGCGCTGAACCAGTCGCCGGCTTCCTCGGGAATGAGATTGGGGGTGATGATGCCGGCGCCACCGGCGGCGGCGAGATCACCGGCGAACCGGTCGACGCCGTATTTGAGCACCGGATTCCAGTAGCTCATCACCACCGCCTGAGCACCCGCGTCGGCCACCGCTTCGACCACGGAGAACACATCGCGGACCCGGACCCCGCCGCGCAGCGCCTGATCGGCGGCGGCCTGGATGGTCGGCCCGTCCATCACCGGATCGGAATAGGCGACGCCGACTTCGACGATATCGCAACCGGATTCGACCATCGCCCGCACGACCTTGCGCGACCCCTCGAGGTCCGGGTAGCCGGCCGGCAGGTAGCCGATGAGCGCCGCGCGGTTATCGGCCTTGCAGGCGGCGAAAGTGGCGCCGAGACGGGATTCGGAACTCACTGACCGTTCTCCTTGCCGGTGTCCGGATCGTCGAAGAGCCCGAACCAGCGGGCGGCGGTATCCATATCCTTGTCGCCGCGCCCGGACAGGTTCACCAGGATGATCGCGCCCTCGCCGAGCTCGCGGCCCAGTTCGAGCGCCCCGGCGACCGCGTGCGCGGATTCGATGGCCGGGATGATGCCCTCGGTACGGCTGAGCAGCAGCAGCGCGTCCATCGCGGCGGTATCGGTGACCGGCAGGTATTCGGCGCGGCCGGTATCCTTCAGGAACGCGTGCTCGGGGCCCACGCCCGGATAGTCCAGGCCGGCCGAAATGGAATGCGATTCGATGGTCTGGCCGTCCTCGTCCTGCAGCAGGTACGAGTAGGCGCCCTGGAAGGCGCCCGGCGAGCCACCGGCGAAGGTCGCCGCGTGCCGGCCGGTTTCCACGCCGTCACCGGCGGCTTCGTAGCCGACCAGCCGAACCCCGGGGTCGTCGATGAAGGCATGGAAGATGCCGATCGCATTGGATCCCCCGCCCACACAGGCGGCGACGGCGTCGGGCAGCCGACCGGCCAGGCTCTGGACCTGGGCCCGGGCCTCCAGTCCGACGACCCGCTGGAAATCGCGGACCATCATCGGGAACGGATGAGGCCCGGCGGCGGTGCCGAAACAGTAGTAGGTGTCGTCGGCATTGGTGACCCAGTCACGCAAGGCCTCGTTGATCGCGTCCTTGAGCGTCTGCGAACCGAGGGTCACCGAGATGACCTCGGCGCCGAGCAGCCGCATCCGGGCCACATTCAGGGCCTGCCGGGCGGTATCGACCGCACCCATGTAGATGATGCAGCGCAACCCGAGCAGGGCGCAGGCGGTCGCCGTGGCGACCCCGTGCTGCCCCGCGCCGGTCTCGGCGATGATCCGGGTCTTACCCATCCGCTTGGCCAGCAGCGCCTGCCCCAGCACGTTGTTGATCTTGTGCGAGCCGGTGTGGTTCAGATCCTCGCGTTTCAGCAGGATCCGCGCACCACCGGCATGCTCGGCCAGCCCGGTGCATTCGAAGACCGGCGAGGGACGGCCGGTGTAGTCGCGCTGCAGCCGATCGAGCTCGGCGAGGAAATCGGGGTCCAGCCGGACCTTGTCGTATTCGGCCGTGACCTCCTCGATCACCGCCATCAGCGCCTCGGGCACATGCCGGCCGCCGTAGACGCCGAAATGGCCGCCCTCGTCGGGTTCGTGCTCACTACGTTGCGCCACCCCGCGGCTCGCGGCGGGCAGTGCCTGGTCGGTGGACGATCCGGACGCCGCCATCATCGCCCCCGCCGCGCCGGTTTCGGGCAGGACGGATGCGTACCGGCGGTGACCAGCTCCGAGACAGCGCCCCGGGGATCGCCACTGGTGACCAACCCCTCGCCGACAAGTACCGCGTCCGCGCCGGCGCCCGCATACGCGAGCAGGTCCGCGGTGCCGCGGACCCCGGATTCGGCGATCCGCACGACCTCCGTGGGTAGCCCCGGCGCGATCCGGGCGAAGCAGTCCCGGTCGACCTCGAGAGTTTTCAGGTTGCGCGCGTTCACCCCGATCACGCTCGCACCCGCGGTGAGAGCCCGATCGGCCTCCTCCTCGGTATGCACCTCGACGAGCGCGGTCATCCCGAGCGATTCGGTGCGATCGATGAGCGACGCCAGCGTGTCCTGTTCCAGGGCGGCGACGATCAGCAGGATCACATCGGCGCCGTGCGCCCGCGCCTCGTGGATCTGGTACGGGCCGACTACGAAATCTTTGCGCAGCACCGGAATATCGACAGTGGCGCGGACGGCGTCCAGATCGTCCAGCGATCCGTGGAAGCGCCGGCCCTCGGTGAGCACGCTGATGATCCGGGCGCCACCGTCTTCGTAGGCTTTGGCCAGACTGGCCGGGTCACCGATATCGGCGAGCGCGCCCTTGGACGGACTGGCCCGCTTGACCTCGGCGATCACACCGATGCCGTCTTCGAGCAGGGCCGCCTTCGCATCGAGCGGCGCGGGCGCGGCGGCGGCCGCTGCCTTCACCGCGGGGAAGTCGAGCACCGCCTCCCGAGCGGCTACATCCGAGCGGACCCCGTCGAGAATCGAGTCGAGTACCGTCATCTGGCTCGAATCCTTTCTGGGGAGACACGCAAATTACTGCCTGAAGGATTCCCCCAGGAGCTGTCTCACCGATGCTGAACAAGAGTAAATGGCAGGCCGCGGCACCCTGACGCCGGGGGCGGGTCACCCGGCCGCGACCGGCCTGCTAGGGGGTATCGCCCGGCCGCGGGGCGTCCGGGCGATCTGTGTCACGGGCCGTTGCGTCCCGGTCTGCCGGTTTCACCGATCCGGCCGGGGCGGAACGAGCCGTTTCGTTCGCCGGGCGGGCGACGGCCGGGCCGGCCGCGTCGTCCACCGAGCCGGCGGGGCGGGCGACCGGCTTGTCCGCTGCGTCCGGGGCGTCCGCGTCGGCCGCAGCGTCCGGGGCGTCCGGGGCGTCCGGGCTGGTCGGATCGGTCGGGTCGGCACCGGCGTCCAGCGCGTCCCACAGCACCCGTTCCGGCAGCACCTCGCCGGACCCGCGCTGCTGCACCGCCTGGGTGGCCGCGGCCTTCCGCGTTGCCGGGTTGTCGTATTTTCCGGACAGCTGCTTGGTACCGGCCGGCATCCGGGCCAGTAACAGCCCCGCACCGAACGCGGCCAGCGCACCGCACAGCGTGAGCGCGGCCGGACCACTCGAGGTGACCAGCTCCTGCACCTGCGCACGCCCCGGCAGCCCGGCCAGATCGGTGGCCCGCTGTTCAGTGGCCCCGGACCCGGTGAGCAGCGCCAGCGCCGGTACCGCGGTCACGGCGGCGATCAGGGCGACCACCACACCGACCAGCCGGCGCATCCAGCCCCGGGTCGCCAGCACGGCGGCGATGGCGGCCAGCAGAACCAGTGCCAGCGGCGTCAGCGCACCGAACCAGACCCCGCCGTTCAGTTCGTCGGTGCGCGGCTCGGTCAAACCGTCCGCGGAGGTCACCGTCACCCAGGTGAGCCGGGAGGACCCCCACAGCGCGGCGGCGCCGAGCGCGAGCAATGCCAGCGCGGTAACCGGTTGCCGCCCGCCCCGGGCAGTCCCGGCCTCGGCGGCAGGTGCAATCTCGTCGTCGCCCCAGTCGATCGGCCGGCGTCGCGCGGCGACCGATTCGGAGCCGGTCGCGCCCGAGTGAGCGCCACGTGAACCGGTATCCGCTCCGGGGTCGGTCGGTCCCGCACCCACGCCACGTGCGCCGACGGCACTTACCCCGGTACCAGGCCCGGGCACACCGCCATCCGGTTCGGTCACACTGCTGTCCGCGCCCGCTGCGCCGGAGACGGTCGCTCCGGCATCCGGGCCGGTCGTCACCACAGAGCCCGCACCGTTCGTGGCGGCAGCAGATGCTTCGGTAACCGGATCCGTCCCGTCCGTGCCGGTGCCGCCGGCCGCGGGCCCGGTCTCGGCCGTCCGAACGGCGTCCGCGCCTGCTGTATCGCCTGCAGGTGCTCCGCCGCCGGAATCGCTCGTATCCGGGTCGGCGCCGGAGGCGACATCGCTTTTCGGCGCGGGGACCTCTACAGCGTCGTCTGCAGGCTCGCCGGTGCCCGGGGTGCCGCTCCGGGCTGCACCGCCGGAGTCCCCCGTCGGCGGGCGGCGGGCGGGGTCGTCGGCCGTCATACGCCGCCTCCGGACGTCACAGATACCGATTCCCGGTCGGCGGCCTCCTCGTCACCGAAGGCGCGGACCGTTTCGGCGGCGGCGACCGCACGCAGCACCGCCATCGCCTTGTTCCGGGATTCGGTGTCCTCGTATTCGGCCTCGGAATCGGCCACCACACCCGCGCCCGCCTGGACGTAGGCGGTGCCGTCCTTGAGGAGGGCGGTGCGGATGGCGATCGCGGTATCGGCGTCACCGGCGAAATCGAGGTAGCCGACCACACCGCCGTACACCCCGCGCCGGGTGGGTTCGAGTTCCTCGATCAACTGCATGGCCCGCACCTTGGGAGCGCCGGACAGCGTGCCCGCCGGGAAACAGGCCCGCACCGCGTCGAGGGCGATCTTGCCCGGCGCCAGCCGCCCGGTCACCGTGGAGACCAGATGCATCACATGGCTGTAGCGCTCGACATGGCGGTACTCGGTGACCCGCACCGTCCCGGGCACACAGACCCGGCCCAGATCGTTACGTCCGAGATCGACGAGCATGAGATGTTCGGCGTTCTCCTTCTCGTCGGCCAGCAGGCCCTTCTCGAGCAGCAGATCGTCTTCCTCGGTGGCGCCCCGCCAGCGGGTACCCGCGATGGGGTGCGTGGTCGCGACCCCGTCCTGTACGGCCACCAGCGCTTCCGGGCTGGACCCGACGATCGAGAACGCGGTGTTCCCGTCGCCGTCCGGGATGTGCAGCAGGAACATGTACGGGCTCGGGTTGGCCGCGCGCAACATCCGGTAGAGGTCGATGGGGGTGCCGCCGTAGTCCATTTCGAAACGCTGCGACAGCACCACCTGGAACGCTTCCCCGGCCTCGATCTCCGAGACCAGGCGGCGGACCCCGGCGCCGTACTCGTCCGGGGTGCGGGCGCGCCGGTAATCCGGTTCGGGCTGGTCGAAAACGGACACCGTGGAGACGGCGGGCGCGGCCAGCGCGGCGGTCATCCGGTCGAGCCGGGCGAGGGCGTCGTCGTAGGCGGCGTCCACATTCTCGGACGTACCGTTCCAGTTGACGGCATTGGCGATCAGCGTGATCGCGCCTTCGTGATGGTCGAACGCCGCCAGATCGGTGGCCAGCAGCAGCACCATTTCCGGCAGGTGCAGATCGTCTTCGGCGTATTCGGGCAGGCGTTCCATCCGGCGCACCGCGTCGTAGCCGAGGTAACCGACCATCCCGCCGGTCAGCGGCGGCAGACCGGGCAGCCGTTCGGTGCGCAACAGTTCGAGCGTTTCGCGCAGGGCGCCCAGTGGGTCGCCACCGGCGGGCGCACCGGCGGGGGTGGCGCCGAGCCAGGTGGCGGCGCCGTCGACCGAGGTGAGCGCCGAGGGGCTGCCCGCGCCGATGAACGACCAGCGCGACCAGGATCGGCCGTTCTCCGCGGATTCGAACAGGAACGTGCCCGCCCGGTCACCGCCCAGTTTGCGGTAGGCCGAGAGCGGGGTCTCCGAATCGGCCAGCACCTTCCGGGTCACCGGGACGACCCGGTGTTCGGCGGCGAGTTCGTGGAATCGTTCGCGGGTGGTAGTCGCGGGAGTGGTCGCGCCGTGCATTCGAACCATCATTCCAGCCGGGTGCCCGGCGTGCGCGACGCACCCCGCGGGACCCGCCGCCGGCGGTAGTGTCCGGGTATGCAGATCGGCCAGCCCGCCCCGGTATTCGAACTCCCGGATCAGACCGGCGTCCTCCGTTCCCTCGATTCGCTGCTGGCCGGCGGGCCATTGGTGTTGTTCTTCTATCCCGCCGCGAATACACCGGTGTGTACGGCCGAGGCCTGCCATTTCCGCGATCTCACCGCCGAGTTCGCGGCGCTGGGCGCGAGTTGCGCGGGGATCAGCGCCGATGCCGTCGACGTCCAGGCCGGGTTCGCGGGGGCGCAGCGGCTGGAATACCCGCTGCTGTCGGATACCGACGGATCGGTCGCGGCGAGTTACGGGGTCAAACGCGGGCTGCTGGGCAAGCTCATGCCGGTGAAGCGGCATACCTTCGTCATCGACACCGACCGCAGCGTGCTCACCGTGATCAGCAGCGAACTGCGCGCGAATGTACACGCCGACCGCGCACTGGATTTTCTCCGCACGCGAAAAAGCGCGTAGCGGGCCTCGATCCGCCCCGTTCGTGTGAATGGCCTCACCTTCGTTTCCGAGTTGACCCATGTTCGAGCGAAGTCGTGGCAAACTTTTCTTCGGTAGCCCGGTGACATATGCCGGAATCGTCACCGGGCCGGAGAGAAGGCGGATTAGTGACGGAGTGGCTGAACCCGGTCGAGGGACGGGCCTGGCGCGCAGTGGTCGCGGTGCTGAACCGCTTGCCGGGGGCATTGGATACCGACCTGCAGCGCGAGTCCGGTGTGACTCATTTCGAGTACTGGGTGCTCACCCTGCTCTCGGAGGCGCCGGACCGGCGGCTGCAGATGAGCGAGCTCGCGCATCGAGCAAATTCATCGCTATCGAGACTTTCGCATGTGGTCTCCAAACTCGAACGGATGGGCTGGGCCACGCGCACCGCGACCACCGGGCGGCGCGGTGTCCTGGCCGAACTCACCGATGAGGGGCACCAGAAGGTCGTGGAGGCCGCGCCCGGATACATGGATGTGGTGCGCCGACTGGTCTTCGACGGGCTCGACGCCGAGCAGACCGCGGCGATGGCGGATCTCGGCGATACACTCGCCACCCACCTGAGCACCGTCCTCGGCCGCACCGCCCCATAGTTCCGGCCGGGCTCCCGGGCCGCTGGGCGGCAGCCACCTACGCCGATTCGCCGGCGTAGGGACCACCCCGATCCCGGCTAGCCCACCGACCAGGCGAAAAAGGCAGTCGCGGCCAGCGCCAGCATCAGGAAACCCCCGGGAAACGCGATGTTGTGGAACACCCGTGCCCGGATGTGGGCGGCGACCGCTCCCACGAAGAACAGCACCAGCCCGACCGCGGCGGCCAGCCCGATGGACTCCAGCCCGAACAATCCGGCCACCAATCCGGCCACCCCGGCACCTTCGATCACCGCCAGGTACGGAATCCATTCAGGCGCCACGCCCACCTCGCCGGAATTCTGCATCACGAATTGCGCGCGCACGGCCTTCGCGGCCACCTCCGCCGCATTGACGAGCACGCAACCCACGGTCGCGGCGAGCAGTGCGACCTCGATCGCCCCGTTCACCGGTGGCCGCCGGGGGCTGGATCGGTTCCGGAAGGGAATAGCGGGGTCGGTACGCTCATGGTGCCTCCTCGGGGGCGTGCACGTCGGATGGTTCGTTCTCACCCCTTCTGACGTCCCGCACGCACGAAAGGTGACGCGCTCGTGGAAATGGTCGAGAAGTTCGAGGCGGCCCGCCCGCGGCTGCTCTCGCTCGCCCACCGGATCGTCGGCTCGTACCAGGATGCCGAGGATGCGGTGCAGACCGCGTGGACCCGGGTGCAGACGGCGGACCTCTCCGAGGTGGCCGAACCGGACGCCTGGTTCACCACCGTGACGGCGCGGTTGTGTCTCGATCAGCTCCGGGCCCGGGAGCGCCGCGGCGAACTCCCGCTATTGCTCGACGATATCGGCGGCGAACAGGCCGGCGCCGACGAAGCGTTCCTCCGCCGCGAGGACGTGTCCCGGGCCCTGCTAGTACTACTCGGCGAACTGTCACCGGCCCAGCGGGTGGCCTATGTGCTGCACGATCTCTTCGCGGTGCCGTTCGACCGGGTCGCCGCCGTACTCGACGCGACCCCGGCGGCAGCGAAGAAACTGGCCAGCCGGGCGCGCGGCAGGCTGCGCGAGGCGCGGCCGCCCGAATCCGGCACAGGCGGCCCCGGCACCTCCGGGCAGCGCGAGATCGCCGGGCACCTCGAGATCGTCGAGGCCTTCCTGGCCGCTGCCCGCGGCGGCGATATCAGCCGGCTGGTCACCCTGCTGGCGCCCGATGCCGCCCGGGTCGCCGATCCGCGCCTGCTCCCGGCGGGTGCGCCCACCGAGGTTCGCGGGGCAACGGCCGTCGCCGAGGAAACACGGTTGTTCGCCGACCGGATCGCCGTCACCGCGACACTTCTCCTCGCCGGCAGCCCAGCGGCGGTTATCGCGCCCGGCGGGCACCCCTTCGCACTCATCCGTTTCCGGATCGAGGACCGGCTCGTCCGGGAAATCGAGATCAGCCGCTATACGCCCGGGACGATATCGCCGGGCTGACCGTGCGCGCTCTCTGCATTCGGGAGCTGTGGATATCCTCGGCCGTTCTCGATACGACGAGGTGACCGACCGCGATCTCACGGTTTCTCCGTTATCCATCGACGGCCGGCGGCCACGCACCGGTAGTCGTCGGGGCGGGTGCACACATGCCCGTCCGATCCCGGTCGCCGCCGGCGTCCCCGCCGAGCAGCGCAGTTATCGCCGATTCAAGGGGGCGTCCCGCCACCTGCTGTCGGCCTGCTGGTGTGACTTCACAGGGTGCTCGACAGCGCCGTACGCTGTCGCAACCGGCCCGCCGTCACACCTGTTCGGACGGAAGCAGCACGTCGGTGTCGAAACAGGTATGCGTGCCGGTGTGGCAGGCCGCGCCCCGCTGATCCACTATCAGCAGCACCGTATCGCCGTCGCAGTCCAGCCGGACCTCGTGCACGTACTGCGTATGCCCGGAGGTCTCCCCCTTGACCCAGTACTGCTTGCGGGACCGGGAATAGTAGGTGGCGCGGCGGGTTTCGAGGGTGCGGGCCAGCGCGTCATCGTCCATCCACGCCATCATCAGCACCGCGCCCGTAGCGCGTTCCTGCGCCACCGCGGCCACCAGCCCGGCATCGTTACGTTTGAGCCGGGCGGCGATCGCCGGATCCAGTGCCATCTCAGCGCACCACCAGATCGGCCGCGCGCAGGGCGTCCTTGACCTGCGGGATGGTGAGGTCCCCGAAGTGGAAGACGCTGGCGGCCAGCACGGCGTCGGCACCGGACTGCACCGCGGGGGCGAAATGCTCGACCGCGCCGGCACCACCCGAGGCGATCACCGGAATCGAGACCGCGGCGCGGACGGCGCGGATCATCGGCAGATCGAACCCCGCCTTGGTGCCGTCGGCGTCCATCGAGTTGAGCAGGATCTCCCCCACCCCGAGCTCGGCCCCGCGCACCGCCCATTCGACCGCGTCGATCCCGGTGCCCCGGCGACCGCCGTGCGTGGTGACCTCCCAGCCCGACGGGGTGTCCGGTTCGCCGTCGGGCACGGTGCGGGCATCGACCGACAGCACGATGCACTGCGATCCGAACCGCTGCGACATCTCGTGCAGTACCTCGGGGCGGGCAATGGCGGCGGTGTTCACCGAGACCTTGTCCGCACCGGCGCGCAGCAGCCGGTCCACATCGTCGACGGTGCGCACTCCGCCGCCGACGGTGAGCGGGATGAAGATCTGCTCGGCGGTCCGGGTGACCACGTCGAACATGGTGGCGCGGTCACCGCTGGAGGCGGTGACGTCGAGGAAGGTGAGTTCGTCGGCGCCCTGGGCGTCGTAGGCGGCGGCGAGCTGGACCGGATCACCGGCATCGCGCAGGTTCTGGAAGTTGACGCCCTTGACCACCCGCCCGGCATCGACGTCCAGACAGGGGATGACACGTGTCGCCAGGGTCATGAGCGCTCCTCACCGCCGCCCGGGGCGGCCTTGTCCACACCGCCGGAGTGGGCAGTGGTGTCCACCCCGCCGTACGAGCCGGCCCAGGCGCCGCCGGAAACGGGCGTTTCTGCCTCACCGGTAGCAGTCTGCGCACCACCGGCGGCACCGGTATCGCGATCACTGCCCGGCGCGGCAAACCCGGTACCGCGGGCCGCGGCGATCATTTCGAGTAGTTCGGCATGCACCCCGGGTGCCGCCGCCAGCACCGAACCGGACTCGATCGTCCAGTCCGCGCCCTCGAGGTCGGTGACGATCCCGCCGGCGCACTGCACCATCAGCGCGCCCGCCGCGTTGTCCCACGGATGGTGACCGAACACGATCGCGCCGCCGAGCGTGCCGTCGGCGGTGAAGGCGAGGTCGATTCCGGTCGAGCCGTGCATCCGCACCCGGGAGGACAACCGGCTCAGGGCGCCGAGCACCCGGTGCCGGAACAGGCCCGGGACGCGGCCGGTTGATTCGATATTGAAGGCACCGAACCCGATCATCGCCTCGTCGAGCAGTGCGGGGGGCAGCGGCGGCCGGGCGACCCCGTCCACGAGCAGCGGTCCGCCGGCTACGGCGGCGTACCGGCGGTCCAGCGGCGGGAACCAGGCGAGCCCGAGTACCGGTTCGCCGTCGCGGATCAACGCGAGCAGGGTGCCGGTGAGCGGATGGCCGGTCGAATAGTTGAAGGTGCCGTCGATCGGGTCCAGCACCCATGCGGTGCCGCTGGTGAGCGACGGCCCACCGAATTCCTCGCCGTGCACCTCGATACCGGTCCGGGCCAGAAGCTGCTCGGAGATGGTGCGTTCGAGTTCCAGATCGAGTTCGGTGGCGAAATCCCGGGAGCCCTTGGCCACCGCGCTGGGGGCGCCGCGCCCCTCGAGGAAGCGGTCGCCGACGCCGTCGAGTATTTCGGCCGCGGTGGTCAGCAACCCGGCCAGTTCGGTCTCTGCCCTGGTCATCGCTTCGGCTCCCGGTTTGTCGCGGTCGGTAGGGCCCCGCGCGCGGTCAACGGACGGCGGCCAGCGCCTCGGGCAGGGTGAACCGGCCCGCGTACAGGGCTTTGCCCACGATCGCGCCTTCCACGCCCTCGGGCACCAGTTCGGCGATCGCGGTCAGATCGTCCAGGGCCGAAACTCCGCCCGAGGCGATCACCGGCGCGTCGGTGGCCATACACACCTCGCGCAGCAGATCCAGGTTGGGGCCGGTGAGGGTGCCGTCCTTGGTGACATCGGTGACGACGTACCGCGAGCAGCCGTCCCGTTCCAGCCGTTCCAGGACCTCCCACAGATCCCCGCCGTCGCTGACCCAGCCGCGGCCGCGCAGCCGGTAGTCGCCGTCGACGATCTGGACGTCCAGCCCGACCGCCACCCGGTCGCCGTATTCGGCGATCGCCCGGGCGCACCACTGCGGATCCTCCAGCGCGGCGGTGCCCAGGTTCACCCGGGCGCAGCCGGTGGCCATCGCGGCCTTCAGCGATTCGTCGTCGCGGATACCGCCGGACAGTTCGACGGCGACATCCAGTTCGCCGACCACTCGCGCCAGCAGCTCCCGGTTGGACCCGCGGCCGAACGCGGCGTCGAGGTCCACCAGATGCACCCATTCGGCGCCCGCGTCCTGCCACGCGAGGGCGGCATCGCGCGGCGAACCGTAACTGGTTTCGCTACCCGCCGCGCCCTGTACCAGGCGGACGGCCTCTCCATTGGCGACATCGACAGCAGGCAGCAACACAAGACTCACGCGCAACAGCCTAGTAGCCCGGGGTTCGCCCGTGCCGCGCGCCCGGTGGCGAGTCGGTAGGCCGCGGGCTGCGGTAACGGTGGGCGACGAGCGTTGGGTGATATCACCCACTGGGCCGGTCGGGGTGCCCGCTACACTCGTCCCGAACGCGTGAGAGGTCACCGACGCGTCAGGTCACGATTCGAGAAAGTTCGGAGTGGGCGCCATCGATACCGGTCAGTTGATCGCGGATCACTACCGCCTGGTCGAGCAGATTGGTAGCGGCGGCACAGGCGTGGTCTGGCGTGCCGTCGACGAGCGTCTGCAACGATCGGTGGCGATCAAGCAGATCCATATAAAGCCCAGTCTGCCGCCCGCCGAGCGCGATGTGCTGCGCCAGCGCGCGACCCGCGAGGCCCGTAACGCGGCTCGTTTCCAGCATCCGAATGCCATCGTGGTTTTCGATATCACCGAACACGGGGGCGATCCGTGCCTGGTGATGGAATACATGAAATCGCGCAGTCTGGCGCAGGTGCTGTCCTCCGACGGGCCTTTGCCGTTGCCGCAGGTCGCGCGGATCGGGGAACAGGTCGCGGCGGCGCTCATCGCGGCGCATCAGGCCGGGATAGTGCATCGCGATGTGAAACCGGGCAATGTCCTGCTCGACGAGCACGGCACCGTCAAGATCACCGATTTCGGTATCTCACGGGCCACCGGCGATGTGACGCTCACCGAAACCGGGTTGATCTGCGGGACCGCCGCCTACCTGGCGCCCGAGGTCGCGCGGGGCGCGGACCCGACCCCTGCCGCGGACGTTTTCGCCCTGGGCGCGACGCTGTTCCACGCCCTCGAAGGGGAACCGCCCTTCGGGTCCGGTAACCCGCTCAAAGTGCTGTATGCCGCGGCGAACGGCCAGGTCAGCGAACCCCAGAACGCCGGCCCGGCCACCGATTTCCTGCTCGACCTGCTGGAAGCCGATCCACGGCTGCGGCCCACCATGCAGGAGGCCCGCGAACAGCTGGCGCAGTTCGCCGGATATCCGGGCGCCAATGCCGAGCACGCCGGGTTCGTACCGGCGCGCGAGGCCTTCGACCGCAACGGGCATTCCGGCGGAGCCGCCGTCAGCACCATGGAAACACCGGTCCCCGGCCGCACCCGCGGTGCCGCGCCCGCCCCGGCCCCGCGCCGGCGGGCCGAACCCCGCGCCGACGCCGGCCACGACGGAACCGGCGACCGCCCACCCCGGCGGGCACCGAATCATCCCCCCACCACCACCCAGCCCGTCGCGGAAGGCTCCGGCGGCGGGGTCCGGCGGGCCGTACTCATCGGCGGTATCGCCGGGGCGGCAGTGGTCGGCGGTGTGCTGTGGTTCAGTTCCTCGGATTCCGGCGACGGCGGCTCGGCGCAAGCCGATACCTCGGTCACCTCGTCGGCACCCCGGACACCCGGGACCTCGGCGACGGCCGCCCCCGCGCTGGGCAGCACGCCCAGTACCGGGCAGGTCGAATGGGTCCAGGCCGGACAGCTGCTCGAGCAGTTCTACATGGATCCGGCGGGGTCGTGGTCGCTGCTGACCCCGGCCGCGCAACAGGCCTACGGCAGCCGGCAGGAGTTCGAACAGTACTGGTCGACCCGGACCGTGCAGAGTTTCAGCCGTATCGAAGCCTTCAAGGGCAACAACCCCGACGGCTCGGTGGATATGCGGGTGAACAACCTCAGCTACGGCGGCCAGACCCGTAATCCGACACTGCGGGTGGTGAATTCCGGCGGATCGCTGCTCATCGACAGCGATACCCGCTGATCCGTAACCCGAACTCAGCGCCGGCGCCGGGCTATGGTGTGCGGCATGGATATTCGGGGGATGCTCGCCGCCGAGCGAGCCGAGTTCACCGCCCTGCTGCGCGGTCTGGCGGACGCGGAATGGGATGCGCCGACACTGTGCACCGGCTGGCGGGTCCGGGAACTGGTCGGGCATCTGCGATACGACGCGATCCCGCTCACCGAGTACGCCGGTATCGCCCTACGCAACCGCTTCTCCATCGACGGCCTCAACAACGCCATGGCCGCGGAGGCGTCGCGCCGGACACCGGCGGAACTGCTGGCCGAATTCGAGTCCGCGCCGCGTACGGTATCGCGGCTGTGGCCGGCACTCGGTCTGGCCGATCTGCTGGTTCACCAGCAGGACATCCGGCGCCCGCTGGGCCGGCCCCGGGAAATCCCCGCCGACCGGTTGAAAGCCGTACTCGACCATCCCGACCCCTTCGCGCGCCCAGGGCGCCTCACCAGAGGGTTACAGTTCGTCGCGACAGATTTCGACTGGGTCAAGGGATCGGGACCTACGGTCCGCGGGCGCGGTGAGGCGCTAGCGTTGGCGATGGTGGGCCGGCCCGTGGTCCTCGACGAACTCGACGGCGAAGGCGTCGCGGAACTGCGCCGCCGCTGCAGCTGAAACATCCGGAAGTCCGCTTCACCGATGGGAGACGCGCAGATGACCGATTCGGCACTCGTCGCCATGGCGGCGATGATCGGCGAGTGGAAGACGACCAGCGAGCAGATCCCCGATATGGTCGGCCGGACCACCATCGAATGGCTGGACGGCGACGCCTTCCTGCTGGTCCGGCTGACGGTGCCCGAGCCGGCGATCGGCCGCACCTGGGTGGTCGGTACCGATGACGCCTACCCGGAACGACTGAAGGTCCTGCAGCACGACGGCGCCGGTGCCCGCCGGATCTACAACGGCGCGCTCACCGGGCCGCTGTGGCGGATCTGGCGCGACGCCCCCGGCGATTCTCAGCGGCTGACCGGCAATCTCGATGAGAGCGGAAACATATTCCGGGCCACCTGGGAGCGCTCGGACGCCGAATTGGACCCGCGGACCTGGGAACACCAGCTCGATATCGTCTATACCCGGATCGCCTGAGCCGGACCACGCGGATAACCACTGGTATCGGCCCGATACCCTGGTGCTGTCGTACTCAGCCGCTGCACAAGGACCGATACCACCATGACATCCCGTATCGAGCTCGCCCGCGTAGATCTGCGCGGCCGCACGCCCACCACCGCGCAGCTGCGCACCGCGCTGCCGCGCGGCGGGGTCGATGTGGACTCGGTACTGCATCAGGTGCGGCCGGTGGTGGAGGCGGTCCGTGACCGCGGCGCGGCCGCGGCCCTGGAATTCGGCGCGAAATTCGACGGGGTGACCCCGGAAACCGTGCGCGTACCGGCCGCGGAACTGGCGGCCGCCCTCGACGGGCTGGATCCGGCGGTGCGCGCGGCGCTCGAGGTCGCGATCGCGCGGACCCGCGCCGTGCACGCCGATCAGCGGCGCACCGATACCACCACCGAGGTGGTTCCCGGCGGCACCGTCACCGAACGCTGGGTGCCGGTGGAGCGGGTCGGGCTGTACGTGCCCGGCGGTAACGCCGTCTACCCGTCCAGTGTCGTGATGAATGTCGTCCCCGCGCAGGCGGCCGGGGTGGAATCGCTGGTGGTGGCCTCGCCGCCGCAGGAACAGTTCGGCGGGCTGCCGCATCCGACCGTGCTGGCCGCCGCCCGGCTGCTGGGCGTCGAGGAAGTATGGGCCGTCGGCGGGGCGCAGGCGGTCGCCCTGCTGTCGTACGGGGGTGCCGATACCGACGGCGCCGATCTGGCCCCGGTCGACCTGATCACCGGTCCCGGCAATATCTACGTCACCGCCGCCAAACGGCTGTGCCGCGGCCTGGTCGGGATCGACGCCGAGGCCGGCCCCACCGAGATCGCGATCCTGGCCGACGCCACCGCCGACCCGGTGCATGTGGCCGCCGACCTCATCAGCCAGGCCGAACACGATGTGCTCGCCGCGAGCGTGCTGGTCACCGACAGCCCCGCCCTCGCCGACGCCGTGGACGCGGCGCTGACCACGCAGCTGACCGTCGTAAAACACGCCGAACGGGTGACCGCGGCGCTCACCGGCGCCCAATCCGGCACGGTGCTGGTCGACGATATCGACCAGGGGCTGCGCGTGGTGAACGCCTACGCCGCCGAACACCTGGAAATCCAGACCGCACAGGCCGCCGCGGTCGCCGCCCGGGTGCGCAGCGCCGGCGCGATCTTCGTCGGCCCGTACGCCCCGGTGAGCCTCGGCGATTACTGCGCCGGCTCCAATCACGTTCTGCCCACCGCCGGATGCGCCCGGCATTCCTCCGGGCTGAGCGTGCAGACCTTCCTGCGCGGTATCCACGTCGTGGAATACACCGAGGCGGCGTTGAAGGATGTCGCGGGTCACGTGGTGGCACTGGCCGACGCCGAGGACCTGCCCGCGCACGGCCAAGCCGTCCAGGCCCGTTTCGAGGCGCTGTCATGACCGCCCCCACTCCCGGCGCCGCCCCGGCCGGGCCGCGCCCCGCGGTGCCCGGGGCCGGTATCGGGCTCGACGCACTCCCGCTGCGCGAGAACCTGCGCGGTAAATCGCCTTACGGGGCACCGCAACTCACTGTCCCGGTTCAGCTCAACACCAACGAGAATCCGCATCCGCCGACCCGTGCACTGGTCGACGATGTGGCCGAGGCGGTCCGCGCCGCCGCCGCCGATCTGCACCGCTATCCCGACCGCGACGCCGTCGGGTTGCGCACCGACCTCGCCGCCTACCTCACCCGCCAGACCGGTATCGCGGTGGACGCGGCGAATGTCTGGGCAGCCAACGGGTCCAACGAGATCCTGCAGCAACTGCTGCAGGCCTTCGGCGGGCCGGGCCGGCGGGCACTGGGTCTCGTCCCCTCGTATTCGATGCATCCGATCATCTCCGAGGGCATCGACACCGAATGGGTGGAAGCGAAACGGTCCGCCGATTTCTCCATCGATATCGACGCAGCGCTGGCCGCCATCGCCGAACGCCGGCCCGATGTGGTGTTCGTGACCAGCCCCAACAACCCTACCGGGCACAGTATCCCGGCACCGGAGCTGGCCCGGATCCTCGAGGCCGCCCCGGGGATCGTGATCGTGGACGAGGCCTACGGCGAGTTCTCCGCGCAGCCCAGCGCGATCGGTCTCATCGATAGTTATCCGGCGAAACTGGTGGTCAGCCGCACCATGAGCAAGGCGTTCGCCTTCGCCGGTGGCCGGCTCGGCTACCTCGTCGCGGCACCCGCGGTGATCGACGCCCTGCTGCTGGTGCGGTTGCCGTATCACCTGTCGGTGGTCACCCAGGCCGCGGCGCGCGCCGCCCTGCGGCATGCCGGCGAAACCCTGGCGAGCGTCGCGGAACTGGCCGCCCAGCGCGACCGGGTCGCCCGGGAATTGACCACCCTCGGTTTCCATATCGTACCCAGCGATGCGAACTTCCTGCTGTTCGGGACCTTCCACGACGCGCCCCGCGCCTGGCAGCACTACCTGGACGAAGGTGTCCTCATCCGGGACGTGGGGATCCCCGGGCATCTGCGCGCCACCATCGGGCTGGCCGCCGAGAACGACGAATTCCTGCGGGTCAGCGCGAAACTGGCCGCAACCGAACTGACCGCGCAGAACGGAAACGACCGGAAGTGAGCATGAACCGAACCGCGCGAGTGGAGCGCACCACCAAAGAATCCGGCATCGTGGTGGAACTGAACCTCGACGGCACCGGGCAGACCGATATCTCCACCGGTGTCCCGTTCTACGACCATATGCTCACCGCGCTCGGCTCCCACGCCAGTTTCGACCTCATGGTCCGCGCCGACGGCGATATCGAGATCGAGGCGCACCACACCGTCGAGGACACCGCCATCGTGTTCGGGCAGGCGCTCGGCCAGGCCCTTGGTGACAAGAAGGGCATCCGCCGCTTCGGCGACGCCTACATCCCGATGGACGAAACCCTGGCGCACGCCGCCGTCGATGTGTCCGGCCGGCCCTACTGCGTGCACACCGGCGAACCCGATCATCTGCTGCACGCCGTGATCCCCGGCGCACCGGTACGCGGCCGCAACGACCCCGGCGCACCGTATTCGACGGTGCTCAACCGGCACGTCTTCGAATCCATCGCACTCAACGCCCGGATCGCGCTGCACGTTCGAGTCCTCTACGGCCGCGATCAGCATCACGTCACCGAAGCCGAATACAAGGCGGTCGCCCGGGCACTGCGCGCCGCTGTCGAACCCGACCCGCGGGTGCAGGGTGTCGTTCCGTCCACCAAAGGGTCGCTGTGATGCGGTACCACGCGCGCCCTACGCGCCGCCCGGCACCGTGATGCGATATCTGCGCCTTCGCTCCGGCCGGTCCGGGCCCGAGGCGCTCTCCAGGGAGGAAGCACGTTGACTTCGGTTGTTCTGCTGGACTACGGCTCCGGCAATCTGCATTCCGCCGAACGCGCCTTGGTGCGGGCGGGCGCGCAGGTCGAGGTGACCGCCGATCACAAGGCAGCACTCGCGGCGGACGGCCTGGTGGTTCCGGGCGTCGGCGCCTTCGCTGCCTGTATGGCGGGTCTGCGGGAGGTCCGTGGTGAGCGCATCATCGGTCAGCGGCTGGCCGGTGGCCGGCCGGTACTCGGGATCTGCGTGGGTATGCAGATCCTGTTCGACCGCGGCGTGGAATTCGGTGTGGAAACCGAGGGCTGCGGGGAATGGCCCGGTATTGTCGACAAACTCGACGCGCCCGTCCTGCCGCATATGGGCTGGAACACCGTCGAAGCCCCCGCGGAGAGTGTGCTGTTCGCCGGTATGGACGCCGGCACCCGTTTCTATTTCGTCCACACCTACGCCGCCCGGTCCTGGGACCTGCCGCCCAGCGATCATCTCGCCGCGCCCAAACTCACCTGGACCGAACACGGCAGCCGCTTCCTGGCCGCGGTCGAGAACGGCGCGCTCTCGGCCACCCAGTTCCACCCGGAGAAGTCGGGTGACGCCGGCGCCCAACTGCTGTCCAACTGGGTGAAATCCCTCTGATCCCGGCCGCCTGTCCGACCGACCCGCACGCTGGGCCGGCCCCGGCCTGCCGGTCAGGCCGGCCCGGACACGCAGGAAAGCTGCGCGGCTTCCGCTGGGCCGCCGGGGCGCCTCCACCGATGTGGCCGAGTGCGGGCCCGCGCCGGCGCATCCGGATTCCTGGATCACCGGGCAGGTGCCCGGTGTCGACGGCGGATTCGGTGGTCTGAGCGGCTCGAACCGTTATGCCGCGCATTTCGCGCCGGGCGGGGCGGGGGGTGCGGCGACGACCCCGGCGGCGACATCGACAAGGAAGTCGCGGTTGCCGTCGAGGGGTTCGGTGCCCAGGAGCAGTCGTTCGACCACGCAGCCCGCTTCGAACAGTGCCGGACCGACGTTGTGACGGCCCGGTTCCACCACCCCGTCCAGGGTGCGACCGCTGACGATGGAGTACATGGTGCTCGGTTTACCGGCCAGCATGAGAGCGGCACGCATCTGCATACTCGCCGCATAGGGCACCACCTCGTCGGCGGTGCCGTGGATGAGGAAGGCGTGCCGGATGTTCATCCGGCCGGCCTGTAGCGCCGGGGAACGTTCGGCGTAGGCGAGCGGGCAGACGGCCGGGACACATCCACCGGCATCACGCTGGATCTGGGCCTGCAACGCGGGATAGTCGGCGGCGGGGCCCTGGAAATGGGTGAACAGATCCGACGGGCCGAAGGTGTCGACCCAGTAGTCGAACAAACCGGCGGGGCCGTAGGCGGCGGCCAGGCCGGAAGTCATGGCGCCCTGGCTCCAGCCCCACAGCACGGTGCGCGCGACCCTGGGGTTCATCCATTTGTACCACTGGGTGGCGGCCACCAGATCGCGCCAGCCGGCCCACAGGTTCCAGTCGCCGGTCGGCCACTGCGGGCTGCCGCGCAGATCCATGGATAGGATCGGAGTGGCGGTGCGGGCGGCGATCGAGATCAGGTACTCGGAGTATTGGGCCGCGGAACCCTTGTGCCCGTGCGCGGCCACCACCAGGGCGTTGCCGACCGCACAGCCCTGCGGTTCGTACACCAGTCCGGTGGCCATTTCACCGTCCACCGGCACCGCGACCGGGCGCGTATGCACCGAGCAGGCGTCGGACGCGGCCGCGGGTGCGGCCAGCAGGGTCGCCGTCAACGCCGGGAGCAGTAACCCGGCCAAATAGCTCAGTGCACGTCTGCTCATAACAGGAATATTTCCACGCCAGAGGCCGGGTGAGCGGGAACCACACTGGGCCCGTCGGCAATTCACCGCAACAACGCTGCGTGGGAAATCCTCTCGCCCCGATGAGCCGCCACTGCGGGGGCATGCCGCGGGCCGGTCACCGAGCCCCGGCCCCGAGCCCTCGCTCCGATCCGGGTGACGGCTGGATCTCTCGCGTCGCGGCCACAGGCCCACCGCCGGGGCAGAGCCGTTCCGGTGCGGGAACCTGCCCACGGCCGGGCCCGGAAACGGTGGTTGGCGGGCTGCTGCGCGCCGCACGGCGGTGAGCAGCGGGGCAACCCCGGCCCGGACTCCGCAGCCGCGCACGTCGGTGGGCACCGCTAGCATCCGCCTCATGTACGCCTTCACCACCGAGCAGCGACAAGCACGCCTCGGGATCCGGCATCGGCTGGCGGTCGAGTCCCGTAGCGGCGACGTCGCCGAAATCGCGCGATCGCTGGTGGTACTGCACGCCACCGATCCGGCCACCGTGCACCTCTCGGTGGCTGCCCGGGGCACGGCGCTCGGTCCGGCCCACGTGGAGCGCGCGCTGTACGACGATCGTTCGCTGCTGCGCATGCTGGCGATGCGGCGCACCATGTTCGTGGCGCCGGTCGAGCTGGCGCCCGTACTGCACGCCTCCTGCGCCGGCGATCTGGCCGCCCGGCAACGCCGCACCTACGCGAAGTACCTGGCGGACGCCGGTATCGGCGACGGCGATCCAGAATCCTGGCTGGCCGCCGTCGCAGACGACACCTATCGCGCGCTTCTGGCCCGGGGCAGCGCCACCGGCGCCCAGCTGAGCAAGGATGTCCCCGCGCTGCGCACCCAGGTGAACACGAGCCCTGAAAAGTCTTACTCCAAGCCGACCTCGATCACCACCTGGGTGCTCCTACTACTCGGCACCGAGGGCCGGATCGTCCGCGCCCGGCCGGGCGGCAGCTGGTCCAGCAGCCAGTATTCGTGGGCGCCGGCCGAATCCTGGCTGCCCGCGCCCATCGACGAGCTGGACGCAGGCGTTGCCCGCGCCGAGCTGGTGCGCCGCTGGCTGCGGACCTTCGGCCCCGCCCCGATCGGGGATATCAAATGGTGGACAGGCTGGACGCTGGGGCAGGTCCGCACCACACTGGCCCGGCTGGAGACGGTGGAGGTCGATCTCGACGGCACCACCGGGCTGCTGCTCGCCGACGATCTCGATCCGGTTCCTGCCCCGCCGCCCTGGGCTGCCCTGCTACCGGCATTGGACCCCACACCGATGGGCTGGCAATCCCGCGACTGGTACCTGGGCGCCCACAAGGAGCAACTATTCGACCGTAACGGCAATATCGGGCCGAGTATCTGGTTCGACGGCCGGATCGTCGGCGGCTGGGCACAACGTAAGGACGGCGAGATCGTGACCCGGCTGCTGGAAGATATCGGGGCCGATGCCCGTGCCCTCGTCACCGCCGAGGCCGAGCGCGCCGCCGGCTGGTACGGCGAGCTCCGGCCGATCCCCCGCTTCCGCACTCCCCTGGAACGGGAACTCACCGCCTGAGCGGCGGCGCATCGAGATAGGTTGGCGCCATGCGTATCCGAACGTTCGAGGAACGGGACAGACCGGCACTACGGCAGCTGGCGCTGCGGGCGGGTCAGGGTTCGCCGACCGAATCCCTGTGGGGCCATCCGGAATCCGAGGCGCAGATATACCTCGATCCCTATATGGATCGCGAACCCGAATCGTTGTTCTTGGCCGAATCCGACGGCGAACTGATCGGTTACCTCACCGGTTGCGTGGACACGGAGGCCTTCCCGGGCGAGGACCAGCGCATCGCGGACGCCATCCGGGCGCACCGCCTGATCCTGCGGCGCCGGCCCGTCCTGTTCTTCGCCCGCAGCGCATTCGACGCCGCGAGCGGGGCGCTGCGCCGGGCACCGGCCGCCGGTGAAATCCACGATCCGCGCTGGCCCTCGCATCTTCACATCAATGTGGTGCCCGAGGCCCGGGGCACCGGCGCGGCAGACGGACTCATGGAGAATTGGTTCGAACGGCTCCGGTCGGTGAGTTCTCCCGGGTGCTATCTGCAGACACTGGTCGAAAACACCCGGGCCGTCCGGTTCTTCGAACGGATGGGCTTTGCCCCACACGGATCGACACCGCCGGTGCCGGGGCTGCGTTACCAGGGCAAACGAGTCCACCAGCAGACCATGGTCCGCAACTGCTGACGGCTCCGCCGCCGGACTATTTCCCGGCCGGCCGCGTCGCGTGATCGTCGAGTACCCGGCCGAGCAGCGTAACCAGGGTGCGGCGTTCCGCGGCGGAAAGAGCGGCGAGCAGATCCTGTTGAGCGAGGTCCAGCCTGCGGTCCAGCTCACGGAGATGTTCCCGGCCGGGACCCGCCAGGGTCACGATATTGCGCCGCCGATCGTCCGGATCGGCGGCGCGCTCTACGAACCCCCTGGCCACCAGATCGTTCAGGACAGCGACGATATCGCTGCGATCGATTCCGGTGCGGCGCCCGAGTTCGGCCTGGCTGCCGGCACCGCCTTCGTCCAGCGTGGTCAGCACCGCGTAGTGGTACCGGCGCGAACCCGTACCGGCCATCGCCTGTTCGGTCGCCCGGCCGGCGAGTAGCGCGGTTTGGTTGATCAGTCGCGTCGGCAGACTACGCAGCCTGCTCGCTGCCCCCTGGTGCGCGGCTTCCATATCGGCAATCTAGCAACCGCCCGTTGGCAGGACCCACAAAACCCTCCGCTCCCGCGCAGGTACATCGAGGTCGTTCACGCCGGGCCGATACCGGTTCCGGCTTACCTCAAAACGCGTTGAAGGTCTCGAACACTGCCAAGCCCTCATCGCCCCGGCCCGCCGACACGTCGGCGCGCTGTGGGCACTGCTGCGCGACAACCGGGCCTTCACTCCCGCCCACCGGTCGCGCAAGCGGCTCGACTTCATCATTGAGACTCATCGGGATCTGACCGTCCTCTCGCGACAGCCCTGTGCGACACTGACGACGTGCAGCCGAAGCGTAGGGTTCACTTCGTGGGCAGCTTGCCCGCACAGTTGGACAGTCCAGCGAAGGCGATGGCGTTCGCCGTCGACACTGCCGGTGAGTTCCTGGATGGTCTGGTTCCCGGCGGCGAAGCGGATCCCTATCGCGCCCAGTGGTACATCAGACCCATCATCGATCGGCTCGACAGCATCCCCGTACTGGAGCCGGTGCGTCGCGGTGATTGGTCGACCCTGCATTCCCGCAACACCTTTCGGCTCCGGCCGGGCCGATCTCTGGGCGAAGCGGATATCGACGCCGCCCTCGGCTATGCGGAGGAAGCCGGGCGTGCCCTCGAGGCATTGGCCGATATGCGCCGAACAGCTCCCGGACTACGTTTACAGGTAGGCATACCGACGCCGTTCGTCATCGGTTTCATCGCTTTCGAGGCACGGATGCTCGTGTGGCGTCGACGCTCGGCGCACCGCGGTGACCGACGGTTCCCCTATTACCGCCCGATCGTCGACGCCACCGTCAGGGAAATCCTCCGGATCCACGAGACGTTGGGGGACAACGTCGTATTCCAACTCGAACTTGCCGCGGAGACGCTGCTCTGCGCGCGGATGCCCGCGGTCCTGCGGCAGGCTGTGGCCACCGCGGCAGGTCGGGCGATCGCACGCCTCGTGGCACGGGCACCCCACGGTGCCCGTTTCGGGGTACATCTCTGCTACGGGAGCCTCGACGACAAGCCGGTCGTGGCGCCGAGGTCCACGGAGGCGGTCGTCGTGCTGGCCAACGCGATTGCGCGATACTGGCCCGCAGGGAGACATCTCGAGTTCGTCCACCTGCCCATCGGCAACGGCAAGCAGGCACCGGTGCGACCGCGGTACTACGAGCCTTTG
Source organism: Nocardia sp. NPDC058499 (assembly GCF_042719915.1). Taxonomy (NCBI): domain Bacteria; kingdom Bacillati; phylum Actinomycetota; class Actinomycetes; order Mycobacteriales; family Nocardiaceae; genus Nocardia; species Nocardia sp. NPDC058499. The sequence goes on along the minus strand of NZ_JBHXMZ010000010.1, from coordinate 279,860 downwards.
GCCCGCCTCGAATTGCCTGCCACTACGCGAGTTGCCGCCGGGCTCGCGCATCCGGCGCAGCCGCTCGAACAAGCACGACAGAGCCTGGCGGCGGCGGAGTCGGCCTACGGCGGCCTGTTGGACATCGCGGCCCCGTGTGGTCTGGGCCGGTACAGCACCGTCGACCGGGCACGGTCCGCAGTAGCACACGCAGTCGCCCTGGCCGAAACCGATCTGTGAAACTGCCGGTGGTCACGGCAACACCGCCGGATCGCATTTCGTCGGAACATGTTTCGTCGACAGCCCGGGTCGGGGAGCGCGGTTCGGCCGGACTGAGCGCTGACTCGTTCGCGTAACGCGTACTCCACTCCGTATGAGGCCGAGAGATCTCCGGAGGAACGCACACCCGAGGTGGCCGTCGGCTACGATTGCACCCGTGGTCGAAGGAATCGAAGGCCCTGTACCGGAAAGCAGCCGGATGCCGCGCCCATTCGACACCGAACAGCTGGCTTCCGCCCGGGTGTACGACTACCTGTTGGGCGGAAAGGACAATTACGATGTCGACCAGGACATGGCTCGTCAAATGTTGTCCAGCACACCCGAACTCAAGACGCTGGCCTGGTTCACCCGGAGTTTCATGCGCAGAGCGGTCGAGATAGCCGCTGACGCCGGTATCCGTCAGTTCGTCGATCTCGGCTCGGGTACCCCGAATTCGCCCAATGTGCACGAAGTGGCTCGGGAGATCGAACCGTCGGCGCGGGTGGTGTATGTCGACTACGACCAGGTCGTGGTCTCCCATTGCGATGCGCTGCTGGCCCGATCGCCCGGTGTCACAGCACTGTTGGGAGACGTTCGTCGTCCCCACGACATTCTCGATCAGCTGATCGAGCGCGAACTGATCGATCTCGAGGAACCCGTGGCCATCACACTCGTCAGTGTGCTGCACTACGTGATGGACGACGAACACCCCGCCGAGATCCTCGCGGCGCTCCGTGATCGGATGGCGCCGGGCAGTTTCCTGGCGATCACTCATGGCTCCAGTGATTCCTCCCCGGAGATACTCCAGGTACTCGCCGGCACCAACGGCACATCGGCGCAGGTGGCCTTTCGGTCCACAGCGCAGACAGAGGCATTCCTCGCCGGTTTCGAGCTGCTCGATCCCGGTGTGGTGCCGGTACAGCAGTGGCTGCGCCCCGACTTGCCGGACACTCGAATGGTCATGCTCGGTGCCGTCGGCCGCAAACCGTGAGGAGCCGAGATGACCAGAAGTAGTCCCGAACACGCTGATTTCTCGGCCACCTGCCTATTCGAGCCTGCAACAGGTGCTGTCCCGGTCCATCAGAGGATGACAATGAAGACCCTCAAAATTATCGCCGGTGTCCTCTCGACAATCGCCACGGTCGCCGCGGTCACAACCGGCGCCTCGGTTGTCGATGCTCCTGCCGCCTCCGCGGCGCCGGGTGAGTTCCTCATCACCCGAGAGGTCCCTACCCTGGAAGATCTGGACGCCCAGGTCGCGTTCCTGATCGAGAAACCCGCCTCCGACGAGGCCAAGGCAGCCAATATGGAAGGCGGTATGCGGGCCGTCGTGGTGGCGCGCACCCTCTACAACATCGGCCTGTATCGAGCTCCGCGCGGGTCGAACGAGATCACCGGTCCCGAAACCCACGACGGCAACGTGCACACCGCTATGCTGCGAAGCAAGACAGCGGGCCAACCGGATCTCGTTGCGCGGGTGGTCTGGAAGCGTATCGACGGTGTCTGGAAGCTGTCCAACAGCTCCGTGTGTGAGGGTGTCAAGGCCGTGGGGCTGGCGATGGCCTGCGATTTCTGACCGGCTGCACGCACTGTGATCGACATCCGTGACCTCACTCTGGGCTATCCAGGCGTCACCGTTCTCGAAATCCCCGAATTGACGGTGGCCGACGGGGCACTCACCTACCTGCTCGGCCTCAACGGCACCGGTAAAACCACACTGCTGCGGAGTATCTGCGGCGTCATCGCGCCCGCCCTCGGCACCATCCACGTCGACGGCACCCTCGTCCGCGCCCATCACACCACACCGGCGACGCTCGGATTGCATATCGACTACCGGGCCTTCGACCCACGTCACACCGCACGGCGGCACTTACGCTGGATCGCCCGCGCCCGTGGGCTCCCCACCGGGCGGGTGGGCGACGTTCTGGAGATCGTCGACCTCGCCCGGGTCGCCGATCGGCGATTGGGGCACTATTCGCTCGGGATGCTCCAACGTGTCGGCATCGCCGCCGCGTTACTTTCCGAACCTCGAACCCTGTTGCTCGACGAACCTCTCAACGGCCTCGACATCGCGGGCATCCGCTGGATACGCGAACTGCTGCGCGACCTCGCCGATGCCGGGACCTGTGTCCTGGTTGCCACGCATCTGCTCGATGAGGTCGAACGCAACGCCGACCACATCGTCATCCTCGGAAACCGGCGCGTTCTGGCCGACCAGCCGTTCGCCCACCTCATGGACACGTTGGGTCCCGGCGAGACCAGCCTCGAAGACGCCTATCTGCGGATCGCCGGCCTGCCTACCGATATCGCGTCCGGCACGGCCTCATGAACAGTCCCGGTGCGGCCACACTGATCCGCCGCGGCATCGCCGCCGAATGGACCCGCACCACCGGGCGCAGTTTTCTGTGGATCGTCGCGGTTCCCTTCACCTTCGTGCTGCCGCTGATCGTCACCTTCGGAATCGCCGCTGTCGCCGAACGGCTCGCAGAACTCCCTGGACAGAGTTACCTGGCCACAGTCTCCACAACCAACTCGGTCTACTGGGTGATCACCTTGTCCGTCTCGGTCATGACGGTCACCACCGCCTACGCCCACGCCGCGCAATGGCGCGGTCGGACAAGTGATCTCAATGCGTTCCTGTTTCCCCGGTTCTGGACGGTTGCGCTGGCCCGGTGGTTCTACTACGGCACCATCACTGCGGTGTCGACAGTTGTTCTGCTCGTCGTCGTCATGGTCACGCTGCCGACCCAGTTCCCCCAGATCTATGGTGCTGTGGACATCACGGACTCGGCCGGTATCCGGTTCCTCTGGACCGTCCCGAGCTACGGGTTCGCCGCTTGCGGTGTGGGTGTCGCGGTGGGGTCGTTGATCCGCACTCCGTCCGCCGCTGTGGCGGTCCTTCTGTTCTGGGTCTATGTGGCCGAGAATTCCATCAATATGTTGCCCCACGGGTACACCTTGCAGGCCTATGCCCCGTTCCTCAACGCCGTCGCCGCAACCGGCCAGGAAGTCGCGTTCATCCCCCGCTTCGGCCGCAACGGCTCTCTGCTCTACTTCGTCCTCTTCGCAGTCGTTCTTTTCGTCGCCGCGGTTGTCCTGCCTGCCCTGATTCGCAAGATTTCGGCATATCGCAGAGCAGCGGTCACCAAATCAGGTGCCTGATTCACGGCGCCGACTGGGGGGTCGTCACGGTAATCGAATCGGCCGAACCTTACCGGGAGACCGGACGAACCTCGAGCGGAAGCTTGCCGATCCCAGGGATCGGCCCCATGGCTCGCGAGACCTTCTCGGTGACGACCGGCCGGAACTCCCACTTCGACAACAAACTGTGGAGCGTCGCCTGCATTGCCATCCAAGCAAAATTGTTGCCGATGCACATCTGATTGCCCATGCTGAACGGGACGAAGCTCCGGCATTTCGTCCCGGCGCTCGAGGCCGGCCACCGATCGGGGTCGAAAGTGTCCGGCTCGGCGAAGATATCCGGGTTTCGATGAATGGCCGCGATGCTGTAGCCGATATCTGTCCCGGCCGGAAATGTGAAACCGTCGAGATCGACAGTGGTGACGGTGCGTCTGGTTTGCAGTAGTGGTGAATGGATCCGCGTGACCTCGTTCAGGAACCGGTTCAGATAGTCGAGCCGGCCGAGGCTTCCGGGATCGAGTTCTCCCGCGCCGGAGATCTCCTGCTGCAATGTCGAAGCCACCTCCGGACGCTGCGACAACTCGTACAGAGCCCAGGTCAGCGTGGTGGTCGAGGGGTCGATCCCGCCGAAGAGTACGGTTACGGCCTGCTCTGCCAGGAACTTGTCACTGTGGTGTTCGTCATCTGAGGAATCCAGCAGGATATCGATCAAGTCGTTGCGGCGATCACCGCTGGCCCGGCGCGCGACAAGCAGATCCTGACAGTATTCCCGCAGTTGCGTTCCGGCAGACAGGAATTTGCGGTTCACCGGTAACGGCAGGTTCGCCAGCTTCTCGGGGAGCACACTGCCCACCATGGCGCCTGCGCCTATGTCCTCGACCACACCCGAGATGAACCGCAGCTCTCCGGTATCGGGTTTGTGCGAGAACATCGATTCGAGCACGTTGGCGATTACCACTTCCAGCATTGCCGAACGCACCTCGACGTGCTGGCCCGGCCGCCACGAACTCGCCAACGCGTCCGCGTTCCGCTTCATGGTGTGCGTGTGGCTTGCCAGCTCTGTCCGGTGGAACGCTGGTTGAAGCAGACGACGAAGATCCCTGTGCCGCTCACCGTCCGCGACGATCAGCGATTCCCCGAATATGAGACGGATGCGTTCGAACAGGAGCCCTCGCTCGTAGGCATCCGAGTTCTCGACCAACACCCTGTGCAGCAGTTCGAAATCGGTGACGACATAGAGGACGCGACTGCCGATATCGACTCGCGCGATCTTTCCGACGCCGGCCAGCTCCGCCATGAAGCGGACCGGATCACGCCATAGTCCCCAGCCGTGTCCGACGACAGGCAAACGGCCGGGCGCGCGCGGGACGTCGCGGATATCCACAGTATCTTGCCCCTCATAATCGGCAGGTCCGAGGCCACGGACTTCGGCGGATCGGTCGGATCGCTGAGGCCTGTGATCGATCCACACGTTACCTCAGCCCGGATACGTGCGCCGTGGAGTTGACAGGCGAATACGTCTGTCCCGCAGAGCATAACGTCACGCTTCGGAGGAGGAACCGCGCCGGCAAGGGATCGGTGTTCGATCGTGCCCCCGGTAAAGGGACACGGTGGCGAGTGCGGCTTCGGTTCCGTATCCCGCGCAATGGATATCTGTCTGCGATCGGGTCGCCCGGCCGAGAGTGATTCTCCGGCCCTTGACGCTAACCGACTGCGTCGAGGAGCTCCTGAAGGAGAATGGGGGTTCTCCCTACGGGGTGGGCGTAACCTGCGCACAGGGTGTCCATCAGTTTCCGATAGTGCTGCAGGTCGACCGCTTTGTCGAGATAGAGTGCGCTGGTGAGCTGTTCGAGATAGACGATGTCGGGCAGTTCCTCTTCGGGGAAGCGCAACATGCTGAAGGAACCGCCTTCGGCGGGCGTGGGACCGGCCGATTCCGGGAGCACCTGGATGGTGATATTGGGCTGCTCGGTCAGCTCGAGCAGGTGCAGCAGCTGATCGCGGGCCACGCACGGATCCGGGGGCAGCCTGCGCAGCACATGCTCATCGACGACCGCCCATACGCTGGGAGGGTTCGGTGTGCGAGTCAATATGCGCTGGCGCCGCATCCGCATATCGACCAGGCGCTGGGCGTCCGCCCGGGAATCGAGACCGAAGATATAGCGGGCGTAGTCGGCGGTCTGGAAGAGGCCCGGGATGTAGTGGGTCTCATAGATGCGAATGCCGAGGGCGGCCTGTTCCAGACCGACATAGGTCTCGAACCATGAGGGCAGCAGGTCATTGTAGCGATGCCACCAGCCCGGCTGGTTGGCCTGACGAGCCAGAGCAAGGAAGCGGTCACGCTCGTCGGCGTCGTGCACGCCGTACAGCGTGAGGAGGTCGCCCATATCGCGTACTTTGAACCCGGTTCGCCCCAACTCGAGTCGGGCGATCTTGGATTCGGAGGCACGCAGCGCCTCGCCCGCGGTCTCGCGGCTGATCCCGCGTTCCTCGCGCAGTTTCCGTAACTGGACACCGAGCGCGATCCGCAGGACGGTGGGGCCGCGGTCGACGGAAGCTGGGGCCGTCACCTCACCGTCGTGGTCGAACCTCGCCGCCGCGGAGTCGGCCCTGGCTGTCATCGAGTCGACTCCCATCCGGCAAGCATCCGTATCCCCTAGTGGCTGCGCCCCCGCAACACCTTACAGCATGAGGCTATCGAAGCGGCCCCCCTTGATATCGCGCAGCAAGGTAGCGAACTCCGCGCGCGTATAGGACAGTACGGCCCCCTGGGGGTCTCGGGAGTTGCGCATTCCGATCAGGTCGCCGGGAAGCTGCGACAGCTCGACGCAATTGCCGTTCGGTCCGCTGAAGGAGCTTTTCCGCCAGGTGATTGCACTCGGCGTCGAGGAGGACTCGCAGATGGGATCGGACATGATTCTCTCACTGTTCCTGTCGATGAACGAGACTCGCGGCCCTACCGTACCCACAGATGCACTTGCAGGTGCATGTCTATTCGAAGATGCAGCTGCATCTCCCGTTGCATCTTCACCTTGAGTTTGAAACACTGCATCGACCGGTAGCGCCTGTGCAGGCGTGCACGGCGGGCAGTCGAGTACTGTTCTGCGACAGGAGGACTGGATGGGGGCTCCGCGTCGGGCGGCCGGTCATCACCCCGTCTGCCCCATATCTCTCACTACCAATCCGCAGTTGCGATGTAGCGCGTGTTTTCGTCCTGATGCTGCGGCCCGCTTACTCGCGGGCAATGCATGCCGTTGGGGGTACGCCTATTCGTCCGGGGCGCAGTTCGTTTCAACGGGACAGTCGACGGGGGACCGAACTCACGCGGCCGGATGGCGAACGGATGTCACGACAGATGATGCTGCCGCGCACACGGTTCCGCAGCCGGCGAGGGCGTTCGGATCGGTATGAGGGAATTCGAGTCGTCCCGGTGCGGGGTGCAGAGTCCCCGCACCGGGAACCACCAGCCGCGAGGAAGCAATGAAGCGAGAAGGACTGCGTACGACGACAACCACCGACGGGAAGAAGACCGCGGACTGGTCGCTGACACGCAGACGCCCGTGGATTCGGCGCGTATTGCTACTCGGCGACTCGAGTCCCGCGGTCCAGTGGCCCGACGAGCCGCTGCCATCGGCGCAACGCGGAATGGTCGTCTTCGCCGGCGATGCGGGCCCGCTCGATCTTGCCGATGCCCGTGAAGTGTTGCCGCAACACCAGGACCTGTGGGATGCGGTGCAACAGGAATTCTGGGCGGCCCTACTCGACGTCAACCAACCTCGCTGAGGCCCACGGGGCGCGAAGCAACGCCGCGGCATCCTCGTCGGGAAGTTCGATATCGAACACTTTCGCCAGTGTTTCCGGCAGTTCCGCCGGCTCCAATTCCCGCGACCGGCTGGAGCCGTCGGGATGTTCGGTGGTCAGGACACGACCGTCGAGGATGTGGTGGACGTCGGGATGGAAACGCTGCACGAACGGCCGCCGGGTGAAGGGCGACCGCGGCGAGGTGGCGACGAAATGGTTCCCGACCTCGTAATCCATCCGGTACTGCGGTGCGAGGGTGAAGGTGTAGCGGTCGACCCATCCGTCCTTCGCGAACTGGTGCAGGATCCACTGTTCGTTTTCCAGCTCGCCGAATTCCCGAGCGAGCCGGAACCGCCATTCACCGAGCAGGAACTCCGCCGGGCTGTCGACGAGCGCATAGGGTTCGGCCGGACCCGCCCCGAACCCGACGTCGACGATCCATATCCGGTCGTCGTCGCTGGTGGTGACCCGCAGCAACGCATGGGTGGCAGGCCGCAACCCGTCCGCCCCCATCGTGACCCGCCCGGACAGCCCGGTCACCCCGAAACCCAGCCGTTCCAGCGCCGCCCCGAACACGGTGACGTTCTCGTAGCAGTAGCCACCCCGCCGCTGCCGTAACAGCTTGTCCTGCAAAGTTTCCAGGTCCAGCGGAACGGGCCGGCCCAGTACCGCTTCGAGGTTCTCGAACGGGATGGAAGTCGTATGGGCAGCGACCAGTGACCGCAGCACTGTCGACGTGGGGGTACGCGGCCCGGAGTACCCGACCCTGTTCAGGTACAGCTCCAGATCCAGCTGGTCGCCGTTCCAGTGGTATGCCGCATCGGCGGGCTTCGGCATGACACTCCTCGATTTCACCCGATATCGATAGGAGCAACCTTCCGCACACGGCATATGTTCCCCGCGCAGCCGCCGTACACAGGCACGACCTGCCGATCGAGCGTGCCCGCGTCATCTCCGGTCGCCGCGCGTCCACACGCCGCCCGACTCACCACCGGCCCAGGACTCGGACCAGTCCCAGAGAGACTGCAACGCCTCACTGAGGCCGATCCCTGCCGCCGTCAATTCGTAGGAGCCGGTGGACCCGTGCTTCTCGATCAGCCCCGCCGCCTGTAATTGCTGCAGTCGATTCGACAGCATGCTCGAGGAGCAATTGCCCATCCGTCGGCGCAGCTCCAGAAAGCCGAGTGGCCCCGGTTCCAGTTCCCAGAGAACCCGCAGTATCCATCGCTGCCCCAGTAGCTCGATGGCGGCGAGGATCGGGCCGTGCGCCGGGTCGACGTCGGCGCTCACTGCAAGATCCCAGCAGTTGCACTTCTCATTTCGAAGCACCATAGTTGGTTCTGAATTAGAAGCACCGGAGTGGGAGGAGTCTCGATGGGCCGCTCGGATACGAGCCGGCGGGTGGTGCTGATCACCGGCGCGTCCCGCGGAGTCGGCGCCGCCACGGCGCAACGTCTCGCTGCCCCGGACACCCATGTCGTGGTCAATTACCGGGAGAAGGTGAAACGAGCGCAGGTCGTGGTCGACGGGATCGTCGCGGCCGGAGGCAACGCCTCCGCGATCGGCGCCGATCTAGCCGATGCTGCGGCGGTAACCGCCATGCTCGGCGAGATCCGCCGCGACTTCGGCCGGCTGGACGTCCTCGTCCTCAACGCCTCCGGCGGGCTGGAACGCGACGCCGACCCCGGCTACGCCTTGCGGCTCAATCGTGACGCGCAGGTGCGGCTGGCCACACTCGCTCTGCCGCTCATGCCCGCCGGCGGGCGAATCGTCTTCGTCACCAGCCATCAAGCGCACTTCCACGACCGAGGCGGCCCGCTGCCGCAGGGGTATGAACCGGTGGCCGCGAGCAAACGCGCCGGTGAGCACGCACTACGAGCGCTCATCCCGGATTTCACCGCACGCCGGATCGGATTCGTCGTCGTCTCCGGTGACATGATCGACGGGACGATCGTCGTCCGGCTGCTGGAGCGCCGGGACCCCGAAGCCGTCGCCACCCGCCGCACCAGCGGGCCGCTACCCACCCTCGACCAATTCGCCGAAGCAGTAGCCGGATCGATAGACACCGCGGTGCCCTGCGGGCACACCACCTATGTCGGTGGCCACGACTACCTCCCCTCCGGAGTCTGATCGGCCGCGCGCCGCTGGGGTCGGCCGTACCCGCAACACTCATACGCTCAGCGACCGGCTGATTTCTCCGGCAAGCGCCGAATTCCCAGCCGCAATGAACGTCTGGCGCCTGCCCATTGCGCGGTTGATCGTCGCCATCGAGCCGAGGTCGTAGTCCAGGGGTAGCGGCCTACCGCGCAGGTCCGTGACCGTGCCGCCCGCCGCATGCAGGATGTAGTGCCCCGGCGACAGATCCCAGACAGCGAACCCTTTCGCGAACTCGAGCATTGCGTCGGTGAACCCGGCTGCGACATGGCACAGGCCGATGGACCCGAAATCGACACCGATGCGCCCCTTGGCCTTGCCCTCCCCGGATTCCGCGCTCAACGCGTCGATGAAGTCGTGTTGCCGAGCGAGTGGCCGGAATCGCTGTTGCGGCCGCATCGAATAGTTTGTGACCAAAGCTTCGGACAGGCAGGCACCAGAAGGCTGGTCCAGGCGATGTTCGATACCGTCGACGGTGACCAGGAAGGCGATATCGTCGCCGGCTGCATCCCTGGCGGCAACGTATACCTGAACGTGATGGAAGATATCGCCGACAACCGCAACGATCGGCCGGGCCAGCGCACGGGAGTAAACGAGAACGTGTGTGTAGCCGTGCAATGCGCGCACAGCGAGTTCGCTGGTATCGAGAGGATCGACGAGCACACAGAGGTCGGGGTCTGCCTCGTCGCCGACGATCTCAGGATCAGCTTCCTCGGACGCATAGATGAACGACGGTAGGCACCCGGCCAGGAGGTCCTTGTACCGCCGGTGCATCCACAGGTCGTAGTCGGACAGGAAATTATCGTGGTGCCGCGAATTCTCGTTCTCCGAGCGTCGGCCGGACAAGGCTGCGTCCAGTAGCCGCGGCCGAACTTCGATCATCATCCCGCGAACCAGTCCAGCGAGGCGCTCGGCCAGTTCGGGAACCGTGGACCGCCCGCTCATCCGCGATGAACTTTCGGATCGACCGCTACCGATCATGCATTCATCTCGCCTCCAGGCTTCGGGTACTGACGGAAAGCTCTTGGGTTTTGACCATGTTTGCCGCTCCATTCCATGGCCGGGACCGACGCGTGAGCGGCGGGTTCCAGCATGAGAGTAAGCGTGGAGCGCTCAGTCGGCGACCGCGCATCGCCGGGCGGCACTCTGCTGGTCGATGGACTGGAAGGCGTGCAGAATTGGTCCTCGTGAAGTTGCTTGTTCTCGGTGGGACGCGGTTCCTCGGCCGCGCTGTGGTGAGTCGCGCGACAGCCATGGGTATCGAGGTCACCTGTTTTCGGCGAGGCACCTCGGAAACCGGACAGCAGCAAACGGCGCTGATCCGTGGTGACAGGAACAATGCCGTAGATATTGCCCGGCTGGCGGGATCGGGGCAATGGGACGCGGTGGTAGACACCTCCGCCTATGCCCCCGACCGAACCCAGAAACTGGCCGCCGCCCTGGAACCGGTGGCGGCCAGATACATCGTGGTCTCCACGGTAGCGGTGTACCGAGATTGGCCGGCTGCCCCGACCACCGAGACCTCGCCCACATTCCTGTGCCCATCCGACACGCCTGCTGGTCAGGCCGGATACGGGGCGCTGAAATCAGGCTGCGAAGCGGCTGTGCGGGAAATCTTCGGAGCCGACCGCACGGTGGTATTGCGGCCCGGAGCGATCCTCGGACCGCACGACTACCTCGGCCGACTGCCTTGGTGGCTGCATCGCATCGCTCATGGCGGCCGTGTCCTGGCTCCGGGACACCCCGACCGGGAGATCACGCCGGTCGATGTCCATGATGTTGCGGAATTCGCGATCCGATGTGCGCAAGGGGGCAGCGGAATTTTCAATCTTGCCGGGCCGCCCAATAGGGCCACCATGGCCGATCTGCTGTACGCCTGCCGTGATGCGACCGGTGCACACGCAGAGTTGTCGTGGGTCACTGACGAGGAATGGCTTGCAGGTCAATGCCTTACGCCCTGGACGAGCCTGCCGCTATGGCGCATCGAGCGGGGTGTGTGGCAGGTCGATGCCGGTCGGGCTCGGCAATCAGGGTTTACAACGCAACCGCTTGTCGACACTGTTGCTGAGACCTGGGACTGGTTGGCCAGCGGTGGAGCGGATACTGCCATGGCTTCTGCGGGAAACGGGATTTCCGCAGAAGTTGAGCGGAGCTTGCTCGCTCGTTGGGATGACCTCCGCGCAGCTACGGGAGGGCAGCAGGGATAGTGCGCGGCAAACTCGCGCGGGTGAAGTCTTCGAGGGTCAGGCCCAGTGTGCGAGCTTCGGCTGCGCCGTGAAACCGGTTGACTCCGAGCAAGCGTCCGAGGGCGACTGCGCGCTGGGTCAACCGTTCGGTGCGGCGCTCAGTGTCGATCTCCAGCAACGGCCCGAGGGCCTGCTGGGCACCGGCGAGATCACCGCGCAGCGTTCGAGCGGTCGCCAGGTCGGTCTGCGCAGCCAGGACTGCGAGCCGTGTCGACTCGCCGGTGCTGAACTGTGCGAGCGCATTGTCGCTGGCGGTCTCCGCGGCCGCGCCGTCACCCAGGGATATATAGGCGGCGGCGGCACACACGGAATAACGCAACAAGTCGAACCTCATTTCACCGCCTATCCCGTCGAACAGCGGGTCCGCGCCGGCGCGGTCGAGTTCGTTCTCTGCGGCATGCAACTGCTGGGCGACTTCTTCCCGGGCGCCGATCTGGCCGAGCGCTCGGGCGGTCAGGCTGTGGAGCTGCGCACGGACTGTCGCCGCCGTGGTCACGGCCAGCCCGCCCTCGGCGCTGTCGACCGCTTTGTGTGGCCGTCCCGACCAATACGCGACGGTAGCGAGCAATGCCCGAGCCCAGCCCTGTAGCGACTGGTGTTCTATGAGTTGGCCATAGGTCAGCGCCGCGCGCGCCTGCTGTTCCGCTGCGTCGGCGTAGCCCAGGTCGAGGCTGGCCACCGAGATCAAGCCACAGATTTGCCCCGCAGCCAGAAATAGCTCGGCCTTCTGCCTGGGCTTGTCCGTGCGATCGAGTTGGTCGTACACGCGGTCACGGAGGACAACCAGGTCCCGCATCACGGTGAAAGTTGGCGTTGTATTGAATCGGCGCGCTTGTCGCTCGACCTGAGCCTGCAAATTCTCGACCGCCACTGGATCGATCGCGGCGGCTGCGGCCGCAAACGCATGCTCTGCCGACTCGTGTCCAGATGTCATAACCAAATCCTCCACACTGCAAATCGCCTTGGCCGGAACAGAATGCGGGCACCCCAGAAGTACTCCCGCGGGCTCGGAAAACCAATCCTCGAGCACCTTCTGCGATCCAACGCGTGGACGCTCGGCACCGGATACCCATCTGTGCAGCGTTGACGGGCTCACAGTCGCATCGATACCCAGCGCGGTTGCACGGTGATTGAATTCCCGAACCACTCCGGACGTGCTGAGACCACGGCTCTTGATGACCTGCTCCAGTCGTGTCCGCGGTAGTCCTTCCATCGCCGTCGCCTTTCTCATCGGCCTGCTGCTCAGGGTATGTCCACCGGAAACATCGCGCCATAACCACGATTCGGGAAGAACCGGGATCGAACGGGACGCATCCGGTATAGATCCGGGGCAGTCTTTCCGGCCACGATCTCTTCAGGTTCCGGGATTTCAGGTCCGGCCGTACAGCGAGATGTCGGCCAAGAAGACAAGTCGCCGGGCCGGACCGCGAAAGGGTCAGCCCCGAGAACCTTCGATGCCGTGAACTGACATCCACTACACAACGAGGTCTCCCCATGACAGAGACTCCCCCACTGCCGACCCGAACCCCGGGCAATCAGGCGATGGCGACCACACTCCAGATCTGGCACAACCGCAACCGGGCCCTCATGGAACGAATTGCCGCCGGGCTCCGGGCACTCGACTACCCTGCCTGCTGCAGATCCGAAGAGCCGCTGCGCGGATACGCGCACGCACACCAGGTGATGGCCGCACACGCTCGCCACCGTTGCCCACGCTACGACCTGGCCTCCCGATACACAGAGCAGGCGCGACCGTGAGAGAGCTGCGGCGCACTGTGGTGCAGTGCCCACCCGACACCGCGGTACGCGAAATCCAGCAACTGGCACGCCAATACAAACTCGACGTGGTCTTCACAGTGTTCACCGATACCCGATCGGCGAAACTCGCCGCACTGATCGCCCTCCAGCACATCATCGAGCACGACGCCGAAGTGCTGGTGGTCCCGCATCTCACCACCCGGCTGGCGAACGACCAGCAGTGGCAGGCCGTCGTCGCTGCCGCGGAGATCATCACTTCGGACGGCCCGGTCGTTGGCGGTATCGCCGAGGAAGGCACGTGATGGAGAACTCCGATGCCCTCCGTCCTCGTTGCCTCGGCCACCTCGATCGGATGGGCGATCCGGCGGGAAGGCGCTCGAAAACCAGTAGAACTGCGCCACTGCGCGTCATTACGATGCTGCCGAACCCAGTCGTCTAACCAAGGACATTCCGCTGTACATCCAGTGAGACCTCCCCAGCGCTGAATCGCCGCGCGCCGCGCATGTGCGTCGCGCTCCTTCTTGCTGCGAACCTCTCACTGAAACGGGTGTACTTCTATGCTCAAAACCTGGGTGGTCGTGCCCACCTGCCTGCCCCTCGTTCACCGCCGATGCCACGTCTGCGCGTCCGAGCATTTCCGGACAAACGGAAAATTCCGCGTCAACGCACACCACAAGCTCATCGACGCATGGCTCCTCGCGTTGTGCACCGCGTGCGGAGAAACGACGAAGCTCACTGTCCTGGAGCGGGTGAATGTGCGTTCCATACGACCTGAGCTGCTGGACCGGCTGTATGGCAACGACCCCGGCCTGACAGCGAAGCTGCTCCAGGACCCGGTAGTGCAGCGCCGTAATCGCATCGCCCTCGACTGGGACAACGCCTGGTGCCTCGACACCGGCGGATCGGACCACACGGACTGCGAGGTAATCGATGTCTCGGTCCGGTTTGCGGCCCGGATCCCTGTCCGGCCGACGCGACTGATCGCCGAAGGTTTCGGTCTTTCCCATGCCGAGGTCGAGAATCTCCTCACGGAGGGAAGCCTGGTTTCGGCCGTCCGGCTGAGCAGCAGGCTTTCCAGCGACTTCACCTTCACGCTCAAACGCTGAGCCCTCGTTGTCGCGCCTGCAAGCCTGTCCCGCAAAGCCCCACGGACAGGTTTGCGGGCGATCCCCGTGCCCTTCTTCGGGAGATTTTCGATCACTTGGCCGCCACGAACAGGCGGCGGCTGAGTACGCGCCTATTCCAGTAGATCTGTGACCGCGCCGCGCCGCGGGCGGAAATGGGTGGCGCGGGGGCGCGGGCGCCGTTTGACTGGGAGGCATGCTGGTATTCGATGCTCGGCCGTTGTTCGTGCGGGAACGTCGCGCACTGCTGGACCTGCTCGGGTCGCTGGAAGAGGCGGAGTGGTCCGCGGACACCGTTTGTCCGGGGTGGGCGGTGCGGGATGTGGTGGCGCATCTTCTCGACGACTATCTGCGCCGGTTGTCGGGCAGCCGGGACGGGTACAGCGGTGTTCCCTTCGCCTCGGGCGAAGCACTGCCTGCCTATCTGGCGCGGATAAACGGTGAATTCGTGGCGGGGATGCGCCAGTGCAGCCCGGCCACCATGGTGGACCTACTGACGCATCTGGGTCCTCAGCTGGACGAGTTGTGGGAACGGACCGATCCCGCCGGGCCCGCATACCTGGATGTGTCCTGGGCGGGGGCGGGCACGAGCCCGGCCTGGCTCGATTGTGCCCGCGAGTACACCGAGTTCTGGGTGCACCAGCAGCAGATCCGGGACGCGGTGGGGCGGCCGGGAGCCGACGAACGGGAGCTACTCAGGCCTGTGGTGGTGACATTTCTGCACGCGCTGCCGGTGGCGTTGAGCGGGCTCGTCCGCCCGGCGGGTACGGAGGTGAGCTTCGAGGTCACCGGGCCGTCCGGTGGGCGCTGGGTGGCCGTCAGCGACGGTACGGGATGGGGTCTTCGAGACCGAGTCGCCCCGGATCCCGCGGCCGCGGTGCGGATGGGCGCCGATACGGTGTGGCGTCTGGGCAGCCGCGGAATCACCGTCGAGGAGGCTCGCCGGCGCGCGGAGGCGACCGGCGATCCCGAACTCACCGCGGCCGCCACCACGCTGCTCGCGGTAGTCGCCTGAGCCACGCGGCGCCCAGGCCGGCGGCCCGTTCGTGGGGGGATCGCGCTACATATCGAGGCCCAGGTCGAGTACCCGGACGGAGTGGGTCAGGGCGCCGACGGCGAGGTAGTCGACGCCGGTGCGGGCGTAGTCCGCGGCCATGTCCAGGGTGAGTCCGCCGGAGGATTCGAGTTTCGTGTCGGGGGCGGCGGCGTTGCGGCGCTGGACGGCGGCCTGGGTCTGCCAGAGGGGGAAGTTGTCCAGCAGGACCAGCTGGACGTTCTCGGCGAGGACCGCGTCGAGTTGGTCGAGGTTGTCGACCTCCACTTCGCAGTCGATATCGGGGGCGGCGGTGCGGACGGCGTGCAGGGCGTTCACCACCGATCCGGCGGCGACGACATGGTTGTCCTTGATCAGCGCCGCGTCGCCCAGGCCCATGCGGTGATTGACGCCGCCGCCGGCGCGGACCGCGTATTTCTGCAGGGCACGCAGGCCGGGCAGGGTTTTACGGCTGTCGCGGATACGGCAGTTCGTCCCGGCTACGGCGTCCACCCAGGCGGCGGTTGCGGTGGCGATACCGGACAGGTGGCAGAGCAGGTTGAGCATGGTGCGTTCGGCGGTGAGCAGGCCGCGGGTCGGGGCGACGATGCCGAGTACGGAATCGCCGGGCGCAATGCGGGTGCCGTCGGGCACGCGTTCGGTGATTTCGTAACCATCGGCGCCGATCACCTCGTCGAGGACGAGCAGGCCGATATCGATACCGGCGACCGTGCCAGGCCGGCGCGCCACGACCGC
This sequence comes from Nocardia sp. NPDC058499, assembly GCF_042719915.1. Lineage (NCBI taxonomy): Bacteria > Bacillati > Actinomycetota > Actinomycetes > Mycobacteriales > Nocardiaceae > Nocardia > Nocardia sp. NPDC058499. Next base: position 263,610 of record NZ_JBHXMZ010000010.1, on the reverse strand, counting down.
GGCCTTCACCACGGCTTCCGCGGGAACGGTGGCGACAGTGGTGATATCGGGGCCGTAGCGCAGGTCCTCGTCGAGCGCGGTGCGGATGAGGCCGCGGATCGCGTCGGGGTCCAGCCCGGGGTCCAAAGTCATTGTGTACTCCTCTTTTCCTTCTCCGCGTGCGCCGCGCAATACCGGATGACGGGCGCGCTCTGGGCCCGTGCGCAACAGGTGCGGTCCCCGATTCCGTCCGTGCCGATCACGATGATGCGTCCGATGGGCCTGTACCCGCAGTGGCACGCGCGGGAATCCCGTCGCCGGTCGATGCATCGGGCGGGCCTTGGATATTCGTGGCACCGGCGGCCGAACCCATTTCGCCGGCACTGCGGAACCGCGACCCCGGGTCCTCGGGCATCAGGCGGCGAGGGGCCTCGGCGACCTCGATCTGTGCGGCGGCACGACCACCGGGGTGCGAGGGCATGCCCAGTCCATGCACAACCGGCGACCCCATGGCATCTGTGGCGAGGTGCGGGGCGCCCGAACCGTCCAGGCGTATCACCATGGGCTCGGCCGAATCCTCCTGCGGTAAGGAGTGTTCGGCGCGGGTATGGCAGCCGCGACTCTCGGTGCGCGCCGCGGCCGCCAGCAGTACGGCGCGGGCTGTGACGGTCAGAGCGGAATCTTCGAAGCGCGCGATCAACTCTGCCGGACCGGCCGGCAGGCGACCGGATGCCGGGGTCGGCAAGGTTTCCGCGGACATCGGCACGGTGGCCCGAGAGTGCGGCTCGGCACTTTCGGCCGGGAACCGAGCACCCTGGCCGGCAGCGGTTTCGAGGATGGCCGTGGCCCGGGCCAGGCCGCGCCCCTCGCGCACCACCGACGCGTGTTCGGTCATCGTTCGCTGGACCAGCGCCCGCGGCAGCGCGGGACGTTCCGGCACCGACCGGCCGGATACCTGTGCCGGTTCGCCCAGCCGCTCGAGCGCCGCCAGGCCCGCCCGTTCGCCCATCACCAAACCTTCGAGCAGGCTGTTGGAGGCGAGCCGGTTCGCGCCGTGCAACCCCGTGCGGGCGACCTCACCTGCTGCGTACAACCCGGGCACACCGGTGCGGCCGTGCAGGTCGGTGACCACTCCCCCGCACTGGTAGTGCGCGGCGGGTGCCACCGGGATGAGGTCGCGACGGGGGTCGATCCCGGCGACCCGGCAGGAGGTGGTGATCGTGGGGAACCGGGCGGTGAAATCGGGGATCCCGCGGGCGTCGAGGTAGACGTGGTCCTCGCCCAACTCCCGCAGCCTGGCGGCGATTGCCCGCGACACCACGTCCCGCGGCGCCAGATCGCCGCGCGGATGGACCCCGGCGGTTACCGATTCTCCGCGGGAATCGATCAGCACCGCGCCCTCACCGCGCACCGCCTCGCTGATCAGCGGCTGCCGGCCGATCCCACCGGGCGTGTACAGCACGGTGGGGTGGAACTGCAGGAATTCGAGATCCGCCACCGCCGCGCCCGCCCACAAAGCCAGCGCCACCCCGTCCGCGGTGGCTCCGGCGGGGTTGGTGCTCAGCGCGTACAACTGTCCGAGACCACCGGTGGCGAGCAGTACCGCCGGAGCGTGCACGACTCCGGTACCTCGGCCGGAGACCGCGACGACCCCTTGGACACCGGACTCGTCCGTGACCACGTCGAGTACGGCTGTCCCGAAGAGCACGGGCAGGCCCGCCTCCGACAGCGCCCGCTGCACTTCCGCGCCCGTGGCGTCGCCACCCGCATGGATGATGCGACGCGTACTGTGCCCGCCCTCGCGCGTCCGCGAGATCTGGCCGTCGCGCCCGAGGTCGAATACCGCGCCGAGATCGGTCAGGGCGGCGACCGCGTCGGGTCCGGCCTCGACGATGGATCGCACCGCGGCGGGGTCGCACAGTCCGCCGCCGGCGGCCAGGGTGTCGGCGACATGGGAGTCCACCGAATCGCCCTGCGGCGCGACTACCGCGATACCGCCCTGCGCGTATTGGGTGGCGGTATCACTGGGGCCGCCTTTACTCAGAATCAGCACGCGCAGGCCGCGGCGCGAGGCGGCGCGCGCGGCGGTGAGCCCGGCGACGCCGCCGCCGATCACCACCAGGTCCGCGCGCTCGTCCCACGCCGGGGTCCCTCGTTCACCAGTCATCGTGTCCTCCACAGCGGAGCAGTCACCGACGGGACGCCGGCACAGCCGGTAACCGGACCAGCTCACGTATCGGCGGTTCTCCCCGCTCCGCGGCCCGACACACTCGTGCCACGCACCGGGATACGGCTCGTCCCGGACCTCGCGTCATTCCCCGCCGCCGGGGTTCCCGATCTCGATCATGCGCTGGACCGAATTGCGTGCCTTGGCAGCGGTTTCCGGGTCGACGTGCACCTCGTCGCGGTTCTCCTCCAGGCAGCGCAGCAGCGCGGCCGGGGTGATCATCTTCATGTATTTGCAGGCGGCGCGGTCGTTCACGGCCTGGAAATCGATACCGGGAGCGGCCTTGCGGAGCTGGTGCAGCATGCCGACCTCGGTCGCCACGAGTACCTGGTTCGACGTGGCGGCGCGGGCCGCGTCGATCATGCCGCCGGTGGACAGGATGTGTACCCGGTCGGCCGGGAATTCGCCCTCTCCGGCCAGATAGAGCGCCGAGGTGGCGCAGCCGCATTCGGGGTGCACGAACAGTTCGGCGTCCGGGTGGGCGCGCGCCTGGTCGTTGAGTTCGTCACCGTTGATTCCGGCGTGGACGTGGCATTCGCCCATCCAGATGTGCATGTTCTCGCGGCCGGTTTCGCGTTTGACGTGCGCGCCCAGGAACTGGTCGGGCAGGAACAGCACTTCGCGGTCCGGGTCGATGGAGGCTACGACGTCCACGGCGTTGGAGGACGTGCAGCAGATATCGGTCAGGCCCTTCACGGCCGCGGTGGTGTTGACGTAGGACACCACCACCGCATCGGGGTGCTCGGCTTTCCAGTCGCGCAGATCCTCGGCGGTGATCGAATCGGCCAGCGAGCAACCCGCCCGCTGATCGGGGATCAGCACGGTTTTCTCCGGACTCAGGATTTTGGCGGTTTCGGCCATGAAATGCACACCGCAGAACACGATCGTGCCCTCGGGGGCTTCGGCCGCGATCCGGGACAGCGCCAGGGAGTCACCGACGTGATCGGCCACGTCCTGGATCTCCGGGAGCTGGTAGTTGTGCGCGAGAATGGTCGCGTTGCGCTGCCGCGCGAGGCGTTTCACCTCGGCTGCCCATTCCGGTGTCGCCTCCACCCCGGTGTAGCCCGTGGGCCCGTCGACGATCCGCTCCCGCAGTGCGGTACCCGGCGCCGGGGCCAATTCTGCTCCCATCGTCGCCATGGTCGCTCCTTCCTTCGCGCGCTCGGCAACCCTGCCGATTCGCACTCAACCAGGTTTTCGACTTATGATCGAAAACGTGGACCAGTTTAGCACCATCCATGAATCGCTCACCGCGGTGTTCCAGGTTCGCCGCTTCCCCGCCAATATCGCCGCAGGTGAGAGCGGTCACAATGGGATGTTCGACCGCCATCGGCCCGGACAGCGCAGCGAACTCGCCGTCCTGCTGTGGCAGCGCGCACTCGACCCGCAGCAGGGCACCTGGTCGCTACCGGGCGGCCGGTTGCGCAACGACGAGGATCTCGACACCTCGGCCCGCCGCCAGCTGGCCGAGAAGGTCGATGTGCGGGAGGTGGACCACCTCGAGCAGCTGTCGGTGTTCAGTGCCCCGGACCGGGTGCCCGGCCCGCGCCGGATCGCCTCGGCCTACCTCGGGCTGGTCCCGCTCACTGCCGACCCGCAGCTCCCCTCCGACACTCGCTGGCATCCGGTGTCCGCGCTCCCGGAGATGTCTTTCGACCACGGGACCGTGGTACAGCACGCCCGCACCCGCCTGGCCGCGAAACTGTCCTACACCAATATCTCCTTCGCCTTGGCGCCGGACCGGTTCACGATGTCGACATTGCGTGAGATCTATTGCGCTGCACTGGGTTATGACGTGGACACCACGAATCTGCAGCGTGTTCTGACGCGCCGCAAGGTGATCACACCCACCGGCGATACCGCCACACCGGGCCGAGCCGGTGGCCGGCCGGCGTCGGTGTACCGTTTCACCGATTCGGACCTGCGGGTCACCGACGAGTTCGCGGCGCTACGGCCCCGCGGCTGACCCCGGAACGCGCGCGGCCGCTCAGGGCGCGGCCCCGGCTGCCTGCTCCACGTCAGGTACGCATCTGTGGCCGCGGGACCCGGGTACGCCGCTCCGGTGGCGCGAGCCGATCCACCGGCCAGGCGAGCAGTTCGATGAACCAGAACAGCACCAGGAACACCGCGACCACAACGGTCGGTATCGCTACGAAAACGATCGACAGCACGGCGATCACCAGGAACACCGCGAACACGGTCGGTGAGATCCCCTTCAGCCGGCTACCCACACGCACTGCGGCCCACATCATCCAGCGCCGTGGCCGGGAGACATCGCATTCCCGCAGCGTGCGCCGGAAGATGCCGTCGGCGTCGGCCGCCCCGACCCGCTCCGTGCGGCACAGGTAGTCGTGCAGGATCGCCGCCCGCGTGTACACCCCGTACCGCGGGATCAGCCAGACCAGCGGCCGCGGCACCGAGGCGAAATCGGTACGGAAACCCGCCGGTACCTCGAATTCTTCGGCCGCCCCCTGATAGGTCAGCGGCTCCCGGACCTTCCAGAACTTCCCGTCGATTTCCTCGACCACGAGTGAACTGGTGAACCCCACGACGTCTTCTCCCTGTCGTCCTCCCGAACGCAGTCAGCCTACGGCGGGGCGGCCGGGGTCGCGCGGCGGGCAGCGCGCGATCCCGCTACGCGGGACGGGGCGGGGTGGGCGAAAACCGTTGCCGCTGCCAGTTTCCGGATCGGCCGCGCGTTACTTCGACAGCGACGGTCCGGTCGGCGGCTCCTGCGGCGACAGCGCGGTTTCACTGCCCGCCGGCACCTGGCCCCCGGGTTCCGCGGGGCCGTTCGCCGGCACCCGGGCGGATGGTTCACCGGGGTAGAAAGCCTGATCGTAATCCGGGTACTCCGGCTCCGCATACGGCTGGGGACGTGATTCCCCGAAGGGACTCATGAATCCGCTACCGAGATCCTCGGTCGTGCTGAGCCCGGCCAGGATCAGGATGACCAGCGCCGCGGTCAGCGGCTGGACCAGCAGGGCGAGCGGGCTTTCCAGACCGACGGGCAAGGATACGATCTGCCCCACCGGCGGATCGTCGGGCCGCGGGTTGTCCCAGGTGTTGACCGATTCCCCGATCCACGCCATCACCCACGCCCCGGCCACCGAACCCAGCAGCAGCCCGATGAGCTGGATGGGGCCGCGCATCCGCCGCCATCGCCAGGCCGCGGCCGCGGACAGCACGCCGGTCACCGCGCCCAGGCCCGCGAAGATCGCCAGGGCGTCGAACCTGTGCAGGCTCTCCCCCACCAGTGTGGCGCCGCGGCCCGGTTCGACCACCAGTACCAGTTCGGCCGGTACCAGCAGACCCCACACCACGCCCGCGAACACACTCAGCACCACCACCGCAGCCAGCAACACCACGGCAGCACGCCACTCCCTGCGCCCGCCGCCACGGTGTTCCTTGCGCGCGGCGCCACCGCGTGGCCCGGGCACCGCTACCGCCTCTCCGTGGACGCGGACTCGAGGACCCCGTGCCGCGAGCAGCGGGCCCGCCAGCCGTCCGGATCGATCTGCACGACCATCCGGCGCCCGCAGTGCGCGCAGAACCGTGGCGGTTCCAGACCCAGTGCGACGGCCCGGGAGGCCGGCTCGTCGTGCCCGGGCACGACCCGCGTGCCCGTGAACGGGTTGTAGCGCTCGTCCATATCGCCGACAGTACTCATCCGGCCCTGCCTTCCGCGGTTGGCGCCGCCGATCAGAATGTCTCGTTGAGTGCCTTGATCGGCATCTGGAGTTCGCCCAGCAGGTCGAGGTCCTGTTCGGCCGGGCGGCCCAGGGTGGTCAGATAGTTACCGACGATCACGGCGTTTATTCCGCCCAGGATGCCCTGGCGGGCACCGAGGTCGCCGAGGGTGATCTCGCGGCCGCCGGCGAAGCGCAGGATGGTCCGGGGCAGTGCGAGCCGGAAGGCGGCCACGGCGCGCAGGGCGTCCGCGGCGGGCAGGACCTCGAGGTCGCCGAACGGTGTGCCCGGGCGGGGGTTGAGGAAGTTCAGCGGCACCTCGTCGGGTTCGAGTGCGGCCAGGTCGGCGGCGAATTCGGCACGCTGTTCGAGAGTTTCACCCATGCCGAGGATTCCGCCGCAGCAGACCTCCATCCCGGCGGCCCGCACCATGCGCAGGGTGTCCCAGCGTTCCTCCCAGGTGTGGGTGGTGACCACGTTCGGGAAGTGGGAGCGGGCAGTTTCCAGGTTGTGGTTGTAGCGGTGCACGCCCATCGCGGCGAGCCGGTCGACCTGGTCCTGGGTGAGCATCCCGAGGGAACAGGCGACCTGGATGTCGACCTCGTTGCGGATGGCCTCCACCCCCGCGGCCACCTGCGCCATCAGCCGCTCGTCCGGGCCGCGTACGGCGGCGACGATGCAGAATTCGGTGGCCCCGGTCTTGGCGGTCTGTTTGGCTGCTTCGACCAGGCTCGGGATATCGAGCCAGGCCGCCCGGACCGGGGAGGCGAACAGCCCCGATTGCGAGCAGAAATGACAATCCTCCGGGCAGCCGCCGGTTTTGAGGCTGATTATGCCTTCGACCTCCACCTCCGGGCCGCACCATTTCACCCGGACCTCGTGCGCGAGTTCGAGTAGCCGCTCGAGCCGGTCGTCATCGAGGCGCAGCACGTCCAGGGTCTGCTCCCGGGACAGCCCGATACCGCGTTCGAGCACCTGCTCCCGCGCAACGGTCAGCACATCGCCGGCGGATATCTCGGTGGTGACAGGGGCCTGGGTCACTGGCGGATCCCTTCGTCGGGAGGTGTGCGGCGGCGGGCCTGCACACCGGACTTGAACAGTGTTCAGGACAGGGTAGCGGCAAAGATTGAACAGCGTTCAGGCTGGGGTAGCGTCAGGGCGGTATCGAAGCCACCGGGAGGACCGACTGTGCAGCTACACCGAGACGATGTCGTGGACGGGGCCCTCACCATCCTCGACCAGTACGGACTCGCCGACCTCACCATGCGCCGGCTCGGAGGTTCGCTCCACGTCCAGCCCGGCGCGCTGTACTGGCATTTCCCCAACAAACAGGCACTGCTCGGCGCCGTCGCCGACCGGATCCTGGCCCCGATGGAACAGCCCATCGCCGCGAGCGACTGGCCGGGGGCGATGACCGAATTGGCGCACCGGTTGCGTAACTGCCTGCTCACCTACCGCGACGGCGCGGAACTGGTCTCGGCCACCTACGCCTCCCGGCTCACCACGAGCAAGGGCCGGGAACGTATCGCCGGCGCGGCGATCCGCGCGGGTATGCCCCGCGAACAGGCCGAACTCGCCGCCTACACGCTGCTCTACTACGTGCTCGGCCACACCGTCGACGAACAGTCACGGATGCAGATGGATTCGGCCGGGGCATTGCCCACCCCCGACTCCCCCGAGCCCGCCGAGGGTCCCGACCCGACCGCCCGATTCGACTTCGGCCTCCAACTGTTCACCGCCGGCATCCGGCACCGGCTGGGCGCGGAAATCCGCTGACCCGAACCAGTCCATCCGCCTCAGGGCCCCTTCCGCACGCACCGCCTGGCACGCCGGTCGGGGCACACTCCTCGCCGTCACTCCGCCCCGGCCGGCTGCGATACCGCTCCCGCACGCCGGAGCCCGCCACAGGCGACGGCGAGGGGACCCCTAGCAATCTTGAACGGTGTTCAAGTATGGTGCCTGGCGTGACCTCGGACCCACTGACCTGGCTCGACGACCACGCGGCGATCCGCGTGACCGCCGGTTTACGACGGCACCTGCGCCCCCGCACGGCGGGCTCACGGGCACTGGACCTCGCCTCCAACGATTACCTGGGCCTCACCCGGCACCCGGAAGTCCGCGCCGGAGCTATCGAGGCGGTACGCCGCTGGGGCGCCGGGTCGACCGGCTCGCGACTGGTCACCGGAACCACCACCGATCATGAGCTGCTCGAAGCCGAACTGGCCGAATTCACCGGATTCCCGGCCGGCCTGGTCTTCTCCTCCGGTTACACCGCCAACCTCGGCGCCGTGACCGCGCTGGCCGGCCGAGGTTCATTGATCGTCTCCGACGCCGGATGCCACGCCTCCCTCGTGGATGCCTGCCGGCTCTCCCGCGCCCGGGTCGCGATCGCACCGCACCGCGATACCGCCGCCGTTGCCCGGCTGCTGGCCGGCCGCACCGAGGAGCGCGCCCTGGTGCTCACCGATTCGGTGTTCAGCGCCGACGGCGATCTGGCACCCCTGGCCGAACTGCACCGCGTGACCCGCGACCACAACGCTCTGCTGCTCATCGATGAAGCACACGGGCTCGGTGTGCGCGGCGACGGTGGGCGGGGCCTCGTCCAGGAGACCGGGCTGGCGGGGGAACCCGATGTGATCGTCACCGTGACCCTGTCCAAGGCCCTCGCCGCCCAGGGCGGTGCGGTACTGGGCGATGAGCGGGTGCGGGCGCATCTCATCGACACCGCCCGCACCATGATCTTCGATACCGGGCTGGCCCCCGCCGCCGTCGGCGCCGCCCGCGCGGCCCTGCGGATTCTGCGTCGCGACCCCTGGCTGGGACCCCGGGTGCTGGATCGTGCCGCCGATATCGCGCGGATCGCCGGGGTGGCGGCACCGGATTCGGCGGTCGTCCCGATCGTCCTCGGCGACCCGCAGATCGCCCACGACGCTGCCCGCACCTGCCGCGAGCAAGGTGTGGAAGTGGGGTGTTTCCGCCCACCGTCGGTACCCGAGGGCACCTCCCGGCTGCGCCTCACCGCCCGCGCGGATCTGACCGCCGCCGATCTGGACACCCTCGCGGAGGTCCTGATCCCGGTGCTGGCGCACGCACGCAACAGCGCGGCGGTGCCCGCATGACCTTGCTGTTCGTCACCGGCACCTCCACCGAGGTCGGCAAAACCGTCACCACCGCGGCCCTCGCGGCCACCGCCCACGCCGCCGGCCGCACGGTCGCGGTCTGCAAACCCGCCCAAACCGGTGTCGCGGCCACCGAACCCGGCGACCTCGCCACGATCACCGCGCTCTCCGGGGTGACCCGGACGCTCGAACCGGCCCGCTACCCCGACCCGCTCGCCCCCGATACCGCCGCCCGCCGGTGCGGAGCCGCACTGCTCACCCTGACCGAAACCGCCTCCGCCATAGCCGCTCTCGATTCCGCCGACCTGACACTGGTCGAAGGTGCCGGCGGCCTGCTGGTACGCCTCGGCGAGTTCACCCTCCTCGACCTCGCCCGCGAGCTCGCAGCCCCGGTACTGGTGGTGACCGCGCCGGGCCTGGGCACGCTCAACCACAGCGAACTCACCACCCGCGCGCTCGCTCAGGCCGGGGTGCCGTGCGCCGGCCTGGTGGTGGGTTCCTGGCCGCAACACCCGGATCTGGCAGCCCGGACCAATCGCATCGACCTGCCGCGAGTGACCGGCACCGAACTCGTCGGCGCCATCCCCTCCGGGGCCGGGTCGTGGTCGCCGCAGCGGTTCCGGGCGGCGGCGCCCGGCTGGTTCGCCCGGACATGGGCACAGCGGTACCTGGGGCTCCCCGAAGGCGATCACGAGTTTCGGCCGGAGCAGATCACGATCACTGCTTAGAGTGCGGATATGGCCACGACCAGGTCCCCGCGGGAGTCGCTGTACCACGCACCCGACCCCGCCGACGCCGCGACCGCACCGCTGTGGCGTGCGGTCCAGGCATTCCGGCTGGTCACGCTGCTGTACGCGGTGGGACAGCAGATCGCGTCGGTGCAGTACTACGAGAACCAATTACTGAGCTGGTTCTTCATCGCGCTCATGGTGATCTGGTCCGGTCTGTCCGCCCTGCTCCTGACCAGCTCGCGCACTTCCGATACCGCACGCACGCGCACGCTCGTGGTCCTGGGCGACCATCTCGTGGTGCTCGGACTGATCGCGGCCACTCCCCTGGTCGCCGATTACGACTGGTATCACGGACACCAGCCGCTGCCCACCACCATGTGGTCGGCGAACGCGGTCATCTCCGCCGCCATTCTGCGCGGCCCGCTCGCCGGGGTCGCGTCGGGTCTGCTCATCGCGGCCACGATCATCACCATGCGGCAGCAGTGGGGCGAGGATGTGTGGGCCGATGCGACGGCGCCCGTTCTGGTGTCGGTGGGGCTGGCGCTGGGTCTGGCCGCCAATACCGCCCGCCGCGCCCAGGAACAGTTACAGCGCGCGGTACGGCTCACCGCCGCCGCCGAGGAGCGGGAACGACTGGCCCGCCAGGTGCACGACGGCGTCCTGCAGATCCTGTCCTATATCAGCCGGCGCGGCAGTGAAATAGGTGGCCCGGCGCTGGAACTGGCGGACCGGGCCGCCGAACAGGAGGTCGCGTTGCGGCGGCTCGTCTCCGAACAGGCCGCGCAGCCGGATAACGGCGATACCGCCGTCGACCTACGTCCCCAACTGACCGCGCACGCCACCCCCAGGGTGGTGGTCTCCACTCCGGGCGAACCGGTACGCGTCGGCCGCTGGACGGCCCAGGAAATCACCGCCGCGGTCGCCGCCGCCCTGACCAACGTCGAGCGACACGCCGGAACCGACGCACGCGCCTATGTCCTCCTGGAGGACACAGGTACCGAACTGGTCGTCAGCGTCCGCGACGACGGTATCGGTATCCCACCCGGCCGCCTCGCCGAAGCGGAAAGCGAGGGCCGGATGGGGGTGTCGCGCTCGATAACCGGTCGTATCGCCGCCCTCGGCGGTACCGCCGAACTACTCACCGCGGATATCGTCGGCGAGGGAACGGAATGGGAATTCCACATCCCGCACGCCTGACACCCGAGGAGAAACCGGCTCATGCGTCCTCGCCGGCGAGCGTCAGGAAGAAGTCCCGGATATCGGCGGCAAGCAGCTCCGGCACCTCCATCGCCGCGAAGTGACCGCCGCGATCGAATTCCGACCAGTGCCGGATGTCGTATATCCGCTCCGCCAGCGGCCGCACCGATTGCGTGATGTCGTACGCGAAAACCGCCACACCCAGCGGGACCGGGCACGGCGCGGACCCGCGCGACGACTCCCGGTGCAGCCGCGCCGAGGATGCCGCGGTGCCGGTCAGCCAGTACAGCGAGATATCGGTGAGCATCCGATCGTCGCCGATCGGCGTCCGGGGGTCGGTCCAGTGGGCGAAACGTTCCGCGATCCAGGCGAGCTGACCGACCGGCGAATCCGTCAATGCGTAGCCGATTGTCTGCGGAGTGAGGGCCTGAAGCGCCTGATACGGCGGCCGATTCGCCATCAACTGCCGGACCTTGCCGAGCCGGGCCTCGTCGGATTCGGACAGTTCGAGACCGGCCTCCGGGTCGGGCCGGGTCGGCAGGTAGTTGACGTGCACACCGACCACATTCCCGGGCGCCACCGCCCCGAGCGCCGTCGAGATACCCGACCCGAAATCGCCGCCCTGCGCCCCGTATCGCTCGTACCCGAGCCGGCGCATCAGCTCGGCCCAGGCGCGGGCGACCCGGCCGATATCCCAGCCGCGCTCCTGCGTCGGCCCGGAGAAGCCGTACCCCGGAATCGACGGGATCACCAGGTGGAAGTCGCGGGACAGCGGTTCGATCACGTCGAGGAATTCCAGGAACGACCCCGGCCACCCGTGCGTGAGGATCAGCGCGAGCGCCTCCGGTTTCGCGGAGCGGATATGGACGAAATGAATGTTCTGCCCGTCGATCTCGGTGGTGAAATGCGGCAGTTCGTTGAGCTCGGCTTCGTGCGCACGCCAGTCGTAGCCGGTGCGCCAGTACTCGGCGAGTTCTTTCAGCCGCGTCAGCGGGAAGCCGTAATCCCATCCGGCGCCGGCGACTTCGTTGGGCCACCGGGTGCGGGCGAGCCGGTCTGCCAGATCGTCGAGATCGGCTTGGGGGATTTCGATGCGGAACGGTTCGATCACGGGTCTCACTCCAGTGGACTCGGCACCATTTCATTGATGCAACCAACATTGGCTACACCAACATAGCATTTCGTTGGCTCAGCCAACGACTTATCGCCCCCTGCGGGAAACGATGCCCGCCGGCAGCCGCGAAACCGTTTGTAACGACCACCGGCGCATGGCCATCATGACCTCCATGGACGTGGCACTCGGGGAAGGTCCCGCGCGGGTAGGGATAACAGGACTGCGAGATGGGCGCCGGTTGACCACGGCGCCACACTCGCCGCCCGGATCCCGAACGCCACCAGGCACTACCTACCCGACAGCGGCGCCGCATTGCTGTGGACCCATGCCGGCGAAATCCTCCGACAGCTCCACCCGCCGGACGCCTCGACGTAGCCCGCCTGCGCGCGAAGCGGGTTCGGTGAGAAAACTTCGCGGACAGCGATTACTCCACCGGCGATACCCCGTCCTATCGGTTGAACGCGCTACCGACCCGGCGCGACCGACCAAAAGGACCAGCAATGACCACCGCGAACCCCACCGCCACCGTTGCCACCGACCGCCCCGGCACGATCCGCAACCGCATCCTGTGGACCCTGCAGATCCTGCTCGGCCTGTTCTTCATCATCGCCTCCGGCGGACCGAAGCTCGTGATGCCGAACGCCCTGGTGGACAACGCCCCCGAGAATCTGACCATCCCCTTCGCGCTGCTCATCTTCATCGGGATCGTCGAGGTCGCGGGCGGCATCGGCCTGATGGTGCCGCGCCTGTCCGCCCTCGCCGCCGCGGGTCTGACCGTCCTCACCGTGCTCGCCGCCGGAACACAGGCCTTCATCGCCGACAAGCCCGCGATGGCGATCTTCCCCCTGGTCCTCGCCGCGATCTTCGCCTGGATCACCTACGAGCGCCGCGCCACCGTCAGCGACCTGCGCAACTCTTTCGCACGATGACAAACCCATAAGCACGATCGGCGATCGGTGACCCCACCGATCGCCGATCGTGCGTGCCCGGAGCGATCGCCCGCCGGGTCGGCGGCGATCGCTGCGTCGGCGATCACGAAACGGTGCGCGACTCCGCGGCGAGAATGGATTCGAGTATCTCGCGAGCGGCCAGGCGTTCGTCGATGTCACGGTTCATCCGGTCCAGTTCGGCGCGGAGATCCTCGGCCATCTCCTCGCAGGTCGGCGCGAGGTAGCTGCCGGTGGCGATCATGCAGGGCAGTACTTCGGCGATGACCCGGGTGGCTAGTCCGGCAGCCAGCAGGATCCGGATCCGGCGCACCGACTCCACGGCGGTTTCCTCGTAGTCCCGATAGCCGCTGGACCGCCGCCGTGGTCGCAGTAAGTTTAGCGTCGCTGCATGACCGAATATGAAACCCCGAAACCGTTGGCGGGCAAGAAGGCTCCTGCAGCCGCTTCCCGCGCACGTCATCCGCTCCGACGCAACCGACGCCGCCGATATCGACAGCCTCGGGCGTCTCGTCGAAGATCACCTCGGCGGAATCGACTATCTTTTCGTCAACCACGGCATCGCGGAGTTCCAGACACTCGCCGACGCCACCGTCGCGCACTGGGACCGCGTTTTCGATGTCAACGCCAAGGGCGCCTTCTTCACCACCCAACGCCTGACACCCCTCATCCGGGACAACGGCAGCATCGTGTTCACCACCGTGTCCAACGATCGAATCTTCCCCGGTCTCAGCGCATATTCGGCTGCCAAAGAAGCCGTCCGCGCTTTCGCCAAGGTCCTTGCCGCCGAACTGCTGCCACGCAACATCCGGGTCAACGCGGTAGCCCCCGGGTTCATTCTCACCCCCAGCATGGGCGTCGCCGAGCTCACCGAACAACAGCGAGAGGAGTTCATCCGCGACGGCAAGGCGACCACCCCGATGGGCCGGCCGGGAACTGTCGACGAAGTCGCCGCCGCCGCGCTGTACCTGGCGGCCGATGCCACTTTCACCACCGGCACCGAACTCGTCGTCGACGGCGGTTTCGCCCAGGGGCTCAGTTGAGAAACTGCACCGGAACTTCGGTGAACTGAAAGTTCCCGACGCGGCGGCTCGAGTCAGGACCGTGCTGCCGCGCGGGCGGTCACTGCAGCGGCGAGAACAGCGGCCGCCATGGCCGCAGCCATCACCGCGGCCATAGGCGCCGGGCTGCGGGCACCGAACAGTCCGACGACCGGCGAGGCGGCGGCGCCGAACAAGAACTGCCCGCCGCCGAGCAGTGCCGAGGTGGCCCCTGGCGCGCTGCGTCCACGCTGTTGAGCGATGGTTACTACTTCAGGGAAGAACACACCGAACGCGGTGAGCGACACCAGCAGGCACGCCCACGTCAGCACCATCGGGCTGCCCACGGTAACCGATACCGACACCAGCAGCACCGGCCCGGTCAACGCTGTGGCGGCGCTCGCGCACAGCAGTAATTCCGGGGACCGGCGTCGGACGAGTCGGCCGTAGGCGAGACTCCCCAGCATGTTCCCGACCGCGTTGACGCCGTAGACCAGGCTCGCCGCCGCCGGGGTGAGGTGATAGATCTCCTGGAACACGAAGGTCGTACCGGCGATATAAGCGAAAACTGCTGCGCCACCGAACGACAGCGCCAACACCGGCGGTAGCACGGCTCCGTGGGCGACCAGCACGCCGATCGAACGCAGTCCGGCCGCGACGCCGCCCGGCCGCCGGGCATGCGCCGGGAGCGACTCCGGAATCCATCGCGCGACACCCACCGCCAGCAACAGCCCGACAGCTGCGAGCACGAGAAACACGCCACGCCAAGGCAGCACCAACAGCAGCGCACCGCCCGCCATCGGCGCCAGCACCGGGGCGGCGGCGGTGATCGCCCCCAACCGCGCGTACACACCCGCGATGTCGTGATCGTCGAACATATCGGTGACCACCGCACGGGCCACCACGATTCCCGCCCCACCGGCCACACCTTGGCCGAAACGCGCCACATCCAGAATCACCACGGTCGGCGCCAGCGCGCACACCACCGAAAGTGCAGCGAATCCAAGCGCCCCCACCAGGAGGACAGGACGCCTGCCCCGCGCGTCACTGAACGGGCCGAGTATCAACTGTCCGACGATCATCCCTACCAGAAAGCCGGTCAGCGACACTTGAGCGCCGGAGGTGTCGGTGCCCAGCGAGCGGGCCAGCTCTGGAAGCGCAGGCACATACATATCCGTGGCCAACGGCGCCGCGCCGCTGAGCCCGGCCAGCACCAATAGCAGACGGCCCCGATCGGCCACCCGGCTCCGGGGGACGCTGCTGTCGGCGCGTTCGGTGATCACAACGCCGGTGCCGCCCCATCGTCACGCGACCGCGCCGGCCCCGCGTCATCTGTGGCGACCGGCGACTCGGCGACCGTGCGCAGTAGCCCGGCGGCGATCTCGAGAACACCGCATTCGGCATCGGTGAGCGAGTGGCGTAGCGCGGCCGCCAGCCACGCATTGCCGTCACGCACATGTTCGAGCAGCGCATTACGCCCGGCTTCGGTGATGACGATGTCCTGTTGCCGAGCATCGGAAGCGCTGCGGGAACGGCGGATCCGTCCCAGCTCGTCCAGCTCGTTCAACACCCGGGTCAGCGACTGAACCTGCAACCCTTCGATCCCCGCAAGCTTCGACGCCGTGAGCGGACCACTGTGCGCAAGGTTTGCCAGCACCGACGCCGCCAGGCGCGTCAACGGTCTACCACTCCCCGGTTGTTCGGCCCGGAGTCGGGAGGACAGACGCGATACCGCCCACCGCAGCGACTCCGCCAACAACAGAACCTCGCCACCACCTTCGCCCTCATCCACCATATTTATAAGCTACTGCTTCGCAAATATATGAGTCAATCCTGTACATATCTAGAATTACTAAGCATATACTTCGAATTATTCAGTCCGGGCCCAGCTCCGAACCTGCCTTTGTTCAGGAATTCGCGATAACCCGGCCGGTCCAGCCGACCGGCACGGGCACCGCCCGGCCGCCCGATTCCGCAGTGATGTGGTGCATTGAGCGCCCGGTCTCGGCAGAATGTGCTGGCATGATCCATGGCAGGGCCGAAGTCGCTCGGCGCACGGAGTTGACGGCTTTCCTCCGCAATCGCCGTGGCCGGATTGCCCCGGCGGACGTAGGAATCGCGCCAGGCGTCCGTCGGCGGACGCCCGGCCTGCGGCGAGAAGAAGTCGCGTTACTGGCCGGGGTCAGCGTCACCTGGTACACCTGGCTCGAACAGGGACGGACGATCAACGCGAGTGCGCAGGTACTGGATTCGGTAGCTGAGGTACTGCGACTGACCGCAGCAGAGCGCGCACACCTTTTCGAGCTGGTCCACCCAGCGCCCGCAGTTCCTGCCGACGGCCGTATATCTGCCGATATCCAGACAGTTCTGGATGCTCTGGAGCCGACCCCGGCGTGCGTGTACGACGGCAAGTTCGACTTGCTGGCCTCCAACACAACCTATGCAACGGTATTCCCCGAACTATCACAGGCGCCGCGCAACCGCCGAAATCTGCTACTGCAGGTGTGTGCGAGCGTGGTTTCCGGTGAACCGCTGGGCAACCGGCACATGCTGCCCAGAATGGTCGCAGTTGTGCGCGCCAACTACGCGCGCCACACCGGAGACACGGAGTGGTCGGGCTTCATCGAGCAACTCCGCGAGTTCAGCCCCGAGTTCGCGGCGCTGTGGTCCGCCCATCAGGTCGCCG
This sequence comes from Nocardia sp. NPDC058499, assembly GCF_042719915.1. NCBI lineage: Bacteria > Bacillati > Actinomycetota > Actinomycetes > Mycobacteriales > Nocardiaceae > Nocardia > Nocardia sp. NPDC058499. Next base: position 246,880 of record NZ_JBHXMZ010000010.1, on the reverse strand, counting down.
AACCGTTCCCCGAAGTCACCTCGTTCCAGCGTCCTCCGGTCGGTGAGATCAATATGCGGGCGACAGCGTTATCGGTGGTGGCGGTCCCGGAAAGCCAAATGATGGTCTACCTACCGGTCACCGAGGAGGACACGCAGAAGATCACCGACTTCTGCCGGCGCGAATGACACCGCGCCGCGGTGGCATTCCCGACACACGCCCTGACGGGTGGTGCGGATACCAGTATCCGCGGTGACTTCTGCCTACCTGTGCGCGGTCATAGGTTCGGTCGATGATCGATACCCTGCGCGCCTCCCGGGGCGAGCGCACGAGTGAGCCGGGCTCCGGCTTACTACTGGTAGTGCTGCTCGCCCAGTTCATGGCCATACTCGACGCCACTGTTGTCAACGTTGCCGCACCGACCATCCGCCACGATCTGCACACTTCCGGCGCCGGACTTCAGATGATCGTCGCCGGATATACGGTCACCTACGCGGTCCTGTTGCTCACCGGAGCCCGGCTCGGCGCGCGATTCGGGCACGGCCGAGTTTTCCGAGCCGGCCTGGCGGCATTCACCGTCACCTCTCTTGGGTGCGGGCTCGCCGGTTCCACGACCATCCTGATCGTTTTCCGCCTACTGCAGGGCGCGAGTGCGGCGGTGATGATCCCCCAGGTGATGAGCGTCATCCAGCGGACCTTCGCCGGCCGGGCTCGCATCCGAGCGTTGAGTCTCTACGCTGCGGTGATCGCCGGTGCGACCGTAGCCGGACAAATTGTCGGCGGCCTACTCGCCGGAGCCGATCTGTTCGGGACCGGCTGGCGCCCGATCTTCTTGATCAACGTGCCACTGGGTGCGGTGTTACTGATCGCGGCATTTCGCTTCATGCCGAGAGAAACCGGGGACCGCGAGCGGACGCTCGATCTACCGGGGGCGGCCGTGGTGTCCGCCGGCGTCTTCGCTCTCGTGGTACCGCTGGTATGCGGCCACGAGTACCGGTGGCCGCAGTGGGGTTGGGTAATGCTGCTGGGAGGCATCGGTCTGTTGGTTCTGTTCGGCGCGATCGAGCACCGGACAGCTCGTGCCGGCCGGGCCCCGATGGTCTCCCCGCGAGTACTTCGTGCCCCAGGGCTGGTGCCCGGCGGCCTGGCCATCTTGCTCGCGATGCTCAGCTACGCCGGGTTTCTGTTCGCAATGTCGCTGTATCTGCAGACTGTGCTGGATATCGCGCCGGCGCCTGCTGGTGCCGTCTTCGTCCCGATGGGTCTGGGTACCGCACTCGGCGCCCTGACCTGGCAACGTTTCCCCGAACGGCTGCACGCCCGGTTGATTCCCCTCGGATTCGCGGGGGCCGCGCTCGGCTACGCCGCAATGGCAGTGACTCTGCACCACACCGAACAGGTGACCGTACTTCTGGAAATCGAGCTCGTATTCGCTGGGATCGCCTTCGGACTGGGTTACAGCCCGCTGCTCACCGTTGTACTGTCCCGGGTTCCGATAGCCGACGCCGCCGACGCGAGCGGACTACTGACCACACTCTTGAACTTCGGTCAAGTACTCGGAGTCGCCACTCTCGGCACGCTCTACCTTTCGAAATCAGCGGACACCTCGGCCGCTGCCGTCACTACCACCTTGTTCGGCGCCGCGGCCGCGATCCTTGTCTCCGCGGTCGCCTCCTCCGCTCTACTGCGCAACCGATCCCATGGGAATACGGGAAAGACCGGATAAGGGCATCGTCGTCCACGTGCCGACTCATCGGAGTAGGAACTCGAGCGCGACCCGTTCGAACGCCTGCTTGGCTTCGATCATCACCCAGTGCCCGCAGTTCGGGAAGATATGGAGTTCGGCCTCGGGGATCAGCCGCATGGGGATCATCGGCATATCCGGCGGGCACTGGCGATCGTCGCGGCCCCAGGTCAGCAAGGTCGGGCACGTCACCTTATGCATCATCGACCAGTACGGCGGCATACTCGATTCGGCCATCGCTGCCTGCTGCACTGCGAATGCCCCGGAGCCGTACATGGCCGCCAGTGTTTTGTGTGATTCCGGATCGCGGGCCGTCTCCCACCGTTCCTCGATCCGCTCCTCGGTGATCAGGGCACGGTCGTAGACCATGCATTCGAGCCAGCGCACCAGCTTGTCGCGGCTGGGTCCGTCGGCGAATTCCTGTAGCAACCGTGTGCCTTCGCTCGGGTTCTGGCTGAAAATGTTGGGCCCCACCCCGCCGATGGTGACGAGCTTGTTCACCCGCTCGGGATGCTTCATAGCCACATTGATGCCCACGACGCCACCCATCGAGTTGCCGATCACCGCGGCCGATTCGATACCCAGAGCGTTCATGAATCGGATGACCGACGATCCCGCTGTCAAGACCGGATGCCCGTCGACGGGGTCGCTTATGCCGAAACCGGGGAACTCGAGGATGTAGCAGCGGAAGTGCCGGGCAAAGACTTCCAAATTCCCGCGGTAGTTCCGCCAACCACTGACCCCGATACCGGAACCGTGCAACAACAACAGCGGCGGTCCGTCGCCTGCCACGTGGTAACGCAATACCCCCTTATCGGTGGCGATTTCCCGCTGGGTTCCGTTGTAGGTCACATCCATCTCACAATACTAGAACACGTTTCAGTTTCGACTCCGCCGCCGTACAAACAGGCACCCATGAACGGCGGCCCTGCGTCGGCAGGATGCCGACCTTGTCGGTACCGGCCGACAGCGGCAGCGTTGGGGAGTTACGTTGAATCCCATGAAATTCCGATGGGCAGGCCTCGTCTCGGTTGTGGTCCTGGCTCTGATCACCGGCGGGTCCGGTGTCTCGACCGCCGGTCCGGCAGCGCCGAACACAGCAGTGGCGCTTACGCTTCCGGCGCCCACCGGACCGTATTCGGTCGGAGTCACCGATTGGCATCTGATCGATTACAGCCGCGCTGATCCGTGGCATCCGGAGCAGCGGCGGGAGCTCATGGTTCAGGTCTGGTATCCCGCAACTGTGGATCAGGAGTCGCCCCCGGCGCCGTGGATGCCGCCCGGCGGCCGGCAGGCGCAGGAGAGCTACCTCGCCGGACTCGGTGTGCCCGAGGGGAGCTGGACTCTGGCACCGAGCCACAGTCACCTGGACCCGCCGGCGGTGGACGATCACGGCCGGTTTCCGATCTTGTTGAATTCTCCGGGAATGACCGACACCACCGGCTGGAGCACCGCCCAAGCCGAGGATCTCGCGAGTCACGGATACGTGGTGGTGGCTATTGATCACACCTACGAGGCGTTCTCGGTCCACTTTCCCGACGGCCGCGAAATTCGCAGTGAGGTCCCGCTGGACTCTCCGCAAGAGGTGTTGCGCGATGTTCTGGTTCCGAACCGCGTGGCCGACGCCCGATTCGTGCTGGACCAGCTGACCGGATCCGAACACGATCTGCCACCCGGCCTCGCCGATGCGCTCGACGTATCGAAGATCGGCATGTTCGGGCATTCCCTCGGCGGGTCGACCACCGCCCAAGCGATGCACGACGACGCGCGGATCCTGGCGGGGGTCGACCTCGACGGCCCGGTCCTCGGTTCAGTCGCCGACGACGGACTCGACCGGCCCCTACTGATGCCGGCCGGCGGAAATTCCCCGTGGTTCGGGCAGCCGGGGTGGGAGCCGGTGTGGGCGAACAATACGGGTTTGAAGCTACCGTTGCAGGTAGCAGGTACCGAGCACATGTCTTTCTCCGACCAGCAGGCCATCCTGCCGCAACTCGTCGCCGCGGGACTCCTTCCCGGCGAAACCGCGGCTCGAGCTGTGGGCAGTATCGACCCGTACCGGTCGATCGACCTGCAACGCGACTACATGCGCGCCTTCTTCGATGCAGTTTTCGGCCGCAGTGGTCCCGGCATTGCCGAAACCCTCATGAGCCTGGCCCGACCCGAGGTCCTCCCCCGCCCCTGACCACCACACCACCGCCGTGGTGCGGGGCCGCACGACTGTCAGCGGGCAGGGCACAGGTTTCCGGCTACATTCGCTGACTACCGGTGGGAATCTCGGGTATGGGCATCGACGCATTCGATACCGCCAGAAGACTGGTGCACGAGCGGTTTCCGCAGGCGCGGGCGGCGTGGCTGGGCGGCAGCACTGTGCTCGGGACTGCCACGGCGACCTCCGATCTGGATATCACCGTGCTGCTCGCGGGCCCGCCCGCGCCCTACCGCGAATCGCTGCAGTATCAGCGGTGGCCCGTAGAGCTTTTCGTGCACACCGAGGCGTCGATGGAGCACTTCCTCGCCACCGAGCGCAGGGCCAGGAAGCCGACGACCTTGCGGCTTATCGCACAGACGCTGATCCTGCTCGACAGGGACGGGAGCGGTGCGTATCTGCAGGAGAAGTGCATAGCTCTGCTGGCCGCCGGCCCGGAACCGCTCAGCATCGAGGAACTGCGGGCCGAGCGCTACGGGCTCACCGATCTGCTCGATGATCTCGTGGGCTCCCGGGACGACGACGAACGCCTGCTGATCGCATTCAACCTGTGGCGCGCCACAGCTGAATTACTGCTCACCGGCCACGGCCAGTGGATGGGCCGCGGCAAATGGTTACACCGCGAGCTCGCCTCCTTCGACCGAGAAGCCGGCACGGACTACTCCCGAGCCCTGGCGCGTGGGGTCCGGTCGGTTGCGCTCGGCGCTGTCGAACCGATGGTGGAGATCGTCACCAGGGCGCTGAACGAATTCGGCGGCCCGCTCTTCGACGGATTCAAGGCCGACGGCCCCGGCTGACCTCCCCTGGGACGCCGGCGACAGGCCGGCCGATGCCGATGCCGATGCGGATCCGGTCACCTCTCTGCAGCCGAGCAGGTTCGTGGGCTCCGAGGGGCGGCCGCGGGCCGCGAACTCGACCGGCATACTCGCTGTGTGAGCAACGAGGGGTACAGCGCGGCCGTGGACTGCGCCGTCGAACTGGACGATCCGGTGGGTGAATCGCTGCGGGGGCGGCATGCGCAGCTGAGCCGGTGGGTCGGACAGGCGGGTACGTTCCTGCCGGAGGTCGCGTCGTTCGTCGCGATGGGTAACGACCCGGATGAGCAGGCGTGGGAGGATCTGGCCAGGCTGGTGGGGCGGGGTGAGGTCGCGGATATGTTCAGTTGCCCGGCGCGGCCGCCCGCGGACTGGGAGCCGGTTTTCGCTCTCGACGGGCGGCAGATGATCGGGCCGGAACAATGGTCCGGGCCCGGCGCCGATGTGGTGGAGTTGGGCGCGGACAGTGTGCCGGAGATGCTCGATCTGATCGCGCGGACGCAGCCGGGGCCGTTCCGGTCGCGTACCCACGAGCTCGGCACCTACCTCGGCATCCGCGAGCAGGGCAGGTTGGTGGCGATGGCGGGTGAACGGCTCCGGCCACCGGGCTGGACCGAGGTCAGCGCGGTCTGCACGGCACCCGAGGCGCGGGGTAAAGGGTATGCGGCCGGTGTGATCGGTGAGCTGGTCGCGCGGATCGTGGCGCGCGGTGAACGGCCGTTTCTGCATGTGGTCGAGACCAATACCGGTGCGATCGCCCTGTACGAGCGGCTCGGTTTCCGCACCCGCACGCAGGTGACCTTCCGGGGGTTCCGCGTACCCTGATATCGGTGAACCACCGGGATTCCACGTGAACCGCAAGGCGGCTCCCCAGGTGCGCTTCTGTGTAGTTTCCGGCAGCGCCCGGCCTTCCGGTTTCTCCGTTGCGGCCCGACGGGCAAAATAGCGTGGAGACCGGCGCCGGCCTGTTCCGCACCGGCGGATTCCGGCAGTATCGGCCCGGCCGGACGCATGCGGCGACCTGACCCGAAGGGAGCGGTGGCATGACAGAAGAGGCGGCGCCCATTTCGGTGATGGTGGTCGACGATCATCCGATCTGGCGCGAGGGTGTGGCCCGGGATCTCGAGGCGGCCGGGTTCCGGGTGGTGGCCACCGCCGAGGACACCGCGGCCGCGGTCCGGCGGGCCGCCACGGTGCGGCCGCGGGTGGTGCTCATGGATATGCAGCTCCCCGACGGGAACGGCGCGCAGGCGACGGCCGATGTGCTGCGGGTTTCCCCGGACAGCCGGGTGCTGGTGCTCTCTGCGTCCGATGAACGCGACGATGTCCTGGATGCGGTGAAAGCGGGGGCCTCCGGCTACCTCGTCAAGAGTGCGTCCGCGGCCGAACTCGTTGCTGCGGTTCACGATACGGCCGCCGGGCAAGCAGTGTTCACCCCCGGTTTGGCCGGCCTGGTGCTGGGTGAGTACCGCCGGATGGCCACCGCCCCCAGCGATCCCGGCACACCGGAGCAACCCGCGCTGACCGAACGCGAAACCGAGGTGCTGCGCATGGTGGCCAAGGGACTGTCCGCCAAGCAGATCGCCACCCGCCTGCATCTGAGTCATCGCACCGTCGAGAACCATGTGCAGGCGACCCTGCGCAAACTTCAACTGGCGAACCGGGTGGAGCTCACGCGCTATGTGATCGAACAGGGCCTCGACGAGTGACTCCCCCGGGCTGAGGGCCGGAGTTTGCTGCCGGCCTGGTTGCGCTACTACGAAGCCGGCGAACCGGTCGGCGGGAAAGGGTAGATCCCGGAGCGGCGGCGGGTAGTTCTACTCATCCGCGGCGAACCCGTGCGCCCGACCATCGAAATATGACGATTTCGATCGACCCGGCGCTGGTCGCCCGCCTGTCCGGCGAGTTCGACTCGCTGGCCGGCGAATTCACCGCGCTCGGCGGGCAGATGAACACACTGGGCCGCGACCTGGCCTCCCTGCACCGGCAGGTGCTGTCGGCGGTGCCTGCCCGCGCCGGATCGCCGGGCACCACGGAATCCGCCGCGCTGCCCGGCCCGGGCGCGGCGCCCGGCCACGAGGCAGCCGCCCCGGGGACCGGCCCCGGGCAGGCGACAGAGAAGACCACGGCACCACCCGGCGCTCCGCCGGATGCGGTGCCGTCACCCGGTGTGCGCGTCGGCGGGGTGCACACACCGGAACCGCCGGGCTCGGCTTCTCTCACCGGAGAGGCCGGGCCCGGCACCTCACCGCCGGCCAACGAGTCCACCGCGGCCCCGCAAAACCGGGCAGGCGAAGCATTCCCGCAGCCGGCATGGGGTGCTCCCGCGCCGAGCACGACCACCCCGCGCACCACACCAGCGCCGCCTCTCCATGGCGGACCGATAACTCCGCCGCAGCGCGGGCCGGCACTGTCTCCGCAGAACGCGCAGGCGCAGCCGGGCGGTATCGCGCCGTGGCCCGGCCGGCCCGCCACGACCGCGCGGCAGTACCGGGCAGCGATGGGGCAGGTGCCGCCCCCGGCACACCCACCGCGCGGCCCGATCCCGCCGCGAAATGGTGCCCCCGGTTCGCATCCCGCGTCGCCGCCGTGGTGGCAGCGGGAGGGCGTCATCAGCCGGCTGCTCGCGGTGGCCGGGGTGGCGGTCACGCTGATCGGGGTCGTGATGCTGCTGGTTCTCGCTGCGCAGGCCGGGATCTTCGGACCGGTTCCGCGGGTGGTCGCCGGCGCGGTCTTCTCCGCCGCGCTGGTGGGCGCGGGGGTGCGGGTGTTCCGGCGGCCCGGGGGCCGGGTGGGCGGTATCGCCCTCGCCGCGACCGGTTTCGCGGGCGCCTACCTCGATGTCGTGGCGATGACCACGATCTACGACTGGCTGCATCCGGTGCCCGGTTTCGCCGCCGCCCTCGGTATCGCGGCGGCCGGGGTGGGGCTGGCGGTGCAGTGGCGGTCGCAACCGCTGGCTGTGCTGGTGGTGGCGGGGGCGGCCGTGCTCGCGCCGTTCGTCACGATCGAACTGGCCCTGCTCGCCTTCTTGATCGTGCTGCAAGTGGCCTGCGTCCCGGTGCAGACGCGGTACGACTGGCCCTTCCTTCATTTGGTGCGCACGGTTCCGGCGGTGCTGGCCACCCACTGCACGATCCTCGCGTTCGTGATCGAACAACCGGACGACCGCCGGGCGCTGGTCGTCGCGGCGGCGACGGCGGTGGCCGCGGTCGGCCTGGGCGGCGCGATCCTGGTGACCCGGCAGCGGCCGGGCGATCTCGTCGCGAGCCTGTCCTGCGCGCTGGCCGCCACACCGCTGCTCGCTGCGCCCGCCCTGATCGATCGGCCCGCCGCCACGATTCTGTCCGCGGGGTACGCGGTGGTATTGCTGGCGGTTGCCGCAACGCCGCTGGTCCCGAAGCTGCGTGATATCGCCCGTATCCCGGGCCATACCGCGATCGTGGCCGGCACCTGCGGCTCCTTCGCCCTGCTGGAGGCGGTCTGGGGTGTCAGCACCGGGTCGACTCTGCCGCTGGGACTGCTGCTCGCCGGCGCCTGCTATCTGGGCGTCGCGGGTCAGGCCCGGAACCGGGTCGCCGCCCTGTTCGGCGCCGGCTACGCGGTACTCGGCGGTATCGGCCTGCTCACGGTCGCCGACCCGGAAACGCTGGCCATATCCCGCCGGGCGATCGAGGACCTGAGCACCGCGACCGCGGCCGCCGCCATCGCGGGCCTGGGTGTCCTCGCGGTGGCATTGTGGACGCTGCGCCGGCTCTTCGGCACGACCACCGACGAATCGGTGACCACGCTGCTGTGGGTCGGCGCCAGTGGGGCGGCCCTCTACTCGGTGACCACCACGGCGGTATCGCTGGGTGTCGCCACCGGCGCCGCGAACGGATTCGTCGTCGGCCACAGCGTTTCCACCATCATCTGGATGGCCGGGGCGCTGGCCGCTCTCCTGTACGGCCTGCGCCGCCTGGGTGCCGAAGCGTCGGCGACGGTGAAGGTCGCGCTGGGGTCCGGGTTGCTGGTCACCGCCGCCGCCCTGGCGAAACTGTTCCTGTTCGACCTGTCGACGCTGGACGGACTGATCCGGGTCGCGGCCTTCTTGATGGTCGGAATCCTGTTGCTGGTCGCCGGAACCCGCTACGCCCGGGCGTTCGCCGAAACCGGGGCGCGAGAGTCCCGCACCGAGTAACGCTCTCTCGACCGTCGTCCGGCGTACCGATTCCCGGCATCGAACCCGGCAACCGGCCGCCGCTGCGCCTCTCCCCTCCGGGTGCGCAGCGGCGGCCGTTCGGCGGACCGGTAACCGCCGGATTGCGCAGTTGCGTCGCTGCACCTGCAGCAGCGGTCAGCGGTTCTGCCTCGGCCCGCCGAACTCGACCCGGGTCACGAACCGCGAGAGTGGTGACATCTTCATTTCGCGGAGTGCGCCGTCGCGGGCTGCTCCGGCGGGCCCGATCGCCCCGTCCAGCCCTCGGCCGCAGAGAACGCGGCGCCCAGCGCCGCTGCCGCCGTCAGCAGTGTCACGACTGCGATATGGCCGACCTGGCGCACAACATCGAGCCGACATGGCTTTGCACAACACTGCGCGATCCCGGCTGTCACCGCCTCAGGTGGACGGCCGGTCGAACGGAGGTTCCGGCGCCGGGCCCGTCATCCGGCACAATTTCCCGCCCGCGCCGCCGCGACCATGGCGCGGGTCACGATCTCGAGGTCCGTGGCATCGCTGATGAACGGCGGCATTGCGTACACCAGATCGCGGAACGGCCGGATCCAGGCGCCCGCGGCGACGGCCGCGTCGGTGGCCGCCCGCATATCCACGGGGCGGTCGAGCTGGATGACTCCTATCCCGCCGAGCACCCGAACATCGGTCACACCCGGCAGCTCCCGGGCCGGTCCCAGCCCTTCCCGCAGCCCATGTTCCAGCCGCGCGACGTCACCGCGCCAATCACGCGACAGCAGCAGTTCTATGGAGGCGACCGCGACCGCGCAGGCCAGCGGGTTACCCATGAACGTCGGCCCGTGCATGAGGCCGCCGTGGGCCGCGCTGACGGTTTCGGCGAGTTCGGTGGTGCACAGCGCTGCGGCGAGGGTCAGGTAGCCGCCGGTGAGCGCCTTGCCGACACACATGACATCGGGTGACACCCCGGCGTGCTCGGCCGCGAACAGTGTTCCGGTGCGACCGAATCCGGTGGCGATCTCGTCGAAGATCAGCAGCACCCCGTGTTCGTCGCAGAGCCGGCGCAGATCGGCCAGATAACGGGGGTCGTGCCAGCGCATCCCGCCGGCGCCCTGCACCACGGGTTCCACCACGACGGCGGCGAGTTCGGCGGCATGCCGGGCGACGGCCGCTTCGAGCTCGCGTACGTAGTCCGGGCGGTATTCCCGCGGCGGCGCGGAGACGAAGACCTGATCGGCCAGTACATCGGTCCACAGGGCGTGCATGCCGCCGTCGGGGTCGCAGACGCTCATCGGGGTGAAGGTGTCGCCGTGATAGCCACCGCGCCAGGTGAGCAGGCGGCGTTTGCCGGGTCTACCCACCGACCGCCAGTACTGCAGGCACATCTTCACCGCGACCTCGATCGATACCGAACCGGAGTCGCAGAGGAACACCTTGTCCAAACCGGCGGGAGTGTGCCGCACCAGCAGTTCGCAGAGGCGGGCGGCGGGTTCGTGGGTGAGCCCGCCGAACATGACATGACTCATCCGCCCCGCCTGCTCCGTCAGCGCGGCGTCGAGGACCGGATGCCGGTAACCGTGCACGGCCGCCCACCACGAGCTCATTCCGTCGACGAGTTCCCGCCCGTCGGCCAGGGTGAGCCTGGCGCCCGAGGCGGACGCGACAACCAGAGGTTCGGTGGTGGCCGGAAATCCGCCGTAGGGATGCCAGACGTGGCGGGCGTCCAGCGCCGAGATCTCCGCCGCGGTGAGCGGCGCGGCAGCAGTGGTCACGAAGATCCTCACGTCGGAGTCGGCGGCCACCCGCGGCGACCTGAACGCCGTTCAAGTTACCAAAGCCGGCCGGACAACATGAGAACGCCATCGAGCGGCACGGCGACCATCACCGGCATCCGGTCGACGAGGCGAGCGGCGCCTCCTACCCCCACGGGGCCCGCACCGGCCCGCCTACCGCTATGGCGCACCGGCACTCGCGTCCCGCGTCGTACCGAGAACGTCCACAACCCGTGTGAGCAGTTTCAACAATTCGCCCATACCCCCCTCCCCGACCTCACGCGTGATCCGCTGCTCGATCCCGGCGATCCGCTCCCCGGCCAGCGCCAGTGCCGCCCGGCCCGCCGGGGTGCACACCACCTGCCGCGCCCGCCGGTCGGCCGGATCCACCTGCCGGCGCACCAGGCCCGCACTTTCCAGCTGCCCCACCAGTTCGCCCATCGACTGCTGCGTCATTCCCGCCGCCTGCGCCAGCTCGCCCACCCGCGAGCCGGCCGGGTCGAGGTAGCGGAAGACCGCGTAGTGCGCGGGTCGCAGGTCGCCGGACAGCCGGGCCCGCAAGTCGGCGTTCAGTTCGTTCTCGACGGCCGCGGTCGCAAGGGTCAGCAGCTTCAACAGAGAGGGACGTTCGGGTGTTGACATATTATGAAGGTTACCTTTCTAATTGAGGGATGTCGTCCCGGGTACTCACCTTCCGCAACGGTCACCGCATCACCCTGGTCGACCAGGGCACCGACGACCGCGGCCCATATCTGCGCCTGCGGCACGACCTTCCCGAACCCGGCCGCCAGGCCGGGCCCCACTGGCATCCGGTACTCACCGAGGAGTGGACGGTGCGCCGGGGCGCCGTGCGATTCCGGATCGATGGCCGCGAAATCCTCGCCCGGCCGGGCGATACCGTCACGGCCCCGGCGCGCGCCGTGCACGAGTTCCACAACGAGGCCCGCGATACCGTGCTCGACCACGAGATCCGGCCACCGCTGCGGCATTGGCAGATGTTCACCCTGTGGAGCGCCCTGGACGAGGCCGGCGCCACCACCGGCGCCGGCGTACCACGCAACCCGTTGGCGCTCGCCCTGCTCTGGGAACTACAGGACGGCTACCTCGCCGGAATACCCTCCTGGCTGCAACGCGTCACCCTCGGAAGCCTCGCCGCAATCGCACGGCGAACCGGTTACGCGCGCCGCCTGGGTATGTCATACGCGGCTAACTGAACAGTTGACCAACGGCCCCCGGCGGAACTCCGCCGGAATGGCGCTAGGGTTTTGACCATGCACGCGTCCGACCCGCTGCCCGAGGGTGCGGCACCACCACCGCGATCGCCGGATCTCCCCCGGCCCCGGGGCCACGCCTATCACCCGCGGTGACCCGTTCCCGCCGCTGATCGCGCAGCCCCATCTGTCCGCCGTGCCACCCCAGGACCCGACCGAGAACCGTATGCCCGCAGACCCGCCGCGTTTTCGCCCCAATCCGCGACTCACCCCGGTCCGCAGCACCTACCGGCTGCAGCTGCGACCGGACGGCCTCACCTTCGCGCAGGCCGCGGCGATCGCGGAGTACCTCCAGCAACTCGGGGTTTCCCATATCTACCTGTCCCCGGTGATGACCGCCGCGCGCGGTTCCACGCACGGTTACGACGTCACCGACCCCACCGTCGTCTCCCCCGCGCTCGGCGGCCCTGTCGGCCTGAAAACCTTGGCCGACGAGGCCCGCAACCGCGGTATGGGACTGATCATGGATCTGGTCCCCAACCATGTGGGAGTGGCGGATCCCCAGCAGAACCCCTGGTGGTGGCATGTGCTGCAGTACGGCCGCAAATCCCAGTTCGCGCCGTTCTTCGATATCGACTGGAGCCCGGGTAACGGCGTCGGGGGGCGGCTGGCGCTACCGGTGCTGCGCAGTGAGAACGATCCGGCCGCGCTGACCGTCGACCGGTCCGGGCCCGAACCACTGCTGGCGCTCTACGATCTGCGTTTCCCGATCGCCCCGGGCACCGACGGCGACAATGCGCTGCGGATCCACGACAAACAGCACTACCGGCTGGTGAGCCGGAAATCCGGGATCTGTGGGTACCGTCGCTACCTGTCGATCGACGGACTGGCCGCGCTGCGCCAGGAGGATCCGCACGTTTTCGAGGCCACCCATCGGGAACTGGCGGCCTGGTGCGAACACGACCTCATCGACGGTGTGCGGGTGGACCACCCCGACGGACTGGCCGACCCGACGGACTACCTGCAGCGCCTGCGCCGGTTGATCGGACCGAACCGGTTACTGCTGGTGGAGAAAACCCTCGCCAACCGCGAACCCCTCGACGCCACCCTCCCGATCGACGGCACCACCGGTTACGACACCCTCGCCGATTTCGGCGGTGTGCTGCTCGAACCCGCCGGCGAGCCGGTCCTCACCGAACTGTCCCGGCATATCACCGGCCACGGCAGCGACCGCGTATGGGTGGGCGAAAAAGAACACCGCATCAAACGCGCGGTGGCGGAAAGTATTCTGCTGCCGGAGATCCGCCGGCTGGTCGCCGCGATCAAAGAGGATGCGGGCGCCGAGGATTTCGACACCATGGCGCTCACCAACGCCACCATCGAGGTGCTGTCGTTCCTGCCGGTGGCCCGGGCCGACTACACCCCGCTCGCGGGCATGATCAGCGCCGTGCTGGCCGAGGTGGAGAAGCGCAATGCCGAACTGCGGGTTCCGCTGTCGGTGCTGGTGACGGCGCTGACCCGCGGGGCTTCCGCGTGGAGCAGGTTCCATCAGGTGAGTACGGCGATCGGTGCGAAAGCCGTGGAGGACATCCTGTTCTACCGCGCGGTGCGACTGGTCTCGCTGCAGGAACTCGGTGGGAACCCGGCCCGTTTCGGTCGTACCGTCAACGAATTCCATCTCGCCAACGCGTCGCGGGCGCTGCGCTGGCCCGCCTCGATGACCACCCTGTCGACGCACGACACCAAACGCGGCGAGGATGTGCGGGCACGGATCGGGATCCTGTCCCAGGTGCCGCGGATGTGGGCGCGGGCGGTCACATTGTGGCTGGAGAAACTGCCACCGCCCGACGGTGCGACCGCACTGTTCCTGTTGCAGAACATGTTCGGGATGTGGCCGGCCGACGGCCGCCCCGCGTCTTCGGTGCCGGGGCTGCGCGAACGCGTGCACCGCTTCGCCGAGAAGGCGATGCGCGAATCCGGGCTGCACACCGCGTGGGAGGAACCCGACGTGGAGTTCGAGAACGCGGTGCACACCTGGCTGGACCAGGTGATCGACGGACCGGTGGGCCGCCAGCTCACCGATCTCGCCCACGATCTGGCACCGCACGCCTGGTCGGATTCGCTGGCGCAGAAACTGCTGCAACTGTGCGGGCCCGGGATCCCGGATATCTACCAGGGCTGCGAGATCTGGGAGGACTCCCTGGTCGACCCGGACAACCGGCGCCCGGTGGATTTCGGCTCCCGGATCGCGATGCTGCACACCCTCACCACCACCCCGGCCCTGGATATCACCGGCGCCGCGAAGATGTGGGTGGTGGCGTATGCGCTGTGGTTGCGCCGGGAACGGCCGGAATGTTTCGTCGGCGGCGGCTATACGCCGGTATTCGGGCACGGTGAGCACGCCGACAAACTGGTGGCCTACGCCCGCGGGCGGGTCGGGGCGGATCCGGAGATCCTCGTGGCAGTGACCCGGCACAGTGTGGCGATCGGCGAAACCGGCTGGGCCGATACCTATCTCGAGCTGCCGTCCGGGTCCTGGACCGACCGGCTCACCGGTCACACTTTCCAGAATCGTGCCCGAACCGAGAAACTGTTCGCCCGCCTCCCTGTCGCGCTCCTGGTCCGCTGAACGTTCCCGGAACCCGTCAGGATTCGGTGATCCGCGGGAACGGGCGCTGCGCCTCCAGCAGGAAGGCCAGTTCGAGCAGCGTCCGTTCGTCGCCGTAGGCGCCGCTGAGCATCACCCCGACCGGCAGGCCGGTGCCGGTGAGCCCGGCCGGGACCGCGATCGACGGCGATCCGGTGACATTGTTGATCGGCGTATAGCCCACGAAATTCGTGACCCGGTCGAGCAGTTCGTCGAACGGTACGCCCGGGCGGAGATACCCGAGTTCGGGTGTGGTGTGGGTGAGCACCGGCGACAGGATCACGTCGTAGCGGGTGAGGACCTCGTCGTAGTCGGCGCGGGCCTTGTTCAGCCGGTACAGGGAGCCGGGGGTCGCCAGGAGCCGCCGGCGGAAGGAGGCGGCGAGACCCCTCGTGAAAGCGTCCAGGCGGGCGGCGTCGAAGCTGCGGCCGTGGCTCAATTTGCCGGTCACTCCCGACATCTGCGCCAGGAAACCCCAGTAGCGCAGGAAATCCTCCACCAGGCTCGGTGCCACCGGGGAGGCCATCGGCTCGAGGGAATGCCCTGCCGCTTCGAGGATCTCGGCGGTGCTGTGGACGGCTGCCGCTGTCTCGGCATCGGGTTCACGGCCGTTGCAGGCGGTGGTGAGCAATCCGATCCGCAACCTGCGCGCCGACGGGCCCTCGACGGTCCCGATGGGCGGAAGCTTCGGGTTGCGCCAGTATTTTTCGGCGGCGGCGTGATAGGCGGCCTGGTCGCGCACCGAGCGCGTGAGGACACCTTCGGAGACCAGTTTGATCGGCAACTGCCGGGCCTGCGCATTGTCCAGATGCCGGAACCGGCTGGGTTTCAAGGACACCAGACCGGCGCAGGCCGCCGGGATACGCAGGGAACCGCCGCCGTCGTTACCATGCGCGACCGGTACCACACCCGCCGCGACCATCGCCGCCGAACCGCCCGACGACCCGCCGACCGTGTAGCCGGTATCCCACGGATTGCGGGTGGGATCGCTGCTCTCGAATTCCGTGGTGGAGGTGAAACCGAACTCCGGCATGGTGGTTTTGCCGAGAACCGTGATCCCGGTGCTGAGGAGCTGGGCGGTGAAACGGTCGTCCTTCCCCGCCGGATGCGGGGTGATGGCGGCGCTACCGTGACAGCTGGGCAGCCCCGCCACGTCGGCGTTGTCCTTCACGAAGGCCGGGACGCCGTACCAGGTACCGGAATCGTTCGCCGCGTGCCGTGGGGCCGGGCAGTGATGCGCGATGGCGTTCAGCCGCGGATTCACCGCCTCCGCGCGCGCCAGCGCCGCCGCCGCGAGTTCGTCGGGACGCACTGCCCCGGAACCGGCCAGCTCCGCCAGCGCTACCGCATCGTGGTCGCCCAGCACATCGTCGGTGAAGGCATGTACTCGATCGCTCATATCTCGGCTCGCGTGTACGTCGGGGCCGGCGCACGAACCGGCCGGACCAAGTTGGACATAAGTTCAGTTCGGCCCAGAGTAGTACGTGGACGACCTTTGCGGAGCCGGAGCGATATACCGATCCCGGCGGCGGAGCCGCACGCGGGTACTACCGCGCTGTCCGCCACCACCCCAGCGTCCACAGCAGGGCACCGGCAGCGGCGCCGAGCAATACGCCGGCCTGTAGCGATCCGAGAACGAGTGCCGCGGCCAGAAGTGACAGCAGGCCCGCCCCCAGCGCCTCCAGCTTGTACACCGGCCAGCGCGTCCCGGCGATATCGACCTCCGCCCCGGCGCGGGCGGGAGCGCGGGTGTCGAGAGTTTGCGATACGGCCATGCAGTAAGGCTACCCGTGCAGCCAGTGTTCGGTCCATCGAACTTTTGTCTTTCCGCACACATATCCCGCGGCACGACCACCACGACCGGCCGGGAACAATCGCCGGAACCTCCGACGTTGCCCGTGGTATGCCATTGACCGGAGAATACGCACCGTCCACGTCCGACTGGGCCCGCGAGCAGGCCGAGAAGATCGAGAACTCGGGCGGCACCGAGGGTACGACCTTGAACGGTATGCCCGTCATCGTGCTGACCACCGTCGGCAACAAGACCGGCAAGCTCCGTAAGACCGCGCTCATGCGGGTCGAGCACGAGGGCGAATACGCCGTCGTCGCCTCGCTGGGTGGCGCGCCCAAACATCCCGTCTGGTACCACAACATCGTCGCCGAACCGCATGTGGAACTGCAGGACGGCACGGTGACCGAGGACTACACCGCGCGCGAAGTACACGGCGAGGAGAAGGCCGTGTGGTGGGAGCGCGCCGTTGCCGCGTACCCGCCCTACGCCGATTACCAGACCAAGACCGACCGCCAGATCCCCGTCTTCGTGCTGACACCACGCTGACGCGCGGCGACGCCGCCGTGAAATGAACGAAAACCCCAGTACAGACCACCCGCCGCAGTCCGCGACGGCGGCGGGTGGCACCATGGGGCGGGTGTCCGATGTGCTGACCCATCTGCCCGAAGCCCGTCCCGCGCTCACCGCGGACGAGATCGATGCTGCGGCCAAGCGTATTGCGGACATTATCGACCCCACCCCGCTGCAGCTGTGCCCGCGGTTATCCCAGCTCACCGGCGCGCAGGTGTATCTGAAGCGCGAGGATCTGACCGTTGTGCGGTCCTATAAGCTCCGCGGCGCCTACAACCTGGTCGTCCAGCTCAGCGAACCCGAACGGGCGGCCGGTGTGGTCACCGCCAGCGCCGGTAATCACGCCCAGGGCGTGGCATTCGCCTGCCGGGCCATGGGAATCACCGGCCGGATCTACGTGCCGACCACCACCCCCAAGCAGAAACGCGACCGTATCCGCGTGCACGGTGGTGAGTTCGTCGAACTCATCGCGGTCGGGGAAACCTTCGACGCCGCCGCGGCCGCCGCGGCCGCCGATGTCCGGCGCACCGGCGCCACCATGGTGCCCCCGTTCGACGACACCCGCACCGCGGCGGGCCAGGGCACCATCGCCGCGGAAATCCTGGATCAGCTCGAAACACCCCCCGACCTGGTGATCGTCCCCGTCGGCGGCGGTGGATGCCTCGCCGGAGTCGGCACCTACCTGCGGGAACGTTCGCCGCAGACCGGCATCCTCGGGGTCGAGCCGGCCGGGGCCGCGTCCATGACCGCGGCATTGATCGCGGGAACACCGGTCACCCTGCCCGAGGTCGATCCGTTCGTCGACGGTGCCGCGGTGCGCCGCATCGGCAAGGTGCCCTTCGACGCGGTGTCGGATTTCGGCGGCCGGGTGGTCTCGCATGCCTCGCTGCCCCTGCTCACCGGCACCGAATACCCGCCCGGCGCGGGATCGTTCGGCCTGCTGCGCGTCGACGAGGGCGCCATCTGCACGGCCATGCTGGACCTCTACCAGAACGAGGGGATCATCGCCGAACCGGCGGGCGCCCTCGCGGTGACAGCGCTGCTCGAAGCCGCACCGGAACCCGGTTCGACGGTTGTCTGCCTGGTCTCCGGCGGCAACAACGATGTTTCCCGCTACGGCGAGGTGATCGAACGGTCCCTGGTTCACCAGGGTCTCAAGCACTACTTCCTGGTGGATTTCCCGCAGGAACCCGGTGCGCTGCGCCGCTTCCTGGACGAGGTACTCGGGCCCGACGACGACATCACGCTGTTCGAGTACGTCAAACGCAACAACCGGGAGACCGGGGCGGCGCTGGTGGGTGTGGAGCTCGGCGAACGCAGCGGGCTGCAGCCGCTGCTGGACCGGATCGGCCGATCGCCGATCCAGTGCGAACGGCTGGAACCGGGCTCACCGGCCTACCGCTACCTGACCTGACCGGCCCCGTCCGCTGCCCGGCCCGCGGGTCAGGCGGCGGCTTCCCGGGGTGCGCGGCGGGCGATCCGGCGCGCCGACCGGGCACCGCCGACCACCAGCGGTAGCAGCCACGCGAACGCTGGCTGGTCCACGGCCAGCATGTCCAGCGACAGCCGGTTGTGGGCGAAGCCGACCGAGAGGCCGCTGTCCGGATCGGCCCAGCCGAACGAGCCGCCGAGTCCGATATGGCCGAAACCGCGCGGCGCGCCGACCGTCGGCATCGCGTGATAGCCCAGATGCCACAGCGGCCCCATGTACAGGAACAGTCCGGTGTCCGGGCGGTACCGTTCGATCCGGCGGATCGCCTGCATGGTGGCGCCGGACAGGTACCGCTGCCCACCGGCCATACCGTCGCAGGCCAGCGGCTCGTACATGGCGGCCAGCCCGTTGGCCGTGCACACCCCGTTGGCGGCGGGCATCTCGCTGTCCAGTACCGGCGGGTTCGGGCCGGCGAGAATGGCCTCAGCGCCCGGGATGAACAGCGATCGGCTGCTCACGCCGAGCACGCCCGGAATGTTCTGCAACAGGGAGACCAGCCGCGAGCCGTGCGGGGTACCGGCGAAGGCGAAGCCGGTACCGAAACTTTCCGCGGCCATGGTCATCGATCCCGCGGGCGGGCGGCCCAGATGGATACCTTCGATACCCAGTGGCTGCGCGACCTCCTGCTGGAACAGCTGCTTCATACTCGAACCGGTCACCGCCCGCGCCAGGCCGGCGAGGAGCCAGCCGTAGGTCATCGCGTGGTAGGCGGGTACACCGAGCAGGCGGTCGGGCGTGGCGGCGGCCAGCCGTTGCGCCATGAGCTCGTGGTCGAGCAGTTCGGACCCGTGCACGGCCAGTGTGCCCACCCCGGACAACCCCGCTGAATGGGTCAGGACCTGCCGGACGGTGATGCAGTCCTTCTTGTTGCAACCGAACTCGGGCCAGTACTCGGCCACGGGGGCGTCGTAGTCGATCAGCCCCCGGTCGGCGAGGCGGTGCACCACGGTGGAGGCGATCGCCTTGGTCGCCGAGAAGACCATGGCGCCCGTATCGCGGGTCCACGGCCGCTCGGGCGCGGACTCCCCCGTCCAGATATCCAGAATCGGCTCTCCGTGCCGATAGACCGCCAGCGCCGCACCGACACCCTTCCGGCCACCGTAGACCCGGGTGAAGGCGGACGTCAGCCGCCGAAATCCTGCTCCGGCGGTGCCGGAATAAGCGACGCTGCTCATCCTTACACAGTAAGGTCATTCAGCACGTTCCGGCAACGTCCGTCCCGGACGGTATACGGCGCGGCGACCCAACGCACCGATACACCCCGGATGCGGTGAGCTCCCGTGTCCCCTTCTCGGCCCGATACCCGAACGCGATTGTCCGGGACAGCTGCCGCTCGCGCGGTGTGCAATCGGCCGAGATAATTCCCGGCCGAGGATACGGAATAGTCACCACCGGGATGCGAAATGATTCCGGATAATTCCCTCTGCGAAATATCGAGGACACTCGATAAACATTCGAAACGGCGAAATTCTCGAAACGGATATTTCCGTGGATATAGTGGGCCGCATGACCTCCTTGGAACCGCCGATCGTGCGGGACCAGGTGCGCGACGATGCGCTCCCGGTCGCCGACGCGACCCTCTATGCCGGCTGGTTTTCCTGCCTGGCCGACCCGACCCGGGTCCGGTTGTTGCACCAGGTCGCCACGAGCCCCGCCGGAATCCATATCGGCGAAATCGCCGAAGCACTCGGAATCGGTCAGCCGACCGTCTCCCATCACGTCCGCAAACTCACCGACGCCGGATTCGTCACGGTACACAAAGAGGGCACCGCCACACTCGTCACCATCAACCCCGACCGCTGCACGGAACTTCCCCATACCGCCGACGCGGTCATGGGCATTCTGACCCCGCAGCCGCTGTGCCCCGATGATCCGCCCCCGGACGTCACGGTGCGCGCGATGCGCGGCGACGACTGGGCAGCGGTCCGGGCCATCTACGCCAGCCGCGGCACCACCTACCCCGCGGTCTTCGCCGCCGAAGCACCCGAGCGGGAGGCCCTGGACCGGCAATGGCTGCCCGGCCACCGCTGGATCGCCGAAACCGGCGGCCGGGTCGCCGGATGGGCCGCCCTCACCCCGGTCTCCGGGCACGAGTTCTACCGCGATATCGCCGATAGCTGCGTGATGGTCGCCGATGATCTGGAGGGCCGCGGTATCGGAACCGCGCTGCTGCGCCGGCAGGTGATGGCCGCCGAAGACGCCGGGCTGCGCACGCTGCAGACCACCCTGTACCCCGAAGACCGGACCGGTATCTCGGTCCATCACGCGGCCGGTTTCCGCACCGTCGGCATCCGCGAGCGGATCGGCCGGTCCGAAGGACGCTGGCGTGATGCGGTGCTGCTGGAACGCCGCAGTCCACTCAACTGAGCGCGGCCGGCGGTTCACGGGCCGGTACGGACCGGCCGCAGGATCACCTTCAACCACATGGTCGACAAACCGCACAGCACACACAGCACCGCCACCACCGCGGTCAGCCAGTCGAGGAACGACAACCCGCCGAGACCGTGCTCCCCCAGGACGGCGAGCGGATGGACACCCACCATGAGCATGGCGACGGTGCCCAACAGCGAGACCAGCGAGGTCGGCACCCAGCGCATCCACCGGAACGGCCGCACCACCTCGTCCGGCGCCCGGCCGGAAAACACCTGTTCCACCCGCAACCAGGCCATACAGTTCGGTACGAGCACGGCCAGATCGATCAGCAGGGCCGCCAGCGCGACCCCGAGCGCCGCGCGGGGCACAGCGGTCACCGGCCATGCCACCGGCAGGACACCGCTCACCAGCCCGCAGACGGCGAGCACCACCCCCACGGCCGCGATACCCGACCACACCAGCGACCATTTCCGCCGCGACACCGCCAGGGCGACCGTATCGGCGCGCTCGTCCCGCGTGCACGCGTCATACCATCCGGGCGCACCGGCCGAAATCCTCATAGCGCTCCCCGTACCGATCGATCCTGCTGCAACGGCGCCGCTTACGGCCCGGTACCCGGCCTCCGCCCTGCCTCGCCAACCCTAACGATCGGATCGGCACCGCGGAACCTCCCCCGCTGCACGACCCCGAGCCCAACGAAGTCCACGCCACGCTGCGTTGGACCGGCACCACGTACCGCTCAGGATCCGGGCCTCGACCGCCGCTCGAAGCAGCCCTGGGCCGACGGCAGCGCGTCGGCGGGCAACCCGCCCCGTGGCTGTCCACGGTGCCGGCCCGTTCGAGCCCCGGGCGAGGCAATCCTGCGCTGTCGCGGGGACTGTCCGTCACGGGCGTAACGCCGTAGGCGGCTATTCGGCTCGGGCTGAGCCGAATTCGCCGGCGGGTCCGGAAAGTCCTGTTCATCCGGCCGTGGAGCACACAGGCACGGCCGTGGACATCCGACCAGGGGTGTCCGATCCCGGGTAGACCGGGGTTTAGGGTTGTCGATCATGGCCAGACTGTCCCGTGCGCTGATCGCGGCGCTACTGCTCGCCGTCGCGTTGCTCGCGACGGCATGCGGTGGCGGCGACGGCGGGGAGCCCGCCGCCCGTGATCTGTGCGCCCCGCCCGGGCTCGAGGCGGCGTCGGCGGCGCCCGAGAAACTTAACGCGCCCGGCGGCGGGTCCGAGGACCGGTTCACCACCCCGTCCACCCTCCCGGTCGAATCGGTGGATATCTCCCGGCTGGGTCTGATCGAGCCCGGGGTACTGAGCGTGGGGACCCTGTCGGACGCGCCGCCCAGTATCTGTGTGAACTCGGCCGGTTCGTTCACCGGGTTCGACAACGAACTGCTGCGAGCGGTGGCGGCGAAACTCGGGCTGCAGGTGAAGTTCTCCGGGACCGAGTTCGCCGGTCTGCTGGCCCAGGTCGCCGGTAAACGATTCGATGCCGGCTCGTCCAACATCACCACCACTGATGCCCGGCGCGAGCAGGTCGGTTTCACCAACGGCTACGACTTCGGCTACCACTCGCTGGTGGTGAGGGACGGGAGCCCGGTCGGCGGGTTCGACGATCTGGGCCCGGGATCGCGGGTCGCGGTGGTGCAGGGCACCGTGCAGGACGAGTACGTGGTGAACGAACTGGGCCTGGACCCGGTCAAATTCCCCGACTACAACACCGCCTACGCGAATGTGAAAACCGGCCAGGTGGACGCCTGGATCGCCCCGTCCGCGCAGGCCGACGGCGCGATCGCACCGGGTGATGCCACCTCGGTGGTGGAGAACTCGTTCAGCCTGGACAATTTCGCGGCCTGGGCCGTCGCGAAGAACAACCAGCCGCTGATCGACGCCCTCAATGCCGGCCTGGACGCGGTGATCGCCGACGGGACCTACGCCCGCCTGTACAGCGACTGGGTACCCCGCGAACTGCCGCCCGGCTGGAAACCCGGATCCAAGGCCGCGCCCGCTCCCGACCTTCCGGATTTCGCGGCGGTCGCCGCCGAACGCGAACCGCAGCAACACACCGAACAGGCGCCGAAATCCACGCTGGAACAGCTGCGTGACACCTTCTTCGACTGGTCGCTGTACAAGCAGGCGTTCCCGGAGCTGTTCAAGACCGGGCTGCCCAACACCCTGATCCTCGCGGTCGTCTCCGGGATCCTGGGCACCGTCATCGGAATGCTGCTGG
Organism: Nocardia sp. NPDC058499; assembly: GCF_042719915.1. Lineage (NCBI taxonomy): Bacteria > Bacillati > Actinomycetota > Actinomycetes > Mycobacteriales > Nocardiaceae > Nocardia > Nocardia sp. NPDC058499. The sequence goes on along the minus strand of NZ_JBHXMZ010000010.1, from coordinate 223,885 downwards.
CGGTCGCGGGGATTGCCCGCACCCGCTGGCTGCGCTGGCCGGCCCGGATCTACACCGATATCTTCCGCGGGCTGCCCGCGGTGGTGATCATCTTGATCATCGGCCTCGGGGTCGGACCGGTCGCCAGTGGGCTCACCGGTAACAACCCCTACTGGCTGGGTGCAGTGGCGCTGGCCCTGCTCGCCTCGGCCTATATCGGTGAGATCTTCCGGTCCGGTATCCAATCGGTGGAGCCCGGCCAACTGGAAGCGGCCCGCGCGATCGGCTTCGGTTACCGGCAGGCGATGACGCTGGTCGTGATCCCGCAGGGCGTGCGCCGGGTGCTGCCCGCCCTGATGAACCAGTTCATCGCGTTGATCAAGGATTCCTCGCTGATCTACTTCCTGGGCCTGCTGGCGACCCAGCGCGAACTGTTCGCGGTCGGCCGCGATCTGAACGCGCAGACCGGGAATCTGTCCCCGCTGGTCGCGGCCGGTCTCGTCTACCTGCTGCTGACCATTCCGCTGACCCATCTGGTGAACTACATCGACCACCGGATGCGTACCGGGCGCCCCGACCAGCCGATCGACCAGGTCGAACAGCAAACCATCACGGAAGGGCGGGGATAGGCGATGAGTTCCGCACTGACCGGTACCGGATTGCATCTGCGGCTGGGTAACAACCAGATCCTGCGCGGCGTGGACATCCACGTGGACGCGGGCCGGACGACCACCGTGATCGGGCCGTCCGGGTCGGGTAAATCCACCCTGCTACGGGTCCTCAACCGGCTCTACGAACCGGATTCCGGCGATATCCTGCTCGACGGTACATCGGTACTGGCCGAACATCCCGACCGCCTGCGCCAGCGCATCGGGATGGTGTTCCAGCAGTTCAACCTGTTCCCGCACCGGACGGTCGCCGACAATATCGCCCTGGGCCCGCGCAAACTACGCGGGCTGAACAAGGAGGAGTCGCGCGCACTGGCGATGGAACAGCTCGAGGTGGTGGGGCTGGCCGGTAAAGCCGATTCCCGGCCCGCCAATCTCTCCGGCGGCCAGCAGCAACGGGTGGCGATCGCGCGGGCGCTGGCTATGAAACCCGACATCATGTTCTTCGACGAGGCCACCTCGGCCCTGGACCCGGAGCTGGTCAAGGGCATCCTGGCGGTGATGTCGGATCTGGCCGCGGGCGGGATGTCGATGATCGTGGTGACCCACGAAATGGGTTTCGCGCGCAGCGTTTCCGACCATGTGGTGTTCATGGACGCCGGCCAGGTCGTGGAATCCGGCCGGCCCGAAGCCCTCTTCGACGACGCCGAAACACCCCGGCTGCGCCGCTTTCTCGATCAGGTGCTGTAGGTGTTCAGCGTTGCCGCCAGCTCAGCGGACCGGGCAGGTCGACGCTGTTCTTCCTCGTCCGGGAGTTCCACGACCACGGTCCGATCTTTATCCCCCACGAGGACATACCCGTCTGGGTGAAATTGAACTTCAGCGGTCCGAAGGATGTGCGTTTCCGGAACCTGATGGGCATGGCGACCTCCCTGACTCGGCCCCAGGATAGCGGTTCCGGGTGTTCACCCATGGCGTTCGATCGCCCCGGGTGCCAGAGTGGAGGACGTGGGAATCTACCGCGATCGTTTCGTACCTCGTCTGGTCAACGTTGCCTGCGGGATGAAAGCGAACGAACCGCTGCGCGAGCGGGTGTGCTCGGGGCTGTCGGGCCGGGTGATCGAGCTGGGTTTCGGTTCCGGTCTGAATGTGCCGTACTACCCGGCGACTGTCACCTCGGTGAGCGCCGTCGAACCGGCCGACCTGGGATGGAAGCTCGCGGCCGGGCGGCTCGCCGAGGCCCGGGTTCCGGTCGAACGGGCCGGCCTGGACGGTCAGCGGCTACCGTTTCCCGAGAACAGTTTCGATACCGCACTGTCGACCTGGACCATGTGCACCATCCCCGATATCGGCGCCGCCCTTGCCGAATTGCGTCGTGTCCTGGTGCCCGGCGGCACCCTGCATTTCGTCGAACACGGACTCTCCCCGGACCCGAAGGTCCAGCGCTGGCAGCATCGGCTCGACCCGCTGCAGCAGCGGATCGCCGGCGGCTGCCATCTGAACCGCGATATCGCCACCCTCATCCGGTCCGGCGGGTTCGAGATCCGCGATCTGGATGTCTTCAAGGGACAAGGGCCCGCATTTCTCGACTCCCAATCGCTCGGAGTCGCCGCGGCCGCGTGAACCGACCGGCGCAGCCCGGCCGGGTACCGCCGCCGGATCCGGCGAACGGTGTGCCGGGTGTGCTTGCTCCCCGGTCACCGGGAACCATTGGGTGATCGCCTGCGTCGAAGGTAGAAAGAACCCGACGCGGAAACGAGGAAAGGCAACCGATGGGCATCGAGGATCGCGCGGCCACCCAGGCAGCCGGCGAGATACTGCGGGAGAGCGTGGACGATCTCATGGCCACGTTCGAACGGCAGCGCGCGGAAATGGCGGAGGTCGAGCAGCGGCTTGCCGCGACCACGGTGACGGCCTGGTCGGCGGACAACCTGGTCCGCGTCGATGCCAATACCGCCGGCGTCCCCGTGGATGTGCAGCTGACTCCGGAGGCATTCAAACGGTCCACGCCCGAAAAACTCGGGCGTTCGATCCTCGAAGCCGTGCAGAGCGCGGCCCGGCAGGCCACCGAGGTCTCCCAGCAGGCGTGGGCGCCACTCACGGAGCTGGCCGGCGATATCCCGGACCTGCCCGATATCGCCCCGGGGATGCCCAGTATCAAATCCGTCGTCGACAACCTCTTCCCCGATCCGGTCACCGATCCCGTCCCGGCGGAGCCGATGAACGACGAGGACGAAGACGAGTACTTCCGTAACCGCGGCTACCTGGACGGTGGTAAATGAGCGAGATCAAGGTCGACGAAGAAGCCCTGCAGACTGCGCGGCCCGCCATTGCCAGGGTGGCCGACCAGGTTGCCGACGCGGTGAACGCCGCGCTCGGCGTGATCAACGGCGAGGGCGAATGCTGGGGCGGTGACGAGATCGGCCAGAAATTCGCGGAGACCTACAAACCCGGCGCCGAGGAAGGACTCACCGGGCTGAACCTGCTCAACCAGGCGGTCAACGGGGTCGGTGACGGTATCGGAGCCGTCGCGACGGATTTCGGCAACCAGGACGAGACCAACGCCGGCGCACTCAACGCCGTAGCCCCTGAGTAACACGCCCCCGAATCGCACCCACATCGGCTGGCGGTCGTCCGCAGCCCGCACAGACGACCGGCCCCGCCTGCGAGGTGGTTGCGACGCGCGAATTTCCCGAGACGGGGCACACCGGATCAGGTGCTGGAGTCGGGGATACCGCTGGACGCATCCCGATGGTCTCGAAGGGCCGACGCACCGAACCGGCGCAAATCTCCGCCCCGGCCACCCCGGGCAGGCACGGCGGAGTGCTGGTGGCTACTGCGCCGAGGGACAGACTGTGGGCACCCGCCCCCGGAGTTCCACCGGGCCCGCTCCGCGGCGATCATCGTGACCGCCGCGAGTCGGCGGCCGGGCAACGCGATGCGGCCTGATTTCCGGCTACCGCCGCCCCTGCCTCCGCGACTTCGCTGCGCGCCGGTGCCGTCCGCGGATCAGGTGAGACAGCCCGGGCCCAGCAGCGCTTTCAGATCGCCCATGAGAGCCGATGACGGTTCGACCCGGAGGCTGTCGTCGAGTTTGAGCAGGGTGGTCTTCTCCCGGGCGCCCACGTGCCGCACGTGCACATCCGAGGTGCCCGGGTGCCGGGAGAGCACCCTCTTCAACTCGCCGATCTTGTCCCGGGTGCACATTCGGGTAGAGATTGTCACCGCAAGTGGTTTCGCCACCCCGATCGCGGACAGGTCCGGGACGGCGAGATCGTTGGCGATGAGCGAGATCCGGTCGTCGCGCATGGAGACCCGGGCCTTCACCAGCACCACCGCGTCCTCCACTACATCCATCCCGTAGACGGAGTAGGCCTGCGGGAAGAACAGCACCTCGATACCACCGGTGAGATCCTCGAGCTGCGCCGAGGCCCAGGCCAGGCCGTTCTTGTTGATCCGGCGGTTCACCGAGGCCAGGATGCCGCCGACGGTCACCTGGGTACCGTCCTTGATATCGCCCTCGAGAATCGCCGGGATCTGGGTATCGGCCGCGGCGGCGAGAACATGGTCGATTCCGTTGAGCGGATGACCGGAAACGTAGAGGCCGAGCATCTCCCGTTCCAGTGCGAGGCGATGTTTGCTGTCCCATTCCTCGTCGGGCACCTTCACATCGAACACCGAGGACATGGATTCCTCGCCCTCTTCGCCCATACCACCGAAAAGGTCGAACTGGCCGATGGCCTCGGCCTTCTTGGTGGACATCACCGCGTCGATGGCATCGGAATGCACGAGCATGAGCCCCTTGCGGGGATGACCCAGATCGTCGAAGGCGCCCGCCTTGATCAGCGATTCGGTGACCTTCTTGGTGCAGGCGATCGTATCGATCTTGTTCAGGTAATCGGAGAAATCGGTGAACTTCGACTTCTCCGCGCGCGCCGAGATGATCGACGACACCACGTTGGTACCGACATTGCGGACCGCGCCCATACCGAAGCGGATGTCCTTGCCGACCGAGGTGAAGTTGTGCTCGGACTCGTTGACATCCGGCGGCAGCACCGTGATCCCGAGGCGCCGGCAATCCGCCAGGTACACCGCGGCCTTGTCCTTGTCGTCGCCGACGCTGGTGAGCAGCGCGGCCATGTACTCCGCGGGATAGTTGGCCTTGAAGTAGGCGGTCCAGTACGACACCAGGCCGTAGGCGGCGGCATGTGATTTGTTGAACGCATACCCGGCGAACGGGAGGATGGTGTCCCACAGCGCCTTGATGGCGGCCTTGGAGAAACCGTTCTCCTGCATACCCTTCTCGAAACCCTCGAATTCCTGCGCGAGGACCTCGGCCTTCTTCTTGCCCATCGCGCGGCGCAGGATATCGGCTCGTCCGAGCGAGTACCCGGCCACTTTCTGGGCGACGTGCATGATCTGCTCTTGGTAGACGATCAGACCGTAGGTTTCGCCGAGGATCTCGCTCAGCGGCTCCTCGAGCTCCGGGTGGATCGGTTTGACCTCTTGGCGCCCGTTCTTGCGGTCGGCGTAGTCGTTGTGCGCGTTCATGCCCATCGGGCCGGGGCGGTACAGCGCGCCGACGGCCACGATGTCCTCGAAGGCGTTGGGCTGCATACGGCGCAGCAGATCGCGCATCGGCCCGCCGTCGAGCTGGAATACGCCCAGGGTGTCGCCACGGGCGAGCAGTTCGAAGGTCTTCGGATCGTCCAGCGGCAGCGCGTCGAGGTCGATATCGACACCGCGGTTGGATTTGGCGTTGTCGATCGCGTCGCCGAGCACTGTGAGGTTGCGCAGGCCCAGGAAGTCCATCTTCAGCAGGCCGATGGCCTCACAGGACGGATAATCCCAGCCGGTGATGATGGCGCCGTCCTGAGCCCGCTTCCATACCGGGATGGCGTCGGTGAGCGGCTCCGATGACATGATCACCGCGCAGGCGTGCACGCCCGCATTGCGGATCAGGCCCTCCAGGCCCTTCGCGGTGTCGTAGATCTTGGCGATATCCGGATTGGATTCGATGAGCGTGCGGACCTCGGCGGCCTCTTTGTACCGCTCGTGTTCGGGATCGGTGATCCCCGCCACCGAGATGTCCTTGGCCATGATCGGCGGCGGCAGCGCCTTGGTGATCTGGTCGGCGATCGCGAAACCGGGCTGCCCGAACAGTACTCGGGCCGAATCCTTGATGGCCGCCTTGGTCTTGATGGTGCCGAAGGTGATCACCTGGGCGACCCGGTCGCTGCCCCACTTCTCGGTGGCGTAGCGGACCATCTCGCCGCGCCGGCGATCGTCGAAGTCGATATCGATATCGGGCATCGATACGCGCTCGGGGTTGAGGAACCGCTCGAACAGCAAACCGTGCGGCAACGGATCGATATTGGTGATCTTGAGTGCGTAGGCGACCAGCGAACCGGCCGCCGAACCACGACCGGGACCGACCCGGATACCGACCTCGCGGGCATGGTTGATGAGGTCGCCGACGACCAGGAAGTAGGCCGGGAAACCCATCTCCAAGATGACGCCGATCTCGTAATCGGCCTGGTCGAGGTACTTCTGCGGAACGCCGTCCGGGAAGCGGTACTCCAGGCCGCGCGCGACCTCCTTGCGCAGCCACGACGCCTCGGACTCGCCCTCGGGGACCGGGAATTTGGGCATCCGGTCGCGGTGGGTCCAGATCTCCTCGTAGGACTCGACGCGCTCGCCGATCAGCACCGTGTTGTCGCAGGCGCCGGGCACCTCGGCATCCCAGAGTTGCCGCATTTCCGCGGCCGATTTCAGGAAGTAGCCGCTACCGCCGAATTTGAACCGATTGGGATCCGACAGCGTCTTACCGGTCTGGATACACAGCAGCGCTTCGTGATTGGTCGAATCGGATTCGTGCACGTAATGGCAGTCGTTGGTGGCCAGCGGCGGGATACCCAGCGTCTTGCCGATCTCGATCAGGCCGGAGCGCACCCGCGTCTCGATGGACAGGCCGTGGTCCATCAGCTCGAGGAAGAAGTTGTCCTTGCCGAAGATCTCCTGCCACTTCGCGGCGGCTTCGAGCGCCTCGCGCTCATGCCCCAGCCGCAACCGGGTCTGCACCTCGCCGGACGGGCAGCCGGTGGTGGCGATGATGCCCTCGGCGTGCGCGGCGATGAGCTCCTCGTCCATCCGCGCCCATTTACCGAGCTGGCCCTCGATACTGGCCAGCGACGACAGCTTGAACAGGTTGCGCAGGCCGGTCGCGTTCTCGGCGACCATGGTCATATGGGTGTAGGCACCCGAACCCGAGACGTCGTCGCTCTTCTGGCTCGGATCGCCCCATTGGGTACGTTTGGTGTCGAACCGGGAGCCGGGGGCGATATAGGCCTCGATCCCGATGATGGGTTTGATCCCGGCCTTCGTCGCCGAGTTGTAGAACTCCGCCGCACCGTACATATTGCCGTGGTCGGTCATCCCGACCGCGGTCATACCGAGGCGATCGGCCTCGGCGAACAGCGGCGAGATCTTGGCGGCACCGTCGAGCATCGAGTACTCGGTGTGGTTGTGCAGATGAACGAATCCGGACGAGGCCAAGATCTGTCCTTCCTCCCAGTGGCTCGGCGGGGGTTGGTGTAGCGAGTTTATGCGTACGCACCGACAGCTTCGCCCCCGGATCGGCGTGCCGGGCGGGAACCGGCGTGTCGCTTCCCCGGTGACCTTGCGGCACCGCCGAATCGGCCACCGGCGCGGCCGGACGCTGGTAGGGTCGGGCCGCGTCACGATCGGATCAACCGGAGGTTCGGAGGTCCACCTGCACCACCACGGCCCGGACCACCGAGGATCGACCCCGCAAAGCCCACGAACGACCCAGCGAGGTGAACGATGACAGCACGTACGACGGCGTTCGCCCTCCCGGCGGCCGCGACGGCGCTGACGGTGGGGGCGCTCATGGCCACCGCGGCACCCGCGGCGGCGGACGGCGGCTCGTTCCAGCCCGTCTATTCGCTCGCCCAGGGCGCCTGCGTCGCCCAGCTCGACGCCTCCGTCACCGGCGACGCCTATCCCGAGCACGCGGCGTTCACCGTCTCGACGATTATGTTCGGCGTCGGCCCGTGCACCCTGCCGGTGACCCTGAACTGGCGCAATCTCGATACCGGGGCCACCGGATCGGTCACGCAGACCGCGAACGGGCCCGGGCACTGGATGAACGACGGGCGCTCCGCGCTGTTCCACCCCGGCGTGGGCCGGTTCACCGCGACCCTCACGGTCGGCGCGGCGCACGTACCCGAACCCGGTTCGGTGGACTTCACCGTCACCGAGTACCGGGGGTGAGCGGCGGCCCCCGATAGCGCGCAGCGCACTGGTCACGACCGGCCCATCCAGCCGGTGGTATCTCCCGGCCGACCCCACTCCCCGACTCACCGGTTCCCTGGTATGCCGGCTCGCCGGCCCGGGCCGGTTATCGCCTCCGGAGAAGGTTTCCCGCAGCAATGGCGGTTGCTGCGGGAAGCGTGAGACGATGACCGGCCCCGGCCGGCGAGCCGGCGGTGGTGCAGGAGAGAAAGGGTGGCCGGATGGCCGCGACCGTCGTCGCGATCTGTGCTTCCGCGGCGCTGCTCGCGGTGGCGCTGCTGGTCTGGGCCCGGCCGAGACGGATGGTCACCACGCCCGCGGAACGCGCGGTGCACGCGGCACTCCACACTGCTTCGCTGGCGGCCCGGTCATTGCGCCGCGGGCTCACTGCCGCCTCGGCCCTCGATGCCGCCCCACACCTGCGGGCGCTTGTCGGCGCCGAAGGACTCGGAGTGACCGATCCCGACGGCGAACTCCTGGCATGGGACGGCGCGCATCACGTCTCGGAGGACGAGTTCACCGCGGCCGTCCGCGAAGCCATCGCGGGTCAGCGGCCGGTACTCGTTCATCTTCCCGATCCCGAGCATCCGGGCCGCACCCTGGTGGCCCAGCCGCTGCTCACCGACAGCGACGCCGTGGCGGGAGCGTTGGGTATGGTCACCTCTGCCCGGCCGGGCCCCGGTACCCTCGGCGCGCTGGCCGAGGTCGCCCGCTATGCGTGCGGTCAGCTGGAACTGGCCGAACTCGATGCCTCCCGGGCCCGGCTGGACCGCGCGGAAGTGCGGGCGCTGCGAGCGCAGATCAGCCCGCATTTCATCTACAACGCACTCAACACAATCGCCTCGTTCGTCCGCACCGATCCCGGGCGGGCCCGCGAACTCATCCTGGATTTTGCCGATTTCACCCGTTATTCGTTCCGGGTGGCCGGTGAATACACCGTGCTCGCCGATGAACTCAGCAATATCGAACGGTATCTGGAGCTGGAACGCGCCCGGTTCGGGCCGGCGCTGCAGGTGCGGTTGCGGATCGCGCCGGAAGTGCTGGGGGTGACCCTGCCGTTCCTCGCGCTGCAACCGCTGGTGGAGAACGCGGTCCGGCACGGGCTGGCGGGCCGGCCCGGGGGCGGCACGGTGACCATCGAAGCGCTCGACGCCGGTACCGACTGCCTGATCAGCGTGGAGGACGACGGCGCCGGAATGGACCCGGAGGTGTTGCGGTCGGGGACACTGGATGCCGCCGGAGATATGCGCGAGGCACCGCATATCGGGCTGGCCAATGTGGACGATCGATTACGCGCCGCGTTCGGCAACGACTACGGACTGGTGGTGGATACGGCGCCCGGGGCGGGCACGAAGGTGAGTTTGCGGGTACCGAAGTTCCGCCCCGGAATCCGGCCGTGAGCACAGGACGAGGCCGGGCCCCGTTCACCCTCACAGAACGGGGTCCGGCACTCCGCACCTCCGAAATCGACCGCCCGGATGCCGCCGGCACGGCATCCGGGTCCCGGGATCAGTGCGCGACGGCCTTTTCCGCGCCGACGCCGGTCAGTGCCCTGACCTCCATTTCCGCGGCCTTGGCCGGATCCTCGTCACCACCGAGATAGGTGCCCACCACACCGAGCAGGAAGGCCAGCGGGATGGAGACGATGCCCGGGTTCGACAGCGGGAACCAGTCGAAATCCATACTCGGCAGCATGGCGCTCGCCGATCCGGATACCGCCGGGGAGAACACGATGAGCACGATCGTGGAGATCAGCCCGCCGTACATGCTGAACAGTGCGCCCCGGGTGTTGAAGCGGCGCCAGAACAGCGAATACAGGATGGTCGGCAGATTGGCCGAGGCGGCGACCGCGAAGGCCAGCGCCACCAGGAACGCGATGTTCTGCCCGTTGGCCAGGATGCCCAGCGCGATGGCCAGAACGCCGATCACCACGGCGGTGATCCGGGAGACCCGCACCTGGGCGGTCTCGTCCACCTTGCCGCGGCGGATCACATTGGCGTAGATATCGTGGGCGAACGAGGCCGAGGCGGTGATGGTGAGCCCGGCGACCACGGCGAGGATGGTCGCGAAGGCCACCGCGGAGATCACTCCGAGCAGGATCACCCCGCCCAGTTCGAAGGCCAGCAGCGGTGCCGCCGAATTCTGCCCACCGGCCGCGGACAGGATACGGTCGGGGCCGACCAGGGCCGCCGCGCCGTACCCCAGGACGAGGGTGAACAGGTAGAAGGCACCGATCAGGCCGATCGCCCAGACCACCGAGCGGCGGGCTTCCTTGGCGGTCGGCACCGTGTAGAAGCGCATCAGCACGTGCGGCAGGCCCGCCGTACCGAGTACCAGCGCAAGACCCAGCGACAGGAAGTTGAGTTTCGACATCTCGCTGCCGCCGTATTGGGCGCCGGGCGCCAGTACATCGCGGGCGGCGACCTTCGAGTCGGTGGATCCGGCGATGGCACTCTGGGCGCCGCCCAGGATGTCGGACGGGTTGAACCCGAATTTCGCCAGCACCATCACAGTCATCACGGCCGCACCCGCGATCAGCAGGACCGCCTTGATGATCTGCACCCAGGTCGTGCCCTTCATCCCGCCGACCAGCACGTAGACGATCATCAGCACACCGACCACGGCGATCACCACGGCCTGCCCGGCCTCACTCGATACGTCCAGCAGCAACGCCACCAGACCGCCGGCCCCGGCCATCTGCGCGAGCAGATAGAACAGCGATACCGCCAGCGTCGTGATCGCGGCCGCGGTACGCACGGGACGCTGCTGCAACCGGAAGCTCAGTACATCGGCCATCGTGAATTTGCCGGTGTTGCGCAGCATTTCGGCCACCAGCAGCAGGGCCACCAGCCAGGCCACCAGGAAGCCGATCGAGTACAGGAATCCGTCGTACCCGTAGACCGCGATGGCGCCGGCGATACCCAGGAAGCTCGCGGCGGATAGGTAGTCGCCGGCGATGGCGACCCCGTTCTGCGGGCCGGTGAATCCGCGGCCGCCGGTGAAATAGTCGGTGGCGCCGGAGGTGTTGCGGCCGGCCCAGAACACCACGACCATCGTGACGACCACGAACAGGGCGAAGATGCCGATATTGGCCGCGGGGTTACCGACCGTACCTTCGGCGGCGTACAGCGTGGTCACGACCCGCTTCCTTCCAGTTCGGCGCGCAGCGCGGCCGCGCGCGGGTCCAGTTCCCGGTTGGCGAACCGGACGTAGAGACCGGTGATGAGGAAGGTGGAGACGAACTGTCCCAGGCCGAGCAGCAGCCCGATATTGACCTCACCGAAAACCTCGGTGCCCATGAAATCGTGTGCGTAGGCGCCGAGCAGCACATAGCCGAGATACCAGAGCAGGAACAGGGCGGTCATGGGGAAAATGAAGCGGCGCAGCCGATTTCGGAGTTCGGTGAACTCCGGGCTGGCTTGTGCTGCGACGAAATCGGGGGGCGCCGTAGGCTGCCCGCCGCTGTCGTCGAGATCCGTATCGGTCATGCCGGGTCCTCGCAATGTGATGTGTGTTACCTGAACTGAAGTTAGCGACCCCGGCACAGCGGCAACAGATGTGATGACGGTCACTCGGTGAAGGTAGGCGACTGTGCGGTGAATGGTCGCTGTGACGCGATGAGCGGTCGAGCTCGAGATGCGGATCGACCCGCGGCGGTGTCAGCGATCCGAGCGCGTTCCCGGTTCACGATCGGCGCCCATACCGAGCCGTTCCGGCGCGTGCATCCGGACGAAAACCCGGCCCAGCTCCGCGGGTTTCGCGGTGAACCGGCTGACCAGCACCATCGTCCCGAACGACAGCGGTACCGCGACTGCCGCGGGATAGCCGAATATCGCGGCCGGCCACCCGCCGGCCAGTTCCGGGGAGACACCGCCGAATACCGAGACCACCGTCGCGCCGCCGGCCACGACACCGCCGGCCACCAGTCCCGCCACCGCGCCCGCCGCGGTGAGCCCACGCCACCAGATCCCCAATACCAGCAGCGGGCACAGGGTGGATGCCGCGAGCGAGAAGGCCAGCCCCACGGTGCGCGACAGATCGAGGGAGACCACCGACAGCGATAACGCCAGCGGAACCGCCCCCGCGGCCAGCGCCGCCAACCGGAAATCCCGGATCCGCCCGCGCAGCACATCCGTGCTCAACACCCCCGCGATACTGACCACCAGCCCCGAAGAGGTCGACAAGAACGCGGCCATCGCCCCCGCCGCAACCAGAGCGGCCAGCAACTGCCCCGGCAACCCGGCCAGCGCCGAGGACGGCAGCAGCAGAACCGCGGCGTCGGAGGTCCCGGTGATCAGCAACTGCGGTACGTAGAGGCGCGCGAAAACCCCGAGCAGGACCGGGAACAGGTAGAACACCCCGACCATCGCGATCACCGTCAGCGCGGTCGCGCGCGCGGCCCGGCCGTCACGATTGGTGTAGAAGCGGACCAGGACGTGCGGGAGACCCATGGTGCCCAGGAAGGTCGCGATCATCAGCGAGTACACCTGGTACTGCGGATGGGGTCCGGCGAAACCGCCCCCCGGCCGCAACCAGTGCGCCCCGTCGGCCGGCGCACCCGCCACCACCGGCACCGCCGATCCCGGTTCGAGGACGAGCCGGGTATCGCGCGCCAATTCATGGGCGCCCGCGGTGAGCAGCACCGGACCGTCCACCGGACGGTCGTCGAGTTCCCCGTGCACCGAAACCCATTGCGGTGCCGGTAACTGCACCAGTACCGGCGTCGTCACTTCCACGGTGGTGCGTTCGACGACCGTCGGCGGGGCCGCCGCGCCGATCTCGCGTTCCTCCGCGCCGCTACCGAAGAAATGCCCCAGCAGGACGAGAGCGGGTAACGCCACCGCGGTCAGCTTCAGCCAGTACTGGAAGGCCTGGACGAGGGTGATCGAACGCATCCCGCCGCCGACCACATTCGCCACCACGATCGCGGCGACCGCCACCGCCCCGACCCACCCCGGCACCCCGAGCAGAATGCGCAGGGTCAAACCGGCGCCCTGGAATTGCGGGATCACATACACCGCGCACACCAGCACCACCACCAGGGCAGCGAACCGGCGTGCCCGCGGGGAGCCCAGCCGGAACTCGGCGAAATCCGGCACGGTGTAGGCGCCGGACCGCCGCAGCGGCGCGGCGACGAACAGCAGTAACGCCAGATAGCCCGCCGTGAACCCGACCGGATACCACAGGGCATCGGCACCGTACTTGGCGATCAGTCCCGCCACCCCGAGAAACGATGCCGCCGAAAGGTATTCGCCCGATACCGCGGCGGCATTCCACCGGGGACCGACGCTGCGCGAGGCCACCAGGAAGTCGGAGGTGGTACGCGCCCACCGGACCCCGTACACACCGAGGGTCACCGTCGCGACCGCCGCCGCCAGCAACGCGGCGACGGTGAGCCCGGACGAGTTCACCGCCGCTCCCCCACACACCAGGAGCCGGAGTATCCAGTACCGGCTGTCGTCGACCCCGGCACTTCGTCAATCCCTCGTGAGTTCGAGGAAATCGTGCTCGTTGCGTTCGGCGAGCCGCACATAGATCCGGCCGGTCAGCCACAGCAGCGGATACGCCGCCCCACCCAGCAGCAGCCATGGCAACCGGATCCCGAGTACCACCGTCTCGGCGACCGCGGTCACCCGGAACAGCAGTGGTAGCGCCGCCAGCAGCAGTGCCATCACCAGTGCACAGCTCAATGCCAGCCCGAGTTGCGCGCGGATCAGGCCACCGATCAGCGCCGCCCCGATCTCGGTCTGCTCGGCGACCTCCACTCGCGTGCGCACCCGCCGCGCGCCGCGGCGTTCGGCGAGTACCACCCGCTCGCGCGGTCCTTTGGGGGGCGGGCCGATCATCGCCGGTCCGGATGCGGGCCCTGCACCAGGCGCTGTTTGAGTTCGCGGACCTGCCGGCGGCTCACCGGGAGCTCCACCTGTCCGGCGCCGCGCAGGCAGACCCGGGTCGCGGCCCCGACCGTGCGCAGGCCGGTGACCCGGTCCAGCGCCACCAGATACGACCGGTGCACGCGCAAGAAGCCGTCCCGCCAGCGGTCCTGCAATGCCGACAGCGGTATCCGCACCAGGTGCGAACCGGTATCGGTGTGCAGGCGCGCATAGTCGCCCTCGGCCTCCACCCAGCTCACCTGGGACCGGTGCACCAGCGTGGTCACGCCACCGAGCTCCACCGGGATCACCTCGTTGTTCCCGGCCGGCGCCGGATCCGTCCCGGTGCGGGCACGCCGGTCGGCGACCCGCCGCAATGCTGCGCCGAGCCGAGCCTGTCGCACCGGTTTGAGCAGATAGTCCACCGCGCCGAGATCGAAGGCGGCCACCGCGTGATCTTCGTGGGCGGTGACGAAGACGATGGCCGGTGGATCGGCGAATTCGGCGAGCACCCCCGCCAGTTCCATACCGTCCAGGCCCGGCATATTGATATCGAGGAACACCACATCGGCACCGTGCGCGCGCAGTATCCGCAGCGCACCGGTGGCATCGGCGGCGCCGTGGAGTTCGGTCACCGCGGGTTCGGCGCGGAGGAGATACAGCAGCTCGTCCAGCGCCGGCGGCTCGTCGTCCACGGCCAGCACCCGCATCCGCCCGACCTTTCCTGCTACATCGACCCGATCATGGTAGTCATCGGTACCGGGCGGCGGGGGCGGGTCCGGTTATCCGGTCGGCAACGGCACCGCGGTCAGGACCCGAGCTGGTCCATCCGACGCTGCATTTCCTCCGGCTCGATATCTTCCACATGGGTGGCGACCGTCCACTGATGTCCCCACGGGTCGACGAACGAACCGGTGCGGTCGCCGTAGAACTGGGTCTCCGGGGCGCTGATCTCGGTGGCCCCGCCCGACAGTGCGACGGCGAAGGCGGCATCCATATCAGCGACGTACACGTACAGGTTGACCGGTGTACCGCCGATCGAATGCGGATCGCGGAAGGCCATATCGGGCGCCGGATCGCCGAGCATCAGCACGGAGTTGCCGATGAGCAGCTCGCAGTGCATCACCGTGCCGTCCGGCCCGGGGATACGCATCCGCTCGGTGGCGCCGAAGACACGTTTGTAGAACTCGACCGCGTCGGCGGCGCCGGCGATCGCCAGACCGGGTGAAATGGTCGGATAACCTTCGGGGATCGGGGAGACATCAGACATCACAAGACCTCCGGTCTCGGATCGAATTGTCGGATACTGTGAGCTTAGGCCCCCACCGCGCCGAGCGCCGGTGTCCGACACAACCCGGCCGCGATCAGTCGCCCCAGCTCACGTTCGTCTCGATGACCTGCCGCAACTCGGTCGCGTTGCGCGGGTTGCGGTAGAACTGATGCCCGCCGATGGTGATCGACCCGGCCACCGGAAGCGGCAGCCCCAGATCGACGGTGATCTCGCCGCTGCCCTGCATCGCATAGTCCTCGATATCGAGGGTCCCGGCCGCGTTCGGCAGATCCCAGGTACTCGATTGCGGCGTCTGGGTGACATCGAGCCGAATGGACAACCGGCCCCCGTCCCGGTCCACGAGCGTAGCCGTGGTGACCTGCTCCAGGTCGACCCCGCCGCCGACCGTCTGCCGTACCTGCCATACCGCGCCCACCCCGACCGGTTCGTCCGGGAAGGTGATGGACCGGTAGACCGCCTGGTAAAAGGCCTGTTCCAGCGCGACGCGCGCCGAATTCGACGTTTCCGGGGAGGGCGCCAGCCGGAGCGCGGTGATACCGCCGAGTTCGCTCATCTCCAGCCCGGCATGGGAGCCACCGGCCGCGGTGAGCGCCTCCGACAGCGCCGGATCGGGGGTGGTGATCTCGCCGAGGGTCAGTTCCACCCCGTCGGAGTCCGCGGTGGCTGTCATCGGGATGGTGAGCGCGGGACTGGAGAAATCGCGGACCTGCTGGGCGTCGATCTGCTGCTGGATGTGGTGATCGGTGCGCAGGGTCACCGCTTGGATTGTGCCGTCGTAATAGGAGGGCCGCAGCAGCGTTCGTGGTTCGCTACCGGGGTCCACCACGTTCACCTGCGCCGCGGCGATCGGCACCGTCACCTCGTTACCGATACCCAGGGGTTCGGTACCGTCCGCCTCGGCCGCCGATTCCCCCGTATCGCTGCAACCGGCCCCGAAAGTGGTCAGTCCCAGCGCGAGAACCAGCATCAGCACTCTGGACCGCGCCTGGCGGACCGAAGGTAGCGAACACAACACCGTCACGCCCGACAGCCTACGAGGCGTTCCTGAGGAAGGGCTGGGACATTCGCGGCCACCTGTCCGGGGAACACGGTGAGGTCCGCGGTATGTACGCGTGCGGGTGCCCACGTGCCGGGCCGGGCTGCCTCGAGAGATGATGGTCGGCGTGACTGAGGACCGTACGCGCGAGCAGGACCCCGACCGCCCGAGTGGGGACGGATATCAGCCCCGCCAGCGGCTGCCGCTCCTGCTGACGATCGCGGTGACCCTGTTCACGCTGGATCTCATCACGAAGATCGTGGTCGTCCAGCAGATCCAGCCCGGTGAACGGATCTCGCTGATCGGAGATTTCGTCCAGCTCGTCCTGGTCCGTAACCCGGGCGCCGCGTTCTCGATGGCCACCGGGATGACCTGGCTGCTCACCCTCATCGCGGCGGCGGTCGTGATCGGTGTCCTGCGGATCGGCCGCACCCTGCGTTCGCCGCTGTGGGCGATCGGCCTCGGCGGGGTGCTGGGCGGCGCGTTCGGCAACCTGATGGACCGGTTGTTCCGGGCGCCGGGCCCGATGCAGGGTCATGTGGTCGATTTCTTCTCGGTCGGCTCCTTCCCGGTGTTCAATGTGGCCGATTCCTCGATCGTCTGCGGCGCCATCCTGCTGGTGGTGCTGACAGTGTTCGGTTTCGAACCCGACGGCACCCGCTACAAGCGCAACGCCCCCGCCGAGGACGCCACCGCGCCCGAGGCGACACCGCCCGACCCGACCCGGCCCGGCCCGGACGACGACCCCGGCAGCGGAACCGGCGAATCCCCGGCACCCGATCGTGGCGAATCCACCCGCGACCCGGACCCCGAGTCCTCCGCCGCCGGCGCCCCGGCCGCCCGTACCGGCGAGGACACTGCCGCATGAGGGAGACACGGACCATGCCCGTCCCCGACGGGCTCGACGGCATGCGGGTGGACGCCGGACTGGCGCGGTTGCTGGGCCTGTCCCGCACCGCGGTGGCCGCCCTCGCCGAGGAAGGGTCGGTACAGCTCGACGGTGTGGCCGCCGGAAAATCCGATCGGCTCATCGCCGGTGCGTGGCTGGAAGTGGTGTTCCCCGAACCCCGCCGCGAGCTGACCATCGAGGCCGAGCCCGTCGAGGGGATGAAAATCCTGTACGCCGACGACGATATCGTCGCCGTCGACAAACCGGTCGGCGTCGCCGCCCACGCCGGCGTCGGCTGGACCGGACCCACTGTGGTGGGCGGCCTGGCGGCGGCCGGGTACCGGATCTCCACCTCCGGCGCCCACGAACGGCAGGGCATCGTGCACCGGCTCGATGTCGGCACCTCGGGGGTCATGGTGGTCGCACAGTCCGAGCACGCGTACACCGCGCTCAAACGCGCCTTCAAACAGCGCACCGTGGACAAGCGCTATCACGCACTGGTGCAGGGTCATCCCGACCCCAGCAGCGGCACCATCGACGCACCCATCGGCCGCGCCCGCGGTGGCGAGTGGAAATTCGCGGTGACCTCCGACGGCCGGCCCAGCGTCACCCACTACGACACGGTGGAGGCGTTCCAGGCCGCCAGCCTGCTCGATATCCATCTGGAAACGGGCCGCACCCACCAGATCAGGGTGCATTTCTCGGCGATCCGGCATCCCTGCTGCGGAGACCTCACCTACGGCGCGGACCCACGGCTGGCCGAACGGCTCGGGTTGCAACGGCAATGGCTGCACGCCCGCGCACTGGGCTTCCAGCATCCGGCGGACGGCCGCTACCTGGAGATCACCAGCGACTATCCCGACGACCTCGCCGGCGCCTTGCGGATACTGCGCGAGGCCTGACCGCCGTGCCCGCCGACCAGGATCCCGCGCAACCGCAGCCCGTACGCGACCGCGGCCGGCTACGGGCCCTGGGCTTCGGTGCCGCGGCCGCGGTCTGCGCGGCGATCGTCGTGGCGCTCGGTCTCACGAACCCGCCCGTCCCGGACGCGGTTTCCACCGACCGGCTCGGCCCCGACACCGGGGAAACGATCGCGGAATACCTCGACCGGGCCCGTGATTCGCTGTCCGGCACCGACGACGGTGACCGCTGGGCGCTGGTGTCGTTCGCCGACTATCTGCCCGCCGCCGCGCTCCCCGGCCTGTCGGGTGGTGTGCGGGTGAGCCAGGCGCTGTATCAAGTGCCGCTCCCCCGGGTGGCGACCCCGTTGGTGGCGGTACAGGTTCCCGAGAACGCGGCAGCGCTGGAACGGTCCGGTACGGACGCGGCCTGGCAGCTGGCCGACCGCCGCCGTTATACCGCCGAGGGCACCCGCGGCGCCCAGGTCCTGGATGTATCCATCGCCCGGCTGCGCGCCGGCTGTGCGTGCTCACCCGGACTGGTCGTCCGGGCGCCGCTGTCCGGGCTGCGCGAACTGGCGGGCCGGCCCGGAGTCCGCGCGGTCCAGGCGCTCCCGGCGGATGCCGTCGCCGAACGGTTCGCGGTGGCACCCCTGCTCCCGGACAGCGCGGACCCGGTCGCCCCGCGGCCCGACGACGGCCCCGTCCCGGCCGGCTGATTCAGAAATCCAGGCTCACCACACCGTCGAGATACCGGCGGCACCGGCCGCTCAACAGCACCCGGTCACCGGCCAGTTCGACCCCCAGCGTGCCGCCCCGCCGGGACAGCTGCCGGGCGGCCATCCGCTGCCGCCCGAGTTCGGCGCTCCACAGCGGCGCGAGCTGCGCATGTGCCGAACCGGTCACCGGGTCTTCCGGGACGCCGGCACCCGGTGCGAAGAACCGCGATACGAAGTCCACCTCGTCGCCGGGCGCGGTCACGATCACACCGCGGGCCAGCGGCGGGAACGCGCTCAGCGCCGGCGCCAGATCCCGGACCTGCCGCTCGGATTCCACCACGAGCACCACATCGGTGCCCGTGAACGCCCGCACCGGTTCCACCCCGAGCGCGGCCGTCAGCGCCGGATCGGGCTCGGCCGGCGCGGACGCGACGACCGGCAGGTCCAGGATGTAGACATCGTCGTCCGTGCGCTCCACTCGCAGCCAGCCGCTGTGGGTGAAGAAACCGACCCGGTCCTCCCCCGGCGCGATATCGGTGAGGATCTGCGCGGCACTCGCTAGGGTCGCGTGCCCGCACATCGCCACTTCCACGGCCGGGGTGAACCAGCGCAGGTGGTAGGCGGGCCCGTCGCCGGGCGGCGGTCCGGCTTCCGGAGGCAGGCGCGAGGTGTAGAACGCGGTCTCGGCGAGGTTGTTCTCCTCGGCCAGTTGTTG
Source organism: Nocardia sp. NPDC058499 (assembly GCF_042719915.1). NCBI lineage: Bacteria > Bacillati > Actinomycetota > Actinomycetes > Mycobacteriales > Nocardiaceae > Nocardia > Nocardia sp. NPDC058499. The sequence continues at coordinate 204,562 of NZ_JBHXMZ010000010.1, read as the reverse complement.
CAGCACGCTGTCGGGTAACCAATCCGGTAACGGCATGACCGCGGCCGGATTCCCGGAGAACGGTGCGTCGGCGAACGCGTCGATCTGGTGCAGCAGAACCTCCATGCCATGAAGGTACTCCAGCGGTGAATAAGCCCCCTGCACAAGCCATCTGGGCCTCTACGGATCCGGCTCCCGCCCCGCTCAGGCGATGGATCGCCGGTCGGGGCGGGGTGTCGCGAGCAGTCCGGCGGCGTCCGGCTGCTCAGGCTCCCGTTCGCGGCGCGCGCCACATCGGCCACAGATCCGGCCCACCGGGGACGGTGATCGTGCCGGTCACCTCGAACCCGAACCGTTCGTAGTAGCCGATATTCACCTCTTTACTCGATTCGAGGTAGGCCGGTACGCCCTCACGATCGCACTGCTCGAGCCGCCTGTTCATCAGGGAACGCCCGTACCCGCCGCCACGTTGCGCCGGGTCCGTGCCGATGGTCGCGAGGTACCAATGCGGTTCTTCCGGGTGCGCGGCGGTCATGAGGTCCACCAACTGCTTGCCTGCCCGCATCCGGCTGCCGAACGCCCGCACCATCTGCGGAAGCATCCGCAGCTCGGTCAGCGGCGCTGTTTTCCACCGGCCGGGCGGATCCCACAGCGCGGCACCGGCGATCGCTCCCGCCGAGTCCACGGCGATATCCACACCGCCGGACGCGAAATGCTGATACCGGGTCTGGGCGTCGAACAGTCGCTCCAGGCCCGTCGCCCGCCGCTGCGGGCTGGGCAGCATCCACTCCATCACCGGGTCGTCCTGGAAGGCGGCGGCCAGCGTGCGCGACAGCGCCGCAATCTCGTCGCGACGCGCCGGACGGACGTCGGGCTCCATCGACATCTGAAGTGTCCTATCTCTCGACGAAAGAGTTGCCTGCCCCGCGCAGCCGGACACTCCCGGCTCGTCCCGGAGCGGTGTCGGCCGCCGCCGCGCGGAGGAGACCGTGACAATAACCCGGCACGGTGACAAGTTCCGGACCGCAGCACACCAGGCAAGTGGTGCGGGTAACCACCGGCGATGATTCAGGATTCGCCCGGAGCCGCGGGAACCAGTTTGTGTGATTCGCCGCGTAGTGTCGCGCTTACCCACCAGGCAACCTCCACCAGGACGATGCCGACGGCGCCACAGACGAAGGCCGCGGTGGTGAGGGCGATATTCGACGGGTCGAGTGCGAAGAACTCCCGGGTGAACGGCACCGTGAACAGCACCAGGTACGCGACCACCGAGACGACCAGCAGCACGATCTTCCACCAGTTGTACGGCCGGGCAACGATCGCCAGTACCCAGACCGCGATCATGATCAGCGTGATGAGCGCGGTGGTACCCGCCTGCATCTTCTGCTCGTCGCCGGCTTCGGGTCCGGCGTAGGCGATGAGATAGGCGATGAAAGTCATCGTGCCGATCACCACACCCGACGGGATCGCCAATCGCATCACCCGGCCGACGAAACCGGACCGGGCACGTTCGTTGTTCGGTGCCAGCGACAGGATGAAGGCGGGGATACCGATGGTGAACCAGGCCGCGATCGTCACATGCCGGGGCAGGAACGGATAGCCGATCGGGTCGTAGCCGAAGATCTGCGAGCCCACCCCCGCCGCGCCCACCAGGAAGGCCAGCAGCACCGAGTACACGGTCTTGGTGAGGAACAGGTTCGAGACGCGTTCGATATTGCCGATCACCCGCCGGCCCTCACCCACCACATACGGGAGGGTCGCGAATTTGTTGTCCAGCAGGACGATCTGTGCGACCGCGCGGGTCGCCGGACTGCCCGCGCCCATGGCGACACCGATATCGGCGTCCTTCAGCGCCAGCACATCGTTGACCCCGTCGCCGGTCATCGCCACGGTATGCCCGCGCGACTGCAACGCGCCGACCATGGCGCGTTTCTGGTCGGGCCGCACCCGGCCGAAGGTGCTCTGCTGTGCCAGGACCCCGGCCAGTTCGTCCCGGTCCTCGGGCAGGGTGCGGGCGTCGACGGCGTGGTCACCGCCGGGCAGGTCGAGCGAGGAGGCGACGGCGCCGACCGAGACGGCGTTGTCACCGGAGATGACCTTGATGGACACGTCCTGGCTCGCGAAATAGTCCAGGGTGTCGCGGGCGTCGGGCCGGACCTTCTGCTCCAGCACCACCAGCGCCACGGGAGTGATCGTGCCGGGCGCATCTGCCGCGTCCACGGCCCGGTCCCCGCGGGCGAGCAGCAGCACCCGCAGGCCGGTGGCTCCGAGTTCCTCGGCGGCGCGGGCATCGGCCGAACCCGGGTCCAGCAGCACATCGGGAGCTCCGAGCAGCCAGTCGCCGTGCTCGCCGTAGGAGAAACCGCTCCACTTCTTCGCCGACGAGAACGGCGCCACCGCGGTGTATTTCCAGCCGGGAGTATCCGGCAGCGCCTCCGCGATCGCCTGCACGCTGGCATTCGGCCGCGGATCGTCGGCCGCCATCGCCGCCAGCGCCTGCCGGGCGGCGGCTTCCGCGCCCTCCTCGAGCATGCGGAGCTCGGCCAGGCGCATCCCGTTCTCGGTCAATGTGCCGGTCTTGTCCGCGCACACCACGTCCACTCGCGCCAGGCCCTCGATCGCGGGCAACTCCTGCACCAGGCATTTACGCTGCCCCAGCCGCACCACCCCGACCGCGAACGCGATGGAGGTCATGAGCACCAGGCCTTCCGGCACCATCGGCACCAGCGCCGCCACCATCCCGGTGACCGCGGGCCGCCAGGATTCCCCGCTGGACACCAGCTGGTTGTAGATACTCAGCGCGCCGGCCGGGATGAGCAGGTAGGTGATGACCTTCAGGATCGTGTCGATCCCGTTGCGCAGCTCCGAATTCACCAGCGTGAACTTGCTGGCCTCCTCGGCCAGTTTCGCGGCATAGGCGTCCTTGCCGACCTTGGTGGCGCGATAGGCGCCCGAACCGGACACCACGTAGCTACCCGAGAGCACCTGCGCGCCCGCCTCTTTGGCGACATCGTCGGATTCGCCGGTGAGCAGCGATTCGTCGATTTCGAGCAATTCGGCTTCGGCGACCACACCGTCGACCACGATCTGATCACCGGGGCCCAGTTCGATCAGATCGTCGAGCACCACATCCTTGGGCGCGATCTGCTCGGCGCGGCCGTCGCGGCGCACGGTGGGCCGGGCCTGGCCCACGATCGCCAGCCGGTCCAGCGTGCGCTTCGCCCGGACCTCCTGGATGATGCCGACCGCGCTGTTGGCCACGATCAGCAGCCCGAACATCCCGTCGATCACCGAACCGGTGGCCATGACCAGGACGAACAGCACACCCAGGATGGCGTTGATCCGGGTGAACACATTCGCCCGGACGATATCGCGGACCGAGCGGCTGGCCCGGTCCGGCACATCGTTGGTGAGCCCGTCCCGGCGCCGCCGGTCCACCTCAGCGGCGGTGAGCCCGGACGACCCGACAGCCTCCACAGTTGTCGACATGACGGTCAGCGTAACCAGCGTCGCGGCCGGCGGCTCACCAGGAGACGTTGATCGGACCGGGTGTCCAGGTGCCCGGGTGATCTTCCTGGGTGACCCGGGGCCGGGCGGGTACCGCGTCCGGATCCCGCGGCAGGAACTGCTGGAGCTGGCCCCAATCGCGATCCCAGTCGTGGTTCAGGTAGGTCGGCAGGGTGCGGGCGTACAACAGCAGTTCGGTCCAGCCGAGCGGGCCGCCACCGTCGTGGTTCTGCCACAGGCTGGTGTCGTGGGCGCCGACCCGGTCCGGCAGGATGCGGTACTTCGGCACCTCGGCGATACCGGTGCGGTGGTCGAACGGCCGCTGGCACGGGAACTGCAGCCCGACAGCCCAGTCGAGCAGCACCGGATCGGTGGACCCGACCACGCTGTTCAGGTCCTGGGTCTGCGGCATCCGCGGCGGGGTGAAGGCGAGCCACTGCCGCGGGTCGCGGTCCCGGTCGTGGGCGACGATTCGCACGGTATCGGCATCGGCGTACGGCTCCAGCGGAACCCGCAGGTTACGCCAGGACGGCGCGGGACCGATATCGATCGGGTTCACCCGGCGCAGCGCCACCGGTTCGGTGGCCGAGGCGCCGGGGGCGGTGGTGGACCCGAATTCGAGTTCGAAGGACTGTCCGTGGGTGACCACCCCGTCGGCGTCGCGGGACCAGATCCGGCCGGCGGCGCTCACGGCGAGGATATCTTCGCGGTCGGCGACGGGCGGCAGCCGGAACCAGCCGCTGGTCAGTTCCGCCGGACCGTCGGCCTGGAAACTGCCCAGTACCGGGGTCGCGGGGTCGAGACCGAACGGCAGGGCGGGACCGGCGGTTTCGGTGGCGACCCCGGTGCCGCCGCCCTCGCTCCCCATCGAATCGGCGATCGCGGCATCGGCGCCCTGTTCGCTGTCGGCGCTCAGGTCCGCCGCCACACCGGTCGGCGTGAAACCGGTACTGGCGTTGCCGGCCAGGGTGGTGGCCGGGTCACCGGCCAGCGGGGCGAGCATGCCGCGGTTCGGATCGGTTTCCACCAGGACATGCGGGGCCAGCCCGCACGCGTTTCCGGTGAGCGCGCCGAAGTTGGAACTGGCCAGGGAGAACGCCGGATACTGGCTGACCGCGCCCTTGGCGAACGAGGCGACCTCGAAGAGCACCATGAATGCGGCCGCCACCGTGAGCGGCGGAATCTTCGCGAAGCGCCAGCCCCACCGGGAAATCCGATGATGTCCGGTATCGGGTGCCCGCACATGCCACCATGCCGCCAGCGCGAGCAGCAATACCGCCCCCAGCAGGAAAACCTTGTTCAGGGCGATACCGGCAATCGAGGGCTGTTTGTCCCACCACGGAATACCGAAGGAGGAGACGTACCACCAGCCGTTGGGCCCGGAGAACACCAGCGCCATCAGGAAGGCCACCCCGGCGGCGAACAACGCCCGGTTACGCGGCCCGCGCATCACCCGCGGCCCGACCGCCACCGCCGTGAGCACCGCGACCGCACCTGCCAACCCGGCGAAAACCCCGAGATGGTGGGTCCATTTGGTCGGCGTCGTCATCATGAGCACCATGGCGCCGATGGTGACCCCGAGGATCCGGCGCGAGGGCCCCACCGCGGCGGTCGGGATCCGGCCGCCCTTGTGCAGCAGAGTCAGCAGACACACCGCCAGGCCGACGACCATCACGAAGATGCCGAACCGGCGGGCCAGCGAACCGTCCACCGTGCCCATGAACAGGTACTGGTAGCGGAGGTACTCGTCGAACCACAGCACATTCGGCCCGGCCAGTTTGTGCACCCGGCTCATTTCCTGCATGGCGCTGAACGTCTGGTCCGCGAAGGCGACGACGAGCACCAGCACGCCCGCGGCCCCGAGCGGGAGCAGCTGCGCGAGCCAGCCGACCCGCCGCGCCCGCGCCGAAACGATCTTGAACAGCGGGCGCAACCCCGCCAGCAGCGCGGCGAGACAGATGAGCCCATGCGGACCCGCCGTACAGCTGAACGCCGCGATCAGAATCGCGACCGCGAAAGGCAGCAGCCGCCGGGTCGCGATCCCGCGCTCCACCGAACACCATGTGAGCAGCACACCGAGCGCGACCAGCGGCTCCGGCCGCAGGCCGTTGTTGTACGGCAACCACACCGCGAGGAAGACCAGCGCACCGGTCCACGGCACGAAACGGTTGCGGTGCAGCGCGGCCCCGAACCGGGGCACCACCTCCCGGCTGATCACCATCCAGGCCACGATCCCCGCCAGCAAGATCGGCAGCCGCACCCACGGGCTGGCGGTACTCACATCCGCCATCAGCCCGATGAGGTCGTAATACGGGGTGCCGATCGGGTTCTCCGGCACACCGAAGTACCGGAAGTAGTTCGCCATATACCCCGCCGCTTGCGAGGTGCGGCCCATCCCGAACTGATAGCCGTCGTCGGAGGTGGTGGCGCCGATGAAATGCCAGAGCACCAGGGTGCCGAGCACCACGAAATCCACCGGCCGGAAGGTCCACCAGCGGGCGGGCAGGAAGCGGCGGGCACGGCGGCCGTCGAGGTTGTCCAGGCGGTGCAGGGCCACCAGCGAGATCACGGTCGCCAGCACGGCCGCCCAGATGGCGAGGCGTTTCACCAGGGTCGGGGTGGAGCTGAACCGGCTGTCCACCTCGGCGGTGACACTGGCACCGGCCGGGTCGGCGAGATCGCTGAACACCCCCACCATCTGCGGCCGGTAATCCCCGCCCAGCACCACCGGCTCGTGCCCGGTGAGCGTGGCCACGGCCTCGGTCATCCCGGCGCCCACCGTGAGCTCACACCCGGGCGCCAGTTCGGCCACCGGCACGCTGAACAGCGACTGGTTGCGCAGCACCACGTCGAGGACGGGCCCGGATTCGGGTGTGGGCGGCCGGACCTGGGCCAGGAACCCGTACCGCTCCAGATCGGGCGCGCCGTAGGGCGCGGTGGCGGAGAGCACCCCACCGGCGGGCAGTTGCTGGATCGCCGCGCAGGGCACAGTGGCTTCGAAACTCAGCGGCGCGTAGGCGACCAGCGGCGCCTCGATCGATGCGGCGGAATCGTCCTGCGGCCAGGACAGCGTCGCCGCGTCCACTCGTACCGGCAGGAACGGAACCGCTACCGCGAGCAACGCGCCGATCAGCGCCGACACCAGGGCCACCGGCCGTGCCCAGCCGCCCCGCATTCGGGGTCGCGGACTATCGGAGATCTCTGCCGGCTCGGACGCCGCCACCACCATCGTGTCAGCCACGGAGCGCCATCCTAACGGGCGCGATCACGGCGGGCTCATCCACAGATACCCGCGGTCCGGGCGTCGACACCGGCGCGCACCGGCGCAGGGCCCGGACCAGCGCTTGCACGGCTGGGCGGGAGCGCGGCAGTCCGCGTGCAACGCTGTACCCAGCCCGTACGTGCCGGTCCGGCGAAAGGTCCACCCGACAGAAAATCGGCCGGCCCGCACGAGTGCGGACCGGCCGATTCGGCATACGCCCGACTCAGGCCGCGCAAGCAGGCGACTGGATCTGCGCATTGGCGAGCATGGTGCAGGTCCACTGCTGCTGGACCTTCCACACGCCGTCCTCGGCCACGAACGGCACATCCGCCACGCTGGTCTGGCCGTTCAGCGTGAGATTGGCCTTGGCCTGGATCTCGGTCCCGAAATCCTGTACCTCGGTGACCTCGATCGTGGCGCCCGACTGGGCGTAGAACTGGCTCAGCTTCGACGGCAGCTCCGGATCCGCCTCGGCGCCCTGCACCATCTCCAGCTTTTCCTCGTTCGGAACGTTCGGGTCGAGCGCGCGCTGGAGCTGGGTGTTCAGATCGGCCGGGGTCGGGACGGGCGGCGTCTCGGCCTCCGCCTCCGTGGTCTCGGCCGCGGCCGTGGTGCTCGTCGCCGCTGCGGTGTCCGAGTCGGAATCATCGCTACCACACGCCGTCAGGGTCAGCGCGGCCGCGGCGGCCAGGCCGGCGATCGCGATACGTCCGGTTTTGCGAAGCTTCAACTGCTCGTCCTTTGCGTTCGGGGTTCGGTGTCGTGCGCTGCGGCAGCCCCACCGAACCGGCGACGCTGCCCGGCACCAACCTACCCGGCGGGATTCAGGACAGGCTGCCGAGCGGGTCCGCAGGGCGCAACTCGGTGTTGTCGGCAGCGAAAGTACGCGCGATCCCCGGCCCTGTCGAGCGGGACTCGAACCGCACGGTCACCCGCCCGTGGCCCGCTCCCTGAACCCAGCCGAAACCGAATTCCGGATGCACGACATCCGATCCGGCCCGCCAGTCCACGACTCCACCAGCGGTTACTCCCGGATCCGCCGCCGCGTCGACGGTTTCGGCGCGCGGCCCGGCGGCGGGCCCGGCCGACGGCCCGGAAGGGGGCTCGCCCACGGTAGATCTCACCGAATCCACAGAGCTCTCTTGCTCTCGTGCCACAAACTCGGGCCGCAGCTCCGCGCCGTCCGGGCCCGGTTCGCCGTCCGCCGCACCCGCAACCGAGGGTGCCGAGGGGAGCCCCTGCCCCACCGGTCCATTCGTCTCGTCGTCCGGTGACCCGCGCGCGAGATCGCGCGCCGGCGCGACCGTTGCGCCGTGGCCGGCGACGTCCGCACCGGAATCCGTGGAATCCGCGCCCAACCGGTCCAATTCGGGAAACAGCGATTCCTGCCGGATCGTCGACAAACCTGCGTACCCGACCCCCACCAGCCGCACCGGCCCCAGGTCCCGCGGGTCCAGCGCCGCCCGCTGAGCCGCGGAGGTGAGCGTGGCCAGATCCTCGGTCGCATAGGGCAGGGTGCTGGACCGCGTGGTGATACTCATATCGGCACGTTTGAGTTTCAGCACCACGGTGCGCGCGGCCCGCCCGTCGCGCACCAGCCGCCGGTGCGCGGCCGCGGCCATCTCGGTGATCGCCGGGCGTAATCCTTCCAGCGTGACGATATCGGTCTCGTAGGTGGTTTCGGCACTGATCTGTTTCGCCTCGGCACGCTCGGCGACCGGCCGATCATCGATACCGCGGGCCAGCCGGTGCAGCGCGGCGCCGATACTTCCGCCCAGGATCGATACGGCCTCCACCTCGGGCAAAGCCGCGAACGCCCCGACCGTTTCGATGCCCAGGGCCCGCAACCGGCTCTCCGCCACCGGCCCGATCCCCCAGAGTTTGCGGACCGGCAACCCGGCCAGCAACTCCTGCTGCTCACCGGGCGCGATCACCTTGATCCCATCCGGTTTGGCCATTCCCGATGCGATCTTGGCGAGCTGTTTGCCCGTACCCGCACCCACCGAAGCCACCAGCCCGGTACTTTCCCGCACCGCCGCGCGCAGCTCCGCGCAGAAATCCAGCACCGCGGACACACTCGCACCCGCGAGTTCCGCGGGTTCTCCGAACGCCTCGTCGAACGACAGTGTTTCGAGTACCGGGATCCGCGCCCGCAAGGTGTCGAACACCCGGCCGCTGAGCACGCCGTACAAGGCCCCCCGCGGCGGCACCACCACCGCCGTCACCCCGACCAACCGCCGCGCCTGATGCATGGGCATGGCCGACCGCGCCCCGAACACCCGCGCCTCGTAACTGGCCCCCGCCACCACCCCACGCGCGCCGGTCCCCCCGACGAGTACCGGACGGCCCCGCAACGTCGGCCGGGTGAGCTGCTCACAGGAGGCGAAGAACGCATCCATATCGATATGCAGCACCCAGCGCCGCGCGGTTTCCCCGGCGAACACGTGCCGAGTTGCTCCGGAACGACGTTCCGGACCCTCGCCACTCACCACCGGCGGGCCCGCGGGTGCCCGGCCCACATCACTCGCACCACTGGTCACACCCCTGTTGGTACATGCCGCGCAATCTACGCGCGGACACCGACAGCCGACCGGCCAGACCGCATAGGGCCCCCGCACAGGACTGCACCGAACACGGCGCCGCCGCCGGGCCCGGCCGGATCCCTTCGAGTAACTCCGGATCCTGCACAGGCAGGCACTGCCGGCCCCCGATGTCTGTCCGGCGTCGAGTACTCTGACTGCTCGGTGTTCGCCCGGAGTGTCTGATTGCTGGATGACCGGACCACAGCGGGCCCCGGCCGCTCATCGCGCAAGCAACCGGCTGCGGAGTCCGGCGATCGCCGAAGCCCCGCTGGGTTCCGCACCACGTCGGTGGATTCGGCCGGCCGCCACCCGGGAGCGGGTTCGGCGAGGTCACCCGCGACATCCGGAGGGCGGAAACGCGCAACCTTGGGCCCGGAACCCCCGCGCGACCCGGGCGCGCCATAAACTCGGCCCCATGATGATCCGCAAGGCTGTCATTCCCGCTGCCGGTATCGGCTCCCGGCTGCTGCCGCTGACGAAGGCGATCCCCAAGGAGATGCTGCCGGTCGGCGACAAGCCGGTGATCGAGCATACGGTGCGCGAGCTGGTGGCTTCCGGTATCACCGATATCACGATCGTGGTCAGTGGCGGAAAATCGCTGATCCAGGATCATTTCCGCCCCAATCCGGCGCTGGTGGCCCAGCTGCGCGCCGACGGTAAGACCGCCTACGCCGATGCAGTGGAAGAGGTCGGCGAACTGTCGCGGCTCGGGCATATCACCTACCTGGATCAGCACGGCCCGTACGGTAACGGCACCCCGGTGCTGAATGCGGCCCGCGCCGCCGGCGACGAGCCGATGCTGGTGCTGTGGCCCGACGATGTGTTCGTGGCCGAGGTTCCGCGCGCGCAGCAGCTCATTCGTGCCTACGAGGCCACCGGATGCCCGGTGCTGGCATTGATGCCGATGAACCCGAACGAATCCCAGCGCTACGGCGTCCCGGTGGTGCGTGAGGATCTGGACGACGGGTTGCTGCGGATCTCCGGCCTGGTGGAGAAGCCGAAACCCGCCGACGCGCCCTCGGCCTATGCGGCGATCGGCGGCTATGTCGTCACGCCCGGCATTGTCGACGAACTGCGCACGCAGACCGAGAACTGGTACACCCATCGCACCGGTGAGGTGTACCTGACCGATTCGATCAATGCCTATGCCGCCGATCACGCCGTGTACGGGCAGGTCATCCAGGGCCGCTGGTACGACACCGGCAACCCCGGCGACTACCTCGTCGCACAGTTCGCCTCCGCGCTGGCCCATCCCGATTACGGCCCGCTGCTGCGGCGTCAGGTGGAGTGAGCGGGTCCCGAATCGCCGGTCGGCGCGGACGACTCAGAAGCGCCGGATGCTGTGCACGTAGAAATGTTCGAGTGGCGTGAGCCCGACCGGGACACCGGCGCCGTAGGCATTGAGCACCTGCCCGTTTCCGGCGTAGATACCGACATGGGACGCGTCGCGGTTGATGATCACCACGTCACCGACGGCCAGCGCATACGGGGGTACCGCCGCGCCGACCTCCGCCTGTTCCCAGGTGGTGCGCGGTAGCGCCACCCCGACCTGGCGGAATGCCCACTGCACCAGGGCCGAACAGTCCCAGGTGTCCGGTCCGGTGGCCCCCCATTCGTACATCTTTCCGGTCTGTGTCGTGGCGGCGGCGAGGGCGCCGAGGCCGGCGAGGGTCGATACCGGGAGCCCGGCCGATCCGCTGGCGCTGAGGGAACTGGAGCCGGAGGCCGATCCGCTCGCGCTGCCGGAGGGTTGTGCCCAACCCGGTGCGGCCGCGACCGCGGTGACGGCGGTGGTGAGAAGTAAGCCGGCGATACCTCGCCGCAGTGCGATCCCGATCACGTGCCCACCCTTCTGCCGGTCGATGCACGAGACACCATGCGGCGCCCCGGTTTACTCGCGGCATCCGCCGAGCAGCCGGCCACCGCGGACCACTGGAGCTACGCCGGAGCGAATTCACTCCGGCGCAACCCCACTCAGGTAGAACCGAGCGAAATTATCACCGTTCCCGCTGCTCCCGAGGGAACGTTCGCAGCGGTATCGCGATGATTGTGCCCGGCAGAAGGGCGTTCACCAAGTAACCTGGCAAACTTCTAGCATGTGATCTAAATCACAAAAATGTTTATTGCGTTTGCGTCAGGATGTCGTTCAGCGTCTTCAGGACCGCGTCCTTGGTGGCCGACGGCGACTCCACGAAGACGCCCACCTGCCAGACCGGTTCACCGCCGGGCTCGGCGGAGACATACCGGCTGAGGTCGATGGTGTACATCCCCTTGTCGTTCGTGGGCGTCTCGACATACGAGGTGTTCGGGTCGAACTGCTTCGCCGCACCTTCCTTGTCGAACCAGTCCGCGTCGAACCCGGCACGCGTTGCCGCGTCACAGGTGGACGGGCATTTACGCAACATCAGGTTCACTCGCTGATCGGCCGAGGAATCCCCCTCGTCGATACACCCCCACGCCTGGGCATCCGGGATGGTGTCGATCGACCCCTTCATACAGCCCCAGGACCCCGGCGTCCGGAATGCGAACGGCCAATCCTTGAAGGCCATGGTGTAGGTATCCTCACCGTCCTCGAAGGTGGGGCCGAACAGCACGACCGGCGACAGGCCCTCCTTCAGCGCCGGTGCGCCTTCCACCGGAGGAGCCGCGCTCGTTGTGGTCTCGGCGGCCGTAGTCGTTGTCGCACCGGTCGTTTCCGTGGTGGTGCTCGCCGCCGCGGCGGTGTTCTCCTCCGATCCCCCCGACCGTAGGATCACCAGCCCGGCCACACCGGCCAGCACCAGAACCACCACCACGGCCAGCACCGCGATCAGGGTGGCATTGTTGTTCCGCGGCGGGCCTCCCTGCCCACCGGAGCCGAGCGGCGGCACTTCCCATGCGCCCGACTGCGGAACAGGCTGCGGAGCCTGCCCCGCGGTCTGTCCCCACTGCACGCCCGGCTGACCGCCCTGGGACTGATAACCCTGCTGCCACTGCCCCGACGGGGCATCCTTCTTCTGTTGACCCTCGGGCGCATGTTGCCACCACTCGTCGGGATTGTCCGAAGCCATAGGCGCATACCCTAGTGCGCCGTTCCCTCTCGGTCATGGCCATAACCTCGCGGGCACCCGCGCTCTCCGGGACATCGTCACGGAGAGCACCGGTACACCGCCGATCCACCACCGCCGAAGCTCGGCAACAGCCGGTCCCAGCGAAGAGGAACAGGGAGTCGCCGCCGGTGCGGTGACCAGTGAGAACTCCGATCCGGCGCCCGCCGATCCGGGGCCCGCGCGGACCGGCGGCGTGCCATGGTGTTGTCGCACACCGCCGATCACCGAGTATCGCCCGGATCCGGCGAGATCTGGACTACCGGCTCACCTTCGTGATCCGATCCAGCGACCCGCCCGTCAGCTCGGCACTGTACGACCCGGCCGCACCGAATTCCAGCTCGACAGCAAGGATCTCGCCAGCGATGAGTTCCCGGTGGGTGCGTGCCCACTCCTGCCGGTCGGCCTGGCGACGCGGATCGCGCGGACCCAACTACGCGGCGGCAAGAGCGTGGTATCGCCAGACCGCCGTGGGATCCTGGCGGGGACGCAGCAACGGGTCCTGAGTCGGCAAACGACGGTTCGCTGGGACTATCCATCGGACACCTCAGTCGGTTGTCTCGTGTCCAGCCGAGGGGCGAGATCTCCGATCAGCTCGTCGAGTACGAGTTCCTCCTCGACACGCACACCGTGGCGGCGCAGGGCCCCGGCCAGTTCGCTGTCCCACACTGCTTCCCCGGGGCGTCCGGACAGCGTGCCGCCGTCGACCCGGGGCAGCGCGTTCAGATAGTCCGCAGTGGTGAATCGCCACGGCTGCCAGTCGATATGCTGTGCTAGCGCGTTGGCGATGCGGATGCCACCCCAATCGAAGTCACCGTGATAGGCGAACTCCACGCCGACCCCGGAGAGCATTGCCAGCAGGTTCCGGGCCGCGGTGGAGGGGTGCCCGGACAGGCAGATCAGCGGCGGGCAGTCCGGTCCCCATCGGTCGGCGGCGGAGGCCACCACGATCGGGTTCTCACAGATCCGGACCAGCGCCTGGCGGACCCCGAAGGCGTCCGGTTCGACGCGGTCGATCTGGCGCAGGGTGAGGACCACGGGGTCGCCGGCCGCGCGAGCCAGCGCCAGGATCCGGCCTGCGGTCGAGTCCGGACCGCCCGGCAGCCCCAAGATCAGCACAGTCGAGGACAACTCGTCGCGGTGCACGCCTACCGCGGACCAGGCAACCCGTTTCTCCCACACCGAACCGGACCCGGCCGGCGCGGACCCGGCCAGCACCCGGGCAGCCGACAGTGCCAGCGTCGCAAGCGGCCGGCCGTCGTCGAGCGCATGCGCGTCCCCGGTGGCGTCGGCGGCGAGGCGGCCGAGGGCGAGGTCCACGGCGGGCAGCCGATCGACGACCCGGGCGAGGTCACCGCATAGTTTCTGCGCCACAGTCGCATCGGCTGCGCAGCGACGCAGCAGGCCGGTGCTGTCCAGCCATTCGCGCCATTCCCGGAGTTCGGGGCGGCGTGCGGTGAGTTCATCGAGCGGAGTCAGTGCCAGCGCCCACTGCCGAGCCTCGGCCACTGCCCGCTCTGACCGGTCCACGATCTCCCCCACCAGCAACTGCACCGCACCGGCCAGTCCATCCGGTGCCGCGCCACTTCGTCGCAATACCTGGTCCAACTCGTCCAGCGAGACCGTGAGTGATCCGCCGGACCGTGCCCGCCTGCCGAGTAGCCGCTCCACGGCGCGGCGCTGTTCCGGGTTCGCCCCGGCCAAGGTGGCGCTACCGGAGGCCGGCTCCCCCCGTTCCAGCCTGCGCCGCACTCGGTCCACCAGCCACGCCAGCTCTTCGCCGCCGAGTAGCCGTCGCACCCGGTCGGGATCTCCGTTGCCGATACCACCGGCCCCTTCGGCGCCGCTCAGAACAGACCGCCTTCGGTGTGGGCAACGGATGCGGTTGCCGGTAGCCGCGAGACCGGCGGACTCACCTCGACCCGCTCCCGGCCGTCCCAGCGCCACGGCGTGACCAGCACCGCATCGATACCGTCCCGGCGCGCCAATTGTGCGATGGCCAACCCGGGAACCTGTGGATAGCAACCCCATTCGCGTTCACTGGTCATCACGACATCGAGGTCGAAGGCGGCGAGCAGGCCGAGACATTTTGCCCGCGAATCATCGTCCACTCCCGCGAACGCCTCGTCGAGCGCGACGAGCCGCGGGGCCTGGGATTTCCCCGCGGAGCTGTAGAACGAGGACGCGGCGGCGAACAACGGCACCGAGGTGACCAGTGCCCGTTCGCCCCCGGACGCCGGTCCGGCCGCGGGCCGCCACTGGCCCTCCTGGTAGCGCTGGATACGGAATTCGTGCCAGGACCGGTAGTCCAGCGCCCGCGTCAGCTGTTCGGTCCAGCCGCCGCCGGTGGTGTCGTCGGCGTGCTCACGGTTGATCTGTTCCTGCAGGAACGCTCCGACCAGCGCACGGTCCGCGGTGCTCCACGCGTCGGCGGTCTGCCGCAGCAGCCGGTCGCGCACCTGCCCCAATCCGTCCGGTGCCCCGCGCACCGTATGCCATTGCAGGCGTAACCGCATACCGGTCGAGGTGGGTCGTGCCTCCAGGTCGGCGTTGATCGAGCGCACCCGGTCCTCGGCGCCGGAGATCAGTTCCTGCAGCAGTCCGGCCACCTCGTTGATCAGGTGGTTCTCCAGTATCTCGCGCTCCTTGGCGGACAGCAGCAGGGCGCGGTGCTCGGTTTCGGCGGTCAACGCGTGTACCAGGCCCGGCACGTCCTGCTGGACACCCTGGAACCGCACATCCACCACGATGATGCCGTCGCGGACGGTGAGCCCCACCGAGTGACCGTGCCGGGACAGTGTGTCGGTGAGTAGTTTGTGCTCGGCGGAAACCCGCTGCTGCACCAACTCCCACGGCCGTTCGCCGGCGTCGAGGTCGGCCAGTTCGGCATCGATGGCGCGGGCCAGCGTCACCGCCGGTGTCGGAGCCCAGTCCGCGGCCACGTCCGGAACAACCAGATCGGGCAGTGCGGTGGTGAGCAGGCCGGTGGCGGCGAACGCGCGGAGGTCGGCGATCGTCTGTTCCCGGTCGGCGATTGCCTCGTCGAGTCGACCGGACAGCGTTTCTCGTTGTCCGTCGGCGTGGCCGCGGTCGCCGAGGGCACGGCGCTCGGCAGCCGACGCGGCCTCGGCGGCGTTATCGCACGCGGTGATCTGCTGCCCGACCGATTCGAGCTCACGGAACAGCTCCTCGACGGCGGTGCCCGCGGTCTCGACCAGTGTGCGATGCCGTTCGGCGGCGGCGTCGGCCTCCATCCGGGTCTGCCCGGCGATCTCGGCGGCCTTGTCACGGTATTCGGTGGCCGACTCGAGCTCGTACCCGGCTTCGCGCACCGCCTCTCGTGCTCGCGCGTCCGCGCGTGCCGCCGGCCACAGCCCGGCCAGCGCCACTCGATAGTCACCCAGCGCGGACCGGATTCCGGTCAGGGCGGCGCGATCCACCGGAAGCAGCACGTCGTGCGCGAATTCTTCCGCAGCAGAGAATGTTTCGCGAGCGCGTTGTTCCCGGCGTGAATGCTCCGCGACGGCTTCGGCGTGTTTGCCGTCCAGGTGTTGCCGGGTGCGATGCTCGGCGGCCAGCCGGCCGTGTGCCTCCTGCACAGCGGTATCTGGCGGGCAGCGCCGCTGGTCGATGAGGATCGTCTCCTGACGGTCTGCCAGTTCGAGTGCGGAGGCGGCCAATGTCTCCCGCCGCGCTTCGACCTGCCGGAGTTCGACGTTCAGCTGTTCCAGCCGGGCACGCCGCGCGGTCTCCCGCGCACCTTCCCCGATGTAGGCCGCGGCGGCCTTGTGCCAGGATCCCCGCAAGATACCGATCCGGAAGCTGCCGTCGCTGTCCACCCACGTATCAGCACTGCCGTGCCCGAAACCGATAGCACCCAGCACGGCGGTGACAACGGAATCGTCCAGCGCCGCAGCCTGCGGGTCGGCGCGATCGATCGCCGGAGCCAGCACCGTGGTCAGCCCGCCGTCCGCGGCGGCGGTACCCACTGCGATCAGGACGTCGTCGGTGACCCCGTCATGCAGGCTGCCGTCCGGGTCCAGCCATGCGTCCAGAATGCCCGCGGCCTGCAACGCGGCTTCCACTCCCGCGCGCTGCTCTTCTGCTACCACGTCGGTGAAATCGATGACCTTCCACAACGGTGCACCGGCTCGGGTGCGGCGTAAGGCCTCGTCCCGGGTGGGTGGTGCGGCCGGCGCGTCGTGGCCGCCCTGCTCAAGTCGTTCGATCTCATCGGTCAGCGCGTCGCGTTCGGCCGTGGCCAGCTCGGTGGCAGCCTCCACTGCCTGCTGTTCCCGGGCGAGTGCCGCGGTGGCCAGTCGCGCCGCCTCGCCCACGGCGGCGTCCGCCGGATTCGGACCGTCGAGGGTGTCGACCCAGACCTCGAGCGCAGCCCGCACCATATCGGGGTCCGCGAACCGCAGAGATGTCACGCCACCGAGGTATTCGGTGAATTCGTCGACCAGGGCGGCTCCGGCGGCCGTGACACCCTGTTCCGCCGCCAGTATCCGCTCGGCGGCCTGTTGCAGTTCGCCCGTGATCCGATCCACTTCGTCGCGCGCACGCCGCGCGGCCCCGTCGGCCGCTTCCGCGGTGTCCAGCAGACCCGACAGCGTAGTCAGCGCGGTCCAGGTGGAATCTACGAGCCGATTGCCTGCCCGTTGCGCCACGGGGTACGGCGCGGCGTCCGTGCCGAGGGCCTCGATCACGGCCGCATGGCCTTCGGCCACCCCGGCCTCGGTCGCCGCCTCCACCGCTGCCTCGGCGGCCTGGGTGTAGGCGTCGGCGTCGGCGGCAGCGACTGTGCGCGCGGCCTCGAGCCGGCCTTCCCTGCGCCGCAGCGTCTCCGCAGCTCCGGTGAGATCGCGTTCGCGATCGGTCGCGAGCACGCCGAGTCGCTCGGCCTCCGATTTCGCTCGAGTCAACGCCTTGGCGTCGCGCATCTCCGGGCTGTCGTGCAAAGCGTCGCGCCGGGCTGAGAGCGTCGAACGGCGCGCAACGGCGGTGTTCCGCTCCGCCACAGCCTCCCTCACCGCGGCTTCGGTCCGCTCGAACGCCGTCTGTGCCTCGGCCAGTTCGGCGTTCAGCCTCTCGTAGCGACTATGCGCCTTGCGGGGCGGTTCGGCTCGCCGCTTCGCCGCGATCCGCGCATACCTGCGGTAGTGGCCCAAAAACGTCTCGCCCGCCGACCGCGCCTCGGCCAGGCCGCGCAATGCCTCGCGTTCCTCGTCCAGCCCCCGGAACGCCTCGGCCACCGTGGTGACCAGCACCGGGTCCAGCGGCGGCAGCGCCTCGGTGAGCGCACGGGAGAGCAGCTTCTCGTCCGGTTTCTTCGACAACTGCGGCTGCCGCAGCTGAATCAGTAGGTTGACCAGCGCCTCGTAACGGTGCTGTCCCAGCCCGAACAGCGCCTCGTCTACTGCGCGGCGGTAGTCGGAGGCCGTATCGTAGAGCCCGATACCGCCGAGCGCGTCCTTGAGTTTCTCCCTGGTCAGCGCCACCTTCGTCGGGCCGATCAGGGACAATTCCTCGGCTACACCCCGATGACCGACACGTTGTCCGGTCACGAAGAACCAGTGCCGGGCGATACCGCGACCGGCGGCCGCTTTGAGCCCGCAGCCGATGGTCCGGTATTCCGGGGTGCCGTCCGCTGTCAGCCGGCCGAACTCCAGCCAGGTGTAACCGAGCCGCTCGGTATGCGGATGTTTACCGCCCAACAGCAGATTCCATTCCATCCGCTTATTGCGGTCGCCGTCGGGTTCCACCCGGTGGGCTGCCAGCTCCCCATCGAGCAGGAACGGCACCGTCAGCGCCAGCACCTTCGATTTCCCGGTGCCGTTGTTGCCGCGCAACAACAGGCGGCCATCGTGGAAATGGAACTCCTCGACGTCGTAGTAGAACAGGTCGACCAGTCCGGCCCGCAGCGGCTGCCAGCGCTGCCGGGCCGGGACGGGAGGCAGACTCATCGCAACCGCCCCTTTCGTGTCGTGCGGCGTGTCCGGGGCTCACTGCCGTCGCGAATCACCGCTTCCCGCACGGAATACCGAGATATCGCGGGCAACGCCCGGACTGCGTCCGGCGCGGAGTCCGCTACCAGCCGCAGGGCCCGTAATGTGGTGAGGGCGATCTCGAGCAGTTCGGTGTCTGCGCCGGGCTCGGTGACCCCACGACGCCAGTACGAGGTGTGTTGACGAGCGAGAGCACGCACCTGAGCTCGCAGTGTGTCCAGCAGTACCGGTTCGCCGACCCGACCGGACAGATATTCCGCTATCAGCAGGGTGACGTGGCCGTCGGTCCGCTGCTCCGGCATTCGCACATCGGTCAGGTCGTCGTCCGGATCGACCATCGCAATACCCTCGGCGCGCATCTCGGCAACCAAACCGGTCGCCTGCTCGATACGGCGGGTAATGGCGGTGCGCTGGTTGATCAGATAGGCTCGTTCGTCGTCCGTCAGGTCGTCGTAGTAGAGCACCGGATCGTCCAGTAGCCGCCGAGTCAGCTGGTGGCGCAGCGTGCGACGCCGCAAATCCTCGGTATCGGGCACTGATTCGGCCGACAGCACCGCGAGCCGCTGCTCGAATCCCGGTTCCGTAACGGTCGACGGCCCCCGGCCGGTGGTGAGCAGCGCTGCCAGCACCCGGCGGCGGACGTCGTACAGGACGTCTCCGGTATCGCCGAGGTAGGAATCCTCCTCGCCGGCGACCCGCTCCAGCGCACCCCAGGCCAGCAACACCCGCACCACGGCCACCAGATCCGCGCGCTCGTCGCGGCGGCTCAGCGTGAATTCGACACCCGCAGCGGCGAATTCCGGGTCACCGGCGGCGACCAGCACCCCTTCCGCCAAACGGCCCAGCGTGACCTGTGCGTCGGCTCGCTCCAGCACCGCCAGAGCCAGGCACAGCAGCACATAACGCCGTCGGCCGAACGGCGCCCTGCCTTTTCCGTCCCGCGCCGGATGAGTGGCGTCCTCCGTGGTGGCGGATACCTTGAACAGGCGCGCCGATTCGGCGTCCACCAGCAGCCGCCAGCCGGTCTCCGCGGCGAACCAGTCCCGTAGATACGCGGCATGTCGACGGACCGGACGCAGAGCGTCCTCGTCGGCGACTACCGTCAGCAGCGGCTTGGCCAGGAGCGCCCGCATCGCGCGGCGGCGCTGCGCCTGCTCTTCCTGCGAATCCATCAGGCAGGTGCCCCCACCAGGGCGGCTCCCATGAGGTCGATGATCTCGAGGATATGTTCCGGGCCGCGCAGCACACCGTCTTCGGTGGGAATCTCGACGTCCCGCGCGTCGGCGACCGCGGTCAGCCGGATCAGCATTGTACCGTCGCCGGTGGTGGTTTCCACCTCGGCCGCACCAGGCTGTCGCGCCGACAGCGCATCGCCGAGCAAGCCCAGGAACAGCCGGAACACGCGGGTGTCCAGGACATCGACCTGCGACAGCAGCACCGGGCCTCCGGTGGCCAGCCGGGCACGGGCGGCCGCGACCTGCTGCCGTTCACGCGCGGCCTGCTCCGCCAGCATGCGGCGGGCCTCGGCGCGGTCGGCGACCCGGGCCGGTTGCCCACGCCGCTCATAGGTGCCGGTGCGGCGCAGTTGCGGGCTGATCTCCACCCCCGGCGCCTCGGCCCACGGAAGGCCGGGCGGCGGCTCCACTTTCTCCCACCGCTGCACCGTCTCCGCCGTCACCGTCAGATGCCGGGCCGGCGTGAGACCGAAAGCGGACCGCCACAGCCGATGCGCCGCAGCATCGTCGGGCGCCTCGGCGAACCACCGGGCCAGCGCCCGGAAATCGGCGGACCGGTCGGAGCGGCCCGAGCGTCGCTCGTTCAGCGTGGCGACCGTATCGATCAACTGGGTGATGGCGGTGACCGCCGCCGAGCGCAGCAGCCGGGCCTGCGACGGGTGCTGCGAATCGGCCGAGACGAACCATTCGCGCAGGCCACGCCACCGGTTCAGCCATATGGTGAGTGTGTCGGAGAGCGCCGCTTCGTAGGCGTCCCGGTTCGCGTCCGGGATCTCGGCCACCTCGGGCACCAGATCGCGAGCCTCACGTTCCACTACCAGCCGCAGCAGACGCTCCACCGCTTCGGGGGCCGGCTCATCCAGCAGCGCCGCGATTTCCGCGCCGCGATTCGCGAGATCGGCGATGAACCGGTTGATGTAGTCGATCAGCCGCTGCTTGTAGGCCACGAACGCCTCGACGTCACCGTCGGAGAAATCGATCACCCGGCGCAGCGACGCCATAAAAGCCTGAGCGTTATCGGCCAACCCGGAAAACCGTTCCACCAGCCCGAGGAGCAGCAGATGCACCTTCGCCGGATCGATATCGGCGACCTCGGCCCGAGCGAGCGCCACCAATGCCCGCAACTGGTTCGCGATGTCCTCGAGCGCCACCGACTGGAGTGCGCCCCGGCGTCCCAGGGCCTCGTCATAGACGGCGAGCGCTTCCTCTGCAGCCTGCCCGGCGGCGGTCAATTGATACAGGTATCGAGCCCGATGGAAATCGGCCACCGTCGTCACCCGGCCGGTATCCGGATCCGACCGCAGGTTGCCCCACCCGACCAACTGTTCCAACGCGGCCGCCACGGTCTCCGGCGCACCCGAATGCCCCAGCTCGACTGCCACATCCTCCGGCCGCATATGGACGATGAACCGATCCCGGGCATGCACGAACACGACCAGCACATCCCGATAGAGTTCGGCATTGGGCGCGCTCAGATGAGCGAACGGCTGCACTGGCGGCTGGTCGGAATTCACGAGAACCATTGTGCCGAACCCTACCGACGGCTGCGCAGAAACTGTGGCTACCAGCCTGTTCCGGCGAACCACGCATCCACTGTGGATTCGGGAGCGGTCTCGAATGACCTGTCTCTGCACAAGGAGCTCACGGAACTGTTCACCGATGATGGGAGCCTGCATGATCTGCTCGACTGCAACGAAGAGCGGGCACGCACCGATAGGATCGTTCAACAGCTAGGCAACCGGCGCAGATTGGTGGGGATTCGGTATGGAGAAGGGTCGGTGGACCACGGTCACCGAGTCGAGTTTCGACCATGAGCGCCGGGGTCTCGAGGCGATCCGTACCCGCCTGCCCGATAACGCCCCGTGGGCCGCATGGTCGAATTTCACCTTCACCGCGCAGACCGGGCATGTGCGGGAGGTGGACCTGCTCGTCATCTCACCCTCCGGCGTGTACATGGTCGAGTTGAAGGATTGGCGCGGCGAGCTCACGTGGCGCGACGGCGCCTGGGTGCAGGTGACACCGAACGGCAGCCGGCGTAAACGTCGCAGTCCGGTGCATCTGGTGAACCAGAAGTCGAAGGAGCTGGCGAGCCTGCTCGGCCGGCACGGCGTCAACGTGCGGGTGCACCACGCGGTGTGCTTCACCAATTCGGATTTGAAGTTCAGATTGCCCGACGGCGAGAAGGCCACCACCCATACTGTGGCCGGACTGGTGAAGCGGCTTGCTGCGCCGGCGCAGGAGCCACATCATCGCATCGACCCTATGCGGGCGGAACGAATCGCCAAGGCACTGAACGCGCTGGGTATCCGCCGTAGCGACGCCGAGTTCGCGGTGGGCCCTTACGCCCTGGAGCGCAAACCCTACGACACCGGTCCCACCTGGCAGGATTACCTGGCACGCCACGAATCCCTGGGTGAGCTGGTCCGCATCCGGATCTACCTGCAGGAACGCGGAGCCGACCAGGAGGCGCGCAATTCGGTCGGCAACGCCGCCCACCGGGAGGCCACCGCCTTGGACCGGTTCCGGCATCCGGGGGTGGTCCAGTTGAAGCTGTTCGATCCGTCGGCGCATTCGGCGGGCCCCGCACTCATCTTCCAGTTCCATCCCGACACCCTGCCGTTGGAGGAGTATCTCGCCCGCTATGGCGGGCTGCTCGCTCTCGCAGACCGAATGGGGCTGGTGCGCCAGCTCGTGGAGACCTTGCGGTCGGCGCACAAGGCACGGATCCATCACCGCGCGCTCACCGCGCATTCGATCCATGTGGTCCCGCGTCCCGGTGAGTCCGAGGAGCAACGCTGGCGCGCCCCGCGTCTGCAGATTTCCGATTGGCAGCTGGCGAAGACGCTGCGTGCGGGCAGTGCTCATCCCGGCGGTCCGCGCCATTCCTCGACCACACTGTCGGTGCAGCATCTGTCCGCCGGTACCGAGGCGTATCTCGCGCCGGAACTCACTGCGCCGCGCCCGGATCCGATCGCGCTGGATGTCTACGGCCTCGGCATGCTCACGTTCCTACTGGCGACCGGCAGCGCTCCGGCAGCCACGCAGGCCGAGTTGCTGGCGCGGTTCGAATCGGGTGAGTCGTTGCGTCCCAGCGCATTGTTGGCGGGCCCGAACGACGATCTGGATCTGCTGGTGGCCACCGCCACCGAATTCAAACCAACCTTGCGACTCACCTCGATGGACGAGTTCCTCGAACAGCTCGACGAGGTGGACGAATCATTGCAGCCGCCGGTGGAGAGCGAGCATCCGGAACCTGAGCCCGATCCCCTCGAGGCCGGTCCCGACGATGTGCTGGGCGACCGCTGGCAGGTGGTGCGCAGGCTCGGCACCGGGTCGACGAGCCGGGCGCTGCTGGTGCGTGATCTGCGGGCAGATCTCACCAAGCGCGGTGCGTATCCACTCGCCGTGCTGAAGGTGGCGCTCTCGGATGAACGCACCGACTACTTGGTGAAGGAAGCCGAGGTGCTGCGCCGGTTGCGGCCACATTCCGGGGTGATCACCCTGCTCGAGCCCGGCGTGGTGCAACTCGGCGGCCGGACCACGCTGGTGCTGGAGTATGTCGGCGATGAGCAGGTCGCGACCGAACCGGAGTCCGGTGGTAAGCGGCGGCGCACAGAGGAGACGGTGGCGCGCCAGCTGCGCGATACCGGCCGTTTGCAGATCGATCAGCTCGAGCGGTACAGCGACTATCTGTTCGGCGCGATCGATTTCCTGGAAGGCGAAGGGATCTGGCATCGCGACCTGAAACCGGACAATATTGCGATCAGGGTGCGTCCCAACCGTACTCGCGAGCTGGTACTGATCGATTTCTCGCTTTCCTGGTATCCGGCCACTCAGGTGGAGGCCGGTACCGACGGCTACCTGGATCCGTTCATCGGCAAGCACATCATTCCCCGTTCTTCCTACGACTCGCACGCCGAGCGGTACGCCTTGGCGATCACCCTGCACGAGATGGCGTCCGGTGAGCTGCCGAAGTGGGGGGACGGCAGTGCGCTGCCGCAGCAGCTCGACGCGGACGAATGGCCGTATCCGCAGATCGCCGCGGACGGTTTCGACCCTGCCCTGCGCGACGGGCTGGTCGCGTTCTTCCGTAAAGCGTTGCATCGCGATACCGCCCAGCGTTTCCCGGATCTGAAGCCGATGCGCGACAGCTGGCGTCAGATTTTCCTTGCCCTCATGCAGGCGGTACCGTCGCGCAGCCGCCACCCGGAGCAGGTATCCGAACGGGTAACCCCGGCGGAGGAACGGGAGCTCGCCGCCGAACAGGTCACCCGCGAAACCCATCTGTCCGCCGCCGGATTGTCACCCACCGCCGAACAGTTCCTCTACGGGCTGGAAGTGACCACGGTCGGTGAGCTGCTCGACTACGGGCAGCGTAGTCTCGTCACCGCCCGCGGCTTGGGCTACCTCACCCGTCGGGAGATCCAGCAACGGCAGAGGGAGTGGGGGCAGCGGCTCGGCAAATTCGCCCCGGCCCCGCTCGCCTCGGAGGCGCGTAAAGCGGCGAAGGCCGAATCCACCGCCCTGGCCGCCGATCTCGATGCGCTGTCGCTGGACAACCTGATCACCCGGTTCGTCCCCGAGCTCAAACCCGACCGCTCGAACGAGCACAAGGTGCACGCGGTAGCCAGGCTGCTTCGGGTGCCCGGTGACAGCGACCTCCCCGAGCTGGGCACTTGGCCGACCCAGGCCGCAGTGGCGAAATCGCCCGGCCAGTCGTCGAGCGGTCTCACTCAGCTGCTGAGGCAGGAGCGGCAACGCTGGAAACGCAATCCCGCCTTCCCTGCGCTGCGTGCGCAGGTTCTCGGTCTGCTCGCCGAATTCGGTCGCATCGCTTCGGCCACCGAACTCGCCGACGCGCTCACCGCGAGCCGCGGCACCCGTCTCGATAGCCGTCACGATCGCCGCGCGATGGGATCGGCGGTGTTGCGAGTGGTCGTCGAGGTCGAGCAGCTGGTGCCGGAGGAAAAAGCATTTTCGACCCAGGTGCGCCGCGCAGGTGCCGGCACCGACGGCGCCGATGTGACGGTTCTGCTGGCACTCGAGGTGGATCAGGACACCGAACCCGACGCCCCCTCCTTCCACGGCCTCGTCCACTACGCGCAGCGCCTCGGCCGTATCGCCGACACCCTTGCTGCCGAGGAAACCCTCCCGACCGCCGCCACAGCACTGGAGCGGTTCGCAGCCGTGGACCGTCCGGCCGAATTCTTCTGGGACGAACGCCGTCTCGCCCAAATCGCGGTGGCCGCCTCCCGCACCGCCGCCGTAACCCCACGCCTCGAGGTGTATCCGCGGGCGCTGCCGCTGGTGCGCGCCATCCGCCTCACCCAGGCCGGTTTGATGACCTGGATTCCCGGTGTGCGCCCCGATCTGCAACCCGGCCTCGAGGTCAAGGACGTGCACGAACGTATCCGTGCCCGCTTCCCCGATCTCGCTATCGACGGTGAGGGAGGTCTGCCGACCGGGCCGGCGCTCACCAAGGCGTTACGCGATGCCGGTTTCGCCGTCCACCTGGCGACCCGGGCGAACACCCACCGCCATCGCTACCTCCCCGACCACACCGACACCCCCTCCAGCTATCACGCCACTTCCCTGCGCCGCACCACCGACACCGACCGCCCCACCCTCTCCCGCTACGCCCAGGACCCGCTGGTGGCCGCCGCCGCCCGCGCCGAGGACAGCCTCGTATCCGCCGCCGAACGCGACGGTTTCCGCGTGCTCACCGTCGAATCCCGGCAGGTCCGCACCGCTGCCGACACCCTGGCCCGCCGGTTCGCGGCCCGCCCGCTCTCGGTGACCGAACTGTTCCTCACCGCCCTGCGTGCCCTCGTCCCGCCGGGCACCAAACCCACCTGGGACACGATCCTGCGCGCCGATATCGCCGCCCCCGGTTCCAAAGCGGCCGTGAAGTTCTCCGAATACGCCCGCACCGCATGGAGCAGCGTGGAGCCGCGCATCGCCGAACAGCTCCCCGGCGAGGGCCCCCTCCTGCTCACCGACGCCCACGTCTTCGCCCGCTACGGCGCCCTCGGCGTGCTCAGCCGCACCGTCGAACAGGCCCGCCGGGGCCGGGGCGCGGTATGGCTGCTGTGCCCACAGCCCGATGCCGATCGCGACCCGCATCTGGGCACGGTGGCGGTGCCGTACCAGTCGTCGCTGCACGAATGGATCCCGCTACCCGCGAGCTGGGTCCGCAATCTGCACCGCGCCACCGATACCGCGGCGGCACCCGACGCCGGCCAGGCGTCTGCGTAATCTCGTTCCGTAACCGTCTCCCGCACACAGGAGTTCAGCCCATGATCGATCGCGCCGCCCTGCTCGCCGACCTGAAAAAGCAGGTAGCGGCAGCCGAGAAAGATCTGGACGCCCAACTGAAACACCCCGCCCTCGCCGACACCCGCGCCGGCCTGCACGCGGAATGGGCCCGCGCCCGCGACCTGAAACGCACCGCCGCCACCGAAACCTCCTGGCTCGACGAACGCCGCACCCAGGTAGCGGTGGCATGGGTCCTGGGCACGGTCTTCGTCCGCTTCTGCGAAGACAACCACCTCATCCCCGACCCCTACCTCACCGGCCCCACCCCCGACCGCCGCGAACTCGCTCTCGCCCGCTACGACGCCTACGTGGAAACCGACCCCGATCCGACCTACCGCGGCTGGCTGGAACACGCCTTCGCCGAACTCGGGGCGGGGCAGGCGGGGAAACTGCTCTTTGACCCGGCGCACAATGCGCTCTACCAGGTTCCGCTATCCCACGACGGGGCACGGGATCTCATCGAGTTCTGGCGGGAGCGGGACGAGCACGGGGTGCTGGTCCACGATTTCACTGACCCGCTGGACGAGGAGGGGATCAACGGGTGGGATACGCGGTTCCTGGGCGACCTCTATCAGGACCTCTCCGAGGACATCCGCAAGAACTACGCGCTGCTGCAAACGCCGGAGTTCGTGGAGGAGTTCATTCTCGATCGGACGATGACGCCCGCTATCCGGGAGTTCGGGTTCGAAGACCTGAAGATGATCGATCCGACGTGCGGGTCGGGGCATTTCATCCTGGGAGCGTTTCAACGGCTCATGGGGTTGTGGTCTGAGAAATATCCCAGCAAGGATCGGCACGAACAGGTGCGGTCGGCTCTCGAATCGGTGCACGGTGTGGATATCAATCCCTTCGCCGTCGCGATCGCACGATTCCGGTTGTTGGTCGCCGCTATGGCTGCGGCTAACATGCGCACGCTCGCAGAAACCACCCAGCACGAGTGGCCCATCAAGGTCGCCGTCGGCGACTCCCTAATAAAAGAACGTCAGCTTGAGCTATCCCTCGGTGCCGACCGACCAGGCGGCCCCCTTATTGAATTCTCGTACGGTACCGAAGATATCCAAGACTATCCCACGATTTTGCAGCCCGGGCGATACGATGTGGTAGTAGGAAATCCGCCGTACATCACCGTCAAAGACAAGCATCTAAGTGCTCAATACCGAAACTGGTACGACGCTTGCGCTGGCGCCTACGCACTATCAGTCCCATTCGCTCAAAGATTCTTTGAGTTAGCTAAGCAGTACGATGATAGTGGCACATTCGGCCGAGTCGGGCAGATTACCGCCAGCTCTTTCATGAAGCGCGAATTCGGAAACAGGCTTGTGGAGAGATTCTTTGCACGGGATATCGAGCTAACAGAAGTCATCGATACTTCTGGCGCATACATCCCCGGGCACGGCACACCCACTGTAATCTTGATCGGCACCACACGCACTGACCCACACCGCTCACCGACAATCCGCACTGCTCGAAGCGCACAGGGGGAACCGCACTCTCCAGAGATTCCGGAACAAGGTTTAGTGTGGAGCGCAATCGTCGACCAGATCGACCAACCCGGCTCCAAGAGTGAATGGGTCGCGGTTGACGACTTGGGCCGACAGCAATATTTCGCCAAACAGCCATGGATTCTAACAGCAGGCGGACTCGAAATGGTCTCCCAGCTGGACTCTGCCGGCGCCACAAAGCTCGGAACAATCGTTGAAGTTATCGGAAGAACAACTCATACCGGTTTGGACGATGCCTACTACATGCCCCGGTCGTCTGGAATAACTCGCGGAATTCAGAAGAACTGCGTGCCAGTTGTACTGGGAGACGGCATCCGTGACTACCAGGTCGCAGCCCCGACGAGCACATATTTCCCTTATGATCAGCATGGCGCACCTCGCCCCATCGGTGCTACCGAGGAACGTTTCCTCTGGCCGATGAGAACGTTGCTGCGCCAACGAGTCGACTTCGGAAACCGACCCGAAGAACGAGGTCTGAGATGGTTCGACCACAGTATGTTTTTTCCAAAGCGTTTCCGATCACCGTTATCGATCGCCTTCCCATTCGTAGCCACACACAACCATTTCGCACTCGACCGAGGCGGTAAGGTATTCAAGCAAACTGCGCCAGCAATAAAATTGCCTGAGAATGCAACCGAGGAGGATCACCTGCGACTACTCGGCCTACTCAATAGCTCCACCGCCTGCTTTTGGCTCAAAATGGTGAGCTATCCGAAAGGTGGCGACCCTATGGGAAATTCAGGCGCACGCGTATCTATCCACCCGTGGTCGGACCGATACGAGTTCACTGGGGGAAATCTGTCTGATTTCCCAGTCCCCACTCCACAGCAAAAAAACATCGCCACCGAACTGGATCAGGCTGCGCGCGAGCTTGACATCCTGCAGACCGGCAATGTATCAGACGATGCTCCTTCTGCGGGGTTACTCACAGTGAAACGCACAGAATGGGATCGCCTGAGGGAGAGAATGATCTTTCTTCAGGAAGAGCTTGACTGGTGGACATACTCCGCGTATGAGCTAATCCCAACCGAACTTCAGAATCCTCCAGCAACGCATGTGCCGATAAATCTGGGTGAGCGAGCATTTGAGATTGTCCTCGCCCGCCAGATTGCAAATGGTGAAGCATCCGACGAGTGGTTCAAGCGACACGGCTCCACTGCCATTACGGACATCCCCGCCCACTGGCCTGAATCTTATCGGCAGCTGGTGCAACGCCGCATCGAGACCATCGAATCAAACCAAGCGATCAATATGATCGAGCGCCCAGAATACAAGCGCCGCTGGGCAACCGAGGGTTGGGATTCGTTGCAGAATAAAGCTCTACGCTCTTGGCTTCTAGATCGCCTGGAGGCCCGCCACCTGTGGTTTGACGATTTCGACCAGCCGCAGCTTCTAACCCTGTCCCGGCTTACAGATCATCTCTCCCGCGATGAGGATTTCGTTTCGGTGGCTGCTCTCTACGTCCCGCACACCGCCGTCGCCAAAATCGTGTCTGACCTGATCGCCCCCGAACACGTCCCGGCAGTCGCCGCGCTGCGCTACAAACCGTCCGGCTTGAAGAAGCGCGCCGACTGGGAGCACGTCTGGAACCTCCAGCGCGCCGAGGACCACGAACCCGATGGCGCCAAGAAACTGGACATCCGAAAATCCATCCCGGCCCCCCCGAAGTACACCTCTGCCGATTTCCTGCGCACCTCCTACTGGCAGGTACGCGGCAAACTCGATGTCCCCAAGGAACGTTTCATCTCCTACGCCACCACCAACACCCCCACCCCCGACCTGTACGGCTGGGCCGGCTGGGACCACCGCGAACAAGCCTTCGCCCTCGCCACCCACCTCACCAACGCCGCACCGCCGACCGAGGTGATCACCCCACTCCTGGCCGCCATGCTTGAACTGCAACCCTGGCTCGACCAATGGCATACCGAAGTCGACCCCGCCTACGGCCTCTCACCCGCCGCCTTCCTCGCCTCCCACCGCCGCACCATCCAGGGCGAACACAACCTCACCGACGACTATCTGCGAGCCTGGCGCCCACCGGCCGACTCGCGCGGCGGCCGCGGCGGTCGTCGAAAGGTCGATACCTCAGCCACGAGCTGAACGCCACTCAGAACCGCGAAGGGCTCGTACTCAGCAATGCAGTACGAGCCCTTCCTCAGGTTTGGAATCTGATGTCAAAAGACTCCACCGTGCACCGCGCGGGTGAACGTCTCCCACGCATACGGTGAAAACGCCAGCACGGGCCCACTGGGATCCTTGGAATCACGGACACCGACCATGCGCTGCACCAAGTGCGCGACTTCGACGCACTCTTGGCTCCCTGAGCTATGGCTGCTCTTGAACCACTGTGCCCCTGATAGATCGACCGTCACCGAACCCACTCCTCTGCAATCTCCTGGATGAGGTCATAACTACCGGCCTCGTCCAGCGCGACACGCCGGATGTCAGCATACGCGTCACGGTATTGGTCGTACTCGGCCTGCTTGTCCAGATACAGGGCGCCTGTGAATCCCTGGACGTAGACAACCGGTGGATCCGTGAGCTTCGCCGTCGGATGGCGGGGAAACTCCAGAATCACGAAATGACCGGTCACGACACCCTTGTGCCGGCGTGCGGCCAACGGGACCACCCGAACCGCCACGTTCGGCATCTGGTCTGCATCCAAGAGATGCGCCAACTGTGCGGCCATGATGTCAGGCGACCCGATGCTGCGCCGGAGGACGGACTCGTCCACCATCACGGTCAGCTCCAGCGGATGCTTCCTGCTGTGCAACCGGTCGAGCCGGCGGGTGTGCAGTTCCAGGCGTAGTTCCACCTCACTGGTTGCCATCCCGGGGAACTCAGCCCAGATCACTTCCCGCCGATAGTCGACGGTTTGGAGCAGTCCAGGCAACAGCATCGTGTGGTACGAGCTGAAACTCCGCGCCGCATCCTCCAGACCCATATAGAGGTCGAAGTGTTTGGGAATAGCATCGCCGAAGGCGTGCCACCAGCCCTTGGCCTGCGATTCCTCCGTCAGTCCCAGGAGAACCGCCGCGTCCTCGTCGTTCAATCGGTACATCTCGGCCAAGTGGGTGATGAACAAGGGGTTGATCCGCGTCGGCTGCCCGGTCTCCATCCGCCAGAAGGTCTGTTTCGATACGCCGATCGCCCGGCGCGCGGCTTCAGCAGAGATCCCGGCTTCCTCACGCTTTTCTCGCAACAGGCGGGCAAGGATGCGTCGCGGAAGCGTCGAGTTGGGGACGGTCGAACTCTCGATCATTGGATGCTCCAGATGGATTGAGTGACGAGATGGTTCGTACTGGAACCGATTCTGCCCCCGTTCAGGAACTTTCACCCTCTTTTCAAGAATTTTCGTTCGGGAATGTTCCCCGATGGGTTGTTTCGATGGTCGACTGGCTCCACACCGAGCAAAACACCAGCGTTGCTATCGAATTGGCGCCAACGCTGTGCGCTCCACCCAGTTCGGCTGCCCGCCTCTGTTCCAGCCCGAAACCACCGAGGTACACCACGACATGAGCCCCGAACTTCCGCCCCTGCCCACCCGTCAACCGTCCGATCCCGCCATGACCGCTGCCCTGAGCCTCTGGCACACACGCGAATGCTGGATCACCGACGACCCAGCGATCCTGCACCGCCTCGCCGATGGACTGCGCGCTCTTCCCGACGAACACCCCACCGACGACTGCCGTTCCCGAGAACCCATCCGCGGCCACGCTCACGCCCACCAGCTCATGGCCGCTCACGCGGGCCACGACTGCCCCCGCTACACCACCGCCGCCCGATACACGACCGGAATCCGCCCATGACCGACCCGACACCACCCGTCCCGTTCGGCGACACCCCGGACACCCGCTGCATCTTCTACCGCCGCGTCTGCGATCTCCCCGCCCGCCTGGACCCACCCGAACTCGGCCGCATCACCGTCCGCGCCGACCACATCGCCGCCCTCGTCATGCCGTCGTCCCTCGCCCACGCTGTCCACACCGACCTCCGGCACTGCCACCGCCACAACGCCGTCTCCGCCCTCGGCCCCGTCCTCGCCCACCCCCGCTCCGGCCGCTGGACCTTCCTCATCCGCCCCGACCTCCCCGACGACACCGCCCTGTTCACCGAACTATTCCGCCTCCACATCGCCCTCACCCACCCCGGCACCACCCTCCCCCTCCCCTCACCTACCGACCGCGGCGCACACTTCCGCCGCTGGATCCATCTCCCCCACAACCCCTTCCGCCCCTCCGGCCACACCGTCCTCGACTCCCTCCGCACCTGCACCGCCCGCACCGGCTGGCTGCGCACCCCAACCCCCGGACCCCGCCCATGACCTCACCCCGCCCCCACGAACCCGACCTCCACCTCAGCATCCACCTCCACGACCTGCGCCTCGACTACGCCGCCTGCCACACCGCCGCCCACCACTTCCTCCACGAATGGCGCGCCCACCACCACCCCGACGCCGCCACCATTCTCCCCGGCCGGCCGCCCACCGGCCTCCCCCGCCTCCCCAACGAACGCCTCTACCTCCACAGCTGATCCGCTGGCAAGACACAGCCGCCCGAGCAGTCCGACGACGCTGAGAACGCCACCCGCTCACGATCAGAGAGTCGTACACAGACCGTCCGAACAGAGACGCCGACCATCTACAGGCTCCACGGGACCCGTCGGGTTGGTGCTTTCACATGGATACGACCACTGTTACCCGCCCCGTGCCGGTCTCACCCCAGCAGCGCAGGCCAGTCACCGTCACCAGGACGGAGAGTCCGCAACGGAATGTTGGTCGGTGGACCTCCCATTTCACGGGTGACAATCCGCGATTTATATGCCCGACCGTCGGGCCCTGTGACGGTCAACCCGTAACCACCGCGGGCCCAACTCACAGGGGTACGCTCGACCTCCCGGCGGTCGGTGATTCCGGCAGCCTTGCACGCCTCGAGCTTCCCGATCCAATTGGCCTGGGTCCAGGCGTCCTCGTTCGAATTGGCATCGAGTTCGATGATGGCAACCAACTCAGCGTCATCCAATGCAGTCTCCTGTTCTGTAAAGGCTCGGGTCATGACACCACAGAGGTCCGACATCCGATCGGTCTACACCTCAGCCCAAGGTCAGTTACCTTCCCGCGCCGGTCTTCTTGGAAAACGACCCTCGGTACCGTTCCATGAGTTATCCAGAACCGCAGGAGAAGTTCAGCCGAACTAGATCAACAGGGTCGCCATCGCCCGTCGAATCGACTTCCTTCATATAGTGCCGCCACTCCCAGGAATCCGGTTCGACCAGTTTTGCATGTACATTGCAATCATCTCCATCGAAGGATCCACGGGCTACCCAGTCGTACCTGGTGGGTCCGTGTGTTCGCGGCCGCATATTCATCTTCAGTCCGGGGGCTGAAATTCTCTGCAGGATATTCTCATCCCGTGGCCCCGAATAGAATACTTCGAATCCACTGTCCCCGAGCGGGCTCTTTTCGATTCGTTCGTAGCCGAGTATGACGGTCTCATCCGCGTGTCGAGACGTCGGCGACGGTTGGATCGCGAGAAAAAGTAGGATAATACACGCAAATAGTGTCGCTACAAAGAATAAAAGGGACAACTTCCCACGCCTGGATTTCGGAATCACTGGCAATTGTAAGCTCCATCTATCAGATCCGAGGCGATCTTCCAGTTTTCGTTTGTCATGTTGATATAGTTCTGGCCTTCCGGCCCGACCTTGCTCATATCGTTGTATTCATCGAGAAAATCTTCGGCGTTGTAAGATAAGGCTAGGTACTCATTCCGCGAGTACTGCTCGACAATATTTTCATCCGCCGACCCGGCGTATTCTTTGCCGAGCCTGTTCAGACTGAATGCCACCGCCTTGATCGCCAAAGAATCATCCTCGGTCATATCCTGCCAACTTGCGTTTCCAAATTCCTGCGGGTACTTGGCTTTCAGTTCGTTGAAAGTATCCTCTTTGATATTCGCGAGCCCGAGTGACATACCCACCCCGCCGTCGATCAGCTTGCGTGGCCCGTTTCCCATTTCCCGCACTTGATCCCACCAGTGCGAACCGATGCGGTCCTCGATCCAGGTATCCGATCGTTTTGCACCTTCGTTGTAGAGAACGGTCAATACCAGGCGCGGATCGACACCCGCCTGGTTGCCGTATTCGACCGCGTCCTGAATCCAGCCCTTCACCCGGTCGTTGACGCCCCCGAAGTCTTGCTCACCCTCCGGCTTCAGCGCGCACTTCACCGGGCCGGAGTTCCAAGTGGCGCGATTGGCGAGCTCGTCGATCGGCGACTGGGCGATTTCTTCCAGCTTCGCTTGGATCGTAGGCAGAGCATCGGTATCGGGGAAATTAGGCTGCGCGGTCACGGCGTAGAGGTCATGACCGGACACCGCGGCCGCGAGGGCCGCCGCACCGGTGCGGACCGACTCGGCGGGGACCTCACCGGAGCATGCGATCAATACCGCGGCGTCGAGTATCGATCCCGATGCCACCGCATCGGGGAATGCGCCGGGGACTGTGCGCGATAGACAGGATCGGAAATCCGCCAGCCCGGTTTCGAAGCCTCGCACTGCAGTGGCAAAGCCCTTTGCGGCGGCACCGACAGCGTTCGCGCCGTCTCGCAGGATCGTGAGATCGTCGAGGACATCGGGCGCTTCCGGGGTCCGAACCGGAGCGAAGGTCCCGATGAGACCCTGTAGCCGGCTTCCCCCGCCGGAGCAGGCGTTGTGGTCGGCGAACGCTTGCCATCCCGCCGCGGCTCTGCCGAGGGCGGCTGTGTCGCCCTCGGGGATCTGGGTGTTGTTCTGCCTCAGCGCGGTGAGGAGCTGGTCGGCGAGCGCGGCCGGTTGAGCCGTGAGCCCACGGTCGTGTGTCGTATAAGGGGCGGGCTGGGCGTCCGGTATCTCGACACGGGCAGTGTCCATCTTCTGCCCCACGCGCGGCGGCGGCATCGCCGGCTGCGGCCCCTTGTTCGGATTACGGTCGGCGTCGTAGTTCGCCGTCGCCCAGTTGTAGCCGGCGAGGTTCAACATATCGCTGAATGTGAGAAGCGCGTTCCCGTACGACACGAGGGTCGCGATCATATGGTCGGCGACTCTCCGGTATTCGCTGTTCCAGTGGCCAGCGACATGGTCGTTGCCGCCCATACCATAGGTATCGGCCAGCTGAGGAACGAGAACCTGCGCGACCGCATTATCGAGGGTGCCGTATTCGGCGAGAAGTTCTCGCGCGCACGCGTAGTAGACCTCGGGATCCACCTGAATGGGGGGTGCCATGAATGGTTGCCTCCGAACGTCGCCGGGCCGAATCAGCGGCGGCGGAAGATTCCCGCGTTTGCAGTGGCAGCATTTGTATAACTGGTATGCGCAGCTGCCGCGGATTTTTCCAGGTCGGTCACGCTGTCCCGGATGTCCTGCACTTCCCTGCTCCAGTCCCTATGGGCATCGTTGAACGCCGTCGCGGCCAGCCCCGACCAAGATGGGTCCATCCCGCGAATATGCGATTCCAGGCCGGACAGACAATCTTCCAGAAAGCCTTGGTATCCCCGCAGGCGCGCGGTCAAGTCATCCAGTGCGGCTGGGTCGACACCGAATTCACCGGTCATCGTGGCTACTCCTCGATCGGAACGTCAGTGGTCATAGATTCAGGCTGGACACGACAGCTGCAGTGGAGTCGTCGGTCTGGACATAGTTGTCGGCGGTAACTCCGAGTTTTTCCGCCAGTTCGAACAATTCGTTCCACACGACCTCGGAACTGTCGCGCATCTCGGCCCACGCCGCGCGATACGAATCGGCTGCCGTCCCGGTCCAGGAACCCAGGAGTGTCGTCACGTCCAAATCCAGCGTCGATGCTCCCGATCGAAGCTCGGTCGCAATACGATAAGCGACACGGCCTATGTTCCTGACCTCCTCAGGAACTACAGAAAGCTCACCCTCCACCACGCCGCCAAACCCCCTACGATCACGATCTCGGCTATCCTGCGCGGCGGCTGTCGCCCATCGCAGAACGATCCAAGCCTACCGACACAACCGTCCGGAGAACAGCACCGACAAGTCCGCTCCTCCGGATCCGATGGTTGATCAACCGTCAGGATATCCAGCGCCCCGAACGGAGAGCGGCCACGGACTCCAGCATTCCCGCTCGATCGAGTGCGTCGAGCACGTCCTCGGCTGTTTCCGGAGGATGGCGCCGCGAATCCGCAATCTGCTGGACACACGCCCACACTCGCCGATCGTCGATGCTGATCTGCTCGAGAAGGAACTCGTCGGGACTCTTCGCCTCAACATCCCACGGATGCAGGCTCTCCAGTGGAAAGTCGGAGAGGTTCCACGTAACGATCATCGACGCGTGGCACTTTATCGCAGCGGCCAATACGTGCCGATCATCCGGATCGGGGAGCTTCAGTCCTTCGATCAGCGGTTCGTAGCCCGTGACCAGACTGTCCGGGACGGCAGCATTCATCAGCACCCGCAGCCGGTCGAGCTTCGCTCGCTCGATATCCGGGCGGCGCGCCGCCAGACTCTCCAGCGCCTCGTCGAGGATTCGTTCAGACCATTTCGCCTGCACCAGACGGGACCGAGCGACCCGTATCAACATGTCCCGCAAAGTGTTGCCGTAGAGAACATTCGCGTCGTAAACGACCACGCAGGCCATGTCAGATACCCAGTTCCTGACCCAACTCGGAGAGCTCGTCGGCCGCCGCGCGACCCGACTCTTCGAGCCGGCGCTGGTAAGCACGAAGATCATCGAACCGGACGCGTCGATGGGTGCCCACCAGGCGGAACGGGACTTCACCTGATTCCAGCAGACCGACCAGATAGGGCCGCGAGACATTCAGCATGTCCGCGGCCTGCTGCGTGGTCAGTTCCGCATCGGAGGGCACAATGGTGACGCCCCGGCCACCTGCCGCTTCCGCCAGTACGAAGGCGAGCAGATCGACCACGGCGCGTGGCACCACCAAGGCATCATCGCTGCCGACCTCCCGGCCGACCGAAATGACGTCCTCATCGGGATGCCGGGCGAGATAGTCGCGGATGCGGCGCATTGCCCGCGCGGCGATATCGGCATCGATCGCGCCCGGTGCGATCCGTTTTGCAGTATGTACACCCGTCATGGCTCACCTCCCTCACCAGTATAGCAATAAACGAAATAAACGAAACACTCGTCACTGCGATCGGTAACGTTCGTCCGGTGTTCGCGACGTACCATGCAGTGCGGGTACGGAGGCCGAGCCACCACGCGCTCGGGATCGCGCACAGGGGCGGCTCCGCACACCGAGTACCGCCAGATCAGGGAGGGAAGTGTATGGCCCAGCAGCCGCTGTTGCGGGAGTTGATCGATATCAGGGAGTCGATCAGCACCTCCGATTTCGTGCTCGAGCTGGCGAAAGCGGTCACCGACGAGGGCCATCGGACGCAGGCATTACGCGACTACGTCGTGACCGATCGACTGGCCGGCAACTTCGACGAAGCGCTCTCGCTGATCAAATCGGCGCTCGACGGGAACACCTCCAAACCCGCCTACCTGCACGGCTCCTTCGGTGCCGGTAAATCGCATTTCATGGCGGTGCTCTACGCGCTGGTCCACGGCGACACCGCCGCCCGCAGCCGGACGGAGTTCGATCAGCTGCTCACCAAACACTCCTGGCTGCTCGACGGTGACAAGAAGTTCCTGATGGTTCCGTATCACATGATCGGCGCCAAAACGATGGAACAGCGGGTGCTCGGCGGCTACGTCGACCACGTGCAGCGGCTACACCCGGAGGCTTCGGTACCGCTGGTGTACCGCACCGACGCGCTGTTCACCAGTCTGCGTCACCTTCGAGAAACCATGGGCGAGAGCGCTTTTCTCACTGCCCTCAACCGGAATTCGGCAGGTGGCGAAGAAGACGAGTGGGGGGATGCCGATTCACCGGCGTTCTGGACCACCGACAACCTCGACCTGGCGCTCTCGGCCGCCGAGTACTACGACGACGGCCGGGAAGACCGACCCGCGCCGAAACCGAATCTCGTGGAGCCCGCCACTCCCCAGGATTTCCGAGGCAAGCTCGTCAACGACGCCACCATTACCCTGCTCCCCGGTTTCATCCGGGACGCCGCCGAGAACGAACAGGGCTTCGTCTCGCTCGACGCCGGGCTGGGGGTGATCTCCCAGCATGCGAAATCCCTCGGCTACGACGGGTTGATCCTGTTTCTCGACGAACTGATCCTCTGGCTCGCCGGACTGATCCACGACCAGAAATTCGTCTCGAACGAAGCCGGGAAGATCACCAATCTGAAAGAGGGCGGTGACACCCGCCGGGCCATCCCGATCGTCTCGTTCATCGCCCGGCAGCGTGACCTGCGTGAACTCGTCGGCGAGGAATTGTCCGGCGCGGCCGAAGCCTCCATCCAGGACACACTGAACCTCGCCTCCGGCCGGTTCGATGTGATCCGGCTCGAAGACCGCAACCTGCCCGAGATCGCCCGGACCCGGCTGCTGCGCCCGCGCGGCGACGAAGCCGCGGCACAGATCGACGCCGCGTTCGAGCGCACCAAGAAGCTCGGCCCGCAGGTCTGGGACACGCTGCTGGGGTCGGATAAGGGCACCACCGGGGCCGACGAGTCGTCGTTCCGGCTCAGCTACCCGTTCTCCCCCGCGTTCCTCGACACACTGGTGCATATCTCGGCGGCTCTGCAACGGTCTCGTACCGGCCTCAAGATCATGGGCCAGCTGCTCGCCGATCACCGCGACGATCTGCGCCTCGGCGATCTGGTGCCGGTGGGCGACCTGTACGAGCAGCTCGCCCGCGGCGGCGACCGGCCGTTCACAGCAGATAAGAAGGTTCTGTTCGATGCCGCCGACAAGCTGTATCGCACCCGGCTGCGGCCCTATCTACTCGACTCGCAGGAACTCACGGAAGACGATATCCGCGCCTATCGGACCGGCCGTGCCGACGCCGACGCTCAGACAGCCGGGCGGTGTCGTCAGTTCATCGGGCAGAACCGGCTGATCTGCACCATCCTGCTCGCCGCACTCGCCCCTACCGTGCCCGCGCTGCGCGAACTCACCATCCGGCGACTCGCGGCGCTCAACCACGGTTCCGTGGTGACTCCGATCCCGGGCGCCGAGGTCGGGATCATCCAGGGCCGGGTGGAGGAATGGGCGGGCCGGTTCCCGGAGATCAAGAAGGTCGGCACCCAGACCAATCCGGGTGTGCGGCTGGAGCTCTCAGGGGTCGATGTCGATTCCGTGATCGCGAACGCCCAGGTGAACGATAATGCGAACAACCGGGCGAGCCTGGCGAAACAACTGCTGATCGAAGAACTCGGGATCACCGAGGTCGGTGGGCATGCCGGTGACGAACTGCGCTTCACCTGGCGCGGTTCGGAGCGGGTGGCCGAAGTGATCTTCGGCAACGTCTCCGACGAAGACACGCTCCCCGATCACGATCTGCAACCCACCATCGAGGGCCGCTGGCGAATCGTCATCGACCTGCCCTACGACGAGGGCCCGCGCACCCCGATCGAAGACGCCAACCGGATGCGGGCACTGCGGGAACGCCAGCAGGACAACCCGGCACGGGCGGTGGCCTGGCTGCCCACCCACCTGTCCAAGAAACGCCGCGCCGATTTCGGCCGGCTCGTGGTGATCGACAAAGCACTGGCCGACGAGCACCGGTTCGACACCCAGTACGCTCAGCATCTCAACGCCGATAACCGCGCCGCCGCGAAACAACTGCTGCAGTCGCAGCGCGAAACCCTGCGCGGCCAGCTGAAAGCCGTCTTCAAACAGGCCTACGGACTGGCCGAG
Organism: Nocardia sp. NPDC058499; assembly: GCF_042719915.1. Taxonomy (NCBI): domain Bacteria; kingdom Bacillati; phylum Actinomycetota; class Actinomycetes; order Mycobacteriales; family Nocardiaceae; genus Nocardia; species Nocardia sp. NPDC058499. The sequence continues at coordinate 165,311 of NZ_JBHXMZ010000010.1, read as the reverse complement.
AAGATCGATGTCACCACCGAAATCGAACAGCACTTCCATCCGCTGCCCGAGGTAGCGGGCCTGACACTGCCTATCGGTCAGTCCATGCGCGAGGGGATTCGTGATATCGCCGGGAAGTTGATGGCCCACCAGTTCCCCGACCACCCGGATCTGGATCCGGACCGCACCGGCGCCGGGGTCCGCGCCGCCGATACGAAAACCGTTCTCACTCACATTCGTTCAGCCGCCGAATCGCGGGACGGGCGCGTGGAGGTGCCCGCGAAGGACCGGGCGCTGATGCGGCGCCTGGCCCAGCCGCTGGGGCTCGGACAGCAGAAGGAAGCGTATTTCGAACTGTCTCGGCGATGGGTCGAGCATTTCAAGCAATCGGCGCAAACGCACGGCAGCACCGGTGATCTGACGGTGATCTCGCTCGGCGATTGGACCGACCTGCCGAACCCGCGCGGTCTGGAACCACACGTCAAGAACTTGGTGATCGCCGCGTTCGCGGAAATGGACGACCGGGTCTGGGTGCGCGGCGGCTCACCCTTGCCGGATTCCCCCGAACTCCATCAGATCCGCACCCCCACCGACGCGCTGCGTACTCAGCCGCTCCCCGAGGAATCGGTCTGGGAGACCGCGCGGCAGCGTTTCGAGGTGCTGTTCGGCGCAAAAACTCCCACATTGCGCCGCGGACGGCTGGTGCATCAGCTTGCCCGCCAGATCACCGAAGCGACAGGGCGGCACCGCGATCCGGCACTGCGCCTCGTGGAGCAACTGGAGAAGCACGCAGAATTCCTGGGCCTCGACGATACCGACGCCACCGGCCGGCTCGCACTGGCCCGCCGCAGCACCGAACTGCTCCAGGCGGTGGCGGGCGGTGCCGGTGGTGCGGCCGCGGCGAAGAAGACCATCGAAATGTTCGCCGCGGTGGAGCTGCCCGCGGTGAGCGTGGACCGTTACGGCACCTCCCTCGCCACTGCCGATGCCGTCGCGGCTGCCCTCGCCCAGGCGAGCTGGGACACGCTGAAAATGGGCGAGTATCTGGGTCCGGAAGGTGCGGCGCTGCTCGATTCGCTGCGCAACACCGCACGCACCGATCAGCGCACCGCCGATCTCGTTGCGGCCCTGCGTTCGGCGACCACGCAGATCACCGAACTCGCGGCCGTGCGCGCTCGTGCCGCGGCACGCGCCGAACCACCCGCTCCGCCGCCCGCACCTCCAGCGCCGCGGGCGACCGATATCGCACTCGATACCGACACCAGTCATCCGCGAGTTCCAGCGGCCGATACCGGCGCAGCCGCCGCAGCCCCGCGACGCAGTGGGTCGCACCGGGGGACAGCACGGACCGCCGCCGCCGAACTGAGCGCGGAACTCGCTGCCCTGGAGCCAGGTGCCACGATCGAAATCAGCTGGCGGGTGGTGGAATGACGGTATCGGCCGGCGGTACCGCCCTGCGATTGGCCGGCAACACGATCGCCCAATACCTGGGCACGCGGGCCGGACTCGCCGGCTCCTTGCACGGCTCGGGCGCCCAGGTTTTGTTACTGCGGGGAGAACCCTTGTGGGACGGCGATGCCGATCTACCTGTGGGGGAAGGTCGCGCCCGAATCATCGTGGCCCCCTCACCGCTCGCGGTTCACGAGCAGGTCCTCACTCATACGAGTGGATCCCGGAGCGGCCTGCTGGTGGTGCTCACCGATGCAGAGGAACAGGAACTCGATCCGGCGATCCTGGTCCGCTCCTACCGTGGCCGGATCCACGCGGTGGACCGGTGGGAGATCGTCGCAGAGGCATTCGGCGCGACCACAGTGGACGCCGGCCTGAAGAGGGAGGAGTGGGCGTGCGAAGCACTACTCGACGCCGCCGGTCCCACTGGCTGGCGGGCCACGGCTCCCACCGCGGTACTCGGCCGTGAACACGCACTCGCCGCCCTCGCGATCCGCCGCCTGCGGTTGGATACGACCGGACGGATCGACCCGGAAACGCTGCTCGCCTGGTCACAGCGCCCGGGGATGCCGGAACTGCTCACCACCCTGCGGCCGGCCGAATGCGAAGGACTCAGCGGGTTCCTCGGCGAAGCGGAGCAGGGCGGCGCGACAGGCCGCGTGCTCACCGCACTGATCCGGGCGGGGCACGGCGCCGAATCCCTGGCTTACGGACTGCTGTGCGCGGCGCTGTGGCAGCACGCATCCGCCGACAGCGATACCTACCGGGCCCGCGGACGCATGGAACGCTGGCTCGGCGAACCCCCACCGACGGCAGGCGCCGCCCTCGACGCCGTACTCGCCGGTTACGGCACCACCTGCGAGAACTATCTGCGCATCCAGCTCACCCGGGCCCGCATCCCCGCCGACGACCCCGACGGCGGCCCGGACCGCGTCGTGCAGGAGGCGCGCCGGATCACCGATACCGCACTGCGGCAGGCCGAGACACTGGTGCGCCAGTTCGGGGCACAATCCGCCGCGGCGGCGAGCCCCACCCTGCGGTCCGGCCTGGACGCACTGTTCACCGCGGCCGGGACGGCACTCATACGAGACGCACCCGAGGAGATCGACGCCGCGGTCCGGGCGCTGCGTGCGCATGCCTGCACGCCGGATCACCGGACCCGCTTCCGGCGGGTCGTGATGGCTGCTCGCCTCTCCCGATGGCTGGCCACCGAACCCGATCCGACCGCGGATTCGGTCGCTTCCGCCCTGCACCGTCAGATGACCGATACCGCCTGGGCCGATCGCGCGCTCGACTACCTCGAAGCCGGCGGCGACGACGATCCCGGACTGCGGATGGCGTTCACCGCGCTCGCCGATCGGGTGCGCACACTCCGGCGCGAATTCGACTATGAGTTCTCCCGCACCCTCGCGGGCTGGACATCCTCGGGTGCGGCTCCCGGTGAGCTGCTGACCGTGGAAGATTTCCTGGATCGGGTGGTCGCACCTGTGGCCGCCGACAGGCGGGTGCTGCTCATCGTGATCGACGGTATGAGCGCGGCCATCGCCACCCGGATAGCTCAGCAGATGCCGGCGAACTTCAGCGAGTTCGACCCGCACCCCACCCCCGCACCGCCGGGTCACCGCAGGGCCATGGCTGCCGCGCTGCCCTCGCTGACCGCAGTCTCGCGGACCTCACTGTTCGCAGGGAAGCTGACGCAGGGTGACCAGGACGACGAGAAGCGGCTCTTCCCGAAACATCCATTCCGCGGCTCCCGGGCGGCGGCGGTGTTCCACAAGAACGATTTGCGCGCCGCGGAGGCCGGCGACCAGTTCGGACCGGAATTGCTGACCGCCCTGAACGATCCCGGTACGCACGTTGCGGTGGTGCTCAACACTGTCGACGACCGGCTCGCCAAAGAACACAAACCGGACGACGCAGACTGGCGCATCGAAGAGATCGGCGACCTGCAGGCGCTGCTCACCATCGCCGCCGCCCAGGAGATGACTGTGCTGATCACCAGCGACCACGGCCACGTCATCGACCGGCACGGTGTGAAAGTGGACGGCACCGGTGTCGGGTCCGCACGGCACCGCATCGCGGCCGCGCCGGACCGTCTCGGCGAAACGGAGGTCACGCTGAGCGGGCCCCGCGTGGTGTGGGACGGCAGATCCGGGGCGAGCATCGTCGCCCTGTGGGATACCGACTCGCGCTACACCGCGCAGAAAGCGGGATACCACGGCGGGGCCGCGCTCGCCGAGATCACCATCCCGATCCTGGCCTACGCTCCGTTCGGCACCAAACCGCCCAACGGGAAACAGATCCTGGCCGAGCGCGCTCCGGACTGGTGGACCGGCGAAGTCCCGGATCTGCCCGCACCGCCCGTCCCGACCGCGCAGACACGACGCGCCACGAACCGCCGGATCGCCGAGAACAGCACCGACCAGATGAGCTTCGAAATTCCGGCCGAATCCCCCGGCATTGTCAGCGCCGGAACCGCTTCCGAGGACCTGGTGGATCGGCTGCTGGCTTCCGAGGTCTACGAGGTACAACTCGGACAACCCGCTCGGAAACCACCGGCCGCGAAAATCGAGGCGGCGATCCGCGCGCTACTCGAGGGGCCACAACCGATCACTGCCCTCGCACAACGCGCCGGCCACCCGGTCGCCCGGGCCGCCGGATTCGCGGCGATCCTCAAACAGGTGCTCAATGTCGACAGTATCGAGGTCCTGGAACCGCTGAAAGACGGCCGTACCCTGCGGTTGAACACCAAGCTCTTGCGTGAGCAGTTCGAGCTGTGACCATGTGTCCGGAACCGATCTCCGGGCCGGAACCCCGCCACACTGCCGCCCGGGGCGGGGCGCCGGACATGCGAGACTGGCACAGTGAGTAGTCCGAAGACCGGCGAGGTCAGCGCGGTCCGCCGGCGCGCCGTCATCGATGCTCTCCGGCGCGGAGCTGTCCCCGACAGCGGCCTGGATCTACTCGCCACCGGCCTCGGACGATTCTCCGCGGCCATCGATGCCGAACTCGATGTGATCGAATCCGGCGGCGCGGTATTCAAGGCGGTCCGCGGCGAATACGGTTCCGGTAAAACGTTCTTCGCGCGATGGGTCGGCGAACAGGCGAAACGGCGCAATCTCGCCGTCGCCGAAGTGCAGATCTCCGAAACCGAAACGCCCCTGCACAAACTGGAGACCGTGTATCGGCGGCTCACCGAACGGCTCACCACCACCAGCTTCCCGCCGAGTGCGCTGCGATCGGTGATCGACGCCTGGTTCTACGCGCTCGAAGAGGACGCGCTGGCTGCCGGTGCCACCGACGACGGTCTCGATGCGGCGGTCGACGAACTGATGGACGCCCGGCTGGTCGAGGTATCGCGGCACGCGCCGTCGTTCGCGGCCGCCCTTCGTGGCTACCACAGCGCATTACTCGCCGGCGACGAGCCGACCGCGGCCGCGGTCCTCGCCTGGCTCGGCGGACAACCCAACGTCGCTGCGTCGGCCCGCCGGGCTGCCGGCGTGCGAGGTGATCTCGACCATTTCGGCGCCTTCGGCTTCCTACAGGGCCTGCTCACTGTCCTACGGGACAGCGGCCATTGTGGACTGCTGCTGGTGCTCGATGAAGTGGAGACCCTGCAGCGGGTACGTTCCGATGCTCGGGACAAGGCTCTCAATGCGCTGCGTCAACTGATCGACGAAGTGCACTCCGGCCGGTTTCCCGGCTTGTATCTACTGATCACCGGGACGCCCGCCTTCTTCGACGGTCCGCAGGGTGTCCAGCGGCTCGCGCCGTTGGCGCAGCGCGTCGCCACCGATTTCACCACCGATGCCCGCTTCGACAACCCCCGTGCGGTACAGCTACGGCTGCCCGGGTTCACCAAGGAATCACTGACGGCACTGGGTGAGCGGATCCGGAACCTGTACGCCGAGGGCAGCGGCAACGCCGACCGGATCGGCCGGGTAGCCGACGACGCCTACATCGCCGACCTGGCCCGAGCGGTTACGGGAAGCCTCGGCGGCAAGGTGGGCGTGGCTCCTAGAGTTTTCCTGAAGAAGCTCGTCGGCGATGTACTGGACCGCATCGACCAATTCCCGGATTTCGACCCCCGCGAACACTACAGGCTCACGGTGGACACCGCCGAACTCACCGAGACCGAACGAAATCTCGTCCGCGCTGACGATATCGACCTCGACGTATGACCGAGTCGGGCGTACCGGCGGCAGACCGCGACCACGCAGTGTCCTCGCCCCTGCCGATGGACATCCCATGACCGGGCCTTGGGACCGGCTGGACGCGGTCGTAATGCACCACATCGTGAACACCCTCGGCTGGCCGGGTCTACGCCCGCTCCAGCAGGACGCCATCGCACCGATACTCGACGGCGCGGACGCGATCCTGTTGGCGCCCACCGCCGGCGGGAAAACCGAAGCCGCCTGTTTTCCGCTCCTCACAGCGATGACAAACCAGGAGTGGGCCGGAATATCGGTGCTGTACCTTTGTCCGCTCAAGGCGCTGCTGAACAACCTCGAGCACCGGCTCGACAGCTACGCGCAGTGGATCGGCCGGCACGCAGCGCTCTGGCACGGCGACGTCACACCTTCCCGGCGTAATCGAATCCGGCGCGATCCACCCGATATCCTGCTCACCACACCGGAATCGCTGGAAGCAATGCTGATCGGTACGAAAACCGAGCACGATATCCTGCTCGGTACAGTCCGTGCGGTCGTAGTCGACGAGGTGCACGCCTTCGCCGGAGACGATCGCGGCTGGCATCTGCTGGCGGTACTGGAGCGGCTGCAACGTCTCACCGGGCGACCGATCCAGCGCATCGGGTTGTCCGCTACTGTCGGAAACCCCGACGAACTGCTCACTTGGCTACAGGGGTCGGGAGCGGGTAGCCGACCCGGGCAGGTCGTCGCGCCGGCTGTTCTGCCTGTATCGGAAATTCCCGCATCGTCCGCTCCGACCGGGGAGGTGGAGCTCGACTATGTCGGTTCGCTGGACAACGCCGCGAAGGTGATCGCAGTTCTGCATCTGGGCGAAAAACGCCTGGTCTTCTGCGATTCCCGACGCCAGGTGGAAGAGCTCGGCGCCGCCCTGCGAGAACGCGGGGTAACGGTGTTTCTGTCACACGCGTCGCTGTCGATCGACGAACGGACCCGCGCCGAACTCGCCTTCGCCGAAGCCCGTGACTGTGTCATCGTTGCCACCTCGACACTGGAACTCGGCATCGACGTCGGCGATCTCGACCGGGTGATCCAGATCGACGCGCCCGTCACCGTCGCCTCATTCCTGCAGCGCATCGGACGCACCGGCCGCCGGACCGGGACCACTCGCAACTGTCTGTTCCTCGCCACTACCGAGGACGCGCTACTTCAAGCCGCCGGTCTACTACTGCTGTGGGCACGCGGATGGGTCGAGCCGATTACACCCCCCACACAACCCCGCCACCTCGTCGCGCAGCAATTACTAGCAGTCACACTCCAACACGGCACCCTCGGCGACCGGATATGGACCGAAGAATGGAACGGACTAGCTCCATTCGACGCATCCGCTGCCCCCATCCTGCGACATCTCCTCGCCAACGGTTACCTCGACGAGGACGGCGGGCTACTACATATCGGGCCTGCCGCCGAGAAACGCTTCGGCACCCGGCACTTCCTGGAGCTCACCGCCGCGTTCACCGCCCCACCCCAGTTCACTGTGCTCGCCGGCCGTCAGGAGATCGGACAAGCGGATCCCAGCGCGCTCACCGACGACCGGGCGGGCGCCCGTCGTCTGCTGCTCGCCGGGCGCAGTTGGCAGGTGGGCTACATCGATTGGAAGCGACGCCGGGTGTTCGTCGAGCCCGCGGACGGCGGGGGCGTCGCGAAATGGTCCGATCGAGGAATCCGCGGACTCTCGTTCGAATTCACTCGCGCGATCCGCGCGGTACTGCGCGGAGCTGATCCTCCTGTCGACCTCACAGGGCGAGCAACAGCCAGACTCGCGGAACTGCGTGCCGCCCGGGGCGACAGCACGATCGATGACGGAACGACAGTCCTACACTCCGGGCCCGCCGCAACGCGGTGGTGGACATGGGCCGGATATCGCGCCAATGCCACGCTGGCCGCCGGGCTACCGACAGCTACCACGGGGCGCAGACCGGATGATTTCGGTATTCCGCTTCGGCCCGACCTCACTGCCGAGGAATGGCTGATTGCCCTCACGACAGCACGCACCGCACTCCCCGATCTCGAACTGCCCACCGTTGATAGGCGGGCTGTGGACGGACTGAAGTTCTCCGATGTGCTCCCACCCGATCTCGCCGTGGCAACCGCCTCCGCTCGACTCGCCGATCTCGACGGCGCACGCCGAGTACTCAGTGAGAATGTACGGTTCCTCCGCATCGCTTGAGCGTTCACACACGGAGGCGGCTCGCTTTTACTCGCATCCATTCCGAGAAGCCGTCCGCGTGACCGCTGACTGGGAGCTCCGGCCGGTCCCGGGCGTCTATCTCACGATCCGCCTAGCTGATCCCGGTCATGGCCATAACATCTCGGGCACCAGCGTCCTCCAGGCATGGTCGCACGAGCAACCGCAGCTCCGTCGACGCTGTGCGGCGAAGCAGGGCCGGCCAATTCCGTCCGCCCGGCATAGCCGTTCAGCAGGCGGTGCGGTGATCGTCCGGGAATCCGGCTCCGGCATCCCGGGTGCCAGCCGCTGACTCCGGAAACCAGGGGATCGGCGATGTGCAGTGGTGCCGGGCGCACACCACCGCACATCGCCAACAGCCTCGGCGAGGTCCGCCTGCCTAGTGGCTCACCTTCGCGATCCGGGCCCGTGACCCACCTGCCAGCTCGGCGCCATCCGAACCGACCGGACCGAATTCCAGCTCGACAGCGAGGACCTCACCGGCGATGAGATCCCGATGGGTCCGCGCCCACTCCTGCCGGTCCGCCGGAACCTCGAGCGTCGCGGTGATCCGGTCGGAAACATCCAGGCCCAGCGATTTCCGGGTCTCCTGCAGATCCCGGATGAGATCGCGGGCCCAGCCCTCGGCCTCGAGTTCCTCGGTGACCACCGAATCGAGCACCACCAGTCCGGCATTACCCGGCAGCGCCGCGGTGGATTCCGGCTCGGCGGCCACGAGCCGCTGCGTGTACTCCTCGGGCAGCAACTCGATTCCGGCCGCGGTGACCACACCGTCGGCGCTTTCCGTCCATTCCCCGGCCTTGACCGCCTTGATCACCTGCTGGACCTCGCGACCCAGCCGCGGCCCCGCCGCCCGGGCGTTGACGGCCAGCTCGAACCGGCCGTGCGCGGCGACATCGGTGGTCAGATCGACCTTTTTGACGTTCACCTCGTCGGCGATGATATCGGCGTAGGGTGCCAGCCGGTCGGCGTCCGCGGCGGCGATGGTCACCTCCGCCAGCGGCAACCGGACCCGCAGCTGCTGCGCCTTGCGCAGGCTCAGCACGGTCGAGCACACGGTGCGCGCCTCGTCCATCGCCGCGACCAGTTCCGGGTCGGCGGGCAGCGTATCGGCGGCGGGCCAATCGGCCAGATGCACCGACCGGCCCCCGGTGAGACCGCGCCAGATCACCTCGGTCACCAGCGGCAGCAGCGGCGCCGCCAGCCGGGTCGCGACCTCCAGCACGGTGTGCAGGGTATCGACCGCGTCCCGGTCCTCGGCCCAGAAGCGCGAACGCGATCGGCGCACATACCAGTTGGTGAGCGCGTCGGCGAAGGTCCGCAGCTCCTCACAGGCGCCGGCGATATCGAACTCCGTCAGCGCCGCGGTCATCGCGTCCCGGGTCTGCGCCAGCTTCGCCAGGATGTAGCGATCCAGCACATTCGCCGAATCCGTCCGCCAGGTGCCGGTTTCGGGCGCGTAGAGCTGGAGGAAGGTCCAGGAGTTCCACAGCGGCCGCAGCGCATGGCTCGCACCCTCCCGGATACCGCGTTCGGTGACGATGAGGTTCCCGCCGCGCAGTACCGGTGAACTCATCAGGAACCAGCGCATGGCGTCGGAGCCGTCGCGCTCGAATACCTCGTTCACGTCCGGGTAGTTGCCCTTGGACTTGCTCATCTTCAGGCCGTCGTCGCCCAGCACGATGCCGTGCGCGACCACGTTGGAGAACGCGGGACTGTCGAACAGCGCAGTGGCCAGCACATGCAGGGTGTAGAACCAGCCGCGGGTCTGCCCGTTGTACTCGACGATGAAATCGCCCGGGAAGTGGGAGTCGAACCAGTCCTTGTTCTCGAACGGGTAGTGCACCTGGGCGAAGGGCATGGAACCCGATTCGAACCAGCAGTCCAGCACTTCCGGCACCCGGCGCATGGTCGAGCGCCCCGTCGGATCGTCGGGGTTGGGCCGGGTCAGCTCGTCGATCATCGGCCGGTGCAGATCCGTGGGGCGGACCCCGAAATCGCGTTCCAGTTCGTCGAGCGAACCGTAGACGTCGATACGGGGATAGGCGGGATCGTCGGAGGTCCACACCGGGATCGGGCTGCCCCAGTAGCGGTTACGACTGATGTTCCAGTCCCGGGCACCTTCGAGCCATTTGCCGAACTGGCCGTCCCGGATATGTTCGGGCACCCAGTTGACCCGCTTGTTCAACTCCACCATCCGGTCACGGAACTCGGTCACCCCGACGAACCAGGACGGCACCGCCATATAGATCAGCGGCTGCCCCGACCGCCAGCTGTGCGGATAGGAGTGCTCGATGGTCTCGTGCCGCAGCAGTTTCCCCGCAGTCTTGAGGTCTTTGATGATCACTGGGTTGGCGTCGAAGACCATCAGCCCCTCGTACGGGGGCACCATCGAGGTGAACTTGCCACCCGGATCGAGCGGCTGCACCAGTTCGATCCCGTTGGCGCTGCACACGTCCATATCCTCTTCACCGAACGCGGGCGCGAGATGCACCAGGCCGGTACCGGAGTCGGTGGCGACATAGTCGGCCGACAGCACCCGGTGTGCCCGGGGATGGCCGGCGAAGAAGTCGAACGGCGGCCGATACTCGAGTCCGACCAGCGCGGCGCCGTCGTATTCACCGAGTACCGCAGGTTCCTCGCCGAGTTCGCGGGCGTAGTGGCCGAGCCGTTCGGCGGCCAGCAGATAGCGCTTACCGTCGACACCGCGCACCTGCACGTAGCGCACATCCGGGTGCACCGCGATCGCGAGGTTGGACGGCAGCGTCCACGGGGTGGTGGTCCAGACCAGTGCCGCCGCACCGTCGAGTCCGGCCAGCGGATGCTCGGCCGGTACCCGCAGCACCATATCCACGGTGACCGCCGGATCCTGGCGCATCTTGTAGGCGTCGTCGAGCCGGGTCTCCTGATTCGACAGCGGAGTCTGCTCGTACCAGCTGTAGGGCAGCACCCGGAAACCCTGGTAGATGAGGCCCTTCTCGTACAGCGATTTGAATGCCCACATCACCGACTCCATGAAGTCGAGATCGAGGGTCTTGTAATCGTTGTCGAAGTCCACCCAGCGCGCCTGACGGGTCACATAGTCGCGCCATTCCCCGGTATAGCGGAGTACCGAATTCTTGCACGCCGCATTGAATTCCGCGAGACCCATCGAGTCGATCTGTGATTTGTCCGTGATACCGAGCTGCTTCTCCGCTTCTATTTCCGCGGGCAGTCCGTGGCAGTCCCAGCCGAATCGCCGATCGACCCGTTTCCCGAGCATGGTCTGGAAACGTGGGATGACATCTTTGACGTATCCGGTGAGCAAATGGCCGTAGTGCGGCAGACCGTTGGCAAACGGCGGGCCGTCGTAGAACACGAACTCGCCGGCGCCGGCCGATCCGGCCGCATCCGGTGCGGGGACACGGTTGTCGATGCTGGCGCGGAAGGTTCCGTCGGCGGCCCATGCGTCCAGAACGGCCCGTTCCATCTCGGGGAAGGTCACGCCCGGTCCGCCGCCGAGATCGACGCGGGGGTATGCGCTGCTGCTGGAATTCTCGTCCGCCATCGCGGATTCACATCTCCTCGTGCCCGGCGCCGCAGCGCTCTCGTATCCGGCACGGGGACGACGACCGGCGCAATCGGTGCTCCGGTACCGCGGTACCACCCCGCTTGTCCACCTGCCCGGCGGGGCGGGCGGACCACTCGTTTCCAGCTGTGACGGGCTGACCCCGTTCGGCTCTACTGAGCGTGTGCGGCAGCGCACGAGATCCGCTGCACGGCGCCGTTCTTCCGAAAGCTCCCCGGTGATGGCCGGATCATCGCCTATCAGGTTTGATTCTAACCGTGACGGTCAACTACTTATAAGGCCCGCCCCGCCGCGCACCACGGAAGGACAGTTCGGTTCTCGTTCGCAGTAGTCCTCGTCACTGTTTCGCGTGCTGGTCCCGCGGCGGCAGCTCCTCCTCGGGTGCGCGCATCGACAGCGCGCTCACCAGCAACACCACAGCACCGAGTCCACACACCACGATGCAGCCCCAGGCCCAGATCACCGACCCGGTGGTCAGCGACAGGATCAGCAGAACCAGGCCGATCGCGGCGAGCGCCAGTGTCAAGACAAGCATGTTGACCCCCAGGACAGCAGGCCGGGTGCCCGTTCGCGCCCAGCGGTATCGAGCGCTTACTCGCCCTGGCCGAACGATGCGAGAGCTTGCTGGTTGGCCCCGGTATCGAAGGAGTCACCCTCGTCCACCGGTACGGCCGACCCACGGTTCTCCAGCTCTTCGAGCTGCGATTCCAGATACGATTTCAAGCGCACCCGATACTCGCGTTCGAAGGTTTTGAGGGTCTGGATCCGGCTCTCGAGGACATTGCGTTGCTGGGTGATGGTGCCCATGATCTCGGTGTGCTTGCGCTCGGCATCGGCCTGCAGCGCATCGGCCTTCTCCTTGGCCTGCCGCAGCTGGCTGTCGGACCGGGTCTGCGCATCGGAGAGCATGGAATCGGATTTGTGCCGGGCGTCGGCGACCATCTCTTCCGAGCGGGCCCGCGCATCGTTGACCAGCCGCTCGGAATTGGCGCGGGCATTGGCCAGCAAATTCTCGGCTTCGGTTTTCGCGTCGCTGGTGAGCCGGTCGGCCATCTCCTGCGCCAGACTCAGCACCTTCGCGGCCTGCATATTCGCGTCGGCGCCCGCATCCGCCGCGGCAGGCGCGGCCGGAACCGCCGGGATGGGGGCCGAAGGCGGCGCCTGGACCGGCGGTTTCACCGGTTCCGGCGGGGGCGCCTGCTGCACCGGTTTACCGAGCCCGGCACCGGCCGGACCGCGGCTGCTCTTGGCATCGGCCAGCTCCGCGTCGAGTTCGGCAACCCGCTGGCGAAGATCCGCATTCTCCTCGATCAGGCGGGAAAGTTCCTGTTCGACCAGATCCAGGAAGGCATCGACTTCGTCCTCGTTGTAGCCGCGTTTCCCGATAGGCGGTTTGCTGAACGCGACGTTGTGCACATCGGCTGGGGTCAGCGGCATGGAAGGATCCCTTCGCGCGTTGTCAGATCTAGCGGCTCTGGCAAGTCTTCTCGGACCATTCTGTCACACCGGAGCTACCGACCCGCCGAGGCCGCTGACGACGGACATGAGGATGAACACCAGGAACAGCAGGACCATAATCGACAAATCCAGTCGAATTCCGCCCAGCGAGACCGGTGGTATCAGCCGTCGCAACAGCTTCACGGGAGGATCGGTGATCGTGAAGATCACCTCGAGGATCACGACGACCACCCCGGTGGGACGCCAGTCGCGGGCGAAACTACGGATGAACTCGACGATCACCCGGCTGATCAGCAACAGCCAGAAGATGAACAGTACGAAGTACAGCACCGCGAACAAGGCCACGGTCTCACTCTGCCGCAAAATCGGCGCGGTGCAAAATGCCCGCGCCGACTTCGGTCCCGGCAACGTCGCGCCCGCTGTGGGCGCGACAGCCGCTATTTCTGGTTGTAGAAACCGGTTTCGGCGATCCGGCGGCGCTCCTCGGCCGATACGTCGACATCGGCCGGAGAGAGCAGGAACACCTTGGTGGCCACCTTGTCGAACGAGCCGCGCAGGGCGAACGCCAGCCCGGCGGCGAAGTCGACCAGGCGTTTGGCATCGGCATTGCTGAGGTCGACCAGGTCCATGATCACCGGGTTCCCCTCCCGGAACCGTTCGCCGATGATCGCCGCTTCGCTGTAATCACGCGGGCGCAGCGTGGTGATCTTGGACAAGGGACCTCCGTCCTCGAAGATCGCGGGACGGCGGGCGGCGGCCGGTTCGGGACGAACCCGTTCGGCCAGCCGTCGCTCCTCGGCGTCGGGATCGACTGCCAGCGCTCCCCTGGTCGCGCCACGCAGGGAGGCGCCGCCGCCCGGACGATACCGGCCGGACGCGGCGGCGTCGATCCGGGTGGGGCGGCGCGGACCCTCGTAATCGTCGGCGTAGGTGTCGCCCGGGTAGTCGTCCCGCCGCGGCGGCGGGTAGCTGGGCTGGTACGGGGCCTTGTACGGCGCATCGCGGTAGTCGGGACCGTCGTAACGGTCCTCGGCGTACCGGTCGTAGTCCGGACGGTCGTCGTAGTCGCGGGGAGCGCGGTCGGAGTAGTCACGCGGCCGGCGTCCGCCGCGATCCTCGACCCCACGGGGGGTGCGATCGTCGACGTAGTCGTCTTCGTAATCCTCGAGCGGAACCATGCCGAAGTACGCCTTGAACTTGTGCAGTGTGCTCATGACCGCACCTCACTCGGCTCCGTCACGACCACGCTCGTGGCTGCGCCCACTACTCGCTCGCTGCGCTCGCTCATTCTGGTCGACCTTCCTTCGGCCCCGGTGGCGGCCGGGTGTTGAAGTCTTGCTCAGCCCTCGTCGTGTCCCAGCATATGTGTCGAATGTGACTGATGAGGTTTGTTTGCTACGCCGAGGTTATCGGTCGCTCGCCCATGAGGGCGGTACCGACACGCACACACGTCGATCCATGGGCAATAGCTCTTTCAAGATCATTGGACATTCCGGCGGACAGTTCCGTGGCAGTGGGATGCGCGGCGCGTAACCGGCCGTGGACCTCGGCCAGCCGCGCGAATTCCGCGTCCGGGTCGGCGACCAGCGGCGGAATAGCCATAATCCCCGCCAACCGCAGTTCGGCGGAACTCGCGATCCGGTCCGCCAGCGCCGGGACACCGGCGGGTTCCACGCCGCCGCGGGCCGGGTCCGCGTCCAGGCTCACCTGGATCAGTACCTCCAGTGGCTCGGACCGCTCACCGGCGTCCAGCGCCGCGGCGACCGCCGTTTCCAGGGCAGTCGCCAGACGTTCGCTGTCCACCGATTGGACGGCGTACGCCCAGCGCGCCACCTGCCGCGCCTTGTTCCGCTGCAACCGGCCGATCAGATGCCAGCGCAGTGGCCGTAGCTCGCGCAGATCGTCCGCTTTGGCACCGGCCTCCTGCGGCCGGTTCTCGCCGAAGTCGTGGCGGCCCAGACGATGCAGCACGGCGATATCCGAGGCCGGAAAATACTTGGTCACCGGGAGCAGGCGCACCTCGCCGGAATCGCGTCCCGCGGCCGCGCACGCAGCATCGATGCGGGCGAGCAGCCCGGTGAGCCGGCGGGCCAGCACATCGGTGCGGGTCGCGCTTCCCGGGTCCGGCGGTCCGCTGTCCGGGACAGCTGGGCCCGCGGACCGATGACCCACCCCGGTTGTTTCCCGCGGTCCACCGCCGGGCGTGCGACCTGCCGAATCCCCCGGACCGTGGCGTCGTGCACCGCGCGCGGCACTCCCGGTCCCGCTCATCGGCCGACGCCGATCCGGCTTCGGCATATCGCTGCGCTCATGAATCTTCTCCTCCGCACTCGGTCACCGGATTCGCGGCCGGCACCGCACCCGCGCAGTGCCGGATCCCCTGCAGATTTCCCGACGATGCAGGAACAGCTAGGCGGCGGGCTCCATCCAGATAACGCTGCCCAGCCGCCCGGTCGGCGCACCGCGGCGATGGCTGAACAGAGTGGTGTCCTCGATGGTGCAGCGCGCGTCCTCGGCGACGGCGCCGACCCCGGCCGCGGTGAGTTGACGACGGATCCCGGCACGCAGATCCAGTCCCGGTGTACCGCGCACTGTTGTCGTGGCACTGCCGGGCAGGTGCGCCTCGACATCGGCGCGCATCTCGGCGGGCACCTCGTACTGCCGGCCGCTGGCCGCCGGCCCGAGCAGCGCACCGATCCGCTCGGGTCGCGCCCCGGCGGCGACCATCGCCTCCAGCACGCGGGGCACGATGCCGATCCGCGCCCCGACCCGGCCCGCGTGGACCGCCGCGATCACACCGGCTTCGTCGTCGGAGAGCAGGATCGGCACGCAGTCGGCGGTCAGCACCACCAGCGCCAGCCCGGGCCGGGCGGTGACCAGCGCATCGGTGCCCGGCACCGGTTCGGTGCGCGGGCCGTCGACCGTCGCCACGGTCCGCCCGTGGATCTGATCCATCCAGATCAGATCATCGGCGGGTAGGTCCAGGGAGGCGGCCAGGCGGGCGCGGTTGCGCCGCACCGCTTCCGGGTCGTCACCGACGTGGTCGCCGAGATTGAACGAATCGTAGGGTGGCGCGGAGAAACCCCCCGCGCGGGTGGTCACTACCCGTCGAACGGTGAGTACCGGTGGCGCAGTCATGATGTCGAGCCTAATGGGCATACCGCGTGTAGCCCATTCACCGACAGCTCACGGCGAACCCGACGTGCGGACTCGAACGGGCGGGTGCGCCGCGGGACCCGGCCGGCATGCCTGGGCGATACGGCACAGGCCGCAGAGGGCGGAACACACCGGCCACCACTCCGAGCCCGGCGAAGAACCGGTCCGGCGAGACGTGCCGGGCCGTCCCGAACACGGCGGGTACGCCCGGCGGATTGCCGGCGCCGCTATCGGGCAGCGCCGGATGCCGGTCCGGCCGTGGTGGTTCAGCGGCGCATGAAATCCGGGACGTCGACGTCGTCGTCATCGTCGGGCAGTTCCGGCGACGGCTGGATATGCGACCGGCTGTTGTGTGTGAGAGTCGGATCCACCGGTGGGCGGCCGCGTTCGGTATCCCGGTAGCTCGGCGCCGGGCCCCGGGCGACCGACGAACCGGTATCCGAGGACCGGATGGACGCGGGTTCTTCGGAGTGGCTGCGGGCCGCGCCGAGTTCGGCGGTACGGGAATGGCCGAGTTCGGCGCTGCGCGCGGACTGCGCGGAAATCTCCGCGGTCCGCCCGGAACCCAGCGATCCCCGGCTGCTCGCCGTATCGAAGGTGCGTCTGGTCGGCCCGCCGCCGTCGAACCCGGCGGCGATAACGGTCACCCGCACCTCGTCACCGAGCGAATCGTCGATCACCGTACCGAAGATGATGTTGGCCTCGATATGGGCGGCTTCCTGCACCAGTGACGCGGCCTCGTTGATCTCGAACAGGCCGAGGTCCGAACCGCCGGCGATCGAGAGCAGGACGCCGTGCGCACCGTCCATCGAGGCCTCCAGCAGCGGCGAGTTGATCGCCGCCTCGGCCGCTTTCACCGATCTGCCCTCCCCCCGGGAGGAACCGATACCCATCAGTGCGCTACCCGCGCCGGACATCACGCTCTTGACGTCGGCGAAGTCGACGTTGATCAGGCCCGGGGTGGTGATCAGGTCGGTGATGCCCTGCACACCGTTGAGGAGTACCTCGTCCGCGGAGCGGAAGGCGTCCATCAGGCTCACCGCCGCATCACCGAGTTGCAGCAGCCGGTCGTTGGGGATCACGATCAGGGTGTCGCAGGATTCGCGCAGCATATTGATGCCGACCTCGGCCTGGTTACCGCGGCGTTTGCCCTCGAACGAGAACGGCCGGGTGACCACGCCGATGGTCAGCGCGCCCAGTTTGCGCGCGATACTCGCGACCACGGGTGCGCCGCCGGTACCGGTACCGCCGCCCTCGCCCGCGGTGACGAAGACCATATCGGCGCCCTTGAGCACCTCTTCGATCTCGTCCTTGTGATCCTCGGCGGCCTTACGGCCGACCTCCGGGTCGGCGCCGGCGCCGAGTCCCCGGGTGAGCTCACGCCCGACATCGAGCTTCACGTCGGCATCGCTCATCAGCAGTGCCTGGGCGTCGGTGTTCACCGCGATGAACTCGACACCCTTCAGGCCCTGCTCGATCATTCGGTTGACGGCGTTCACGCCGCCGCCGCCGATACCGACGACCTTGATCACGGCAAGGTAGTTGTGCGGGGGCGTCATGAGCTCTCGCCTTCCTTCGATCCAAAGTCTGTCGTTTCCGGATACCCCGTACCGGTCCGTCTGATCGCAATCCGCGAACCGTGATCCGGGCGAACCCTGAACCTCAACCATAGGGTTGGAGTTATGTCAAGTATCCGACTGGTGCCGAACGCTATTCGCCGCCGTCTCGATCCGCTCGCAGGCGCGCCGAGACGATCAGCAGTTTCTTCGGCGAACTCGCCGCCGGCCGGGCGGTGCCCGTCGTATCGTGAACGGTTGCCGTACGGCCCGCGCCCACATCGTGGTACGCCCCCGGCACCCGCGGCGGGTAATCGCCGCACGAACCCACGGGGACGCCGCGGCGCGGCGAACCGGACAGGGTCGAACCGAACAAGATTGGCAGAACTCATTTTACCGTGACCAGACTGGGACTCGAGACGTCGAACACGGTTCCCGGACGCGTCAGCAGCGGTAGCACCACCGCCGATTTGCGTTCGCCGTCCTCGCTGCTGCCCCACAGTACAGTGCGACCGTCGCGCAGTGTCAGCGAAATATCCGAGACGGTTTCTGCGCGCACGCTGTCCAACTGCACCGTCAATTCCGGTGGCAGCACTCTCACCACGGCAATCGCCGCCCTGGTGAGTGCGTCCGCACTGCCGGGTTTCTCGGTCTCCAGCTTCGGAACTCCGATCGGCGCGGGCTCGATGGCGTACTCGATCCCGTCCGCGTCGAGCAGATGCGCCCCCTCGGCGGTGTCGTAATACAGCACCGGAGTGCGCGGTTCGATCCGCACCCGCACGGTCGACGGCAGCACCCGCTGCACACGCGCACTGCGCACCTTCGGAATGCTCGCCACCCGCTGGGCCATTGCGGCAGTATCGATCCGCAGAATCGATCCCTGATCCGGAATCTGCAGCAACTCCCGGATCCGATCCTCGGGGATCGCCCCCGCCCCTTCGATGCGCACCTCGCGTACCGACAGCATCGGCGAAAACCACGCCAGCGCGGCGAAGGTGAGCACCAGCGCTACCGCGGGCACCGCCCACAACCGGAAACGCCGTGACCCGAACATCCCGAATCGCCGCGCCCCGGACCGCACTCCGCGTCACCGCCCGTACTGCGGACGCGCGCGTAGTCCGTCCAGGATCTGGCTGCCGAGCATGGTGACATCCCCGGCGCCCATCGTGATCACCACATCGCCGGGCTGGGCCAGACCGGCCACCTGCCGGCCCACCCGCGACATATCCGGCTGATAGTGCACGGGTTTGCCGACCGACTGGGCGACCAGGGCACCGTTGACACCGGGTAACGGTTCCTCCCGGGCGCCGAACACATCGAGCACCACCACCTCGTCGGCCAGATCGAGTGCGGCCCCGAACTCGGCGGCGAACGTCGCGGTGCGGCTGTACAGATGCGGCTGGAAGACCACGATCACCCGGCCGCGGCGCGACCGCGCACCGTCGCGCGCCTCTTGATCGACCAGCTCCGCGGCAGCGCCGAGCACGGCGCGGACCTCGGTGGGATGGTGGGCGTAATCGTCGAAAACGCGGACGCCGTTCTCCCGGCCCACGAACTGGAACCGGCGATGGACGCCGCCGAAACCTTCCAGTCCCTGGATGATCTCGTCGATATCGGCGCCCGCGGCCCGCGCGGCGAGCAGCGCGGCCAACGCGTTGAGCGCCATATGCCGGCCGGGTACCGACAGCCGCAGGGTACGCGGCGCGGGTTCGCCGCTGAGCTGGAACTGAGCGATACCGCCCACATCCCGCGGCTCCCAGCTGTGCAGGCGGACCCCCACCGGAACCGGCGCATCGGGCAGGTCCCCGGAACCGTAACCGAGGACCCCGACTCCGCGCTCGGCCAGCCGCGGCCCGACCCGCTCGGCCAGGGCCCGCGCGCCCGGATCGTCCAGGCACACCACCAGCAGGCCGCCCGCGGCGAGCCGGTCGGTGAAATCGTCGAAAACCTGCACATAGGCATCGTCGGAGCCGAAGAAGTCGAGGTGGTCGGATTCGATATTGGTGACCACGGCGACATCCGGGTCGTACTGCAGCAGCGATCCGTCGCTCTCGTCGGCCTCGGCGACGAAGGTATCGCCGCTGCCGTGATGGGCATTGGTACCCGCTTCGTTGAGCTCACCACCCACCGCGAACGACGGGTCGAGACCGCAATGCTGCAGCGCGACGATGAGCATGGAGGTGGTGGAGGTTTTACCGTGTGTCCCCGAGACCAGCAGGGTGCGATGCCCGCTCATCAAGGCGGCGAGGACGGCGGGCCGCAGCAGCACCGGAATATCGCGGCGCCGGGCCTCGACCAGTTCGGGATTGGTTTTGGGGATGGCGGCGTAGGTCGTGACCACCACCGTCGGGCCGCCGGGCAGCAGATCCAGGGCCCCGGCGTCGTGCCCGATCCGCACCTGCGCCCCGCGCGCCCGCAGAGCCAGCACACCCCGGCTCTCCTTGGCATCGGAACCGGAAACCGCTCCCCCGCGTGACAACAGGATCCGGGCGATCCCCGACATCCCGGCGCCACCGATCCCGACCATATGTACCCGGAGCAGCTCCGGAGGGAGCATGGCCGGCCCGGCGGGAACCGCCGTCACCTGGTCCTCGCTCACCGGCCCGCCGCCCGCAGCACGATCCGCGCGACCTCGTCGGCGGCGGCGCGGTGACCGGCACCGGCGGCGGCGCGGCCCATCTCGGCAATGCGTGCAGGATCCGTGAGCAGCGGTATCACCTCATCGATCACATACTTCGCGGACAGTTCCGGGTCACCGACGATTCTGCCACCACCGGCGGCGACAACGGGCCTGGCATTGAGTTCCTGTTCGCCGTTTCCGTGTGGTAGCGGCACATACACCGCAGGCAGGCCCACCGCCGACACTTCGGCGACGGTCATCGCGCCGCTACGGCAGACCACTGCGTCGGCAGCCGCATACGCCAGGTCCATCCGCGAAAGATAGGGCACCGCGACATAGGGGGCGCGCGGATCCGGGGAGGGCACTTCGAGGGTGTTCTTCGGACCGTGTGCGTGCAGAACCGAGATACCGGCCGCGGCCAGTTGCGGCGCGGCGCCGGAGATCGCGTCGTTGATCGACCGCGCGCCCTGCGACCCGCCGAACACGAGCAGCACCGGTCCCTCGGCGGGCAACCCGAAATGGTCGCGGGCCTGCGCCCGCAGTCCGGCCCGGTCCAGCGAGGTGATCGCCGACCGCACCGGGATCCCGACGACGTCCGCGTGGAGTCCCGAATCCGGAACCGCCGCGAGGACGCGCGCGGCCCGGCGGGCACCGACCTTGTTCGCGATACCCGCTTTGGCATTGGCCTCGTGCACCACGACCGGCACCGCGCGCCGGCGGCGCAGCACACCGGGTCCGGCGGCCAGATACGCCGGCAGCGCGACATAGCCGCCGAATCCGACGATCACATCGGCGCCGACCGCGTCGATGATCTCCCGGGTGCGCGCCACCGAGGCCCGCACCCGGCCCGGCAGCCGCAGCAGATCCGTACTCGGTTTCCGCGGCAGCGGCACCGGCGGGATCAGCTCGAGCGGGTAGCCGCGCTCGGGAACCAGCGTCGTTTCCAGACCGCGCTGGGTGCCCAGCGCGGTCACCCGGGTCCCCGGGGCCAGCCGGCGCAACGCATCGGCCACGGCCAGGGCCGGTTCGATATGTCCCGCGGTGCCGCCGCCCGCGACGATCACCGATATCCCGTCCGCACGCGGCGCCGGATCCGCCCGGTCCGCGTCCGGCCGGGTCGAATCCTCGTGGGCGGACTGAGCTGCGCTCACCTGTACTTTCCCCGTTCTCGTCCGTGTGTCACCGAATAGCTGGGTTCCCAGGCCCGCGTCGCCCGCAGCGTATCGGTACCGCGGCTGTTGGCCCGGGTGCGGGTACGCGGCCGGTCGCCGTCGCGCGGGGTCGCGCGGGCGGGCGATCTATCGCCTGCGGCCGGCGTACCCGAACGCGACCGGGGCGAGTGGTAGATCTCCGGTTTGGGCAGGCGCAGCAGTCGGCTGACCCGGCCGTCCTGCCCGGCGTGCAGGGCCGCCACCGCCTCGGGTTCGTGCCGGGCGGCGTTGGCGATGATGCCGAACATCAGCAGGGTCAGCGCCAGCGACGAACCACCGGCCGAAACCAGCGGCAGCTGCAGGCCGGTGACCGGCAGCAGGCCGACCACGTACCCGATGTTGATCAGTGCCTGAGCGGTGATCCAGGTGGTGGCGGTGGCGGTGAGCAGCCGCAGGAAGGGGTCCACCGAACGCGCCGCGATCCGTAAACCGGTGTAGACGAACAGCGCGAACAGGCCCAGTACCAGGGCACACCCCAGGAAACCCAGTTCCTCACCGATGATGGCGAAGATGAAATCGTTGTGCGAGTTGGGCAGATAGCTCCATTTGGCCCGGCTCTGCCCGAGCCCGCGACCCCACAGCCCGCCGTCGGCGAGCGAGTACATCGCCTGTCGGGCCTGGTAGTTGACGCCCTGCGGATCGTCTCCGGGATTGAAGAAGGCCCGCATCCGGTCGGAGCGGTAACCGGCCGACAGCGCCAGCACCAGGGCGGCGATCGCCCCGGAGGCCAGGATCGCCAGGAACAGCCGCAGCGGCAGACCGCCGAACCACAGCAGGGCCAGCAGGACGATACCCATGGCGATGGTGGTGGACAGGTTCGGTTGCAGCACGATCAGCAGGCAGACCAGCAACCCGGCGGGCACCAAGGGAACCAGCAGGTTCTTGAGCCCACCGGGATCGTTGGCGGCCCGCGCCGCCGCGCGACGCGAAACCAGCAGGTGTGCGCCCCAGATCACGAAGGTCACCTTCACGACCTCGGAGGGCTGGATCGAGAACAGGCCGAGGTCGATCCAGCGGCGCGCGCCGTTGACGGTACTGCCCACTCCCGGGATCAGAACCAGCGCCAGTAGCAGCACCGACGCCGCGAACAGCGGAAACGATATCTGCCGCAGCCAGCGCAGCGGGATCCGCAGCGCCAGGTAGAACAGCACCGCGCCGATCACCGCGTACATGGCCTGCTGCACGAACAACGCGTACGCCGATCCGCCGTCGGCGTAGGATTCCACGCTCGACGCCGAGAGCACCATCACCAGGCCCAGCACAGTGAGCAGGATGGCGATGGTGACCACCAGGTGGAACGAGGCGAGCGGTCGCGCCAGCCAGGCGCCGAACCGGCCGACCTGTACCTGTCGCGTACCGCGCGGTCTCATAACCGCCGCCCGAGGTCCTCGTCCTTCAGCTCCTCGACCGCGGCGGCGAAACTGCGGCCCCGGTGGGTGTAATCGGTGAACATATCCAGCGACGCCGCGGCCGGCGCCAGCAGCACCGTATCGCCCGGCCCGGCGAACGCCGCCGCCTCACGTACCGCGCGGGCCATGACCGCGTCGGCGATATCGTAATCGGGCGTACCGGTGATCGCTTCGTTCATGAGGGCCTGACCCATGCCGGAATGGTCTCGCGTATCCAGCTCCAGGACGGGGACTTCCGGCGCGTGTCGCGCCAGTGCGGCCGCGATCACGGGGGCGTCCGCGCCGAACAACACCACGGCGACCAGCCGCTCGGCCACCTCCTCCACCAGATCCTCGACCCCGGCGCCCTTCAGCAGGCCACCGGCCAGCCAGATCACGTGCTGGTGACCCAGGATCGACGAACGCGCGGCATGCGGATTGGTGGCCTTGGAATCGTCGACGAATTCGACACCGCCCAGTTCCCGCACCAGCGCCGACCGATGCGGGCCGACCTTGTGCGCCACCAGTCCTTCGCGGACGAACTGCGGCGCCACATCGATCGCCCGGGTGAGCGCGGCCGCGGCCAGCGCATCGGCGATACCGGCCGGGCCGGGTGGACTGATCTCCTTGGACTCGGCCAGGATCGCCGCCTTGGTGAACGCGCGGTCGAGCAGTTTGCCGTCGACCACGCCGAGTTCACCGTCGGCGGGCACACCGATACGGAACCCGATGGTGCGGCGGGCCTTGGACCGGCGGGCCAGCCCCGCGGCGATCGGATCGTCGAGTCCGACGACCCCGATCCGGCCCAGCAGGGCCCGCGACTTGGCGGCGGCGTAGGCGTCGAGTCCGCCGTGCCAGTCCAGATGGTCCTCGGCGACGTTCAGCACCACACCGGCCTCCGGGCGTACCGAGGGCGCCCAGTGCAGCTGGAACGAGGACAGTTCCACCGCCAGCACCTGCGGGCCCGGGCTGCGGCGCAATGCGTCGAGGATGGGCAGGCCGATATTCCCGCAGGCCACACTGGGGATACCGGCGGCCCGCAGAATGGAGTGGGTCATCGCGGTGGTGGTGGTTTTGCCGTTGGTTCCAGTGATCACCAGCCATTTCCGTACCGGGCCGTAGAGCCGGGCCTGATCGACCCACCACGCGAACTCCACATCGCCCCAGACCGGGATCCCCTCGGCCACCGCCGAGGCCAGCACGGGTGAATCCGGCCGCCAGCCCGGGCTGGTGATCACCAGCGCGAACCGCGACCAGTCGGTGTTCTCCAATTCGGGCGCCGGGGCGATATCGAGCCCCAGTTCGGCCGCCTCGGCCAGCGCGTGGGCCCCGTTGTCGGTGACGACCGGGCGGGCGCCGATATCGCGCAGCGGCGCGATCAGCGAACGACCCGACACTCCCCAGCCGGCGACCAGAACCTCCCGGCCGCGCAAGAATTCCAGCATGGGCCCCGGCGAACGCAGGGCCCGCGGTGCATGTTCCTCCATCGTCAGCTCACCCGACCGCCGAGAGATATTCGCTGTAGAACAAGGCGAGTCCGGCCGCCGAGGCCATCGCGGCCAGCAACCAGAATCTGATGATCACCGTGGTCTCCGCCCATTTGCTCAGTTCGAAATGATGATGGAACGGCGCCATTTTGAACAGCCGGTTGCGGGTGGTGCGGAAGACCGCGACCTGCAGCGCCACCGACGCCGCTTCGGCGACGAACAGCGCGCCGATGACGACCATCAGCAGTTCGGTGCGGGTGGTGACGGAAATACCGGCGAGCAGACCACCCAGCGCGAGCGAACCGGTATCGCCCATGAAGATCTTCGCGGGCGCCGCGTTCCACCACAGGAATCCGATACACGCCGCGGTGCCGGCCGCGCAGACGAGCGCCAGGTCCAGGGGGTCACGCACGTTGTAGCAGCCGGTCTCGGGTTTGGTCTCGCACGAGTGGTAGTACTGCCAGAACGTGATGACCACGTAGCCGCCGAGCACCAGGCTCATCGACCCGGCGGCCAGACCGTCCAGGCCGTCGGTGAGATTCACCGCATTCGACCAGGCCACGACGATGAAACAGATGAAGGCCAGGAACACCACCACGCTCATGGTGACGGTGTTGATATCGCGCACATACGACAATTGCCGACCGGCCGGGGTGAGCCCGTTACCGCCCGGGAACTGCAACGCCAGCACACCGAACACAACCGCGGCGGTGACCTGTCCCAGATACTTCCCGGCCGCCGTGAGCCCGAGATTGCGGCCCTTGCGGAGCTTGATGAAATCGTCGATGAATCCGACCACGCCCAACGCCGTGGCCAGGCCCAGCACCAGCAACGCGGAGGCGGTGGGCCCTTCGGCGTCGTAGCCGATTCCGATCAGGTGCGAACCCAGGTACCCGGCCCACATACCGATGATGATCGCGACGCCACCCATCGTGGGCGTGCCCCGCTTGGACTGGTGGCTGGCCGGTCCGTCGACCCGGATCTCCTGCCCGAAGCCGCGCCGGGCGAATATCCGGATCAGCAGCGGGGTCAACAGGATCGACACCGTCAGTGCGATCGCCGCCGCGAACAAGATCTGTCTCAACGCACTGCCTCCGTGCCTGCCCCATCGGCGGTCGAGCCGCCCGGCGCCGACGTACCGGCACCCGTGTTCTCGCTTCCCCCGGCCAGCAGCTTCTCGGCCACCGCCCACAGTCCGACCGACTGCGATGCTTTCACCAGCACCACATCACCCGCTTCGACTTCGGCGTCGAGCAACTGTACGGCCGCTTCGATATCCGGGACGAGCACCGACTCCTCACCCCATGAGCCTTCCATGACCGCTCCCTGGTGCATGCCCCGGGAGGGCCGTCCGGTACCGACCACGATCAGCCGGTCCACGTCCAGGCGCACCGCCAGCCGGCCGATGCCGTCGTGTTCGACCACCGATTCCGGGCCCAGTTCGGCCATCTCCCCGAGCACCGCCCAGCTACGGCGCGGGGTATCACCCGACCGGGCCATGGTGACCAGCGCTTTGAGCGCGGCGCGCATGGAATCGGGGTTGGCGTTGTAGGAATCGTTGATCACCGTGACCCCGGCGGCACTGGTGCGCACGTCCATCCGGCGCGCCGAAACCGCGCGGGCCCCGGCGAGCGCGGCCACCAGAGTATCGAGATCGGCACCGCATTCCAGTGCCACCGCGGCTGCCGACAGCGCGTTACCCACCTGGTGTTCGCCGTGGACGGCCAGAGTGAGGTCGCGGTCGCCCTGCGGGGTACGCAGCGTGAACGAGGCGCGCGCTTGCTCGTCGAGCGTGATTCCCTCGGCCCGGATCTGTGCCCCGGCGCTCTGCCCGACCATCAGCACGCGCGCCGAAGTCCGCGTGGCCATCGCGCTGACCTGCGAATCGTCGGCATTGAGGACGGCCAGACCGGTATCGGGCAGCGCCTCCACGAGTTCACCCTTGGTCTTGGCGATCGCCTCCCGGCTGCCGAATTCCCCGAGATGGGCGGTACCGACATTGAGCACCACACCGATACTCGGGGGCGCTACCCGGGCGAGCGCGGCAATATGGCCCGGACCGCGGGCCGACATCTCCAGTACCAGGAACCGGGTCTCCGGACCGGCACGCAGCGCGGTCCACGGATGTCCGAGTTCGTTGTTGAACGACCCCGGCGGCGCCACCACCGGGCCGAGCGGAGCCAGCACCGACGCCAGCAGATCCTTCGTCGAGGTCTTCCCCGAGGAACCGGTGACACCGATTACGGTCAATCCGCCCGCAGCGACCAATCGCCGCACGTGGGCCGCGGCCAGCACCGCCAGCGCGCCCAGTACGGCGGCGCCGGAACCGTCGGAATCGTGTTCGAGTGCAAGCGCGTTGGTCGAGGCGGCGGATACCGGCGGGACGACGACGGCCGGAACACCGACGGGCCGGGCGGCCAGCACCGCCACGGCCCCCGCCGCGAGCGCGGTCGCCGCGAAATCATGGCCGTCGACCCGTTCGCCGGGCAAGGCGACGAAAAGACCGCCGGGACCGATACGGCGCGAATCGAATTCGACCGAACCCGTGACGACCACCTCGGGATCGTCGACATCGTGGAGCTCACCCCCCACGATCTCGGCGACCTCCCGCAGGGTGAATCCCGCCCGGATCGGCCGGGACGAGCTGGCCGGCCCGTGGGCGTCCGGTGTCTCGGTGGGTTCCTGGTTCACCGGCCACCGCCAGAAATGTTCTCGGTCCTACGCGGTCTCCACCGGTAGCCGGTCCGCCTCGAGGTGTTGTCGATCATGGAATAGTCAAGTCCTCCGCATTCGCACCCTGCGGACGGTCCGGCCGGGTCGACGCGATCGCCGCGGTGAGCGCCTCCCGGTCGTCGAACGGATATTTCACGCCCTGGATCTCCTGTCCAACTTCGTGTCCCTTACCAGCCACCAGCACCACATCGCCGGCGTGCGCCCAGCCGACGGCCGCCTCGATCGCCGCCGTCCGGTCGCCGATATCACGTACTTCACCGCGCTGTTCTGCGGGCACACTGTTCGCCCCCGCCACCAGCGCCGCGCGGATCGCGGCCGGATCCTCGCTGCGCGGATTATCGTCGGTGACGATCAACAGATCCGCGCCGCGCGCCGCGGCCGCACCCATCAGTCCACGTTTGCCGGTATCGCGATCGCCACCGGCACCCACCACCACCGCCAGCCGGCCGGTACCGCCCGCGGCGGCCAGATGGGCGCGCAGGGTCGCGATCACCGATTCCACGGCGGCGGGTTTGTGGGCGTAATCCACCAGGGCCAGGAAATCCTGTCCCCGATCCACCCGCTGCATCCGGCCGGGGACATCCACGGTGGCCAGCGCGGGCGCGGCGGTGGCCGGATCGACCCCCGCCGCCGCGCACACCGCGAGCGCGAGCAACCCGTTGGCGACGTTGTAGTCACCCGGCAGCCGCAACCGCACCACCGTCTCCCCGCTGGGACCGGCCGCGGTGAATTCCTGTTCACCGCCGTGCGTGCGCGCGGGCTCGGCCACCGACCAGTCCGCCGGACCGGTCGTACGGACCCGCACCGGCGCGGCCAGGCCGTCGGCGAGCCGGCGCCCCCACGCATCGTCGATATTCACCACCGCGGTACGCGCCGCCACCGGCGAATCCGGCTCGAACAACCGGCGTTTGGCAGCGAAATAGTCTTCGAAATCGGCGTGGAAATCCAAATGGTCCTGCGTCAGGTTGGTGAAGGCACCCACCGCGAATCGCACACCGTCCACCCGGCCCAGCGCCAGCGCGTGACTGGATACCTCCATCACCACCGCGTCCACGCCCTGTTCCACCATCAGCGCGAACATCGCGTGCAGCTGCGGCGCTTCGGGGGTGGTCAGCGCACTGGGTACGCGACGACCGCCGATCCGGGTCTCGATGGTGCCGATCAGTGCCGTGGAACGGCCCGCGGCGGCCAACCCGGCCTCCACCAGATAGGAGGTGGTGGTCTTACCGGAGGTCCCGGTGATCCCGACGATCGTCAGCTGCTCCGACGGATGGCCGTAGATCGCCGCCGACAGCTCGCCCAGGACAGCGCGCGGATTCTCCCGCACCACGACCGGCACCGGCAGCTCACCCGCCGCCTCGGCGCCCGCGCGATCGGTCAGCACCGCGACCGCGCCGCGCGCCACCGCGTCCGCGGCGAACCGGGCGCCGTGCGCGCGGGAACCGGGGAGCGCGGCGAACAGATCACCGGGTATCACGGCGTCGGAGCGCTGCTCGATACCGGTGATCCGCAGGTCGGCGGGCACCGCCGGACCAGGGTCGGCGGCGATCGTTTCCAGCAGATCGGACAGCGGGGTCGACGGCGGCCGGGCGGGCCGCAGCACGTGCTGGCTGGACTGCGCGGGCACGGGGTTCCTCTCTGCATGATGAAGCGCGCGGATACGACGACGAGTCAGGTTACCGACGCCGCGTCCGGGCCGGGTAAGCCGGTTCGCCGAATCACGACGCCTGCAGGACGAACTGTTGTTCCGGTTGCCGCGACGGCGGTATCCGGTCGCGCTGTAACGCCCAGGAGGCGATATCGTGGAACAGCGGTGCCACCGACTGTCCACCGCTGCCGTCGGAGCTGCGTTGCGGCGCGTCCAGCATCAATCCGATCACATATCGCGGATCGTCCGCGGGCGCGATACCGGCGAAGGTGATCCAGTACGAATCGCTGGAATAGCAGCCACAGTCCGGATCCACTTTCTGCGCGGTCCCGGTCTTACCGGCGATCCGGTATCCCTCGATCGCCGCGGCGGCCCCGGTGCCGGTCTGCACTCCGGTCGGATCGTCCTGCACCACCGACTGGAACATCGTCCGCACCGTGCGGGCGGTCTCCGGGCTCACCACCCGAACTCCCTCGGGTGCCGGTTCCTCGGTGCGCGAACCGTCCGGTGCGACCGTCGCGCGCAGGATCCGCGGCGGCACCCGCACCCCGTCGTTCGCAATGGCCTGGTACATACTCGTCATCTGCAGTGTCGTCATCGAAAGTCCCTGCCCGATCGGCAGGTTCGCGAAGGTTCCCCCGGACCACTGGTCCCGGGCGGGCAGTAGACCCGAACTCTCCGCGGGCAACCCGACCCCGGTCCGCCGGCCCAGGCCGAATCGGTCGAGCATATCGGCGAATCGGTCCTCCCCGATGCGCTGCGCCAGCATCAGGGTGCCGACATTGGAGGATTTCCCGAAGATCCCGGTGGTGGTGTAGGGCTCGACGCCGTGCTCCCAGGCATCGCCGACGGTCACCCCCGACATCTGGATCTTGCCGGGCACCTGGTGCACCTCGTGCGGATCGGTGAGACCGTATTCGATGGCGGCCGCGGCGGTCACCACCTTGTTCACCGAACCGGGTTCGAACGGCTGGGTCACCGAGGGGTTGTCCAGTCCTGCGGGATCCCAGTGCTCCGGCCCGAGAGCCGGGTTGAACGTATTGTCGTTGGCCATCGCCAGGACCTGGCCGGTTTTGGCGTCCAGGACCACCGCGGACCCCGATTTCGCGCCCGATCTGTCCTTGGCCTGCTGGATCTGCTGCTGCACGTAGTACTGCAGATACGAGTCGATGGTGAGTTCGACATCGTTGCCGTCCACCGCGGGCTGGCGGTCACGCCAGCTCCCCGGGATGACCGCGCCGTCGGACCCGCGATCGTAGGTGTAGGACCCGTCGGTACCGGCCAGTACCGAGTCCAGCGCGCCCTCCAGGCCGACGCGGCCGTGCCCGTCCCATCCGGTGGCGCCGACGATATTCGCCGCCAGCGAGCCGCCCGGGTATTCGCGCAGGTCCTGCCGTTCCGACCCGACCTCGGGGAACTTCGCGGTAATGGTGTCGGCCTTGCGCGGATCGACATTGCGGGCCAGGTACACGAAGGGTTCGTCACTGCGCAGTTTGTCCAGCAATTCGTCCTCGTCGGGCCCGTCCGGGCCGAGCACTTCGTGCACGGTACGCGCGATCTCCTGCAGGCGCTCATCGGGTTCGGGCGCGGTATCGTCCGCGGCCCGGGCAGCGGCGAGGTCTTTGCGCACCCGTACCGGCTGGAAGCTCAACGCCTGGGCGATCACCGTGAGTGCCAGCGATTTTCCGTGCCGGTCGGTGACGGTCCCGCGGGTGGCGGGCAGATCCTGGTAGGTGGTCCGCTGTCCGGCGGCCTGCGCGGAAAGTGTGGGCGCGGAAATGGTCTGGATCCACAGCAGTTGCAACGCCACCACGGTCAGCGCGACGAGCATGATCACGCGCCCCACGCCCAGCCGCATCCGCACCGGCCCGTCCTTCTTCGCCCCGGCCCGCGAGCGTTTGGGCCGACCGGCAGCGGCCGGACGGCCCTTCGCGGTACCCCGGTTCACCGCGGTACGGGACTTCGGCGCGCCGCGCTCGCGTCCCGACCCGCGCCGATTCACCGCATCTCCTCCCCGGCAACCGCTCCCGGGGCCCCTGCGGGCACCCCGGCCGGAGCCGGTGGCGGTACAGCCGGGCGGCCGTCACCGGCAGCCGGTCCTCCCCCGGCGACCGGCGCGCCGGCAGGCGGCGGTACGGCCGGGGCCGAGCTGTCGTTCGGACCCACCGGAGCCGGTGGCGGTACGGCGGCTGCGCCCGGTTCGACCGGCGGCTCCGGCACCGCGGCACCGTCCACCGGAGCGGGGGCACCCGCCACGGGCGCGCCCGGGGCCGGGACAGCCGGAGGTACCGCCTCGGTCTCCGGGGCCGGAGCAACCGGCGCACCGGCATTTTCCGGGGCGGGGGCAGCACCCGCGGGCGGCTGACCCGGTACCGGCGCCCCGCCGGGGGCGGGCACCGGCTGTGGCTGTGCGGGATCCACGCCGGGGGCGGCCAGCACATTGCCCGGATCGGGATTCGCGGCAGGCACCGGCGGCGTCACGGGCACCGGAACAACCCGCTCCCCCGGATCGGCGCCGCTGGGCGGGGCCGTCCGCGGCGGCGCGTTCAGCGGCGGTGCGGGCGGTCCCTGGGCGGGTGCGGGCTCACCGATCACGGTGATCGTCCCGTCCGGTGCCACCACCAGGCGAGCGGGATCGTCGGCGGGGATCATGCCGAGTTCCCGGGCCCGGGCGGCGAGTACGGGGGCGGAATCGGCCGCGGCCACTTCCCGCTGCAGCGCCGCACGTTCGTCGGAGAGCACCCGGTTGGCCTCGCGGGCGTCGCTGAGCTGGTAGCTGTCCTCGGCGGCGCGCGTGGTCAGGACCAGGGTCAGCGCGAGACCGCAGCCGAACATGGCCAGAATCGCGGCGACGAACGGCGCCCGCCCGGTCAGCTCGGAACCGGCCGGCGCGGCGGGTGTCGTAACCCGCTGCCGGCGGCGCTCGTAGGCCCGCTGTGCCGCACCGGATTTCACCCGCTCGGCGCTGTGTGCACGCCGGGCCGGCCGCCCGATTTCGGTACGTGTTCCCACACTCATACCAGACACCCCCGTATCGGTGTGATGGCTCGCGACGTCCTGGCGCGGGCCTCTGTGTTGTATCCGTCCGCTGTGTCCGACCGCTTCTCCTCCGGTACCGCCGGACACCTGCTCACGATGCGGTACATGGGTTCCGCATACACCCTGTAGTACTCGATATTTCCTTCGGCGACAATCGAATTCGATATACCCACAGGATCCGATAAGGGGCGCGCGGACGGGCGGGTGTGCCGGCTCATACCGCCTCCTGCGCAATCTTCTCCGCGGCCCGCATCCGGACCGGCGCCGCGCGCGGGTTGTCCTCGATCTCCGCGGCGCTCGCCTGTTCGGCGCCACGGGTCAGGATCCGGAACAGCGGGCCCATACCGGGCAGTTCGACCGGAAGGTCCACCGGCGTCCGCGATTTCGCCCGGTCCGCCAGTTCGTGTTTGACCACCCGGTCCTCGAGCGATTGATACGACATGACGACGATCCGTCCACCGGGGCACAACGCGTCCAGCGCGGCGGGCAGCGCGGCCCGGAGCGACTCCAGTTCGGCGTTCACCTCCACCCGCAGGGCCTGGAAGGTGCGCTTGGCCGGATGTCCGCCGGTCCGCCGGGCGGCGGCGGGGATGGCGTCGTAGAGCAGGCTCACCAGTTCGGCACTGGTCCGGAACGGCTGCTTGGCCCGGCGGCGGACGATCTCCGCCGCGATCCGGCTCGCGAAACGTTCCTCGCCATAGGTTTTCAGCACTCGGGCGAGCTCACCGTGACTGTAGGTGTTGAGCACATCGGCGGCCGTGGGACCGGTGGTGGGATCCATCCGCATATCCAGCGGAGCATCCACCGAATAGGCGAAACCACGTTCGGCTTCGTCCAATTGCATGGACGAGACACCGAGATCCATCAACAGGCCGTGGACCGAGCCGGTCGCGGGCAGTCCGGCCTCGGCGAGCGCATCGGCTATCCCGTCGTAGCGGGTGTGCACCAGAGTGATCCGGTCCCGGAAAGGCCGCAACCGTTCGGCGGCATGCGCCAGCGCATCGGTATCCCGGTCCAGCCCTACCAGGCGCAGCGCCGGATGGGTCCGCAGGAAGTATTCGGCATGGCCCCCCAGCCCGAGGGTGGCGTCGAGATATACCGCATCCGGCCGGTCGAGCACCGGGTCGAGCAATTCCGCCGCGCGAGTGAGCAGAACGGGAACGTGTCGCGTGCCGTGCTGCTCACGGTTCACCTGGCCTCCCGGAATTGTGCCTTGCCGGCGGAACGACCGGCTGCGGGTCGTATCGGACCGTGACGCCGGCCTGGTTGCCGTCGCCGAAGCGGTGCGGAAATATGCGTGAGATGCGGCGCCGCCACCGCGACGGGGACGGCCACAGAATGTGCGGCAGAAGGAAATCGGTGACCGGACGAATGCCGCGGGGTCTCTGACCGAAGCGGCACCTGGCGTCGGGGAAGTACGTCAGGGTCCGCATCCGGGCAGAGGCCGCGTGGCACTCGCCGCGGGCTAGAAGATTCCGCCCAGTGCCTCGTCTCTCGCTTGCGCGTAGTCCTCCTCGTGTTCGGCGAGGTAGGTCTCCCACGCCTGCTGGTCCCAAATCTCCAGGAAGTCCACCGAACCGATGACCGTACAGTCGCGGGTGAGGTTGGCGTACCGGCGATGTTCGGCCGACAACACGATCCGGCCCTGCGTATCCAGCCGCTGTTCGTCGGTTCCCGCCGCCAGCGCCCGGATGAATGCCCGCGCCTGCGGATTGCTCCGGGATGCCGAAGCAGCTCGCCGGGCGAGCGCACTGAACTCTTCCTTCGGATAGACGGCCAGGCTGTGGTCCTGTCCTTTGGTGACCATCAACCCTCCCGCCAGATCGTCTCGAAACTTCGCGGGCAACGTGAGTCGCCCCTTGTCGTCCAACCGAGGTGTGTAAGTACCGAGAAACAACCCCGATACCTCCTACCGGACCACCTCGAATGGTGCCGGCCGGCTGGGCCGGCCGAGCGCCTTACGGCCTCTCCTGTAGTGCGCGCTCCACATTACCCCACTTTCCCCCACTTTCAATCGAAACACGGGGTGATGTGGCTCCCCGGTTCACGGATTTCGCAGGTCACCCCAGCTATCACGGGCCGAGCGAACTTTTCGCGCACTCTGCCTCCTTGCGCGCGTCCGCGGGCACAGAACCGGACGGCGCCCGTCAACTTCCAGCAAACCCCCTGTTCACGCACCGTCAGGGCATGCGGTGGGGCGCTGTGGAGGGCTCCGGTGGGGGGAAGTGGGAAGCGGGGTCCGCGCTATATGTGAGAGGTTCGCCTCGGCCGGCTACTACTCCTGTTCGAACCTTCTACGGAACCGGTCTTCCATCCGCTCGGTGAATCCACCGGAACGGCGTTGCCGGCCGCGACCACCGCCGCGCGGCGACGATCCCGATGCGGCCGGCGGATCGTTCGGGGACGTATCGCCCCCACCCGCCGGTCCGCCCTTCGTTCCGCCGAGCAGGACCAGAACTCCCGCACCGAACATCACGATGAATCCGATCAGACTGATGATCGGAAAACCACCGGGCCGCACCGGTAGGGCTATTCCGGCGATCAGCAGGACGAGGCCGAGTACGAACAAGGCCGCGGCCTGGAGTCTGCGGCGACTCGACGGCGTACGGAAGCGTCCACCGCGGACGGACGACGCGAACTTCGGATCCTCAGCATAGAGAGCGCTCTCGATCTGTTCGAGCATGCGCTGCTCGTGCTCGGAGAGTGGCACGGTACCTCCCCCGGCACTAGGACGTGGCTGTCGCCTCCGGGTAGGCGACAGATAACCCCTTGGCGGCTATCTGTCACCAATGATACGAGTTCCCCCAGAGCCGTACCACCATATGGGTACAGCCGAGCGAACTTCGTGATCGCAGTGAGCCCGGCACGTACCGAAAGCCGTGGTAAGAGGGCCGCGCCGATATCGGTCACAGGCGCAAGCGCGCCGTGGCCCGCGCCCGGATACGTCGTCCGGCGCGAGCGGGCCGACCGGTCGGCAGCAGCTGCTCACCCGGGACCTCCCCGGCCGATGACGGCGCCGCATACGGAATGCGGCTCGCGACGCCGCGGTACGGGCGGCTATATGTCCTCACGCGGCGTGTCGTACCCGTCCCCCGCGGCCCGCAGTCGCGCCGCCGGTGCTATCAGATCCTCCACATCGTGCAGGAACGCGCCGACCCGCGCGTAGAACTCATCGGCGCGGATCTCGTCGATGTCGCGCGGTAGCCCGGCCTCCAGCGCCGCCCGGGTAGCGGAATGGCCGCTGAAATAGTCCGCCCACATCACGAATTCGGGCGCGGCGCGCTGCAGCATCACCCAGGCGTTACGCGAACGGGCCCGCGGTGCGGTATCGGCGCCGGTGAGTGCCAGTACCGCCCCCGCTCCACGCAGCGCGGCCAGATACGCGACCCGGAATCGCTCCGATGGGTCGTTCTCCCCCGCCGCTTCCATCAACAGTCCGTCGGCGCGTTGCAGCAGCATCCCCGCGCGGCCCGAGTGACCCGGGTGAACGTTTCGATCCGCCATGGCCGTCCCTCCGTATCTCCCCTGCCGGCCCCCGCGGCGGTCCGCCGGTATGGCAGGCTGAGCGTGCACCGTGGGGGGGCCGAACAGGTATTCGAACGTTTGGCTCGAGCTTGAATATAGAGACGACCACCGACATGTTCGCCCGCCGGAAAGTCCCAGCTCCGCCCCGCCGACCGCGAAAGAGCCCACCGATACCGCAATGACCGCCGTCAAACCCAACCACCTCCCCGCCCCGGTCGTCGTCGACCTCTCGGTCCCCGCCCTGCGCGCCCGCCTGCACGATGCACTGTCTGTGTACGTCGCGGCCATGGACTATCCGCGCGGCACCGAACACCATCGCGCGCCGATGTGGACCGAGCACACCCAGCGCGCCGGCTGGCAGGCCGTCGCGGCAGTGGTCCCCGAGGACAACGGCGGCTTCGATATCCGCACCTCGCCGCTCGTCGCCATCGCCTACGGCTACCGCGGCGGACCACACCAGTGGTGGCAGCAGCAGGTGCACGCGGGTATGCGGCGGTCCGGCTGGCCGGAAGCGGCGACCCAGGGACTGCTCGGCGACTATTTCGAACTCACCGAACTGCATGTCCATCCGAGCGCTCAGGGTCGTGGAATCGGCGCGATCCTGCTCCGCAAACTCCTGCGCGACCGGCCCGAACGCGCCGTACTGCTGTCCACGCCCGAAGTATCGGCCGAGGACAACCGCGCCTGGCGGCTGTACCGGCGGATGGGTTTCCAGGACGTACTGCGCGATTTCGTCTTCGCCGGCGACAGCCGCCGCTTCGGTATTCTCGGCCGGCCGTTACCGCTTGCGCTGCCATGACAGTGGTGATCGTCGGCTCCGGGCACAATGCGCTGGTCGCCGCGTGTTACCTGGCCCGGGCAGGCCATCCGGTGCGCGTGCTGGAACGCGACAGCGTCCTGGGCGGCGCGGTATCGACCGTGGAACGCTTCCCCGGGCACCGCGTGGACCGCGGATCATCGGCGCATCTGATGATCCGGCATACCGGCATCATCGAGGACCTGGCGCTGGACCGGTTCGGCCTGCGCTATCTCGACTGCGACCCGTGGGCCTTCGTACCCGCCTGCCCCGATACCGGCGCCGCCCCGATCGTCTTCCACCGCGACCTGGACCGCACCTGCGCGTCTGTGGCCGCCGCCTGCGGCGATCGTGACGCGGCCGCCTACCGGCGTTTCGTGGCGGTCTGGGAACCGCGCGCAAGCCGGGTGATGCGCTCGTTCGGGGGCGCGCCGGCCCCGGGCCATCTCCTGCGTTCGTTCTGGGGCCTGGACGCCAGTGCGGGCGGTAGCGCCCTGTCGCGGGAGTTCCTGCAGACCGGTGATGCGCTGCTGGACAGCTGGTTCGACGACGAGCGGCTCAAGGCCGCGCTGGCCTGGTTCGGTGCGCAATCGGGCCCGCCGATGTCGGAGCCGGGGACCGCACCGATGGTGGGATTCGCGGCACTCATGCACACCCTGCCGCCCGGCCGCGCGGTCGGCGGCAGCGGCGCGCTCACCGAAGCACTCGTGGCCCGGCTGCGCGCCGACGGCGGGGAGATCGTCGCCGGTGACGCGGTCACCGGGCTCACCCGCCGCGGCGACCGGTGGCAGATCCGTACCGCCGCGGGGCGCGACCACACCGCCGATACCGTGATCGCCGGAATCCATATCCTGACCACCCTCGAACTACTGCGCGCCGGCGGTTTCGACCCGGAAACGCTGGACGGGTGGCGGCGGCGGATCCGCGTCGGCCCCGGGATCGGCATGGTGGTGCGGGCCGCGACCAGCGCGCTACCGCAGTATCCGGGCGCGACGACCGCCGAATCCGCGACCGGTCTGCAATTACTGGTCACCGATCGCCGGGAGTTACGGCTCGCGCACGGAAACGCCCTCGGCGGCCGGCTGCCACCGCGGCCGGTGGTGCTCGGGATGAGTTTCAGCGCACTGGACCCCGGTATCGCCCCGGCCGGCGAACATCAACTCTCGCTGTGGTCGCAATGGCATCCCTACCGGCTCGCCGACGGCACGGACTGGGCGGCGCATGCCGAAGCCGAGGCCGACCGGATCATCGGTGAACTCGACCGCTACGCGCCGGGTGCCGCGGCGACGGTGTTGCGCCGCCATATCCAGACCCCGGTCGATCTGGAAACCGAGATGGGGCTGCGCGGCGGCAATGTCATGCATATCGAGATGAGCCTCGATCAAATGATGTTGTGGCGGCCGCTACCGGAACTGTCCGGGCAGCGGGTGCCCGGCGCGCCCGGCCTCTACCTCACCGGCGCCTCCACCCATCCGGGCGGCGGGGTCTCCGGAGCGAGCGGACGAACCGCGGCGCGACTGGTTCTGCACGACAGCCGGCGCGGGTGGCGGTGGCTGCGCAGATGAGCGTGGGGGTGCCGAAGTTCCGGGTGGACAGCCCGCGTGAGCCGGCGCCGGCCGGTTGCCTGATTCTGCTCATCGCGGTGCAGATCGCCTATCCGCTGACGAGTGGGTCCGCTCGCGACGCCGTCACGGTGGCGGTGGTGCTCGCCTCGGCCGGCACCGCTCTGGTGCACGCGGCAGTGACGCGCGGTGTGCGATACGCGGCGGGTTTCGGTGTGCTCGTCTCCGGTATCGGTCTCACCGCCGAGGCCGTGGGCACCGCGACCGGGTTTCCGTTCGGCGCCTACGACTACGCGGTCGGACGGCTGGGCCCGGCACTGTTCGAGGTGCCGCTGGTGGTCCCGCTCGCGTGGACCGGCGGGATATATCCGATCTGGGTGGTCGCGGGGATGCTGTGCCGTACGCCTGCGGCGCGGATCGCCGCCACCGCGGCGGGTGCGGTGGGCTGGGATCTGTTCCTCGACCCGCAGATGGTGGCCGACGGGCAGTGGCGGTGGGCCGATACCGATTCGGGGCTGCCGGGGCTCGCGGCCATCCCCTGGACGAACTATCTCGGCTGGTTCCTGGTGGCCGGCCTCATCGCCGGTGCGCTGACCGTATGGGAACGAACCGCCCCGCCCACCGGGCGGCTGGGCGTCCCGGTACTGATGTTCCTGTGGACGTGGCTGGGATCGGCGCTGGCACACGCCGTTTTCCTCGGCCTGCCGTACTCGGCCGCCTACGGAGGGGTCGCGCTGGGCCTGCTCGGGGTGCCGCTGCTGGTCCGGACGGTTCGCGCCGGAACCGGACTCGACGACTCGTCCTCCGGTGACGCGGCCGGGCCCGTCGCATGGCGTCGGTGAGTCGCGGCCTGGCACCATGTCATCCGTGCCTTCGAGTCCCGTTACCGCGAAACCCGGCTCCCCGGTCCCTGTTCTGCGCTCGCGCCGCCTGCGCGCGCGGGTGACAGCGGCGATCGTGCTGGCCGCTCTGCTGGTTCCCGCCCTGGCCGGCTGCCTGCGGGTCCAGGCATCGATGGGGTTGTCGTCCAACGACCGGGTATCGGGACGGATCGTGGCCGCGGTCGTCCCGGAGAACAGCGAGGACAAGGGGCCGCAGTTCACCGCCCCGGAGGCGCTGGCCACCAAAGTGCGGGTCGAACCGTACAACCAGGACGGTTACGTCGGCAGCGAAATCTACTTCGACGACCTGAACTTCGGCGAGGTCGAACAGCTCAGCCAGCTGTCGGAACAGGCACAGGGCCTGTTCGACCTGAAATTCCAGCGCAACGGCGACCTGGTCAGCCTCAACGGCCGCGTCGATCTGGAGACCATGGCCCCGCACGGTTCGGATGTGCAGTTGAGTGTGGCGTTCCCGGCCCGGGTCGCCAAAACCAACGGCACCCGGGAGGGCGATGCGGTGGTCACCTGGAAACTGCCCGCCGGTGAGGTGAGCACGGTCCGCGCCGAGGTCGGCTACGCCGATCCGAACACCCGCTCGTTCGCCGGCTGGGCCGGTATCGTCGGCGGGATCACGCTGGCCGTCGCGGCCGTCGTCGCCGCACTGGCCTACCTCTACCGCAACCCGCCCCCCTCCGGCGCCCCGGCCGGTTTCTCGCTGCGCCGCTGGTGGGATCAGGTCAAGAACGACGCATGAGGTCCCCCGCGCGGCGGCGCCGGCCGGACTCGTCCCAACCGGTCGCCCGGCCGCCGTCGTCCGAATCGGCTCGCACACCGGCTTCCGTCACACCGCCCACTCGAGCAAACCCGGCCGCACTCTCCCGCGCATCGGGCCTGTCCGCGCTGTTCCACACTGCGGGCTTACCCCCGCTGCCTCGCGCAGCCGGCTCCACACCGCCGCGCCGGCCGGTACGCTCCTTCCGGCCGGCTCGCGCAGCACCAGGCTCCGCCGGGCCGGCATCCCGGCGACCGGCACGGCTGGTGGCCGTGGGAGCCGGGCTGTCCGCGTGTTGTGCGGCACTGACAGCGTGGAACCGGCTCACCGTGCCCAGGCTGTCAGCCACTGCTGCGCCGATCACCGAGACGGTGACGGTCTGTGTCCCCGCCCGCAACGAATCCGACCGGATCGCGGCCCTGATCGCGGATCTCCGCGCCCAGACCGATATCCCACGGCTGCGCATACTCGTATTCGACGACGCCTCCACCGACGACACCGCCGCACGTGCAGTCGAGGCGATCGACGGCGACCCACGCTGCACGCTGCTGCGCGGGAGCGGCGGACCGCCGCCGGGCTGGACCGGTAAGGCCGCGGCGTGCCGAATGCTCGCCGATACCGCGGAGCGGCTCGCGGACACCACTGTGCTGGTGTTCCTGGACGCCGATATCCGGCTCGCACCGGGCGCCCTCGCCGCGGCGGTGGCCGAACTCCGGCGCCGGGATATCGCACTGGTGTCGCCCTGGCCGCAGCAGCAGGCGCAGTCTCTCGCCGAGCACTTGGTGCAACCGCTGCTGTGCTGGTCGTGGGCCTCGACACTGCCGGTGGTGTGCGCCGATCGCGGATCACGGACCTCCACCGTGGTCGCGTGCGGGCAGTTCCTGGTGTTCGACGCGGCCGCCTACCGTGCGATCGGCGGTCACGCGGCGGTCGCGGACAGTGCCACCGAAGACCTCGATATCGCCCGCGCACTGCGCCGCGCCGGCTACCGCACCGGGCTGGCCGCGGCCGGTGGCCTGGCCCGGACGCGGATGTACCGGGGCGGGGGCGAACTCGCGGCGGGGTACCGGCGCTGGCTGTGGTCGGCGTACGGCGGTTCGATTCCCGGCGGGCTCGTGGTCGCGGCGGTCGCCGCCTGGGCGTACTGGTTGCCTCCGCTGGCCGGCGTGCTCGGCCGCGGATCGGTGCGGCGCTGGGGGCTGTTCGGGTATGCCACCGCCGGCGCCGGACGGTTACTCGCCCGCGGACTGGAAACCGGACGGCGGCCGGAATCCGGCGACGTGGCCGCCGCAATGTCCCACCCAGTGGCAATAACGGCCTATTTCTTCCTGTGGGCACGCTCACACCGCGATCGCCGCCACAACGCCCTGACCTGGAAGGAACGCCCCCTGCCGCCCGGAAAAGGGATGAACTCGCACTGATTCTCGGTCTTGTGCCCGATGTTGCCGTGGCCGGATGATGAACCGGCCCGGACCGATCGGCGGGCAACAGGCCCTTTCCGGCCGGGTTCGAGGAGGCTCGTATGACCATCGCCGTCCATCCCAGTGTCGATTCCGGCTGGGCACAGTGGCACAGCCGCTACTCGACCCGCCTGCGAAGCGCACACCGCGATCCCCTCGCCCAACACGACCTCGGCGAGGTGCCCGCGCAGCTGCCCGGTGTCCCGGGCACCTGGTGGGTCGTCGACGGCCGGGTGTTCATCGCCGCCAAACCGGGCGACCGGCTCGACCACGACGGCGACCGGGTCGCCGGGATCGAAATCCTCGATCCCGTGGACGGCGCGCCCGGGCTGATCCTGCGCCACGACAACCATGCCGTCGAAGTTCTCCGGCAGGGCGAACGGACAACGATCCGCGTCCACGCGCCGATCGTTTAGACGCACCTCCCACGCACAGCGGTAATCGGTCCGGCCGGCGGGGACCTACAGGGATCGCCTCTCTCCCACGCGGATCGGCGTCCCTCGTGCACTCCGCATGCGAGCGGGGCCACCCGGCCGACCGGGCGGTGCGATTACGACCTCCACCGGATAGGGCTGCGGTATGTCGGGTCGAGTACGAGGGCCGCTCGGTAGCTCCCGTGCCCGCCCGCCTCGGCATCCGGGCATCCGGCATCGATGGTCCCCGGAACTGTCCGCTGCGGCATCGGCCGCCCGTAACCGCCGCCGTTATCGACACCCGGTTGCGGCCCTTCACACAGGGCG
The DNA here is from genome assembly GCF_042719915.1 of Nocardia sp. NPDC058499. Taxonomy (NCBI): domain Bacteria; kingdom Bacillati; phylum Actinomycetota; class Actinomycetes; order Mycobacteriales; family Nocardiaceae; genus Nocardia; species Nocardia sp. NPDC058499. Next base: position 123,887 of record NZ_JBHXMZ010000010.1, on the reverse strand, counting down.
TGGCCGGCAAACCGTACCTGTTCGGCCCGGGAACGGCCGAACGCTGCGGCCGAGGTCACCGGCCTGGGCATATGGCAACCTGCCGGCCGGACCGATTGCGATCTCCGCGGTTCAGGCGCTCAGGGGCGCCGCGGTGACTCCGTAACCGAGGTTGGTCAGCACCTCGCTGGTGGCCTTGGCGAAATTCAGGGTGATGAAATGCAGGCAGGGGGCACCTTCGGCGATCAGTCGTTCACCCATTTCGGTGGCGATCTCGATCCCGGCGGCGCGGACCGCGGCGCGATCCTCCTCCGCACCGGTTCCCGCGGCGCGGCGCAACCGTTCCAGGACTCGCTCCGGAAGTGGGCGGCCGCACAGCTGTTCGGCGCGCTCCACGGTGCGCAGCGAGGTGATCGGCATCAGCTCGGGAATGATCGGTTTGGCGCCTTCGACCGGGTCCAGGGCGGCGATCCGGTCACGCAACCGCAGATAGTCGTCGACATCGAAGAACATCTGGGTAATCGAATATTCCGCGCCTGCACGCAGTTTCGCGGCGAGGTAGGCGGTATCGCATTCCAGGTCCGGCGAACGGTGGTGGCCCTGCGGGAACGATGCCACGCCGACATGGAAATCGCCGAGGTCGCGCACGATCCGCACCAGCTCTTCGGCGTACTCCACGCCGGCGGGGTGTTTCTGCCATTCCCCCAGCGGATCCCCCGGCGGGTCGCCACGCAGGACCAGAATATTGCTGATCCCCGAATCGGCGTAGGCACCGACGATGGACCGCAGCTCGGCGACACTGTGCCCGACCGCGGTGAGATGTCCGACCGGCAGCAGGGTGGTTTCCTCGGCGAGCTGCCCGGTGACCCGCACCGTGCGATCGCGGGTACTGCCACCGGCACCGTAGGTCATCGAGACGAACGCGGGATGCATCCGTTCGAAGGTGCGCACCGCACGCCACAACCGCTGCTCACCGGCTTCGTCGCGGGGTGGCGAGAACTCCACCGAGAAGGGCACGGCACCACCCGCGTGCCGCTCCAGGCTCTGCACGACCGAAGGCGTCGCGGAGACGTCCGGTGACGTGGGAGACGGCCGGCCAGGGGTCGGGAGTCCCCGCTCGTAGTCGAAAGTCACCGGGCCAGTCTAAAGCCGTACCCGAGTCCGGGCGGTCCCGCGCTCGCTGTGAGCACCGCCGACCGAATCGAGGCGGCCGCCTTCGCGCGCGTATTCTGCGATCAGGTCCCGTCGCGACGGCGGGTCACCATGGGACACCATCGGAGGGACCCCTGCGGGCCATCTCGATGGCCGGCGCCCATGGCGAGCAACGATCTGGGAGGTCATCCTGTCCGCCGGAACCGGAACCGAAACCCCGGCCCGTTCGGGTCCCCTCTCGGCCGTCCCCGGGACAGCGGCCTTTGCGACCGCCGTCGAACAGGCCCTGACCAGCTATTTCGCCACCCGCGCGGAGGCTGTCACCGAACTGGGTCCGGTGTTCATCGATGCGGTCGGCGCGCTCGAATCGTTCGTGCTGCGCGGCGGGAAACGCACCCGGCCCGGTTTCGCCTGGATGGGCTGGCTGGGCGCCGGGGGCGATCCGGCCGGCGACCGGGCCGCGGCCGTGCTCCAGGCCTGCGCCGCGCTCGAGCTGGTGCAGGCGTGCGCGCTGATCCACGACGACATCATCGACTGTTCCCGCACCCGCCGCCGGTTCCCCACCGTGCACGTGGACTTCGAACAGCGCCATCACCATCAGGGCTGGACGGGCGATTCCGCGCACTACGGCGAATCGGTAGCGGTCCTGCTCGGTGATCTGGCCCTGGCCTGGGCCGACGATATGGTGCACAGCAGCGGCCTGGACCCGGCGGCGCTGGGCCGGTTCGCCCCGGTTTGGGCAGGGATGCGTACCGAGGTGCTGGGCGGTCAGCTGCTCGATGTGCACGGTGAGGCCAGCGGTGACGAATCCGTGGCGGCGGCGCTGCGGATCAACCGGTACAAAACCGCGGCCTATACGGTCGAACGCCCACTGCATCTCGGTGCGGCCCTCGCCGACGCCGATCCGGGGCTGGTCGCCGCTTACCGCACCTACGGCACCGATATCGGGATCGCCTTCCAGTTGCGTGACGATCTGCTCGGTGTGTTCGGTAATCCGGAGGTCACCGGTAAACCTTCCGGTGACGATCTGCGCGAGGGCAAACGCACCGTCCTGGTCGCCGAGGCGCTGCAGCGGGCCGCGGCGGACAACCCCGCCGCCGGCGACCGGTTACGCGCCGCTATCGGCACCGACCTCTCCGACGAGCAGGTGGGCGAACTGCGCGAGCTGCTGATCGAGCTGGGCGCGGTCGATGCCGTGGAAACCCGGATCGCCGCCCTCACCGACCAGGGCCTCGCCGCCATCGAAGCCAGTTCCGCCACCCCCGTAGCCAAGGACCGGCTGAAAGCAATGGCGCTCGCCGCCACCCGGCGCGCGGCATGAGCGGGTCGGGCCCGGAGGCGGTGGCGTGGCGCGCGCTCGGTGGACTCCGATGAGGACTGTGCGTGGCCCGGTAGAGCGTGTCGTCGTGGTCGGGGCCGGACTGTCCGGTTTATCGGCGGCGCTGTACCTGACCGGCGCGGGCTGCTCCGTCACCGTGGTGGAACGCGCCGATCACCCCGGTGGCCGGATGGGGCGCTACCGTTTCGACGGTTACGACATCGATTCCGGCGCTACCATCCTCACCCTCCCCGAACTCGTCGACGATGCGCTGGCCGCCGTGGGGCTCGACACCGACACCGCGATGCCCCCGTTGCGGGTCCGGCCGCTGGCGCCGGCGTATCACGCCCGTTTCGCCGACGGATCCGATCTGCGCGTCTTCTCCGATGCCGAGCGGATGAGCGCGGAGGTGGCGCGGGCCTGCGGCCCGGACGAGGCCGTGCGCTACCGCCGGCTGCGTGACTGGCTGGCGCAGGTCTACCGGGCCGAATACGACGAATTCCTGGCGGCGAATTTCGATTCCCCCCTGGACCTGGTCCGGATTCCGGCGAAACGCGCGGCTCTGCTCGACCTCATCGCGCTCGGGGCGTTCGGCCGGCTGGGCCGGCGCGTCACCCGCACCTTGCGCGACCCCCGGTTGAGCCGCTTGTTCACCTTTCAGGCGTTGTACGCCGGTATGGCGCCCGCGCAGGCGCTGGGCGTGTACGGCGCCATTCCTCATATGGATACGGGTCTGGGCGTCTATTTCCCCGAAGGGGGTATGCGCGCCGTCGCCGACACCCTCGCCGGGGCGTTCACCGCCGCGGGCGGACGGCTCGAACTCGGCACCGAGGTGACGGGTATCGATTACCACCGGGGCCGCGCGCGGCGGGTGGTAGCGGCCGGCGACCGGACCCTGCCCTGCGATGCGGTCGTGCTCACCGCGGATCTCGGATCGCTGGACCGTTTCGGCGTCCGGCCGCGCCGCGGCCTGCGGGCCTCGCCGTCGGCGGTGATCGCCCACGGGCTCGTACCGGCCGCGGTGGCCGGACAGTGGCCGGTGCAGGCACATCACACGATCGACTTCGGTGCCGCCTGGGCGCAGACCTTCCGCGAGATCACCGCGCGGCGCGGCGGCCGGCCGATGAGCGACCCGTCGCTGCTGCTGACCCGCCCCGCCCTGAGTGATCCCGGCCTGTACCTCACGCGCGACGGGGTCCGCTACGAACCGTTCTCGCTGCTCGCGCCGTGCCCGAACCTGGATTCGGCGCCGCTGGACTGGACCCGGCTGGGCCCGGCCTATCTGCGCGAACTCCTCTCGGTACTGGAAGCACGGGGATACCACCGGATTACGAGCGAATTCGACGTCGACCGGCTCGACACGCCCGCCACGTGGCGGGATCAGGGCATGATCGCCGGGACTCCGTTCTCGGCGGCGCACCTGTTCCGCCAGACCGGTCCGTTCCGTTCGCGCAACTTCCCGCGCGGCAGCGAGAACGTGGTCCTGGCAGGTTGCGGGACCACGCCGGGTGTCGGAGTTCCCACCGCGCTGCTGTCGGGAAAACTCGCGGCACAGCGCATTGTGGGCGAGAATCGCGGAGTCCGGACACGTGCCGCCGCGACCGTCCGGCGGTCTTCCCGGAGGGAAGCCGTAAACTGAGCGCCGACCTATTCGCCTGCGGTTGCGACCGCCGACCACCCGGGGGGACCGACAACTGATGCCAGCCCCCCATACAGACACCGCCGCCACCGCCGTCCAGCTCCCCGGCACCGGTGCCCCCGCACCGGCAGCGCCCGCTCCTGCGCAGGTATCCGGCCGGGCCGGTTTCGCGCCCGGTGTGCTGGGCTGGTTGCGGTTCTGCGCCGATTTCCTGCGCAGCCCGGAAGGACATGCGGCGCTGCTGGGCTTCATCGGGGCGATCATGATCACCTTCGGTGGGTTCGGCGCCGGCAGTGTGCGCGAACGCGATCCGATACTCGAAGCGGTGCACCTGTCCTGGCTGCGATTCGGGCACGGGTACGCGCTGTCGATGATCTGTGTATGGGCCGGCGTGCTGATGATGGTGGCCGCCTGGGTGCGGCTGGGCCGCATCACACTGGGCTTCGGTGGCCACTCCGGCGACGTGCGCCTCAACGAATTACGCGCCATCGTCGGTATCTGGATCACCCCGCTGATGTTCGCGGTACCGATGTTCAGCCGGGACGCCTACTCCTACCTCGCCCAGGGCGCGCTGCTGCGGGACGGTTTCGACCCATACCAGGTGGGTCCCGTCGCCAACCCCGGCGTCCTGCTCGACAACGTGAGCACCGTCTGGACCACCACCACCGCGCCGTATGGCCCGGTATTCCTGCTGATGGGCCGGGCAATCACCGCGGTCACCGGCGACAACGTAGTGGGCGGCACCATCGCGCTACGGTTCGTCATGCTGCCGGGCCTGGTGCTGATGATGTGGGCGGTGCCGTACCTGACCAAACATCTCGGTGGCCGGCCCACGGTCGCGCTGTGGCTGGCCGTGCTCAATCCGCTGGTACTGATCCACCTGATCGGCGGCGTGCACAACGAGATGCTGATGGTCGGGCTGATGTGCGCGGGGATCGCGCTGGTCCTGGAACGTCATCATGTAGCGGGAATCGTGGTGGTCGCCATCGGGGTCGCGATCAAGGCCACCGCCGGTGTGGCGCTGCCGTTCCTGGTGTGGATCTGGATGCTGCACGAACGCGACCGGCGTGCCGAGGACGGCCAGCGTGCGGCACTCGCGACGACCAGCCGGGAATTCCTGGCGCACCACTGGAAGATGTTCGCCAAGATCGCCTCGCTCGGCCTGGCGGTGTTCGCGGTGGTGTTCGTGGCGGCGTCCGCGATCGCCGGGGTCGGGATCGGCTGGCTCACCGCGCTGTCCGGGTCGCAGAAGATCATCAACTGGTTGTCGCTGCCGACGATCCTGGCGCATATCACCACCTGGATCACCCCCTTCGAGCTCGGCTCGACCCTCGAGGTGACCCGCCTGCTGTGCATGGCCGCACTGCTGGGACTGCTGGTGTGGACCTGGTGGCGGTTCAAACTCACCGAACGTGATGCGGTGCTGGGGATCCTGATCGCCTTCGTCGCGATCGTCATCCTGTCGCCGGCCGCGCTGCCGTGGTACTACTCGTGGCCGCTGGCGCTGGCCGCCGGGTTCGCGCTGTCGACCACCACGCTCATGACACTGGTCGGCGTCTGCACCTGGTTGATGCTGGTGTTCCAGCCGGACGGTTCGATCGGGCTCTACAACTTCTGGCATGTCGCCGCCGCGACCTTCGCCGCCGTCGTCGCCGCGCTCTCACTGCGGACGGTGGATCCGCTGCGCCTGCGCGGAACGCCCCGGCAGGTCACGACACCCACTGTCCCCGCTGGACCGTGAACTCCGAGCACGGCCCGAAGGTCGCCGGCGAACTCGGTCTCCACGCCGCAGGGCAGACCGGAGACGCCCCGGCAACACCCGCCCGGCCCGCGGCAGCACCGCCGACGGCGGCACCGGCGACGGCGGCACCGGCGACGGCGGCACCGGCGACGGCGGCACCGGCGACGGCGGCACAACCCCCGTCGAATCGAGTATCGAGGAATGTGCAGGGCGGCCCGCCCACCGCCTCCGGCTCCGGCTCCGGCTCCGGCTCCGACTCCGGCTCCGGCTCCGGCTCCGGCTCCGGCTCCGAGCACGGTCCCGGTGCCACCACTGTGTACGGCACGGCACCTGCTGCTGCCGGCTTCAGCACTGCGCTCCCCACCGAGCACAGCACCGCGCTACCAACCGGACGCAACGCCGCACCCCCAGCCGGGCACAACGCCGCGCGACCAAGCCGGCGCAACGCCGCGCTCTCAACAGGGCACAACGCCGCAGACACGCATGGGCGATCGATCGGCGCCGCGGTGGGCGGACAGGATATCGATCACCATGCCTGCCCGGAACCGCGTGAGCGCCCGGCCGCCTGGACCACCGCATCCCTCCGCATCGCCGACCCCGAAATGTTGCGCCGGGCATACGACCGCTGCCGCCGGACGGCCGCCGTCCACGGACGCACCTACTACCTGGCGACCCGGTTGCTGTCCGCCGAGCAGCGCCCCGCCGTACACGCTCTCTATGCCTTCGCTCGGATGGTGGACGATATCGTCGACGGCCCGGCGCTCCGAGATGCCCCGTCGGCCGTGCTGGACTCCGTCGAGCTCGCTCTGCGCACCTCGTGGTCACCCGCCGCGCCTCTCGTCCCGCCCCAACCGAGCGTGACCGTCCCGGCCGAGTCGCCGGGCCTCAGCGCTACCCCGCCATTCGACTCACTCCGCTCCACCGCGACCGCCCCGCTCGACTCCCTCTGGTCCAGCACGACCACGCCGCTCCACCCATCTCGACCCGACGCGACTGCCCCGGCCGAGCCAGGGCTCAGCATTGCCCCGCCATTCGACTACCCCCGGTCCGTCCCGACCCGGCTGCTCGCGGCCCCGCCCAGCGCAACCACCCCGCTGGACCCACCCGGGCTCGGCGCGCTGCCCGCCGGGTTCGACGAGATCGCCCTGGCACTCACCGACACCGTCACCCGGTTCGCCATCGATCCGGGCCATTTCCGGACTTTCCTGGACTCCATGCGTATGGACGCCCCGGGTTCACCGTTGTTCCGGAACCGCTACCCCACCATGGCCGCCCTGGACGAATACATGCGCGGTTCGGCAGCGGCCATCGGCCTGCAACTGCTTCCGGTACTCGGTACGGTCGTCCCCCGCGCGGCGGCCGAACCCGCGGCGGCTGCCTTGGGCAACGCCTTCCAGCTCACCAATTTCCTGCGCGATATCGGCGAAGACCTCGACCGCGACCGGATCTACCTGCCCGCCGACGAACTCGCCGCGTTCGGCGTCGACGAGGAACTGTTGGTGTACTGCCATCGGACCCGCAGCACCGATCGCCGGGTCCGCCGCGCGCTCGCGCACCTGATCGCCGTCAACCGCGACCTGTACCGCCGCGCGCACCCGGGTATCGAGCTGCTCAGTCCACGCGTACGCCCGGGTATACGCGCGGCCGCCACCGTGTACGCGGCCATCCTGGAACGTATCGAAGACAGTGGTTACAACGTGTTCGCGCGGCGCGCCGTGGTCCCGGGAGCTCGCCGACTGCAGCTGGCAGCCGCCGCCGCGCTGCGCCGGTAGCCTTACGCGTCCTCGGCGATGCGTAAGGCCGGCACCCCCGCAGTGCGCCGGCAGCACATCGCTGTCGCCGGCCGCCGATACCCGCGTCGGAAAGACACGTCTACACCGGCAGCGCAGGCGGGTCACCGATGGCCGGCAGCGAGCGACAATGACCGTCAGTCCAGGCGTGACCGGCGCCGACCCTGCGTTGACGACGCGGAGGGAGACCGACCGGCGCACCGGCAGCGGTGTACGGCGTTGCCACTCCTACGAGCTCGGGCGGAGCGGCAGCGTCAGAAGGGATCGGCGGCTGCGCGGCGCAGTACCTCGCGGGCCAGCGGGCCGTGCAACGCCTCTACCGGTTTACCGGGCAGGGTGTCGTCGTCGGTGAAGATCCATTCCAGAATCTCCTCGTCGGTGTACTTGGCGTCACGCATCACCGTGATCAGGCCCGGTAGGAATTTCAGTACCGCACCCGCTTCGTCGAAGAAAATCTCCGGGATTCCCGCCACGCGGTCCCGGCGCACCGCGAGCAGCTGATTGTCCCGCAGCATCTGGTGCACCCGGGTCACCGCGACACCCAGGTTCTTCGCGACATCGGGTAACGAGAGCAGCGGTACCGAGGCGGGCAGGACATCGGCACTGCAAGGAAAGGTACTCACAGCAGACAACCGTAGACGGCGGCCGCTCGCACGCGGTGAGACACCCGCACCGGTTCGGCCGATAACATGTGGGAGCCGCAGCGGCGGCGACCGTGCAGACGCGGTACGAGGGTGGAGAGGTTCGTGACAGCCGGAGGAGAATTGATCGGCGCCGTACTGGATCGGCGCTACCGGATCGACGCGCCGATCGCCCGGGGCGGGATGTCGATGGTGTTCCGGGGTGTGGACACGCGGCTGGGCCGGCAGGTCGCCATCAAGGTGATGGATCCCAAGTTCGCCGGTGATCCGCAGTTCCTGACCCGGTTCGAGTTCGAGGCCCGCGCGGTGGCGGGCCTGAAACACCCTTCCCTCGTCGAGGTGTACGACCAGGGCATCGACGGCGAGTACCCGTTCCTGGTGATGGAACTGGTCCAGGGCGGGACATTGCGGGAGCTGCTGCGCGAACGCGGGCCCATGCCGCCGCATGCGGTTCGTGCCGTCGCCGAACCGGTGCTGGCCGCGATCGGGGTCGCGCATGCGGCCGGTCTGGTGCATCGCGATGTGAAACCGGAGAATGTGCTCATCTCCGACGGCGGCGATGTCAAGATCGCCGATTTCGGGTTGGTCCGTGCTGTCGCCGCCGCCAATACCACCTCGGCCAGCGTTATCCTGGGCACCGCCGCCTACCTCTCGCCAGAACAGGTCACCAGCGGTAGCGCCGATGCCCGCAGCGATGTGTACGCCTTCGGCATCCTGATCTTCGAACTGCTCACCGGCAAGGTGCCGTTCACCGGCGACAATTCGCTTTCGGTGGCCTACCAGCGGGTCGAGAACGACGTTCCGAGCCCGAGCGAGTTCATCTCCGGGGTACCGCCCGAATTCGACCGGCTGGTCGCCCGCGCGACCGCTCGCGAGCCCGGGCACCGGTTCGCCGACGCCACGGAGATGGTGGCCGAACTACGTTCCGTTGCCGCGCGGCTGAACCTGCCCGACTACCGGGTCCCCGCGCCGCAGGAATCGGCGGAACACACCAGCGCCCGCCATCCGGTCGCCCGCCCGGTGCCCGAACCCGTCGCCGCGCAGGGTCCGCAACCGACCCGCATGGTGACCACGGCGCAGCCACGCAACGAACCTCCGCCGCCTGCCTATATTCCGCCGCAGCGCCCCACCCAGTACAGCTCCTTCCAGGAAAGTCACGCCGCCAAACGCCGCAACGGGATGATCTGGACGGCCGCGGTGGTGGTGTTGACCCTGCTGGTCGGGATCGGCGGCTGGTGGCTGGGTATGGGCCGCTACAACTCGGTGCCCTCGGTCGCCGGGATGACGGTCGAACAGGCCACCGCGGAACTCCAGGAGGCCGGTTTCGAGACCGGGACCCGGGACAAGGCCTCCGATACCGTGCCCGTCGGTGGTGTGGTGGGCACTGATCCGGGGCCGGGTGCCCGGGAGACCAAGGGCTCGACCGTCGATATCCTGGTGTCCAGCGGTAAACCGGAAGTTCCCGGGGTCTCGCCCGGTGCCGATTGGGACGAGGTCCAGCAGCTGATCCGCGATCAGGGCCTGCAACCGGTCGACGCCGGCGAGGTCGCCAGCACCGCGCCCGAAGGCACCCTGGCCCGGATCGATCCCGCACCCGGCACCGTGCTGCCCGCGGGCGCGCATGTACAGGTCTGGAAGAGCAACGGGTCCGAACCGGTCCAGCTGCCCGATCTCCGCGCCGACACCCCGGAGCAGGCCCGCAAGAAACTCGAAGACCTCGGTCTCACCGTCGCCGGTGAGCAGCACACCTACGACGAACTGGTGGAGGTGGGCCGCGTGATCGGCACCGAACCCGGCGTCGGCACCACCGTCGACGCCGGTTCCTCGGTCACCCTGCTGATCTCCGAGGCGGTGACCATGCCGTCGGTGGTCGGCAAATCCGTCAGCGAAGCCCGCCGCACTCTGGAAGGGCTGGGCTTGCAGGTCGAGGTGCGCCAGTTCGCACCTCTGGACTCCTCGGTCGTGATCTCGCAGCGGCCCGCTGCCAACGCAAACGTCGAATCCGGCGCCTCGGTCTCGCTCGTCGCGGTGCCGTAGTTTCGCGCACCGGCGCGCTCGGGGATCCGGTCCGCTGGGTCCGAACCGATCGAGGGCATCTCGCTGAACTCGGCGCGGCCACCGGTCGACTCCGGTTCGGCGGGGGCGCCGAACCGGAACGTCCAACCGGTATGTGTGCGTCGATCATCCGCGGGGTCGATGGCCGGCCCGAATGGTTCTGTTGATCCGGCGCGGCGACGCACATCCGCCCGGATCGGTTTCGCCCACCGAAGGTGCCGCAGGGCCTACCGCAGCATCTCGGCGACGAGGAAGGACAGTTCCAGCGACTGCTGAGTGTTGAGCCGGGGGTCGCAGGCCGTTTCGTAGCGTCCGGAAAGGTCCAGATCGGAGATGTCCTGGGCGCCACCGAGACATTCGGTGACGTCTTCACCGGTGAGTTCGATATGCAGCCCACCGGGGTGGGTGCCGAGGGCGTGGTGCACCTCGAAGAATCCCTGGACTTCGTCGACGATCCGGTCGAAGTGGCGGGTTTTGAACCCGGTGGAGGATTCGTGGGTGTTGCCGTGCATCGGATCGCACTGCCAGATGACCTGATGGCCGGTGGCCTGCACCTTCTCCACGATCGCGGGCAGCACTTCGCGGACGTTCGTATTGCCCATCCGGGAGACCAGCGTCAACCGGCCGGGCTCGTTGTTCGGGTCGAGGCGTTCGACATACTCCACTGCCTGGGCCGGAGTGGTCTTCGGGCCGATCTTCAGGCCGATCGGGTTGGCGAGGAGTTCGGCGAAGGCGATATGCGCGCCCTCGAGTTGGCGGGTACGTTCCCCGATCCACAGGAAATGCGCGGACAGGTCGTAGAGCACCGGATCGCCGGCGGAATTCTCGGCCAGACGCAGCATGGCGCGCTCGTAGTCCAGCACCAGCGCCTCGTGCGATGCGTAGATGCGCGCCGATTTGAGGCTGGGGTCGTTGACCCGGCACGCGGTCATGAACCGCAGGCCGCGGTCGATCTCCTCGGCCAGCGCCTCGTAGCGGGCACCGGCCGGCGACTGGGCCACGAAATCCCGGTTCCAGTCATGCACCCGGTGCAGATCGGCCATACCCGCGCTGGTGAGCGCCCGCACCAGGTTCATCGCCGCGCTGGCGTTGGCGTAGGCGCGTACCAACCGCGACGGGTCGTGCTGGCGCACACCGGCCTCGGCGACCAGTGAATTGACCATATCGCCGCGATAGGACTTCAGGCCGAGCGCATCGGTATCGGCAGACCGGGGCTTGGCGTACTGACCGGCGATCCGCGCGACCTTCACCACCGGCAGGCTGGCGCCGTAGGTGAGCACGACGGCCATCTGCAGCAGCGTCCGCAGGTTGCCGCGGATATGCGGTTCGGTGTTGTCGGCGAAGGTTTCCGCGCAGTCCCCGCCCTGCATCAGGAAGGCCTCGCCCCGCGCGACATCGGCGAGCTGCTCGCGCAGCTCGTCCACCTCGGCGGGCAGGCAGATCGGCGGCACACTCTCCAGCACCGTCCGCATGTTCGCCGCCTGGTCGGCGTCCCAGGACGGTTGCTGCAGAGCCGGCCGTGCCAACGCGTCGTCGAGCCGTTTACGCAGTTCGGCGGGCAACGGCGGCAGCTCGGGCAAACGGTCGATGGGTACGTCGACGGTCCAATTCACCAGTTCAGGATAAGTGGTGGCCGATCCGCGGATATTTCCGGAGGTGTTTCCGGGCGCACCCCGCCACGTCGGAGCGCACAACTAAGCTCGGTGCGTTCTGTCGACCACCGAGGAGACCCACCGGTTTGAGGTATTTCTACGATTCGGAATTCATCGAGGACGGTCGCGTGATCGATCTCGTATCGATCGGCGTCGTCTGTGAGGACGGACGGGAGTTCTACGCCGTCTCCTCGGAGTTCGATGCCGGTCTGGCCGGGCCCTGGGTGAGCAAACATGTCCTGCCGAAGCTGCCCCCGAAGACGTCACCGCTGTGGCGGACCCGGGCGCAGATCCGGGACGAACTGCACCGGTTCCTGGTGCCGCGCGCGACCGTACAGCCCGAGATGTGGGCGTGGGTGGGTGCCTACGACCATGTGGTGCTGTGCCAGCTGTGGGGGTCGATGGTCGACCTACCGCCCGACCTGCCCCGCTATACGAACGAGCTGCGGCAGCACTGGGAGGCACACGGCCGCCCGGAGTTACCGCCACCCCCGCGCGATGCGCACGACGCGCTGGCCGACGCCCGGCATAATCTCGCCAAATTCGAGGCCATCGAAGCGGCCCGCCGTCGCGCGGGCTGAGGTCGCCGGCACTGTAACGCCAACAGGCCCCCTGGCTTGCCAGGGGGCCTGTTGTCAGCGGTGCGGGCGGGTACTCGCCGCCCGGCCTACGGGTCAGTGCCCGTGGTCGCCGTCCGAGCGCGCTTCGTCCTGCACTCGTTGGAGGATGGCGAGCTGCCGGTGCTCCTCTTCCAGTTCGGTCGCGAAATGCTGTTCGCTCTCCGCACGGGGGTCGGGGCGCAGGAAGCTACCGGTGCCGGGCTGACCGGCCGAACCCAGCTTGTTCATCTTCTTGGGCACTACCGCACCCTGGTACTCCAGCGGCAGCGGGTGGCCGTGGTCGTCGACCGGGCCCAGCGGCTGGTGCACCTCGATGTACTCGCCGTGCGGCAGGCGCTTGATCACACCGGTTTCGATGCCGTGCTCCAGGACCGCCCGGTCACTGCGCTGCAGGCCGATGCAGAACCGGTAGGCCAGGAAGTACGCGATCGGCGGTCCGAGCAGCAGACCGATACGACCGATCCAGGTCGTCGCGTTCAACGAGATATCGAACTTGAGCGCGATGATGTCGTTGACGCAGGACAAGGTGAGCACCACGTAGAAGGTGATCGCCATGGCGCCGATCGCCGTGCGGACCGGAACGTCACGCGGCCGCTGCAGCAGATTGTGCCGGGCGGTGTCCCCCGTGAGCCTCTTCTCGATCCACGGGTAGGCGATGAGGACCACGAATACGAGCCCCATGATCAGCGCCACCCAGAAGGCCGCGGGCACGGTGTACCGGCCCAGGTAGAGCTCCCAGGGTGGCATCAGACGGGCCATACCGTCGGTCCACATCATGTAGAAGTCCGGCTGCGAACCGGCCGACACCTGTGACGGGTTGTACGGACCCAGGTTCCAGATCGGGTTGATCTGCAGCAACCCGCCCATGAGGGCCACGAAGCCGAGGGTGAACGCGAAGAACGCGCCCTGGTCGGCGGCGAACACCGGGACGATCCGGGAACCGACCACATTTTTCTCGGTGCGGCCCGGGCCGGGGAACTGGGTGTGTTTCTGATACCAGACGATCGCCACGTGCGCGGCGATGAGCGCCAGCATGATGCCCGGCAACAACAGCACATGCGCGATGTAGAGGCGCGGCACGATGATGTCGCCCGGGAAATCGCCACCGAACATCAGCCAGTGCAGCCAGGTGCCCACCACCGGGACGCCGATGGTGATACCGGAGAACGCGGCGCGCAAACCGGTACCGGAGAGCAGGTCGTCCGGCAGGGAGTAGCCGAAGAAGCCCTCGAACATGGCCAGGATCAGCAGCAGCGATCCGATCACCCAGTTCGCTTCACGCGGTTTGCGGAACGCGCCGGTGAAGAAGATGCGGAACAGGTGGATGATGATCGACGCCGCGAACAGCAGCGCCGCCCAGTGGTGCACCTGCCGGACGAACAGGCCGCCGCGCACCTCGAAGGAGATGTTCAGCGCGGTCTCGTACGCCCGCGACATACCGACACCGCGCAGCGGCTGGTAGGCGCCGTCGTAGGTGACGTGCGCCATCGACGGGTCGAAGTACAGCGTCAGGTACACACCCGACAGCAGCAGGATGATGAACGCGTACAGCGCGATCTCACCCAGCAGGAACGACCAATGGGTGGGGAACACCTTGTTGATCGATCGTTTCATGAAGGCGGCGGCACGATACCGCTCGTCGATTTCGTTGGCTTGTGCCGCGAGCTTGCGGCCGGTAGCCGTTCCAGCACTCATGATCGACGCTCCCAGAAGGCCGGGCCGAGGGGTTCGATGAAGTCACCGTTGGCGACCAGGTACCCCTCTGAGTTTACGGTGATCGGCAGCTGCGGCAGCGCCCGGGCGGCCGGACCGAAGATCGGCTTGCCCCATTCGGTCGCGGAGAACTGCGACTGATGGCACGGGCACAGAATCCGGTTGGTCTGCTGCTCGAACAGCGAGGTCGGGCAGCCGAGGTGGGTACAGATCTTCGAGTAGGCGAAGTAATCGCCGAAGTTGAAGCTCTCCTGACCCTTCCGTTTGATCGCGTTCTTCGCGTCCTCGGGCCGCAGTCGGATGAGCATCACGGAGTTGCGGATACCGCGCAGCGACTGCAGGGTCGCATGCTCGTCACCGCGCCAGGATTCCTTCCACGGAAACACGGTCTCCATCGCGCCCGCGTCGAGGTCCTCCGGGCGTACCAGCACGATGTCCTGCGGACGGCCGGTATCGCGGCGGATGTAGATGGTTTCGCCCTCGTAGTCGGGAGTCCAGCCGGACACCCACAGCGGCGATTTATCGCCCTTGGCCCACGGGTTCTTCACCATGCCGCCGACGAACACCAGCAGTGCGCCGATACCCAGCACACCGACGCCGGCGCCGGCGGTGCGGGTGATCAGCTTGCGGCGGCCGAGGGTGGAGGTCTCGGCGGCGTCGGACAGCTGGGCGGCCAGCGTGCGCCGGTCGACCTCACTGGACTTACCGTCGTGCCGGTCCTGGACCGAAAGCTCCGCGGGAATGAACTTCTTGCGGATCAGCACCACCGCGATACCGATGGCCAGGATCGAGATACCGAAGGTCAGACCGTACAGCGGCGTGGTGAGGGAGTAGATGCCGTGGCCGGAGTCGTCCTTGCCCTTGTACTCCCAGGGCCAGAACAGGAACACACCCACCAGGGCGGCCGCGGCCAGACCGGAGATCGCGAACCACATCGCGACCTGCCGTTCGGCGCGCTTCTCCGCGCGGGTACCCGGCACCGGCCAGCGTTCCCGCCGGTAGGCGACCTCGACGCCGTCCCGCGCGGTGCCGAGCTCGACCAGCTCGTCACGCGACATCGCGTCCAGTTCGGCCTCGGTCGGTTCCGCCGGGGTCGCGGCCGCGGAATCTTTGTCCAGGCGACCCATCTCGTTTCGCTCCTGTTCTTCACTCATGGCTGAGGCCCTTCCAGTGGGGCATGCCCGGCCGTGCGCCGCTGATGCGGCGGACGACTCCGGATACCGGCCCGATCATGTCCGGGATCCGATCCAGATCGCGGCACCGACGACCGCCACGATGCCGATCACCCAGATGGCGAGGCCCTCGGTGGCGGGACCGAATCCACCCAGACCCCAGCCGCCGGGATCCTTCGCTTCGGCGGAGTCCTTGACGTAGGCGATGATGTCGCGCTTCTCTTCCGGCGTGAGCTGCCGGTCGGAGAACTTCGGCATATTCTGCGGGCCGGTGAGCATCGCGGCGTAGATCTGCTGCTCGGAGGCCGGGTCCAGCGGCGGAGCGAACTTACCCGAGGACAGCGCGCCACCGCGACCGGTGAAGTTGTGGCAGGAGGCGCAGTTCATCCGGAACAGTTCGCTACCGCGGCCGATATCGCCGCCACGCAGCGATTCCTGGGCGATCTCACCGTTGGCGTCGCGGATCACGGTCGGGCCACCACCGTTGGCGGCGACATAGGCGCCGATCGCGTCGGTCTGGTGGGCGTCGAACTTCGGCGGTTTGCGTTCGGCCTGCGCTTCGTTGCGGACCATCGGCATACGCCCGGAGGACACCTGGAAGTACACGGCCGCTTCGCCCACGCCGATGAGGCTGGGGCCACGGTCGGGCACACCCTGCAGGTTGGCGCCGTGACAGGTGATGCAGGAGGTCTCGTACAGCTGCTGACCCTCGCGGATAAGCGCCACCGAATCCTCGTTCGCCGTGGCGACCTGGGGCTCGGGAGTGAGCGCAGAGGCGAGGAAACCGGCTCCGACGAGGCCCACCATGAGCGCGAGACCACCCGCGATCCGTCGGCGGATGCGGCGCTGCCTGCGCTTCTTGCTGGCCTCGCCGTGCCCACCGCTGGCGGGCGCTGGCGCTGTCGGGGGCGATGAACTCATCTGTGTCCCTTTGGAGTAGACGGAACCGTGGCGGGCTGTGTTGACTTGGGCGCTCGCGCGCAGGCCGGCATCGACGTCACTGGATGAAATAGATCACGGCGAACAGCCCGATCCAGACGATGTCGACGAAGTGCCAGTAGTACGAGACGACGATCGCGGCGGTCGCCTGCGCGGGCGTGAACTTGCTCATCTTGGTACGCGCGAGCAGGAACAGGAAGGCGATCAGGCCGCCGATGACGTGCAGGCCGTGGAAACCGGTGGTGATGTAGAACACCGATCCGTAGGAGCTGCCCGAGATCGAGGTGCCGTGGTCCACCAGGTGGATGTACTCGTACCCCTGGCCGAGCACGAAGAACAGACCCATGAAGAAGGTCAGGACATACCAGCGGCGCAGCCCGAACACGTCACCGCGCTCGGCCGCGAACACACCCATCTGACAGGTGAACGACGAGGCGATCAGTACGGCGGTGACCGGTATGGCCAAGCCGAGGTTCAGCTCGGTCGGCGGCATGGGCCACTCGGGCGCCTGACTGCGCGCGACGAAGTACATCGCGAAGAGGCCGGCGAAGAACATCAGCTCGCTGGACAGCCAGATGATGGTACCGACGCTGACCATGTTGGGCCGGTTCAGCGAATGCACACGCTGGGTTATGGCCGATCCTGAGGTACCTACTGCGGTCGTCACGGGGTAAGTATGACTCTTCGTAGTACGACAGTCGAAGTCGGGTTCCCATCTTGATCTTTTGTGTCGGGATTCACCGGCTCAGCGCGTCTCTCGCTCTGTCCCGGCGTGTCGGATGCTCCGGCGCCGGGCCGGCTGCCGAACCAGCACAGATGCGGTGCGCCCATCGGTCCGAGGGGGACGCACCCCATGCGTGGCATCCATCATCCGATCGTGATCGCCAATGGGGATTGCGCACCGCAGCGCTACCCGGCCGCGCCGACCGTCGGATCGAGATCCGGTCCCACCCCCGCGCGGACAGCGCTGCGCTACCCAGCCCGGGGCACATTAGGGTGTTGCATGACCGTTCGGTCACCGGTATCGGCGCGACGAGGAGATAGAGATGAGCGTGCGCAGCTGGCCCCAGATGCTCGGGGCCCTCGCCGACGGACACGACCTCACCGCGGACGATACGACCTGGGTGGTCGACGAAATCTTCACCGACAACTCCACCTCCGCGCAGATCGCCGCGTTCGGGGTGGCCATGAAGATCAAGGGCCCCACGCCCACCGAACTGTCGGGTATGGCGCGCGGCATGCTCGGCCACGCGCGCCTGGTGAAGATCGACGGCGACGCGGTCGACATCGTCGGCACCGGCGGCGACCGATCGGGATCGGTGAATATCTCCACCATGTCCGCGGTCGTGGTCGCGGCGGCCGGTGTGCCGGTGGTCAAGCACGGCAACCGGGCCGCGTCCTCCAAGAGCGGCGGCGCCGATGTGCTGGAGGCACTCGGCGTGAAGCTCGCCCTCGGCCCGGAATCGGTGGCCCGGTGCGTGCGCGAGGTGGGGATCGGGTTCTGCTTCGCCTCCCTGTTCCATTCGGGACTGCGGTTCGCCGGCCCCGCCCGTAAGGAAATCGGCATCCCGACGGTTTTCAATGTGCTGGGCCCGCTCACCAACCCGGCCCAGCCGCGCGCCGGACTGGTCGGCTGCGCGTTCCCCGACCTGCTGGAAACCATCGCCGGTGTCTTCGCCGACCGCGGGGCCGGGGCGCTGGTGGTACGCGGCCATGACGGCCTGGACGAGATCACCACCTCCGACACCACCGACGCCTATGTGGTGGCCGGCGGCCGGGTCCGGAAAACGGTTATCGACCCGGTGCGACTCGGTATCCCCCGGGTTCATCTCGACGCGCTGCGCGGCGGCGACGCCCAGGTGAACGCACAGGTCGCCCGGGATGTCTTCGCGGGCGATCCGGGTGCGGTCCGCGATGCCGTCCTGGTCAACTCGGCAGCCGCGATCACCGCCTACGATCTCTCCCGTGGCGCGGAACTCGACGGTGACCTCGACGATCACCTGGTCGCCGGGATCGAACGCGCCGCCGCCGCCATCGACAACGGCGCGGCCGCAGACCTCCTGGACCGATGGGCCGCGCTCACCCGAACCCTCGGCGAGGCCTGAACGCAGTCGCTGCCACTGTCGGCACCACGGCACGAGGGCCCGACCCCAGCGACTGCGTTACCCCGCGGGGGCCGCTCGACCGGCGGCCGGACGCGGCACCGCGACCGTATCGGCGGATGGGCCGTGCGGCCGCGGAGATTTCCGGGATGCTCCGTGAAATACGAAGGGTGTCCGCGGGCAGCCCCGGCCTCCCGGCGAGTATCCGCTACTCGCCGATGGAGAACCCGGCCTCGACATCCGCGCTCGAATACGATTTGAACGCGATATGGGTGACGGTGCGCTGCACTCCGGCCACCTTGTCGATCCGCCCGGTGACCACCTCGGCGACCTGTTCGTGGTCGCGCACCCGCACCAGCGCGATCAGGTCGACGTCCCCCGCGCATGAGTACACCTCGGCGACCCCCTCGGTATCGGCCACCGCCTGAGCGGTCTCCGGGATGCGCCCGTTGTCGGCCTGGATCAGAACGATCGCGGTAATCATGCCAACAGCCTAAGCACCCCCGGCCTACGCCGGCTGCGGCAGCGCCGCCGACCGTCCCAGGAAGCCGGCGCGGTTGACCGCCCCTGACGGCGGGCCGTAGGAACGGGTTCCGGCCCTTGCACTACTCACGGGGCGATGGCGGCCGGATTTCTTGTGCGGGCGGAATCCGGAAACTGCCCCGGCGCTGCACGTAGCCGCGCGACGGACCGCGGGCCGTTCGCGAGCACCCGGTGGTGCACCGGCTCACTCGGATCTGCGTCCGCCGCCGGGCCGAACCGGAACGGTGCCAGGTCCGGCCGCACTGCTTCGGACCACGCGAGGTGTGGCCCCACGGCACCGGTTCGGAGAAGTTCGCGAACCATCGGCCTACAGCATGTCGCCCGAACGACGAACAATCGTCCGGGTGCGCCGGCCCACTCATGTGCGAACGTACCGGGCGGAGACCGAGTCGGGTGCGTTCTGGCCCCGAGGAAGCATGGTGCGCGTTGCGGCCTCTGATCCGCTTCGCCCATCCCGCGCTGCGGGAGCAGCCGGGTCCGTCCGGGAGCTTCGGCCGGCTAACCACGCTCGTCGGCGTAGAACCGGCCGTCTTGCGCCGCGCCTGCTGCGGCATCGGCTGCGTCGGCCCACGCGACCCAGCGGCCGGCGCCGCGGGCGGGTTCGGCGTAGCCGTCGGCCGTTCGCACGATTCGTGCTCCGGGACGTTCCAGCCAGCGCGCGATCACCCCGACCTCCTCCGGTGGGGCGCCCCGGAGCGGTGGGGGGTGAGGGCCGGCATCGGCCAGGGGTAATTGCGCGGGGCCTGCCGACCCACCGGTGGGGCGTACGGTCTGAGCGGCGGCCACGATCTGTTCGACCACCGGCATCGGTGGGGTTCCGCGGCGGGCGGTTCCGGCGCCGGCGAGGCGGCCGTAGCGGGTCACCGCGAGTTCCCAGCCGCCGGCGCCGTCGGGGTGGGCGGTGATCAGTTCCGGTAGCCGGGCCAGCGCGGCCAGGCGCTGGGTGCGATGCAGGGCGCGGATCACGGCGGCCACGCGGTCGCGCAGGCGGGCGGCGGATTCGTACTGTTCGGAGGTCGCGTATTTCTCGATCCGGGCCAGCATGTGGCGGACCACGGCGTCATCGGTGCCGGCGAAGAGTGCTCGCGCGGCGGCGGGCGCCGGGGCGTAGTCGGTAGCGGTGCGCGGCACCTCGGCCGCCGCGGGGCAGCCACCGACCGTTTCCGGCGTGCAGGCGTGCAGCGCGCTGCGCGAAAGCTTGGCGGTGCAGGTGCGCAGCCCGCAGTATTCGGCGAGGGTGGCGGCGATATCCGCGGCTGCGGCGCGCGCATGGAACGGGCCGACCGCCGGGCCGGCCGGGTCGCGGACCACGGTCAGCCGGGGGAAGGCCTCCGCGCTGAGTGCGACCCACCAGGCCCGTTTCGGGAATTTGGATCGGCGGTTGTAGGGCGGCGCGTGCGCGGCCAGCAACCGCAGTTCGCGGACTCCGGCCTCCAGGCCGTGGGCGCACACGACATGATCGACCCGGGTGGCCAGCCCGACCATCTCCTTGATCCGGCCGCGCGTTTCCGAACCGGTGAAGTAGCTGCGGACCCGGCGCCGCAGATTCACCGCGGTCCCGATATAGAGGACTTCGTCCGACGGTCCGCGGAACAGGTAGACACCGGGCGCGGCAGGCAGGTCGATGGCGAGGGCGCGTTTGGCGCGTTGGCCGGCGGTCACATCGGGCAGGTAGTCGATCAGTTCGGGGAGGCTGTGCACTCCTTGATTGCCGACCCGGCCGATGAGCGCGTGCAGCACATCCACGGTGGCGCGGGCATCGTCGAGCGCCCGGTGGGTGGGGGTCGTGCTCGCTCCGAGCAGCTGTGCCAGGTAGCCGAGCCGTACCGAGGGTGCCTCGTCGCGGCCGAGTACCCGGCGGGCGAGGCGGACCGTGCACACCACTTGCGGCCGCGGCCACGGTGTTTCGCAGCGGGCCGCCGCGGCCTTCAGGAAGCCGATATCGAACCGGGCGTTGTGGGCGACGAGCACCGCTCCGGCCGCGAACTCCAGGAAACCGGGCAGGACCGCTTCGATGGTGGGCGCCGCCCGCACCATCGCCGTGGTGAT
Organism: Nocardia sp. NPDC058499; assembly: GCF_042719915.1. Lineage (NCBI taxonomy): Bacteria > Bacillati > Actinomycetota > Actinomycetes > Mycobacteriales > Nocardiaceae > Nocardia > Nocardia sp. NPDC058499. Next base: position 102,782 of record NZ_JBHXMZ010000010.1, on the reverse strand, counting down.
ACCGGTGATCTGGACGACCGCGGGCGGGATGGACCGCCCCGGATCCACCAGTGTGGCGAATTCACCGAGGATCTCGCCGCCGCGCACCTTTACGGCGCCGATCTCGGTGATGGCGTCTTCGGCCGGGCTGGTGCCGGTGGTTTCCAGGTCGACGACCACGAAGGTGGTGTCGTAGAGCGGAGTGTCGAGCTGATCGAACGCCAGCTGCCGGGCATGCAGCGGCATCGGTTCGGACACGGCGAGCAGAGTACTGAGAGGGTCCGACAGGTTCGGCGATACCGGACCGTGACGGTCGCTGCGACGGACACCGGAACCTGTCCCTGTTCCCCGGATGGCGCCCGTTGACCACATATATGTGCGTCAGCTCACAGTCGATGTTTATTTGCTATCCAATTGCCCGTTCACACGAAAAATGGTCGGGCGGCCCAAAACCAGTTCCACCGTACCGGGCAAATATTCGGCCACGTCCCCATCAGGCCGATGTCACCTATACGCCATCCGCCCGCTCGAATCGGGGAATCAGCACGATATTCGGTATCGAATCCGATGTAACGCGGCCGATCGATACACCGCGAGTCAGCCGGACGTAACCGTGACGCAACCCAACCCGAGGATGTGATCCAACTCGCACAATTTGCCACCGGAAAGCTGCGCGACCCACGCTTATCGCCGCCTCAGGCTTTACAAATCACCGTGATCTGTTCGTAATCTTTTCGAGACCTCGCGGAGTTCGGCGCACCAACCCGGTACCGCCGGCGGGGAGATCGGAAGGACCGCATCATGGCGTTCAACACCGTCAAGCGACAGGCGCGGCGCGCTGCCGTAACCGGAGCCGTCGGCGCTGCCACCCTGGGCGCGTTCCTGCTGCCCGCCGCCCCGGCGGCCGCCCAGCCGGTGACCATCCACGGCGTGGGAACCTTCGAGGTGCCCAACGAGATCCCGATCCCCGCGGGCATCCCCGGCGTCGAGGCCCCCAATTCTCCCGCCGGCCCGCCGCCTTTCGTGACCCCCACCAAGACCGCCGGTGATCTGGCCCTCGACGCGGCGCTGTCGAAGGTCGGCGCACCGTACGTCTACGGCGCCGCCGGCCCGGACGCCTTCGACTGCTCCGGCCTGGTGCAGTGGTCGTATAGACAGGCGGGAATGGAGCTACCTCGCACGAGCGGCGCCCAGCTGTCCGCCGGCTCCCCCATTTCACTCAACGACCTCCGCCCCGGCGATGTGGTCTCGTTCTACGGCGGCGGCCACTCGGGCCTGTACGCCGGCGACGGCAATGTGGTCCACGCGTCCACCTCCGGTACCCCGGTTCAGCTGGCGCCCGTCTCGTCGATGCCGTTCGCCGGGGCGCGCCGCTACTGAGCCGGCCGCGGCCCCGCGGGGGTCCACGTGACGCGGTACTTTCATCCGACGACGTGACCGTTCCGTGTCGTACTGGACACCCCGCGGGCCCGTTCCGTAATCTAATCGAGACCTTCACCGGTTCATTGCACAGCGTCACAGGGAGAGCGGGGCACGGCAGGCCGTGGCAACACATCATCGGAGTCACCGCAAGCCCGCGCTATCTCGCCGGCCCGCCCGCACCGTCCTGGCGGCGGGGCTCCTGGCGGCGGCGCTCTACGGTGGTGGCCCCGCCGGCGCCGACCCGGTCCCGGCCCCCGCGCCGGCCTCGGCCACCGAAGCGGTCCAGCAGATGATCGATCTGTCCCGGCAGGCCGAACAGCTCAATCAGCAAGCACTCACCGCGCAGGCCGATCTCGACGCGAAACTCGCCATCCAGCGCGATGCCGATGCCAAGGTCGGCGCGGCCACCGCGGCCGTAGACGCGGCCCGCAACGAGGTCGCCAAATACCGCCCGATGATCGATCGCACCGCCATCGCCGCCTACCAGGGCACGCGCACCAACCGGTTGTTCTCCGTTCTGGTCAGCGATTCACCCCAGCAGCTCCTGGACCAGATGTCGACGCTGGACGTGGTCACCACCCAAACTGCGGACCAGCTCAAACAGTACAAACGCGCCACCGACGCGGCCACGGCCGCGCAATCGGCCGCCCGGGCCGCTGCCGATACCGCGCGCGCCGCCGCCGATCAGGCCAATGCCGTCCGCGACGATGTGGGTCGTAAACAGACCGATCTGCAGAACGCGGTCGCCAAGGTCATCGAGGTCTGGGGCTCGCTGTCCACCGCGGACCGGACCGCGCTCGCCGGTTCCCCGTTCCCGCCCGGTTTCGACCGCGACAGCCTGCTGGCCGATCTCGTCCCCGGCAACGGGACGAGCGCGCTGGCCGCCGGGCTCACCCGCGTCGGCGATCCCTACGTCTGGGGCGCCACCGGCCCCGACCAGTTCGACTGCTCGGGCCTGGTGCAGTGGGCGTTCGCGCAGGTCGGTAAGGAGGTACCGCGCACGAGTTCGGCGCAAGCCGCCTACGGTACCCCCGTGGACCGCGCGGATCTGCAGCCCGGCGATGTCGTGTTCTTCTACGACGATATCTCCCACGTGGGTATCTACGCCGGTAACGGCCTCATGCTGCACGCCTCCACCTTCGGGGTCCCGGTGGCCGTCGCGCCGATGGATTCCACGCCCTATCATTCGGCGCGCCGCTACTGAGCCCCGGCGCGGCGCCGGGCAGCGTTCGCCAATAGTGTGAGTCCTATGGCTCGAACTCTGCTGGTTACCAATGATTTCCCGCCGCGGCCGGGAGGTATCCAGTCCTATCTGCAGGCGATGACCGGTCAGCTGCCGCCCGACGATCTGGTCGTCTACGCACCCCGCTGGCGCGGTGACAGCCATACCCGTTTCGACGCGCAGCAGCCGTTCCAGGTGGTCCGCCACCCCACCTCCCTCATGCTGCCGACCCCCGCCGTCGCGCGCCGCGCGCGTAAACTGCTGCGCTCCGAAGGCTGCGAAACGGTCTGGTTCGGTGCCGCCGCCCCCCTGGCGCTGCTGTCCCCGCTGCTGCGCCGGGCCGGTGCGGAACGGATCGTCGCCAGCACCCACGGCCACGAGGTGGGCTGGTCGATGTTGCCGGCGGCGCGACAGGCGCTACGGGTCATCGGCGAGAACACCGATATCGTCACCTATGTCAGCAAGTACACCCGGCGCCGCTTCGCGGCCGCCTTCGGACCGGACGCCGCGCTCGAACATCTGCCGCCGGGCGTGGATACCGAGAAGTTCCGCCCCGACCCCGCCGCCCGCGCCGAACTGCGCCAGCGCTACAACCTCGGCGACCGGCCCACGATTCTGTGCCTGTCCCGGCTCGTACCGCGCAAGGGGCAGGATGTCCTGCTGATCGCGATGCGCTGGATCCGGGAACGGATCCCCGGCGCGGTCCTGGTGATCGCCGGTAGCGGCCCGTACGAAGACCGGCTGCGCGGGCTCGCCGACGCACTCGGCCTCGGCGACGATGTTGTTTTCACCGGCCGGGTCCCCGCCGCCGAACTCGCCGCCCACCACACCATCGCCGATGTTTTCGCCATGCCCACCCGCACCCGCGGCGCCGGCCTGGACGTCGAAGGTCTCGGCATCGTCTACCTCGAGGCCTCCGCCAGCGGAGTCCCCGTCGTCGCCGGAATGTCGGGTGGTGCACCGGAAACCGTGCTGGACGGCGAAACCGGCCGCGTCGTCGACGGCCGCCGCGCCGACCAGGTCGCCGAAGCGATCGGCGATATCCTCGCCGACCGCGACGCGGCCGCCACCATGGGCGCCGCAGGCCGCGCCTTCGTCGATCAGCATTGGCGCTGGGACACCCTCGGCACCCGCCTTCGCGGGTTCCTGTAGGACCTCGGGCTTCGTCCCCTGCCCGGCCCGACTTCCCAGAGAGAACAACCACCATGGGGCCGGCTCCAGCGAGACCCTGAAAGGTCTCGCCCACGAACAACACCAACCCGACCAGCGGCACCGCTGAGTCCCGCAAGCCCTCAACTACCCCGCCTACACCGACCCCGACGCGCCCAGCGGCACCCGAATCCCGCAAAATCCTCGACGGCCCCGCCTACACCGGGCAGGCTTGCGAGCCGACGAGCACGCACCGCGGACCGAGTCGATGACCGCGACACCATCTCACCGGTGACGGCTCGGCCACGCCGCCGGCGCCCCAACGCACCCAGCGGCGGAGCCGAGTCCAGCGAGGCCCTGAAAGTTTCCGGTCCCCACCCGAACGCAACCAGCGGTGGTGCCGAGTCTTACGAGGCCCTCAAAGGTTTTGGCCCGTCCCTGCTGTCAGCGCTCGAGGCAATGCGGCGCAGCCGCGAGCCTCGAGCGCTGACAGCAGGGACCAAGGGGGGCCAAAACCCCCGGCGCCGCAGGCGCCGCATGTTTCAGCATCTACTACGCTCAGCCGGGTGAGCAGTATCCAGGTCGCCGACCAGACATTTCTCGCCGCGCCGGGCGCCGCGGTGGCCGCCGCGTTGTCCGCTCCGGGCAAGTGGCGGCGCTGGTGGCCCGATCTCGAACTCGATGTCCGGGAGGATCGGGGCGACAAGGGTATTCGCTGGTCGGTGCAGGGGGCGTTGACCGGCACCATGGAGGTTTGGCTGGAGCCCTCGCTGGACGGGGTGATCCTGCATTACTTCCTGCACGCCGAACCACAGCGGCAGCTGCCGCCGCGTAAGCTCGCCGCCGCCAACCGGGAGCGGCGGGTCGCGGGCAAGGTGATGTCGTTCGAACTCAAGGATCGGCTCGAGGGCGATCGGCCGGCCGGGGTTGCACCCGGGAACTGACGAATTCCATACCGCACCGCCGAAAGGAACCACTGAGAACCTATGGCCGACCGGACCCAGAGATCGATCGTCATCGCGGCGCCCGCCCCGCAGGTGATGTCCGTTATCGCCGATCTGGCGTCCTACCCGGAATGGGTATCGGCGGCCAAATCGGTGGAGGTGCTCGAAACCGGACCCGGCGGTCGCGCGCGCACCGCCCGTTTCGTGCTGGACGCCGGTGTCGTCAAGGACACCTACGTGCTGTCCTATACCTGGCGTCCCGATGATCTGGCGGTGAGCTGGACGCTGGTGAGCGGTGAATTGCAGAAGGCACAGGACGGCCGTTACGAACTCGTCGAGCAGCCGGACGGCGGCACCGAGGTGCGCTACGAACTGACCGTGGATCTGACCATTCCGATGATCGGTATGTTCAAACGCAAGGCGGAGAAGGTGATCACCGATACCGCGCTCAAGGAACTGAAGAAACGGGTCGAAGGCTGACCGGGCCGCGCAGCTCCGGAGCGCAGGCCCGCCCCGACGGTGCGCCGGGCTCCACCCGGCGCGCGCGGACGCGGGTCGAATTGTTCGTCGGCAAGGGCGGTGTCGGTAAGACGACGCTGGCCTGCGCGCAGGCCATGGGTTATGCGCGGGAGGGGCAGCGGGTTCTGGTGGCCTCGTTGGACCAGGCGCATTCCCTCGGGGACGCATTGGGTTTCCGGTTCGCGCACGATCCCGGTGCGGTGCCGGGAATCATCCGGGTCGTTCCCGGTCTGGATGTGATCGAACTGGATTCGCTGGCATTGCTGGAGGACCGTTTCCGAGAGGTCGCCGATGTACTGGCGGCGGATCCCGGCCACGACCACGGGCTCGATCTGGGCGCGCTGGATCCGGCGGAGCTCACCGGGCTACCCGGTGTCCAGGAGCTGCTGATGCTGGTGGAGATCACCCAGTATGCCGCCGATGGCGACTGGGATGTGATCGTTCTGGATTGCCCGCCCACCGCCGATATGCTGCGCATCCTCACCGCGCCGGAAACTCTGCTCGGCTACCTGGACCGGATCTGGCCCTCGCATCAGCGGATGATGAGCGCGATCGGCACCGATCTGCGGCGCGCGGTTCTGGCGGCGACGATGCAGCGGATCGTCGCGGCCGTCTCCGAGGTCCGCGATCTGCTCGCCGATTCCGAGCGCACGAGTGCCCGGCTGATCACGCTGGCCGAACGGATGGCGATCGCGGAATCGGCGCGGGTGCGGTCGGCGTCGGCGTTGCTCGGGCTACGCCTGCGGGCGGTGGTGGTGAACAAGGTGCTGCCCGAGGTTCCGCCGGCGGGGCCGGAACCGCAGCATCCCGCGGTGCGCTGGTATTCGCATCGCTACGCCGAACAGTGGGATGTGATCGCCGGTCTGCGCCGGTCGATGCCGGAAATCCCGATTCTGGTGGCCGGCCATACCGGTGCGGAACCGGTGGGTATCGGGCCGCTCGCGGGACTGGCCTGTGTGGTTCCGGCGCAGGACGCCGGCGACCTCGTGTTCGCGGGCAGCTCCGGCGAACGCGTGCCTGCCGGCGGGGGCGGGCCCGGGAGCGATACCGGCCACGCCGGGGCCGTTCGGCGTGACAGCGACGCGGCGATGCGCGACGATGCGGGTTCGGCGGCGGCCGCCGAGGCCGCGGTCCCCGCCGTCCGGTTGGAATCGGGGGCGGGTTTGCATTCGGTATATGCGCTGCGTATCCAGCTACCGGTAGCGGATCCGGGCACGCTGCGCCTGGGACGAGTGGAGGACGATTTGATCGTGGGAGCCGACGGCGTGCGCCGGCGGTTGCGCCTGGCGCCGGTATTGCGCCGCTGCACCGTCAGCACCGCCGAACTGGACAACGGATACCTGGTGGTCCGTTTCCGGCCCGACCCGCAGGAGTGGCCGCGATGACCGGCACCGATTACCGGCAGCCGGAGGGGATCGCCGAGTTCGCCGAGGAACTGCGGCTGCTCGCGGAGGCCGTCCTGGAACGGGTCGAACCGGTGCTGCGTGACGCGGCCGCGGACGACAAACCGGAATGGGGCAATTGCACCTGGTGCCCGCTATGTGCGGCGGCTGCACTGGTCCGCGGGGAACAGCACGAAGTACTGGCGACCGTCGCGGCACACGGTACGGCGATCGTCACCATTCTGCGGGAAGCGCTCGCGGGGGAGCCGGTCGATCCGGTGATGCCGCATGGTCACGGTCCGGGATCCGCGGCCGCACACGGTCGTTCCGGAACCGGCCACCAGCACGCGGACGGTATGGCGACCGATTCGGGCGTGCACCCACCGGCTGCCGAATCCGCAGCCGCGGCGGACGCCCGGGACGGCCACCCGGAGGCCGGCGCCCCGGCCGAGCCGACCGCCCGCGCGGCCGCTTCCGGAAGGTCCCGGTATGTCGGTATACCCGTAACCGTCAAGCCATGAGCACTTCCGCTCCGGGCGCTCCACTGACCGTGGGTGTCGATATCGGGGGGACCAATATTCGTGCCTCGGTGGTCGACGGGACCGGCGAGGTGCTCGATACAGTGCAGTGTCCGACCCCGCATTCGGCCCCGGCACTGGAAGGCGCGCTCGGACGCGCGGTTCGCGAACTCGGCGACCGGCACGATATCGACGCGGTCGGCCTGGCCGTGGCCGGGTTCGTTTCGGCCGATCGCAGCGCGGTCCGGTTCGCCCCGCATCTGCCCTGGCGTGACGCGCCGGTGGCGAAACGCCTCACCGACCGCCTCGGCCTGCCCGTCCTGCTGGAGCACGACGCCAACGCCGCGATGTGGGCCGAATACCGGTTCGGCGCCGCGGCGGGCGGACACAATGTCGTTCTGGTGGCCATCGGCACCGGGATCGGCGCCGCGCTACTGATCGACGGCGTGCTGTATCGCGGTACCCACGGTGTCGCACCGGAACTCGGGCATCTGCAGGTCGTGCCCGGCGGCCGCGATTGTGGCTGCGGGAAACGGGGATGCTGGGAGCGGTATTGCAGCGGAACGGCATTGGCCGAATCCGCGATCGAACTGGTGGCCACCGATCCCACGCCCTCGCTGCTGGCGAAAGAGGTGATCGCCGACCCCGGCGCGCTCACCGGCCGGCGGGTGGCCGGCGCCGCCCAGGACGGCGACCCGCTGGCCCTGCGGGTGATGGCCGATTTCGCCCGCTGGCTCGGCCTGGGCCTGGCATTTGTCGGCGATATCTTCGACCCGGACCTGGTCGTCGTCGCCGGCGGAGTGAGCAGTTCGGCGCCACTGTTTCTCGACGAAGCCCGCGAGGAATATGCGGCCTCGGTAACCGGCCACGGCCACCGCCCCCTCGCTCGCATCCGCACCACCCAACTGGGCGAAGCAGCCGGAATGATCGGCGCCGCCGAACTCGCCCGCACCGCCCTGATCGCCGGCCGCTGACCCCCTCCTCCATTGCCACACCCCACCCCCTCCAAGGCCCCCCGATCCCCATGGGTGGGGCCCGCCCGGTTCTGGAGCGACGGAGCGGGGGAGCGAAGCGGAGGAGCGCAGGAGTGAAGAACCGGGCCCGTAAGGGCCCCACCCTCGAGCCGCGGAGCGGCTCCAAAATTCCAGCCCGCCCCTTCACGAGTGGTCCACCAGAGACACCGAACACGACGCCACAGACAGAGAATTAACATGACTGGGCTTGGAGGAGTTCTGTGACCGGCGGTAGAGTCGGCACCCGAGGCTCTTCACATTTCCATCCCGATTCCCGGAGTAAGGACGTCATGTTCTACTGGCTGCTCAAGTTCGTGCTGGTGGGTCCGTTCATCCATCTCTATAACCGGCCCGAGGTGGAAGGTGTGGAGAACATCCCGGCCGACGGTGCGGCCATCATGGCGGGAAATCATCTGTCCATCGCGGATTGGCTTTTCGCGCCGCTGAAGAGCCCGCGCCGGATCAGCTATCTGGCCAAAGCCGAGTACTTCCATACCCCGGGTCTCAAGGGGCGGTTCCAGAAGTTCTTCTTCAGCGCTTCCGGCCAGTATCCGATCGATCGCAGCGGGGCCGATGCGGCTCAGGATGCGCTCAACGCCGCCCGCAAGCTGCTCGACGAGGGCCGCCTTGTCGGCTTGTATCCGGAGGGCACCCGCTCCCCCGACGGCCGGCTGTACAAGGGCAAAACGGGTATGGCCCGGGTCGCGCTGACCACCGGGGTTCCGGTGATCCCCGTGGCGGTGATCGGCACCGACGAGGTGAGCCCGCCCGGACCGTTCCGGTGGCGCCGCCGCAAGGTGACCGTGAAATTCGGGAAGCCGATCGATTTCTCCCGGTACGAGGGGATGGCCGGTAACCGGTTCGTGGAGCGTGCGGTGACCGATGAGGTCATGTACGAGCTGATGCGGATGTCCGGTCAGGAATACGTCGATGTGTACGCCGCCAGCCTGAAGAAGAACGTACCTTCCGGTCCGCTCTCGCATACGCCGCGGATTCCGGAATCCGCCGCTAGCTGACCTGCCGCGTACGATGAACGGGTGACGGTTCGCGCGAAGGTTTGCGGAATCCGGTCGGCGGCCGATCTGGAGACGGCAGTGAGCGCCGGCGCGGATGCCGTCGGATTCATTTCCGGAACCACCCACTTCAGCGAGGATGCGCTGACAGCGGAGGCCGCGGCCTGGCTGTCGGAGTCCACGCCGTCGTTCGTGAACCGGGTGCTGGTCACTCATCTCGAGGACGCGCACGCCATCCTCGAACTGGCCGACCGGATCGGTGCCGACACCATCCAGGTGCACGGCCTGGTCGATACGCCCACACTGCGGGCGGTGCACGCCGCGGCGCGCGGCCGGACGATCGTTCGCGCGGTCCATGTCACCGGGGCCGATGCCGTGGCCCGTGCTCTGGACGTCGCCGCGGACTGCGATGCCGTTCTGCTCGACTCCCGCACCACCGACCGGCTCGGCGGTACCGGCCGCACCCACGATTGGGCGGTCAGCGCCCGGATCGTGCGCGAACTGGCGCTGATCGGCCGGCCGGTGATCCTCGCCGGCGGTTTGACCGCCGACAATGTGGACGAGGCGATCGAGGCGGTACGCCCGTTCGGGGTGGATGTGAACAGCGGTGTGGAGACCGAGACCGGTGATAAGGACTTCGCCGCCTGCGCCGCATTCGTCAAGACGGCGCACGAGCACGAGCCGGGCTACCCAGTTCCAGTCCCACGGCCCCGAGGACGAGGACTCCAGCCATCAGGGTCGCCACGGTGATCTCGGAGCCCACCAGGACCGCGCCGGCGAGGGTCGCCACCACGGCCTCGTTGAGCCCGATCAATCCTGTGGTGACCTCGTCGAGTTCCCGCAGCGCCAGCCAGTAGCAGGCGAAACCGGGCCCGAGCAGTAGCGCACCGAGCACCGCGAGCGCGGCCGCCTGCCCTGCCGTGGGTCCTTCGCCGAAGAGCATCGCCACACCGAGCAGTGGGGCGGCCAGTACCGCCGCGGCCAGTAGCTGCAACCCCGCCGCCGATACACCGGCCCGGCTCCGCGACTCCCGGACCACCAGCGTGATCAACCCGGCCACACAACCCGCGCTGATCAGTGCCAGTGCGCAGCCCACCAGGGCCGGCCCGAGGGCGGTATCCGCCGGCCGGTACCCGGCGACCAGCCAGATCGCCGCGCCGATCGCCACCAGTTCCGCTACCAGCACCAGGGTGATCGCCCGCCGGCCCCGGACGATCCGGACGATGATCAGCAGCACCGGCGAGGTGAGATGGAGTGCGACCACCACCGGTAGCGGTCCGATATGCAGCGCGGCGACATACGACACCAGGTTCAGCACCTCGAGCACCCCGAGCCGCAGGAACAGCCCCGGCGCGTTCCGCAGTTCCCGCCACGGATGTGCGCCGCGGGCCACCGCGAACCCCAGCAGCGCCACGGCCCCGCCGGCGGCGACAGGGGCCGCCGCGATTCCCGGGGCGCCCACGGCGGCGATACCCGCGCTCGACAGGCCCCACAGGCTCGTGGCCACGCCGAGCAGTGCCGGACCGCGCCAGGAGACCCTCACGAGAGCAGGAAGGTTACGACGGGCAGGATGACCGCGGTGTAGGCCGCGAACACCGCGGCCGCCGTCCGCCCTTTCGGTACCGAGGGCAACCGGGTCGCGATCCCGGTGTAGGTGCCGAGTGCGATGAAGAACGTGCCCCAGACGACCAGTGCGCGGCTCGCGACCACTCCGAGGTCCGGCGCGAAGAATACGGCCAGCAGGGCGATCGTGAGCCCGGCGGGCGCCGCGGCGGCCAGCGTGAGCCCGCCGGCGTAACTGTTCATCAGCACCGTGCGGCCTCGGTGCCCGACGACCTGCTGCGCGTCCCGCGGGTGTGCGCCCTGTTCCCGGCAGATCAGGTCGAAGATCACCGCCGGGTTGACCCGTTCGTTCACCACCCGCTGGACCGCGAGCATCGCCTCGAGACCCTGCACGGTCGCGAACGAGGTGATGAATCCGCCGGAGGAGGTACGGAATCCGCCACAGACGGCCGATCGCTCCTGTGTCTCCTGTAATTCCAGCAATTCCACCAGGCCACGACGCACGCCCGGATCGAAGACGGCGCGTTCGTCGGCGGTGACCACGGCGCCGACAGCGAGGTGCAGACCGAGATGACGCCAGGTGGAGGCCATCAGGCCTTCCCGGAAGGATTCTTCCTCGGCGCCCGCCGTACCGTCCCGCAGGGCGTACAGCATGCGCCGCACGGTGAGCTCGCGGACCTTCTCGACCCGTTTCCCGCCTACCGCCGCGATTTCCGGCCGGGCGAGCAGCCGCGCGACATGTGCGCACGCATAGATGGGCTGGGCGCGGGGATCGTCGTCGAGCATCATCGAGACCACCAGCGAGGTGCCTTGCAGCAGCGCCTCGGCCGCGGTTTCGTCGGTATCGGCCAGACCTGCCAGCGCGTGCAGGGCGGCCGTGGTGGCCGTGAGCGAAATGGGTCCCACAGTTTCGGACAACCGCCATCCCCGGGTACCGGTATCGCGGGCGGCGTACAGCTCCCGCAGGCACTGCTCGACCGCGGGATCGGTGGGCGGTACCCCCAGGCACCCCAGTGCCCGCAACCGCCACGACAGATCGATCGGCGACCGGAAAACCCATTCCCCGCTGTCGGTATCCACGACATCGCGGCGCACCAGCGTGCGCACTTCGTCCAGCCGCGGTATCGGCCGACGGGCCGCTGTCAGCGCCACCACGACCTCCGCGGTGTTCTGTGGATTGGGCAGCACATCGGACAGCCAACCCCAGCCGGCGCCTCCGTTACGGACGCTGGCCTGGCTGCGGTGCAGCCATTCGACCGCCCAGTCGATTCGTTGCTCGATATTCGACACGGAACCTCCATCCCACCCCATCGAGGCCGGATTCCCCAGGAGCCCAAGGCCGATGACAACCCTACCGGCACCCTCCGACACGAACAGGCGATCCGATCTACGCTGTTGATTCGACAGCCCCGGGGCGAGGAACGGATTCGCGGGCGGGGGCGAAGGGAGACGAATCGGATGTTCAAAACTCTGCTGGGCGCGCTCGGCACCAACTCCACGGAGGTGGAGACGGAACTCTTCACACCGGGCGTACAGCCGGGGCAGCCGGTACAGGGGGTGATCCGGATGCGCTGCCAGGACCGGCCGGTGCGGATCAACGGAGTCTCGGTGGAGCTGATCACGCGGGCCGAACGCGAATACGACGACCGGGAACAGCTGATCGATATGGCGTTCGCACAGCATCCCGTATTCGGCCCGTTCGAACTGCATCCCGGGCATCCGCTCGAGGGCCGGTTCGAACTGCTCGCGCCGTGGGAAACGCCGATCACCTTCTACAACGGCCGGCATTTGCACGGGACCGCGGTGGCGGTCCGCACCCGGGTCGATGTGGACGGCGGATTCGACGCCGCCGATACCGATCCCCTCGGTATCGGTGCCCTCCCGCCACAGCATGTGCTGCTCGCGGCCGTCGAGTCCTGGGGATTCGGGCTCCGGCACGCCGATGTCGAGGCGGGCCGCGTGGACCGGATCCCGCAGCGGCTGCCGTTCTTCCAGGAAATCGAATTCGGCCCCTCACCGCGCTTTCCGGGCCTGAACCAGCTCGAGGTGACCTTCCTCGCCGACCCGCAGGGCATGTATGTCGTCCTGGAAGCCGACAAACGCGCCATGATGTTCGCACCGGGCCGCGACGTACAGGACGCGATCCGAGTTGATTTCGCGACCTTCGAGCAGGTGAACTGGGTCGAGGTGATCGGGCAGCGATTGCATCTGCTGGCCCGCTGACGGATTCGCCACGCCGGTACACCGGAGTTGTCCGGGTCGGCGGTAGACGTTCACCTACCGTCGACCCGGGCGCGGGAGACTCACCTCGCACGGCCGGTCCGGGCAGCGAAATCCCCCTGGACATCGCACGAATGGCCCGGCACCGTCCGCGGTCTTCCCCCGCCCCGGTCGAGAGCGGGGTAAACCCACAGGTCACGGTCCATTCGACAGGCAGGCGGGAGCAGATCTGTGATTCGATATCGCCGCGGCCGCCGCGCTGTGGTTAGCTTTCGTGCCATGAGCACGCCGCACATCGTTTCCCCCGCCGAGTACCTGCCTCGCGACACCGCGGATGTCGTTCGCACCGTGCGGAATTCCCGGAATCACGCCAGGCCGCTCACCGTTCACGGCGGCGATCCCGCCACCGACGGCCTCACCCTGCCGGATCAACAGGCCGTGGTCTCGCTGCGTCGGATGAACGCCATCGTCGATCTCAACCTCGGCCGCCGCACCGTTCGGGTCCAGGCAGGAGCCCGGCTGTCCGATATCGACCGCCGCCTGGCCGCGCACGGACTGGGCCTACCGGTCGTCGGTGATCACCGCGATATCACCGCCGGCGGTTTCGCCTCGGTCGGCGGCGTCAGCACCGCGTCCCACCGGTACGGGTTGTTCATCGACCGGATCGTGGACCTGGAGTACGTGGATACCGACGGCCGGATCGGGACCTGCGGGCGCACCCATCACACCGAACGTTTCCATCGCATCCTCGGTGCGGGCGGCCGGGCGGGCATCATCACCGCACTCACCCTCGACGCGGTCGAGGTCGACAAGGACAACACCTGGCTGTCCGCCGATTCGCACCGCTTCCTGGATTTCGACAGTTTCCTCGACTACGCCTACAGCGAGGTCGCCACCCCCCGCGACGCCGTCCTGCAGGTAGGCCGCTGGGTGGATACGGCGCCGCTCAAGGTGACCCGCCCGGTGGGCGCCGGACAGGTGCAGCTGGGCACGGTCCGATTCGGCCAGTGGTCGAGCCTCTACCCCACCGCCCCCACCCGTTCCCTGCGCGCCCGCCGCGAGGTCGGCAGCCGGGCCCGCAAATCGCTCGGCGCCATCGCCTCGGCCAGCAGCGGTAAGGCCGGTATGCCGGTCCGCAACGCGGCGGCGGGCGCGGTGATGTTCACCCCCAAGGTGCTGACACTGCGGGATGCCGAATACCTCGCCGATACGGTGATCAGCTCGTCGGAACGCGGGCCCGCCTACCGGGTCGGGGTTTTCGCCCCCCTGTCGAACTACACGTCGGTCTTCTACCGCCTGCACGACCTGTTCAGCGGGCACCGGGAACGGACCGGCTGCTTCACCGTCATCTCCGCCATGACCTACGGGGTGCGGTCGGACTATCTGCGCGCCGAATCCTCGGCCCACAGCCTGCCTGCGGCCGACCACGGGCTGATCACTTTCACCTGCCGGCTGCGACCGCACTCCCTGCCCTCGGAGCAGCTGCGGGATATCGTGACCGGTATCGACGAGATCTGCCGGTCGGAGAACAGCATCAGGTACGAATCGGTGGATTGACGTTCTCGGGAGATTTCCGGCGGCGCGGGCCCCACCCAGGGAAGGTGAACGGTCCGGCAAGGTTTTGTCGGCCGCAGACCGGCCCGGCTCGGCGGCGGGGTACCGACAGTCCGGAGCGTCCGGCCTCCCGCAGGCGTAAGCGCCCGAACGCGAAAACCCCGCTGTCCATTCGGGCAGCGGGGTTTTTCGCTCTTGCGCCGGTTGCCGGCGCTTGAACTCAGTGCTTCTCGGGGCCGAGGTAGTACTCGAAGACCAGACCGCCGGCGGCTACCAGGATCAGGATCACACCGAGGCCGAGCAGCCAGGGCTCGAAGAAGGCGAAGCCCAGGGCGGTGACCGAGGCGGCGCCGGCGAGCAGGATCGGCCAGGGGCTACCGGGCGAGAAGAACCCGAGGTCGCCCGCGCCGTCCACGATTTCCGCGTCCTCGTAGTCCTCGGGCCGCAGGTCGAGGCGGCGGGCCACGAAACGGAAGTAGGTGCCGATGATCAGCGACAGGCCGGCGGTCAGGACGATCGCCGTGGTGCCGGCCCATTCGATACCGGTGCGCGATTGCGCGGTGAAGAAGCCGTAGATGACACCCACGATGATGAAGAACACCGTGAGCAGTTCGAACAATCGTGCTTCGATCCTCATCGGAGATCAGTCCTCACTTGCTCTCGGTGGTATCGGTTTTGACCGTGCGATCGGTGTTGAACGGCTGCGTGGAGGTGGCCACCGGCGATTCGCCGATGGATTCCAGCGCCGCGGCGTTGGTCATACCGGATTCCCGGGCCTGGATGTAGCTCTGGAACTTCTCCGGAGTCACCGCCCGGACCTCGAAGTTCATCATCGAGTGGAAGGTGCCGCACATCTCCGCGCAACGGCCCACGAACGCGCCTTCACGGTCGATCTCGCTGATCTGGAAGACGTTGTCGGAGTTGTTCTCCTTCGGGTTCGGCATCACGTCCCGCTTGAACAGGAACTCCGGAACCCAGAACGCGTGGATCACGTCGGCGGCGGCGAGCTGGAACTCGATCACCTTGCCGGTGGGCAGCACCAGGATGGGCACCTCGGTGCTGGTACCGACCGTTTCGATCTTGTTGTAGTGCAGGAACGACAGGATGTCGTTCTCCGGGCGGCCGTGCACCGGGCCCGGCTGCTCATGGCCGTCCTCGTTGGTCCGCTCGGCGTATTCCTGCAGTTGCTCCTGGTTGGCGTCCTCACGCACGGTGTCGACACCGTTGTAGGTGAAGCCGTTCTTCAGGTCGACCTCGCGGTAACCGAACTTCCAGTTCCACTGGAAAGCGGTCACGTCGACGACCACATCGGGGTTGTCGACCTTCTCGTGCACGTAGTTCTGCACGACCACGGTGAAGTAGAACAGCACCGCGATGATGACGAAGGGGATCGCCGTGTAGCTGAGTTCGAGCGGCACGTTGTAGCCGGTCTGCCGCGGGAACTCCGGCGAGTTCTTCTTCTTGCGGTGGAAAATGATGGTCCAGAAGGTCAGACCCCAGACCAGCACGCCCATGATCAGGGCGGCCACGACCGACCACGTCCACAGTTCCCGCATCCGGTGCGCCTGCGGGGTGACACCCGAGGGCCAGCCGAACCGCAACCACACATTGTCGATCGAGCAGCCGGAGACGAGCATCGCGGTGATCCCGAGGGATACCGCCAGTCCGGCCCGCCGCAGGACACTACCCCGCCGCCGGGCAGGCCGTGCCCCGATCTCGTCGCTCGCCTTGTGCGCCACGCTCACGCCTTCCTGGTCGCCACACATTCCGACATCGCATCCACGGTGGCGGGACGCCTCCGGTGATACAGACAAACAGCTCATCGGGCCTTCCAGGGGCTCCGCGCACCACGCGGCACCACCCGGAACAGTCCGAGTACTACGCAGCGTAGACCAAACACGCGCCCGGTACGCCGTCGGGTCGGCTTCGACACTCCGCGCGACAGCGTAGCCGCAGAACGGAGGTGTATCGCACGGGAGAACCGGGCGTGCGGCATACTCGGACACTAGATTTCGCCCGCCGCGCCCGCATCCCTCGGCGCGGACCCCCGACCAGAGGAAACGAGGTCAGCGTCGCAGTGTGTGGACTGCTCGGATTTCTGACGTCCGATACCGCAGCGCCGGAAACAGTGGAACGGGTGTACGACGCCCTGCACTGTGTACGGCACCGGGGGCCGGATGAGCGCGGCACCTGGCACGACGACCAGTTGATCTTCGGCTTCAATCGGCTCTCGATCATCGATATCGAACATTCGCATCAGCCGCTGCGCTGGGGGCCGGCCGACGACCCCGGGCGCTACGCGCTCACCTTCAACGGCGAGATCTACAACTATCTGGAGCTGCGCGAAGAACTGGCCCGCGACCACGCGGCCGAGTTCGGCGAGCAGCCCATGTTCGCCACCGAGGGCGACGGCGAGGCCATCGTGGCGGCGTTCCACTACTGGGGTCCCGATGCGGTGCGCCGGTTGCGCGGGATGTTCGCCTTCGCGATCTGGGATTCGCGCAGCCGGGAACTGTTCCTCGCCCGCGACCCTTTCGGTATCAAACCGCTGTTCCTGGCCACCGGGCCCGGTGGTACGGCGTTCGGCAGCGAGAAGAAGAGCCTGCTGGAACTGCTGCCCGA
Organism: Nocardia sp. NPDC058499; assembly: GCF_042719915.1. Classification (NCBI taxonomy): domain Bacteria; kingdom Bacillati; phylum Actinomycetota; class Actinomycetes; order Mycobacteriales; family Nocardiaceae; genus Nocardia; species Nocardia sp. NPDC058499. The sequence goes on along the minus strand of NZ_JBHXMZ010000010.1, from coordinate 85,662 downwards.
TCTCGGGCTCGACGAATCGCTCGACCATCGCGCGCTCGAGCACTACACCGTGCTGCAGTACGTTCCGGAACCGGAAACCCTGCATGCCGGTATCCGGCGGCTGGAATCGGGCAGTTACGCGGTCGTGCGGCCGGGCGAGCGGCCCGTGGCGACCCGTTACTTCGTCCCGAAGTTCGGCGTCCGCCCGTTCGCGGCGGGCAACGAGGCCGCCCGGTACTCCGAAATCGCGGCCGCGCTCGAGGATTCGGTCGCCAAACATATGCGCGCCGATGTCACCGTCGGCTCGTTCCTGTCCGGTGGTATCGATTCCACCGCCATCGCGGCGCTGGCCATGCGGCACAACCCGAACCTCATCACCTTCACGACGGGTTTCGAACGTGAGGGCTATTCCGAGGTCGATGTGGCCGCCGAGAGCGCCGCCGCGATCGGGGCCCGGCATATCGTCAAGGTGGTCTCCCCTGCCGAGTTCGCGGCCGCGATCCCGGAGATCGTCTGGTACCTCGACGACCCGGTGGCCGATCCGGCGCTGGTACCGCTGTATTTCGTGGCCAAGGAGGCCCGTAAGCACGTCAAGGTGGTGCTGTCCGGCGAGGGCGCCGACGAACTGTTCGGCGGCTACACCATCTACCGGGAACCGCTGTCGCTGGCCGCGTTCGACAAACTGCCGGGCGGGCTGCGCCGGCTGGCCGGCAAGGTGTCCGATCTGATCCCGGAGGGCACACGCGGCAAGAGCCTGCTGCATCGCGGATCGCTCACCCTGGAACAGCGCTATTACGGCAACGCCCGCAGTTTCAGCGACGCCCAGCTGCGGTCGGTGCTACGGGAGTTCCGCCCGGAATGGACCCACCAGGACGTCACCGCCCCGATCTATGACCAGTCCGCGGGCTGGGATCCGGTGACGCGGATGCAGCATCTCGACCTGTTCACCTGGTTGCGCGGTGACATCCTGGTCAAGGCCGACAAGATCACCATGGCGAACTCGCTGGAGCTGCGGGTGCCGTTCCTGGACAACGAGGTGTTCCGGGTCGCCGAACAGATCCCGCTGAAACAGAAGATCACCAAGGAGACCACGAAGTACGCGCTGCGGCAGGCGCTCGAGGGCATCGTCCCCGGGCATGTGCTGCACCGCGCGAAGCTCGGGTTCCCGGTGCCGCTGCGGCACTGGCTGCGCGGTACCGAGCTCTACGACTGGGCCCGGCAGCAGATCACCGAATCGCAGACCGACCACCTGCTCGACAAGGCGGCCGTGATGGCGATGCTCGACGCCCACCGCGCCGGGAACGGCGATCACAGCCGCCGGTTGTGGACGCTGCTGGTGTTCATGATCTGGCACGGGATCTTCGTCGAGGACCGCATCAAACCGGAGATCGCCGAGCCCACCTACCCGGTGCAGGTCTAGCAGGCACCACTCGGCCGGAAACCACGAAAGCCCCGCTCGATGAACGAGCGGGGCTCCGGAGCAACTGCGTCGAAGGACCGCGCGGACGGATACGAGCCGCCCGGTACGGAGGTACTTACTACACTCGCCGCCCTCGCCCCGGCGCCGGTTCCCGGTCTTCGGGTGCGGGTCTCACGAACCTCCGTTCGGTCGAAAACCACCGCCTGCCGACCGGGTCGGCGGATCTGTTGCCGTACGTCCTCGTACGGGTGTCCACACCCATCGCCACCAGGCCGGCAGAAGACCGCGGCCGACTGCCACCCGCTCTCCTTATGAGCCAGGCGCGGCGGACGGTACAGCTCAGCGCAGCAGCGGTTCGAGCTCCGCGGCGGCCTCGGCGCCGTAGGCCTCGCCGAGCCGTTTCAGGGCGGCGTCGGCGTCCAGCGTCCATTCCTGGGTGCCGACGGTTTCCAGCACCAGTACCGCGATCAGCGAGCCGAGCTGGGCCGAGCGCTGCAGGCTCAGGCCCGAGGTGTGACCGGTGAGGAAACCCGCCCGGAAGGCATCGCCGACGCCGGTCGGATCGACCTTGGCGGTCTCCGGTACCGCCTCGACCCGCACCTCGGTGCCGTCGGTATCGACCACCAGCACGCCGTCCTTACCGAGGGTGGTGACCCGCACCCCGACCCGGGCGGCGATCTCCTCCTCGGTGAGACCGGTCTTCTGCTTGAGCAGGCCCCATTCGTATTCGTTGGTGAACAGGTAGGTGCAGCCCTCGATGAGCTGGACGGCCTGGTCGCCGTCGAGGCGGGCCAACTGCTGGGAGGGGTCCGCGGCGAAGGGGACGTGCAGTTCGCGGCATTCGGCGGTGTGCCGCAGCATGGCCTCGGGATCGTTCGCGCCGATCAGCACCAGGTCGAGAGTGCGCTGTTCGGCCAGCGCGGTCAGCGAGATATCACTGGCCTCACTCATCGCCCCCGGATAGAAGGAGGCGATCTGGGCCATATCCTCGTCGGTGGTGCAGACGAAGCGCGCGGTATGCGCGGTCTCGGAGACCCGGACCGCCGAACAGTCGACACCGCTGCCCTCGAGCCAGGTGCGGTAGTCGTCGAAATCGCGGCCCACCGCGCCGATCAGCAGCGGTGTACGGCCGAGTAGACCCATGGCGTAGGCGATATTGCCGCCCACGCCGCCTCGCCGGACGACCAGATCGTCGACGAGGAAACTCAGCGAGACATGCTCGAGCTGATCGGGCAGCAGTGCGTCGGCGAAGCGGCCGGGGAAACGCATGAGATGGTCGGTCGCGACGGACGCGGATACAGCTATGGACACGTAAGTGGGCCCCTTCGGAATCAGCGCGAACAGAAAGTGAACGGGGCCTTGCCCCCGCTGAATTACCGTATCAATTGGATGGGCCTACGACTACGTGTCGTAAACAGTGTTTATGCCGCGCCACGGCGGGCAACACTCGGCTCCGGCCCGCAATCCGGGTTGACCAGGCCGGCGAGGGGCAGCACTGTCAAGCCGTCGACGAAGATATCGATTCATCACGCTGACACACCAGCCAGGGCGTGACATCGGCGCGGCTGGGCGTTGGCGTCGCCCGTCAACCGCCAGGTCGACGTCGGGTGGCCGAGGAGCGCGGCGCCCGCACTACGGGTTCGGCCGGTGACCCGAAGGTGCCCAACGGCACCGCCGAGTCTTACGAGGCCCTGAAAGGTTTCGGCCCGTCCAAGGGCCGAAACCCGCGGCGCCGAAGGCGCCGCAAAAATTAGTTGAAGGAATCGCCGCAGGCGCAGGAACCGGTGGCGTTCGGGTTGTCGATGGTGAAACCCTGCTTCTCGATCGTGTCGACGAAGTCGATGGCGGCACCCTGCACATACGGGGCGCTCATCCGGTCGACGGTCAGCGTGACGCCGCCGAAATCGGCGGTCAGATCGCCGTCGAGGGTGCGGTCGTCGAAGAAGAGCTGGTAGCGCAGCCCGGCGCAACCGCCCGGCTGTACCGCGATCCGCAGCGCGAGATCGTCGCGGCCCTCCTGATCGAGCAGCGCCTTGGCCTTACTCGCGGCGGTATCGGTCAGTTTCACGCCGTGGGTTTCGGTGGCGGTCTCGTTCTGCACAGTCATGAACTCTCCTATGGACAGCGTGGTCGGTCCGTGAACAGCGCACGGTTCAGGGGTCAACACCCTCGGACGGGCTGCTATTCCCCATCTTGCCATCTCCGGCCCCGCCCGCCACAGCACCCGGGTCCGTTCTGGATTCGTATCCGGACCCGTCGCCCGTGAGGGCCGCCACGACCGGGGCCGGGCGGTGACCGTTCCCACCCGGCTACCGCCCGGCTTCCGGGCCGGTCAGCCGACCGATTAGCCTGGTAACCGTGAAGTTGTTCCGACGCGGTGAGTCCAGCGGTACCGACGTACCCGCCGACAGCTCGCGGGCCGCGACCGCCACCGAGGCCGACGCGGCACCGGCGAAAGCCACCCCCACCGCGGGTAAAGGCCGGCCGACGCCGAGCCGGCGCGAAGCCGAGGGCCGCCGCCGCGGCCCCATCGCACCACCGCCGATGACCGCGAAGGAAGCCCGCGCCCGCCGCAAGGAGGCCCGCGGCAACAAGGCGGACCGCAAGGCCGCGGCCGCGGAACGCCGAGCCGCCGCGCAGGACCGCCGAGCCCGGATGCTCGCCGGCGAGGACAAGTACCTGCTGCCACGCGACCAGGGGGAACTCCGCGCCTACGTGCGCGATATCGTCGACGCCCGCCGCAACCTGGTCGGGTTGTTCATGCCGATGGCACTCCTGCTGATTCTGTCGATGTTCGCCGCCCCGGCATGGCAGTCCATCGTCACTCTGGCGATGCTCGTGATGATGGCGTTCATGATCGCCGAGGGTTTCCTGCTCGGCCGGATCGTGAACCGGCGGGTCCGGGAACGTTTCCCCAAGAGCACCGATACCGGTTACCGGCTGGGCTGGTACGCGTTCGTGCGTGCCTCGCAGATGCGCAAGATGCGGGCGCCGAAACCGCGCGTCGGTCCCGGCGACGCCATCTGACCGGCCGGTGTCGCACCCCGCTCCCGCGGCGCGCCCGTCCGGTGGCCGTTGGCGCACACTGGTGCTCGGTGGCGCCCGATCGGGGAAATCCGCCTACGCCGAATCCCTGGCCGGCACGGGTCCGGTCCGCTATGTGGCCACCGCGATCCCCGACCCGGCCGATACCGATTTCGCCGCCCGGATCGCCGCGCACCGCGCCCGCCGCCCCGCCGGCTGGACGGTGCTCGACGGCGCCGATCCGGCAACAGCGCTGCGTGATACTTACCCCGAGCCCACTCTCGTCGACGATATCGGCACCTGGCTCACCGCCCGCCTCGACGCCCGCGCGGCCTGGGACGCGCCCCGCGGCACGATCACCCCTGATATGGACGCGTTGGTGTCGGCCGTCGCGCAGTATGCGGGCCGATTGGTGCTGGTGACCCCGGAGGTCGGGCTCGGCGTCATCCCCGCGACGCGCTCCGGCCGCCTCTTCCGCGACGAGATCGGCGCGCTGAACCAACGCCTCGCCCAGGTCTGCGACGACGCCTACTTCGTCGTCGCCGGACTGCCGATGCGCTTGAAGTAAGCCCGGCAGAGCACGGTCCCGCAGCAGTACGGTCTGGGCAGGCTTCGCCCGGTGCCTATGTGTCACAGGCCCGTGTTTCCATATCGGCGTGCAGAACATGCCGCGAGCCGAGGTCTGGGCCGCAATCCATCGGGAACGGGCCGCACTGGCCGAGGAACTCGCCGCGCTGACACCGGATCAGTGGGCCGCCCGGTCCTTGTGCGGGCAGTGGACGGTCGAAGAAGTCGTCGCACATCTCACTGCCGCTGCGAGTATCGGCCGGTGGCGGTGGATTCGCAGTATGGCAGGCGCGCGTTTCGATGCCGGCGTGCACAATCAGCGGCGGATGCTGGAGTACCGCGGGGCAGGTCCCGACGAGACGCTGGCCCGCTTCCGGGCAGTGGTCACGGATACAACCGCTCCTTCCGGCCATACCCCCGCGTGGCTGGGTGAGGTCGTGGTGCACGGCCAGGACATCCGCCGGCCCCTCGGGCTGTCCGGGGGACCGGATCTCGCCGCCGTCACCGAGGTCGCCCGATTCTTCGCCGAACGCGATTTCACGGTGGCCGGTCGCACGGTGCGCGAGGGCCTGCACCTCGTCGCCACCGACGGGCCGTTCGATATCGGCACGGGTCCGGAGGTCCGGGGCAGCACACTGGCACTGGTCATGGCGCTTGCCGGCCGCACCGACTACTGCGCCGACCTGACCGGGCCGGGTGTTCCCGCGCTGCGATCCCGGAGCGCGGGCTGACACGCTGAGCCTCGCGGTGCACCAAGGTTCACTCGTTCCGTCTGCTCAGCACTGATCTGTCGGCCGTGACCGGGCGTGTTCGGTCTCGCGGAACCACCGGCCGGCCGCAACGGCGCGTCCCTATCACGCCGGGTTCGCGACGGGGCGCGACGTACGGTCCCTGCGGAACCGCTTCCGCGACAGCCGCCCGGTCAGGAGTCCGGGACCGGTCCGGTGTGCCGACCGTCGGACGATCGCCGACAGGCGGGTGCCTCGCGCGGTTCCCGGGACGGGCGGGCAATATTGTCGGGAGACCGGCCGCCGCGGTCGGGGCCCGGCCACGGTCCCCGGTGCGGCGCCCCGGCGTGCCAGCTACCCGACCGGAAGGCTCCACCAGTGTCAGAGGGATTCGCGCCCGTTGCTCCGCCGGATGCCGGTGCCCGCGCGGCGGCCGAGCAGCGGCAGGCGTCGCTGACCAAACCGCCGGGGTCGCTGGGGCGGCTGGAGGAACTGGGCAACTGGGTCGCCGCCTGCCAGGGGGTGTGCCCGCCGCGGCAGTTCGAGCGGGCCCGGGTGGTGGTGTTCGCGGGTGATCACGGGGTGGCCGCGCACGGTGTCTCGGCGTTCCCCACCGAGGTCACCGCGCAGATGGTGGCCAATTTCCAGGCGGGTGGGGCGGCGGTGAACGCGCTGGCCCGGGTGGCCGATGCCGGCGTGCGGGTGGTGGATATCGCGGTCGCGAGCGAGACCGACCCGGCGGTCAGCGCGCACAAGATCCGCCGGTCCAGCGGCGCCATCGATCGGGCGGATGCGCTGACCATCGCGGAGGTCACGGCCGCGCTCGCCGCGGGCCGGGCCATCGCGGACGAGGAGATCGATGCGGGCGCCGATCTGCTGGTCGCCGGCGATATGGGGATCGGCAACACGACACCGGCCACGGTGCTGATCGCGACCCTCACCGGTACCGAACCGGTGAAGGCGGTCGGCCGTGGTACCGGCGTCGACGATCACGGCTGGATGCGCAAGGTCGCGGCTGTCCGCGACGCCATGTGGCGGGCCCGGCCGGTCGCTCGTGACGGGGTCGAATTGCTGCGGGTGGCCGGCGGCGCCGATATCGCGGCGATGACCGGTTTCCTCGCCCAGGCGGCGGCCCGGCGCACGCCGGTCCTGCTCGACGGGGTGATCGTCGCGGCCGCGGCCCTGGTGGCCGAGGATCTCGCGGAAGGAGCGTCGGCCTGGTGGGTGGCCGCGCACCGCTCCACCGAACCCGCGCATACCGCCGCGCTGACAAAACTGAAACTCGACCCGATCCTCGGCCTCGAGATGCGGCTCGGTGAGGGTTCCGGCGCACTCACCGCGCTGCCCGTGCTGCGTTCGGCCGTGGCGGTACTCGCCGAGATGGCGACCTTCGCCGACGCCGGGGTCAGCACGGCCGCCGCCCCCTCCGGGCCGGTCGATACCCCCTCCGGTACAGCCGGCGCCGCTGCCATCGATATGCGGAAGTGACTGCGCCCCTCACGGAGACTGCGCCGTGCTGAGTCTGCGGCTCGCCTTCTCCTGGCTCACCGTCCTACCCGTCCGCGGCCCGGACGAGGTCGACCGCCGCGCGGCTGCCCGGGCGATCGCGCTGGCACCGGTTGCCGGACTCGCGCTCGGGCTCGCGGCGGCGGCCGTGCTGTGGCTACTGGAACCGGCGGGTGCGGCGGCCGGGTTCGCCGCGGTTGCGGTACTGGCGCTGCTGACCCGGGGTATGCATCTGGACGGGTTGGCCGATACCTTCGACGGCCTCGGTGTGTACGGTCCGCCGGAGCGCGCGCGCGAGGTCATGAAGAGCGGCGGCGCCGGACCGTTCGGGGTGGCCGCCATCGTCGCGGCCGCCGGTATCCAGGCCGGTGCGTTCACCACCCTCGCCGCATCCGGGAACTGGTATGCGGTGGTCGTGGCGGTGGCGCTGGGCCGGGTCGCGGTGGTGGCCGCGTGCCGCCGCGGTATCGAACCCGCACCCGATACCCGGTTCGGCGCGCTTGTCGCGGGGACACAGTCGCGGGTCACGGTCGCGGTATGGGGCATGGTGGCTGCCGCGGTATCGGTTTTCGCGGTGCCCGGGCTCGCGTGGTCCGGGCCGTTGATCGCGGTGCTCGCGCTGCTGGTGGCGGTACGGCTGGCCGATCACGGGGTCCGCCGGTTCGGTGGGCTCTCCGGCGATCTGCTCGGCGGCGCCGTCGAACTCACCACGGCATTGTCGGCGTTGGGGTTCGCTGCTGTGGCGAATGCTGTCTGAAACAGCGCTACACGACTACGCCGGCGTCCTTTGATCGGAGGCGCCCGGGTGCGGGCGATGCTCGGCCCAGCACAGCGCCGCCGAACGGCGGTCCCACGGCCGGCCCGGGGACTTGCGAGATTGCCGCGAGTCGATCGCGACGAAGGATGGCCGCTGCGGTTCCCGTGCGGTTCCGGCACGCGGGGACAGGTGGCCCAGACACGTGGTGCGCCACAATGCCGGCAGGCTCTGATGTCACCCGCCTCAATATTGCGAACGCAGCGTCTCACCGCCGCGTCACTGCCCATAAGGTGGGAGGTATGTCAGCCGAGCGCCTCTACTTCCGTCAACTGCTGGCCGGCCGGGATTTCGCCGTGGGCGACCCGATCGCCACACAGATGCGTAATTTCGCCTATCTGATCGGCGACCGGGACACCGGTGAATGCGTCGTCGTGGATCCGGCCTACGCCGCGGGCGATCTGGCCGGTATCGCCGAGAACGACGGGCTGAAACTGTCCGGGGTACTGGTCACCCACCATCACCCCGACCATATCGGCGGCTCGATGATGGGTTTCACGCTGCGCGGCGTGAAGGAACTGCTCGAAGAGGCCACCGTCCCGGTTCATGTGAACGACGAGGAGAAATCCTGGGTGGCGAATGTCACCGGGATCGCGCCCAGCGAACTGACCGGACACGGGCACGGCGACAAATTGGGTGTCGGCGTCTTCGATATCGAATTCCTGCACACTCCGGGGCATACGCCCGGTAGCCAGTGCTTCCTCGTGGACGACAAACTCATCGCCGGGGACACCCTGTTCATCGACGGCTGCGGTCGCACCGATTTCCCGGGCGGCGATTCCGCGGCCATGTTCGCGAGCCTGCGGTCCCTGGCGGATATGCCGATCAACCCGGAGGTGTACCCGGGGCATTGGTATTCCGCGGACCCGCATGCCTCGCTGGACTCGATCCGCGACAACAACTACGTGCTGCGCCCGCGGTCACTGGCCGAATGGCACGCTCTCATGCCGGGCTGACCCGCCCTCCGGGTACCGGACACCCATCCGGTACCCGGTGGGCACGGGTGGTATCGCGGAGTCAGAGCACCCGCATCCACTGGTGCACATCGGCGAACGTGCCGCGCTGGATTCCGGTGAGGGTATCGCGTAGCGCCATGGTCACCTCGCCGGGTTCGCCGCCGCCGATCGCGAATTCGCCGTCCGGCCCGCAGACCGAGCCGACCGGGGTGATCACGGCCGCGGTACCGCACGCGAAAACCTCGGTGATCTCCCCGGAATCCGCGCCCGCGCGCCAATCCTCCACCGAGATCTTGCGTTCGGTGACCGGATAGCCGGAATCGGCGGCCAAGGTGAGCAGCGAATCGCGGGTGATGCCCGGCAGCAGCGACCCGGACAGTTCGGGGGTCACCAGCTGGGCATCGGCACCGGAGCCGTACACGAAGAACAGGTTGTTGGTCCCCATCTCCTCGACGTAGCGGCGTTCGACGGCATCCAGCCACACCACCTGATCACAGCCCTTGGCCGTGGCCTCGGCCTGGGCGAGCAGCGAGGCCGCGTAGTTCCCGGCGACCTTCGCCTCACCGGTACCGCCGGGGGCGGCGCGCACGTATTCGGTGGACAGCCACACCCGCACCGGTTTCACGCCGCGCGGGAAGTAGGCCCCGGCGGGCGAGCCCAGCACCAGATACTTGTACGCGGAAGCGGGTTTCACGCCCAGACCCGATTCGGTGGCGAACATGAACGGCCGCAGGTACAGCGATTCCTCGCCGCCGGCGGCGGGCACCCAGGCCGAGTCGACCTCGAGCAGCTGGCGCACCGATTCGATGAACAGTTCCTCGGGTAGTTCGGCCATCGCCATCCGGCGCGCGGAACGGCGGAACCGGGCCGCGTTCGCGTCGATCCGGAAACACGCGACCTGCCCGTCCGGCTGCCGGTAGGCCTTGAGCCCTTCGAAGATGGCCTGCCCGTAGTGGAAGACCATGGTCGCCGGGTCGAGGGTGAGCGAACCGTAGGGTTCGACGACGGCGTTGGTCCAGCCGTCGGCCTCGGTGTAGTCGATGGTGACCATATGGTCGGTGAAGAACCGGCCGAAACCGGGCGCCGCCAGAATCTCCTGTACCCGCTGCGCCGGGGTGGGCGCAGGATGAGGGATACGGGCGAACTGTGCAGCAGCGGTCATGACCAGCAGTCTATGTCCTGGGGTCGGGCAGAATACGCGGTGGTCGGTTCTCCGGCATCCCGGGAGGTGGTTTCGCCCCGCTACCCGGCCCCGGATCAGCTGGTGCGCGGTTTCACGAACGGCGGCCGCACCACGGTGCAGCGCAAGGCCCGCCCGCGCACATCGACCTCGACCTCGCTCCCCGGCGTGATCGCCGGGTCGAGCAGGGCCAGGGCGATCCCGATCTGCCTGGTCGGTGAGAAGGTTCCCGAGGTGGTCACCCCGGCCTCGCGGCCGTCGTGGCGCACGGTCTGGTTCTCCCGCGGGATCCCGCGGTCGAGCGCCTCGAGGCCGAGCAGGATGCGCCGCGCACCGGCCGCGCGTTCGGCCTCCAGCGCCGCCTTCCCCCAGAAGTCGGTCTTCGCCCACCCGACCGCCCAGGACGCCCGGGCCTGGACGGGCGTGATCTCGGTGGAGAGCTCGTGCCCGTGCAGCGGATAGCCCATCTCGGTGCGCAACGTGTCGCGTGCGCCCAGCCCGGCCACCGCGCCCTCGGCGGCTCGCACCTGCTCGACCAGGGCCCGGAACAGTTGCTCGGCCCCGGACCAGCGCGGCAGCAATTCGTATCCGTGTTCGCCGGTGTAGCCGGTCCGGCAGACCCGGACGGGCTGTCCGCGCCAGTCGGCATCGGTGAACGCCATATACGACAGGTCCGTGGGCAGTCCCAGCGCGTCGAGGACCTGTGTCGACTGCGGCCCCTGCACCGCGAACACGGCGTAGTCGCGGTGCTCGTCGGTCACGGTGATCGCCGGCGGCGCGGCGGCCGCCAGCCGCTCCACCACAGTGGCGGTGTTCGCGGCGTTCGGCACCAGGAAGATCTCGTCGTCGCGGACGAAGTAGGCGATCAGATCGTCGACCACTCCCCCGTCGGCGGTGCAGCACAGGGTGTACTGGGCCTTACCCGGGCCGATGCGGCCCAGATCGTTGGTGAGCGCGGAGTTCACGAATTCCGCCGATCCCGCCCCGCGCACCGTCGCCTTGCCGAGGTGGCTCACATCGAACAGCCCGACCGATTCCCGGACCGCGGTGTGCTCGGCCACGGTGCCCGCATAGGAGACCGGCATCTCCCAGCCGCCGAACGGCGCGAATTTCGCTCCGAGTTCGACGTGAACTCCATGGACAGGTCCCTGTTTCAGCCCGGCATCACTCACCTGGCGAGCTTATCCCGGCCGCAGCCGGTGCCGGCGGGCCCCGCGCCGAGGTCAGGTTTTGCAGTGCCGGTGTCCTCGTCGACCGGTTCAGGCCGGGCGTTCAGGTCCCGGTGCTGGTGATCTCGACAGACAGAAGCAACGCTCAGGCCTCGAACCACATCGGGATCAAAGTCGGGCCGTCTTCCGGCAGGGTGAGGGTTTCGCCGATACGCACGAAGCCCTCCCGCGCGTACAGGCGCGACGACCGCTCGGTACTGGCCTCCAGATAGGCCGGCATCCCCGCGGCGGCCAGCGCCCGGGTGCGGTTGCGCAGGATCGCCGCGCCGGCGCCGCGCCCCCGGAACTGCGCAACGGTGACAATCAACTCCAGATAGCGGTGTGGAAACCGCCGCGGATGTTCCTTGCCCAGCAGCTCGGTGACATAGGCGGAGCGCTGTAGCGGGCGCACATCCGGCGCCCGCTCGGCATATTCGCGGGCGGTGGCGGCCTCGGCGATCAAGCGGTCGACCGAATCGACGGCCTGCCAGATCGAGACCGCCCAGATCTCGTCCCCGGCGCCCGCCACCCAGATCTCGTCGCCGTCGAGACCGCGTTCGACGATCTCCGGCAGGTAGATATCGAGGAACTGGTCCATCGGGTGATCGCGCATGATCCACTCCGTCACCGCCTCGTCCGGGGTCGCTGCCCGGAGCGCGGTCATCAATGCGTCGAAATCGCTCTTGTCCGCACGCCGCACAACCAGTTCCGTACCCACGTCGCCTCCTTGTGAATGGTGTTCCTATAGGCGAACTTATGCGGCTGACCACTGGACAACCACTATTTCGTCACGGTATTTCGTGTGTTGAAATCGAATCCGTGACCCACTGTGTGCGCTGCGGCGAGCAGCTACGGCAACCCGCCCGGGGCCGGCGCCGCATCTATTGCTCCCGTTCCTGTCAGGCGCGCGCCTACCGGGCCCGGCAGACCGCGGGCCCGGTTCGCGGACGCCCGGCGCCGCGCCGGTTATCGGCGATCGTGATCACCCGGGCCGCTGTGGATCTCGCCGACCGCACCGGCCTCGACGGCCTCACCATGCGCCGGCTGGCCGGGGAACTGGGCGTGGCCACCGCGGCGCTCTACCGGTATTTCGGCGATCGCGAACAGTTGCTCGCCGCCATGGTCGATCTGGTGGTCGACGCTCCCCCACCACCGCCGCGCGAGCTGTCCGGATGGCGGGCACGCCTGCGTTACGAAGCGCAGCGCGAATGGCAGCTCTACCGCAAGCACCCGTGGGTGCTGCCGGTGCTGTCGCGGGTACGGCCACCGCTCGGCCCCGGATTGCTGGACACCCTGGAACGCGCGCTGTCCGCCTTCGGCGAAGTGGACCTGCCGCGCACCGAGCTGATGTCGGCCTATCTGAGCTATTCGGCGCTGGTACAGGGGCTCGCCCTGCTGTGGACGTCGGAGCGCACCGACCGGTTCGGCGGGGCGGGCGATCCCGCGGCGGTTCCGCCGGGCCTGGCCGACCTCATCGACGCGACCGCGCGGCCCACGCTGTACCGGGTCTTCGATCCGCAGGCCGTACCGCCTCCCGAACTCGACTTCGGCGCAGTGCTCTCCTACGGCGTGGACATGCTTCTCGACGGTGTCGCGGTACGGCAGCGGACCGCCACCGAATAGCCTGAAAGCCATGACAGCTGTCGCAGATCGTCCGCTCGGACCGGAATTGGCACGTACCCAGACCATCGAGCCCGGCACCGACGTCCTCGTCGTCGGTGTGGCCACCACCGACGACGGGCCCGTCCTGGTGCCCGAGGACCTCTTCGGCGATGTGCTCGACGCCGACCTGCGCACCCGGCTGCTCGATCAGGTGACCGCGGTCGGCGGCACCGGTAAGGCCGAACAGCTGATCCGGGTGCCCGCACCGGCCGGGCTGGACAACGTCGCCAGCGTCCTGGCCGTCGGGCTGGGCAGCGCCGAAGATCTGGACGCCGAGCAGATCCGCCGCAGCGCGGGTGTCGCCGCCCGCTCGCTGACCGGGGTCACGCGGGCCGTGACCACCCTGTCCGGTCTCGATATCGGCGCGGCCGTGGAGGGTTTCTACCTAGGCGCCTACTCCTTCACCCCGTTCCGGTCCGCGAAATCCGCGCCGAAACCGGAGGCCGCGCCCCTCGCCCGCCTGGAACTCCTCGTCCCCGAACCCGAATTCGGCGGTGACGCGCTGCTGCGCGCGCAGCTGACGGCCGAGGCCGTGGCCACCGCACGCGATTTCGTGAACACCCCGCCCAGCCACCTCTTCCCGGCCGAATTCGCGCGCCGCGCCGAACTGCTCGCCGGGGGCGCCGGGCTCGAGGTCGAGATCCTCGACGAGAAAGCGCTGGAGGCCGGCGGTTACGGCGGCGTCGTGGGCGTCGGCAAGGGATCCTCGCGGCCGCCGCGCCTGGTGCGGCTCACCTACCGGGGCGGCGACAAGAAGGTCGCGCTGGTGGGCAAGGGCATCACTTTCGACACCGGCGGTATCTCCATCAAACCGGCCGCGAATATGGAGAACATGACCTCGGATATGGCCGGGGCGGCGGCGGTCGTGGCGACGACCCTGCTGGCGGCACGGCTCAGCCTGCCGGTCACCGTGATCGCGACCGTGCCGATGGCCGAGAACATGCCCTCGGATACCGCGCAGCGGCCCGGCGATGTGCTCACCCAGTACGGCGGCACCACGATCGAGGTCACCAATACCGACGCCGAAGGCCGGCTCATCCTGGCCGACGCCATGGTCCGCGCCGGTGAGGACGATCCGCAGTACCTGATCGACGTCGCCACACTCACCGGCGCGCAGATGGTCGCCCTCGGCACCCGCACTCCGGGTGTGATGGGCACCGACGATTTCCGCGACCGCGTCGCCCGCATCTCCCGTGAGGTGGGCGAACACGGCTGGCCGATGCCGCTGCCCAAGGAATTGCGCGCGGACCTCGATTCGAAGGTCGCCGATATGGTGAACGCGACCTCGCACCGCTGGGGCGGCATGCTGGTGGCCGGCACCTACCTGAAGGAATTCGTGCCCGAGGGCGTGCAGTGGGCCCATATCGATATCGCGGGCCCGGCGTACAACACCGGTGGGCCGTTCGGCTATATCGGCAAGGGCGGTACCGGTGTCCCGGTCCGCACGCTCATCGCGGTGCTCGAGGATATCGCCGCCGAATAGGTCGCAGGCCCAGTCGGGCAGGTAACGAAGCGAGCCACATCCGGCGCCGTCCGCGGGCGGCGCCGGATACCTACCGCCGGCGGACGCGCAGATCAATCCTCGCCGAGTTCGCGTTCGATCGCGTGTTTACGTTCGATCCGGCGGCGGGCGTCGTAGTCGCGCATTCGTTGCGGGTAACCGGTCTTGCCGACGTCGTACACCGGGATCCCCAGATCGCGGGCGAGTCGCCGGGCACCGCGTTCGCCGACGATCCGCCGGGTCCACTCCCCATCCGCGGCTACCAGGACCACGGTGACATCGGTCACAGTTGTCTTCGGTTCTACGAAACCCTCCACTCCGGTATGCGTGCGCACCCAGTCCGCCAGGTACGCGGCTTCGGGCGAGCGGCCACGGGAAACACGGCCACGCCCAGGTGCGACGCGACGGAAACGATCGAGTAAGCCCATTGCGGCCGACCTCCTGCTCGCTACCGAACCCGCCGTACAGGGCGGTGATTCCATGGTGCCGCAGAGCAGAATGGGATGCCCTCCGGTAACCGCGCGCGGCGACGGGTGCAAGGATGGTTCCCGGAACAACAACCACACGGATCTCCGGCGCCGCGCAGAATGAACGTCGGCTGGAACACTGTCGCGACCCGCGACGGGATCCACCGGAACGAACTGTTGTAGACCCGTCGAGCAGTTAGAGGAGTCAACGGACATGGCCTTCTCCGTCCAGATGCCCGCTCTTGGTGAGAGCGTTACCGAGGGAACGGTGACACGGTGGCTGAAACAGGAAGGAGACACGGTCGAGGTCGACGAGCCGCTGCTCGAGGTCTCCACCGATAAGGTCGACACCGAGATCCCGTCCCCCGCGGCGGGTGTGTTGACGAAGATCGTCGCGCAGGAAGACGACGTCGTCGAGGTGGGCGGCGAACTGGGTGTTATCGGTGAGGCCGGCGAATCCGCCGCCCCCGCGCCGGCTCCGGAACCGGCTGCTGCCGAACCCGAGCCCGCCCCCGCGCCCGCGCAGGAAGCCGCGCCCGCACCGGAACCCGCACCTGCTGCGGAGCCCGCGGCGGCGTCCGGCCCGGCCTCCGGGACCCCGGTGAAGATGCCGGAACTCGGCGAATCGGTTACCGAGGGCACCGTGACCCGGTGGCTCAAGGCGATCGGTGACGAGGTCGCGGTCGACGAACCGCTGCTCGAGGTCTCCACCGACAAGGTCGACACCGAGATCCCCTCGCCCGTGGCGGGCACGCTGCTCGAGATCACCGCGAACGAAGACGATGTGGTGGAGGTCGGCGGTCAGCTCGGCGTGATCGGCTCCGGTGCACCCGCCGCGAGTTCTGCCCCCGAGCCTGCTCCCGCTCCGGCTCCCGAGCCGGCTCCGGCGCCCGAACCCGCTCCGGCCCCCGAACCCGCTCCGGCTCCCGAACCTGCTCCGGCACCGGCCGCTGCTGCCCCGGCACCCGCGCCTGCTCCTGCCCCGGCTCCTGCTCCCGCGGCGCAGGCTCCCGCTCCGTCCGGTAACGGCGCCACCCCCTACGTGACCCCGCTGGTCCGCAAACTGGCCGAGGAGAACGGCGTCGACCTGTCCACCGTCACCGGTTCCGGTGTCGGCGGGCGGATCCGCAAGCAGGATGTGCTCGCCGCCGCGGAGGCCGAGAAGGCTCCCGCCGCCCAGGCCGCGGCTCCGGCCGCCGCCCCTGCGGCGAAGGCTCCGGCCGCACCCGCGCCCAGCCCCGCGCTGGCGGCACTGCGCGGGACCACGCAGAAGGCCAACCGGATCCGGCAGATCACCGCGACCAAGACCCTGGAATCGCTGCAGACCACCGCGCAGCTCACCCAGGTGCACGAGGCCGATGTCACCAAGATCGCGACCCTGCGGTCGAAGGCCAAGGCCGAGTTCGCCAAGCGCGAGGGCGTGAACCTGACCTTCCTGCCGTTCTTCGCCAAGGCCGTGGTGGAGGCGCTCGGGGCGCACCCGAACATCAACGCCAGCTACGACGCGAACAGCAAGGAGATCACCTACCACGCGTCGGTGCATCTGGGGATCGCCGTGGACACCGAGCAGGGCCTGCTCTCGCCGGTGATCCACAATGCCAGCGACCTGTCGCTGGCCGGGCTGGCGCGCGCTATCGCCGATATCGCCAACCGGGCCCGCACCGGTGGACTGAAACCGGACGAATTGGCCGGTGGCACCTTCACCATCACCAATATCGGCAGCCAGGGCGCCCTGTTCGATACGCCGATCCTGATGCCGCAGCAGGCGGGCATGCTGGGCACCGGTGCCATCGTCAAGCGGCCCACCGTGGTCACCGACGATTCCGGTAGCGAATTCATCGGCGTCCGCTCGATGTGCTACCTGCCGCTGACCTACGATCACCGCCTGATCGACGGCGCGGATGCCGGACGGTTCCTCACCACCATCCGGCACCGCCTCGAAGAGGCGGCGTTCGAGGCCGATCTCGGCCTGTAAGGTCACGGAGATGCTGGTTGTGGTGGCCGGTTCGTCCGGACTGATCGGCACTGCTCTCGTCGCGGCACTACGCCGCGACGGGGAGCAGGTGCTCCGATTGGTCCGGCGCCCGGCCGCCGCGCCCGACGAACGCCGCTGGGATCCCGCCCGCGGCGAACTCGACCCGGCCGTTTTCGACGGTGCGGATGCGGTGGTGAACCTGTGCGGTGCCGGGATCGGCGGTAAACGCTGGTCCGGTGCGTACAAGCAGGAACTCCGCGACAGCCGGATCACCCCCACCGATGTGCTGGCGACGGCCGTCGCGCGGGCCGGGGTGCCGACGCTGGTGAACGCCAGCGGTGTGCACTACTACGGTGACACCGGCGCCCGCGCGGTCGACGAAAGCGGCGCGCCCGGTACCGGTTTCCTGCCCACCCTGTGCGTGGACTGGGAAGCGGCCACCCACGCGGCCACCGAGGCCGGCGCCCGCACGGTGTTGCTGCGCAGCGGGGTCGTCCTCGCCGGCTCCGGCGGGATGCTGCCGCAACTGAAGGCCCTGTTCCTGTTCGGTCTGGGCGGCCGGCTCGGCAACGGCCGGCAGTATCAGCCGTGGATCTCCCTCGACGACGAGATCGGCGCGATCCGGCACGCGCTCACCACCCCGTCGGTCCGCGGTCCGCTGAACGCGGTGGGTCCCGCACCGGTCACGAATGCCGAATTCACCCGCGCCCTGGGCCGGGCCCTGCACCGGCCGACCCCACTGCTGGTCCCGGGTTTCGCCCTGAAACTGGCGGTCGGCGAATTCGCCGACGAGGCGATCCTGCACAGCCCCCGCGCGCTTCCCGGCGTGCTCGAGGCGACCGGTTACGAATTCCGCCACCCCACGGTCGGCGCGGCACTCACCGCCGCGGTGGGCCGGTGAACCCCGCCACCGCCACCCTGGTCCGCGATGCGCGGATCGGTGATCTGCCCGCGATCCTGGAGATCCACAACCGGGCGATCGCCGAAACCACCGCCATCTGGGACGACGAACCCGTCGATCTGGCCGACCGGCAGGCCTGGTTCGACAACCGCACCGCGCACGGCCGGCCGATCGTGGTGGCCGAGGTCGACGGTGAGCTCGCCGGTTACGCCAGTTACGGCCCGTGGCGGCCCAAATCCGGGTACCGGCACACCGCCGAGAACTCCATCTACATCGCCGACCACTTCCAGCGGCGCGGTATCGGCGCGGTCCTGCTGGCCGAACTGATCGAGCGCGCCCGGGCCGCCGGCGATATCCACGCCATGATCGCGGTGATCGAATCCCGCAATACCGCCTCCATCGCGCTGCACGAACGGTTCGGTTTCCGCACCGTAGGACAGCTGCCCGAAGTGGGCCGCAAATTCGGCCGCTGGATGGATCTGACACTGATGCAGCTCACACTGGAGATGAGCGTAACGTCGTGATCGTGAACAACACCCGTACCGCAACCCGGTCGGCACGCTACGACAGCACCCCCGTCGACGTGCGCGACCTGGGGCTCATCGAGTATCAGCCGGCCTGGGATCTGCAACGTGAACTCGCCGCCGAGCGCGCCGACGGCCGCGGCACCGACACCCTGTTGTTGCTGGAACACCCGTCGGTCTACACCGCGGGCCGCCGCACCGAGGAAGCCGACCGCCCCACCGACGGCAGCCCCGTGATCGACGTCGACCGCGGCGGCAAGATCACCTGGCACGGGCCGGGACAGCTGGTGGGCTACCCCATCATCCGGCTCGCCGAGCCGATCGATGTGGTCGATTACGTCCGGCGCCTGGAACAGGCGCTGATCCAGGCGGTCACCGATCTCGGTGTGGAATGCGGGCGGGTGCCCGGACGTTCCGGCGTATGGCTGGCCCCGTCCGGTCTGCTGCCCGAACGCAAGATCGCCTCCATCGGGATCCGGGTACAGCGCGGGGTCACCCTGCACGGGATCTCGCTGAACTGCGACCCCGACCTCGGTGCGTTCGGCGCCATCATTCCCTGCGGTATCCGGGATGTGGGTTCCACCAGCCTCAGCCAGGAACTCGGCCGGACGGTCACCGTCGCCGAGGTCCGGCCGCGGCTGGCCACGGCGATACCGGCCGCGCTCAACGGTGAGCTTCCGGTTACCGAGCACGATATTCCGCAGGCCCCCACCCCGGCCGTCGCGGAGCCCGCCGCCGCCACCGCGGCAAGCGATTCGAAAGGTCCTACCGCATGACCTCCGCCCAAGCCCCCGCCGGCCGTAAACTGCTGCGTATCGAGGCCCGTAACGCCGAGACCCCGATCGAACGCAAACCCGGCTGGATCCGCACCCGCGCCACCATGGGCCCCGAATACACCGAGCTCAAGGGCCTGGTGAAACGCGAGGGCCTGCACACCGTCTGCGAAGAAGCGGGCTGCCCCAATATCTTCGAATGCTGGGAGGACCGCGAGGCCACCTTCCTCATCGGTGGCGAACAGTGCACCCGGCGCTGCGATTTCTGCCAGATCGACACCGGTAAACCGTCCCCGCTGGACCGCGACGAACCGCGCCGGGTCGCCGAAAGCGTGCAGGCCATGGGCCTGCGCTACTCCACCATCACCGGTGTCGCCCGCGACGATCTCGACGACGGCGGGGCCTGGCTCTACGCCGAAACCGTGCGTGCCATCAAAAAACTCAACCCGAACACCGGCGTCGAACTGCTGATCCCCGATTTCAATGCGAAACCGGATCAGCTCGCAGAAGTGTTCTCCTCCCGCCCGGAAGTCCTGGCGCACAACCTGGAAACGGTCCCCCGCGTCTTCAAGCGGATCCGCCCCGCCTTCCGCTACGAACGCTCCCTCGAGGTACTCACCGCCGCCCGCGCCGACGGCCTGGTCACCAAATCGAACCTGATCCTCGGTATGGGCGAAACCCCCGACGAGGTCACCCAGGCCATGCGCGACCTGCACGAAGCGGGCTGCGATATCCTCACCATCACCCAATACCTGCGCCCCTCCCCCCGCCACCACCCGGTGGACCGCTGGGTGAAACCCGAAGAGTTCGTCGAACATTCGAAGGCCGCCGAAGAGATCGGTTTCGCCGGCGTCATGGCCGGCCCGCTGGTCCGCTCCTCCTACCGCGCCGGCCGCCTCTACGCCCAGGCCATGGCCCACCACGGCCGCCGGATCCCCGAAACCATGGCCCACCTGGCCGAGGAGGGCACTGCGTCCCAGGAAGCCAGCGCGGTCCTGGAACGGTTCGAGTCGCGGGCCTGACACAACCGGTCCCCGTACCGGAGATCCGAACCCGGATCTCCGGCGCGTAATCGGAATCGAGGTAAAGGCGGCGGAAACCGTGCGGCCCGAAGATTTCCGGGGCTACGCCACCTCGAGCGCCGCCTCGGTGATCGGTTCCATACCGGCTACGTACTGTACTGCGGTGTCCAGCAATTGCCCTTCGGCGAAAAGCTCTCCTGCCTCCCGATCAGCGCGCTCTGGACAACTCCGCCCGAGTGACCCGGAACGCCGGAATATCGACCCGAGGCCAATCGGGCCGATGAATCGGGCGCCGCGAACCGGTCGACATGGGTGAACCCACCGAACAGGAGTGCACCCATGGTCATCGTCGCAGGACATCTGCTCGTCGCACCGGACGGCCGGGAGGCCTATCTCGCCGGCTGTATCCCCGTGGTCGAACAGGCCCGGTCCGCACCCGGCTGCCTCGATTTCGCGATCAGTGCGGATCTCACCGATCCTGCCCGGATCAATATCTTCGAGCGCTGGGCAACCCAGGAGGCCGTGGAGTCCTTCCGCGGTGCCGGTACCGCCGAGCAACAGAACACGGCGATCCGGGCCGCGACCGTGGCGGAATACGAGATCGCCGAGGTCCGCTCCCTCACCTGAGCACTGTTCACATCAGCGAGATCGGCGATCTCTAGGGTGTGGTGCGCTAGTGAGCGCATATCCGACCGAGGCGACATGCTGCGTCGGGTGATGACCCGAACAGGAACCGCCCCGTCGGAGCTGACCCGATCCGCACGGTCAAGGGCCCTGCTGCGTTGCTTGCAGCTCATTCTTCCCCAGCGTTCTTGCTGTGGGCGGCTGGTCCCTGCCTCAATCGGTCGAATGCGTCGTCGACAACCGCATCGACCAAGCCGGCACCTCGCAGGACAGCATGCAGATTGTCCAGGTCAACAGCCTGTACAGGCGCTTCGTGGTGGCGTTTCTCGGCCGATCCGGAAGATGCCTCGTCCTCGATATCGTCGGGAAAATACGGTACCTCGGCTTCGATGGGGTAACCGGGATAGCGGCCGGCGATGAGCGCCGCGTACTCTTCGTCGTCGATCGGGGCCCAGCAGCCGGGCCGATAGCCCTTATCGGCCTCTTCGAACATGCCCGTTTCGAGCGCGATGACGAACGTTTCGAGCCACGCTTCGAGGGAGGGGTAGCGGATATCCCGGGACTCGGATTTGCTGGGGATCTCGATGAGCTGTCCGGGTTTGCCGTCGAAAGCACCCTGGAGATCGATGCACAGATGGTCGCCGTAGATGTTTCCCAGGAACGGGACCCACCCGGGTCCCCACCACAATTCCTCGAAACCTTCGGTCTCTTTGACCCACACCATATCTTCCATGGTGTCGGCGATCTCGCGGGCCGACATCAGGAACCAGAGCGACTCCAGGCATCCGTCGTAGTCCCCGCTCTGCCCATTACGCCAGGTGAGCAGCTCCCGAAGCGGCGGGGGAACCTCACCACCGGCAGCACGCGCGAGCTCATCGATATCGGCGGTCGAGGCGCCGGGAGCGAGTCCGGCATAGTAGGCGGGCCGATTCACCGCGAGCCATCGGTCGAGTCGCGTGAGGAGGGGGTGCATACCGCAAACCTACCGGCGACGCCTCGGGCCCGGCCGGGCATCAGAAGTCGTCCGAGTAGTCCTGCGTGATCCAGCGGTCGGGACGGATCGTGAACAGGACCGATTCGCGGCCGTCCATCTGCTCGGCGAACGCACGCCCGGCTTCGGGACCGAGGTACCGAGTGGCGATGGATTCGCGAACGTCCAGCGGGGAGGGGGTCGCGGCATCGACTACGGTGCCTTCGATGATGATGTACTGATACGGCAACTCTTCCCGTTGCACGACCAACGTCACCACCCCGGCTTCCCGGATGAGCCTGGCCTTGCGCCGGTTCGCGCCGGTATTGATCCTGATGTCACCGCTGGGTGTGTAGTCGTACCAGATCGGGAC
The DNA here is from genome assembly GCF_042719915.1 of Nocardia sp. NPDC058499. Classification (NCBI taxonomy): domain Bacteria; kingdom Bacillati; phylum Actinomycetota; class Actinomycetes; order Mycobacteriales; family Nocardiaceae; genus Nocardia; species Nocardia sp. NPDC058499. The sequence goes on along the minus strand of NZ_JBHXMZ010000010.1, from coordinate 63,488 downwards.
CGACGCAGGCGGGCGCCCATCCGCCGCCGCGACCGACAGCACCGCAATATGCTTGCCCGCGAGGAACTTCTGACGTTCGGCTTCGGTGAAAGGTTTCGGCATAAACGATGTAACCACCGGACGCGGGGCTCTCTTCCCCGCCGAACAGGTCCGGCTCGGACCGCGGGTGCTCAGGGGTTGAGCAGGGATCCCAGGAGGGCGATCGTGCCTGCCCAGGACTGGGCGGCGGCCAACGGCTCGTAGGCGATACCGGGCCGGCCGATATCGCCCGAGCTCGGATCGGTGAACCCGTGCGCCGCCTGGCTGAACGTGGTGAGCGTGTAATCGGCGCCGGCGGCGGCAAGTTCGCGCTCCAGGGCGTCGATATCGGCGCGCGGTGCGTACGGGTCCTGCCCGCCGGCGTAAACGGAGATGTGTGCGCGAACAGTGCCCGGCCGCGCGGGCTCCTCGGTGGTGAGCAGGCCGTGGTAGCTCACCACCGCCCGCGCGCCCGCACCGCTGCGGGCCAGTTCCAGTACACATTTGCCACCGAAGCAATAGCCTATCGCCGCCGTGCGCCCGGGATCGACGACCGGCAGACCCTTCAGCGCTTCGTGCCAGGCCACCGTGCGGGCGCGCACCCGCCCCGGGGCACCGAGCAGGCCGGCGAAGGGCCCGCCCGCCGCATCCGGGGCCGGATACGACTGTCCCCCGCCGTACATGTCGACGGCCAGGGCCGTATACCCGAGATCGGCCAGGCGCTGGGCGCGTTCACGCATCATTTCGGTCAGCCCGTGTGCGGTGTGCACCACGAGCACTCCCGGGTGCGGCCCCGGCCCGTCGGGTACGGCCAGGGCCCCGATGAGGTCCGCTCCGTCGTGATGCAATGTCACCGCGGTAATTTCGGCCACCGGGCACCTCCTTTGCTGCCGGCGATCCGACTGTGCAGTCGCCGATGAGAGTATCATTCTCGTATAGAAAGAATCTCAATCACGCCAAGTGGGCGACATCTCCCTCGCACAGTCATCCGGCACCAGCCGATTCCGCGATCGACACAGGTCTCCGCGGCGCAGCGCGGGATCATCGGCCCCACGTCGGACGAAAAGGCGCAATATACCGAGAACGGCCGAGTGCGGAACGATTCGTATCGTTGCGCACTCGGCCGTTGATGGTAGCGGGGACAGGATTTGAACCTGCGACCTCTGGGTTATGAGCCCAGCGAGCTACCGAACTGCTCCACCCCGCGTTGCGCTGGTAACCATAGCGCACGAGGGGCCGCCGGACCAAAACGCGGCCTCCGGCCCGCGATATCCTCGTGGACCGGCCGTGGCCGAATCTCGCCCACCGAGCCCGGCGGCCGGCCCAGTGAGGTGGTGCACAATCCCGCCCGGCACGTCCGGTCCGGGAATACGGGGTGTTACCGTGACCCCGCGCTGGTTACCGCCCGTCGACGACGGGTGGTTCGTAAGAGGGAATCCGGTGGGAATCCGGAGCTGCCCCGCAGCGGTATGTGAAAACGACCGCGGTCATCGAGCACTGGGCCCCCGGCCTGGGAAGCGACCGCCAGTAGGTGACGCCGTCCGGTGTCGTGTTCGCGAGCCCGAAGACCTGCCGGCGTGGCCCGGCCGACGGTCGGGTCGCTGTCGGCTCCGAGGGAACGGTTGACGAGATTATGACTCGCGGTACTCGCATGTCTGCAGGCGTCGGATCAGGGGCGGTGCGGGTAGCTACGGCCCGATGAGAGCGAGAGCGAAACGCCGGCTGCCCGTGCCGGTTCTCGTGGCGGGCCTGACCGCCGCGCTGGCGGTGGTTTCGGTGCTCGCGCTGGGGCTCGGCGCGGCGCATATCCCCTGGCGTTCCACCGTCGGGTTCCTGTGGGCCGAACTCACCGGCGGCACCGTACTCACCGGCGAGGTGGCGAACTACCGGATCGTCGTGGACTCCCGGCTGCCGCGGGTCCTGCTGGCGGCCTGTGTCGGCGCGGGGCTCGGCGGGGTCGGCCTGATCGTCCAGGCCATGGTGCGTAACGCCCTGGCCGATCCCTATGTGCTGGGTATTTCCTCCGGGGCTTCGGTGGGCGCCACCGCGGTCATACTGTTCGGAGCATTCGGCGCGCTGGGAATCTACGCGCTGTCGACGGCGGCTTTCACCGGCGCGCTGGGCGCCACGGCCCTCGTATATCTGATGGCGCGGTCGGCGTCGGGGTTGGTGCCGTTGCGGCTCGTACTCACCGGCACCGCCATCGGTTACGGGTTCTCCGCCGCGACGACCGTGCTGGTGTTCCTGGCTCCGCGGGGCGGCGATACCGCCCGGTCCGTCATGTTCTGGTTGCTGGGCAGTCTGGCCGGTGCCACCTGGCAGAGGGTTCCGCTGGTGGCCGCGGTGGCCGCGGCCGGCCTGGCCGTGATCGCGCTCTGCGCGCGACAGTTGAACGCGTTGTCGATGGGCGACGAGGTGAGTGCGGCGCTGGGGATGAATGCCGCACGCTTCCGGCTGCTGCTGTTCGTGGTCTCCGCCGCGATGACCGGATGTTTCGTCGCGGTATGCGGGGCTATCGGATTCGTCGGCCTGATCGTGCCCCATGTCGCCCGGCTGCTGGTGGGCGCCGATCACCGTCGGCTCGTCGCGGTGACCCCGGTTCTGGGTGCGGTGTTCCTGGTGACCGCGGACCTGCTGGCGCGCACCCTGATACCGCCCCAGGAACTACCGCTGGGAGCCGTCACCGCCGCGGTGGGCGTGCCCGTGTTCATCCTGCTGATGCGCCGGCGCGGCACGCTGGTGGAGCGCGGCTGATGCGGGTCGACTACGCCGGCGTCACGGTCGAACTCGACGGCACCCCGATCGTGCAGGCGGTAACCCTGACGGCCGCACCCGGACAGTTCATCGGCATCATCGGCCCGAACGGGAGCGGTAAATCGACTCTGCTGCGCTGTCTGTACCGGGCGCTGTCGCCCGCCTCCGGCCGGGTACTGGTGGACGGCACCGATATCACGGCGATCAGTATGCGGGAGAACGCCCGCCAGGTGGCGGCGCTGGCCCAGGACACGTCGACACCGTTCGATTTCACCGCCGCCGAGGTCGTGGCCACCGGACGTCTACCGCACACCACACTGCTACGCGGCACCCGGCGGCGGGACGACGAGATCTGCGCCGCCGCAATGGCGACCGCCGATACTGCGCATCTCGCCGACCGCGGTTTCCTCTCCCTGTCCGGCGGGGAACGGCAGCGGGTCCTGATCGCGCGAGCGCTGGCGCAGCAGCCGCAGGTGCTGGTGTTGGACGAACCGACCAATCACCTCGATGTACAGCACCAATACACCGTCCTCGCGGCCGCGCGCGGCCTGGGTATCACCGTTGTCGCGGCGCTGCACGATCTCAATCTGGCCGCGCAGCACTGCGATCGGCTCTTCGTCCTGCACGGCGGCCGGCTGGTGTGCTCGGGCGATCCGCACGAGGTGATCACCACCGAGGTGATCGGCCGCTGGTTCTCGATCGGCGGCCATATCTTCACCCATCCGCGGCTGGGTGTTCCGCAGGTCATTTTCGACGACAAGGATTACCGATGACAACCTTCCGGCCGATAGTGGCCCTGGCGGTGACCGCAGTAGTGCTCACCGGATGCGGCGCCGAGATACAGGAAACCGCGAACGCTGGCGCCCGACAGCAGGTCACTGTCACCAACTGCGGTACCCCGCTGACGATCGACGGTATCCCCGAGCGGGTGGTCGCCAACGACACCGGCATCACCGAAATGTTGTTCGCGCTCGGGCTGGCCGATCGTCTCGCCGGCTACACCACCTATCCCGGAAAGGAACGCGATATCGCGTCCTCGCCGTGGCAGGCCGATTTCGAACGCACCCCGGAGCTCGGCGACGCCTTCACCAGGGAGGCCGTCCAGGCCGCGGCACCCGATTTCGTTTTCGCCGGCTGGAATTACGGGTTCCGGGAGAGCACCGGCCTGACCCCGGACTGGGTGCGCTCGATCGGCGCGGACCCGTATCTGCTGACCGAATCCTGCCGGCAACCCGGGACCGATCAGCGCGGTGTGATGGAACCGCTCGACGCCCTGTACACCGACCTGAGGAACCTGGGCGATATCTTCGGGGTGCGCGCGAAGGCGGACGAACTCGTCGCCGGATACCGCGAGCAGGTCGCCGGGGCCGACGCGGATGCCCCGGCGGAAGCGGCCCGCGTCTTCCTGTTCGACAGTGCGAGCCCGGAGCCGCTCACCTCCGGCCGTACCGCGGCGCCCTCGCAGATCATCCGGGAGGCGGGCGGCAGCAATATCTTCGACGATCTGAACGATTCCTGGACCTCGACCTCCTGGGAAGCTGCCGCGCAGCGTGATCCGCAGGCGATCGTGATCGTGGATTACGGTGCGGGCCCGGAGAACACGGTGCAGGCCAAGATCGAGCAGCTGCGCCGGCATCCGCTGATGGCGGGTACCACCGCCGTCCGGGAGAACAATTTCCTCGCATTGCCCTATGCGGCGTTGGTCGAGGGGCCGCGTAATCCGCAGGCGGTGGTCACGGTCGCGGAATTCCTGCGCGCCGCGGGCTATTAGCCGCGTCGTGGTAGCCCGCGGTCGCGTTCGGCCCGGCCTACCGGGACGTGAACCGCTGCAGCAGCGCCGGGATCTTCGACGCCGACATCAGGGCCTTGAACTGCCAGCTGTCGTCGCGCGGGAGGATCCCGCCGCGCTGCGTGACATCGAAGGCGTCGTAGAGGGTTTCACCTTCCTCCATGAGTCCGTCGACGTTGAAGTGGTAGCGGTCGACCGCTGGGCACTGGATGAAACGGCCGGTGCCGTACAGGACGGGGGCGCTGTCGTCGTAGGGGTAGAGCCGCAGTGGGCCGTCCCAGTGGCCGCTGCCGATATAGCGGATCACGACCCGGACCTTCTCGTCGGGCATGACGTCGAGATAGACCTGGTCGGGCAGCGGATCGTAGCGCCAGTCCGGGATGGCGTCGAAGAAGGCGAAGTTGTACTTCACGAATTCGTCGATCCCGGTGATGGTGCGGCCGAAGGTGGTGACATCGGTGTAGCGGATATCCGGCGCGTACAGCTCGTGGTTGAGGCTCATATCCCGGGCCAGGAAGCTCCACCAGTATTTCTTCGCCCACTCCATCAGCCAGGACAGGTCGAGACCGAGTTTGCCGTAGTACTCCAGTTTCCGGTCGAACTGGACGAACCATTCCTCGGTGGTGGCCTGCAGTTCGGGTTCGGGGATCACCCGGATCGGTACCGCGCGATTACCGTCCAGGAACTCGGGAGCGGGCCGGGCGAGGCGGGGGCGGCGCAGGGCCTGCTGAAACTTTTCCTCACTGAACACAGCGGCAACCTTTCGACGGGCGCGGGCCGGCCGCACCCGGTAGCAACATGAATCGTATGATTCATGTTGAATCACCTGATGTCAATGGTGGCGGTCGATGCGAGGATGATCCGATGAGCGCACCCAAGCTGTGGCGCGGCCGGACCCTGGACGACAGGTCCGCGGAGCGCCGCGAACAACTCGTGGACGTCGGATTCGACCTGCTGGGCACCGACGGACCGGCGGCGGTCACCATGCGGGCGGTCACGCGCCTGGCGAACCTGAGTCCGCGCTATTTCTACGAGAGCTTCACCGACCGCACAGCGCTGCTCACCGCCGTCTACGACCGCCTGGAAACCGAACTCCTGGCCAGGCTCGGCGCGACCGCCGAGGCCACGGATGCGCACACCACCGTGCGCTCGGCACTCGAAATCTGCGCCGCCTACTTCGAGGAGGACCCACGCCGGGCCCGGGTTCTGCTGCGCGAACCACTCACCGACGACACCCTGCGCCGCCACAGTGCGGACCGCCTCCCGGCCTTCCTCCGCACGATGCTCCCCGCTCTCGGCGACGAGGTGAGCGCACTGCTGCCCGACAGCGAAGAAGCCCTGATCATCAGCGCGACCGCACTCAGCGGCGCACTGGTCGCGCTCTACGTCGACTGGATCGACGGCCGGCTCCCGGTACCGCGCGACCGGCTGGTCGACGCGGCCACCGACATCGTTCTCGCCCTCGCACGAACAACCGTCTAGAGCCATCCTGGGAGCAGTGAGCCGTACCGGCACGATGGCCCGGCCCGGCCGCCCGCACAGGCACAACGGCCCCCTCGACTGCCCGCACCGGCACGACGGCCCGGTTCGGCTGTCCGCACAGAGCGGTCGGAACCGACCGGACCAGGGCCTGCTTCTGCTCCTGCGCCGCCTGCGGTCGGCACGCCGTCCCCGTCGAATCGGCCGAACGCATCGAAACCGGGATTGCGCCGGGCAGGTCACCACCGAACCCACTGCGGCGAGCACCCGCCCGAACCGCGCGGTTACCCGTCAGGGGCAGCCGATTCCTTCCACCACACCCGGTGGTCGATATTCGGTGGCAGCGGATGGAACGCGAGAACCGCGACCAGACCGAGCGCGTGTGCCCGGGGGGGGTCGGCGGGCACACGCATCGAGGACCTGCCCCGGGCCCGGCGCGGAGTAACGCGCCGTCGATTCCCCCGCGGCCGCGCGGTGATCCCGGCCCCGCACGAATGGCGTACGACAGAGTCTGTGCCACGGCAGGTTCGAGGTGAGCGGCCTCCGGGCTGCGGCTCGGTACGCCGCCGCCCGGCTGCCGGACGCATAGCGAGTAGTGGGCGGAACAGGCGGCGAATCACGACCGGACCCGATCATGGCCGGTCCGCCGGCCGCGGTCCGCGTGGCGGGAACAATCCTCCTACGCCCGGAGCTAGTGTGTAGCCGCGCCCGGCAGACCACGGGCACGGATCCGTTCATCTGGTTCTCCCTCGCAGTCGTGCACGCCCACTTGTTCGTCGAATGAAGGTGGTGTGACCAATGTCCAGCGCAAACCCCGGCCATCGGCGTCGCCTCGGCCGCACCGCCTTGGTCTTCGTATTCGCCGTGGCCGGCCTGCTGATCCCACCGCGCGCCGAGGCCGTCGTCGCCGAAAGCGCCTGTGGCGCGCCGCTGACATCCGCCGCTGTCGCCGAGATCGCCGAACTCTCCGATACCTCCGAACTGCTGGACGAGAGCACCGGGTCCTCGCTGACCCGGCTCGAACGTGCGGTGGAACAGCATCGGCGGATCACCGAGATCCTGGTGGCGCATCGGGACCGGCGAGGTCTGCTGGCACTGGGACTCGATGCCGTGGAGCGGGCCGCCGTCATGCCGTTGCAGCGCAACCCCCACGCGTTCGTCGATCCCGAATGGGCGCATCGCATCAGCCTCGATCTGCTGACCCGGTTCCTGCGCAATGTGCACGCCGAGTTCACCGGCGCACCGGCCGAGCCGCAGTGGGCCCACTATTTCGCGCTCACCCGGCAGTGCGAACTGTCCGCGGCCCGGGTTGCGATGGCGGGCTACAACGCCCACCTCACCGTCGACCTCGCCTATGCCGTCGCCGCGACGCGGGCGACACCGGCCCAGGCACGCGACCATTTCACCATCGTCGACGCGATCGCCCGCCACGGTTTCCTCATCGTCGATCTCACGAAAGCCGTCTACGGCGCAGATCTGGGCCCGCTGTGGCGGTTCTATTTCGTGGGCGAGGGGCTCGATGCCGTCCTCGGCGCGGGTGTGGCCACCGGTCCCCTGCTGCGCCTGGCCGATGCGGGCGCCAATGTGGTGATCTTCGGCAACGGCCTGGCTCTGCAGGATCCGGCGGCCGCTCCGGCTGTGCGGGCGGAGATCGATGTGCTGTGGCGCAGCGCCGATGCCGCCTTCGAAGTGCTCGCCGCCCGCGGCGCACTCTAGCCCGAACGGGCCACCCGGAACCCCACATCGTCGAGGCGCAGTGTCGGATGGCTGCGCCGCCGCACCGAGGCCCGGCAACTCCAGTGTTCGTCGAACCAGCCGCCACCGCGCAGCACCCGGTATTCGCCGTAGACGGCGGGATCGTAGAAATCCCAGCACCACTCCCAGACATTGCCGAGCATGTCGTACAAGCCCCACGCGTTGGGCCGTTTCCGGCCGACGGGCTGCGCGGCGCCGCCCGAATTGCTGCGATACCAGGCGATTTCGTCGAGCTCACCGTAGCGGGGCCCCGTGGTTCCGGCCCGGCAGGCGTATTCCCATTCGGCTTCGGTGGGCAGACGATACCCGTCGGCCGAGGCCACCGGTTCCGTGTCCTCACCGGCCCGCCGGTACACCGGGGTCAGGCCTTCCCGCTCGGACAGGCGATTACAGAATCGCACCGCATCCTCCCAGGACACACTGTCGGCCGGCAGCCCGTCACCGGCCTCGTCCCCCATGATCGCCGCATACTGCGCCCGGGTCACCGGCAGCGCCCCGATGCGGTACGCCGCCAGCTCCACCGGCCAGCAGCGTCGGGTCCGGCGATCCGACAACTCCACCCGGCCGGCCCGGATATCCACCAGCGCGATCTCTCTGTTCACCGGTTCTGCCTACCAGCAGAGACACCCGGCGAGTAAAGAGGTCATCCACCGATCGCGACGATGTCGTATGCGGTACTCGGTGTCGACGGCGTGGTGAACCGGGCATTGGGTAGGTAGAGACGCTCCCCGAAAGCCGCCACTGTCGTCGGAACGTCGAACCGGTCGTCCCGCAGGCGGCGTTCGACCGAGCCGTGAACACCTGCACCGTCGAGCACCACCTCGGCGATCGCGCCGAGCCGATTCTGCACGACCAGCAGTCTGCAGTCGTGCCAGAGCAGTCCGTCACCCTGGGGCACCGACTCGGAACCGAGGTCGACCGGGGTCGCCGTCCCCGTCACGGGGTCGACACGGTAGAGCCGCCCAGTCGCCGATTGCACGAGAATCAGGCCGGTACCGTCCGGGGTGCCGACGATACCGTTGGCATTGATCGCCCCCTGAACGAAACCGAGGTCACCGATCAGCGGTAGCCGCACCACCTGATCGGCCCGCGGCAGCGCACCCGAGGGGCCGAGCGGCAGGTGGTACAGCACAGGAGCATGCGAATCGGTGAACCACGCCCCCGCGGGGGTGAGCACCACATCGTTGACGAACGGGTCCGCGGATTCGAACCGATAGCGCGCCAGCAGTTCCCCTGTCCGGGTATCGATCACCCGGGCGTCTCCCCCGGCACCACCGGCCACGAACAACCGACCGCGCCGATCGAGCTCGAGCCCGAGCGCCGGGGTGCCCGGGCCCGGACTCAGAACCGAGCCGAGGCCGGTTCGCAGATCCACCCGATAGACCGTCCCGTCCAGTCGCGATCCGAGGTAGGCGACCGGCGAGTATCCGATCGCGATACCTTCCGGCGCGAACCCGGCAGGTAGTGCGATCGTGGCCGGGAACGGACGCTCGTCCCGGCATCCGGGCACGGCAAGAAAGGCGCCGAGCACCACGAGCATGACCGCGATATCGAGCAGGCGACCCATCGCTGAACCTCCAGCCGCGCTAGTAGCCGATTGTGAAGTGGCGGATGACATCGGGGGTCTCGAGTTCGTCCAGAATCGCGACGGCAAGGTCCTCGGCCGAGACCCGGGAACTGCCGTCGGCGTCGACCAGCAGCGTGGTTGTTCCGCGCCGGTAGGTTCCCGTCCGCGATCCTGGTTCGAGTAGGGCAGGTGGACTCAGATACACCCAGTCGGCCGGATGATTGCGGCAGGCCTCCAGTTGGGCGACGCTGGCTCCCGCGATGGTCCGGATCGATTCGGGTACGTATTCGGGACTGTCGAGAACCAGCCGATCAGGATCTCCCGGGGTCCGCAGCGGCGCGGCGCCGCCGACAACGAGAATCCGGATTCCGTGCTCGGCCGCCACATCGAGCATCGTGTTCGTAATTGCCGCCACAGTCCGTTCCTGCCCCGGCACCGGGCGAGTCGCGGCCACAACAGCGTCCGCGCCGGCGAACACCGCACTCATCTGTGAGCGGTCGTTCGCGTCGCCCCGGACGGTGACGACGCCGGACGGCAATGCCCGCGGCCACCCGTTCCGAATCACGGCCACCGAGTCGTGGCCCCGGTGGGCGGCCTCGATGACAACGCGAGAGCCGACCATCCCGGCGGCGCCCACCACGGCGATTTTCATCGTGAGATCTCCTTCGATGTGAGTGCGAGAGATGCTGCGGACCGGCGAGCCGGTGCAGGAAGCTGGCCTGCGACGATCGCGGCCAGCGCGAGCCCGAATCCGACGAGTTGGACCGGGCCGAGCGTCTGTCCGAGCAGGACGGCACCGAGGACGGCGGCGACCAGCGGCGAGAACAGCGTGAGTATCGCGACCGCGTTCACCGGCAGACTGGTGACGCCCCGGAACCACAGGACATACGCGATCAGCCCACCGAACAGTCCGAGCCAGAGGTAGCCGAGGACGGCCGGCAGATCGATCGCCGGCGGTGCGCCTTCCACGAAGACCGTGAGCGGGACCAAGAACAGCCCGCCCGCCGTGAGCTGCCAGCCGGCGAAGGCGGTCGGCGTCGTCCCGGCGGGCCTGCCCCATCGTTTGGTGAGCGTCAGCCCCAGTGCCATCGACGCCGCGGCGCCGAGCCCGGCGACGACCCCGACACCGTCGAGGGCCGCGGCAGGCCCGAGTACCACCAGACCGACCCCCGCCAATCCGAGCGCACCCCAGGCCATCCGCCACGCGGAGGGGCTCTCGTGCAGTACGGCGACTGCCAGCACGGCCACGACCAACGGTTGCGCGGCGGCCAATGTCGCCGCGACTCCGCCGGGCAACCGTTCGGCCGCGATGAACAGCAGCGGGAACATCAGGCCGATATTGAGCACCCCGAGCACCGCGGCCTTCCCCCACCAGGCGCCGCGCGGCAGGGTCCGGGTGATCGCGAGCGCGATCACCCCGGCCGGTAGCGCCCGAAGCACGCCGGCGAACAGCGGATGCCCGGCGGGAAGGAGCTCGGTGGTGACGATATAGGTCGTGCCCCAGGCGACCGGAGCGAACGCGGTGAGCGCGGTGCGGGACAGGTTGCCTCGACCGGTTCCACCGGACCCGGCCACAACCTTGTGTGCAACTGAACTTTTCACAGTAGAAGTCTCATCGCAGACAATCAATGAGTCCAATACATGCTTGTCACTTCATCAATCGCGATACAAGATTGATCTATGGAGCTCCAACAACTGCGCTACGTGCTCGCCGTCGCCGAGACGAACAATTTCACCCAGGCCGCCCAGCGCTGCTTGGTCGTCCAGTCCGCGCTCAGCCACCAGATCGCCCGCCTGGAGCGGGAACTCGGCGCGAAACTGTTCGAACGCACCAGCCGGCGAGTCCGGTTGACGCCCGCCGGCGCGGCGTTCCTACCGGCCGCCCGCCAATGCCTGGACGCCGCCGACCGCGCCGCAGCCGAGGCCGCCGCGGCGGTCGGCGAGGTTCGCGGACGTCTTGCCGTGGGACTGATCCCCTCCGTCACCGCGGTCGATCTTCCCGGCGCGCTCCGCAGTTTCCGCAGCTGCTATCCGCATGTCCGCATCAGCCTGCGGGTAGGGGCGAGCGAGGACCTCACCGAACAGGTGCGCGAAGGTGTCCTCGATATCGCTTTCCTCGGGCTCCCGACCACCGCGCACCCCCGCGGCGTCAACGCCCACGAATTGGCCCGCGACCGGCTCGTCGCTGTCGTCGCCCCCGAGCATCCACTCGCCGGCGAATCATCGGTCGACCTACAACGACTCTCCCGCGAAACCTTCGTCGACCTCCCGGCCGGAACCGCCGGGCGCGCGCAGTCCGATCAGGCGTTCGCCGCCGCCGGAATCGAGCGTGATGTCGCCTTGGAGGTGTCGTCCGCGGAGTACATCGCCCGGCTCGTCGCGCAGGATCTGGGCGTGGCCATGCTGCCCTCTGCATACGTCCCCCGGCTCACCGGCCTGGTCACGGTCGCCGTCTCCGATGCCCCGGCCCGGGTCGAGTACATCATCTGGAGCAGTGTCACTCGCACCCCCGCGGCGTCGGCGTTCCTGTCCGTTCTCGATATTCCGCTCCGAGCGGACACGGCAGCCGGCCGCTGATCCGGAACACACCCGCCGGAGCGGCGCCGGACCGGCCCGGACTTCTAGCGCGAGAGGACGGCCACCAGAAAATCGGATTCGGCGGTGAACGGGCGCAGATCCCAGGTCGAGAGCATGAGGTCTTCGTGGAAGCCCTGCTCCGCGGCGTCGGCGCGGAACTGCGCGAAATCGTAATCGCGCCCGGCACCGAAGCCGACGACCACGCGGCCGTCCGGCGCCAGATGCCGCGCGAAACCCGCGAGTACGGCCGGACGGGTGGCCGGCGCCAGGAATGTCACCACATTGCCCGCGCAGACGATCACATCGAAATCGGCGGGCACACCGCGTGCCGGTAGATCGAGTTCGGCGAGGTCACCGACGAGCCAGTCCGGGCCGGGGTAGTCGGCTTCGGCGGCGGCGATCAGCACCGGGTCCACATCCACCCCCACCACCGCATGCCCGGAATTGTGCAGGAACCCGCCCAGCCGGCCGGGCCCGCAGCCCGCGTCGAGTACCCGGCCCCGGCGGCCGAGCATCGCGTCGATCAGCCGTGCCTCCCCGAAGATGTCCTGGCCTTCGGCGGCCAGATCACGGAATCGCTGCACATACCACTGCGAATGCTGCGGGTCGGCGGCAACGAGCTCCTCCCATTTACTCGGAACGCGCCCTTCGGGGGTGTGGGCGTTCATCGGTTTCCTCCTCGGCTCGGGCTCGGCGGTAGACAACCGTCACCACACGGTACGGCCCGCCGGACACCCGATCCGCCGTGGCGTCCGGCCAAGCGCGCCCGGGCCGGGTACGGCCCTGGCACGGTCAATCCAAGTGCTTGCGCAGCACTTCCAGATGGGTCGGTTTGGCGTCGTCGAGCCGCGCCCGGCCCGCCGGGGTGAGTTTCAGGAAGTTGGCGCGCCGGTCGAAATCGCAGGCCGCGCGTTCCAGCAGCCCCGCCTTCTCGAGCCGCGTCACGGTTCGCGAGAGGGCGCTCTGGCTGAGGTACATCTCCGTTTCGATGTCCTTCATCTTGACCTTCTCGGTCTGCTCCGCGCCGCAGCGTCCGCCGAGAACCTGCAGGAGTTCGAACTCGCTGAGCCCGAGCTGATGCCGTTCCTGTAGCGCGTTCTCCAGCTCGCAGGACGTGCCGTGGTACAGGCGGAGCGTATCGGACCACTTCGCGCAGACATCTTTGTCGGTGTCGTGGTACATGATCCGAGATTATCATGTCAAGTCATTAAATGCCCACGCATTACATGCGTTGACATTTAATGTACGCGCATCTAAGTTTGCCGTCGTGACCCTGACTGCAACCTCGCCGCAGAACCTCACCCCGGCACAGACATCCCCCGCGTCCACCCCCGGCCGCTGGAGCCCTCACCTGTGGGCAATCCTGCTGGTCGCCGGCCTCGCCATGTTCCTCGACGCCCTCGACGTCTCCATGGTCGGCGTGGCGCTCCCCTCCATCGGCCAGGAACTGGGCCTCGACACCTCCGCACTGCAGTGGATCGTGAACGGCTACATCCTCGGCTACGGCGGCCTGCTGCTCCTCGGCGGTCGCGCCGCCGATCTTCTCGGCCGCCGGCAGGTGTTCCTGACCGCCCTGGTCGTCTTCGGTATCGCCTCCCTGGTGGGCGGGCTCGTGGACGAGGGCTGGCTGCTGATCGCCACCCGGATCGTCAAGGGCGTCGCCGCCGCGTTCACCGCCCCGGCCGCGCTGTCGATCATCACCACCACGTTCAAGGAAGGCCCCGACCGCAACCGGGCACTCTCGATCTTCGCGATCTTCGGCGCCACCGGATACGCCTCCGGGCTCATCGTGTCCGGCCTGCTCACCGGTATCGACTGGCGGCTGACCTTCTACCTGCCCGTCGTCGTGGTCGCCGGGGTCGTGCTCGCCGCCTACCTCGTGGTGCCGCGCAATACCGAAAAGGAAGAGGGCCGGATCGATTTCGCCGGCGCCGCGCTGCTCACCGGCGGCACGCTCGCCGCGATCTACACCATCGTCACGGCCCCGGAGACCGGTTTCACCGCCACCGTCATCGCGACCACCGTCCTGGCGGTCGGCCTGCTCGGCAGCTTCTTCGTGGTCGAGAACCGGGTCGGCCACCCGCTGGTGCGCCTGAGCATCTTCAAGGTGAAGTCGATCGTGCGTGCCAACCTGGCCGCCCTCGCGATCTTCGGCTCCTACCTCAGCTTCCAGACCATCGTCTCGCTGTACCTGCAGAACACCCTGCACTGGGAACCGCTGCAGATGGCGCTCGCCATGGCACCGACCGGCATCATCGTGGCCGTCCTGTCCCCGATCGCCGGTAAGCTCATCGACCGCTTCGGCACCACCCCGATGATCCTGGCCGCACTCACCTCCTTCGTGGCCGGCTACGTGTGGTTCCTGACCCGCGGCGGCAACCCCGACCCGGTCTACGCCCTCGACTACCTGCCCGCGTTCCTCCTGCTGGGACTCGGTTTCGCGCTGGGCTTCTCGGCCGTGATGGTGCAGGCCACCGAAGGTATCGCCGACCACGAACAGGGCCTGGCCTCCGGCCTGGTGCAGACCTCGTTCCAGATCGGCGGCGCGGTGGTACTGGCCATCGCGACCGGCCTGATCAGCGGTGCCACCGCCGACGGTATCGCCGGGTACCGGCCGGGGCTGTACCTGGTCACCGCGGTCGCGGCGGTCGGCCTGGTGGCATCGATCGCGGCGGTGCTGAACCGTAAACCTGTGGCCGCCGCGATCGCGTAAGCGAGACGTCGCCACCGCCTGTGATCCGTTCGCCGCCGGATCACCCTCGGCCCGCAACCCCATCCCGGGTTGCGGGCCGAGGTCTTCGGCCGACTGCCACCGGACTACTGCCCCGCACACAGCCCCCGATCGAACACCGGCTCGCCCGATGAGCTCGGTTCGAGCAGGTAAGGCGGCGGGCGGAGATTTTGCGGGGCATGCGCGGAAACCGGACCGCGCCGGCCTCAGATCGGCTGTTGTGTGCGGATGACCTCTGCGAGATACGCGTAATCGTCGGCCCGAGCTGTGGATGCCCGGTACACCAAACCCAGCGTGCGACCAGGGGCGGGCGCGGCGAACCGCACGATATCCAGGGCGCCGCGGCCGGTTTCGGCCGCTACCGCCATCTCCGGGATCAGGGTCACCCCGAGCCCGCCCGCCACGCACTGCACCACCGTCGACAGGGATGCCGCCCGGGTATCCCCCGCCGCGCCCGGCCGGATCTCCGCGGAACGGCACAGTTCCAGAGTCTGGGCGCGCAGGCAGTGCCCCTCGTCGAGGAGCAGGATCGGCAGCGTGTCCAGCGCCGCCGGGGCGAGATCGCTGCGACCCGCCAGCTCGTGACCCGCCGGCACCACCACGACGAAGTCCTCCGTGTACAGCGGTATCTCCACCACGCCGGGGACATCGGCGGGCAGAGCGAGCACCGCGACGTCCAGACTGCCGGTGCGCAGCTCGTCGAGGAGGCGGGCCGTTCTGTCCTCGACGATCCGTGGCGTGAGCGCCGGTAAGCGGCGACGCAGGGTCGGCAGCAATGCGGGCAGGAGATACGGTGCGACCGTCGGAATGATGCCCATCCGCAGGACACCGCCGAGCGTATCGCCGTTCGCGGCGGACAGGAATCGGTCGGCGGCATCCAGTGTGGCGATCGCCTGCGGGAGTAGCCGCCGGCCCGCCTCGGTCACCAGGACCCGGCGGGTGCTGCGTTCGATCAGCTGCAGTCCGAGACCGTTTTCCAGCGCGGCCAGGGCCTGCGAGAGGGTGGGTTGGCTCACATCGAGACTCGCGGCGGCCGCACCGAAATGGCGATGTTCGGCGACGGCGGCGAAGGCACGCAGCTGCGAGAGGGTTGGCTGATAAGACTGATCGGACATCCCTATCAGTGTAGTGCGACCTATCACTTTTGCCTTTTGCGGGTTCATTGGCAAGATCGACGCAGAATGCTCACCCCGCCGGCGAGATCCGCCGGCCACTCGATACGACAAGGAGTTCGACCATGCCCCTGTTGACCATCGGCGACCAGTTCCCCGCCTACGACCTCACCGCGGTGATCGGCGGTGACCTGTCGAAGGTCAACGCGCAGCAGCCCGACGACTATTTCACCCGGGTCACCAGCGCCGACTATGCCGGCAAGTGGCGGATCGTCTTCTTCTGGCCGAAGGATTTCACCTTCGTCTGCCCCACCGAGATCGCCGCCTTCGGCAAGCTGAACGACGAGTTCGCCGATCGCGACGCCCAGGTGCTCGGCGCCTCGGTGGACAACGAGTTCGTGCACTTCCAGTGGCGGGCCCAGCACGAGGATCTGAAGACCCTGCCGTTCCCGATGCTGTCGGATCTCAAGCGTGAACTCGCCGCCGCGACCGGCGTTCTCAACGCCGACGGTGTGGCCGACCGCGCCACCTTCATCGTCGACCCGAACAACGAGATCCAGTTCGTGTCGGTGACCGCCGGTTCCGTGGGCCGCAATGTCGACGAGGTGCTGCGGGTGCTGGACGCGCTGCAGTCCGACGAACTGTGCGCGTGCAACTGGAAGAAGGGCGATCCCACCATCGACGCCGGCGAACTACTGTCGGCGAGCGTCTGAGAGACGAGGTAACACAGTGAGCATCGACACTCTGAAGAACTCGCTTCCCGAGTACGCCAAGGATCTGAAGCTCAACCTCTCCTCGATGGCACGCACCACCGTGCTCAACGAGCAGCAGCTGTGGGGCACCCTGCTGGCCACCGCGGCCGCCACTCGTTCGGCCACCACGCTGCGTGAGATCGCGGAGGAAGCGGCCGACACCCTGTCCGCGGAGGCGTACAACGCGGCCCTGGGCGCGGCGTCGATCATGGGTATGAACAATGTGTTCTACCGGGGCAAGGGCTTCCTGGACGGGAAGTACGACGATCTGCGGGCCGGGTTGCGGATGCAGATCATCGGTTCGCCGGGCGTGGACAAGAACGATTTCGAACTCTGGTCGTTCGCGGTGTCCTCGATCAACGGCTGCCAGCACTGCCTGGAGGCCCACGAGCACACCCTGCGCGAGGCCGGCGTCTCGCGCGAGGTGATCTTCGAGGCCCTGCGCGCGGCGGCCATCGTGGCCGGTGTGGGCCAGGCCGTGCAGACGAGCGAGGCACTGGCCGGCGCCGCCGTCTGATCCGCCGCCCTGCGGATTTCGTTCACAAGCCCTGTGGGGCCGCCGGATTCGGCGGCCCCACAGGGCTTTTCGGGGAGCGTATCGACGCGCTATACACAGCGAGCGAGGGCGCCGACGCCCCAGCGAGCGGCCGCATCCGCCGGCCTCACGAGCCCGATCACACTCACGGCTGCCACACCACGCCACACCCGGCACCGTGCCGGTCTCGGCCGCCCATCCCCGCGCCGGATTCGATCCCGGCTCCAAGCCCAGCGGACGCGGCGGCGGACCGCAGGACGGGAGCGATCCCGCAGGTTCAGGAACTGCCGCGGGAAGCGCACGGCATCATGACCATCCCACCGCCGCTGGCGTCAACCCAGAGTTGACGCATGAGGGTCGTCAACTTAAGGTTGACGCCGATCGGTGTGGTTCGCACCGGCGGAGACCGATACGGGAGTGGTAGTGGCAGCCATCCAAGCGCCGGATGCGGCGGATACGAAGAAGAAGCGGGCCCTCGTGGTGGGCGCCGGTATCGCCGGACTCGCCGCCGCCCGGCGGCTGCACCGGCAGGGCTGGGAGATCGTGGTGGTCGAGCGCGCGCCGGCCCGGCGCAGCAGCGGGTACCTGGTGAACCTGCACGGCCCCGGATACGACGCGGCCGAACGGCTGGGGCTCGTGCCCGCCCTGACTCCGTGCGATATCGGCTTCTTCACCTCGATCATGGTCCACGCCGATGGGCGCGAGAAGTTCCGGCTACCGGCCGCGGTCGCCGAGGCAGCCGTCGGAACCCGGGCACTGAGTATCTTCCGCGGCGACCTGGAATCGGCGCTGTACGACGCGGTGGCCGGATATGCCGATATCCGGTTCGGCACCACCGTGCACGCGGTCACCCAGAACGCGGACGCGGTGGAGGCCACTCTCGGCGACGGCAGCCGTATCCGGGCCGATCTGCTCATCGGCGCCGACGGCGTGCACTCCCGGATCCGCGAACTGGTCTTCGGCCCCGAAGCCGACTACCTGGTGGACCTGGGCCATATGGTGGGTGCGTTCCCGCTCGAGACGGTCCCCGAGCACGTACCGGAAGGCGCCGGAACCACATTCATCGGCCCCGGTCGCACCGCCGCGGTGATGAACCTCGGCCCACAGCGCTCCTCGACGTTCTTCACCTACCGCTGCCCCGACACCCGAGCCGAACTCGACCAGGGTTCCGCCGCCGCGCTCACCC
Source organism: Nocardia sp. NPDC058499 (assembly GCF_042719915.1). Taxonomy (NCBI): domain Bacteria; kingdom Bacillati; phylum Actinomycetota; class Actinomycetes; order Mycobacteriales; family Nocardiaceae; genus Nocardia; species Nocardia sp. NPDC058499. The sequence goes on along the minus strand of NZ_JBHXMZ010000010.1, from coordinate 45,233 downwards.
GGTCGTTCCGAGATCTCGGCGGCGGGGTCGCCGAGGCCCTGCACCAACTCGAGACCGATCCGGCCGGCGCCTACTTCGACTCCGTCGGCCAGGTGGTCATGGACCGCTGGAGCGACGGCCGCATCGTCCTGCTGGGCGACGCCGCCTGGTGCGTCACCGTTTTCGCCGGTTACGGCGCGGCGTTGGCCCTCGACGGCGCCGACCGCCTCGGCGCGGCCCTCGGCGACCACGGCGACGGCGACGATATCCCCGGCGCGCTCGCCGCTTGGGAGGCATCGCTGCGCCCGGAAGTCGGCAAACGGCAAGCGTTGGCGCGCCAGGGAATGAGTAGGTTCGCACCTCCGACGCGCGCCCACGTGTGGGCCGGTGAGTTCATGCTCCGCGCGATCGGGCTACCAGGCATCCGCGGTTTGGTCCAGCGGTCGATCCGGCGCGCGAACAACTAGGTCGTTTCGTTCGGATCATCCAGCGAGCCAGCGGAAGATGTATCGGACTGCGCCATCAGCGCGGTGAATACTCACCGCGGGGTTCCGTCGATGGCCCACGCTCTACCACCATGCCGGCCACGGCGGCGAGTGCGGTGGCCGGGGCAGTCGACGTCTGCTGTAAACGTCTTTCCAATTCCCGTAGTTCGCGGGATCTTTCAGCTTCAGGCAGCGATGTGGGCTGCGAGCCGGTCAGCGACCGTGCGAGGCTCGCGGCCGAGAAGTTCGGTCAGTAAGGGGCCGGATTCGGCGAAATAGCCTGCACGGGCCGCCTGATACCAGGTGAGCATGAGCCGGGCCATCTGCTCCGGCACACCGGTCGTGACCTGGTCGGCGGTCCACCGTTCGTCGTCCAGGACCATGCGCTCGATAGTGCGACCGGTGAGGCCGGCGGCGATCTCGGCGACATCGTCGAAGGTGAGGGCGGTCGGCGCGGCAAGGGTGACCGGACCATCGAAGGAGCGGTCACCGGCGAGTACGACTGCGGTGGCCTCGGCTATATCGGCACGATCGGTGTACGGGACGGGGCCGTCTGCGGGCTGAGCGATCACGCCGGTCCGCTGCCATGGGCCGAGAACCTGATCCAGCGGACCGTAGGCGCCGTTGCGCAGCGCGGTCCAGCCGACTCCGGAGTCGCCGAGGATCGCCTCGGTGGCGATGTGGATATCCGACGGCCGGTACGGATTACCGGGGACAGCGCCGTGCTGGCTCGTGTAGACGATCCGCCGGGCGCCGGCCTGCACCGCGGCTTCGATGGCACCGCGGTGCAGGCCGACCATATCGGCGGCCGGATCGTTGCCGGACACCAGAAGGACCTGCTCGGCACCGGCGAATGAATCACGCAGCGCGGCCGGGTCCTCGTAGGAGGCCTGCCGCACGCGCACACCGCGGTCGGCGAAGTGCTGCGCCCGGGCGGCGTCGCGGACACTGATACCGATCCGGTCGGCGGGTACGCGCTCGAGGAGGTGCTCGACGGTGGTCCCGCCCAGCCCACCGGTAGCGCCGGTGACAACGATCATGTTCTCGACCTTCCTGAGCGCCCACGGCGTCCGTCTCGGCGGTGGGCGGAATCATAAGTTGACCAAGCGGGTCAAGTTCCCTTCCGCCTGCGACAGTAGGTAAGCTGACTCGATGAGTCAAGTTACGACGGTGAGCGACAGGGAGAAGCGGTGAGGGCCATGCCCGGTGCGGTACCTCCGGAATCCCGGCTGCGCGCCGACGCCCGGCGCAATTCCGAACAGATCCGCTCCGCCGCGATCGGCGCCTTCCAGGGACAGGGCCTGACGGTGCCGCTGGAGCAGGTCGCCGAGGCAGCCGGGGTGAGCAAGGCCACAATCTTCAACCGGTTCGGCGGGCGGATCGGTCTCATCGAGGCCGTCATCGAAGAGCTCGTGTCGAATGAGCTGTTCGCCGTCATCGATCACACCCGGACCATCGAGGACGTCGGCGAGCGGATCACGTACTACCTCACCGCGCTCCGCGACCTCCAGTACCGGCAACCCGCTTTCAACGACGTCCTGTTGCAGACATATCCGCACTCGCAGCAGCTCATGGAGATCTGCCGGGCCGGAAACGAGGCCAACGAAGGGCTCATAGCAGCGGCGCGGACCTCCGGCGCGCTGCGGCCGGAGTTCACGGCCGACGACCTCCACGCACTCGTCGTCGACACCGCCCTCGCCCTCAAGCACGGCACCCGGCCTCCCCGAGACGACTACGACCGCCGCACCCACTACCTCCTGGACGGAATCCGAGGGCGCTCCTCCGCCTCCGGCGGACAATGACAGCGCGCAGGTGTGTGAGGCCAGGCTCTTACTGCACGCGCGGATGGCGTCAGGCGTGTGCCACCTTCTCGACCGGGATCCACAGCTCGTACCGCCCATGGGTCTGTTCCTCGTCGAAGTACTCTGCGAGAACCATTTCGGGGCCGGGAACGCTCTGGTAGGGATTAGCGGGAAACCACTCCTGGAACGCTTTAGGCCACAGTTCCTGCAGCGCAGCGGGAAACGCCCCGGTCGACTCCAGCACGAGCCACGTGGACGCCGCCACCTCGAGTGCGTCGAAGCCTTCCGGGACGGGTTTGCTCGTCGCGGCAGCGACGTAGTAGTCGAGCTCGGTTCCCTCCTCCCGCGACGGTGAAATCGCGTCGTGCACGCTGAGGACTCCGGCCGGCTCCTGGTCGGAAAGGCCGGCAATCCGTGCCCACTGCTCATCGCCGGCCTCCTCCACGAATGCGGCGCCGGCAGGGTTGACTCCTTCGTAGCGGAGCGGGATGCGGGTCCGCAGGCCCGCGAGGGTGAATGCCTCTTTCTCGACGATGCGGTAATCCATGGTCGTGTTCCCTTCTATCGTGATCGTGAACGTGAGTCTCGGCTGCGATCGGAGGATGACGCCGGGGCGGCGTGCGCCTTCGGGACCGACGCCGTGCACGGCCCGGAACGCGCGCGAGAACGCGTCGGCGGATCCGTAGCCGAAGCGAACGGCCAGGTCCTGCAACGGCTCGGCACCCGAGACGACGGACGCCGCAGCGATGGTCATCCGCCGCCGCCGCACGTACTCCGACAGTGGGATCCCTGCCAGCGTGGAGAACATTCGCCGGAAGTGGTGCTCTGACATCAGCGCGATCCGGCTCGCGCGACGCACATCGACCTCTCCTTCCAGCTGCCGCTCCACCAGCGCCATCGCTTCGTTCAGCCGCTCCATGCTCACCTTCCTCCTGGCCTCGACGCTACGGAAACGCGCCCGAACAGGTCCGATGATCCATGCGCGGATATGTCGTGCGGATCGCAGTTCAGGCGCGACTCGGTGGGCCGGGGTCACCTGAATGCCCTTCCGCTGCCCTGCCGGCGCGGGCTATACCGCCGGGCACATCGCGGTCCGGTAGAACGCCGCGAGCGCATCGTCGGCCGGGTGCGGCTGCGGTCGCCCGGTGGCGTCCGGCCGGTTCGCGCGCACCAGGTTCACCGCGACCGACATCTGGCGCTGCCCGTCGGCCGAATGCAGCGACATCATCGAGGCGCCGAAAACCGAACCGTCGTGACCCCAGAGCGTGTCGCAGCCCGGCAATTGCACCTTGTGCAGACCGAGACCGTACTCGATCGGCTGCCCGTCCAGGGCAGTCACCGGAACCGTCTGCCGCATCTGCTCCAGCGACTTCCGGCCGACGATCGCACCGGCGAACAGCTTGCGGTAGAAGGTGTTCACATCGGCCATGGTCGAAACCAGCCCGGCGCCGGGGCCGAGCCAGGAGTTGTCGTAGGTGCTGTAATCCCGCGGCGGATCGATGACGCCATACAGCGCCTCGTACATCCGTGAGTGCGGCTCGTCGAGTTCCGGCCGGTCCGGGAAGTAGGTGTGCTCGAGCCCCGCCCGAGCGATCACCTGTTCGGTGACGTACTGCTCGAACGCAATACCGGTCGTGTGTCGCACCAATTCACCCAGGATGCGGTAGTTGGTGTTGGAGTACACGCCCGGGAGTGCGCCCGGCGCACCGGCAGGCGCGTTCACGCCCATGCCGATCAATTCCGCCGTATCCCACTTCCGGAACCGGTTGTCGTCCAGGCTCTGCGCCGAAACCTCACCGCCGGTGAACAGCCCCGCGAGCGACGGGAAGGTGTACGGCAAATAGTCGGGCAGGCCGCTGGTGTGGTTGAGCAGCATCCGCACCGTGATCTCCCGGCCGCGCTCCCCCGGCACCACATCCGGCAGATAATCGCCGATCGGGGCGTCGAGATCGATCCGGCCCTGCTCGACCTGCTGCAGGACCGCGGCCGCGGTGAAGGTCTTGGTGACGCTGCCGATGCGATGCCGCATATCCGGCGTGACCGGACGGCCGGAGGTCAGGTCGGCGACCCCCGCGGCGTGGCTCCACACCTGGTCACCCGCGCGCACTTCCGCAAAAACTCCGGGTATCCCGGCACGCTCGATCGCCGCGAGCGCGGCGCGCAGGCGCTCGGTATCCCACGCGTCCGCGGACTCGTGAGTGTCCGAAGAGGCGATTGTGCAGGCACTGATACTCAGCGCGGCGGCCAGCATGATGGTCACGTGTCGGATCTTCACGTCGTTCGTCCTCTCGACTCGGTATCGAACACACCAACCTTCGCGCCGGCCAGGGAGGTTGCGCGTCTGCCGAGAGACTTCTCCGAGCACGACGACAGTCGTACGAGATCGGTGAGCCGGCTACGCCGACCGTCGTATGTGGCTGAGCACATGCCCACCGACTTCATGCGGCGTAGCAGGCACGTAGCCCACACCGGACGGCCGATCGGTCACGGTGCGGAAAGCGCCGGATCTCGCCGAGACCCTGGCGCGACGTGCGACCTTCTGCTGCACTGAAAAACAGTGCAGCAGAACGAAGGGAAATGGATATGCGCGCCTCGATCAGAGCATTTCTCGTGGGAGCCACAGTGTTCGGCGCTGTCGTGACCGGCGCCGCCGGTGCCACGGCAGCGGACCGGCCATGGACCGGAACCGGCCCGTCGGCACCGGACTCGTCGAGCGTGGCCGGCACGGCTCCGTCCACGCACGAGCAGTACGGCCCGCCCGGGCAGTGGGACGGACAGTAGGGGCCGCCGAGAACCCCGGCGTCGGGGCCGGGGTTCTCGGTGCCGGGTAGCGGGGGTCCAGTAGCGCGCGGCATCGCGCATCGAGTGTCCCGGGCGACCGGCGTCCGGCAGGGGCGGGCCGGCGGAGTAGGCGACGAACACACGCGCCGCCCGCGGGTACCGGCGGAACGGGGGGCGTCGACGGAACGGCCGCGGCCGGCGGCTCACAACTCGTATGTGCGTACCACTACCATCACGTCGCCGTCCGGCCGAATCGAGGCGATCGTATCCGCCGGTCGGGGCCGGAAACCGGGCGCTTCGGTGAGACCGTGACTTTCGTCGAGCGCTGTGACGCGTACCCGGTCCGCGCCGGGAGTACGCACCGTGAAGTCGGCCCCTTCCGGTGGCAGATCGCGGAAGCGGATCTCGCCCGGCAGCCCGTCCGGCCGCGTACCCGTGACGGGGACGGTGACCGGGGCTGCACCGGGGACCTGTGTCGTGACGAGATCGATCGGCCGATCGAAGCGCAGGATCACCGAGGACGCCGCGCGCGGTGACATCACATGCATCGTCACGGTATCGCCGTCGCGCCGGCGCAGTTCGACCCGCGGTGCTCGAGCGTCGATCGGGTCCGCCGGCCCGGTCCACAGCGGCTCGTGTGCGTAACCGGCCGGGAGGCCGGAGGTATCGCGGTCGGCGACGTACCGGCCGGTCCAGTCGGTGGGATACCGTTCGGCGCTCACCCAGTGCGCCCGCCCGGTTTCGGCGTCGAGGACGTAGGCGAGATGGCTGCGCTGCGGGTGGGCCGGATCGGCGGTATCGGCGACGAGACCGGCACCCACCGCGGCGATCCCGAGCACCGCCACGGTCGCGGGAACCGCCCAGGCCTTGGTCCGGGGTAGTGCCCATGGTTTTCCCGTGAACGCTTCGGGTTCGGGCAGCAGCAGCTCGACCGCGGGCAGCAGCATGAGACCGAACAGCGCCAGGCAGGCGGCGCCGGCTCCGGCGTAGACCATCCCGACCGCATCGAATATGCCGCGGGCGAGAACCGGCAGGAACACGGCCGAGATCGCAAGCCCGCCCACCAGCGCCACCGCGGGCCAACCGGCCCACCGCACCGGCATCATCGCCAGCAGCGCACCGGCCGCGGCGAACCCGGCCGGCAGGGTGAACAGGAATGCTGCGCCCGGCGCCGCCGCCGCGCACACCAACCCCAGCACAGCCGGCCAGGCCAGTGCCCCGATCGCCAGCGCCGCCGGACCCAGCCGCACCCGCAGCAGCAGATACCAGACGAGTAGCGCGGTGCCGGCCAGCGCGGCGAGCGCGGCCTCGTAGAAGTCCGGCCGGTACAGCAGGCCGTTCATCATGTGGTATCCCGGCCGCAGCGCCACCAGCAGCCACCACAGCGCCTGTCCCAGCCCGATCACCACCCCCAGCGGCAGCACCACCGAAACCGCCGCCAGCACCATCCGCGGCGTACTGGCCAGCTCCCGGCGCCGCGCCAGCACAGCCAGCCCCACCACCAGCGCCGCGGCCAGCGCGGCCAGCGGCCAGACCAGCGCGTTCGGGTAGTGGATGGAGAGCGGGCCGATGCGGAAGTAGGTGGCGTCCCGGTCGGTGCGCAGGCCGGGTAGGTCGGCGGCGCCGAGTGCCCGCGTCATGGCCAGCATGTTCTCGCCGTGGTGTTGCAGACTGCGCGGGTCGAGGTTGGCGAGTGAATCGCCGGCCGTGTGGTAGAACGCGGGCTGCTCGATATAGGCGAAATTCAACCCGTCGAATCCGCCCTCCCGGAATTCGGTGAAATCTGTATCGTTCGGCAGCTTCCGGTAGATCTCGACCATCGACGAATCACCGCGCGGGTCCGGCACCGTCTCGGCGAACAGGGCCGACAGCTCCGCATTGCCCCGCGAGGTTTCGAACATCAGCGAAGGCCCGCTCACCCCGCGGGCCTCCCAGTTGAGCACCACCCCACCCGCGCGCCCCAGCGGATGCTCGCGGACGAACGCATCCGCACCCAGCAGCCCGTCCTCCTCGCCGTCGGTGAACAGCAGCACGAGGTTGTTCCGGGTCCCGCCCTGCGCCCCGACCAGCCGCCCCACCTCCAGCATGGCCGCGACCGCGGCCCCGTCGTCGGACGCCCCGGGGCCGGTGGCGGCGGAGTCGAAATGGGCGGCGACCAGCACGGTCCCGGTCGGGTCCCGGCCCGGAAGGGTTGCGATCACATTGTCGACCCGGCCGAAGGCAGCCAGGCCCGGCGCCGTACTGGCCCCGACCGCGTGCTGGTTCTCCACGTCGAAACCGGCGGCCCGCATCTGTCCGGCGATATAGTCCGCGGCCCGGTCGCTCGCCGGGCTGCCCAGCGGGCGCGGTTCGGTCGCGAACCGTTCCAGGTGTGTGAGCCCGCGCTCCGCGCTGAACTGTCCGGCCTCCCCCGCCGGCACCAGCTCCCGGTCGTTACCTTCGGCCCGGACCGCCAGGACCGCCACACCCGCGAGCACCAACAGCACCGCCGCACCCAGCACCCGGCGGGGCGTGTCGATCAGTTTTCGGATCACGATCAGACGTTAGAGGATTCCGCTGGGAGACCCGGTGGTCGTATCGCGTTTCGCGGACTCACCCGCCGAGCCGTCGTGGCAGCGCCGCTGTTCTCATACGCTCGCCGCGACGACCGGCCGGTTACCGAATACACCGTCGGCGGTGAACACTCGGTCGGCGAACCGTTCACCGATCAGGTGGTGTGTGGCGGCATCCGGGTGGAGCCGGTCGGGCAGCGGTTGTTCGCGGTAGTCGGTTTCGCCGTACAGTTCGCGCCCGTCGAGGTAGAACAGGTGCGGATCGCGCGCCGCCCGCTGGGTGACGATGCGGGACAGCTCGTCGCGGACGCTGCTGAGCGTCAGCTTTCCCCGGCCCTCGTCGGCGGGGTCGCCGGTGGCGACGAATCGCATTTCTCCCGCGCTCAGCGCTTCGAGATCGAAGGCGCCCGGCCCCGGTGTGTGCTCGTGGATTTCGCAGTAGATGGGCGAGATCACCAGCAACGGGGTCGTCGGGTGCCCCTCGCGGATAGTGCTGAGGAACCCGTGTACCGCCGGCCCGAAGGCGCGCATCCGCATCACATCGGCGTTGACGAGATTGATGCCGATCTCGAGGCTGATCAGATCGGCCCGGGTATCGCGGATTGCCCGGGCGGCGAACGGGTCGAGCATGGCACTGCCACTCAGGCCCATATTGGTCAGTTCGACCTCCCCGCGGGCGGCCGCCAGCGCGGGCCAGGTGGTGGACGGACTGCCGGCATTGGACCCCTGGCTGATCGAACTGCCGTACTGGAGCCACACTCCGCGACCGCCGTCGGGCACCGGCTCGACGGCGGCATCGGTGCGCAGCCCGGCGAGTTCGGTGATTTCGTTGTGTGGCAGCCAGATTTCGATGTTCTTGAATCCGGCAGGGAGATCGGCGAAGCGCACGGTACCCACCGGTCCCGGCTGCCGGGTGGTGTTTCCGGTGGCCATATCGATGGTCACGGTATCTCCGCCCGGGGCATGGGTCTGAGCAGCCAACCGGCCGTCGATACGCAGGTCGTAGATGCCGGCCGGGCGGCGGGGAGCACCCGCGTACCCCAGCCGGGTGGCCACGGTATCGAGTTCGATCGTCGTGGCCGAGGTACCGAACACCAGCCGGACACCCGAGGGCTGGGTCTCCGCCATCGCCAGCTGCCCGTCGCCTTGGGCACGCGCCCAGGCCGGCAGGCGATGCGGCAGGATGCCGCGTTCGGTGTGTTCGAGTTCGAGGGCACCGCGGACGATATCCGCGGTGATCGCGGTGGTGGTCCACTCGGCATCGCAGTGCATGGTTTCACCTGTACATCGGTTTCTCGGAGGTTGCGCCGGCCGCATACGGGCGCTCAGCACAGGCCATAGTAGATTTCCTAAATGATTTAGGCAAATGGTTAATGCTGTATGGTTGTCGGTGTGGCTCGAACAGGACTGACCCCGGAACGGCTGACCCGAGCCGGTGCGGAACTGGCAGACGAAGTCGGTTTCGACCAGGTGACCGTCTCCGAGGTCGCCCGGCGCTTCGACGTCAAGGTCGCCAGCGTGTACTCCCACCTGAAGAGTTCTCAGGACCTCCGGATACGGATCGCCTTGCTGGCCCTGGAAGAAATGGCGGACAGTGCCGCCGAGGCCGTCGCCGGCCGCGCGGGCCCGGACGCACTGAACGCTTTCGCGAACGTCTACCGCGATTACGCCCGGCAACACCCCGGACGCTATGCCGCCGCCCGGATGCGGCTGCCCGTGGAGACCGCCGCCGCGAGCGCGGGTGTCCGGCACGCGAACATGATGCGCGCCGTCCTGCGCGGCTACGACATCGACGAACCGGATCAGACGCATGCGGTGCGACTCCTGGGCAGCGTTTTCCACGGCTACGCCGCCCTGGAACTCGGCGGGGGCTTCGACCACAGTGCCCCCTCCGCCGCGGACAGTTGGTCGCGAATCCTCGAGGTCCTCGATTTCACACTGACCAACTGGCCGGCCCGCCGGCAGTAATCCCGGCGGCGCCCTCCGCTTGTGGAGATCCGAGTTCCCGGCCTACAGTGTGTGCAATCCGATCGGCGCTCTCCAGAAGTACAGCCGCAGAACGAGAGCCCGCGCCGGGATTTCCGGCGATGGAGTGGGCGGCGTTGTTTGCCCACCCATTTTCCTGGAGGAAACCGATGAATATCGGACTCGGATTGCCCATCGCCGACCCTGCGGCCCTGCTCGATTGGGCCCGCCGCGCCGACGCCGGCCCCTTCTCGACCCTCGGCCTGCTCGACCGTCTCGTCTACGACAATCCCGAACCCCTGGTCGCGCTGGCCGCCGTCGCCGGCGCCACCAGCCGCGTGCGGGTGCAGACCGAGGTGCTGCTCACCCCGTTACGCGATACCGCGCTCCTGGCCAAACAGGTCGCGACACTGGACCGGATATCCGGAGGCAGGCTGGTTCTCGGCCTCGGTGTCGGCGGGCGCGCCGACGACCACCTCGCGTCGGGAGTCGAACTCCGCACCCGCGGCCACCGCATGAACGAACAACTCGACCGGCTGCGCAGCCTGTGGTCCGGCGAACCGTTCGGCCCCGACTGCGGTCCGATCGGTCCTGCCCCGGCGCGTCCCGGCGGACCGCCGATCCTCTTCGGCGGTTTCCGACCGGCCGCTCTGGCGCGTGTGGCCCGCTGGGGCGACGGCTACCTCTCCGCCGCACCGGCGCAATGGTGCGGCGACCTCTACGATTCGGTCCGCATGTCCTGGCGCGAACACGGCCGGACCGGGAAACCCCGATTCGTCGCCCAGGTCAACGTCGCTCTCGGCCCGCAGTCACTGGTCGACGAAGTGCGCGCGGCTCTCGGCGCCTACTACGAATTCACCGGCTATGCCGAGAACATGGTGGCCGGTCTACTGACCACTGCTGACGAGATCCGCACGGCAATAAGGCAATTCACCGACCTCGGCGCCGACGAGGTGATGCTGTACTGCTACGGCACCGACCCCGGCCAGGTCGACCGGCTCGCCGATATCGTCGCCTGATCGTCAGGGCCGGGCCCACCATCGTTGCGTCGATAGACTCACGAGGTGAGCCCGGCCCGATCGACCCCTCCTGGAGCCGGACCGCCTCGCCCGGCGCCATATCCTGTGGATCACCGCGGCCCTGCTGCTCTCCGGCACAGTCTGGTTCCCAGCGTGGTGGGGGGTCGGATTCGTAGCAGTCCCCGCACTCGTCGCCGTCCTCGTCGGCTACGCGTTCGCAATACGAGCGGCGATTCGGGAGGCCGGACAGCCGTTCGAGGTCCGTGACTATCTCGAGCCCGGCGACGACCCGTAGACGGCGCCGCCGGACACCGTGGCCAGCGCGGCCACCGCCGCCACCGCGGCCGACCCCCAGAGCAGCACGGACAACCCGGCACCGTCGAGGATCACACCGCCCGCGAACGACCCCAGCGCGATACTTCCGGTGAAGGCACCGACGTACAGGCCGGTGACGGCTTCCCGCCGGTCCGGTGCGGCCTGCACGGCCCAGAGCTGGCTGCATACCGAGACACCTCCGTAGGAGAGTCCCCACAGCACCAGTACCGCGGCGGCGCCCAGCGGACTGGTTCCCAGCAGGAGCAGAGCGGGCAGTGCGACGGCGATACCGACCGCCAGGACCAGCAGCGTAGAACGGACTCGCCGCGTGGCCGCCGCACCCGCCGCGAAATTCGCGACGATCCCGCAGAGCCCGTAGAGCAGGAGCAGCAGCGAGATCCCGATACCGTGGACACCCGACAACTCCTCCAACGCGGGCCGCACATAGGTGTAGGCCGCGAAATGCGCGGTGACGAGGAGAATTACCGCGATCAGACCCGTCCGCACCGCCGGAATCGCCAGTAACGACCCGGTCTTCGCATTGCCGGCCGTCTCCGGTTGTGCGGGCAGCGCCGGCAGGAGCACTGCGAGCCCCGCGGCAAGCGCCAGAGCCGCCAGCGCAAGCGCCCCGAAGGCACTACGCCACCCCGCGATATCGCCCAGCACGGTCCCGATCGGCACACCCAATACGGAAGCGACCGCGACACCGCTCACCACCATCGACACCGCGAGACCCGCCCGGCGTTCGCTCACCAGCCGCGTGACCAGCGCAACCGCCAGCGCCCACACGGTCGCCATGGCCAGCCCGACCACCACCCGGCCGAGGGCGAGAACCGTGAACCCCTGAGCAGCCGCGGTGATCAGATTGCCCACGGCGAGCAGCAGGGCAGCCGCCACAAGTACGCGACGGCGGTCGAGATCACCGACCGCCCGCGCGACGAAGGGCGCAGCCAACGCGGCAACAACGCCGGTGACAGCCAGGCTGAACCCCGCGGTTCCCGCTGAGATACCCAGCCCGTCCGACATCGGCGTGAGAATGCCGACCGGCAACATCTCCGCCGTCACCACGAGAAATGTGGACAACGCCAGGACGGCGATCGCCGACCACCGTTCGGCGGGTTCGGCCGCGCGCTCCCGCGTTTCACTCACTATGGACATGAGTCCCAGTCAATGACGCGCGGTATCGCGGAACAACAATGATCAGCTCATTGTTCGATCAGCTGAACTGATCGATCGCGCTGACCGGGAGGAGCGGCATGCCGGACCTACCCGTCCGCGAGCTGGAGTGTCTGCTGGTACTGGCCGAGGAGCTGCATTTCGGCCGGACAGCAGAGCGGCTGCGGGTGTCGCAGAGCCGGGTGAGCCAGCTCGTCGCCGCACTGGAACGCACCATCGGCACGCAACTCGTGCACCGCACCAGCCGCCGGGTCACACTCACCGATTTCGGCGCCGAATTCGTGGAACGCGTTCGGCCCGTGTACACGGAGCTGGTCGATCTGGTCGGTGGTGCGCGACGGGAAGCCCGGCAGGAACTTCCCGACCCGATCCGCGTCGGCTTCCAGGGCATCGCCTACGAAACCGTCACCTGGACCCTCACCCGGTTCGCCCGCGACAACCCCGACGTGACCCTGTCGTTGCAGGAAATACCGCTGGGCGACCCGTTCGGCGCCGTACTGTCCGGGCAGGTCGATGCCGCCGTCGCACTGCTACCGGTGCGGGAGCCCGAACTCTCGGTCGGTTACGTGTTCCCGCCCGCACCCCGGATGCTGGCCGTCGGATACGGCCATCCGCTGGCATCCGTCGATCGCATCGATGCGGAAGCCCTGGCGTCCGTGGACCTCGTATCGGTGGACGGCCCCGCACCGGAATACTGGCGCGACGTGCATTTCCCGCGTTTCACCCCGCTCGGCAGGTCCATCACCGCGACGGTCCGTGTAGCGACACTCCAAGAAGGTATGACCCTCGCCGCCACCGGCCGGTACGCGATGCTGACCTGCCGCCCGGTAGCGGAACGCAACCAGCGCGCCGACCTGCGATTCGTCCACGTCACCGGTTTCGACGAGGAGTCGCGGATGGCGTTGATCTGGCGTTCCAGCCACCGCCGGGCACAGTTGACGAAACTGGCGGCGCTGCTGCGCGAACCTCCCGGCGTCCCACCGACCGACCTGTTCGTCACGGCGAGTTCGCGAACCGGGCTGCCGGTGGTTTCCTGACGAGGCCGGGCAACGCAACCCCCTGCTACCGGCCGGTCGCCGAGCGGAAGGTTCGGGTGCCTCAGCGTTCGGGCACCATCAGGTCGAACAACCGCGACAGCTCCTCGCGCAGCTGTGCGACCGCATCCGGCAGACCGGACAGCACGTAGAGCAGGGCTCGTTGAAAAACCCCGTCCAGCAGGGCGTATGCCGCTGCCGACGAGAGCGCCGGCGCCGTGCCGGCGAGTTCGGCATACCGGCTCACCACCCGCCAGATCATGGCTTCGCGGCGTTCATCGATGTCCAGGACGTCACGGCGGAAGGTCTCGTCGAACAGGCTCTGGTTGCGCAGGTCGTACCAGAGCCGGTGTAGCGGCGCGTCGGCGTCCAGGGTCGCGAAGAACATCGCGGTGAATTCGCCGCGCAGCCGGTCTGCGGTTTCGGCCCCGGCGACGACTTCGTCGTAGCGAGTCACGCAGACGGCTTCGTACTGACGGACCGCTTCGGTGATGAGGTCACGTTTATCGGCGAAGTAGTAGTGCAGGACGCCGTGCGTGAATTCCGAGTTCTGCGCTATTTCCCGCAAGCTGGTGCGGGCGTACCCCAGATCGGCGAGGGTGTGCAGCGTAGCGATGGCGAGTTCGGTTCGCCGCGCGTCGAACTTGTCGACCTGGCGGCGCGCTATTCGCTCTCGCTTCGTCTCGACGACTTCGGTCACCCACTCGTCCTGTCCGTACAGCCCGCGGCTGCGGTATCCGGCAGCAGTCTATCGTGCACCATTTCGACCTACCTTGACAACTGTCAAAGAAAATCTTGACGACTGTCCAAACGCTGTTACTGTGTGATCCACGCCGCATTCTCGCCCTGGCGAGCCCGGCGATTCAGGTTTCTCGACGAGGAGGTTCCGGATGACGAGCTTTGACTTGACGGGCCGAAAAGCCCTGGTCACAGGAGGTGCACGCGGACTAGGTGCGGGGATGGCCGAGGCGTTGGCCGCCGCCGGTGCCGCGGTGGCCATCGGCGATGTGCTCACCGACGCCGGGACGGAGACCGTACAGTCCTTGCGGAATTCGGGCGCCACCGCCGAGTTCGTCGCCTTGGACGTCACCGACGATACGAGCTGGGCCGCCGCCGTACCGGCGGTCGTCGATGCACTGGGCGGCCTGGATCTGGTGGTGAACAATGCCGGCGTCGAAATCACCAGTCTGCTCGTCGATCTCGACCCCGCAGGCCTGCGCACCATGCTCGACGTGAATGTGCTGGGCACCGCGCTCGGCCTCAAGCACGCCTTCCGGGCCATGCGCCCCGGCGGCCCGGCGGGGAACGGCGGCGCCGTGGTCAACATCTCCTCGGTCGCCGCGACCATCGCATTCCCCGGTATCGCCGGCTACTCGGCCACCAAATCCGCCATCGACCGGCTCACCCGGGTCGCCGCCGCCGAATCCGGCAAGCTCGGCTACGGGGTCCGCGTCAACTGCATCTACCCGGGACTCACGCCCACCGTGATGGGCACCCAACTCGCCGTGGACTGCGCCGAAATCGGACTGTTCGCCTCACCGGAGGACGCCGTCGCGACCGTCACCGAACTGACTCCGCAAGGGCGCCTCGGACAGGTCGACGATATGGCCGACGCGGTGGTGTTCCTGGCTTCCGACGCTGCCAAATTCATCACCGGGGCAGGTCTTCCGGTCGACGGCGGCATGGGCATGTGAGCACTCTCCCCTCGAACGGAAGGAACACCCCTGTGGCAACCGACAAAAAAGTAGTCGTCTACGGCGCCTCCGGCTACACCGGCCGCCTGATCTGTGAATACCTGCGCGAGTACAACATTCCGTTCCTCGCGGCCGGGCGCAACCGCGCCCGCGTACAGGAGGCCGTCGCCGCTGTCCCCGGTATCGATACCGTCGATCACGAGGTGGCCGAGGTCGAGCACGACGCGGCCGCGCTGGCCGAGGCGTTCCGCGGCGCGCAGGTGGTTCTGAACACCGTGGGCCCTTTCGCACGGTACGGGCACGAAGTCGTGCAGGCGTGCCTGGAGATCGGGGCGCACTACACCGATACCAACGGCGAACAGAACTGGATGCTCGACGCCGAGGAACGCTACGGCGCCGAGTTCGCCGCCCGCGAACTCGTCCTTACTCCCGGCCTGGCCCAGATGTACACCATCGGCGAGATCGCGGCGAATATCTGCCTGGAAACTCCCGGCCTGGACACACTCGATATCGAGGTGTTCTGGAAGGGCCATCCGACGGTCGCCTCCACGAATACGATCCTGACCAATGCGGCCTTTGCCGCGGCGTACTACCTGGAACAGAACGAGTACGTGGAATGGCCGGCCGACGGCGGGCTCTACGAACTCGTCGTCCCGGGGCAGCACGAACTCGGCCTGGCACTGCCGTGGGGTGGCACCTCGCATCCGGTGTGGTTCCGCCACGACCCACGGGTGGCGAATGTGCGAGCCCTCGGCGGGGTGTTCAACCGTCCGTTGATGCAGGCCGTACCGCAGATCGTGGCCGGGGCCCTGGCGAAAATGGAGGGCTGCACCACCGAGGAGAAGTACCGGATCATCGACGAACAGTCGGCGCAGGTCCGTAGTGAGATGCCGCCGCGGGAGAACCCGCGGATCAACACCTCACTCGATTCGGTCCACGCCTCCGGCCCGCTGGGCCGCGCGCACTGTGTGATCCACGGAAACTGCAATTACAAGCAGACCGCGCTGCTCAATGCGCACGCGGCAGCGCATCTGCTGCAGGACCGTCCGCGCAGGACCGGTTTCGCCTCCAGTTGCCAGGCTTTCGGGCACCGGGAACTGCTCGGCACGCTGCGCGCGTTCGGGCTCGTCCTCGAACCGAAGCTGGAAGTCCACCACTGATCCGCCGGTCCGGCCGTCACCCGGCGGCCGGCCCGGGTTCCCCACTCCTACAGCGAGGTACAGCAACGTGCGGTTGGCAGACTACTTGGACAAGGGCGTTTCCCTGGGTGCCGACGCCCCCTGTTTGACCATGAACGGTGCGTCCCTCACCTACGCCGAGGTGCAGTATGCGTCCCGGCGGATCGCCGCCGCACTGGGTGCCTCCGGCATCGCCCGCGGCGACCGGGTCGCCATCCTCTCCGGTAACGACCCCATGGCACTGACCTGCGTTTTCGGCATATCTCGCCTCGGCGCCGTGTGGTGCCCGGTCAACCCCCGCAACGAGGCCGACGAGAACCGGCAGCTGCTCGACTTGTACGGCTGCCGCTGCCTGCTGTTCCAGGAACAGTTCGCGCCGCTGGTGAGTGCCATCCGTGCCGCGCTGCCCGAGCTGACGACCCTCGTCTGCCTCGACGGCACGGTCGACGGAGCGCTCGACTTCGCCGAGTGGGTCGCCGCCGCGCCCGACGGGCCGCTGACGGAGGTCGTGCCCGGTGGTGACGAGGTCTGCATGCTCGCCGGAACCGGTGGCACCACCGGAAAACCGAAAGGTGTCCGGCTGACCGGCACCAATATGGCCGTCTCCACTGCCTCCGCACTGATGAGTTACCCGTTCGGTGACCGGCCCCGCTACCTCGCGCTCGCACCGCTCACTCATTCCGCCGGGGTGCTCACCTTCCCGATTCTGTCGCTGGGCGGGGAGGTCGTGATCATGCCTGCCCCCGATCTCGGTGCGTTCCTCCGGTTGATCGAACGCTGCCGTATCACCCACGCTTTCCTGCCGCCGACAGTGATCTACGGCTTGCTGGATCATCCCGCCCTCGACACGACCGACCTGACCTCCTTGCGATGCCTCTGGTACGGGGCCGCGCCCATGTCACCGACGCGACTGGAGGAGGCGCTGCACCGGATCGGCCCGGTGCTCGGACAGTTGTTCGGGCAGACGGAAGCACCCAATATGATCGCCACGCTCGCTCCGGCCGACCATTTCCGTGCCGACGGGTCGATCGCCACCGAACGGCTCACCAGCGCAGGCCGGCCCACCCCGTTGACCCAGGTCGCGGTGATGAACGAGGCCGGCGATCTCCTGGACCGCGGCGAGCGCGGGGAGATCGTGGTTCGCGGCCCCCTGGTGATGGCCGGCTACCACAACGATCCCGAGGCCACCGCGGCGGTGAGCACGCACGGCTGGCATCACACCGGCGATATCGGATACCTGGACGAGAACAATTTCCTCTACATCGTCGACCGGGCCAAGGACATGATCATCACCGGCGGTTTCAACGTGTACTCGGCCGAAGTCGAACACGCCTTGACCGCACATCCCGCAGTCCAGGACAGCGCCGTCCTCGGCCTGCCCGACGACAAGTGGGGCGAACGAGTCACCGCCGTGGTCCAGCTGCGTACCGCGCAGCAGGCCACGAGCGCGGAACTGATCGATTTCGTGAAACAGCGGCTCGGCAGCGTGAAAGCGCCCAAGCAGCTGGAGATCTGGCCGGACCTGCCACGTTCGAAGGTCGGCAAGGTTCTCAAGCCGGAGATCCGGAAGACGCTGGCCTCGTCCACCGAGTAATCACCCCGGCAGCCGAGGCGTTCGGCGCGGCACAACCACAGGCCGGCCCCGGCGGAGCTACCGTCGCCTGGCGGCACCGGCCGCGCGGTCTGTCCGGCTGCACTTTTCGCCGGATATCGCGTCGCACCAAACCGGAGACCGTGGCAGCACGAACCCCTTCCGATGTCGATCCGGACGCCCGGCGAACACGGCGGCCCCGGCGTCATCGCCGACAGTGACCGCGCGAGGCATACGAAAGGCCCCGACTTTGACAACGCGATCCCTACGCACCACCGCAGTACGATGCGCCCTCGCCGCCGCCCTGGCCACCGCCTGCCTGATCGGCACCGGCAGCGCCGCCACAGCGGATCCCGCGGCGGCGTCCGTGGTCTCGGTGGAGCAGGTGAACGACCGGCAGCAACTGGTATCGGTGTTCTCGCCGGCGATGAACCGGCCGATCCAGCTGCAGGTGATCCGCGCCGCGGACGGTTCGCGACCGCGCCCCACGCTGTACCTGCTCAACGGTTCCCAGGGCGGCCCCGGCGGCAGCGGATGGGATGTCCAAACCGACGCCGTCGGATTCCTGCGCGATAAGAACGTCAATGTCGTCACCCCCTTCGGCGGCGCCAGCTCCTACTACACCGACTGGGTCCGCGACGACGCCGCCCTGGGCCGCAACAAATGGCAGACCTTCCTCAACGAAGAGTTACCCCCTGTGATCGAGGACTTCCTGGGCGCCGACGGAAACCGGGCACTTGCCGGCGTATCGATGAGCGGCACTTCGGTTCTGAACCTCGCCATCGCCAAACCCGGCTTCTGGAAAAGCGTTGCCTCCTACAGCGGCTGCGCGCAGACCTCGGACCCGATCGGGCAGGAATTCGTCCGGATCACCGTCGAGAACTGGGGTGGCGGGCAGAGCGTCGAAAACATGTGGGGCCCACGCAACGGTCCCCTGTGGCGTGCCAACGATCCCCTGGTGAACGCCGACCGGCTCCGCGGCACCGAGATCTACCTGAGCACGGGCAGCGGTATCCCGGCCGCGCCACACGACACTCCCGCGGACAAACGGGTCCAGGAGGGCCGTATCCCGCTGCCGGTCCAGATCGCTTTCGGCGGGCCGATCGAAGCGGCCATCCACCACTGCACGATGAACCTCACCAACCGGCTGCGCGAACTGAACATCCCGGTGACACTGCACGATCGACCGGTCGGCACCCACTCCTGGGGTTACTGGGAGGACGACCTGCATCACTCCTGGCCGTTCCTGGCCGGATCGCTGGGAGTTTCCGCCTGAGAGACAACGGAGGTGGTCGCCACTGCGTTGCGGTGGCATCGGCGGATTCGATCGCCCATCCGACCCCTGATCGTTTCCGATCCGCCGTTCACCGCTCACGCTGGATCCCACGGTCACGGCCACGTCCGTCCCGCCCCCGCCCAGCCCTCTCCGGTGACGGTGGTTGGCGATGAGGGGTGGCGATCCCGGGCGTGGGTCTGCTGACGATCAATAGATCTGCCGCCTCACGGCCGGTCATGGGAAGATGCTTGCCATTTCGTGCGGCTTCCCGTGCCTGACGTGCGGACTCCGCCACCCGCTGTGCGGCTTCCCGCTGTCGCTGCCACGCAACCGCCTGATCCCTCGACCGTTGTTCGGCCTCCCGCTCTCGGGCGATTTCCCTGATCCTTTCCAGACGTTTACGAGCACGATCCGCGCGCTCCAACTCATCGACCCGCACCAGCTCGAGTTGCTTGCTCACCAGCGATTGCCCGATGCGAATCGCACGCAGCGCATCGGCTCGCGAAACCATCTCATGATGAAACCTGCCAGGAAAATCGCGGGCCATAGCCAGCATTTCGTCGCGTACTGTCGCTGGAATCTTCTCGCCGGCCACAGTTTCCCACCGGCTGTGCGTGAGTTGGCCGGACGACAGTCCGGAACGCTCGCGTTCGAGCTGCCGTAACGCCTCCCGCTCGTTGATTCGACCGGATTTCCGTTCGACGCCTTGCGTTCCGCGGCCGTCGGACCGCGCCGAATCCAGAACGCGCGCGCCTTTGCCGGTGACCAAGGTGAACTGGCGTACCCAGCCTTTTTCAGCCGTTTCTCCCCGCTCACGGGCCCGGCCGAGCTCGAAGTACAAACCTCGTTCATATCGGGACAATTGCCGCCGCACGGCATCGTATTCGGGCACGGGAGTACCCACCCCCATCAATCGGGATTACACAGTGAAAGGGCCTAATCGCCTCAGAAATGGGGAATTATGTGGAATTCCGGCCCTGCGCACCGGCGTCGGTCATGTTGTATTCGACCATTCGAGGACCATAATTCTTTCTGAACAAGGTCTCCGACATCGCGACCACATCCCGGATATCCTCGCCGTACCGCACCGCCGGCCCGAAATCGGCGTACAGCAAATCTCCCCACTCTGGGCGGTTCGCCCAGGTCATACCAGCGCGCCGCACGTAACACTCCCCCAGGAACCGAACGAAACCATCAGCGACATAACGGTTTTCCAGTGCTACGAAACCTTCCCAGTCACCGAAGAGTCTTTCCGCTGCCTCCAGCACCTTCGTGGACACCGGCGGTTTCCACCACAGCGAATCCGGGGGGACGTCGGGAGCTACTTCGGCCAGAAACGCTCGGATCCCCAACTCCATGCGCTCGGGCGCCACCCAATCCAGCCAGGCCTGAGTTTCGTCGTCGAAGTCGATGTCGAACCCGAGCTGGTTGTCGCTCTCCACGATGAGGCCTCCGCTGCTGTCGTTGTTCCCGTTCACGAACCCATCCGTCGCCAACCACGACCATGATGGCATCGCACAGCCGATCGAGCGCTTCCGCACACCGGCAGCCCACGACCGGCGAGGCGGCGAGTCCACGTCGAAGTCACCGGGCCGATCGACGAGCACGGGCCAGAAGAGGACCACCGTCAGGCATAGCAACGCGAAGGCCAACAGGACCAACAGCAGATCCCAGATCATCGCGGCCCACTGTCGCGTCCGACTACCGGCCAGCGGTAGCCGAGTGGATACACTCGCATCGGTGTGATGAGTACAGCGAGATCGGTAATGAGGCACCGAATCGGTTCGGCGTGCTCGAACCCCGGTACGACCACCGCGTCGGCGGCGTATTCGCTCAAATGCTGTGCCACGACAAGGCCTGATATCACCGGGCCTGTGTCCGTGATGACCGTGAACACCAAACGACATCCGTGACGGCGGGCAAGCGTGTGCAGGTCGACTCTGTGAAGGGGGATATCCCGCCGGATGAACCCGAGTGCACGGCGTTGGTCATCCGACTGATCGGTGGACTTCATACCAGCAGAGTCGCCTGTACCGGTCCGCCGCTTCCAACAACTACAAGCTGTACAACAGCGGGTTGTATCGCCTCAGCTCAGAAGCGAGACCGCCCGCCTCAGCGCTGCGACGCCCGCCGCTTGTACCGGGTACTCATCGATAAGAGCGTGCACATGTTCGGTAGTGAAGGGCTGCCATTCCAGGACCTGACCTTCGTCATTGCCACTCACCACATCACCGAAGAGGGCATCGAACACCGCCCCGTCGATAACGACCGCCGTGAGCAGGTCGGTTGCGAAGGTCAGGGGGTCGGTGCCGAGTCCGAGACAGTAGGCGGTCACAGTGCCGTCCCGCCGAGCCCGATCGAGAGTGGCCGCGAATTCCCAGGCCTCGTAATCGATAGGTGCATTCTCGCTGCCGTGGTCCTCCCCGGCTCCGGCCAGCTCCTCGGCAAACTCGCGAGTCATATTGCGCCACAGTGAGAAGTCGTTTTCGACATTCCATTTCGCGTACCCCGACGGCTGAAAGATCCCGACAGGTACAGCCTGATACATGCCCCCGGCGTGACCGACCTTTCGCGGGTCACGCCAGTGCAGCAGGAACGACTTCTCCCCGGAGGCCGGGTCCCGGCGGATGGTGACAGTCGTGATCGCCAGATTTACCGGCCGCTGCTGCGGGTCGCACGGGTTGTCGATGCCCGACCGTACCCCGGAGATGCCACGTTCTTCTCGCAGACCGAGAACGAATTCATGTGCCGCCGCTTCCCCTACATCGATGCTGTCGAAATATGTCCCGAGCCCGAATCGCATCCACGGTGACTCGGCGGTGAGGTCGGCCGCGAGCAGCCGGTATGTCGGCCGGTCCTCGAAGACTGCAGGTGCAACCAGTGCTCCTATAGCCTCGGCGTAGCCCGCGTATCGCTCGCCCGTCTCACGGGCCGGAACAGCGGAACTCACTGATACGAGGCGGGAGCTCGTCTGTTCGGTGCTCGTGGTCAGCTCCAAGACCAGATCTTCCAGACTGAACGGAACAACCGGGAGCCATTCGGTGTTTGCGAGTAAGGCGGAGTCGGCTACCCGATGAAGTGCCGGGTATGTCCGCGCGGCGGCGCCGTCGAGCATCATCCGGTTCTCACGTAGGTAGGCGCGTGTCTCTATCCATGCACGCTCGCTTTCGGTCAGTTGACGTGCGGTTCCGCTCGCGCTCATCTCATACTCCTGAGGCTCGGTCTCAGCTGATCAGACTGTTCCGATGCTTCCATGCCAGGGCCAGACACGCGGCTCCCGGCGCGGCGAGCGGTTCCCTGTCGAGAAGCCGATCGACAGCGGAGGCAGTAAAGGGTATGCCATCGGCAACAGAGCCGTCGCCGACGGCGACGACCTTACCTTCCTCGTTGAACCGCACGGTCGCACCGAACACCTTGTCGAAAATATCGTCATCTATGACGACCACCGTCAGAATCGTTGCCGCCAAAGTGAGGGCGTCCAATCCCATGCCGAGCACGAAAGCAGTCAATTTGCCCTGGTCTCGCGCGGCGCCCAACTGCTGATACAGCGGCCACCGAGCGTAGTCGATCGGCGCGCTTCGACTTCCGTCGTGCTCGGGTCGCCCCAGCAGTTCCTCCGAAAACTCGCGAACAATATTTCGCCACAGCGAGAAGTCGTTTTCCCGGTCCCACAATGCGACGCTTGAAGGCTGGAACTCGCCTGCCGGAACAACGTCGTATATACCGGCAGCGGTCGCCACACGATGAGGATCACGCCAATGCAGTAGGAACGACGGCTCGGCCGGATACCGACGCAAACGCACGGTCAACGTCGTGATTGCGGGAATGATCGCCCTGCGCGCTGTATCGAAAGGGTCACCGATCAACTCTCGGAAGGGCAGGCTTCCCCGTAGCGCGGCCGCGTCTTGTACAGAGCCGTCCATGGTTGCTGCGGCCAACTCGTCCGCGAGCGCTTCGGATACGTCGATTTTGTCGAAGTATGCGGCCAATCCGAAGTGCATCTCAGGTGCAGCTACTGAACCACCGAGGTACCGGTAGCTCGGTCTGGACTCGAACAGCTCAGGGGGATCCAGGTGCTTCACCGCCGAGGAGTAGGTTTCGAACGCCGCGTCCGGAGTTCGTAGGGGCCGTATCGGTGCGGTCACCGACTCGGCTCCGGTGAGATGGGCCGGCTGTGGTCGTTCGTCCAAACGCAGCCGGACCGAGCCCAGCTCCACCGGGCAGTCGGCGAGCCAGTCGCCTCCCGTAATGAGAGCCGTTCTGGCTACCTGATTCTCACCGGCGTGCCATTCGACGGCCATATTTCCGAGCTCGGCGCGATGCTGATTGAGCCACTGGCGCTGAACTCGCCACCGCCCCCGGCTTGCCGCCACGGCCGCGGTTGTTTCCCGCGGCACCGGACCACCCCGTCTTCGGTCGGCGAGACCGAGCTCTTCGGCGGGGATCCCCAGCACGCGCGCGAACCCCTGACGCTGATCCAGCGTGAGGTTCCGCGCACCCGTCTCCACCTGGCTGAGGAACTGCTGTGTGATTCCCAAGTCCCGGGCAACCGCTGCTTGTTTCAGTCCCTTCGCCAGCCGGTATTCGCGAACCACTGGCCCTACCCGCCGGTCCGAGCTCGGCCCATCGCTGCGCCGCAGCCACGCGAACTCCTCAGTCCCGTCCACAGTCGAATCCTCCCGGAAACTGCCGTGGTCGGTGACTGTATCCACGAACTTCTGTGGCCGGTACCCGATTCACCGGACTACCTGCCTTCCTCGCCATCCACCAGGTACGAGTGCTGTAATTTGCCAACCCGTTCGGCGACGGCCACGGTCAGCTCATGGTCCGGACCGCGGAGGACGCAGAGGTCGGAGTGGAGCGGTTCGAGTAGCTCGAGTGCGCCGGCCGCGTCGCCGGTGGCGGCCAGGAGTTCGGCGAGGTCTAAGCGGAGGTCCAGGGCGAGCTGACTACTGTCGCTGTCGGCTGCGGTGACTTCGGCGATGAGCGTGCGCATGGCAGTGAGTCCGCCGTCGATATCGCCGAGCTGCATCTGGCACTGCACCGCTACGACTCGGGCTTCCCACGCCGACTCGCTGAACCTGCCCTCAACCCGGCGGTATGCCTCCGCGAGTGCCTCCAGTTCGGTTCGCGCGCGGCGGTACTCGCCGCCGAGCACCCATGCGGCAGCCATTTCACGGCGCAGTTCCAGGACGTCGGCATTGTCCACACCGCGCGCTTCGGCGGCCTGCTCGAGCACCGCGGCGAGTGCGTCGGCGGCCTGGGCGAAGCGTTGGAGTTCGAAGAGTTCCGAGTACCGGTCGCGGGCCCTGGCTACGGCGGTGTCGAGGTGGGCCGCGGTGAGCGGGGCGGTGGGCGGAACGTCGAGTGTATGAGTCCGGGTCGGTTCGACCTGCGCGGTTTCCAATGGGGCGTTGGGGCGGCGGAATATGCGTGTCGGATCGGGTAGCCCCGGCAGGTACGTCGCGGCGGGTTCGAGCTCGGCTCCCGGGAGCGGCAGGAACGGCAGGAGCCGTTCGTACACGGTGTAGGCGTCGGCCGGACGCTGCTGGGGTTCCTTCTCCAGCAGGTCCAGCACCAGGCGTTCGAAGTCGGGCGGCACCTCGGGGCGGAGGTCACGCAGGGGTGCCGGCGGCTCGTCCATATGCGCTTGTTGGATGAGGTAGGGCGAGTCATTGTCGAATACTGGTGCGCCGCTGATCATCTCGTGGATCAGGCAGCCGAGGGCGTAGAGGTCGGCACGCGGGGTCACGACGTGGCCGTGCATCGCTTCCGGCGACATGTAGCGCAGGGTGCCGATCGCCGCGCCGGTTTGGGTGAGCTTGCGGGCGTTTCGGTCGAGGATCGCGGCGATGCCGAAATCGATGATTTTCACCGAGCCGTCGCGGGTGATCAGCACGTTGGCGGGCTTGAGGTCGCGATGCACCACCGGGAGCGCATGCGCGTGGGAGAGGACGGTGGCGATCTGGGCGGCAACCGAGGCCACCCAGGAGAGCGGCAGCCCGGATCCCGGCTCGATGTAGTCGAGCAGCGGAACCCCGTCGACCAGTTCCATCACCAGGAATACGTGTTCGAAGCTGCCGTCGAGTCCGGCGTCGAATACCTGCGGTACGCCGTGGTGACGGATGCGGGCAGTCACCCGCGCTTCCCGGCGGAACCGTTCGGTGAATTCCTCTGCCTCGTCCCCGGTGACCACCTGGTCCACCCGGATGCGTTTGATCGCGACCGGACGGTCGAGCACGCTGTCGTAGCCGCGCCACACCGAACCCATGCCGCCGGAGCTGATCGGCTGTGTCAGCTCGTAGCGTTCGGCGATCAGTTTCCCCATATCGTCCCCTGCTGTTGTTCACCGCACGCCGCAAACGAGCGCGTGGTCCTTTCGTGGTTCAGGCTGCCCCGCCGATGCCATGTTGCCGCCTGAGCAGACGCCATGCAGCGCGGCCGAGCTGTTTGTTCAGGGTTTCCTTGAACTCGGGGTCGGATTTGCTGAAGTAGCGGTTGCCGAGGTTCTGCTGGGTGGCGTAGTTCTCGATCATCTTCTTCTGGAAGACTTCGGCGAACTTTCCTTGGAAATCCTCTTGGTTCTCGTTCCCGACCGCGGCCAGCTGAACGCCCTCGTCCTCGACTGTCGCCTGGAACTGTTGGGCCACATCAGCTTCGGTGAACTCGGTGCCGAACCGGTCGTTGAACGCCGAGATGAGTTCCGACAGCAGCGATTTCTCCGGCTCCTGCGGGCCGCCGGTACCGTCGCCGAAACCGGGCAGTGTCTGGGCGCCCTCGGCCGCGAGGCTGATGTCCTGTTCGCCCATTTTCTGCACCCGCAGATAGCTGAGGTCGATCTCCCCGATATCGACCCCGCCGTCCGCCAGCCGCGGCAGCACGTTCAGCAGATGCTTGCCGAACAGGTGCAGCATTTCGAGTTCGACGTCCCGGTACGGCACGATCTGCGCGAGAAACCCGTATTTGCGCACGTAGTCGCGCAGGTTCGAACGGAATTCCTCGGCGGTGTCGTGGTCGTCGGGGTTGTCGCTGTGCAGGAGCGTGGCGAATCGGGTTTTGGCGGGTTCGAGGTGCCGGTAGAGGTCGGCGTGCAGCTTCTGCCAGGCGGCGGCGGAGCCGGCGGCATTCTCCTCGGCCTGGGTATAGGCGTCGGCGAAGGACCGCATTTCGTGGGAGAGCAGGATCGGCGCGGCCAGCACCCGGTCCTGGGCGAGGTAGAGCAGGTTGGGGTCGGTGGGCATCGCTTCGGCCAGTTCGTAATACGGCCGGAACGAATTCTGGATGTCTTCGCCGTCGTTGACGAAATCCAGGACTACCAGATCGTCCTGTCCCTTGCGCTCATGGGTGCGGTTGAGCCGCGACAGGGTCTGGACGGCGGCGATACCTTTCAGCTTCTTGTTCACATACATGGTGGTGAGCAGCGGCTGGTCGAAACCGGTCTGGTATTTCTCCGCGACCACCAGGATCCGGTACTCCCGCTGCCCCTTCCCACCGGAGCGGGTGGCGATATCGTCGGCGCGGGTGTAGGCGAAGGCCGCGGGCAGTTCGGCTTCGCTGAGCCCGTTCTCCTTCTCCTCGCTGGTCTCCTCGCCGTCGTAGTCGAGGGTTCCCGAGAACGCCACCAGTACGCCGGCATCCGGATAAGCGTCCGCGTACCCGCTGATCTCGAGATGTTCCCGGATCGCCCGCGCCATGGCGACGGCGCTGCGCCGGGAATCGGTGACGACCATGGCTTTCGCGCGCCCGCCCAGCAGCGGACGAGTGTGGCCCACGAAATGCTCGGTGATCACTTCGGCCTGCTGTTTGACCGTCGCGGGGTGGGTCACCGCGAACCGGGCGAGCAGCCCCCGGGCCTTCGATTCGGGAACTTCCCGGTCGTCGGGGTTCTCGTTGACGAGCCGCCAGTAGGTTTTGTAGGTGACGTAGTTGCGCAGCGGGTCGAGGATGAAACCTTCTTCGATGGCCTGCCGCATGGAGTAGGTGTGGAACGGGACGAAGCGGTCGCCTTCGCGGGTTCCGAATGCCTCGAGGGTTTTCGCCTTCGGGGTCGCGGTGAACGCAAAATAGGAGAGGTTCTTCGCGTGCCCCCGGGCCTCGGCTTTACGTTCGAGCCGCTGGTCGAGGGTGAGTTCGACCGCGCCGCCCTCCTCGTCATCGGAGTCCAGGCCGAAATCGCGCAGGACCGCGCGCACGGCGGTCGCGGCATCACCGGACTGTGAGGAATGCGCCTCGTCGACGATGATCGCGAACCGGCCACCCAGCAGTTCGGCGGGGTTTTTCCGCAGGAAGTCGATGAGCGCCGGGAAGGTCTGCAAGGTGATCGGAATGATCTTGCCCTGCTGTTTGGACAGTGCATCGGCGAGTTGGGCGGATTTCGAGCCGCGCTTCTCGTCGATATCCACTACCAGGCCGTGCACCCGCTCGAAACCGCCGACGGTATCGCTGAGCTGGGAGTTCAAGTTGCGACGGTCGGTGATGATGATGACCTTGTCGAACACCGGTGTTCCCGGCTGCAATCCGGCTTCGCGGGCGGCCGGGTCGAGTTCGGCGGGATCGGTGGGGGTGTGCAGATCGGTGAGGCGGTGCGCGAGCCAGCCGATGGTGTTCGACTTACCCGAACCGGCCGAGGCCATCACAAGATAGTTGTGGCCCGCCCCGTGCGTCGCGGCGTGCGCGGTGAGCTTCTTGACGGCGTCCCACTGGTGGTAGCGGGGGAAGATCGTGCTGCGGGTGGACCTGCCCGATGGACCTTTGGTGTTGCTGGTGTGGATGAAACGCTCCAGCATATCGAGCCAGTTGTCCGGGTGCCAGATCTGCTCCCAGAGGTAGGACGTGGCGTAGGTGTGGTCGCCGGTGGGCGGCGGATTGCCGGCGCCGCCGGGCTCGCCCGGGCCTTCCGAACCGGTGTTGAGCGGGAGGAAGCGGGTGTTCTTGCCGCTGAGCTGGGTGGTGACGAAGACGAGATTCGGGTCGACGGCGAAGTTGGCGACCACCCTGTTCCGGAAGAGGAGTTCGGTGGGGTCGCGTTCTTCGCGGTACTGCTTCTTGGCGTGCTCGACGGTCTGACGAGTGAGAGGGTTCTTGAGTTCGGCGGTGGCGACGGGGATGCCGTTGAGCAGCAGGGCGAGATCGACATAGCCGGGCTGACCGTTGGGTTTACTGGTGAGCGGGAGTTCCCGGACCACAGTGAGGCGGTTGCCACGGTAGTCGGTGAGAGCGTCGTCGGACGTGACCAGGTTCGGTTTGAAGTAGGCGAGGTGGATCCGGACGCCGTGATCCTTTACGCCCGACCGCAGCACCTCGATGAGCCCCTTGGTGTTGAGCTGCTGGTCGAGGACCTTCAGGAAACCCCGCTGGGCGTCGCTCTGGTTGTGGTCGTCGTATTCGACGCTGGGATCCTCGCCGTAATAGGTGCACAGATCCGTCCACGCCGGCAGTTGGGTCGCGCCGATGAAGGCGAACAATTCGCCCGCGTCCACGCCGAGCTCCGCGCGGTACTCATGCGGATTACCCTGCCGCCAGCCGGATTCCAGCATGGATGCGACAATGGCGTCGCCGAAAACGATCTCGTGGTGGACCGGGCTCATCGTTGTCATACCCCCTATGTGGTGTTTCTTCCTGAGGCTGTAGAGATGTCGAACTGGCCGGTTACGGCTGCAGTGATGAGGGCTTGGCGACGTTCAGCGAGTAGAGAGGATTGCTTCTCGATTAGCTCTATTTGATACCTGATAGCCCGCTCAACTGAATCACATTCCCGAGATATTTCCTCTTGCTCCGCAAAGTCCGGGAGAAGCAAAGGCATACCCAACAGAATAGAGCTGTTCAGGTTCGCCATTGTACTTCCCACCGATTGCTCCAGGAAGTAGTGACGAAGAGCTGGAATACCCAAATATCGCATCAGGTACCCGGGGTGAAATTCTCCTGAATTTAGCCGCACACGCAAGGACCCGGTTCCACAGATCCATCCTGCCTGCTCGCTGGTGACAACGGCCGCGCGTCCCAGTTCTCCACGACGACCGAACACGACATCGCCGTCCTCGAGGATATGCCGCGTGAGGCGCGCTCTGACCTCGTCCGAAACGGTCACCGAGGTATCCGCAACAATGCCCTGAGGCGTGATGTTCGCCGGGTTTACCACAGGCCAGCCATTAGCCACATAATCCTCTGCATGTAGTTGGCTTCCGAATGGACCCGTCTGCACCTGACAGCGTAGGCTACGGAGTCGAGCAACAACCCATGGTTCGGGGACTTCACCTAGTGGTAGAAAATCGGTCGGCACGCGCTGCGCATACCGTTGCCCCCTGACAAGAGAATCAATAACCGCCGTGATTCTGTCCCCAAGAACAGCGATGCTCCGCTGACGCAGAACCAAGATGCGGTCGATACGCGAGGTTTCGGCGTCGAGGAAGTCGGCGATGCGGCGCTGCTCCTCCAACGAAGGGACAGGGATCTTCGCGTCCCGCAGCCTTTCACGATTTAGCTCGATCTGGTTGGTGGCTCCCACGATCAATGCGGTATATATGTATTCAGAAAACGGCGCCGATCCCAGCCAGTAAAAGAGGAATTTCGAATCGAGATCTTCGACTGTCCGGACAACTGTCACATGCCCATCAGCGGCACAGGGGCGATTGTCGGGTGATCCCGTAAAGTAGCCGACGCGGCCCAGCGTTCCGGTTCCCGTAGAATTGACGAGAATATCGCCGGGCAGAAGATACCCCTTCAGGGATTGCACATTTCCCGTGAAATTATGAAACCGGCATCGCCCCCAATCCATACCGGTCAGTTGATTCGCGGCCTGGCTGACCATCCGCACTGGCCCGTCGTCTACATATTCTGGCGCTGTACCTCGGTTAACCAGCGATGTGACATGCTTTAGCGGTATCGCAGGCCAATGATTGGGCAGTTCGATCCCGAGTACTGAACTCACTGCGTCACCTCGCCCAAGAGCCCCTGAATCTCCGCCTCCAGCGCCTTCAGTTCAGTGTCTATGTCAGCCAACGACCGAGGCGGTGTGTACACATAGAAATACCGGGTGAACGGAATCTCGTATCCCACCTTGGTCTTTGAATGGTCGATCCACGCCTCCGGCACATGCGGCAGCACCTCGCACCTCAGGTAGTCTTCGACGTCTTGCTCCAGCGGAACGTTCTCGTAGTCGCGGAGTTCAGTGTCCGGCTCCGGTTCGCCTTTCACCAACTGCAGTTCGCCCTCCGGGTCCCGCACCCCGAGCGCGTCGCGCAGCAGTTTGGCGAACGGCGCGCCCGTCGGCCACGGTTCACCGACGCCCACTACGGCATCTTTCAGCGCCGAGATCGCGTCGGTCTTCGCCGACCACCGCGATTCGACCAGCGGCTGCAGCAGTTTCCGGAAAACCTCGGTATCCGAGTACGCCTTCTTGATAGGTGCCGCCGCGGCGAGTTTGTCCAGAGCTTCCTCGGTGAGTTCGAACCGCAACCGCAGCGGGCGTTCCACTGTGATGCGGCGGTAGCCGAAGTCGCTGTTGGCGAAGACCTTCACCTTGGCATGGGCCGGATGGTCGGGATCGGCGGCGATGGCGAGTGCGTTGCGGTAGTTGCGGGTGATCTCGTCGATCTGGCCGGGGGAGAGCAACTTGCGTTTGTCGCCCAGGGATTTCCGCATCTTCTGCCAGTAGTCGCGGGCGTCGAACAGGATCACCTTGCCGCACTGCTCGGGTGACTTCCGGTTCGTGAGGATCCAGAAGTAGGTGGAGATGCCGGTGTTGTAGAACAGCTGGTCCGGGAGCGCGACTACGGCTTCCAACAGGTCGTTCTCGATGATCCATCTGCGGATATTCGATTCACCGGATTCCGCGGCGCCGGTGAACAACGGTGATCCGTTGAAGACGATCGCCACCCGGCTCCCGCCGGAGGAGGCCGGTTTCATCTTGGAGATCATGTGCTGCAGAAACAGCAGCGAACCGTCGTTGATCCGGGGCAGACCAGCACCGAACCTTCCGGCCTCACCGAGGTTCTTGTGCTCCCATTCGACTTCCTCCTTCACCTTCTTCCACTCCACACCGAACGGCGGGTTGGCGAGCAGGTAGTCGGCGCGGACCTCGTCGTGACCGGGGTTGCTGAAGGTGTTGCCGAAGACGATGTTGTCGGGGTTCTGACCTTTGATCATCAGGTCGGAGCGGCAGATCGCCCACGATTCCGGGTTCAGCTCCTGGCCGTAAACCTCCACCCGCGCCTGCGCGTTCATCTTGGTGATGTGCTCCTCGGCGGCACTGAGCATGCCGCCGGTACCGCAGGCGGGGTCGAGGACGCGCAGCGTGACGCCGGGGCGGAAGATCTTGTCCTCGTCGGGGGCGAGCAGGAGGTTCGCCATCAGCTCGATCACTTCGCGCGGAGTGAAGTGTTCACCGGCGGTCTCGTTGGACTGTTCGGCGAAGCGCCGGATCAGTTCCTCGAAGACGTAGCCCATATTGTGGTTCGACACTCGGTCCGGGTGCAGGTCCAGGTCGGCGAACTTGCCGACCACCTGGTAGAGCAGGTCCGCGCCGTCGAGTTTGCGTATCTGCTGCGCGAATTCGTACTTCTCCAGCACCTCTTGGGCGTTGGGCGAGAACCCGCCGATATAGGTGAGCAGGTTCTTCATCGCGTGCGAGGGGTCGGCCAGTACCTTCTTCAAGGTGATATCGGTGGCGTTGTAGAACTCCGTGCCGGCGGCGGCGCGCAGGAACGGGTCGGGGTCGATATCGGTGTCGGCCAGCTGCGCCGCCTGCTCGGCGACCTGGGCGCGCGTCGGTTCCAACACGCACTCCAACCGGCGCAGCACCGTGAACGGCAGGATCACCTTGCCGTAGTCGGACTGTTTGTAATCGCCACGCAGCAGGTCGGCGACCGACCATGCGTGGTTGGCCAGTTCGGTGTGCTTGTTGGTATTCACTTCCTACCTTTCCTGGAGGTGCTTCGCGCGTCGACGGGCGAGTCGTGTGGTTCGAGGGCGCCGGCGGTGAGGCCGGTGCCGAGTAGACCGGTGAGCCGGGCCGCGGAGCGGTCGACCCGGCGGGCCGTAAGGCGTAATCGATGCAGCCGTTGGAACATTGCACCGTAACGCTGCTGCTGGTCGAGTGGTAGCAAGGGGATGCGGAGCCGGCTGGGGACTACGCGGATCGTAGTGGCGCCGACCGTGGCGGCGATATTCTCGGGGCTCGCGACGAAACCGGCCAGAAACCACGGGTCGAGCCGGTCGGGGGTGGGGCGCAGAAGGAAGACGTTCGTGCCGATCAGGGCGCCGGCTTCCGCGCTGCCCGCGACGCGGGCGCGGGGGCGCTCCTCTCGGGTACCACGCAGCAGGGGAATCACGACGTCACCGGGTTCGATGACTACCGGCACGGCCGGACTGCTGGGCTCCGCGATACCGGTCGGCTCGGAATCCGTGACCAGGTCGCGAGTGCTGAGGACCGGCGTGCCGAGATACCGATCGTCGGAGATTGTCTCCTCGTCGCGGCGCGGGCGGGCCAGATGGACCTCCAGTGCACCGCCCTTGGCGAGGTCGGCAACCGTCGCGGTACGCCACGCGCGCTCCTCGATTCCGCCGAACCCGGGTAGTTCGCCGAACTCGCCGCGCAGGTCATCGATGGCGTCTGCCAGATCCCGCATCCCGGCGGCCGCGGCGTCGGCGGTGCGATCGGCATCCACCGCGGCCCGGACATACCGCCCGGGAGTCAGGTCGACGTCCTCGTCCAGGACGTCCATTACGCGAACCACAGCGGCTACATCGGGCATGACCCCTTTTTCGCTACTGCTTTCGTCGAAATTGCGCCAGGCTTCGAGGACGGTCTCGGTGAGGTCGCGTACGGCGCCCGGTTTTGCCGGGTCCGATGCCGGATCGAGACGGGCGGCGTCCACGAACAGCACATCGCCGGTCCGGTCGCCGCCGGGGGCTGGCCCGCGCAGTACCCACAGGTGCAGACCCAGCTGGCGTGGTGGTGCGGCGCCGGCCGGGAGACCGATCACCGCACGCAGCGCGCCCTGCCGCAGCAGCTCGCCGCGGATCCGGCGGCCCGCCCCGCGGGAGGCGACGGCGGGCGGTAACAGCAGTACCGCTATGCCGCCCGGCCGCAGATGCGCGAGCGCATGCTGGACCCAGGCCAGTTCGGATTCGCCGCGTGGCGGCACCCCATAGGTCCAGCGTGGGTCGAGGGCCAATTCGTCGGCACCCCAGTCCCGTTGCTGGTTGGGCGGATTGCAAAGCACGGCGTCGGCTTCGAGGCCGGGGAAAGCGTCGGCGAGGAGGCTGTCGCCCACCTCGGTGGTCACCTCGACAGAAGGCACGTCGACGGCGACATTCAGTTCGGCCCGTTGCGCCTGCACCGACAGGATGTCCTGCCCGTAGCATTCGCAGGCACCCAGCCGGGCCGCCGCGGCGAGCAGGGCACCGCTGCCGCATGCCGGATCCAGCACCGACCCGCCCTCGACCCCGGACGGTCGCGCCAAGGCCGCCATCAAGTCCGCGACCTCGGCGGGTGTCGTATAGACGCCGGTGGTCGGGCTTTCCTCCAAGCCGCGTTCGGCGAGCACCTCGATGGCCGGACCCGTGCCGGCGTCGGCAACGGCGGCACGTACCGCACGCATCACCTCCGAATTCTCGTCATTTGCCTCCGGTGGGCCGAGCGCTGCGCCGGCCGGGGCCAGCTTCGCGAGGAGCGCCGGGATCTCGGCCGGTTCCACCTGAGCCCGCAGCACGGTACGCAGATGATTGAGCGGCGATTCCGTGGAATCGAAGCCGCGTTCGCGCAGCCACTGCTGCACCTCGACCAGGTCGAAAACCGGCCGGGCTTCATTGCCGCCCGTGGGAGACGGGAAGCCCGGATGCCGCCGGCGCCAGTTGCTGACGGTCGCTCGACTGACACCGGCCAGCCGGGAGATATCCGCGGCGGTGACCAGTGGGGCGGTTTCGGACATACGCCTCCTTTCGTCAACGAACAACTTAGGCTGTGCAAGCATCTTCGTCAACCTTAGTTTCATCGATTGACAATGTTTTCACTTGCTTTGCAGACTGTAGTCGTCTAGCGTTCTCGGCACACGGCAGCCACCCGGACCGCCGACCTTCAACTCCGAATCCTTTTGTGTTGCAAGGAGTACCGCCATGTCCAACCACCGCGACCAGCTCATCGACCACGGACGCGACAAGGGCTACCGACGCCGCCTCGCCGCCCGCGGACACCGGCCGCTGCGGTTGCGGCACGGCGACGACCTCCGCGGCCTGCCGCCGCTCCCCCGGCGCGGCCGGTGCGCGGATACGGGGAAAGTCCGCTATTTCGACCCCGAAACCGCCGAGCTGATCCTGGCCGGCATCGACCACGACAACCCCAGAAGACGGGAGCAGCGGGCCTACCGATGCCCGAAATGCGCCGGCTGGCACCTCACCAGCCAGCCCCGCAACAGCGCAAACAACCCCGCCGCCGGCACCGAGCCGGTGGCCTGAATCCAGGAGTCCGCGTGTCCGTACGCACTCGAATCACCGCTTCCGTCCTGGCCGCAGGCGCCGCCACCGCTCTCACCGTCGGGCTCGGCGCCGGAACCGCCGGTGCCGAAACCCATGTCCGGCACTACTCCGGTTACGACGCCGAATGGGCCTGCAACGCCGACAAGGCCGCCTACGGTCCCGTCACCGGCGCGGTCGTGCTCTGCGACCGGCTGAACAACGGCCGCTACCGGCTCTCGGTGGTGCCCTACGGCGAGATCCCGCTGCATCTGCTGGGCCTGATGGCCACCGGCAGCTTCGACGGGCTCTCGTAGCCCCCGGTCCGGGCCGCCGCGTGGGCGGCCCGGATCCCCCGAGGTTTCACACACCACAACGCAACCCCGCGGGAACCCTCGCGCGGGGCCTGTCCCCGCACGCCCGGATCACGGAGAACCGAACCACCATGAAGATCAAGAAATTCACTGTCGCCGCCGCTCTCGCCGTCGCTGCACTGGGCGTTGTCGAGAACACTGCCGTCGCGGCTCCGCAACCCACCGCGGCGGAAATCTCGAACGCGGTCCCGCACAGCGCCCAGGGTGTCGACCAGGGCGTCGGGTACCTCATCGGTCGCGACGGACGGACCCTGTCCGCCGAGCTCACCGGCGGGGCGTTCGAGATCACCGAGGACTCGGTCGACATCGTCGCCGGAAACGGCAACCGCATCGCGAGCGTCCCGCGTGCGGTGCAGGTCGGCGCGCATATGCTCACGCTCGCTCCACGGGTCGAGGCCGGCGGTACGAAACTGGTCGCCGACGTCGCCGCGCAGGATATCGGGTACTGGCGCAAGACCTCGCCGCGCCAGCGCAGCATCGAGGCCGGAATCGCGATCGGCGGTGGGGTGGGTGCGCTCGCCGGCCTGTTCGTCGGCATGGTCGTCGGGATCGCCGCCGGCGGTCTGCTGATCCCGATCAGCGTGCCGATCGGCCTGCTCGCGGGCGTCTTCGGCGGAATGGCACTCGGCGGCGCGGCCGGTGCCGCCATCCCCAACTCCGACGTCCCGGACCAGTGGGACTACCAGGAGGAATGCGAGTACATCGGCGACCACCGCTACTGCTGGTAGCCGCAGGTTCTGCCTGACAGAAAACGGCAGAACCAGGTTTCGCATCGGTCGGTACGCGTCACCTCCACCGCCCCGTGCGCGTACCGCCCACGACGATTCCCACCGGCCGCCTCCTATCGAGCGCCGGCAACGGCCGCACAGTCGGCCCCTCTCCCACCGCATACACAACTTCGCTGGATGCCCGGCGGCAGTCCCGCATGCCCGAATCACTTCGAAACCAAGGAGCCCGGTCAGATGACCAATCCGCAATACCCCCTCCCCTACCCCCAGCCCCCGCGCAAGAGCCGCACCGGCCTCTGGATCGTCCTCGGCGTCCTCGGATTCTCCATCCTCCTCTGCGGCGGATGCGCCGGCCTCGTCGCCACCAGCGCCGACGACGCGGACACTCCGACCAGCAGCGTCAGCGCCGGCTCCGCGCCCGACGACGGCGAGACCATCGCCCCCGTCGGATCAGAAGTACGCGACGGCAAATTCGCCTTCGTCGTCACCGAGGTGGAACCGCCGGTGAAATCGGTGGGCGGCGACTTCCTCAGCAAAACCGCCCAGGGCGAATTCATCCTCGTCCACATCGACGTCAACAACACCAGCGACCAGCCGCAGTCCTACTTCGGCAGCAACCAGAAACTCATCGACGCCCAGGGCCGCGAATTCACCAACGACACCGAAGCCGAGATCTACCTCAACGACGACATCCACACCGAAATCAACCCCGGCAACAAATTCTCGGTGATCCTCGCCTTCGACGTCCCCATCGGCGCCCAGCCCGCAGCACTGGAATTCCACGACTCGATGTTCTCCGGCGGCATCCGCGTCGCGGTGCGGTGACATCTCGAGCCGCATAGCTCCCATCCGTTCGCCGCCCTCGACGTCGAGACGGCGAACCAGAAATACGGCAGCATCTTCGCGATCGGGGTCGCGATCGTCCGCAACGACACCCGCATCTGCACCCACAACTGGCTATGCCGTCCACCCGCACCGGTGCACAGCTTCGGCCCCGTGAACGTCGGAAGCCACGGCATCACCGCTGAAATGGTGGAGGACCAGCCCTCCTTCGCCGAGCAGTTGAGGGCCGCGGGTGGCGGCAATCGACGGGCTTCCGGTGGTCGCCCATAGAGCCTCCTTCGTTATGGCGGCCGTGGCACGGGCGTGCGACCACAGCCGGATACTGGTGCCGAGCTGGCAGTACGGCTGCACCCGGCGGTGGGCGGAGCAACTCCTGCCCGACCTGCGCTGGCACGGGTTACAGGAAGTAGCCACCGCACTCGGTACACGTGTCGAGCGGCACTACCACGCCGGACCCGACGCGTCCACGGCCGCGGATATCGCCCTTGCACTCGCCACCCGGGTTGCTGCCCACGACCTGCCTATCATGGCGAAAGCCACAGGCACACGTCTCGAATCCTTTGGTCCCGGCCGAAACACCGGGTAGTGCTGACGCATGGAAGCACGGTGCTGTCCAACCGGTTTCGCTTGAAACAGGATGGGCGGCACCACCGATATGCCCCCGAGTTCGCGCTCACGGGGTGACCCCACCCCTTGCGGCCGGTAGTTCCGCCTCCGGCCTTACTCGTCGATGAGGAGAATCGCCGGCTCGATCACCAGATCAACGCCCCCTACGACGTTAACGGCTGCCAACTCCCACCAAACTCGCCTCCGAAAACCGGAAACGGCGCCAGTTCCTCGTCTCAAGGCCTATCCGCAAGTGGCATCACCTACGACGAACCGATCCGAAGCGTGAACGGTGAATCCGACCGGCATCTCGCCCACGCTCACTTCTCCACCCTGGCCAATGTCTGCTATGCACAGCCTTGGAGACCTGTCTGTCAAACCCAGCCAGCGACGGCGTTCGCGCCGTGGCTCGGCGGATGTTAGGGGAATAGCATGGCTCGACCGAAGCCATATTTGCCAATCGTTCAAGCAAGTAGGGACGAGGCACGCTTAGCCGTACGTCTTTACAACGACTCGACAGAGACTCGATCCTTCGAGGGGTTTGTCGTGCACATGCACCTCGCTTGGCTTTATCTACTGCATGCCGAGTTCACTCGGGATGGGGTCGATTACCGGTACCATCGAACAGATAATCCACGGCGTCTGGTCAAGGTGGACGGAGAGGCTAAGCGTTGGGATCTCAGAAAGTGCGTTGCCCGTCAATGGGAGGCATCGACCGATCCGGTGCGGGCGAATCTTGAGTTCTTCATCGGCCTGAGAAACAAGATCGAACATCGGTACGCTCGCCAGCAGAAGGCATTGGCCACCGTACTTAGCGGTCACGCTCAGGCACATCTGCTTAACTACGAGAACGAGCTGACAGACCAGTTCGGACACGATAACTCGTTAGCTACCGTGCTGAAGTTCCCAGTATTCATCGGTTCCTTTACCGATGCCGGCGTTGACGCCTTGCACAATCTTCGGAAGAACCTACCTGCATCGCTCCGAGATTATATTGCAAGTTATCACGCAGGGCTCGACGAAGACGTCGAATCCGACTCGCGATTCGAATTACGACTCCGGGTAACCACGGAGCTTGCTCCACGCGACCCTAGCGCTCTTGCCATCCAGTTCACCAGGTTCGACGATTTGACGAATGAAGAACGCGCGACATTGGAGAGCATGGGGCGTACGGGCAGGGTCATTACAAGGGAGCGACAACGCCCGGTGGTTGGAGCGGGACTGCTGAAACCAAACCAGGTCGTTGCACGAGTAGCGCAGCAGATCTCGTTTGTTTTTAATATGACGCATTTCACAAAATCTTGGAAATCGCTGGCGGTGCGGCCAGTCACAAACTCAGCGCATCCGGAACAGACGGACGAAAAGTACTGCGTGTACGATGAGCGTCACAACGACTATGGCTACACAAAGGCATACGTTCGTAAGGTTGTCCGAGAATGTTCCACGGAAAGTGGATTCCGCCAACTCTTAGGTGTCACACCCAGAGAAAAAAGTAGTGCTGAACACTCCGTATAGCCGCCTCGTGATATAAGGCTGTCTATACGTCGCCAACTTCATCTAATCACGTTCGCCGAGTCGGGCATGCGTTTACGAGCCCCAACCCAGCAAAGTTCACTCATGTTGAATCAAAAACGATTCATAGCTGTCGATAATAAACTCCGATGGATCTTCCCCGCGTTCTTTCATGTCGATCATCTCCAGCATGTGGGCTGTCGTGAGGAACAATATCACCTTGCGCTCGTCGGAGAATACGATGTTCCGACGCCTCATCGCAGCAGCGGACGGAGGTTTATTGCAACAAACGATCGCCAACTGACCCATGGTGGATTTCATGTAATTTCGCGTCTGATCAACTTCTTCTTTACCAATTTCCACTCGATCGTAGTTCTTGAACTCCACCAGAATGAGCCTTGCATTCAGTTCGCTGTACAGGAGCCCCCACGGAGTACCTGAGTCCGTAATGCGATTCGGAAATATCGCATCCCGCCGGTCAATTCCAGACAGGGTCTTTGCCTGAATCAGCGGACGCGACAGCGGTGGGACTAACAGATATTTCAACACCTCCACTCCAACGTCTTCATACTCCCGCCATCCCGAGGGCCCAGGCGGGCATGCATCAAGGCGCCGTCGGATTCCGGACACATCGATGCCGCCCCCACTTACTGCGGTCATAGGTATACCTCACCGAGGGGGAAATACTTAGCAACGAGGTCTGGCTCATTCAAGAGTAAATTCTTGATGCGTAGTCCATCGAGTACCCGCAGCTTTTCATTCCTATTATCGGCATCAGTAAGGTGACCAATCGCCAGGCTAGTCAATTGAAAGTTGGTGATGAGCAGTATGTGCGCTGCACTATATCGAGCGCGATCCGCGGCAGCCCAGAGGTCTCGAACCGAGATTCGCCCACTCGGCCCACACTTTACTTGGATAATATATTCGGTAGGATCGGCGAGCCCGAGATAATCTCGATAGACACCCTGGAAGTACGTCGATGCGATGGCTGATTCAGATTTCTTCCCGATGGAAAACCCGATTCGCGACAGCAGTTCGGAGACCAGATTTGTAAATTCGACTGGCCGAAGGTCGGATAATTCGACTATATTTGCCCACTTCAGACTGTTGACCAACCCGGCAAGGCTACCCATTGCGTCGACCACCGCATGGCCGGATAAGGCTCGCGGTATGACACAGGGCTTAACGATAGCAAACAGCAGTGTAGTACCACGCCGAGCGAAGAGTCTGTCCAAACCGCTTTGCAGCCTGGGCTCGTCGACAGAATACGGCGACAGACAATATATTACGACGTCACCCTTTCCCATTTCAAAGAGCACATCGACGAGCGGATCCGTAGAAGTCGATTGATCAGCGAATTTAACTTGAGAATCGAAGCCCGAATTTAGCATCTCGACGTTAATTCGGTGACCTTCGGGTCGATCCTCTTCAGCGCAAACTATAAACACCCTTCCGCTAGCCCCAGATGACTCCCTGCCCCAGCGACTGGACTGCAGCGTGGGCAGGGATCGGTAGTCGATTACGAAGCCGTCCGCAAGGGCTTGACCGGGCTCGTACGAAAACACCAAGTTATCTATCGATGAGAGGGGCGACGAAGCGAACCTGATAGTGCTTGCATTAGATAAACTATTTAGGAATTCGGCCGCGTTACCAACCACCGATAGATCTTCAGCACTCCATTCATCTATGACGACCAGATCGAATAATCCACCGACAACGGACATAGCGAGATCGATATTGTCAAGACCACCCGACCGGTATGTCGCGATTGCCCGATCTAGTTCATGAATTGACATTGCACAAAGGAATCTAGCGCTTCTGTCCGACTCTCTTATTGCAATGACTGAAGCAAACCCCTCAGCTCCTGAAAACGTCAGGTATCCACTTAGGGGGTTGCTCGGTTGCTCAGTAAGTTGCCGTGCCATGTTGAGGGCTTGGAGCGCCACTGCCCTGGCCTTCGCGAGGTACAAGACCCGTGGGGCTACCCCAGATTCCCCTAGTCGGCTGATCAGATGAAAGGCTGTTGTTGTCTTTCCGGTGCCTGGCGCCATGTAGACGGTGGGGTTGCGAACACCGTCGGCTAGCGCCTCTTCGACCCGGGCGATCAGGTCAACCTGGTAGTAACGGAGGGTTTGTTGGGGCGGTGCCGCCGTTAGCCGGTCGATGGGCTCATGATCCCCCACCTTGCTTCCCTTCGTGTGAGTGATTCATCCGTAAGGCGCGAGGGCGCCTGCAGTAGCCGTAGTCTGTGTCTTGGTTTTACATGCGGGCGATGGTACGTCGGACCGCGATAAGGGCCTTGGTCGAGCATTCGGGTTGAACGCTTCGACCTGGGCATCCAGGCTGCGGGCCATCCATCGATGCCTGCGATTTCGACAGGCTTATCGGCCATACAGACCCACGCCGGCGACCAGCGATTTGGGCCCACCAGCGGACCGGGTCGGCGGCCGCGCGTTTAGGTCCCGGAACTGTAAGGCCCGCGAACCGATGCTGGGTCGATCTACCTCCCCCCGTACGATCCGGCAATTGCTTCTATCCGAGCGATGAGTAGGAAGTCGAGTTCGGTTACCACGTCTCCGGCTGTATGCGTCGTCATGGAGACTCGTAGCCAACCCCACCTGATGTCGATGTCTGGACGATGCTCCAGCTCGACCGCCGCCTTACCGATCTCGGCGACGATCTCGATCGCAGTGTCGTAGTCGACCGCGAAGTCTTTCGTGACGGCAGAGGTGTCACCGCGCCAGCCATCCAGAGCCGCAAGTCTTTCGCTCACCTGTTCGGCCGTCAGTACCTCATCCCGTGGTGCCACCACTTCTATCTCCCCGGACTAGTTCTCTGCGAAATTGGACAGCAGTCCTTCGAGCTCACGGCCTGCCAACTCGTGACTCCAAGGTTCCATGCGCTTCCGCAACGTGAAAAGTTCCGCGCGCATCCGCGCGGAACTCGTCTTGACCACCAGCGGCGGAATGGCGGAAACCGTAGCCACGGCTTGTTCCGGCTCCCCAGCTGCGGCCAATGCCTGCGCGTACCGAGCGCTGAAGACGCCCCGGTCACGGCTTTCCGAAGCCGGGATGTCGGGAATGATTTCCTCCCACAACTTCATCGCGTCGTTCGTTCGGCCCAGCCGGGTCCAGACGGTGGCGCGCTGGACGTCGATATACCTGCGCGACCGGCAGGCACCCCACGGGTACTCGTCATCGATAGCGTCGAGCAGGTCGGCGGCCTGGTCGAGCAGTC
This sequence comes from Nocardia sp. NPDC058499, assembly GCF_042719915.1. Classification (NCBI taxonomy): domain Bacteria; kingdom Bacillati; phylum Actinomycetota; class Actinomycetes; order Mycobacteriales; family Nocardiaceae; genus Nocardia; species Nocardia sp. NPDC058499. Next base: position 3,636 of record NZ_JBHXMZ010000010.1, on the reverse strand, counting down.
GGCCACACTCGTCGGCCGCATCATCGCTAGCGATCAAAGATGTGCCGTGGGCAGCCTGCTGGAGCAGAAGGATTTCTACTTTGGGGCATAGGCGCGTGCGCTGCTGCAACGCTGCGCCGGTCAGGTCCAGGACTCCGTGTCCGTCTCTCTTATCCGCCTCGAGCATGGCCTTGTTGTGAAGGGCGAAGCCCACGAGCTGCACATCCTGTGAGCGATGCGCACGCTCGAGCATCTGGTCGAGCCAGTAGGCCGACCTGCGCAGGTCTCCCGCGTCCTGATAGAGCCACCCGATAAATGCCGCGTAGCCTGTCCCAACGCTCCAGAAATCGCCGCGCAGCCTTCCGGTCGCCGCACCGGCCAGTCTGCACAGCAACTCGTACTGCGGGATGGCTGTCGGTATCAACTGCAAGGAACCGAGAAAACGGTCCGCTGTGTAGTGCCCTGCCAATTGGCTTCGGAAGTAGTCCACGAGTTCAGGTGCGACTGGCGGCGTTGCGTCAGAGGGCTTGGCCGCGAGTGCGGTCAAGCCCAGGAACGCGGTCCCGAACTGTCGACGGTTCAGCTCATCGAACTCGGCTTCCTGCTCATCATGCACAACTGTGGAGCTGCCCGGGTCTGGTTGTACGCCTCCATCGGGTCGAATACGCGCATCCGGATCCTGTCGTGCGGCCTCGAAGCGCGCCTGCTGCTCGTCGTCGAGTCTCCTTCGGGCGGTGTCCATGCACTCGGAGTACTTCGCACCCAGCGTGATGTCTGCGCCCCTGCGCTCCCATTTGCCGACCGACTCGATCGAACAACCGATCCGGTCGGCGAACTGAACCTGCGTGTCCCGCAACGCTGTACGCAGCGCGGCGACCTCGAGCCCAGTCCACTTGATAATCGTCATCGTTTCGGCGTTCTCCCCTCCGCTGCAAATACCGCCAGGGTACGGCCTCCGTACGGGTTCGGTGTGTCCTTCTGCCGCAAGAACACGGCAATGCTGAAACCAATCATTACCGCAATCCGCAGAGGCGCACGCTCGACTTTCGCCCCGACAGAACCCGGAGCCGACCGTTATGCCCGTTCCTTCAACCGAAACCACCGTCCGCGAGCCGGCCTGCGTGGACCCGATCCCTTCCGGTACCGCCTCGGTCGACGACCACCTGCACCAGGAACTACCGAAACTCCCCACCAGACGCGCGCACAACCAGTCGATGGCGCCCCTCCGACTCTGGCACACCCGCAACCGCGACCTCCTCGAACGCGTCGCCACGGGCCTGCGCCACCTCGACCACCCAGCAGCCTGCCAAAGCACCCACCCCATCCGCGGACGAGCACACGCCATCCACCTGATGGCCGACCACACCAAACACAACTGCCCCCGGTTCCAGCTCGCCGCACAGTACATCGAGGACCACCAGTGACCGCCGGACCGAGGGCGTGCGGCTCGCTCCCGGTACGTCCATATCGAATCGTGGAGGGGCAAGCACTGTGACGGAACCGGACGCACCGACACGGGCGGTTGCCCTCCTGCACAGCACCCACGACCCGGCCACCTATGAAGCACTGACGCGGAAACACCGGCTGACCATCGTCCACACTGTCCACACGGATACCGTCGCTGCCCTGGCCGCGCTGATCGCCGTCCAGTACGCCCTGGAGCACGCCGCGGACGCGGTCGTGATCCCCCACCTCGCCGCCCTCGAGCCCCGCGTCCCGTGGTGGGTGGTCACCCAAGCCGCCGACCTGATCACCGGAACACAGACCTATCCCCTGGGGTCGGCAATCACCACACAGCACCGGACCGAACAGTGATCACACTCGGATTTGCCATCGCGATCGGCCTGCCACTCGCCGTGCTGATCCTGGCGGTGACGCTGCCCGAACGCCGAGACAAGCCGTGAACCCTCCGCGTTCCGGTCGACCGGACCACCGGCGCAATAGCGCAGACCGTCCATACCACCGTGATCGTGACAGCAGGCGGAATAGTGATCACCGCCTTCCCGGGAGGAGGATGTCGTGGAAACGCCTGAACCCAGCGCCGCCGAACTGACCGAGTCGGTGATCCGCGTCGGGGCCGGCGCCGGCTACAGGATCGAGCGAGATACAGCGGGTCGGCTGCAGATCACGGCTGTCGACGACGAACCCGTGAAACACCCACTGACCTTCGCTGTTACCGGCCAGGAACTCCGCGCCTACTACCTACGCCTCGCGGCAAACACCGGAAAACCCGCGGGCGCGAGCACACCGTGGCAGACCTGGATACAGCTGATGTCGGTCCATCTCGATGAAGCGGTGTACGAGGCCGGAGTCCTGGACCGGCGTGCATGATCGCCGTCGGCGAGAAGGGCTTCCAGCCGATCCCCACGTAGACCTCGGGGGCACATCCGGTAGCGCTCACCCTCACGACGAGCCCATAGCCGGCCTTTCACTGGCCGCCCTCGTCTTGGTAGCGCCCTGTCCGAACGCGGAACAAGCCATGATCCCCCCACCACCAGCGAAAATATAGCGGTCACCCGGGCTTGATGTGCGTCGATCGCCAGTCCTATGCTGGGAGGCGGCCGGGAGCAGAAGGGGGCCTGTGAATCTACATCAACTCCGAATGGCCGATCCACCCAAGTGGCAAGCAGCAGCTGACGACCTGCTCGCCGCAGCCAAGGACTGTGAGGAGGCCGTCACTGCGATCCACGCGAACGGCTCTCGCCGCCTCGAAGAATCATGGACGGATTATTTGGGCGAAATCGCTCGAAATCGGATTTCAGACGTCACCGGAAAACTGGAAGAAGTCGCGGTACTGCTGCGCGGAGCTGTAACAGCACTGGACACATTGGAAGACGCCGCCCGAATTGCTCAGGGTCAGGCAAGCTCAGCGATTTCCGCCGGCGCCGTCGCGGGTCTGCGACTCGAAGGCGACATATTGGTCGTTCCCGAGGGTCATCATGATCCGGATACCGCATTGGACGACTGCAACCGATACAACACATTGATCAAGGATGCGATCGATGCGGCGAACCGCGCCGATCAGGAAGTCGCAGACGCACTCCGAAAGCTGAGCATCAACGTCGACACCGCCACCCTGGAGGATGCAACCGCCCAACAATCCGCTGCGGTGACCGATGCCTTGGACGCAATCCGCGAAACCCTCCCGCAAGGCCAGCCACCCGATGTAGTCGAAGCATGGTGGAATTCGCTATCCGTCGAACGACGAGAGCAACTCATGTTGGCGGTGCCGGTTGAACTCCACGAGCTCGAAGGCATCCCCGACAGTGTCAAGAATGAACTCGAAGGTTCGAACGGCTACAACGCAGTCGCGGCGGTGGAATTCGCCCGTGAACACGCGGACGACACCTCGATAGATATATTCGAGAACAACTGCGCACACTTCGTGTCCACCACGCTGGCTGCCGCCGGCCTGGATCCCAAGGGCGACATGACCACTGATTCGGACGGATGGAACCGGAGCCGAACGGCGGGGATCGACTTCGACCCGCCGGGCCCGGGCTCCCTTCAAGGCCTGAGCTACACCGACACTTGGTTCAATGCGGAAAAGCAGAAGAATCTCTGAGGTGCCCCAAGATTCTCGGACAGCAGCCCAAAGTAGAATTGGGTGGCTGAATGGAGTTGTTTGTGGCACAGAAGAACTCGCGTGGGTACAGC
>NZ_JBHXMZ010000009.1:224853-338877 GCF_042719915.1 Nocardia sp. NPDC058499 | reverse complement strand
GGGGGGGGGGGGGGGGGGGGGGGGGGGGGGGGGGGGGGGGGGGGGGGGGGGGGGGGGGGGGGGGGGGGGGGGGGGGGGGGGGAAAAAAAAAAACCCCCCCCCCCCCCCCCCTCGCCCCTCATCAGCCCGCTTGTGTAGCGGGCAGGATCCGGGCCCGGACCTCCCCGAATCCGATCCGTGAGCCCGCGGGGCCGGGTGCGGTGGCGGCAATGGCGACCTCGTCGCCGTCCTGGAGGAAGGTCCGGGTCTCGCCGGCCACTTCGACGGGTTCCGCACCGCCCCAGGTGAGTTCGATGAATGCGCCGCGCTGGTCCGGTTCAGGTCCGGAGATCGTCCCGGAGGCGAAGAAATCGCCGGTGCGCGCGGTGGCACCGTTGACGGTGGTGTGGGCCAGCATCTGCGCGGGCGACCAATACATTTGGGCGTACGGCGGGCGGGAGACGGTCTGCCCGTTCCATTCGACGGTGAGATCGATATCGAGACCCCATTTCTCCGTGCCGCGCAGGTAGGGCAGCGGCTCCGGGTCCTGTACCGGGGTGTCGATCCGGGCCTCTTCGAGTGCGGCCAGCGGCACCACCCACGGTGATATCGAGGTCGCGAAGCTCTTGCCGAGGAACGGGCCCAGCGGGACGTACTCCCACGCTTGGATATCGCGGGCCGACCAGTCGTTCACCACCACGGCGCCGAAGACGTGATCGGCGAACTCGTCCGGTGTGATCACGGTGCCGGGTGCGGACGGCACCCCGACGACGAATCCGAGTTCGGCCTCGATATCGAGGCGCCGCGACGGCCCGAAGGAGGGCGCCTGTTCGGTGGGCGCTTTGCGCTGCCCACACGGGCGGACGATATCGGTGCCGGACAGGATCACGGTGCCGGCGCGGCCGTGGTAGCCGACCGGAAGATGTTTCCAGTTCGGCATGAGCGGCGCCGAATCCGGGCGGAACAGCCGGCCCAGATTGGTGGCGTGGTGTTCGGAGGCGTAGAAGTCGACGTAATCGGCGACGGCGATGGGCAGGTGCATCGTCACGTCCGCGATATCGTGCACGGCGTCCGCATCGATCTCGCCGCGGACGAGCTCGGTGATACGGGCCCGGACCCGCGCCCATTCCCGCGGGCCGCGGGCCATGAAATCGTTGAGGACCGGCCGGGCGAACACCTCGTCACCGAGTGCGCGCGCCAGGTCGACGACCTTGTCCGCCACCCGGACACCGATCCGGGGCGCGGTGCCCGGCGTGGAGAACGAGCCGTAGGGCAGATTGTCGATCCCGAACAGTGAATCGGCGGGTATGTCTATGACGGTCATGGTGCTGAACTTTCGGGGACGGGCCGCAGGGCGGCGGGAAGCAGATGCAGATCCACCAGCTCGGTCAACGGGTCGCCGATACTGCAGGTGCCGAAGGAGCGGAACACCGCCCGCACGGCGGCGGTTTCGCCGTCGGTCAGCGCGGCCAGCTGCTGGGCGAGCGCGCTACCGTCACGGTCGGCCAGTATTTCGGCGAGTTCGGCGGTATCGGCGCCGGTGAGCGCCATATGCGTCGCGAGCAGCAGGTTGAGGAACCCGTGCTGATCGAAGCCAGTGGCGGGATCGGTATTGCGGACCGCGTGGTGCAGGCCCGCGGTCGCTTTGAACGCGGTGCGGGGGGTGACAGCCGACCGGATGGCCGCGGCGAGTTCCGGTGTGCCCGGGTAGGCCTCGGCGACCACGCCGCCGGTGCGGAACTTCGCGACATACGGCGAGCCGGCGAGCCGGTCGAAGAATTCCGGCCGGCGGCCGTCCCGGGGTACCTCGACCGAGACGGCGAGCTCCGGCCATCCCGGCTTCGCCTCGGGCAGTGCCGCGAAGTACTCCTGCGCGGATTGTCCTGCCTCGGCGGCAATTTCGACGCCCACGACGGTGACCCCGGCGATCTCGGCCGCCCGGTCCAGAGCGCCGGCCACTGTGCCGGGCCCCTCGGGCGCGGTGAGGACCACCTCGATCGGTGCGGGTTGCCGCGCGGCGAGTTCGGCGAGCCGGGGAATCGGGAAGATCAGCGGACCGACCAGTGCCGCGAAGGCGCTGTCGCGGTAGCGGGCGTGCGCCGTGAGCGCGTCCGGCAGCGGCGCGTTACCGGGCGGGAAGAGCGCCGCGTCGTCGCACAGGCCGCGCAGCAGTGCGGGGATCATTCGCCCGCCTCCCCCAGCCACGACCACGCGTAGTCCGGGTCCTCGCAGGCCAGCGCCCCTTCGCCGAGTTCGAGCGGCGCGAAGGTATCGACCATGACCGCGGTCTCTTCGACGGATTCGAGCCCCAGGGAGCGTTCCATAGCGCCCGGCTGCGGACCGTGGGCGTGGCCGCCGGGATGGACCGATACCGACCCCAGGCCGATCCCGGATCCCTTGCGCGCCTCGTAGTTCCCGCCGCAGTAGAACATCACCTCGTCGGAGTCGACGTTCGAGTGGTAGTAGGGCACCGGGACGGCCAGCGGATGGTAGTCGACCTTGCGGGGAACGAAATTGCACACCACGAAACCGTTGCCTTCGAAGGTCTGGTGCACCGGCGGGGGCTGGTGCACGCGCCCGGTGATGGGTTCGAAATCCTCGATGTCGAACGTGTACGGGTACAGGCACCCGTCCCAGCCGACCACGTCGAACGGGTGTCGCGGGTACACCATCCGGGTGCCGACGATCCCGCGCGAAGTGCGGTGTTTGACCAGTACCTCGATATCGGTGCCGTCGGCGAGCAGTACCTCCGACGGCCCGTGCAGATCGCGTTCGCAGTACGGCGCGTTCTCCAGGAGTTGCCCGAACCGCGAGAGATAGCGTTTGGGCGGCGCGATATGACTGCTCGATTCGATCGCGTACGCGCGCACCGGTTCGTCACCGCGGGGGATCCAGCGATGCGTCGTGGACGTCGGGATCACCACGTAGTCGCCGGGCCGCGCCTCCAGCGCCCCGAACACCGTTTCGACCCGCGCCGCACCGGATTCCACGTAGACGACCTCGTCGCCGAGGGCGTTGCGGTACAGCGGCGAGGTCTGTTGTGCGACCACATAGGAGATCCGCACATCGGCGTTGCCCAGCAGCAGCCGGCGTCCGGTCACGATATCGGTCTGCGACCAGCTCTGCTGCGGGAACAGCTCGTGCAGTTTCAGATGCCGCGGCCGCAACGGATGGTTCGGTTCCGTGGCCTGGTCGGGCAGCTCCCAGACGGTCGATCCGGAGATCGCGGACGGTATACCGCGGTGATAGAGCAGCGACGAATCCGAGGAGAAGCCCTCCTCGCCCATCAGCTCTTCGTAGTACAGGCGGCCGCTGTCGTCGCGGTGCTGGGTGTGACGTTTCGGCGGGACATCGCCGAGCCGGCGGTAATACGCCATGCCTGCCTCCTCGGGAAGACGAGTATGTGTCGATGACGGCGCGGGGTCAGTCCACCCGCAGGGCGATGCCCTTGGTTTCCTTGATGAAGAAGACCGTCACCAGCGTGAGGAGCGCGCAGAACACGAAGTATCCGGCGGGCGCCAGCGAATTGCCGGTGAGATCGATGAGATAGGTCGCGATGAACGGCGCCGTACCGCCGAGCAGCATATTGGTGGTGTTGTTGCCCAGGGCCAGACCGCTGTAGCGCACCGAGGCCTTGAGCATTTCCACGTAGGTCACATACGAGGCACCGTTGACGACCGAGACGCAGATGAACAGCACCGACTGCCCGACCACTGCCTGCCATGCCCCCGACCCGGACATCAGCATGAACATCGGGACGCCGAGGATCGCGGCGGCGGCGCTACCGCCGAACAGCACCGGTTTGCGGCCGTAGCGGTCGGCGAGATAGCCGGCGATCGGCAGGGTGATGACACCGAGTACCAGTGCGAGCGAGGTGGACAGGAAGGCCATCGTCGAGGAATGACCGCCGGAGGTCTGCAGGTAGGTGGCGGCGTACACCGAGGCGATGTAGTAGCCGCCGGTGATCAGGGCGCCGAGGAAGATGATCTTCACGACCGCGCCGCCGGAGGTGCTCAGCAACTCCATGATCGGCAGCTTCTTCGTCTCACCCTTCTCCGAGAGCTTCTCGAACTGCGGCGTGTCCTCCATATGGTTGCGGATCCAGATGCCGACGACACCGATCACCACACTCAGCAGGAACGGGATACGCCACGCCCAGGAGAGAATGGTTTCCTCGTCGAAGAACGAGGTCAGCCCCAGCGCCACCAGTGAGGCCACGAGCGAGCCGAGGTAGGTACCCGAATTGACCATCGAGGTCTGCGTCGCCCGCCAGCGCGCCGGCGCCGATTCGGAGACGAACGCGTTGGCGCCACCGAGTTCCCCGCCCGCGGCGAAACCCTGCACACACCGGGCCAGCACCAGGATGGCCGTGGCCCAGACGCCGAGCGTGACATAGGTGGGGAGCAGCCCCATGACCACCGTGGCGATCACCATCAGCAGGATGGTCCACGACAGCGCGCTCTTGCGGCCGTAGCGGTCACCGATATGGCCGAAGAAGATCCCGCCGGGGATCCGCAGGAAGAAGGCCACCGCGAAGGCCGCGAAGGTCCCCAGCATCGCGGCCGTATCGTTCTCCGAGACGAAGAACAGCGAGGCGATCACCGTCGCCATATAGCCGTAGATGCCGAAGTCGTAGTACTCGACGACGGTGCCGACGACCGCCGCGCGGACCACCTTCACCGGCGACTGCGCCTTGGCCGGGCCGGTGCCGGCGGCCGATTCGGAGCGGTGCGCTGCTTCGGGCATCAGCTCGTTTCCCAACATGTCATCGTCCTTGTGCGTTCGAAAGGGTGCGCGACGCGAGCGCCGCGCTGCGGCCGGCGATCCGGCCCATGGTGAGCGCGTTGGCGACAGCGTTGCCGCCGCCGACGTACCGCAGTCCGAGAACCCCGCCGCCCGCCTCACCGGCGGCGAACAGTCCCGCCACCGGTGCGCCGGTGGTATCGAGCACGGCGGCGCGCGCGTCGATCTCGAGGCCGGTGTGGGTGCAGACCAGTTCCGCGGGCAGGATCCTGGCCGCGTAGAAGGGCCCGGTTTCGATCGGGTCCAGTGGCCCCGTCACACCTTTCGCGGCCAGTGAGACGTGCCGGCGGAATTCGGTGTCGTGGCCCGCGGGCACTTCGGCGTTCCACCGGTCGATACTCGTGCGCAGGGCAGCGGCCGGGACTCCGATGGCTGCCGCGAGCTCGTCCCAGCTGCCGGCCTGCACTGTACGCCCGGCCGCGACCTCTTCGGCCACCCGTTCGGCGGTCCAGTCGGTGTAGCCGGGGGCCAGCCCGGTCCGGGCCTTCTCGTCGAAGATCATCCAGGCGTAGCCGCCGTGCCGGTCCAGGATTCCGGTGGAGACGGCATAGGACGCGTCCTCGTCCATGAAACGCCGGCCCTGCGGGTTCACATAGATCCGCGAGGCGGGCGGGAACCCGGACTGCCAATGGTGGTAGCGCTGGAAGTACACGGTGGGCATGAGCAGGCCCCAGCCGTGGCCGGTCAGCGACGCACCGGTGTCTTCGCCGAAGCGCAGATGGTCGCCCCGGCTGCCCGGTGCGGCTACGACGAACAGGGAGTCGCCCGCCGCCCGCGCGTCGGGGAAGTAGCGGTCCACGAATTCGGGGTCCTGGGCGAAACCACCGGAGGCGACGACGACCGCCCCCGCACGCATATCGATCCCGTCGGCGACGACTCCGGCCACCCGTCCCTGCTCGACCAGCAGTTTTTCCACCCGAGTGCCCAGCACGACCTCGATCCCGTGCGCGCGGGCGGCCCCGGCGAGGACCTGGACGAGACCGTAGCCCTGGTCCTTCGGTACGTGCCCGCGCCACACGTCCTCCACTCCCGCACGGGTCAGGCCCGGCTGGTGCGCGTTACCGGAAACAGCCGCCGGGACCTCGAGGCCGAGGCCGATGAGCCATTCGAGTGTCGGTCCGGCATTCTCGCAGAAGGCGTGGATCAGGCCGGGGCGCAACACCCACTGGTTGAGGTCCATGTAGTGCTGGAAGAACTTTTCCGGCGAATCCTCGATCCCGAGGGCCCGCTGCACACTGGTGCCCGCCGCGGTGAACAGGCCCGCAGACAGCTGGGTGGAGCCGCCGAGTTCCCGTTCGGATTCGAACAGCAGTACCGAGGCGCCGTCTTCGGCAGCGGCGACCGCGGCCGCCAGGCCGGCCCCGCCGCCGCCGATCACGATGACATCGAATTCGTCGTCCATTACAGACTCCCCTCGGTATCGGCGAGGATGCGGTGGTACAGGCCGTTGGAGACCAGCCCGCCGTCGACGGTGACCTCGCTGCCCGTCATATAGCTCGACCGGTTCGAGAGCAGATGCAGTACCGCATCGGTGATCTCCTCGGGCGCGCCCATCCGTCCCATCGGAATGGACCGCAGTGACGATTCGACGAACCCGCCCGAACCGGTGACGAGCGCGGTCCCGACCAGACCCGGATGAACGGAGTTGACCCGGATACCCCATTTCGCCAGGCCACCGGCCGCCGATTTCGACAGCCCGGTCAGACCCCATTTGCTGGCCGAATACGCCGGGGAGAAGTACCCGATCTGCCCGGTGATCGAGGAGATGTTGACGATGGAGCCACCGCCGGAGTCACGCATGAGCGGCGCCACGGCCTGCATCCCGTAGAAGGGGCCGAACAGGTTGATCCGCAGCGTGCGCTCCCAGATATCGTCCGGGGTATCGGTGAATTCCAGCCGCCGCGAGATTCCGGCATTGTTGACCAGGCCGCCGAGTTCCCCGCGCTGCGTGCGGATCTCGTCGACAACCCGGTCCCAGGCGGATCGGTCGGCGACATCGAGCAGATGCGCGCTGGCCGAACCACCGGCCGCGGTGACCTCCGCGACCAGTTCGGTGGTGTCGGTGATATCCGCGGCACACACATGGGTGCCGAGTGCGCCGAGCGCCCCGGCATGAGCCGCGCCCATTCCGGCCGCGGCACCGGTCACCAGGACGACTCCGGGATAGTCGGGCCGGTCAGACATGGCGGGACCCGCCGTCTACGGCGATGCTGTGGCCGGTGATGTAGCGGGCGCTGTCGGACAGCAGGAACAGCAGCGGCCCGAAAACTTCCTCCGGCGATCCGAGCCGGTGCAGTGGGACCACCTCGAGGGCGTGCGCGAGCGCGGCGGGATCGTCCTGGACCCAGCGGGTCATGGCGGTGTCGATATAGCCGGGAGCAATGGAATTCACCCGGATCCCCTTGTCACCGAATTCGACCGCGAGCGATTCGGTCATGTGGGCGACAGCGGCCTTAGAGGTGCAGTAGGCGCCCCGGCCCTTGCGCACCCGCAGCGCGGAGACCGACGACATGTTCACGATCGCGCTGCCGGGGCGCATATGCCGTGCCGCGGCTTGCGCGCCGTACAGCACGCCCTCGACATTCACCCGCAGGGTCGCGCCGATCTGCTCGGGCGAGATGTCCTCGGCCGGCGCGAACGGGAAGATCCCGGCGTTGTTGATCCAGAAGTCGATCCGCTCGAATTCGGCGACGGCACGCCGGGCGAGTTCCTCGTGGTCGGCGGGCGCGGTGACATCGGCCCGCATACCCACGACCCGGCCCGGTGGTACGTCCGAGCCGTTCCCGGCACGTTCGGCGTTGATCCGGTCCGCGGTGGTGACGACCTGTTCCTCGTTGATATCCGCGGCCACCACCGACACTCCCCGCGCGGCCAGTCCCGCCGCGAATACCGCACCCATCCCCTGGGCCGCACCGGTGACAACGGCGACCTTGCCCGCCATTTCCGGATACTGCGCGGTCATCGGGGTCGCGACGGTGTGGCCAGGATTGTCCCGGTCCGTGGTGGTGCTCATTGCTGGTCCTTCCTGAGATGAAGAAGAGAGAAAGTCGAGGTGACCGGCGTCAGGCCGGAGGTGTGTCGTCGCGCGAGACGCGGCGGTGCGCGATCTTCCAGCCCTCGCCGGTGCGCTGGAGGCGGTCCTCGAAGGTGGTCATCCGCACCAGCAGCGAGCGCCCACCGCGGGGGGTGGCGACGATCTGCAAGTAGGCGCCGGCCTCGAGCGTCGAGTCGTCGAGCTGCCGGATCGCGATATTGGTGACCACGTGCCGGTGGATCTCATCCGCCGCCCGCGCTGCCTGGTAGAAACCGCGCGCGAAATCGGTGAGCGCGGCCCGGCCCGCCACCGGTTCGGGGTAGCTCGGTGAATGGAATTCCCCGGCCACGGTGAACGTGGCCGCCCAGTCGGCAGCGCGGCCAGTGTCTATGTAGTGGCTCTGGAAGCCGTACAGCTGGTGGACCGCGGCCACCGTGGCCGGATCGGGCAGGCCTCCGGGCGACACCGTGTTCATCGACATTCTCCTCAAGTGATCGCTGATCGGCCGGGTTGCCCCACACCGGGACCGTGCGATAATCGCACACACTGTGCGATATGCATGAAGGCTAAGTGTCCGCCCTCACAGAAGTCAAGAAGGACGAGATGAACCACAGCACGGCACCGGCCGGCGAGCGCACGCCCGCCGTCGAGCTCGACTCCGGAATGTCGAAAACGCTGCACCACGGATTGGCAATCCTCGAGGTGCTCTCCCGCCATCCGCACGGGCTGTCGACCAGCGATCTCGCCGACGCGGTCGGCGTGCACCGGACGGTCGCGCACCGGCTGGTCCGCACCCTCGAGGCCCACCGCCTGTGCCGCCGGGACGACACCAAACGGGTCACGCTCGGCACGGGCCTGGTCACACTGGCCGAGCCGGTGGAACAGGATCTGCGGACCGTGGCCCGGCCGGTGATGGAGGATCTCGCCGAACGTACCCGCGCCACCGTCCACCTCGTTCTCCGCGAGAGCGCGTCCGAGGTGCGCGCGCTGGTGGTCGTGGAACCACGCAACGCCGAAGTCCATGTGGCGTTCCGGCCGGGTCAGGTACACGCCATCGACCGAGGGTCGGCCGGGTTGGCCATGCTGGCCGCCCTGCCACCGGCCCCCGGCGAACGCCCGGAGGTGGAGGCGGCCCGCGACCGTGGTTACGCCGTCACCCGCGGTGAGGTCGTCTCCACGGTGTACGGCATCTCGGCCCTCATCCCCCGCCGCCGCGGCGCACCGCTGTCCTCGATCGGCATCTCGGTATTCGAGATCGACGACGAACGCGCACTCGCCGCCGCCGTCGCCGAAGCCGCCCGGCAGCTGGGCACACTCCTGCACTGACGCAGCAGGACTCTTCGGCACGGCCGAACCCGCTGGGCCGGGGCAACCGCCCGGCGGGTTACGAGCCGATTCCGCGCGTTCCGCCGTGCGGATCCGACCGGCGGGCTCACACGGCGCCAACGGGCCGTGCAGTTCCGCCGAGGTACGGACCTGGTGGATCGGCGGCAGCTATGGCGACCGGCCGCGCACGATCGCACCGGAACGCTCGTCACCGGCCTGCGCGATGAGTCTGCCCCGACAGCATGCGAAAACGCCGTATCGGGCAAATCAGTGACCGGGCACCTTCCCGAGAGGCAGGCCGGGCCGACTGGACTCGGTCTGCGGGCATAGCCGACGATGTAGTGATGTCGCTCAGTTCGCACGAGGCCGATCTCTTCGAAGGATTGCGGGGACGGTTCGAGGCGATCGCCTACCGGCTGCTGGGGTCGGCCACGGATGCCGAGGATGCGGTGCAGGAGACGTTCCTGCGCTGGCATACGGCAGACCGGGAGCGGATCGAAACACCCGAGGCGTGGCTGACGAAGGTACTGACCAACCTCTGCCTCAACCAGCTGACCTCGGCGCGGGTCAGACGGGAAACCTATGTGGGCCAGTGGCTTCCGGAACCGGTGCTGGCCGGTGATCCGATGCTCGGCCCCGCCGATACCGTCGAGCAACGCGAATCGGTCTCGCTCGCGATGCTCACCCTCCTGGAACGGCTGTCGCCGAAGGAACGTGCGGTGTATGTGCTGCGTGAGGCATTCGGGTATCGGCATCGGGAGATCGCGGAGATACTCGATATCGGCGAGGCGAACTGCCAGCAGATCTACCGGCGCGCCGGACAGCACATGACCACCGAGCGGTCCCGTACTCCGGTGGACGAGGCGACCGCGCAGAAAATCGTCGAGGAATTCCTGACCGCCGCTCTCAGCGGCAATACCGAACCCCTGATCCGGTTACTCACCGGCGATGCGGTCAGCATCGCCGATGGCGGCGGCCGGGTCCCTGCACGCCGGGGCCCGGTGCTCGGCGGCTTCGCCATCGCCCGCTACCTGAGTGGCCTGTTCCGGCCGACCGATGCCAGAAGGGCGTACCTCGGAGGCGGATTGTCCTTCTACAGCGTCACCGTCAATGACGGGCCGGCCCTGCTGGCCGAGGTCGGCGGACAGGTCCTGGGCGTCTTCTGCCTCGACCCGGTGCCCGGCGGTATCCAGGCGGTCCGCATCCATGTCAACCCGGACAAACTGGTTCGGCTCCAGCGGCGATGGGCTGCCACGGCACCCCATCGCCCCTTCCCTGTGGAGTGGTGATCCGGCGATCGGGTTCACGGATACGGAAGGGCCTGCCCGCCGCGCTCACCATGCTGGCCACCGGCTCGCCCTCGCCGCTGGAGATCGGCCGCCGCATCATCGCCCGCTGATCACCACCCGGCCCCCTCCCTCGCTCCGGACTGAACCACCGCAACCGATCACCGCCGGCCGAACGCCGCGGGCATACGAACCCGGTTACCCCCGGTAGATTCAGAGCGTGCATCCGCTTGTGACCCGGCTCGATCGCTGGCTGGCAGCGAACCGGCCCGGCTATTACGCTGCACTCCGGCCCGGCGCTGCGGACACCGATATCGACGAGATCACCACGCGCGTCGGCAGCGAAATTCCCCCGCTGCTCCGGGAGCTGCTCACCTGGCGCAACGGCCAGGACCGCGACTACCGGGGCACCCTGCTGGCACTGTGGGAACCCCTGTCGGCCGACGAGATCGCGGGCGCCCTCGATATGTTCGCCGACCTCGTGGCCGATGACGATTTCGCCGGCCAGTGGGGCGAGGACTGGATCCCTTTCCTGGGCAACAGCTACGGCGATCACATGTGTATCGACCTCCGGGGCGCCTTCGACGGCGAACCCGGGCAGATCGTGGTGTTCCACTGCAAGGACGAATTCCGCGATATCGTTTTCCCCTCCCTGGAGGCATGGCTCGAAACCCTGGTCATCGCCTTCGAAACGGGCATGGCAGCCAAGGATGACACCGAGCCGCAGTGTCCGTACACGGACGACGAGCTCGATGCATGGCTCGAAACCCCGGAAATCGCCCTCGAAACGGGCATGGTGGCCGAGGCGGACCTCCAGCCGCAGTATCCGCACACACTCGACGAGGACGACAGCCCGGAGCAAGGCATCGAAAAGAACCCCGAGCAGGACGTCGAGGAGAGCCCCGAGCAGGACGCCGGCGACGACCCCGATGTCTGGCACCTGGTGGACGACGACGCGTACGAAGCGTTCTGCGCGTCGCGGTATCCCGGATACCCGCGAACAGTGATATGGCCGGATTACAGCCCCGACCCCGACCCCGCCCCGGCCGACGGCACGGCAGCACCCATCCAGGGCATCCTGCACTCCCTCGACATGGACCGGCTGCGCTCCGTACCACGCGCATCGGGGCACACCAACCCCGTGATCGATTCGGCATTCGATCGCTTGTCCGGCGGACACAACTCCGGCGACAGCACCCGCGAGCGCTGACCGGCGCGAAGGAATCCTGTTTCTGTTCACCAGTTTCCGAGAACAGGGTCAGGGTGCTCCGTGCGCTGCCACTGCGCGGTGAGGCGACCCAGCCGGTGCGCGGCAGCCATCCCGCAGACGGCCGCGACCTTGTGGTCGTCGCGGACTTCCAGTACCACCACGCCCACCACTCGGTCCTCACTCACCGCGATCATGGCCGGATCGCCGTTCACCAGACCCGCGTGGATGGACAGCGGTGCACCGACCAGCCGGCGCTTGGCCGCGGTCGGTTTGAAGCCCGCGCGCAGGGTGGTCGCGATCCGGCGGGGAGTCTGCAGGAACTGGAGCTTCGCGGCGAGCCCCGCGCCGTCGGAGATCGCGGTCGCGTCATCGGTCAGCAGGGCCACCAGCTGCTCGGTGCGGCCCGAGGAGGCGGCGGCGACGAAGGCCTCCACGATCCGGCGGGCGGACGCACGGTCGGCGGCACCGCCGTTTCGTCCGGCGGCGATCCGCTGCCGCGCCCGGTGGGTGTGCTGCTGGCTGGCCGATTCGGAGATGTCGAGGATTTCGCCGATCTCGGCGTGCCCGTAGGAAAACGCTTCGCGCAGAACGTAGACCGCGCGTTCGACCGGGGACAGCTGCTCCATCAGCCGCAGCACCGCCAGGGTTACCGATTCGCGCTGTTCGACGGTATCGGCCGGGCCCAGCATGGGGTCGCCGTCCAGCAGTGGTTCGGGCAGCCAGGTGCCGGCCGCGCGTTCGTGCCGGGCGCGCGCCGAGCGCAGCCGGTCCAGCGACAGGTTGGTCACCACCTTGGTGAGCCAGGCTTCGGGGATCTCGATGCGGTCGCGGTCGGCGGCCTGCCAGCGCAGGAACGCATCCTGCACGACGTCCTCGGCGTCGGCGGCCGACCCGAGCAACCGGTACGCCAGCGAGGCCAGCCGGGATCGGCCGGCCTCGAAGCGTTCCACGGTGGCAGTGTCCACGATCGCCACTTTAGGCCGCGACCTCCTCGTTGCGCCGCCGCGGCACGTCCGCGAGATGATGCCTGCGGGTGGGCCTGCCGTAGGTCGGGTGGCGCAGGCTCCACGGCCCCCCGTTCAGAATGGCGGCCTTGACCCGCGCGGCGGGGCGGCCCCGCAGAGCCCAGGACTTCGACCGCTCGGCAGCGTCGACGAGTTGGAAGATCCCGTCTTTGCGGCCGAGGCTGATGTGGTTGCCCACGTACGACAGCGAGGTCTCGGGTGCCTCGCGGCCGGTGAGGTCGCCGACGATCGCGGCCACCGCCTGCATGGCGGTGAATCCCGCCGACGCACAGGACATCGGCAGCGGCCGGCCGTTGTCGCGGACGGCGAAAGCGCTGTCGCCGGCGGCATAGACGCCCGGATGCGATACCGACCGCATCATCCGGTCCACCCGGATCCGCCCGTTCTCCTCGACCGCGAGCCCGCTGGCGGCGGCCACCGGATGGACGGCGAATCCGGCCGCCCAGACGGTGGCGTCGGCGGGCAGAACAGTGCCGTCGGCGGCGACAGCGTAGGACTCCTCGACCCGTTCGACAGTGGTGTTCTCGTGGACGGTGATCCCGAACCGGTCGAATGCCCGGAACAGATGCCGCCGGGCCGAGGGCCCGAGCCAGCCGCCCAGTTCGCCGGTGGTCGCGAGTGTGACCTGGAGTCCGGGCCGGGATTCGGCAAGTTCGGGGGCGGCCTCGATCGCGGTGAGATTGCCGCCGACGACGAGCACTGTCCCGTTACCTCCGAGGTCGTCCAGACGCTGCCGCAGCCGTAGCGCCGACGGCCGCCCGGCCACGTGGAAGGCATGCTCGGCGACTCCCGGCACATCGTGCTGGGCGGCGGTGCTGCCGAGCGTGTAGAGAAGAGTGTCGTATTCGAGCCGGCCGGTCCCGTCGGCGCCGGTCACGGTGACGGTCCGCTGTTCGGCATCGACCGCTTCGACCCGACCCACCAGCAGCCTGATACCGGTACCGGCGAACACTTCCGCCAGGTCGTGCCGGCGCAGTTCCTGGCCCGCGGCGAGCTGATGCAGGCGCATCCGTTCGACGAAATCCGGTTCGGCATTGACAACGGTGACCTCGACCTCGTCGCGATGCAGCCGCCGCGCGAGCAGTCCTGCGGCATAGGCGCCGGCGTATCCGGCCCCCAGGACCATGATGCGGTGCTTCATAACGTGCTCCTGTCCGGTTCGCGTGAACCTCTCGTTCGCGTGCCCTCTGAACGGGACAGCGATCGGATTCCTGACAGAACTGGACGGTGATGTGGATCACTATTATCGCGTGCCGTCGCAGAGTGGCCGCGCGTGCGCCGCAGCCGAGGCATATCGCCCGTCACCACGGCCGTATCGTCACCGCCGGAAGACCCGCCGCGCCCACGCGCGCAACCGCACACCGCGCGATTCCGGTTCGGGTGTCTCGGCGGTCTCCGCGGCCGCCACCGCCTGGGCGAACCGGGCGTGCAACTGCTCGCGGACCTGATCCGGTGTGTAGGCCCGGCGGCGCCGCTCGGCGCGCACCACCACCACACCGGTGGCCACCACACCGGCCGCTCCCGCCAAACCCAGCACCTTCCACCACCTCATACCCCTTAGGCTACTTGTATGGCGGGTACGGGCATCGATCTCGAGCGGGCTGTCGAGATCACCAGAACGGGCGATATCTGGTTGTTCCGTGGACATTCCACGGCCGACCGGATGATCAGGATGACCACGAACAGCCCCGTCAACCATGTCGGGATGGCGGTGGTGATCGACGATCTACCGGCCCTGATCTGGCATGCCGAACTCGGTCGCTCACTCACCGATATGTGGTCGGGCACCACCCATCGCGGCGCCCAATTGCACAACCTGCGCGACGCAGTGATGGTGTGGGCCAACAAGTACGGGCAGCAGGCCTGGCTCCGCCAGCTCGATCCCCCCGCCACCCGCAAGATGGAAGACGGTGTGCTGCGCACCGTCGCCCGGCTCGACGGCACCCCCTTCCCCTCGACCGCCGCCCTCGCCGGCCGCTGGTTCCGCGGCCGAATCCAGTTGCCGCGCCGCCGCTCCCGCCGACCCGATGCGCGCGAAGTCGAAAACGCCTACTGCGCGGAGATCGTGGCTGCCACCTACCAGGCAATGGGTCTGCTACCGGAGGACCGTAGCCCCGACTGGTACGACCCGGGCCGATTCTGGAGCGGCGACCACCTGCGCCTCACCGATGGTCATACGCTAGGCGGCGAGGTCGCGGTCGACGTACCGGCCGAAACCACGAGCTGACCGACCCGGCCCGCTAACGCTGCGGCCAGAACACAGCCCACAGCAGCACTCCCAGCGGCAACCCGATCGCCACCACCAGGCCGAACTCTCTCACCGCCGATCCAGATCGACTACAGGCCAGCGATACCCGAGCGGATAGACCCGCATAGGCGTGACGAGAGCAGCGATATCGGTTATCGCATGACGTACCGCATCGGCATGCGCGAACGACGGAACCACGACCGCAGCCGCGTCGTGTTCCATGACGGCCCCACACAGAATGAGCGCGGTGGCCAGCGGGCCGGTGTCGAGCCGGACCGTCCACACGATCCGGTACCCGTGCCGCTCGGCAACCCGATGGATATCCACACCGTCGCCGTACACATCACGCCGCTCCAGCCCGATCGCTTTCGGCACCTTGCCGTCCATCTGACCTCTTTCGAATCGAAGCGCTGGGAGCACCCGGAACCGAGGCCGGGACCGCACCACCCGGCAACGATGCTCCTCGACCGCGCCGGATGTCCCACCGGCACACTCAGCTGCCGCGGGCTTTCCCGGTTCCGGATGCGAGGCCAGTAGACATGCGGAACCTCGTTGTGGACAGCCTGTTTGGATGATCCCCGGAAGTTCGCCCAATCCCCCAGCAAACCGTCCGCATTACGGGCACAATCTGTTCCAGTGCGATCTGTCAGGCCATCCACAAAACGAGCGTGGGCCACCCACAATCAGGGGGGAACGAATCCATGGGGAAAATACCGACCACAATCCCGCGCCGCCAGCTCGGCCGTCGACTCCGCGATATGCGACAGGAAGCGGGAATATCGATCCAGGACGCCGCCAGGCTCATCGAACGGGGAGCCGGTACCCTTCAACGCCTGGAAAAAGGTGAGGCCAATCGTATCCGGATGCTCGATATCCAGGCGCTCTGCCAGATCTACGACCAGATGGACGAGCTTCCCGGGCTCTTGGAGCTTGCGAAGGTGGCCGCAAGCAAGGACGGCGAGCAGGGGCTGTGGTGGAACGAGTACGGCGACGCCATCCGGGACGACTTCGAGCTGTACGTCAGATTGGAGGCATCGGCCTCGAAGCTGACCGTGTACCGATCCGAGATCATTCCGGGTCTGTTCCAAACTCCCGAATACGCAAGGACATTGGGCGCTCGATACTTCTCGGATACCTCGTCGAGAGAGATCGAGCAGGTTGTGACCGTGCGGCTGAACAGGCAGCGGATAATCACCCGACGTCGCAACCCGGTCGAGGTCGACCTGCTGCTGGATGAGAGCGCGCTCCGCCGGGTCGTCGGCAGCCCGAAGGTCATGGCAGCGGCACTGCGCCATCTCGCAGATTTGCCCGCAAACGTAACCGTCCGGGTGTTGCCCTTCTCCGCCGGATTTCCACTCGGGGTTGCCTGTGGTCCGTTCGTTGTCCTCGACTTCGATCGCGCGACCGGCGAGCCCCCCACCGTGTACGTGGAGGGATATCGGGGCAACCTGTACTACGACCGGGCCGAAGCTGTTGCCCAGTACCGGGACACTTTCCGGACGCTGCAAGCGGTAGCGTCGTCTCCGGCAGACAGCAAACACATGCTTCGGCGGATAGCTAGGGAGTACGAGCGGTGAACGTTGACCTATCCGGAGCGGAGTGGTTCAAATCGAGCCACAGCGGCGGAACCAACGAGTGCGTAGAAATCGCGCACCTCGACAGCGGCATGGTCGGTGTCCGTGACTCCAAGAACCCGGCCGGGCCGGCATTGGTCTTCACCCCCGGCCAGTGGGACGCATTCCTGACCAGCGCCGCCGGCAGCGAGTTCGGTCGGTCGTAAGACCGCGCCGCCGGATTCTGCAGAGCCTCGAAACGTGTCGCGGATTCTCAGAATGGTGGCGGCGTCGCGGCGGATCCGACGTAGCTCCAGATTCGGCCGGTCCGGTTTCCGACGCCACTTGCTGCCGGTGACCGCGGAACCCGGTACTCGTTGAATCTCGAATGGGGCTACCGGCCGCTCATCACCTACGAGTTGGTGGTAGTTCAGCTGGCGGTTGCCGGCGCGTGAGAGCCGGTGTCGGCGAGCGTCTGCCGAGGATCCGAGGGAGATGCTGGCAGGACGTGGATATCAACACTTCCGGGTTCGGGGTCGAGTGTCCTGGCGCCGGCAGGCACGGAACGAACGCGTCTCAGGGGCGAGGCTGCGACGCGCCGCCCACGAGGGCCTCGACGACCTTTCGCGCCGTGGCCTTGGCCGAGCCCGGGTTCTGGCCGGTGACGAGGTTGCCGTCGACGACGGTGTAGGACACGAACGGCAGCTTCGACTTCTCGTAGAGCGCGCCGCGCTGCTCGGCGCGCTCCTGCGCGTTGTAGGGCACCAGCTTGTCGACGCGGGCAAGCACCTCCTCCTGCCAGGCGAAGCCGGTCATGTGTTTGCCCGCGATGAGGTGGGAGCCGTCGGAGAGCCGGGTGTTGAGCAACCCGCAGTAGCCGTGGCAGACCGAGGACACGATGCCACCACGCTCGTAGATGTCGCGGGTGATGCGTTGCAGGGCCGCGGAGTCCGGGAAGTCGTACATCACGGCGTGGCCGCCGGTGAAGTAGATGGCGTCGAAGTCGGCGGAATCGATCTCCTCGGGGCTCTTCGTGGTCGCGAGTAGCTCCATCTTCGCGGGGTCGGCGCGCCAGGCCTTGGCGGTCTTGTCGTAGTTGGGGAACTTCAGCGCCCGCGGCTCGAGCGGCGAGGGACCGCCTCCCGGGCTGACCAGGGTCTGCTCGAAGCCCGCCTCGTCGAACACCTGCCAGGCGTGGGTGAGTTCGGAAAGCCACAGTCCCGTGGCGTGGGACGGGTCGTCGTAGTGGCCGACGTTGGTGACGACGTGCAGGAGCTTCGTCATTGCGCGGTCTTCCTCCCTGTTCGTTCATGGTGGTCTATGGTCCTCAGCTCCGGTCCTGGACGGAGGTCGGCACTGGCATGTGCAGTGCCAGCTGGCCTTCGGTGGTGACATCGAGCTGGATCGTCCGGATCGGTTTCAGCGCGCGCAAGCTCTCGCTCATCCGGCCCTCGCCGAGCTGGAGGTCGAGGCCGCGGGGGAATCGCGTGGTGCCCGAGGAGAGCATGTTGATCTGGCTGGTCGTGGAGTGCCAGGCATCGTCGATCGTGGTGTAGGAGGTCAGAGTCGAGACGTGTGCGCCGGTGGGCCGGGCGGTCTGCTTCGGAGTGGGCGCCGAGAGGGCGAGGTCGAGGCCACCCTCGTCGTTGGCGACCCGGGCGGACGTGCGCTCGGTGTCGATGTCGACGTCGAGCCGGGTGACCCATTTGGGGAAGCCGTAGCCGTCGTGGCCGCGCACCTGCGCGATCTCGGTGTTGACCGGAAGCGCGAGCACATAGGAGTGCAGGGAGTCGTTCTTGAGACCGGTGACCAGGTCGAGCAGGCCCAGCCCGCCGTGGCGTGCGGGCTTGACGGCGATGCCGACGGCGGCCTCGGTGTAGAAGTCGATGTCGCACACGTCGTACCGGAAGGCCATCACCGAGACGATCCCGAGCCCCGGAGCAATCTCGAGCGGATCCAGCGCCTTCGGCAGGCGAGCCCGGATCGCCTTGGCCGGGGCGAGCATCGTGAGCCGGGCTGTGGAGATGCGGTAGTAGAAGTTCGGCGTCAGTGTGGGTCCGATGCGGGAGTCCACGCGGGTCTTCGGCATCCGGCGGAAGAAGTCGACACTACTGACCCGCGGGTCCTGCGCGATCTCGTCGAGATCGGTGTCCATCCGAAACCGGTCGTAGAGGCCGCCTTCAGGGACGGCGACGAGACGCCCTCCGAGGTCGACCCCTACGGTCCGATCGGTCAGCTTGCCGGTCGATGCCATCGATTTTCTCCTCCGATGTAAGCGGTGTCAACACCGAGGATTGCACGGTATGTGATCACTGTCAACAACGCAGGATGTGAGGTGCGCGGCGGATGCGCGGCACGCGTCAGGAGCCGACCGAGGCGATCGCGAGGAAGGCACTGCGCACCCGCTCGGCGACCTCCTCGCTCGACGCCGCGTGCAGTTTGCCGTCGAGGTACAGGCAGGCCAGCCCATGGGCGAGTCCCCAGCCGGCCGACGCCAGGGCCGAGGCGTCCGCCTCGGGAAAGACCTGGTCGAGCGCGTCGGCAAGCAGCTCGTGCAGGGCGTCGGCCGCCTTGACCCGCTCGTCGTCCGCTTCGTCGCACGGCTTGCCGAACATCACACGGAAGAGGGCCGGGCGCCGCAGCGCGAAGGCGACGTAGGCAACCGCGAACTCGGCCAGATCCTGGAGTGAGGCGGGCGGATTGCGCCCCTCGCCCAGATCCGCCAGCAGGTCCCGGAAGCCCTCGACGGCCAATGCGGACTCCAGTGCGTCGCGGTCCTTGAAGTGACGGTACGGCGCCGTCTGCGACACGCCGGCCCTGCGCGCAATCGCGCGGAGCGAGAAGGAGTCGCCGGCCTCGAGCATCTCCATCGCGGACGACAGCAGCGCTGCGCGCAGGTCGCCGTGATGG
Organism: Nocardia sp. NPDC058499; assembly: GCF_042719915.1. Taxonomy (NCBI): domain Bacteria; kingdom Bacillati; phylum Actinomycetota; class Actinomycetes; order Mycobacteriales; family Nocardiaceae; genus Nocardia; species Nocardia sp. NPDC058499. The sequence continues at coordinate 319,503 of NZ_JBHXMZ010000009.1, read as the reverse complement.
TAGGCACTCTTCTCCGATGTTGACATTGCTTACTTCGCCCTTCTACGCTGTGTTAGCACTGTAAACATAGCGCACACTGACACGACATCAGCGACCAGGTGCCCCAGGTTCGACCAACGACCACCTCGGCTGGGCCCGCACCCGGCCACGGTGGCGACCGCATTGTCATTCGGTGGCGCGACGCCGCTCGCAACCGAGCTGATGTCGACACCTCCATCACCCCGAGGAGACCACATGCAGACCGTCCTCGGCGCCGGCGGACCGATCGCCGACGAGCTCGTGAACGAACTTCACCGCAACTACACCAAGGACATTCGCCTCGTCAGCCGCAAGCCGTCGCAGGTCAACGACACCGATGAGCTCGTGCCCGCAGACCTCACCGACGCCGAGGCCACCAGCCGTGCTGTCGCGGGCAGCCAGATCGCCTACCTCACCGTCGGCCTGCCCCTGGACTCGCAGCTGTGGGAGCGTCAGTTCCCCGTCATCATGCGCAACGTCATCGACGCCTGCGCCGAACACGGGACGAAGCTCGTCTTCTTCGACAACACCTACATGTATCCCGGAACGTCGGCACCCCAGACCGAGTCGACAGCATTCGCACCCGGCGGTCGCAAGGGGCGTGTCCGCGGCGAGCTCGCCACCATGCTGCTCGAGGCCATGCAGGCCGGTCGGGTTCAGGGCCTCATCGGTCGCGCCCCCGAGTTCTACGGACCCGGCCCGACCAAGAGCTACACCAATTCGTTGGTGTTCGACCGGATCAGGGCGGGCAAGCGACCGTTCGTCCCGGTCACCGCCCACACTGAGCGCTCCCTGATCTGGGCCCCCGACGCGAGCCGAGCGCTCGCCCTGCTCGGCAACACCCCCGATGCCTACGGCCAGACATGGCACCTACCGATCGACCCGAACCGGCACTCCTACGCCCAGCTCATCGAGATCGCCGGCGAGGTCACCGGCCACAAGATCGGCTACACGGTGCTGCCGATGCTCGCCTTCCACCTCGGGCGCCACTTCGCCGAGCCGCTCGACGAGATGTACGAGCTGCTCGACCGCTACCGCGACGACAACATCTTCGACAGCTCGAAATTCGCGGCCCGCTTCCCCGGCTTCCAAGTCACCACCTATCGGGAGGGAGTGCAGCGGATCCTCACCGCCTGACCGCCCGACTGGTAATTCTGCTGATAGACGCCGCGCCGGCCGCCAGGAGTCGAGGTCCAGCGCGATCTTCAACGAGCTGCCCTCGCCGCGGGACCGGCAGAGTTGCCCGATCAGGCAGCGAAGACGGCGCGGACCACGGATTCGTCGCCGTCGATCTCGACCAGCCCGGCGGCGAGGGCGTCACTCAGCGGAAGGGCGCCGGCGGCGAGGCCGAGGACGTAGGCGGGGTCGGCGCGGAGGGTGGCGCCGAGATCGCGGCCGTCATGCGGGCCGACCTCGAAACCGGAGGTCGTCGCACTGATTTGGAAGCGCGGGCCACCGATCTCGAGACCGACGGTCGCGGAGGCCCGGTTCTCGACCCGGGCGTCGAGCAGGGCGGGAACAGCGAGCACCAACCACTCGGGGCGGAAGGAGTCGGTGCCGGGGCCGCGGACCATCAACGGGGCGGACCAGCGGATCAGACCCTCGATCGGCCCGCGCAGCTCGGCTCCCCACGCTGTGAGGGCGTACTCCACCACGCTCCCCTTGCCGGCCAGTCGCCGCTCGACCACACCTGTGGCCTCGAGATCACGAAGCCGGTCGGCGAGCAGGTTGGTCGCGATACCGGGGAGGCCGTCGATCAGGTCCCGGTAACGGGCGGGGGCGATGAGGAGCTGGCGGACGATGAGCAGATTCCACCGATCGCCCACCACTTCGAGTGACCGGGCGAGCCCGCAGTACTGGCCGTAGCTACGCATCATTTCCTACTAACGCTTGAACTTCTCAAGTACCCGTGACATGCTCAAGCATACCCTGATGCCGAACCCAGAGGGGGCTGCCATGGCCGATACCAGTAAGAGCGTGCGGCCCGGCTGGGTCGACGACGATCTGTTCCCGTTCGAAAGCCACTTCGTCGATATCGCCGGGCACACCGTGCATTACGTCGACGAAGGCGCAGGACCCACACTGCTGCTCCTGCACGGAAACCCCACCTGGTCGTTCCTCTGGCGCGACGTGATCCGCGCGCTGCGCGACGACTTCCGGTGTATCGCCCTCGACTACCCGGGTTTCGGACTGTCCACGCCGAAGCCCGGGTACCGGTACCTGCCCGAGGAACACGCAGACGTGGTCACCGGGTTCGTCGACGCACTCGGACTCGAAGACGTCACCCTGGTCGGGCAGGACTGGGGCGGCGTGATCGGCTTGGCGGTCGTGCAGCGGCGGCCGACCATTTTCGATCGGCTCGTGCTCGCCAACACCTGGGCCTGGCCGGTCGACGGCGTCCTCCACTTCGAGGCCTTCTCTCGCATTCTGGGCAACCCACCGGCCCGCTTCCTGGTCCGACGGCTCAACCTGCTCGTCAACACGTTCATCCCCACAGGCCACCGGAGGCGGAAGCCGACCGCCCGCGAGATGACCCACTACCGCCGAGCCCTGAACACACCCGAGCGGCGCCGAGCATCCGCCGTACTCCCCGGCCGAGTCCTCGCCAGCCGCGACTTCTTCGCCGAACTCGAGGCAGGCCTTTCCGACCTCGCCCACCTGCCGGCATTGATCGTGTGGGGTGACGCCGATATCGCCTTCCGCCCCCAGGAGCGCGAGCGCCTGGAAGCGACCTTCCCCAGCCATGAGACAGTGATCGTCGAAGGTGCGGGAACCTACGTCGAGTCCGACGCGCCCGCGGAATTCGTCGCCGCATTCCGCGATTGGGCAGGGAGGCAACACGGAAGTGTGAGCCGTGCGGACGAGAGGGACATGTAGCTCCCCGACTCTCACGAGTCGTGTTGGCACCGCGCAGGATGTCAACCGGCGAACTTTGCCACCGCCTGCTCGGTGACCGGGGTGAACAGGTTGATCAGGTTGCCGTCGGGGTCGCGGAGCAGCAAGGACCGGTTCCCCCACGGCATCGTCGTGGGCTCGTTGACGAAATTCTCGACCATCTCCCGCAACCGCCGATAGTCGGCGTCGACGTCGGGGACGAGGAATTCGATGATCGCGGTGTGGTTGTCGGCCGGATGCGCGCTACCTGCCGCGAACAGCGCCACGGTGCGGGTGCTGCCGATGGCGAGAGTACCGGCCGGGGTGACGATTTCGGCGAAATCGGGTGTCGCCCAGGTGGCGTCGATACCGGTCACGTGCTGGTAGAACTCGACCATCCGCTGGATGTCATCGGTGATCAGACGGGTCGAGACGAGTTTCATCATGTGCTCCTGGCCTTGTCGATGCGGCGGTGGTTTCGCCGCCGCACGCGACCCTAGATCCGAAACCGGACCGTTTCGGTCCGCTATCGGAGCGAGAACTCGGAGATGACGCCGAAATGTCTCGACCGAAAGGCCACACACACCCCTCGAGCCCGAGCAGACTCGGACAAGCGACACAACGCATCGGCGCTGCGAAAGCTCGCCGACAAGGCCCGAGGAGTCAATAGTGACAATGGAAGATCGCCGACCAGGTATTTCGTCCCGTATCGGCACCACCGCGGTGGTCACCGGTGGCGCCCGGGGTTTCGGGAAGGCTTTCGGTGCGGCGCTCGCCGCCGAAGGCGCCACTGTCGTCCTCATAGATCTCGATCAGGCAGCCGTCGAAGCAGCAGCTTGCGAGATCCAGGGCAACGGGGGATCCGCGACCGGCCGCACCGGGGATGTCACCGACGAAACAGCTATGGCGGAGATCATGGCCGAGGCGGCCGCCATCCACGGCGGTATCGATGTACTGATCAACAACGCGGGACTGCACAGCGACGAATACAGCAAGCCCATCGGCGACATGGGGCTGGCGAAAACTCGCCGGCTCTTCGAGGTCAACGTCATCGGCGTGGTCGCTTGCACTCTCGGGGCGCAACCGCATATGGCACATCGGGCGGGCGCCAGTATCGTCAATATCGCGTCGGCGGCAGCACATCTGGGCGGCACCGCCTACGGCACGGCGAAACTCGCGGTGACCGGACTCACCCTCACGTTCGCGCGGGAGCTCGGCCCCGCCGGTATCCGCGTCAACGCGATCTCCCCCGGCATGATCTTCACCGACACCATCCGCGCCGAGCTACCCGACGCAGTGAAGGAACGCGTGAAGGCAATGCAACTCATCGACACCGACGGCACCGAAACGGACGTGGTCGAGGCGATGCTGTACCTCACCTCCCCCAGCGCCCGATTCATCACCGGCGAGACACTGCGCGTGACCGGAGGCATGGCCGCAGGTACCTGAACCACAGCCCATGCGTTGCATCGAGGCGGCGGGGATCGCGTAGGCCACGGGTGGTGGCCGGCTATCACCGGGCAGTCGGCGCGAACACCGCCTTCAGGTGGGCGTCGAGGACGGCGAGTGCCTCTTCCGGCGGCCAGTGCCCGATAGCAGCCCGGACACCGAGTCCTTCCACGAGCGCGAGCAACGCGGCCGCCGTGTGACGGGGGTCGAGGTGGGCGGGTACCTCGGCTGTGGTCTGCGCATCGCGGATCAGGTTTTCGACATAGTCGGCAAGTTGGGAGTTGTCCGCATCGAGCGTCGCTGCGATGGAGGGGTTGCGTGCGGTGTAGGCGTAGAAGGCGAGCGCGACGCGGCCCTCGATGCGTCTCGTTTCATCGAAGGGGAGCTGCTGAACGAGCAGGGCGCGGAGAAAGGCATCCGGCGCCGCACCGAGGGCGGCGATTTCATCGGCGAGCCGGGACCGCGTGCGCTGGCCGACCGCCTCCAGCGCGAAGACCACCATCTCGTCCTTCGTGCGGAAATAGTGCTGCACCATCCCGGTCGAGACCCCGGCCTCGGCGGCCACGTGGCGCAGGCTCACCGCTTCCACTCCGCGGTCGGCAGCCACCCTCAACAGAGCGTCGGCAATACGGGTGCGGCGTTCATGGTGGTCGACCTGCTTCGGCATTACTCGATGTTTTCACATTGCAGTCGTATTGGACAGCAGCGTCCGAGCGTCTTTACAATACGACTGCAATGTGAAAATTCTTCCGCCGACCGGCGGAAGCACGAAAGGTGCCACATGGACCCGACGCGATCTCTCCCGTTCGATCGTCCCGAGCCACTACAGCCACCGCCGGCCTACGCCGAGCTGCGCGCCCGCGAGCCGGTGGCGACGGCGACCACCTCGGCCGGGAACCCGGCCTGGCTGGTGACTTCCTACGACGGAGTCACCGCAGTGTTGAGCGACCCACGCTTCCGGGTCGTGGCGCCGGGTGAGACCACTACCGGCGGTGCCACACTTCTGCAGGACGGCGAACCACACCAGCGCCTTCGCCGCCTGGTCGGGAAAGCGTTCACCACACGCCGGATCGAGGCACTGCGGCCATGCGTGCAGCGGCTGGCCGACGAGCAGATGGACGCGCTGACTTCCTCGGAGAAGCCAGCCGATCTCGTATCGGATTTCGCCGCGCCACTTTCCATCGCGGTGATCGCCGATCTGCTCGGCGTCGAGATCACGGAACGGGGCCGGTTTCGCCAACTCGCCGATGCCGCGAGCAGAGCCGACTTCCTCGCCGAAGGCGGAGCCGAGACCGCAGAGCATGCCTGGACAAGCTTCGCCGGCTACGTCGGTGAGCTGATCGCCGCCAAACGCGAACGACTGGGCGACGACCTGCTCAGCGCGCTCATCGAGGCCGGCGACAGCGGCGACGGACGGCTCGACGACTACGAACTCACCACACTCGCCCTCACCATCCTCGCGTCCGGCTACCTGACCGCCACCAACGCCATCGCGGTCGGGGTGACACAGTTGATCACCGAGGGCCGCCTGGCCACGCTCGGAAGCTCTGGGGCGAGTGAAGTGGACGCCGTCATGGAGGAAATCGTCCGATTGCAGATCGGCCGGATCGGTGAGGCGTTCCCGCGCTGGGCACACGAGAATATCGAGCTGGCCGGAACACAGATCCGGGCCGGTGACATGGTCCTCGTGCGGCTCGAAGCCGCCAATCGCGACCCGGCCCGCTTCCCCGAACCCGATAGATTCGATCCGCACCGGATGACGGCGCAACAGCCGGCCGTTCGCCATATGGCGTTCGGTCGCGGCCCCCACCATTGCCTCGGCGCCGCCCTGGCCCGACTCGAAATCGGCATCGCTCTACGAACACTGGCCCAGCGCCTTCCAAACCTCGAGCTGCACGGCGATATCCACGACATCCAATGGATTCACAGCCACGCCGATACCGGCCCGGTTGCCGTACACATCACGTGGTGAACACGCAGGGACCGGACAGCGCACCACTGTCGCCGTGACGCGCTGTCGTTCGGCGGCACCGCCACAGCCGGAGCAGACGGTTCGGACTCGGACCTTCCGGGCAGAAGTACCACCGCCGGCCGGTGGGCGGCCGGTGGATCCCGCGCCCCCTGTCCAGAAGAGGCCAGTAGTAGGGATGTGGACCTGTACGAGCAGTCCGGTCTCCCAGCATGCTCATCACATGATCCGACGTCTCACAGCGCTTTTCGCCGGTCTCTGGTTGTACGGGTTCTCGATGGCCGTGATGATCCGGGCCGCAGTGGGTTTGGACCCGTGGGATGTATTCCACCAGGGCGTGACACAGCATGTCCCGATGAGCTTCGGGACGGTCACCATCGTGACCGGTGCCGTCGTACTGCTGGCCTGGATACCACTGCGGCAGCGGCCCGGGTTCGGCACGCTGAGCAACGTCGTGCTGGTCGGGGTATCTGTCGACGTCGGGCTGTGGTTGCTGCCGGAGTGGGAATCACTTCCGGTGCGGTTGGGCGCGATGGTGCTCGCGGTGGTTCTCAATGCGCTGGCCAGTGTGTTGTACATCGGCGCGGGGCTCGGGCCCGGACCCCGCGACGGGCTGATGACCGGTCTGGTGCGCCGGACCGGTTTATCGGTGCGCCTGGTCCGGACGACGATCGAGGTCTCGGTGCTGGCCACCGGCTGGCTACTCGGGGGCGGGGTCGGTCTCGGCACCGCGGTCTACGCGGTCGCGATCGGGCCGCTGATCCAGGCAATGATTCCGCTGGTGAACGGATGGTTGCCGGGCTTCGCTCCCGCAGACCGGAAGCCGGTCGAACCTTCTGCCCAAGTGGCTCCGGGAGTAAACTGACCATTCACTGTTCGACTGCTCAGGGCTCAGGGTGCTGCAACCGGGGGGATCCACACGATCCAGGACGTCCCCATGGAAACCCGAACCGACGAAATCGCCGATGGTATCTACCGGTTCTCCACCTACGTTCCCGAGGTGGGCCCCACCGGATTCACCTTCAATCAGTTCTTCGTCGACGCCGACGAACCGTTGCTCTTCCACACCGGCATGCGGGCCCTGTTTCCTGCGGTATCCGCCGCCGTCGCGCGGATCAGGCCGGTCGAGCAGTTGCGCTGGATCACCTTCGGTCATGTCGAGGCCGACGAATGCGGCGCCATGAACCTCTTCCTCGAGGCCGCCCCGGACGCCGAGGTCGCTCACGGTGAGGTGGGCTGCCTGGTATCGATCGACGACCTGGCCGACCGCCCACCGCGGCGGCTGGCCGATGGTGAAGTGATCGATCTGGGCGACCGGCAGATCCGGCATCTGGACACCCCGCACGCACCGCACAACTGGGAGGCGCGGGTCCTGTACGAGGAAACCACCGGGGTCCTGTTCTGTGGCGACCTGATGACACAGCTCGGCGACGGTCCGGCGCTCACCGATACCGACCTCGTCGAACCCGCGACGGTCGCCGAAGACGTCTTCCACGCCACCTCGATCGGCCCCGCCGTCCCCGCGGCCCTGAATCGGCTGGCGGAGCTGAAGCCCACCACACTGGCCGTCATGCACGGATCCAGTTACACCGGCGACTGCGCGCGGGCGCTGCGCGATCTCGCCAGGGTCTATCAGGAGCGGATCCCGCAGTGAGACCGCGCGGCCGCCCGGCTGCCGCTTCGTCACTACACCGCCGATGCCACGCCTGGCTCCGCCCGCGCGGCCCGCTGTCGATCAGGCCGCCTACCGAACTCCGCCGAGGAGCACATCCGGTGGGACCGGTCAGCGGGCTGCCGACCGCACCTCCGCGGCGAGATCGTCGTCGACGGCCACCCGGACCAGTGCGGCCGCGAATTCGGCGGCCTCGTGGTCCGGGGCGAGGCGGGCCAGTTTGCCGGGGTCGGCGGGCAGGTCGATCCGCTGCGCACCGTGCACCGCGCGGCGGTCGAAATGGGGGCGGACCCACGGCCATACATCCTGTACTTCGCGCAGGAAGATATCGCCGCCGGTCGGGCCGATTCCTTTGAACTGCTGGATCAGTTCGGCGGCGCGGTCGGGGTCGTGATCGGCTTCGTCGGCGAGTTTGCGCAGATCGCCGTCGTATTTCTCGAGGACGGTCGCGGCGATTTCGCCGAGCTGCGAGGCGGTGCGTTCGTCGTAGCGGCGGTAGTGCCCGCGACCCAGTGCGTCGACCAGTTCCTGCCACTGCGCGTCCGCGACTTCGCGGGCGGTCCGGTAGCCGCTGTGGACGAGTTCGGCCGTCGCGGCGGTCGCGATATCGGCGGAGATCCGGGCGCTGAGCAGTTCGGACATCATCAACAGCTGGAACAGCGGCGCCGGTTTGTCGTCGAGCTTGATACCCGCTTCGGCGGCGTAGGTGCTGCCGGCTCGGTCGAGTAATGCGTGCACAACATCTCGCTGGCTCATCGGGCCTCCTTTCCCGTCGCGTATACCCGCAACTCACCGGCCCACACCGCGCAACCGGCGCCCGGCACCAGCCTCGCACACCGCTCCCGCGTACCAGAGGAACGGCGCGGGGCCGGTTCAGCTCACCGTAGCCGCAGCTTTCTCCGCCTTCGCGGCTTCCCGAGCGAGCATCCGTGCCCGCTGCTCCTCGAACCGCTGCACATCCTTGCCCAGCTGCTCGAGGTATTCGCACAGCTCTTCACGGCTGCGTTCGCCGCGCGCGGTGAAATCGGTGCGATCGAAAACGTTCCAGATCCGCAGCACCGGCAGCAGGACCTCGTCGAGATGCTGGCGCAGATCGTAGATGCCGTGTTTGACCATCAGGACGCCGTTACGCCGCCAGTTGGGCATACCGCGGCCCGGCATGGCGAAATCCTTGATGATCTTGGTGACCGATTCCATCGCCTGGTCGGGCGCGAGATCGAACGCCGCGCCCGCCAGGTTGCGGTAGAAGATCATATGCAGGTTCTCGTCGGTGGCGATCCGCTTGAGCATGCGATCGGCGATGGGATCCTCGCATACCTTCCCGGTGCAGCGGTGGCTGATACGGGTCGCCAGTTCCTGGAAGGTCACATACGCGACCTGGTCGAGCATGCCCATGAAGTACTCCGGCGCATGCACACCGCGGGTCATATGCACCATGCGGTCGTTCTCCAGCGCGACCGGATCGACACCCCGGGTGACGACCAGATAGTCGCGCATGGCAATACCGTGCCGATTCTCCTCGGCGGTCCAGCGGCCCACCCAGGTGCCCCAGGCGCCGTCGCGGGAAAAATGCTCACTGATCGTGCGGTGATAGGAGGGCAGATTGTCTTCGGTGAGCAGATTGGTGATCATCGCGACCTTGGCGACCTCCGACAGCCGTGACTGTTCGGGATCCCAGTCGACACCACCCATCGCGGCGAAATTGCGGCCCTCGTCCCACGGCACGTAATCGTGCGGGTTCCAGTCCTTGGCCGTGGCCAGGTGCCGATCCAGATTCTCGGCCACCACCGGTTCCAGCTCGACCAGCAATTCGTGCTGCGTGATATCGCGTCCCATGCAGATCCTCTCGGCTCGTCCTCGGAAACGACCCGAGACCGGCGCCGGCTCGCGGCCGGGTATGACCGGATACGGCACTCGACGCTCTCGGATCGGGTCGAACACACTCTCCCGCCCGGAGATATCTCTCCACACTCCGCGCAGGTCCTGCTCACAGCTACCCAGCGATGCAGACGATACCCGCTGCCGGGTAGACCGATCACCCGGTCGAGGCCGGGCCCGGACCGGTTGTCCGGACACCCGGCCACACCGGTGACCGGTCCCCGACAGGGTAGCAATGTCCGAGTGCACTGCGGCGGCGGCCGAACTCTTCACGCTGAGCAGGTAATTCGTCAGCGGAGGGGTCGAGCGGGTGGTCACGGATCAAGATCCGGCGGCAACTGTTCCGGCGAACTCACAAACCGGACGGGAATCGGCCGCCCAACGATTTCCCGGACATGGGGCGGTCGGTCCGACCGCGGGGCGCAACTCTCAGCCGGCGCGTGCGGACACCAGCGGGGCCGTTGTTTCCGGCGCGCCCGCCGGAATCCGTGCGTCGCCGCGGGCGCGGCGCCGATCCGAGTGCTGGGGATACAGCGTCCGGGATATCGTGCGGGCGGCGTCGGCGACGAGGGGCGCAACGCGGTCGAGGCGGGCCGAGCGGGTGTCACCGCACAGGGAGATACCGGCGACCGGGCCGTCGTACCCGCGGATCGCCGCTCCGACACAGGAGACACCGGGCGCGGATTCGCCGTGTTCGAGGGCGAGACCGTTGCGCCGCCGGATCCGGTTGAGTTCCTGGTGCAGGGCGGGGAGATCGGTAACCGTGCGATCGGTACAGCCGCGCAGGCGCGGGTCGTACAGGGCGTCGACGGATTCCGGGGCGAGTCCGGCCAGGAACGCTTTCCCGCCCGCGGTCGCGTAGGCGGGCACCCGGCCGCCCACCCGCGAAGGGACACAGGTGGCGAATCGGCCACCGACCTTGTCCAGGTACACACTGTCGCCGCCCTCGAGCACCGTCAGGTGCACGACGAGACCGGTCTGCAGATGCAACTGGTGCAGCAGCGGCGCCGCGGCCGCGCGGAGCTCGCTGCGCCCGCCGTCGCCACCGGCCAGCCCCAGCGCACGGCGGCCCAGGCGGTAGCCCGACGCGGTGTGCTCGATCCAGTCCAGGCCGACCAGCTGGTGCAGGATGCGGTGCACGGTGGAACGGGGCAGCCCCGCGTAATCGGCAACGTCCTCCAGGGACAGGCGTGCGGCGCGGCCTTCGAACGCATCGAGTATCGCGGTCATCCGCTCGACCATCGATTGCGGCAGCTCCCGCACCTCGGCCCGGGGGGTGGATACCAAGTCCGTGACGGTCATCACTTCCTCCAACAGCACTGTTCAGAGGCCTTTCACAGGCAAAAACTGAAATTCATTCTTATTTCAGAGTAGCACCCGGACGCCGTCTGTCCGGCAGAACGAGCGAGTCGCCGTGATACCACCCACCGGGACGGCCGGTACGCCCCTCTCCGCGGGGCCGGTAGAACGGACACCGACCCCACCGAGCCGGCACCACCAGTAGCGGAGAATTCGCCAGGATGCATATCGGAATCTCGTCGCCCGTCGTCATCGCCCATCCATCGATGTGCGCGGACTGGGAACGAGACGCCGGAATCGCCGAACTCGCCCGGATCGCCGAAACCGCGGACCGGCTGGGCTTCCACCATCTGACCTGCAGCGAACACGTCGCCGTCCCGGTCGATATCGCGGCCGAACGGGGCGGCACCTACTGGGATCCGCTGGCCACCTTCGGCTTCCTCGCGGCCCGCACCAGCGGGATCCGGCTGACCACCCAGGTACTGGTGCTCGGGTATCACCATCCGCTCGAGATCGCCAAGCGATACGGCACGCTCGACCTGGTCAGCGGCGGGCGGTTGATCCTGGGACTCGGTGTCGGTACCCTGCGCGAGGAGTTCGAACTGCTGGGGGCCGAGTTCGCGGAGCGCGGAGCCCGCGCCGATGATGCGCTCGCCGCGCTGCGCGCCGCCCTGTCCGGGGACCGGCCCGAATATCACGGCCGCTACTACGACTTCGACAATATGCTCGTCCGGCCGAACGCGGTGCAGCCCAGAGTCCCGCTGTGGATCGGCGGCCGGACCCGGCGCTCGCTGCGGCGCGCACTCGAATTCGGCGACGGCTGGGTACCGTTCGGTCTGCCACTCAGCGAGCTGCGATCCATGCTCGGCACCGTCGAACTCCCCGCCGGATTCGAACTGGTACTCAGCGCCGGAGAGCAACTGGACCCGATCGGCGCCCCGGACCGCACCGCGCAGACCCTGGACCGGCTCCGCACCGCCGGCACCACCATCGCGAGCGTCGGGCTCACGGCCACCGGCGCCGCCGACTACTGCGACCAGCTGGCCGCCCTGCGCACCCTTGCCGCCGAGCTCGGCGGCACATTCGACGACCGGCCCGGACTGCCGCCGCCGGACACACCTGCGTAGTCTCGCTGAGTGGTACAGGTCACCGACCGGCCGGTCGGGCCGTGGCATGTTGCTGTCCGACAGGCACGGCGGAGAGAAGGGCGGCCACTATGGCGACACCGGCAACCGATATGCAGTCCCGGATCGAGGACATCATCCGGCGGTTGACCGGCCCCGGTGGCCGGTTCGAGATCGTTTCCGAGGACGTGCTCGGGGCCGAGATCCCGGTGATTCGCCATCGCGGACGCAGGGTGGGTGATCTGCTGACCGCCTCGCGGGCCTGGGGCGACCGCGACTACCTGGTCACCATGGACCGCCGGATCTCGTTCACCGAGCACCTCGACGCGGTGGCGGCGCTGGCGGTCGCGCTGCGCGACCGGTACGGGGTGCGCAAGGGTGACCGGGTGGCCATCCTGTCCGCCAACAACCCCGAATGGGTGATGACCTTCTGGGCCACCCAGAGCCTGGGCGCCGTCACCGTCGGCATGAACAGCTGGTGGGTGTCGCGCGAGATCGACTACGGGTTACAGCACTCCCGCCCCTCGGTGCTGATCGTGGACGAGAAACGCGCCCGGCTACTGGAGGGACTCGACACCTCCGGAGTCACCGTGCTCACCACGGAAACGGATCTGCCGCGCCTGATCACCGAATACGCCGGTGCCGAACTCCCGCAGCCCGAGGTCGACGAGGACGACCCGTCGGTCATCCTCTACACCAGCGGCACCAGCGGACGCCCCAAGGGCGCCCTGCATTCGCAGCGCAATCTGCTGGCCGTCGTGGACTACTTCCGCTTCGGCGACGCGTTCGCCGTCGAAATGTCCGGCCAGAACTACGACGATTCGCAGCCGGTCCCCCTTCGATGCCTGCTGACCTCGCCGCTCTTCCATATCGCGAGCCTGCACAATCTCGTCGTACCCCGGCTGGCCACGGGCAGCGCGGTGGTCCTGAATCAGGGCAGCTTCAAGGTCGAAACCGTGCTCCGGCTCATCGAACGGGAACGGGTCACCAACTGGGGAGCCGTGCCCACCATGGCCGGGCGGCTCCTCGAATACGAGGGCGCCGAGAACTTCGACCTCTCCTCCCTCACCTCGTTCGCCCTGGCCTCGGCCCCGTCGTCGATCGCGTTCAAGGACCGTCTCCGGGAACGATTCCCCTTCGCCCGCGACGCGCTGGTCGACAGCTACGGGCTGACCGAATGCAGTACCGCCATCGCGGTCGCCACCCCCGCCGATCTGAACCGCTCCCCCGGCACGCTCGGCCGGCCGATCCTCACGGTGAACCTCGAGATCCGCGATCCCGACGGCGTGCAGGTCCCGGACGGCACCGAGGGCGAGGTGTGTGTCCGCAGCCCCTTCGTCATGCTCGGATACTGGGACGACGAGGCTGCCACCGCCGCCGCCATCACTTCGGACCGCTGGCTGCGCACCGGCGACTACGGCATCGTCGAGGGCGGCGAGCTCCGGTTGAGCGGCCGCCGCTCCGATCTCATCCTGCGCGGCGGGGAGAACGTCTACCCCACCGAGATCGAACAATGCCTCGACGAGCACCCCGATATCACCGAATGCGCGGCCGTGGGCGTGCCCCATTCCGACCTCGGACAGGAAGTGGCGGCGGTGGTCGTGGTCGCAGCCGATTCCACGGTCACCGCGGAGCAGCTCACCGAATTCGCCCGTGAGCGACTGTCGTACTTCAAGGTGCCGACCCGGTGGCGCATCACGACGGAGTCGTTGCCGCGCAACGCCACCGGCAAACTCGCCCGCCGCGCGATCACGCTCTGATTTCTCACGCGATGCCGTAATACGGCACGAATGGATACACGGAACCGTGGTGTATCGCCACCAATTCCATCGATGCACAAATAACCCGGGATAGCCTGGCGGCGCACGAAGTTTCCGACCAGAAAGAAATCACATGCGCGCATTTTCCGGAATTCTCGCTTCCGTCGCGATCGCCGGCACGGTGGCGCTCGCCGCGGCGCCCGCACAGGCTGCACCGGCCCTGGCCCCCGCCGGCCCCGTCGCCGAATCCGGCATGCTCCCGAGCACCGGATCGGGCGTCATCGACGCCGGAACGGACCTGATCGAAACGGGCCTCGATATCGTTCTCGACCTCGTCTCGAGCCTCTCCGGCAGTATGGGGTCCTGACCTCGTCCCCCTTGCGGGACAGCGAGATCCGGCCCCTGCCGGCCCGGGCCCTGCCGACCTTGTGGGCACGCCCGGCAGGGCCCGGCACCTCCGGGATCGGTGGCGTGCCCCCGCCGCCGATCCCGGAGCAACCGCGAAATCCATCCGCGGTGAACAAATTCTCCGGCGCCGATGCGAACAATTCTCATACCCGCATTTCCGGCGCATAATTCGAATTGATCCCGATACACAAACCGGACGTGTACATTGTTGTGCAATCACACCGCGGCCGGAGATTCGAGGAAGGCTCGGACAATGTCGAAACTCGGTCGGCTCGCCGCCACCGCGGCGCTCGTCTGCGGAACATGGTTCGCCCTCGCACCCGCGCACGCACAGGAATCCACGACGACCGAACCGACGCCGAGCTCGCGAACTCCGGAAAGCTCTGCTCCCGAATCATCGCCGCCTACCGGCCCCACCCAGGAAGCCGGCGATTCCCGGATCTCGGTGCTGACGCTGGCCGCCGTCGCCCGTTCGGGCAAACCCGAATTCCGCACCACAACCCTGCTGTGCGCACCGAAACAGGGTGGCGCCCATCCGGAACCGGTGGACGCCTGCGCCGAACTCGAGGACGTGGGTGGCGATTTCGCCGCTCTCAGCGCCGAGCCCGCCGCCTGTCCGATGATCTACGAACCGGTCTCGCTGGTGGTGGTCGGGCTCTGGGACAGCCGGCCGGTGACCTATCAGCACGATTTCGCCAACTGGTGCGTGCTGGCCGGATCCGCCGACCACGTATACAAGTTCTGACCGGCTACAACACCGGCCTCGGCCCGCACGGACGGTTATTCGGGCCGAGATGTTTTCGGCCGGGTGCGGCGGGTAGCGCGTGGTGGTGTGGATGCCCCGAGGCCGTGCTGCATCAGGGGAAGGATCGCCGCGCGGACGAAGGCGCGTGCGGCGTCCGGATCGTCGAAATCCGCGCCGGCCGTGGGCGTGAGCATCAGCGAATGCGCGAACCGGGCGACGAGTTCGGCCACCGGCCCGGTGTCGTACCGGTCGATCCCGCCGCGCTCCTGCGCGGCGTCCAGAATGCTGACGATGAATTTGATGCCCTGCGAGACCAATTCTTCGCCGCGGACGGTGTAGAAGCTCAGCGCCTCCTCGGGCGCCACCTCGAGCAACTGGGTGATCAGCGGATGGGTTCTGGTGAGTCGCAGGATGTAGAGGACCGTTTCCTCGATCTGCGCGTCGACACCGGGCGTGGTGGTGGCGATGGCCGTGGCTTCGGCCAGAACTCGCTGGATCTCGCGCGCCAGCACCGCGTCGACGAGGTTGTCCTTCCCGGCGAAACGCCGGTAGATGGTGACCCGGTTGAGCCCGGAGCGGCGCGCAATATCGTCGAGGCTGCTCCGCCGGATCCCCACTTGCAGGATCCGCTGCAGTGCTGCGTCCAGGATCGTCTCCTCGACCTCGTCATACGCGCGCAACATGCACCGAAAATACATCCCTTGTTTCTTTGCGTCAAAGGTTTCCATTGTCCGACCGCGGTCGGCAAGCACCGTTCGACGCACCGATACACGGTGAACCCGACATTGATGCTTTGTTACATTAGCGCTATCGTATTGCTCCATCCATGACACGGGCAAGCCGGCCGAATGGAGCCCATATGACCGTCAGCGCCGACCTTCACCCAACCGCCGTTATCGGACCTCGGCCGGGCGGATCCGCCCGCGCCGACAGCGCCGACGGCCCGGACCCCCGCCCCGGAACCGCGGAACTCGCCGACTGCCGGACCTCGGTGATCCAGGCATGCCACCGAGTACTTACCAGCGAGGCCGCGAACCTGCCGTATTCGACGCCGGCGCCCGAGCTGGTCCGGCTCCACGATTCGGCCGCCCACTGGATCCGCCGCGGCGGCACCGCCGAAGCGTTCCACCGCGTCGTACGAGCAGCGGTCGACGAACGTTTCGCCGATCTCCTCGCCGATGCGCAAACCGGTTCGGCGTCAGAGCTGCTGCCCGCGATCCGCCGGTTCGTCCGCGCCCACGAGGCTGTGGCGCGGGCGGTGTCCACCGGTCTCACCGGTCGGTTGCCGAACGGCGCCGACGCCCCAGCACCGGCCCTGCGCTCGCTCGCCACTGCCGCAGCCCAGGGCAATATCGAGGCACTCCCGCCCGGCGCCCGGATCAGTGAAACGTATGCGGTTCTCGCACTCACCCCGCACACCGCCGGACGCACCGATAGCAATTGCGCCGCAGGCGATGCGACATTCCAGGGTTCCGGAGCGTACGGCGCCGTGTACCGTATGCGACCGGTCCTCTCCCGGGATCCGTCGATCCTGACCGCTCTCGGCGTGCACGGCGGTACGCTGCTCGTTCCCGCCGATTCCGCCGACCCCACCGAACTGGTGGCAGACCTCGCCGCGGCGGCCGGGGTTCCGCTCCTGGCGATCACCGTCCCGGCACCGCGCACCGGAATAGCGGCGGTGGCCGATACCGCGCACGAACTGCTCGATCTCGCCCGGCGGCTGCAGTACGGTCCAGGTCTCTACCGGTTCGGTGACCTCGCCCTCGAATACCAGCTCACCCGGCCGGGACCTGCCCGCACTCGATTGGCAGCCCGGGTCTCTCGCCTCTACGACCATCCGGAGCTACTCGACACGCTGCTGCTGTACATCCGCAACCGCCTGCGCCGGCAGACGACCGCCCAGATGCTCGAATTACACCGCAACACTGTCGATTACCGGCTTCGGCGCATTCAGGAGCTCACGGGCTGCGATCCGGTGCAGCAGACCGGACTGTGGAATCTGCAGTCCGCCCTCGTCGCGCACAGTTACGAATACGACAGCGCCGTACCGGCGGCCGGGCCCCCGGCGGCAAGTCCCTGCGCTGTGTCCACTACCGCGGCGAGCGGTCGCCCCGGGGCGGGTTCGCCGCGAGAAGACAGTCCTACAGCGAGGTGATACCGGATGCCGGTCCACGACAACTCGTTCACGCGGGCAGCCGCCGGCGCTCACCGCCACAACACGGCCGCCGTGTGCTCCGGCACCGGCACGGAGAATCGCACGCTGGCCGCCGCTCTGCTCACGGGATGCAGTCCGGCGACGGCTGCGCGAACGGCCGGGGTTGTGGTTGCCGGCTCCTACCACGTGCTGGCAGTCGATATCACGGGTCCCGCATCGGTGCTCGGTCCCGGGTCCCCGGCCGCGGCCGCGCACAGCGAAGGGCCTCAGCTCACGCCCGAGGAACTCGCCGGGTTGTTCTCCCCGGAAGCACTGGCGCATCGGACCACGGACGGCACCACAGTCCTGATTCCCGCCCACGCCGGCACCGGCAGCGTTCTCGACGAATCCGTCGACCGCGTGGCGCGGACCGTGGGCGCGCCGGTGGTCACCGTCATCGCGGAAGCGTCCCCGGCCGATATTCCGACGGCCGCCGAGCAGGTCTGGGCGATCGTCGATGTGGTCCGCCGCCTGCGCCTGCCGACCGGGCTCTACCGCTTCGACGATCTCGCCCTCGAATATCAGCTCACCCGGCCGGGGCCGGGGCGGGACCAGCTCGCGTCCTTACTGGATCCGCTCGACGAGCACCCGGAGCTGACGCGCACGCTACACACCCATATCGCCAACAATCTCAATCGGCAGCGGACCGCCCGCGCATTACATATCCACCCCAATACGGTGGATTACCGTCTCAAGCGGATCGGCGAGCTGACGGGCCTGGATGCCAATGAGGCGCCGGGACTGTGGTACCTGCGGTCGGCCCTGGTGGTCCGGGGATATACATCCGGAACCGAATAGACCCGGCCGCGCGGGTGACGTTCGCGATGCGGCGCCGGATCACACCGGTTCCGGGTCGGAAACAGGCGCGGCCCTATCATCGGGCAGCGCGGAGTCTGCCCGCCGGGCCCGGCGTTTATCGTTGAATCGGGTGAACTGGACGGCGAGTTCGAACAGGATCGTGAGTGCTCCCGCGAGCGCGAGCATGGACAGGGGGTCCTGCGGAGTCACCACCGCGGCGAAAACGAAGAGCCCGAAGATGATTCCGCGACGCCACGCCGCCAGACGCCGGTAGTCCAGCACGCCGATCAGATTGAGCCCGACGATGAGCAGCGGGGTCTCGAAACTGACGCCGAAGATCACCAGAAGCCGGATCATGAAGCCGAAGTATTCGGCGCCGCTCAGCGCCGTGATCTGTGCATTGTCGCCGATGGCGAGCAGGAAGCCCAGGGCGTGCGCCACCACCAGATATGCCAGCACCGCCCCGGCGGCGAACAGCGCGCTGCCGACGGCGGTGAAACCCACCGAATATCTGCGTTCGGCGGTACGCAGGGCGGGAGTGATGAATGCCCACAGCTGGTACAGCCATACCGGCGCGGCCAGTACGACCCCCACGGTGATCGCGACTTTCAGGCGCAGGACGAACTGTTCGAACGGCCCGGTGGCCAGAAGCCGGCAGCTGCCGTCCGGTGTGATCGCCGCCCGTACCTCCGGCGGCAGCGAACAATACGGTTCGCGCAGCGTATCGCCGAGACTGGGCAGACCGAATATTGTGTGGCTGTACCAGTAGAAACCCATCAGCGTGGTCACCGCGACGACCGCGAGTGATTTCAGCAGCCGGCTGCGCAGTTCGTACAGATGCTCGACCAGCGGCATGGTGCCGTCCGGATCCGTCCGCCGCCTGCCGCGCCGGAGCACATCGAAAATTCCCATAACCTCGCCTCGGATTGTGCTGTCTCGCGCAGGGCGCCGCACGGCGAACTCACCGGGGCGCCGCTGGAGTAGTTCCGGCGGCACCCCGGTCCGGTTTCTCGCCGGAGCTCTCAGGCCCGCAGCGAATCCCGCAGAATCGGTTTCGCCTCCGCTACCCGGCCGGCGTTATCCGGCGAAGGGAGTTCCCGTACCGGCGGATCGCCGGAATCGGCCGGATCCGAATCCGGTTTGTCGTGCATTTCCTGGACCTCGGTCTTGAAGATCCGCATCGAACGGCCCAGGCTGCGGGCCGCGTCCGGGAGTCGTTTCGCGCCGAAGAACAACGCGAATACCAGGACAACTATCAGCCAGTGTGCCGGACTCATCGCACCCATGGCTGCCTCCGATCATTGTGGGCGGATGATCCGGCCGGCCCGGCGAGGGGACCCGGGACGGCCGGACCTGAACTGTGCGCGTGGACTACCGCGGGAAATCCAGAATGTTGCGCTGACCGGCCGCATACCGGCGCGCGTCCAGGGCACGAGCCCCCTCGAACTCCCGGAGGGTGGGGTGCTTCCACAGCCGTGCCTTCTCGGCGTCCGAGCCGGCCGCATCCAGGATGGCGTTCGCCGCGTGCCGGCCGCCCTCGCAGGCTCCTTCCATCGTCGCGAGGTCGACCTCGGTCTTCAGGTAGTCGCCGGCCAGGAAGAAGTTCGGGATCTTGGTGGGTCCGGTGGGACGATTCTCCCAGGAGCTCTTCGTGTTGATCATCAAGTAGTCCTCGTTGGTACCCACGCCCGCGGCCGGATCCCAGCGGTACCCCGGGTCGAGGAACCAGGAGTGCAGATCCCGGTCCGTCAGGTCGGGAACCAGTGGCTCGCCCTGTTGCGAGGTCGTGACCTGATACCAGACCTCCTGCGCGATTTCCTCCGGGCTGCACTCCTTGGCCTTTTTGCGCACTTTGTGCCCCGGCGTGTCCCAGTCCGAGATACACAGTGACAAGCAGTCTTTCGCATTGCCGTCGCCGTAGTTGTCGGCGAACTTGTCCACCCAGAACTGGCCCTGCTGGATGCCGGTGAGGCGCCAGGGCGAGTCGATCCAGCCGATATGGCCCGGCGCGATCGGCCGATCGTTCTTCAGGTAGAACTGGATACCGTTCATCCAGTCGACCTCGAGCGACTTGATCCGCTCGAGATCGGGATCCAGCTCCAGGATCTCCGGGCTCAGGTATTGCGGCACCTGCTCCGGAGCGAAGGCCATCACGTACCAATCGGCTTCGATATCGCTGTTGCCGGATTCGGTGGTGGCCTTCACCGACTTGATCTGCCCGTCGGCGACTTCCAGAGACTTGATATCGGTCCCCATCTGGAACTTCACTCCCTGGCTCTCCAGATAGGCCAGCCACGGGTCGAACCACCGCTCGTTGGTCGGCCCGTTCAGGACCTGGTCCGGGAACCGACCGTCGGTGCGATGGAGAATGGCGGCCAGGAATCCCTCGGCCTGGTTGCAGATCGTCCGGGCGCTGGCCTTCTCCTCCTTGGCCGCCACCAGCGCACGGGTGACGGTGGAGATGAGCAGGCTGTAGGTGGGGTTCGAGCCGTCCATCAAGACGAAGTCTTTGAAGGAGGTGTGCTCCCACTGGCCGAGCCGGCGCTCGTCACTGCTGGTGAAGTAGACCAGCAGCGACCGGAGCAGGACGGTGAGATCGGGGATCGGCAGCTTCGGCAGCCAGATCATCCCGCCGAGCAGTGTCCGGAGGATCCGCTGCGGATTCGCCGCCAACCCGATCGCGTTGAAGTCCAGCGCGAACGGAATCGTGATGTCGGGGGCTCCCTGCGCGCCGGTCGCGGTGAGCGCCTCGGTGAGATTGTCCTGTACACCGCGCGCATTACCCTCGAAAGGGATTCGGCTCATGGTGTCGGGGATGGCGTAGTAATAGCCCGGGAAGAATCGGAAGCCGTGCTCGCCCGGCAGTGGTTTGCGGCCGCCGGCCACCGGCAGCGGTGTGTCGATACTGCGCGCTTTACCGCCCCAGGCACGGCGTTCGTACACGGTGACTTCGAACCCGCGCTCGACCAGTTCGTGTGCGGCGGTGAGGCCGGCGATACCGCCACCCAGCACAGCTACTTTCTTCTTGTCGGGGGCGGCGTGGGCATTGGTGAGGCCTACCAAACCGCTGCTCGCCGCTGTCGCGGCGGCTACTGCGATCGAACCGGCCGCAGCACCTTTCACGAAACTACGGCGGGAGACTTCGGATTCGGCCATTGGATCACGTCCTTATTGGCATCAGGCTTCCGATCAGGTGGGCAACAATGTATCCAGATTCGATACATGCGGTCAACGAAAGATCAGCTCTTGATGTGATGTCACAGGTATGTGCAAAGATCTTTCGCAACCTTCCGCCGAAGCGCGGCCCAGATCTGTACGGAGCTCGGGGAATTCATCATCAGGACCGGCTCCATCGGATGCCGGCCCGGGTCCGATCGGGCGGATATGCGGCGAACCCGGCGACGCCGGTGGAGACGAATTCTCCGGAGTAGTCGCGGGTATCTCGCTCGGCGGCCCCGATCGGTGCCTGTTCCATTATTTCGAAACCGCCGAGCGAGAAAAGGCACCCGCCGCGCGTTACGGTGCCCGGTCCGAACGGTACCGGCAATACTTCTGCCACACATTATTTCGCGCACCGATCGGGTAATCACCTACCGGCTGCCCGTCCCGCTACGGCAGCGTCACAATCACCCGGCGTTGTCGCACACCGGAACCACCGGACCGACTGCGCCCTCCCTGGTCCGTCCACGTACCGCCCCGGTGACAGGTCCGGCACAAACGAAACGGCGGCCCGGGAACGAATTCCCGGACCGCCGCCGCACCGGCAAAACTGGTGTCACCGACCCCGATTCGCGGTCCACGACACGGGCACACCGGCCGGAACGCCGCCCGACCCGGCGCTCCACGCGTACATCACCCCGGCAGGCACCACACACCGCCGGAGATCGTCGACAGCGCGCAGGACAGGGCCGAGGAGCCGGCATTGACGATGCTGGATCCGCCACCGCCGGCCGGGGCGGCGGCCGGCACGGCGACCGCCGCCGGCTCCAGCGCTATCCCCGGAGCCGCCTGCGCCGGCACCACCCCGAACGCCAGGCCACCGAGCATCGCTCCGGCCGCACCCACTTTTGCAATAGCACGCATAAATCACTCAACCTTTCGCGCGGCTATCCGATAAGAACGTTTCGATCGTATCGCGGATATTTTCGGGTCAGATATTGTTTGTGATCGTATATAACCCGATCGATCCACTCTCTGTATATGTATTTCAGCCCGAAGCGGACGCACCCGAACCATTTCGGTAGGTTTCTTCCCAGGCCAGCACCGATACCACATAGGCCACAGAGTTGTTGTAGCGCAGGATCGCTCGCTCCCGCTGTGCCCGATGGTCGAGCTCGGCGCCGCCGGCACAGAGATATCGGCCGGCAGCCAGAGTCGCGTCGAAGATATTCTGCGGATCCGTCACACCGTCGCCGTTTCCGTCCGAGGCGTAGTAGCTCCAGGTTTCAGGAATGAATTGCATCGGGCCCACGGCACGATCGTGGGTCGCGGAACCGTCCAGCAAACCGTCGTCGGTATCGGTGATTATTTCGTTTCCGTCCAGGGTCCCGTCCAGTACGGGGCCGTAAATCGGCTGCACCGGATTTCCCGCACCGTCGGCCAGCGCACCGAAAGCATGGCCCGACTCGATCCGGCCGATGCCGGCGAGCAGCGTCCACGGCAGGCCGCAGGCGGGGCTTTCCGCGCCGAGGACGTGCGCGCTGTTGCGGTACGCGGCCACCGCGACCGCCGGGATATCCGCGGCGCCCGTGGCCGGGACGGGGACGACCGGCGGGGGCGGAAGAGGCGGAGGAGGCGCCGGTTTCGCCGCCTTCAGAGGTACGAAAGCCGGTGGGGGCAGCGGAGGTACGGGGGCACGAGAGGTAGGGCTCGGATTCTCGGCCACCCCTTTCACCCTCCTGGCGAGATCCGCCTCCGGTGCCGCTATCGCGTCCTCCGGTGGGTGTGCGACAGCGAAAACGCCGGTGGGCAGCAGGCCGGTGAGCGTCACCACCGAGATCCGGGGCAGCGCCCGCCGGCGCCGGCGCCGATGCCTGCCCATCAGTGCGCCCCCTTCGACCGGGTGACACCGGCCGACGCCGATTCCTGATCTCGGCGCAATGCCCTGTGTACCCGCATTATTCGCACCCCCATAGCGCGTGCCCCTTCATCAGAACCCCTCGACCGAATCGCCGATCACCACCGAATCCGATCCGGTGAGGGTCCGCTGGAACGCTTCCTGGGCGCGACGGCCGTGCGCCGCCACCCGGTTCGCGCCGCCCGGCAACCGGATCAGCGCCGAGCGGATCAGATTCACCGGCAGCCGCAGCAGCGGATACCACGGCGGCATATACGGCGGCAGCCCGAGCCTGCGCATCGCTTTCGGACCCAGCATGGTGCCGGCGATCGAGAGGTGCCGGGCCCGGGCGATCCGTCGCCGCAGCTCCGGGAAACTCTGGTAGTGCCAGGTCAGCGGGTCGTCGGCCATGGGCACCGCCAGCTGCGGCGTCGTCTCGTCCGGGTCGGTGATGGCGGTGAGGGTGTGATAGAACACCCGGACGGCATCGGTGAAATCTACGGGCAGGAAACTGTCCTGGACACCGACGAGCCGGCCCACATAGCGCACCAGATGCGCGGCGGCGTCCAGGTCTCGCCGCGGCACGATGATTCCCATCGGCACGGATCCGATTATCGGCGCGATCAGGGCACCCACCAGGGTCGCAGCCATATCGGTCTGATTGATGGGCAGCCCCCAGCTCTCGCCCTGCCAGTCCGGCATGGCCGCGACCCGGCGCCGCACCAGCGCGTGGATCAGGCGGACCTGGATCGTGGACCGGTACCCGGCGCCCCCGGGCTGTAATCCGTTCTCGGCGGTGACGTCCAGCGCCCACTGCGCCGTTTCGGCGAACCGTTTGGCGGGACCTTTCTCCAGCGCCCCGGTACGGAGAAGCGTCTTGTTGAATCCCGAGGCCAGGTAGCCACCGAGGAATGCGACATCGCGCGCGACATAGACTCCGTCGACTCCGGCCAGCCGGTAGACCCGCGCACCCCGGCGTAACTGTTCCGGGTCCAGCCAGCCGGGCGGTGATTCCACCTCGACGAAGAACTCCCACAGCGGCGTGGGCGCATCGCGCATTTCCGCGACCCCCTGCTGGAGCGCCTGCTCGAACAGTGGCCAGGTGACCTCCAGCCCCTCGCGGTACATCCAGTCGACCACGGCGTCCATCGGCGGATCGCCGACTGTGAGCGCCTCACCGAGTTCCTGCCATTGCGCCGGGGTCGGGGCGGCGACGCCCAACAGTGCGGCGAAGGCACGCAGCGCCGGTAGTTTCCGGGGTAGTTCGGGATGCCGGACGGGAACGATCACAGCCATTTTCGGTCCTTGCGAATTATCGACGGGCACAAGAGGTCGGCGGCATATGGAATGCGCCGCGGACAGCGGAATGAAAGTCGACCCCCGAGGGTATGCACCAAGGATACTGTTCTCGTTACATCGGGTCAACGTGTGACTGTCCGGCCCGTCATCCGGCCGCGCTCTTACTGCCCGCGCGCCAAGGCATCCCGGAACAGCGGCCACGACCGGTGGAGATCCTGCTCCCAATAACCCCATGAATGCGTACCGTTCAGCCGCAGATCGAAAACGGCGGGAATTCCCAGTTCGTTCAGCCGGTCCCGCAGCATATGGGCACAGTGGTTGGTAACCGCCTCCAGCACACCGCCCACCACCGCCTGGTCGACGAGTTTGCCGATATCGCCCGCGATGCCGGGGCCTTGCAAGGTTTCCAGCGGCCCCGGCAGGCCGGTCCCGGTCGAGACATAGACGGTGATTCCGCGGAACTGTTCGGCGTGGAGATAAGGATCGTTGGCCGTCCATCCCGGACTGGGCCACCTGCCCCACATATTGGACGCGTCCCCGCCCCAGCGGCCGACCACAGCACGGACCATCACCCGGCCCATCGGATCCGAGGTGCGAATACAGCCGCTGTAGGAGCCGATCGCCACGTAGCGGCCGGGCGCGGCCAGAGCCAGCTGGAACACCGAGGTCGCCGCCATCGATATACCCGCCGCCGCGTTGACGCCCGTACCGTTGAACTCCGCGTCGATCAGAGGCGGCAGTTCCCGGGTCAGGAAGGTCGTCCACTGCTGCCGGCCGAGTACCGGATCGTCACTCTGCCAGTCGGTGAAGTAACTGCCCGAACCGCCCAGCGGTATCACGACATTGACCTGTTCGTCCGCGAAGAACGCCCCGATATCGGTCTTCTGATGCCAGCTGCTGGCGCCGTGCCCACCGGCGGCCCCGTTCAGCAGGTACAGGGCCGGCGCCGCCGTCGCGGGATCAACGGCGCGCAGCACCTTCACCTCCAGGACCGTGTTCATCGCCGCCGAGTACACCTGTACGTCGAGGAATCCGTCGGGGCCGGGCGCAATATCGACGATCCGGGACTCCCCCGCGGTCGTATCAGGAGCCGCCGAACCCGGTACCGCGCCGGCGAACAGCACGATCAGGACACCCATCGTCGAGGCGATCCACCGCGCTGTCGTGCGTGAATACTCAGCGGTACCCGAGCGGTCCCGGCGCCGCGCTCGCGGTGACGACGCCCAACTCTCGGTCCGGGCACGTACCTCCTCGACTGCGCCCGATTCGCATCTCTTCGTATTCGGCAGGTACCGGTTCATTGTCACTCCTTCGGGACGAATGGTGCGCCGCTTCGCATGATCAGGTGACGCCCATATCGAGAGTCAGAGTTGTTGTGCGTGACCAGATTTCCGGCCACGGGCGCAGTACTCCGGTGCAGTGCGCGACGGTCACGAACCGGCTGATCCCGGGGAAGCCGAGCCGTTCATCGGCCTGCGCCACGGTGGCGGCGGCCCGGAAGTGCCCGCACAGCGCCTCCCGGCCCGCCGCCGAGCCGACATACAGCACGCTGCCGGTCCGGTCGGGTGGCCGGCCGAAGTACGCGTATCCGCGATTGGGGCTGTAGATCGGCGGCAGCTGCGCGCCCGCGCGGTATTCGAGCGCGGCGGCCTGCCAGTACGAATCGGTGACGATCACCGTGCGGCCCCGCACATCCGCCGGGAGGCCCCGGTAAGCCCGGGTCACAGTCGCCGTCAGGTCCGGCACGCCGCTGGTCCCGTACATCCGCAGGCGCGCATACACCTGCGCGGCCGAATCACTGGGCCGATCCACCGCGCCCAGCGGCAGGACCACTACCACGGCCACCGCGATCGCGGTGGACACGGCACCGCAGCCCACCGCCAGACCGCGACCACGCCGTCCGGACCACGCCGCCAGAGCCACCGCGCCCGCCGCGAACATTGCCGGTAGCAGCGCAGCCGTGTAGTAGGGCCGGGTCCCGGTGACGACGGCGAATCCCAGCACCACCGCTGCCGCCACCGCGACGAAGCGGAACTGCCGCAACCCCGCGTGGCGGAGGAATCCGAGGATCGCGGCCGTCAGGAGAACCGTTCCGAGAAAACCCGATTGCAGCAATTGGTGCCCGAGCAGCGCTACCCGCCCGCCCGTCGCCGCGTACTGCTCGGCCCGGATCACCTCGCCCATCGCCCACTGCGGCCACCCGTGTCGCGCCTGCCAGGCGATACCGGGTAGCGCGGTCAGCGCGGCCACCGCACCCGCCGCCCAGAACACCCGCGACCGCCACAGGGCCCGCGGCCCGGCGAACGCGAATCCGGCGGCGAGCCCGGCCAGCACCACGAGCGCGAGCCATTTGATCTGCAGGTCCAGCGCCGCCACCCCGATCGCGACCGGGACGAGCCGATTGTCGCGGGTCCGGTTCCACCGCACCGCGAGCAACACCACCAGCGCCGAACAGGTGGACTCGAGCGCGAACGTCGACAGGGCGGCCGCCTGTGACAGTGTGAACGGGCAGGTCGCGTAGGCCAGCGCGGCCAGCACCTGCGCGTATGTGCCGCCGCCGAATTCACGGGCCAGTGCGGCGGTGAGCACGACCGCGGCCACCGCCGCCAGGACCGCCGGGGTGCGCAGTACCACCGGCGATCCCGGGGCCAGGAGATCGGCCGCGCGAGCGAGCACTGCGACGACCGGCCCTTGATCGGCGTAGCCGGCGGCGAGATGGCGGCCGGCCATCAGGAAATACAGTTCGTCACCGAAATACGGGTAACGATCCGCCCGCACCAGCCACAGCAGTGCCGCCGCGCCCGCCAGCAGGGACACCGGAAGCACGGCGAACGGCGCCACGTCGGTACCCCCGACCGGTACCGACGGCACCGGGTGTGCCGGCCGCACAGAACTCATCTCCGCTCCCGGGGAAGGGCGAGGACCACCGCGGCGAGCGCGGCCGCCATCCCGGCAACGATCCACAAGGAGTTGACGAGTGCGGCAAGATGATCGGAGGCCGCGGCCGAATCGAACGGTATCCCGGTCTCTGCGGCGGATCCGGCCGTTGCGGACGCCGGGATCGGCAAGCCATCCGCGGACGCCTGTTCCGGCCGGGCCAGCAGGATCACCGGTCCCAGCGCACCGCCCAGTTGCTGCAGGGTGGGTACCGACCCCGACGCCGCGCCGGTATCGTCCGGATCGATCCCGGACATCAGCAGGGCGGGTAACGGCGCCGCGAACCAGCCGAGCCCGATCCCCGCCACCGCCAGCGGCACAATCAGGCCGGGGACGTCGATGCGTCCGGAACCGGGATCGATCAGCACGGCGACCGACACCGTGGCGAGCCCGAAGAGAACTGTTCCGGCAAGCAGTGTCACGGTGCCGATCCGATGGATCAGCATCGGCGCCGAGATCGCGCCGGCCACCGCACCGAGAGCACTCGGCAGCAGCAGCATTCCGGCCTGCTGTGCGCTGAAACCCAGTCCCAGCTGGGCCGTATTCGACACTGTCAGCGGAAGCCCGGCGAATATCGCCGAGAAACCCAGCACTGCCACCGCCCCCAGCGCGAATTCCCGCCGGGCGAACAGTGCGACCGGCAATATCTGCGCACGGCCGGTTCCGCGGCCACGGTGCACGAGCACCGGCAGCGCCACCGCCACGCATACGCCGCCGACCGCCAGCTCGGGCACCGATCGCGGACCACCCAGCGGCAGCACAAGCGACAACAGCACCGCGACCACGGCGATCCCGAGTCCGGCGCCGACCGGGTCGGAACGCCGGTCCGGCACCGGCCGGTGCCGGGGCAGGAACCGCACGGCCGCGGCGACCGCGACCAGTGCACACACCATCTCGGCCAGGAACACCGCACGCCACCCGGTATTTCCGAGATCCGCGTCGACCAGGAGCCCGCCCAGAACAGGACCGGCGACGGCAACGGCCGCGGCGGTCGCGCTGTGGGCGGCGAACGCGGTCGTCCGGTGCCGCGGCCCGAACGAGGTCGTGATGACGGCCAGTGTCTGTGCCGCCATCAGCGCACCGCACAGCCCCTGCAGACAGCGCGCCGTCACCAATTCCGTTCCCCCGCCGGCAGTGGCGCACCAGCCCGCGCACAGGGCGTACCCCGTCATACCGGTCAGATAGATCCGCTTGCGGCCGAACCGGTCGCCGAAATGTGCCGCGGCCATGAGTGCGCAGCCGAAGACCAGGCTGTATCCGGTCACCACGAGCATGTGCTGCGTCGCAGGTAATTGCAGCGCGCGGGCGATGACCGGTAGCGCTGCCGCCAGCATCGTCATATCCAGTACCTGCACCGCCACCGCGAACAGGCAGACGATCAGCGGACCCCGGACCACACGCTCGGAGCCGGCGGCAGCGCCGGACAGGGTGGAGGTGATCACGGCACCGCGTCCACGGCCAGGCCGTAATCTCCGGTGGTGCAGACGGTATTCACCACCCGGCGCAGCGCTGCCAGATACCGGTCGACCGATTCGCGGGCGCGGGCGTTGTCCGGGAACAGCAAGGTGATCCGGGTGGCGTCCGCGAAACGGTTCACCCAGATATAGACCTCGCGCGGACTGATCGGGTTGGCATAGATCCCGCCGTTGACCGCGGTGAACATGGCGACGCCCGGAATCCGGCGGATATCCAGATACGACAGCATCGGCGTCGAGCAGCCCGGCGCGGCGGCGATATTCGGGTCCTGCTCGGCGAGTTCGAGCACACGGTGCAGGGAGATATCCGACAGCTGCCTGGCCTGGTCCATGGCCCGCTGGGCGGAACCCACCAGCGAAGCGAAGGTATCGGCCGCGCCGACCTGGAACGAGACGGGAAGGAGATTGGTGTACCAGCCGACCGAGGCGGCCTCACCCACCTCGTGCCGGGTGTTCACCGGGGTCAGTCCGAGATAGCGGGTGCGGCCCGCGAGTTCACGTTCCACGCAGGCGGCCGCGGCGAGAATTCCCGCGAGGAAACGCCCGCCCTGGCTCGCGCACAGTTCGTCGAATTCGATCGCCTGCGCTTCCGGTAGCAGGGTCACCGTCACCTGGGCGCCGCGGGTATAACCGCCCCGAGTGACTCCGGTATCCAGTGGGAACGCCGGTATTTCACCGCCGTGCCGGTAGAGGATGTTGCGCCATTCCCGGACGCCCGCCGAATGCGGACCGAGTTGCCGGTTCACCTGGCGGTCGCGGTCGCAGTAGGCGATATGACCGGTGGTCTCCGGTAGTGCAGCGGGACGGCCCGCACATTCCGCGGAGTAGATCGTCAGCAGGTCGACGAAGGTGAGGGCCTGCGCGACACCGTCGGTGTGCAAATGGTCGATGGCCGCGTACACCGTGAAAGAGTCGGTGCGCTCGATGATCCCGAAGGTGAAGCAGTCCCATTCGAGTGGGCCGGGCGTTTCCCCCTGGACATGCGACCGGATCGCGGCGCTCCCAGCGGTCGCGCCGTGCCGGACGGGCCGGAAATCGACGGTTCGTGGATCGATCCGGTGCCGGCCGAACGATCCGTCCACCTGTGGAACGAAGTGGCAGGTGAACGTATCGTGGCGGCGCAGGAAGGCGTTCACGGTGCGGGTCATGGCGCGATGGTCGGGTATGCCCGGCAGATCGAACGCGATCATGCACAGCCGCGACGCGCGGAACCCCTGTCCGTCCTCACGGTATGCGGCGCGCAGGTAGACCTCCTGCTGATACGACGGTGGTGTGGGATGCGCCGGTGCCCGGCGCGCCGCTTCGCGCGACTGCGGGGTCGCGGTCCATGTGGTGAGCACACCGCCCGGCGGATTCCATTCTTCGAAGAAGCCGTAATTGACCACCGAATGCCTCGATTCGTGCCGACTGGGGCCGGCCCGGCACCACGGTCGTGCGCCGAATCGGCCCGGGAACCGACGGCCGATCCGGCCGTCGCCGCGGCGTTCCGGACGCCGGAGCGCGCCGAAAACTCGGTGTTCCCCGGCGAACTCGCTCACGAGTTAACGGCATGGATCGGCGCGGCGACCACTGTCGCCGCACGATTCTGTGAGCAACTCCAGCGGTGTTCGACCGCGCAACTGGACCATCCTCCAATTACTTTCGCATGTACTGGATTTCTTGTTTCGGCACGGTCCACTACTTTTTCCGTCTTCTCGACTGTGACAATGAACAGACCTTCGTTACTTCATATTTCACGGTGTGCGGGAGAGATACGCTCCCGGTGTGTTCAGCAGTATCGGATGGGGCGAGGTGCTGGTCCTCCTCGTCGCGGCGCTGGTAATACTCGGCCCGGAGCGGCTTCCCGAGGCCGCACGGTGGACCGCCCGGGCAGTACGGCAAGCCCGTGACTACGCCACGGGAGCCACCGCGGAACTGAAACGGGACCTGGGCCCGGAGTTCGACGAACTCCGCGCCCCGCTGTCCGAACTCCGCCGCCTGCGCAGTGTCGACCCGCGGGCGCTGGTCACCCGGCATCTACTCGGCGGGGCAGGCGAGAAATCGGAGACACTCATCGCCGATCTGTACCGCGCCGTCGAGATAGCCGTCGCCCGGCGGGAAACGGCCGCGGCGGTCACCGGCGCGGTCCGCGGCGCCCTCGAAGTGACCGTGCAGGAATTACATGCCGGCGGCCTGCCCGCCGGGCAGCTCGCGGTGTACAGCCGGCGCCTTGGCCGGGTATGCGAGTTCGTCCTCGCCACTGCGAGCACCGCCTACGACAGCGCCGCGCGCACCGCCGGAAAGAACGTCGTCCCGCTGCGCGGTGGCACTCCGCGGCCTGCTCCCAGCGGCACCGGCGAGCAGGCTGCCGTCGTGGCCCTCGAATTCGAGGAGATCAGCACGGCCGAACCGCCGCCGAACCGGCGCGTGCGGGCCGACCGTATCGAATCGTGCCTGACCGGTGACGCCGATATCAGCGTGCTGTCGCTGATCACCGAACACGGCGGCACCCTGTCCGTACCCGCGGAAGGCGATACCGATGGCCGGGTGGCCCGGATCGCCGCCCGGTTGCACGGGATCCTCCGCACCCAGGTCACCGCCACCGTCCTGTTCTGCCCACCGGACCGGGTCCAGGACTCCGTCGATACCGCGCACGAAATGCTGGACGTGGTGCGCCGGCTCGGCTACCCCCATGGGGTGTACCGGTTCGACCGGATCGCCCTCGAATACCAGGTCACCCGGCCCGGTCCCGCACGGGAGAGCCTCAGCCGGATCGCCTCGTCGCTCGACGGGCATCGCGACCTGGTCGATGCGCTGCTCGTCTACATCCGCTGCGACGGCAGCCGCAAGAGCACGGCCCGGCTGCTCCATGTCCACCCGAATACGGTGGACTACCGGTTCCGCCGCATCCACCAGGTCACCGGTTACGACCCGGCGACGGTATCCGGACTGTCGAAACTGCAGGCGGCGATGGTGGTCGGCGCGTTCGAAGGCAAGGGCTACCCGGGCCCGGCGGCACCGAAGCCGATCGCGCGATCCACGGTCGCGGCCGGCGCGGCACCTGTGGGGAAAGCCGTCTGAGAACGTTGCCGCGGCCACCCGGACATCGTCCACCCGTTCCCACACGGCAGCCGCCCGCGGACGCACCGAGGAGACACGATGCAGATCGTCAACGGCGTACCGAAATCCGCGCGGATCACCGTTTCACCGGCACTGAACCGAGAGTCCGCGGCCGCACAGCTCACCGGCCGCGGCCCGATCCCCTGCCCCGGTCCCTATATCGTGACGCCGGAACGTATTCGGCTGTTCGCCGAGCTCACCCACAACGACCACCCTATCCATCACCACGATTCGGTCGCCCGTGACTACGGCTACCCGGCGCTGGTCGCACCACCTACCTTCGCCGCAGTCGTGATGGTCAAGGCCCAATACGATGCCGTCCGGATCCTCGCGCCGGGCGTCGCGCCCACCGCGCTGTTGCACACCCGGCAGACGCTGGACATCCGGCGCCTGCTGATCGCCGGGGATATCGTCACCACCGATATCCGGATCAGGTCGATCCGGACAACGGGCGAATACGCCGGCGTCGAAGCGCAACTGGTGTTCACCGACCAGCACGGCGAGATCGTGCAATCGAGTTCCAGCTCGCTGTACGTCTGCGCGCCCGCCGTTTCGGCGCACCCGGTGGCCCGGCCGTACCCCCTCGGCGGGGTAGTCGACAGGGCCCGGACCCTGACCGGCAACAGGCAAACCCTCAGGTCCGCGGCGACTTCCCCGGGGCTACCGCTACCGCGGCGCATCTTTCCTGTCGACAGCGCCGATATGGACACCTACGACGCGCTCGGCACTCCCGATCACTACCGCACGGCGGCCGGTCCGGAAGCGCACGGCAGGCCACCTTCCGGGATGATGCGTCTCGCCCTGACGGCCGGCTATCTCTCGTCCTGTCTGGGCGACCCCGCCGCAGTCGCCCGTTACGACGCCGAATTCACCCACTTCGGCGGGCAGCGCGGCCGGGCGGGCCGGCCGGTGGAGATCGCCGGCCGGATGGTCTCGGTCGACGGAACCGGCGCGGGCATCGTCGAGCTCGACGGCCGATGCCTGGACCGCAAACTCTTCATCCACGCACACGCGGTCCTGCGCCCACCCGCACGCTGAAACGACGATCACCTGTCCGCCGGGCCGCGGGCCGGATCAGCGGGTACGCGACCGGCCGGCCGCGGGCGATTCCCGCACCACACCCGGCCCGGCCGTAGCGCCGTGCCGGACCAGCGGTACAACCGCCATCCGGACGAAGGCCGCGGCCTGCTCCTCGTCGCGGAAATCGACACCACCCAGCGGGGTGAGCAGCAGCGAATGCGCCAGCCGGGCCAGCAGTTCGGCCACCGGCCGTGGGTCGTAGTCGTCGATGGTGCCCGCGGCCTGCCCGTGCTCCAGCATCGTCACGATATAGCCTATCGCCGAACTCACCATCTCTTCACCGCGCACCGTGTAGAACTCGATCGCTTCCTCCGGGGAGACCTCGATGAGCTGGGTCAGCAGCGGGTGGGTACGGGCCTGCCGTAGGACGAACAGCGCCGTCCGCGCGATCTGATCGTCGACATCGGTGCCCTCGGCAGAGATCCGGCCGACCTCGGCGAGCATCCGCTCGATCTCGCGCATGATGACCGCTTCGATGAGATTGTCCTTACCGGCGAACCGGCGGTAGATGGTGACCCTGTTGAGGCCCGAACGGCGCGCGATATCGTCGAGGCTGGCGCGCCGGATGCCCACCTGCAGCAACCGCACCAGCGCAGCATCCATGATCTTCTCGTCGACCGCGTCGCCCTGCCTCACCATGATTTTCAATGTACCAATGCAGGCATACCAATAGTCGATACAATCCATCGCTCCCGGGTACACCGTTGCGCAGTCGATACGAAGTACCCGGAGAATCGTGGGGCGTATCACCTCCCGGTTTGTGTTCTGCCACAAGCCGTCAGGAGGCACCGCATGAACTCCGAGTAAAAAGAGCGCGTCTGTCGGCACCGACAGCGCGCCGGCTACATCCACTCGCGGCCCGGCCTCGAAACGGTCCGGTGTCATATGACAAACACATTGACACCGTGCAACGGTCTTCGTATGTTCGTTTCACCTCGGTATATGGGCACAGCAGGCCGTTCGGAGGAACCGTATTCATGACCCGGACCGTTCCCACCCGCCATCCCGGTACACCCCGCGGTGTTCCCGGCCTCCGCCCGTTCGCGCTGGCGCTCGGCATCCGCAGGCCCGATACCGCCCGGTGGCGCGCCCTGGGCGAATCCCTGCTCGTGGCCGACCCGGCCATGGACGAGCTCGCCGCCTGGATGTGCGAGGCCGGTACCGCCACTACCCGGCCACTGTTCGATCAGGCACTCGCCACCGGAATCGATTCCGTTCCGGACGCACCCGAGCCGCTGGTCGCTTTCTTCCGCCGCATGGAAACACCGCCGGAATGGGTGGACCCGGATATGCTGCGACGCGGGGCGCAGATCTATCGCATGGGTGGCGCGGACGGCCTCTACCTCGCCCGCGACGTCTCCTTCCTCGGCGGCTACCTGGCCTCCGGCTTCAACCGGACGCTGTTGCGCACCGGAGCACTGGAGAAGGGCCCGGCCGCCCGGTTCGCCGAAACGCTGCGCTGGGCCATGGATGTATCCGGCGAGGACGCGATGGCTCGTTTCGGGCCCGGGTACCGATCCACGCTGCGGGTCCGCCTCATCCACTCGCTGGTCCGCCGACATCTACTGGACCGGCCTGATTGGCGCACCGAGGACTGGGGCCTGCCGATCAACCAGACAGATATGGCCGCCACCCTGGTCGGCGCGCTACTGGCCCCGTTCGTCGGCGGTATGGCCATGGGTATGCTGCCCAGCCGCGCCGACCTCGACGCGGCCGCACACCTCACCCGCTACGTCGGATGGCTGATCGGCGTCGAGGAGCGCTGGCTGCCCACCGGTTTCCGCGACGGTGTCCGAATCCTCTATCACTGCCTCACCGCGATCATGAACCCCGATGAGACCAGCCGGCGTCTCGCCGTTCCCCTCGCCCGGGATCCGCTCGGCTGGTCGTATCCGAATATGGCCCGGCTGCGCGGCCAGTTCGCGCGCGCCCAGCATCTGTCCCTCGCCACCGCGTTCCTCGGCCCGCGATCCGTGCACCGGCTGGGCCTGTGGCCGTTCATGCCGCCGTGGTACCCGCTTCTGCGTTTACCGGTGAACCTGATGCGCAGTGCCGCGGCCCGGTTCGCCCCCGGAGGGCGGGCCCGTGCCGCCGCCCGGGGTCGCCGGCAGCAGCAACGATTCCTCGAACTCTTGACCGGCCCCTCCGCCACGCATCAATTGTGAATTCGCCGAAAGAACGAGCACGAAATTCATATTATCGTCGACACTGACACCGCCACACGAGATAGTCGACGCAGGCCGGAGAGTGTTTCGGCTAAAACAATTCAGGGCCTCTATTGTGTAGCGGCCCAGGCAATTCGGCGAGTTGGATGTCGAAAGGCCGGGAATCGACATATCGAATTACTCCGGACATACACTGCAGAGACCGATCGGTAATCGAGCTCGAAATTCCCGTACCCCAACAGCAAGGATTTGTGATGCCGATAACCTCCCGCAGGCTCGCCACGTTCGCCGTCGCGGTGGCGGCCGCCGGCCTGGTGTCGCCCCTGGCATCGGCGCAGCCGGGCGTGGCCACCACCCCGGCGCCCACGCCGACCACCGAGGCGCCGGCCGAACCCGTACCGAGCACCGGAAACGAGGAAACGACAGCACCGGCCGAACCCGCGCCGCCTACGGAGGAAGAGGGCACGCCGAGCACCGAACCGGCGCCGCCGATCGACAGTGAGGAGACACCCCCGCCTGCGGAACCCGCTCCGCCCGTAGAAGAAACGCCCGCACCGCCCGCGGACGACGAGACGAAACCACCCGCGGCTGAGCCGAGTGCTCCAGCTACCGAGCCCGCGCCGCCGGCCCCGGACGAGGGCACTCCACCGGCTCTTATGCCCGAGGCTCCGCCGCTGGAGACGCTGATGGGCCGGGTGGCCTGCATGTTCGAGGACGCTTCGGTAGAGGTCCTGCCCAGCGCGGACGAGGCCCGGACAGTCGCCCGGACCAAGGGCCAGGCGATTCTCGCCTGCGCCACCCACCCGATCGACGAGCCGCCGGCCGAACAGCCGCCCGCCGAGGAACCGCCCGCCCCGCAGGAACCCACCGAGGAACCGCCCGCCGCCGAGCTGCCGACGGAGGAACCGCCCGCCGCCGAGCTGCCGACGGAGGAACCGCCCGCCGCCGAGCTGCCGACGGAGGAACCGCCCGCCGCGGAATTGCCCTCGGAAGAACCGCCTGCCCCCGCGCAGCCCACCGAGGAACAGCCCACCGGGTAGATCCGACCGCGATCGAGCACCGGCACGAGTCCGCCGGGTGCGCCGGCACCCCGACTGCGCGCCACGACTCGTGACCGGCCGGGACCGGTCGTCGAAACCCCTACTGCCGAGCACATCAGTCGGCAGTAGGGGTTTCGCAGTCGCGCACCGCCGCGGCTGGCCGGCATCACATCACACACTCGTCGCGACCCGCGGGCCTCATGGGCCCCGTCGCGCTCGGTACCCGAGGACAGAACTGACGGACGAGGAATGTGATGGTGCGAGCGACGTCTTCCGGGGTGGTGACGCGGTGGCCGGTTCGCACCAGCCCTGTGCCGCACAAGGAATCGGGGCACCGAGTACCCCCGGCGTCCCGCGCGACTGAACCGTCTATCCCGCCGCGACCGCCATTACCGCCTTGCCCAGCGCGGTCGCGATACTCGCCGGGGCGACCGGCGGGTCCAGCGCGGAATAGAGCTCGGCGGTGCGCTCGACCATGGCGACGATGATCAATGCCGAGGCCCGGTCTGCCGGCAACGAAGCAACGACACGGACTTTCCGCAGACTGTCGGCGACACGATCGGACAGCCGTGCCGTCCGCTCGGCGTGATATCGCGCCACCCCACGGTCGTAGGCCGCCACCTCTGCGAGCGCACCGAGGATATGTCCACGGTTGCGGCGGTATTCGAGCAGCGCCGCCAGCGCATCGGTCAGCGCGGCGAGGTCATCTGCCCGCCACTGCGCCCACCAGCATTCCTCGGGCGCGAACCCGTCCTCGGTATCTGCGTCCACCAGCCGGATGAGCAGACAGTTCTTCTGCGGGAAGTAGCGATACACCGTCGACCGGGCGAGCCCGGCCGCCGCGGCGATACGCTGCATGGACAGCGCGGTATAGGGAAGACCGGTGGCCAGCAGGCCCTCCACGGCATCCAGGATCCGCTGCGCGACGGCGCTGTCGGAGGTCTGGTGCGGCACCGGATCTGCCCTCGGCCGAGAGTCGGTATCGGCCGGTGCCCCACGCGTGTCCATGCTGTCAGGCTCGCCGGTCACGAGCGGATTCGGCCGGCCGCGGGACCGTCCGGTAGTTGTCTGTATCGAAGCGCCGGGTCCTGCGCCGGTATCCCAGCATCGAGCCCGGCCAGTTGTTCGTATTCACCGGCCCCGACGCGGTATCGGCCACATACCAGCTGTGACAGCCACCGGTATTCCATACGGTGCCGGCCAGCCGCTGCCGGGTTTCGCTGTCGAATCGCTCGAGCACGTCCGGCCGGAGGTCCAGATACCGTACCCGGGAGATCTCCCCGACGGCGCCGACAATGTATTTCATCTGGCTCTCCAACATATGGACGATGGATCCGGAGCCGACATTCGTATTGGGCCCGTACATGAGGAAGAAATTGGGGAATCCGGGCACGGTGAGCCCCAGATAGGCGCGCGCACCAGATTTCCAGACGGTGTCCAGATTCTGTCCGGCGAGTCCCGTCACCCGCATCGGCGCCACGAAATCGTGTGAGCGGAAACCAGTCGCATAGATGAGGGCATCCACATCGAACTGCTGTCCGTCCTCGGTCGTTATTCCGGTGGGCCGCACCGTTGCGATCGGATTCGTCACCACCCGCGCCGTGTCCCGGTCCAGTGCCGCGTAGTAATCGTTCGAGGTGAGAATGCGGTTACAGCCCAATTCGTATCCGGGCAGCAGGGCGCGGCGCAGCTCGGGGTCGGTGATCCGCCGGAGATTCCACCGGCACCACAACCGGATAGGCGCGGCGAGGAGGCGCCGGCCGCGCCGGGAGATCAGCATCGGATTGAGAATTCCCTCGAACCAGCAGAACACTGCCAACCGCGGAATTTTCTGCAGCAGCGGCAGCCACCTGTTCGCCCGGCGGCGCAGGGGTCCGTATTCACCATCGGGTTTGGGGCTGATCCAATGGGGTTGCCGCTGGAAAACGGTGACGCTGTGCGCCTTCTCCACCAGGTGTGGAACGAACTGTATCGCGCTGGCGCCGTTACCGATCACCGCGATATCGCGGCCGGCCGGGTCGAAGTCGTGATCCCAGCACGCGGAGTGGAATGCCGTCCCGGCGAAATCCGCCGTACCGGGTAGCAAGGGATATGCGGGCCGGCTCAACTGTCCGCACGCCGAAATCAGTACATCGGCGTGGGCGGTCTCGCCCGTGGACAATGTGAGCTCCCACCGATACCGGTGTTCGTCGAATACCGCCGCCACGACCTCGGTGCCGGTGCGCACATGCTCGGTGATCCCGTATTCGGCCGCGCACCGGCGCAGATAATCCAATATTTCCGGCTGTGGCGCGAAGCGGCGCGACCACGCGGGGTTCGGTGCGAACGAATACGAGTACAGATGCGACGGTGCATCGCAGGCCGCGCCCGGATAGGTGTTGTCACGCCAGACTCCACCGATATCGCCGGCCCGTTCGTACACGGTCACCGCGGTGAATCCGGCGCGTACGAGGCTTATCGCCACGCCTATTCCACTGAATCCACTGCCGATGACGGCGATGGCCGGATGGTTCGGGTCTTCGATGCTCACTACCGCTCCTGTCGGCGCTGAAACGGCTCCGCTTGTTCGCCCGCAATGGCAGGAGAAGGATTTTCCGGTGGCACCGGAATTCGGAAACCGAGAGGGAAAACGGGCCCGCGCGCACCAACCTAACTCAGCGGTACAGCCGCCGGAACGGACCACTGACAGATTGGTGACTTTCTCCAATCGCCCCCACCGAAAGGTTCACCGGCGGTGCGATATCGGCCCACGGACTACTAGAGGTCCAGTACCAGCCGTGTGACGGTACCTGCAGTCGTCACGCACAGACGTACCGGTTCGGTCGCCGGCCGGTTGCCGCGTGCCACGGGCGTGGTTTCGATAGCGAGCGGCCGATGCTCGCATGCCCCGCACACTCCGGCACGGCACATCGAGGGGACCGCGAATCCGTTGCGCTCCAGAGCTTCGAGCACGGTCGATGTAGGCGGCACCACGAGTTCGACACCGGACCGGCGCAATTCGACGACCACTGCCCGTGGCGGCTCGGGACGGCCGCGACGTCGCTTCCACTTCACTGCCGGATGCGGCGTAATTGCCCGTCCGCAGATCCATCGTGGTGATCGTAGGGCGTATCACGGATCCCGGCCCGCACCGCGGCGGCCCGCGCGATCCGCGACTGCCACCGCCACATCGGATCGTCCCGGCGTGCTCGACGAGCACGCCGGCCGTGCGCGCCCGGTAGCCGATCGCCCAGCGCTCGCGCCCGGACCTCCACGGTCGACACCAGGCCGGTCGCCGCCTTCCACGGTTGTAACGGCACGTTTCGCAGCGGGGTTTCCGCCAGCAGTTCCCGGACCAGCACGTCGCTGCTGTAGTAGGCCATCATTCCCGCGATCGGCGAGGCGGCGGACACCTTTGCCCGCGCCACGGCTCCGTCTCCGGCGAATCCCCTGGTTGCCGCGCCGGCCATCCGGGCCGTCCAGGCCGGCGCCGTTCCCGCGGTGGCGACCATATAGTCGACCAGTTGCATCCCGTCCACGGCTGTCGCCGGGATCAGTTCCGGGGCGACACCGAACACATGGGCGATACCCGCCCAGTAGTGCATCACATCGTCCAGTTGTTCCGTGCCGGCGCGCCGGCCGTGCACATGGTCGAAGCACAGCGGTGTCAGCCCGAAGGTCACCGCGGCACCCATCATCGTGGAATTGGAGATCGGGTTGCCGTGCCGCGCGAAATGATCGGCCCCCCAGGCTTTCTTCAGTCCGGCCCGCACCTGTGCGTGCATGAGCCGTACGCGCACCGTGTCCTGGAACGTTCGCGACCAGCGATCCAGCGCGCCCGCCACGGTCATACTGCGAAACCAGTTCGCGGTCTCCAAGTTCCGTCGATAGGGGTCGTTGACGTAACGACCCGTCGCACCGGTCGCCGACGCGACCTCGGCGCCCACGAAGGTGCCCATGAAGTCCTGGATCAGCATGGCCGTCTTCCCCGATATCGAGGCGTTGAGCCACAGCCGGCGACCCCGTTCCCAGCGCTGTGGGTCGAACCAGCCGGGTGGATTGTCGAGGTGGGCGAACAGCGCGACGAGTTCGGCGGGTGGATCGCCGACGGTATCGATACCGTGTGCGAGCGCCTGGTCGAGCATCTGCCGCCCCACCGCGGTGCCCACCCGGGCGAAGGCAGCCACGACGCCGTCCATCAGTTCGTCGCCCTGCCAGAGATGGTCGGCCATCATCCGGGCCTGCGCCGTCTCCACCGGGACTCGCCGCACATCGATCCACGGCGACAGCATCTGTTTCCGGGATTCGAACCACAGCCCGGACGGCGAGATCCGGGGTGGCGGCGGTCGCAACGGCATACCCGGGCGGTAGTAGTAGTCGAACCGGTGGCGTGTCCCGTTGTCGACGGGATCGGATTCCCGGCCCGGAGGGCTCGTGGTCGGCTCCTGTGGCAGCATGAGCGGATGCTGACACGAATAAATACTCGCGTTCAATTCGCATTCTGATATGCCGCCCGTATCCCGCGCCAGTCTCCGCCGGACCCCGCGGCAACAGCGTTCACGGGAGATGGTGGAGCGCATCGTCGACGCCGGGCAGGCCGTGCTCATCGCGCACGGCTATGAGGGAGCGTCGACAAACCGGATAGCGGCGGCCGCCGGAATCAGTCCGGGGTCGCTGTACCAGTATTTTCCGAACAAGGACGCGGTGATCGGCGCCGCGATCGACCGCTTCAACAGCGAGGTCTCCGGCCGGGTCCGCGCACAGGTGCTGCAGAGCATGACCGAACCGCCGGAGATCGCGCTACGACAGTCCGTTTCGGCGCTGCTGGATGCTCTGGGTGACAAACCAGAACTGCTGCGCGCCGTGGTCGAGCAGACGCCGAGGCTCAGTGTCGAGCATACCGTCGTCACCTTCGAGGACCAGATCGCCGAACTCACCCGCGCAGCGCTGACACTGCGCGGGTACCGGCCGCCGCAGGATACGAACATTGCGGCCGCCGCCTGGATGCTCGTCCGCACCGTGGAGCATCTGACCGTGCGCTACATCCTCGACCGGCCCGATATTCCGCGCGACGCTTTCCTCACCAACCTCACCCGAATGGTCCTCAACTACTTCCGCGGTCCTTGAATCCCGGCGCCGGGAAGAGGAAAGCCGAGTAGTACGCGAATACCGTCGCCACCCTCCGCCCGTCGCCGCCGGTCGACCCAGGCCACCCCCCGGTCAGGCTGAGTGGGGAGATACATACGCGAACTCCCGCTCGCGAAATACCCTAGATGTGGACCTCCCGGCCGCTTCAGAATTGCATTCTCACTTTCAGGAAGGATATTCTCACTCGACGATCAAGGGGTGCGCCGAGGGAGTGGACATGGCAGAGACCGCAGTGATCACCGGGGCGGCGGGCGGAATCGGCGAGCACACCGCCCGCCGGCTGGCCGCCGACGGCGTCCACTGTGTGCTGGTGGATCGTGACCCGCTCGTCCGGCAGATCGCCACGGAACTCGGTGGCGAGGCGATCGTCGGCGATCTCACCGATCCCGCCATCTCCGCCGCCGCCGTGGCCGCCGCCGGTGAGCGGCTCGATCTGCTCGTCCTCAACGCCGGAACGAATTCGGTGGACAAGGATCCGGCGGACCTCGATCTGGACCGCTATCACGCGGTCGTGGGCGTAAACCAGCATGCCGTCGTGTGGGGACTGCGCGCCGCGCTGCCGGTGATGCGCCGGCAAGGCGGCGGGTCCATCGTCGTCACCGCCTCGTACGCGGCGATCAAAGGCGTACCCCAGGACCCGATCTACACCATGACCAAACATGCGGTCATCGGCCTGGTGCGTGCACTGCACGGATCCCTTGCACGCGAGGGTATCCGGCTGAGCGCAGTATGCCCCGGCCTCGTGGACACTCCGCTCACGGCGGGTGGACCGGAACGCTTCCGCGCGGCCGGGGTTCCCATGCTGGAGGCGGACGAGGTGGCCGCCGCGGTGGAGCAGTTGCTCCGCGACGGGGAACCGGGCACCGAACTGGTCGTCGGTCCCGGTAAGCCGGCTGTCCGATATACCGCGGCACCACTGCCCTGATTCGCGGGGTCCGCGCATATCGTCGATCCGCGCAAACTGCCGGTCGGCGCGGAAGAGCGGGGCGGTGTGAGTCGCCGGTCGAGACGAATCAGCAAGCCGACATCGCCGGGGCCGGACAAGCGCGGCGTTCATTGCCGCCACGCAGCCGGCGTGGCTACGATCGGGCGCGATGTCTGTCGACTTGATGCTCGATTCACTGGACGGCCTGTCCGTGGGGGATGCGCTGGGACAACAATTCCCGGTGATGCGCCGTTCACTCGCCGATCTCCGGACCGGAAACCTCACCGCGGGGCCGTGGGGGTGGACCGACGATACCGAAATGGCCTGCAGCGTGGTCGCCGAACTGGGCACCCACGGTGCCATCGACCCGGATCGGCTCGCCGCCGCCTTCGCCCGGCGCTGCGATCCGGCCCGCGACTACGGCTTCTACTCGGTGGGCATCCTGCGCCGGATCCGCGAGGGGGCGCCGTGGCCGGAGGCGTCCGGATCCGTGTACGAAGGTCAGGGGTCCTGCGGTAACGGCGCCGCCATGCGCGTGGCACCGCTGGGCGCGTTCTACGCCGGGGATCCGGACCGGATCGTGGCCGAAGCAACCCGCTCGGCACAGGTGACACATATGCATCCGGAGGGAGTGGCCGGCGCGGTCGCGGTGGCGCTGGCGGCAGGTGAGGGCGCCCGGGCCCGGTCGACCGCGGTTCGTCCCGCCCCGGGCGAGTTCCTCACCGCGGTCCTCGGCCACCTCGCCGAGGGGGAAACGACCCGGTCGATCGGCCGGGCGCGCACGCTGCTCGGCGCGTCCGTGGAGCGGGCCGCGGCGGAGCTGGGCAACGGTTCCCGCGTCACCGCGCAGAACACGGTGCCGTTCACAATGTGGGCCGCGGCAACCTATCTCGACAACTATCCCGCCGCGATCACGGCCTGCATCGAGGCCGACGGCGATATCGACACGACCAGCGCCATCGTCGGCGGAATCGTCGCCGCATACACCGGCAAGGACTCCCCCGCCGGTGTGCCCGCGGCCTGGCTCGCCGCGCGCGAACCCCTGCCCCGCTGGCTGGACCCGGCGAACCTCACATACGGGCGCCCCAAGTCCCGGTTCGGCCGCTGGCTCACCGGAACCCGTTAGCGTCGACCGGCAGCCGTCCGTCGCCTGGTCCCCTACCGATCTGCGGCGACCGGCGGCTCCGCCCGGGGGTGAACAGTTGTCGCTGCCCGAGGTGTGGCTGCTCGGCCCGAACAGGAGGACAGCCATGACGGCGATCGGGATCGGCGCGGTACAGGTGCGGGCCCTCTCACAAGGACCGGATCCGGGCCTGCCACGACGGCAGGCCACGCAATCGCCGAGGGATCACCGATGGTCAGGACGACAACGGATGCCGGCGGTACCGATACCTCCAGCCGGGCCGACTGTCCCCTCGGTACCCGTGCGTCCGGCCATCGCGAACATCGGTGCCGGCGAGCCATTGCGTCGGTGATCCCTGATGGTCCACCGAACCAGGCGACCCGGTTGCCCGGGGCCTACTCCCCGCGCCAGCGCGGCGGTCGCTTCTCCGCGAAGGCCCGGGCACCTTCCTGCGCATCGGCGGAGGCGAATACCGGGCCGGTGATCGCCCGTTGCCGTTCGAACATCTCGTCCTGCGACCAGTCCACGCTCTCGCGAATCACCTTCTTGGACGCCCGCACGGCGAGCGGACCGTTGGCCGCGATGGACCGGGCCAGATCGAGTGCCACGTCCAGTGCCTGCCCCTCGTCGGCGAGACGATTCACCAGCCCCAGCGCAAAGGCGCGTTCGGCGTCGAACAGATCGCC
This sequence comes from Nocardia sp. NPDC058499, assembly GCF_042719915.1. Taxonomy (NCBI): domain Bacteria; kingdom Bacillati; phylum Actinomycetota; class Actinomycetes; order Mycobacteriales; family Nocardiaceae; genus Nocardia; species Nocardia sp. NPDC058499. Next base: position 275,303 of record NZ_JBHXMZ010000009.1, on the reverse strand, counting down.
CGTGAGTGCCAGCTCGAGCGCCACGGCGGGCGGAATCCGGCGCGGCAGCCGCATCAGCCCGCCCGCCGCGGCCGCCAGCCCGCGTTTGACCTCGGGGATACCGAATTTCGCGGTTCGCGAAGCCACTACCAGATCCGCGGCCAGGACGGCTTCGCAGCCGCCCGCCAGCGCGTATCCCTCGACCGCGGCGATCAGCGGTTTCTCCGGCGGTGCCTCCACCAGGCCGAGGAACCCACGCCCGGGGATCACGGGGGATTCGCCGCGCAGGAACGCCTTCAGGTCCATCCCGGCGCAGAATGTGCCGCCGGCTCCGGTGAGTACGCCGACCGTGAGGTCCGGGCTGCTGTCGAGTTCGGTCATCGCCGCGGCGACCGCCTCGGATACCGCGAGGTTCACCGCATTACGCGCCGCGGGACGGTTGAGCGTGATGACGAGAACGCCGTCCTGCGCGTCGACCAGTACTTCCTCGCTCATTGCGGCTCCCTGCCGGATCGGTTGGTGATCACCGGGCCGTCGACCACGCTGTCTCCTCGGACGTCCATATCCGCCTTCTTCGATCGAGTAGTTCCGTTCCGGGTCATCGGGCGGTGAGCCCACCGTCGGCGGTGACGACCGAACCGGTGAGATAGGACGACTCCGCGGATAGCAGGAAGGCGATCACGGCCGCCATCTCGTCCGGTTCGGCCCGGCGGCCGAGCGGGGTGGCCGCGACCGCATTGCTCGTCACGCCCTCCACCTCGCGGGCTCGGCGGGCGAGCGGCGTGTCCACCACACCCGGGCACAGGCAGTTCGCCCGGATACCGCGGTCGGCGTACCCGACGGCGATCGACCGCGTCAGCCCGAGCACACCGCTCTTCGACGCGTCGTAGCTGCAGGTGTTGGTATTCGCGGAGACCAGCGAGGCCACCGAACCGATGGTGACCACACTCGCGGCCTCCGCCTCGAGCAGATACGGTACCGCGGCGCGGATCGTGAGGAATGTGCCGGTGAGGTTGACCGTGATCACCGAATTCCAGTCCTCGAAGGACATTTCGTGCGGTAGGCCGGAGCGGGCGATACCCGCGCAGGTGAGCACGCCGTCCAGCCCGCCCAGGCCCCGGGCGGCTGCGGTCACCGCGGCGCCGACCGACTCTTCGCGCGTGACATCGCATTCGACTGCCGCGGCGTTGCCCAGTTCGGCGGCCAGGCGTTCGGCCGCGCCGGTGTCCAGGTCGAGGATCGCCACCGCGGCACCTTCGGCGGTCAGTCGCCGCGCGGCCGCGGCACCGATCCCGCCTGCTCCCCCGGTGATGAGGATCCGCCGGCCGGTCAATCGTTGTCCGTAGTCCACGGTCATCTCCGTTCAGCCGATCCGCCGGCCGGCATCGACCGGCAGGGATACGCCGGTCACGAACCGCGCTTCGTCGGATGCCAGGTACAGCACGGCGTTGCTGATGTCCTCGGGTTCGACCCAGCCCTGCCCCAGCACATCCGAACCGCGGGCGCGTTCACGCAGGTCCTCGGGGGTCGGGTTCTCCAGGTCCGGGCAGAACACGCGCAGGGTGGACTTGCTGAACAGCATGTCCGTCGCCACATTGCCCGGGTGAACGGCGTTGACCCGGATACCGTGGCGGCCCAGTTCTGCGGACAGGGTCTGCATCAATCCCACGACGCCGCTCTTGGAAGCGTTGTAGTGCGCTACATTCGCGGCGCCGACGAGGGTGACCACCGAACTGGTCAGAATCACCGAACCACCGCGGCCCGTCGTGATCATATGCGGGACAGCGGCTTTCACGGTGCGCCAGACACCGGTCATATTGATGTCGACCATATCCTGCCACTCGGTGTCGGTGAGGTCGAAGGTCGGGCGGCAACCGACCACACCGGCGTTGGCGCTCACGATATCGATACACCCCAGGCTGTCGACTGCCTCGGCGGCCACCTGATCGAGACCGGCCTGATCCCGCACATCGACCTGGCGGGCCAGCACCCGGCGGCCGAGATCGCGGACCAGTTTCTCGGTTTCGCGCAGATCCTCGATCGTGGCCATCGGGTATTCGAGCGACGGCACATCCGCGCAGGAGTCCACCGCGACGATATCTGCGCCTTCCTGCGCGAGCCGCACCGCATGCGAACGTCCCTGTCCGCGCGCCGCGCCCGTGATGAACGCGACCTTGCCGGATACTCGTCCCATTCCAAGAACCTCCATGGTTTCAGTCCAAACCCAGTAGTCGCGCCGGGACCGCGCCGGCCATCAGCCGGAGTTCGTTTTCGGCGACACCTTCGTCCCACAGCGCGTTTACGTAGCCGCGCAGGCCCGCCGCCGGATGCGGCAGGGTGTCGGTCCAGCCGTAATCGGTGGATACGATCGCGCGTTGCGGCCCGATCCGGCCGATGGCGGTGATCACCTGCTCGAACGTCGAGGGTTTCCCCATACAGGTGTGGGCGGCGAATTCGATCACGGCCCCCAGGTCGGCCAGCTCCACGACCTGGTCCACCGAAAGCCCCGGCCCGGCACTGGCATGCATTGCGTGGGTGACGACCAGGTTCCCGCGACCGGCGAACGCGCGGGCCACCGCATAATGCTCGTCGACGGTGATATGCCCGGTCGCCAGTACCGCGCCGCTCGCCGCGACGAGATCCATGATCTGGCGTACCTCCGGCACCAGCTCGCCGTCCGGGCCGAGGACCGCAATCCCTTCCCGCACACCGAACGCCGCCTCGACAGCCTGCGGAGTATTCGATACCGACGACAACGTCGGCAACCACACCACCTGCGCACCGGCCCGCAGCGCGGTGTCGACGGCCTGCGGGTTGAGCCCGCCGACCGGGTGATCGCAGCACATCCCGGCGATCGACAAGACGTCCGGCACCGCCTTGTTGGCCAGATCGGCGACCGCGGTGGACGGGAATTCGTGTGCTTTCAGCACGATTGCCCGCATACCACCGGCCCTGGCTTCGCCGGCGGCCTCGATCGGGTCGACGGCGTGCGGGTGTTTCGCGAGTTTTTCGACCAGCGGCTCCGGGCCGAAATGGCAGTGCATATCGATCGCCCCGTCCAGCAGGATCGGTGCGGTACCGGAGTTGCGCGTCATTCGGCGGTAACACCTCCGTCGGCGAGGATTGCCTGCCCGGTCACGTACGAGGCGTCCGGCGAGGCGAGGAACGCGACCACCGCGGCGATCTCGTCGGGTTCGCCGTATCGGCCGAGCGGCACGTTCAGCGGTTTCGACGGGTTGCGCACCGTGGCGGTGGTCGGCACGATCGCCGCGGTATTGGCGCCCAGGTTCGTTTTCACCGCGCCCGGGCATACGCTGTTGACCCGGATACCGTGCGGCGCGTACTCGATCGCGAGGGTCTGGGTGAGCATTTTGACCCCGCCCTTCGACGCACGGTACGGCGCGAGACCGCCCTGTGTGGCGATGAACGACGAGGTCGAGCCGCACGTCACGATCGATCCACCGCCGCGCCGCAGCATGGACGGCAGCGCCGCCTGGATCGTGAAGAAGGTGCCGCTCAGGTTGATATCGAGCACTCCGCGCCAGTCTTCTTCGGAGAGTTCGTGACTGTCGATCCGCGCGCCGGACACCCCGGCGCCGGTGAACACGACACCGATTTGCCCGAACTGCGCGACGATTTCGACCGTCACCGCACACATCCGTTCCCGGTCCCGCACATCGGCGCCGAACGCGGCGGCGCGCCCCCCGGCCTCCCGGATCGCCGCGGCGGTCTCCTCCGCGGCCGCCTGGTGCAGATCGACAACGGCGACCGCCGCGCCCTCGGCCGCCAGCCTCCGGGCGGAGGCCGCGCCGATGCCGGAACCTCCGCCGGTCACCACTGCCGTGTGGTCTTCGAGCCTGTGCACCTGCGGCCTCCTGCGGTCGATCACCCTTGTAATTACTCGAATCATGCATATCATTACGAGCAAATGTCAACCCGTGACGCACGCCATAGCCACCCCGTATTTCGCATTGGTAGTTGCGCTATTCGACAGGAGATGCCGATGACCCAGGTGAGCGACGATTCCGGTACGGCCCGCGACCTCGGCGGCTGCCCGGTCTTCCATACCGACTACCGCGTCGAACGGCCCGCGCTGGAAACCCAGCGGCTGCTCGACGCCGACCGGGAAGCCGCCCGGTTCGCCTGGAACGACTCCACCGAGGAGGGGTTCTGGGTACTGAACCGCTTCGACGATGTGCGCGAAGCCCTCCAGCGCGATACCGACTTCACCAACGACCAGGTCAGCGCCTTCCACCGCTCCCCGCCGCGACAGTTGCTGCCGCAGAACCTCAACCAGCCCGACCATGCCGAGCTGCGGCGGATCCTGAACCCGTTCTTCGCCCCCAAACTCGTCCGGCGCATCTCCGATCAGGCACAGGAGCGTGCCGTCGCGCTCGTCGACGAGATCGCGCCGCGGGGCGCCGAAGATATCGCGACCGGTTTCGGCATGGTCTATCCGACCGATTTGTTCCTGACCCTGCTCGGGCTGCCGGTCGAGGACAGCGCGAAGCTGCTGCCCTGGGTGGAAGGCCAGTTCCTCGGCTTCTTCAACAGCGATCCGGAGTCCAAACGGATCGCCGCACAGACGCGACAGGAACTCGACGCCTACTTCGCCGCCGCGATCGCCGAACGCCGCGCGGCCCCCGGTGATCCGGCCACCGACCTCGTGACCCGGCTGGTCACCGCGGAATACCAGGGCGCCCCGATCCCGGACGAAACGATCCTGGCCCTGTGCATGAGCATCATGGCGGCCGGGCTCGACACCACTCGCAGCGCGCTCGGCTACACATTCCTGCACATGGCCACCCACCCCGGGGACCGGCAGCGGCTGCTCGACGAACCCGAACTGTGGCCGAAGGCGATCGAGGAGATCCTGCGTCTCTACAGCCTGATCATCCAGGACGGCCGCGAGGCCGCCCGCGACCTGGACTTCCACGGACTGCCGATCCGCAAGGGCGATCTGGTGTGGCTCGGCCTGGCCGCGGCCAACCACGACCCCCGTATCTTCGAGGATCCGGACGTCTTCGACCCGGAGCGGCCCAATCTCGCACACCATCTCGGGTTCGGCGCCGGCCACCACCGCTGCCTCGGCATGCATCTGGCGCGCGCGGAACTGGTGGTCGCGCTCACCGAATGGCATCGCCGGATCCCGCACTACCGGCTCGCCGAGGGCGTCGACCTCCGCGAGCGCGGTAGCCAGCTGCGACTACAGCAGGTCCCGCTGGTCTGGGACTGACCCCGGGACCACAGCCCAGCGGCCCGGCATCCTCTCGCAGGATGCCGGGCCGCAGTTTTCGGTGGGGTTACGACTCGGCGACGGCGATGGCCGTCTCCGGACATGCCTGCGCCGCGGCCTCCGCCTCTGCGGTCAACTCGCCGGGGACTTTCCAGGTTCGCCCGCGTTCGACCACGAAACCTTCGTCGTCATCGGTCAGCAGCCGCTCCGCCACCGCATAACACCGGCCGTGCCCCATACACCGGCCCGCTTCGATTGATATGAACATCGACATCCTCACTCTTCCTCCGGATCTGTCCCGCGCCCATCCGGCCGGGCCGGGACAGTCGCGGCTTCGAAATACAAGGCGGACGGAAACACCCGCGCAACGCACCCGCGGCACCTGGTGCCGGACTCAGATCGTCTCTTCGGCAGCGGTTTTGGGAGCGCGGATGAGCGCCACGAGGAGCAGGCCGACCACCGAGACCCCCGCGCCGATCAGCCAGCCGAGCTGGAAGCTCTGCTCGGCCGGGACCTCGGTCTGGCCGATCCGGACCACCTCGGCCGTGAGCACGCCGCTGATCGCCGCACTGCCGATGGCACCGCCGAGCGGCGCGCTGATCTGGCCGATACTCGCCGCCGTGGCGACCTCGTCGGCGCGCAGGGCCGTGATGAAGGTCAGGTAGGCGCTGGCCGACGCCAGCCCGTAGGAGAGCCCGATGATGACCGGCCACACCCACAGCTGCCATGCCGAATCATGCACGAACGCAAGCAGCAGCATCCCGATCGTGCACCCGGTGAACGCCAGCAGGCACATCACCCGCGCCGGGACGAACCGGCTCAGCCGCCCGGCCGACGCGCTGCCCACCACGATGCCGACGCAGAACATCAGCATCAGCAGGCCACTGGTCAATGCGCTGTAACCGAAACCGAAACCGGCCGACGCCGGGGTTTCGGTGAATTTCGGCAGGGTGAAATTCATGATCCAGGCGAGCATTCCGGCCAGGAAGAACACCAGCCAGCCGCGCAGGAAGTTCATATTCCGCAGTGCGCGGGTATTCACGAGCGGAGCGGGAATCCGCGATTCGACGATCCACCAGACCGCCACCGCCACAATGCCGCACAGCAATGGGACGAGGACCGCCGGTGATGTCCAGCCCCAGTGCGAGCCCATGCTGAGCGGTACCAGGATCAGTGCGAGGGCCGCGGTCAGCAACAGCCCGCCGAACCAATCGACCTGCCCGCGGCCCGGTCCGTCCTGGCGCGGAATGGTGGCGAGCGCGCCGGCGATCCCGAGGGCGCCGAGCACGGCCAGCACCCAGAACACCACCCGCCAGTCGACCTGGACGGTATCGGTCAGCAGGCCGCCGACGGCGAACGAGAGCCCGGCCGCGACACCTTCCGCGGCCGCGATCCAGGACAGGACGACGCTCAGCGTCCGGCCGGACAGGTTGGTGCGGGCGATCGCCAGCGCGAGTGCGATCGCGCCGAGGGTGAACCCGCCGATGAACCTGCCGACCAGCAGCACGGTCATATTCGGTGCAACGGCGCCGAGAACGCTGCCCGCAGTCAGCAGGCTCATCGTCACCACCGTCGTCCGCCGCTGCCCGAACAGGGACGCGACCGGCGGGAGCAGAGCGGTGCCGATCGCCCCGCTGAGCGAACCGATGATGACGACCCAGTTGAGCAGGCCGCCGGTTGCCCCGAATTCCCCGATCGGGTTGAGCAACTTGAGGGGGATGGTCGTGACGAGCGTCGCCAGAATGACGCAGTAACCGATCATCACGACCAGGGCGCGTGGCATCACGGCGGGCATTTCGCTGTTGTGCGAATCTTCGACGGTTGTGGTCATCACGCCGCCTCTCCGGTGCGTTCCCGGGCCGACGGACGATATCCGAGCGTGACGAGTCGCGGCAGGACCTCGGATTCGAACAGGCGCAGACTGCGCCACCCCGCTTCCAGCGGCAGCCCACCCATCAGCGGCTGGAACACCAATTCCGCGTCCGGGCCCAGCTTCTCGCAGAGCGCCACGCATTCCTCAGGGGTGACGACGCGGATATTCGGGTCCGTCTGCAGATCGGCCAACCCCGCGGCGGGGCGGTAGGCCGTGGTGCCCACGCCGCGCTCCCGCGCCCAGTGCGCGTTGGCGTTGGTCGTGTAGAGCACATGTGGTGCGACGATTTCCCAGTCGCGGGCCGGATCGTCGGAGACGAACAGGAACAGCGGACCGCTCACCGGCCCGCGCGGGGGCACCGGTTTACCGAGACGCCTGCGCTCGGTGGCATAGATTTCGTACAGCCGGTCCTTTTCGGCACCGGCCGGGCGGTACCCGTCGCCGATCCGGGCCGCACGGAGCGCCGAGGCCTCGGCCGAACCACCGATATAGAGTTCCGGTCCCCCGGGACGCGCGGGCCGGGGCCGGACCTGCACCCGTTCACCACGGAATTCGAATTCCTCACCGGTCCACGCCCGGCGCAGCACCTCGACGGTTTCCTCGAGGATCTGCACGCGCCGGCGGCGGTCGACACCGAACATCCGGTATTCGCTGTCGCGGTAGCCGAGCCCGAGCGTCACCTCGAGCCGCCCGCCGCCGGCCAGGTCCAGCCCGGCGAGGTCTTCGGCCAGCCGCAGCGGGTGATGCAGCACCGCGACGAGCGCCGACAGGTGTACCCGCAGCCGTTGGGTCCGGCCGAGTATCGCCGAGCCGAGGATCATCGGCGCCGCACAGTAGCCGTCGTCGGCGCCGTGATGTTCGGCGAGGTACACCGTCTCGAATCCGAGGTCGTCCGCCCAGGCGGCATGTTCGAGCGCCGCGGTGTACTGCTCGGGACTGCCCACCCCGATATCGGGCGCCCGCATGTCATAGCGTAGGGCCAGCTTCACGTCGCACTCCGTTCGATCGCAGGGCGGCAAAGGTTTTCGCGATCACCGCCTCGGGGGCCGGTGATGAACCGGCCTGCACTCTTCCTCGCCCCCTCGGGTCCACCCAGACTCGGCAGATCCAGGAGAACCATAGCAACCATGCGCATGGTTATGAAGGAAATCGGCAAATCCCGGTCGCCCCGCCGCGCAACGAGCGATACCGACCCTTCCGACCCGCGTCATACCGACGACTTCGGCAGATCAGCGAACCGGGACACCCTCCGGCCATCCGCTCGCCAGGTCAGTACTCACCTCGACGACCACGCCCTTCTCCGCGAAGCACGGCCGGTCACCGCCGGTGTCCACAACATCGTCATAGCTACCCCAGCCGAGGACCGAACGCCCGGCCCCACTGCCGGTGAAGAAAAACTGGGATTGCACACGCACCCGGGAATCGCCGAGCCAGACGGTGCGCACATTGGCAATGAAATGGCGTTTCACCGAGGGGTCGGCGGCGAACGCCGATTCGAAGAAATTGCGGATCTCCTCGGCTCCACGGACGGTCCGCGACAGCGTGGTGAGCACGGCGTCGGACGCGAACAGCGCCGTCACGGTTTCGGGGTCCGGATCGTCGAGGGTTCGCGCATAGGCGTGCACGTGGTCGCGGGCATTCTCGATCGCCTGCAGTCTGCGCACATGGTCGCGCAATTCGGCAAGTTCACCGTCGCTCATGACCGCCTCCTCGTGATCACCCGGTCGCACTGGCTCGCCACGAACCTTCAGCACTAATCCCTGCACATGAATAGCATTGAATGTAGGGTGTGGGAACAACAAGCACAACAGCCACATCAGGGGAGAACAGATGACCGCTACCGAACGACCGAAGAAGACAGCGCTGCTCGTGGCACAGCGCATCGTCGATGACATCAACCGCCGGGGTAACCAGGTCGGGGATCGTCTACCTCCGGAGAAAGCCATGCTGGAGGCCTACGACGTCGGCCGCGGGACCCTGCGCGAATCACTGCGATTCCTCGAACTCCAGGGCGTCATCACACTCAAACCCGGCCCCAGCGGCGGCCCCATTCTGCAGCAGCCCGACAGCTCGGCACTGGCCACCTCGCTGAGCTTGCTGCTGCAGTTCCAGCAGGCCCCGTTCCAGACGGTGATCGAGACCCGCGCCGCACTCGAACCCCATATGGCCCGGCTCGCCGCCGAGCGCATGGACGAGACGGATATCGCGACGCTGTTCGAGATCGTCGAGCTCGAACAGGAGAACCTGAACGACCACACGGCATTCCTCAGCCAGACCCGGCGCTTCCACACCACCGTGGCCCAGGGATCCGGGAATCTCGTCTTCGCCTCGCTGTTCATCGCGCTGTTCGACATCCTCGACGGGGCCGCGGTCGGCGTCGAATATCCGGCCCGGCAGCGGAAACTGACCGTCGAGATCCACACGGCCATCGCCACCGCGATCTCCGAACGCGATCCCGGACGCGCCGAGGAACTGATGACCACACATATGCAGGCGCTGGCCGGCTACACCAAGAAGAACTACGCCGAGGCGCTGGCGGCGACCGTGACCTGGAAGATGTGAGATGACAACAGCAAGCACCCGCCCGGCGCCCTTCCCCGACGATGTGACCGAGGGCTTCTGGGACAGCCTCCGCGCACAGAGGCTCAGCATTCAGCGGTGCGCCCGGTGTTCGCGATTCAACCACGCCCCGAGCCTGACGTGTCCGGCCTGCGGTAGCGAGGCTCTCCGCTACGAGGCGGTCTCCGGCCGCGGAACAGTGCACAGCTACACCGTTCTGGAAGATCCGCCGGGCCCTGGTTTCGCGACGCTGGTGCCGCTGGTGGTGGTCGTCGTGGAACTGGTGGAACAGCCTGGGCTGCTCATGGTGGCCAACCTGCTCGGGACCGAACCGGCCGCGGTGCGGATCGGTGCCGAGGTCGAGGTGACGTTCGAAAAGATCTCCGAGGACTGCGTGCTACCGCAGTTCCGGCCGGCGGGAGCGTGAGGGATATGTGGGAACTGCGGGACAAGGTCGCTGTCGCGGGCGTCGGGTACAGCGAGCTCGGGCGGCGGTTGCCGCGCACCTTGGCGGCGCTCACGGTGGAGGCGTGTGATCGCGCGCTGGCCGATGCCGGCCTCGAGCGTTCGGATGTGGACGGTGTCGCGACCTCGCCCTCCATGCCGCGCTACGGCGGAACGAAAGGCACCGGCGAAGGTATCGACGTCGTCACGCCGTATCACCTGCCGCAACTGCTGGGGATCAGACCGCAGATCACCTGGACCGGATCCACCAACGGCATGGTGACACAGAGCCTGATGGATGCGGCGATGGCGATCCACTCCGGGGTGTGCACGCATGCGCTGGTCTACCGGTCGCTGCACGTGCCCAAGGGTAAGTATGTGAACTACGACAGCACGATCGCCGCCGGGCCGGATCAGTTCCAGGCGCCGTTCGGCTTCAGCAACCCGCCGGCCTGGGCGGCGACTGTGCTGCGCCGGTACCTCGACCTGAACGGATACACCCGGGCGGATCTGGCGCCGTTCCTGGTCACCAACCGGGACAACGCGCAGAAGAACCCCCATGCGTACTGGCGGGGTGCCACCCTGTCGGCCGCGGATTATCTGAACGCCCGGATGATCGCCGACCCGATGTCCATCCTGGACTGCGATATTCCCGTCGACGGCGCGGTGGCCCTCCTGCTCACCTCGACGGAACGCGCGCGGGATCTACGGCAGCCGCCGGCCCTGCTCACCGGGTTCGCCGCCGGTACTCACACCGCGCCGACGGGTGCGGTGATGACCCTCGAAGATCTTGTCGAGGGCTCCGAGCAGATCGCGCGGACGCTGTGGCGCACCAGCGGACTCGGGCCGTCCGATATCGACAATGCCCAGTTGTACGACGGTTTCAGCGTTTTCGTCTACACCTGGCTCGAGGGGATGGGTTTCGTCGGCCGCGGCGAGGCCGTGCCGTTCGCGCGGGACGGGCATACAGCCCTGACCGGGAAGCTGCCCGTCAATACCGGCGGTGGTGCGCTCGGCGAAGGCCGCCTGCACGGGATGACACACCTCGCCGAAGCGGTACTACAGGTGACCGGGCGGGGCGGGGAACGCCAAGTGCCGGACGCGTCGCGGGCGCTGGTCACGGTCTCGAACGGACTGGCCAAGTCGACCGCGTTCGTTTTCAGCCGGGACCGCTGAACTTCCCTCAGGGCCCGGCGAACCTCCCCTTCGCGAAGCTCGCCGGGCCCGGGGCGTGGGTGTATCCGGCGTCCGCGAACAGCTCCGTACCGGTGACGAATGCGGAGTCCGCGCCGGCCAGGAACGACACCGCCCCGGCCACATCCCCGGGCGCACCCGGGCGGCCGACGAGCGGACTGGGCGCCATCGCCTGCGTGGCCGCGGCGAGATCGGCGGGATCATCGGCGAGGACGGCGGCGGTCATCGGGGAGACGATCGCGCCCGGCACAACGCAATTGACCCGGATCCCATAATCGCGCACTTCGGCGGCGACCGCACGCACCAGCCCGGCGACACCGGCCTTGGTCGCGCTGTAGACATGCGGGCCCACACCGCCGACGACCCCGCCCGGGCTGGCGGTGACGATGATCGAACCGCGCCGGCGTGGCCGCATCACCCGGACCGCGTGCTTGAGGCACAGCAGGGTGCCGCGCAGGTTGACCGCGATCGTCCGGTCCGCTTCCACGGTATCGGTCTGCTCGATGGGCCCGAGCGCACCGAAGATCCCGGCGTTGGCAAAGAACACGTCCAGGGCCCCGGCCCCGTCCACCAGTGCCTCGATATCGGCTTCCCGGGTCACATCGGTGCGCACGAACTCACCGCCGAGCCGCCGCGCGAGCGCCCGGCCCGGTTCCTCCTGTACATCGGCGACCAGGACACGGAACCCGTCGGCGGCCAAGCGTTCGGCGCAGGCCGCGCCGATCCCGCTCGCACCGCCGGTGACGATCGCCACCGGCTCAGTCATAGACGGCCACCAGCCGGCCGTCGACCTCGCCGCGGCGCAGCCGTTCCAGGCCCGCGGGGATCTCGTCGAAGGTGATCGGCACAACCTGGGGTTTCAGCTCCCCCGCGGCGACCAGGTCGTAGACGGCCGCGATATCGGCCACCGAACCGCCGCGCGACCCGATGAGCGTGATCTGCTTGAAAATCAAGGTGCCGGTGGATATCTCCGCGGTCAGTTCGCCCATACCGACCTGCACGACGGTGCCGAACTCACGTACGGTCTCGATGGCGGCGGCCGTGGTGGTGCCGAACCCGGCGAAATCGACGATCAGATCGAGGTTCTCCCCGGCGAACTCGGTGATATCACCGGATACCGCCTGCGCACCGAGCTCTATCGCCAGCGGCCACAAGGATTGCTTTTTCTCCGCGACGAATACGGTGGCCCCTTTCACCGCCGCGACCCGGGCCGCCACCTGGCCGAGCCCGCCGAGGCCGATGATCCCGACCTTATCGCCCGCCCGCACACCGCCCCGGCGCACCAGGGCATGGTAGGCCGCGCAGCCGGCGTCGGTGCCGAGTGCGGCCTGTTCGAACCCGACTCCCTCGGGTATCCGCACCAGGTCTTCGGGTAGCGCTGTGCATTGGAAGGAGTAGCCGCCGTCGCGTCCCTGTCCGGGCCGGGTCCGCCCGGCCGCAAATACGCCCACCCGGTCACCGGGCTCGTACCCCTCGGCCCCTGCACCGACCTCGGTGATCACCCCGGCAACCTCGTGCCCGAGTGTCAGCGGGAAGGGTCCGATCCGCTCCGTCCACTTCGGCTCGTGCAGGATCCCGACATCGGTATGACAGAGCCCGGCCGCCTTGATCTCGATCAGTACCTCCCCCGCCGCCGGCCGCGGCTCCGGTACCTCCCGGAGCGCGAGCGGAGTTCCCGCGCGTTCGAACTGCCAAGCCCTCATACCCGTCTCCCGATTCCCCGTGGTCCGCTCCACAGGCACATATCTATGTGCATAATTATCTTCAATATAAGGAGGTTGCGGGGATGGGGCAAGGAATCGGCTCAGATCCAGCCCTTCTCACGCGCCTTCAAGGCCGCTTCGTAGCGGTTGGACACCCCGAGTTTGGCCATGGCGGCGGAGAGATAATTGCGGGTGGTGCCCGGCGACAGGTGCGCGCGGCGGGCGATTTCGTCGACGGAGGCACCGTCGACAGCGTATTCGAGAACATCCGCCTCACGCGCGGTCAGCACCGTATCGCCGGCGCTGATGGCCTCCGCAGCCAATTCCGGATCCACGTATCGGCCGCCGCCGTGGACGGTGCGGATAACTTCCGCGAGGGTGCCCGCCGACGTCGTCTTGGGCAGGAAACCACGCACACCGCCGGCCAGTGCCCGCTTGAGATATCCGGGCCGGCCGTGGCTGGTGACGATCACCGTGCCCGCTCCCGGAGTGAGTCGCTGAATTTCCCCGGCGGTCGCGATACCGTCCAAACCGGGCATCTGCAGATCGATCACAGCCACCCCGGCCGGGTCCCCGCTCTCGCAGCGCTGCCGCCACGCGGCGATGAGTTCCGCACCGGAGCCGACGTGGCCGACGACCTCGAGATCGGTCTCCAGATCCAGCATCGTCGCCAGCGCCGCGCGGATCAACGTTTCATCGTCGGCCAGGAACACAGGGATCACTACTTCTCCCAATGGATTTCGAGAACGAACTCCCCGGAGTCCAGGCCGGCCTCCAGAGTTGCGCCGACCAGTTCCAGCCGTTCGGCCAGGCCTCGCAAACCCGACCGCTCACCCAGCATGGCGTGAGGCCGGTTGTTACGCAACGACATTCCCGCCGTCCCGAGAATCAGCGTCGCCGAGGTCGCGGCGGAATGCTCGACGATATTCGTCGTACCCTCGCGTACCACCCAGGCGGCGACTTCGTGGTAGCGCGCGGGAACACCGGCGGGATCGCCTTCGACGACCAGTACACACTCCACGGCGGACAGCAGTGACCGCGCACCCGCCACCTCCTCGCGCAGGTCGATATCCCGGTAGCCACGCACCAGCGCCCGCATCTGCCCCATCGACTCGACGGCCAGGGACCGCACACTGTCCATTTCACCGGCCGCCCGGCCGGTGTCACCGGCCTTCGAAAGCGCCACCGCCAACTCGCTTTTCACCGCGATCGCGGAAAACCCACGGCCGACGACATCGTGCAGATCACGGGCGAACCGCAATCGCTCCTGCGCCACCTGCAGTTCGGCCTCGATATCCTTCGTCCGCTCCAGCTCGTCGACCATCCGGATCCCCCAGATGCTGATCAGCATCGTGCCGAGGATGAAAGCGCCGCCGAAAAAGGTCACCGCGCTGATCGAGGCAACGAAGGCGAGGTCCGGGCGCACACTCATACCGGAACGCAACGTCACACCGGTGGCCAAGGCCAGTGCCGCCAGAATCAACCATCTGTACCGGAAGTACGGGATCACAGCGAAGGCTGCCAGGAATACGGTGACGAGGCATACCACCCGCGCGCCCGCGAAGGGTGCCGTCTCGGCCGCATCCGGCGCAGGCGCCAGGGCATAGATCGCCCACACCGCTGCCAGCACCACTGTCGCTGTGCGGAATATCCACTGTCGGGTGGCGGCCGTTGCCCACGTGGCGAATTCGGGGCGTGCCTCGATCGCCGCGGCCGCCGCGATACCGGCGACCGCGATACCGGCCGCCGGCAACGGTTGCGGCGCGACGACGACTATCGCCAGGACGATCCCCAGGATCGATCCCTGTAGCGACAGCCGCATGTACAGCCTGAACTTGGCCGGCCCCGGCAGCGCGCGCCACCATGCGGCCACCCGGTTCACCCGCGGTCGTCCCAGCGGAAACTCCGGCGAGTCAGCATGAGCGCCAGGACCGTCCATATCGCCAGTGTCGCAAACGGCCGGCCGAGTGCGGAGAAGGTACCCGCGAAGTCGAGTGCCGGATCGTCGGCGGAACCGATGGCCGTCCGGCCCGCGGCACCGAGGAACACCAGATCGGATACGGCGGCGAACGGTGTCCACTCGGCCAGGTCGGCCAGCCGGTCCGGCAGTATCCCGCGGATCGAGCCGAGACCGAGCATCGCGACCGTCATCACCGGCAGCGAGGTGATCTGGGCCGCCTCGGCGTTCTTGGTCACGGCACTGGTGGCCAGCGCGAGCAGCGTGAACAGGACGATCCCGCCCACCAGCGCGAGGACGATCGCGAACGGATTCACCGGCGCGGGCGCGCCGGTACCGTAGATCACCGCGGCGATGACGACCGTACAGAACAGTGTCACCACGGCACCGGGAACGCCCGGTGCGGTCTGGATCTGCCAGTCGGCGGCCTCACCTGTCCGTAGCCGTTTCAGTACCCCCTCGCCGCGGCGAGTCGTCACCATGGACAGCACGGAGTAGTACTGCATGAACAGCAGCGCCAGCAGAGCGAACATCTCGAACGCTGTCGCCGCCATCGCTGCGGTGGGGTCTGCATCCCTGCGGGCAATGAAGTAAAGGGCCAGCGGCAGCCCGATCGGGAACACGGTTGCCGTGTAGACCAGCGTCTTGTTCCGGCGGAACTGCAGATATTCGGCCTTCGCGAGTGCCTTCAACGGGCGGCGGCGAAAACCGGCAGGCGGAGTCGCGGTGGTGGTCATCGGGTAGCTCCGATCAGTTGCGGCTCGTCCACCGATTCGCCGGCGGATTCGGCGGCGATATCGAGGAAGACCGATTCGAGTGAGGCGGCCCGGGCGTCCAGACCGGCCAGGCGGATACCGTGCCCACTGGCCCAGCCGAGAAGTTCGAGCAGATGCCCCTGGAGATCGTGGGTGCTGACGGTGACCCGTTCTCCGGCGTCGACGACGGCGGTGGGCAGTGGGGGTAGCGGTAGCCCGGGGTGGTCGAAGACGATCCGGGCGGGATGGCCGTCGACGATATCGCGCAGGGTTCCGCGGCGCGCGATCGTGCCCTTGTGCATGATCGCGATACGGTCGGCCAGCGCCTCGGCCTCGTCCAGGTAGTGCGTCGTGAGCACCATCGTCACGCCGGCCGCCTTCAGGTCGGCGAGCAATTGCCAGGTGGCGCGGCGGCTCTCGGGGTCGAGTCCGGTGGTCGGTTCGTCGAGAAACAGCAAACGCGGCTGCCCCAGCAGTGCACAAGCCATATCGACGCGGCGGCGCTCACCGCCGGACAGTGAGCCGACCCGCACATCGGTGCGGCCGGTGAGCCCGACCTGCGCGAGCACCACCTCGGCGGTGGTGGGGGCGGTGCATGTCCCACGCCACATCTCGAGTGTTTCACCGACCGTCAGTTCGGCCGGTAGCCCGCCGGATTGCAGCATGATCCCGACCTGCGCGCGGACCTGCGCGCGATCGCGCCGCGGATCCAGCCCGAATACCCGCACGTCCCCGGCGGACGGTGCGGTAAGCCCCTCGAGAATGTCCAGGGTCGAGGTCTTCCCGGCGCCGTTGGTGCCCAGCAGCGCGAAAACCTCCCCCTCCGCGACGTCGATATCCACGCCGCGAACCGCCTCGAACGCGTCCTTTCCCTGGCCGTAGGTCCGGCGCAGACCACGCGCGCTGATGACATCGTTCACCGGTGCCGGTGACCGGGTGGCCGCAGAGGCTTCATACGACCGCTCAGTGCCCGGATCCGGCGATCCGTACTCGGTTCTGTTCATACCTCCCACCCTCACGGAGACGGCCGGTCACCAGTAGTACGACCAGTCATCGATCCACGATGAATAGTTCACGGGCAGGCAATGACAAATGTCATGACCGGCCGCACGGACACCGCGCGACGGCCGGCGATCCGGTGGCGGCCGGGATGCCGGCTTGCGGTGACCGCGAGCGCTGTCGGCCGCCCGGGCGGGTGCACGGCCAGGCCTGGAGAACCGCGCTCCAGTCGAAGGCGAGGCCGCGGCTCCGACGCCGTGCGGGTGGCTTCCCCGACTGTAAGTCGCGGGCGCGGGCGATCAGTCTCGGGCGCGGGCTATGAGGAGGGGGACCCGGGCGCTGTGCAGGACTGCTTGGCCGACCGACCCGAGCGTCATACCGGCGAAACCGCCGCGGCCGTGACTTCCGACGACGATGAGCTGCGCATTCTCGGATTCGGCCAGGATGCGGCGGGCGGGGCGATCCTCGGCGACGACCGAGGTGACCGCCACGTCGGGGTACCGCTCGGCGCGGCCGGCCAGGCTCTCGGCCTGCATCACTCGGGCCTGTTCCTGCATATCGTCGCGGGAGATATAGCGGAACGATTCCGACCAGGTGGTCACCGCGATCACGCCGACGTACCCGCGAGACGCTTCCTCGAACGCGATATCGACGGCTTCCTGGCCGCGCGGGGAGCCGTCCACGCCGACCACCACCGGGCGCTGCCCGAGGTCGCGGGCCGGTTCCTCGGTATCGGGGATCACCGCGACCGGGCAGTGGGCGTGGCGGGCGAGTGAGGTACTCACGGAGCCGAGCAGGAGCCGGCCGAGGGTGCCGAGGCCGCGGGTGCCCACGACGACAATGCGGGCGTCCGCGGACAGGTCGAGCAGGACCGTGGTGGCACCGAGGTCGGCGACGGTGGTGGTGATCTCCAGATCGGCCGCAGTTTCGCGGGCGGTCTCCTCGGCGGCGGCGAGGATCGTCTCCCCGTCGGCCCGCAGCGCCTGGTTGTCCAGACCGACGACGCTGACCTCCGGGCCGAACGTGACCGGTGCGCCGATCGCATGGACGAGGTGGAGTGGGCAGCGATGCAGCGCCGCGCGACCGGCCGCCCAGCGCAGCGCGTCCAGGGAGGTGGGCGAACCATCGATACCGACGATGATCGGCGGTTCGGAATGTGTGGCCATATCGGATTGCCTCTCGCCTCGCCGTGCTCGGTGCGGCGGAATCGCGGGGCCGCGTCGTCCTCCGTCGAGGATATGGGCGCCGGCGTGACCCCGGCACGCATGCACCGGACCCGTGTCCGGGTTGTGTTGCAATCGCGACCGCACCGGCTGCGCCGTGAGCCCACGGCCGGAAACCCCACGACCGGGCCGGTCCGTCACGGACCGGCCCGGTTCAGGACTGCATGATCAGCGCAGATCGAACCGATCGTTCTCGGCGACCTTGACCCATGCCGAAACGAAATCCCGGACGAACCGCGGTCCGGCATCGCGCTGGGCGTAGACCTCGGCCACCGAACGCAGTACGGAATGGGATCCGAACACCAGATCGTTGGCGGTAGCGGTCCACTTGCGCTCACCCGTTCGCCGGTCGAACCCCTCGTAGACGTTCTCCGCCGATTCCGAGGCCTTCCACTCGGTGCCCTGATCGAGGAGGTTGACGAAGAAATCGGTGGTCAGCACGCCGGGGCGATCGGTGAACACGCCGTGCGTGCTGCCGCCGTGATTGATGCCGAGGGCCCGCAGGCCACCGAGCAGGACCGTCAGTTCCGGAGCCGTCAGGTCCAGCATGTAGGCGCGATCGACCAGCAGGGTTTCCAGTGGGGCCTTCTCCCCCGTCCGCACATAGTTGCGGAAGCCGTCGGCCCGCGGTTCGAGTACCGCGGCCGATTCCACATCGGTGTTCTCCTGGGTGGCGTCCGTGCGTCCGGGCGAGAACGGCACCGTGATGTCGTATCCGGCCTCCTTTGCCGCCTGCTGGACGGCCGCCGCACCGGCGAGAACGATCAGATCGGCCAGCGAGACCCGCTTACCACCGGTGGCGGAACTGTTGAAGTCCTGCTGGATCCGTTCGAGGACGGGCAGGACCCGCGCGAGCTCGGCGGGTTCGTTGACCTCCCAGTTCTTCTGCGGTTCGAGCCGGATCCGGGCACCGTTGGCGCCGCCGCGCTTATCGGTGCTGCGGAAACTCGCCGCCGCGGCCCAGGCGGTCTTGACCAGCTGCGCGACCGACAGACCGGAATCGAGGACCTTGCTCTTCAACGCCGCGATATCGGCTTCGTCGATCAGCTCGTGGTCCACCGGCGGTACCGGGTCCTGCCACAGCTGCGGTTCGGGCACCCAGGGCCCGAGATAGCGGCTGACCGGGCCCATATCGCGGTGCAGCAGCTTGTACCAGGCCTTGGCGAACTGCTCGGCGAGTTCCTCGGGATGTTCCAGCCAGCGGCTGGTGATCTCCCGGTAGATCGGGTCCTCGCGCAGGGCGATATCGGTGGTGAGCATGCTGGGGGCGCGGGCCGGGCCGTCGAAGGGGTCCGGGATGGTGCCTTCGCCCGCTCCGTCCTTCGGTTTCCACTGCCAGGCACCCGCCGGGCTCTTGCTCAGCTCCCATTCGTAGCCGTACAGGTTCTGCAAGAAACCGTTGCTCCACTGCGTGGGGGTCGAGGTCCAGATGACCTCCGGGCCGCCGGTGATCGCATCGCGGCCGGTGCCCGTGCCGTGGGCACTCTTCCAGCCCAGGCCCTGCTGTTCGATCGGCGCGGCTTCGGGTTCTGGGCCGACCAGGTCCGGATCGCCGGCGCCGTGGGTTTTGCCGAAGCTGTGGCCGCCGACGATGAGCGCGGCGGTTTCCACATCGTTCATGGCCATCCGGCCGAAGGTTTCGCGGATATCGCGGGCCGCCGCCACCGGGTCGGGCCGGCCGTTGGGCCCCTCCGGGTTCACATAGATCAGGCCCATCTGAACATTGGCGAGCGGGCCGGAGAGTTCCCGGTCGCCGCTGTAGCGTTCGTCGCCGAGCCAGGTGTCCTCCGGACCCCAGTAGATCTCCTCCGGTTCCCAGATATCGGGGCGGCCGAAGCCGAAACCGAAGGTCTGGAAACCCATCGAGTCCAGCGCGACGTTGCCGGCGAACACCAGCAGGTCGGCCCAGGAGATCTGCGTGCCGTACTTCTGCTTGACCGGCCACAGCAGCCGGCGCGCCTTGTCCAGGCTCGCATTGTCGGGCCAGCTGTTGAGCGGCGCGAACCGCTGCGCGCCCTGGCCGCCGCCGCCACGTCCGTCGGCGATCCGGTAGGTGCCCGCGGCATGCCAGCTCATCCGGATGAACAGGCCGCCGTAATTGCCGAAGTCGGCGGGCCACCAGTCCTGCGAATCGGTCAGGACCGCCGCGACATCGGCCTTCAATGCCTCGACATCGAGTTTCGCGAATTCCTTCGCATAGTCGAAATCCTCGCCGAGCGGGTTGGATTTGGAGGAATGGGCGTGCAGAACCGAGACGTCGACCTGGTTCGGCCACCAGTCCTTGTTGGTGCGCGGGCGGTTGTCGGTTGCGGCGGTCGGGGACGGAATCGCCGGATTTTCGCTTTCGCTGTTACTCGAAGTCCCGGTGTCGGGAGCAGGTGGACGGCTATCGGAGGTCACGATATTCCTTCCTGACGAGTGGTGCGGACTGCTATCGAAAACGGTTCTCTTTCGCGCATTCGGGGCACAAGCCCCAGTAGATGACCTCGGCCTCGTCGATCGCGAAACCGTGATCGTCGGACGCCGTCAGGCATGGGGAGGCACCGACAGAACAATCGACATCGGCGATCGACCCACATCCCCGGCAGACGACGTGGTGGTGGTTGTCGCCGACGCGGGTCTCATACCTGGCCACGGAACCGGACGGCTGGATACAGCGGAGAAGGCCGGCCGCGGTGAGCGTACGCAACGAGTCGTACACCGCCTGGTGGGATACGGCCGACAGGCGGGAGCGCACGACGCGGATGATCGAATCCGTATCGGCGTGCGGGTTGTCGTGCACAGCGTTCAGCACCGCGACCCGCGGTGCGGTGACGCGTAGCGACACCCCCCGCAGCATCTGCTGGAAATCCTCGGCCGTTTGCACACCGGAAAGTCTCGTCCGTTTTCTGGAATCGGTCAAGGATAGACGGCCTGGTGGCGTTGTGGCGTTCATCCCGGCCGCGCCGGATCACCCCGCGGACGCCGAACTCGCCGTCCGGTTCTCCAGCAGGGTGATCGGCAGACCGTCCTTGGGGAACGGCAGGGAGTGGTAGTCCATCGGCGGTACATACGCGGGGTCGAGCGTCCAGTGGTAGTCGCGCAGCAGGCGATGCATGATCGCCTTGACCTCGAGGCCGCCGAAGTACAGGCCGATACATTTGTGCACACCACCGCCGAACGGCTCCCACGCGAAGCGATGCGATTTGTCCTCGCGGCGGTCCGGGCCGAAGCGGGCGGGGTCGAAGGCCGCCGGGTCGGTCCAGTAGTCCTCCATCATGTGGGTGAACTGGACACCCACGATGACATCGGTTCCGGCCGGGATACGGACGCCCTGGATCACCGTGTCCTTCACCGCGTACCGCACCAGGACCGGCACCGGGGCACGCAGGCGCAGCGCTTCGCGCATCACCAGGTCGATCGAGACCAGCCCCTCGAGTTCGGCCATGGTCGGCTCGGGACCGAGCGCGAGCGACTCCTCGCGGCACCGCTGCTGCCATTCCGGATGCTGGCCGAGGTATTGCAGGATCGTGGAGGTGGTGATGGTGGAGGTGTCGTGCGCCGCCATCATCAGGAAGATCATATGGTTCACCACGTCGTCGTCGGAGAACCGTTCACCGTCCTCGGTTTCGACGTGGCAGAGCACCGAGAAGATATCGTCGGTCTGCTCGGCGCGTTTGGCGGGCAGATAGTGGCGCAGGAAATCCTCCAGCACCTTGCGGCCGCGATAGGCCCGGCCCCACCGGGTGAAAGGGACGTTGGCGCGCACGATTCCGGCGGCCGCCTGGACGCAGGCGATGAATGCCTTGTTGATGCGGTCCATTTCGGCCTGGCTGGTGTCCTGGGCGCCGCCCATGAACAGATCGGCCGCGATATCGAGGGTGAGCTGCTTGAGCTTCCAGTACGACGGGAACTCCTTGCCGGGCTCCCAGCCTGCCACACCCTGTTCGATGGCGGGGTGCAGGCGGCGGGTGTAGGCGTCGAGGCGCGGCCGGGTGAAGGCCTGCTGCATGATCCGCCGGTGCCCGTGATGCTCTTCGAAGTCGATCAGCATGAGGCCGCGATGGAAGAAGGGGCCCACCAGTTCCGACCATGCCGGCCCGTTGGCCAGTGCTTTGTCCTTGTTCTGGAAGGCTTCGCCGCAGGCGTCCGCCCCGAGGAGCATGACCGCCGATTTCCCGAGTGCACGGAACGGCGCGACCGGGCCGTAGCGCTCCCAGCGGCTGCGGCACAGCGCCACCGGATCCTTGGCGTATTCGAAAACCTGGCCGAGCACGGGCAGGCCCCGGTCGTCGCGGTGCTGAACCGGAATCGGCCGCGGTGCCGCGGTCTGCGCCGGCGCCGTTTCCTCGCGTGGTCCCAGGGCCTCGGCCGTCATGGTTCACCTCGTGTCGTGTGGTCTCTGTCACGTCCAGCCTGATTCAGGAAGGGCGTCCTGTCAACCTTTGATCCGACGGGCCTGTGGCATGCTGAAAAACGTGGCTGTGCAATCTGGGGTGTATCGGGGCGTCAGCGCCGCCGATCGCGCCGCCGAACGGCGCAGCCGACTGCTCGAGGCCGCGCTGACCGTCTGGGCGGACCCGGAAACCCGGACCACGATGACCGCCGTATGCGCCGAGGCCGGCCTGAGCGAGCGCTATTTCTACGAGAGTTTCCCCGGCCTGGACGCGGTGCTCGAGGCGGTGCTGAACCATATCGCCGCCGAGATCGAGGAGATCAGCCGCCGCGCCGCCGATGAGGCCGGCCAGGATCCGGAAGCCCGGGTCCGCGCCTCGGTCCGCGCGTTCGTCCAGCTCCTGCAGGACGACCCCCGTAAGGGCCGGGTCGCCATCATCGAGGCCGTCGCCGTCCCCGAACTGCGGCAGCGCCGCACCCAGCTGCTCCGCCATCTGGCCCACGAATCGGCGCTCGAGGCGCGGGAACATTTCGGCGGCTCCCGCCGCGGCGATACCGCCGACGAAACCGCCGGGCTGTTCTTCATCGGCGGTATGGCCGAACTCGTCACCGCCTGGCTGGACGGCAGCCTGCCGGTATCCGCCGACGAGATCGTCGACGCCGCGGTCCGCGTACTGCTCGGCCTCTATCGCTGACGAGTCCCGCCTCCACCGGCCCCCGTATCCGAGGGATCCACCGCTGTGCACGTTTCGACCGCCGGGTTCCGGGAACCGCGCCGGAAACCGAACGGAGAAGGAGGGTGGCCGTGCCGGACCATCAGAAGAGCGCCGACAGCGGGCCGCGACCACAGCGGGTGGTCATCGTCGGCAGCGGATTCGCCGGGTTCACCTGCGCTCGTAAACTCTGCCGCACCCTGGCCGCGGCGGGTGACGATACCGAGGTCGTCCTGGTCTCGCCCACCGACTACATGCTGTACACGCCGCTGCTGCCGGATGTCGCCGGTGGGCTCATCGACCCCCGGTTCGTCGCCGTCTCGCTGACCGACGCGCTACCCCGGGTCCGGTTGATCGTCGCCACCGCGGAATCGATCGACCTGGACAACAAGACGCTCACCGTGGCCGGCGAACACCACGGCACCCGCGACCTGACCTGGGACCGGCTGGTGCTCACCCCGGGATCGGTGACCCGGCTGTTCGATGTGCCCGGGCTGCCCGAACACGGCCGCGGCCTGAAAACCGTCGCCGAAGCGCTGTACCTACGCGAGCAGCTGATCCGGCAACTCGAACTCGCCGACCACGAGGAGGATCCGGATATCCGGCAGGCCCGGCGCACTGTCGTCGTGGTCGGCGCGTCCTATGCCGGGACCGAACTGGTCGCCCAGCTGCGCGCGCTCGCCGACACCTACGCCACGCGCCGCGGTTTCGACCCTTCCGAGATCCGCTTCCTACTGCTCGATATGGCCGACCGGGTGATGCCGGAGGTCGGCGAGAAACTGAGCGATCAGGTGCTGTCCGTGCTGCGCGGCCGCGGGATCGATATCCGTCTCGGGATGTCGCTGAAGGAGCTCACCGGTGACCGCGTGGTGCTCACGGATGGCACCACCGTCCCAACCTACACGGTCGCCTGGGTCACCGGTGTGACCGGGGCGCCGGTGCTGAGCACCCTCGATCTGCCGATGGAACGCGGCCGGTTGACGGTGAACGCCGATCTCCGGGTCCCCGGCCATCCCGACGTATTCGCCGGCGGTGACGCGGCCGCCGTCCCGGATCTGACGCAGCCGGGAAAGGTCACGCCACCCACCGCCCAGCACGCGACCCGCCAGGGCAAAATCCTGGCCCGCAATGTGGCCGCGAGCCTGGGTATCGGGGCACCGGTGCCGTACAAACACCGCGATATGGGACTGGTGGTGGACCTGGGTCCGCGTTTCGCCGTCGCCAACCCGCTCGGGCTTCGCCTCTCGGGGCTGCCCGCCAAAGCGGTCACCCGCGCCTACCACACGTATGCGGTGCCGCGCGGGCTCAACCGGTGGGCGATCACCCTGACCTACCTGACCAACGCCGTCACCCCGCGACCTCTCACCCTGCTCGGCCTGGTCAGCCCCGAGGAGGCCAGCTTCCACGCCAGCGAAGGTATCCGGCACCAGGTATAGGCCGGGTGACCACTACCGAAGCCGCCCACGAGATCGGACGATGCGACCGGCATCGGGGTTGTCGACGGTGGCGTTCGGTGGCCGCCGAACGGGTGATTTCCTACCGCACCGCGACCGCAGCCGGACCACCGGCGAGCCGGCCGAGAATTTCGGCGAGCGCCTGTTCGACATCGGCGGTCTGGTCTTGCGGGCTGCCGCGGGTGTGGGCCGCGACAGTGAAACCCGGTCCGAAGGATGCCGACGCGACCTCCGGCGGCGGAAGATCCGACCAGCCCCATTTACTGCCCTGGACGCCGGGCAGCCGCGCGGTACCCCAGTTCTGCTGGGTACCGTCGGCGGCGGTGGGCGGTGCACTCGCCATCCAGCCGAGAATCGGCGAGGCGGGATCGGTCGCCTGTTTCGCGGCGAGGAAATCGGCGAGGTCGGCCGTACTGGTCGTGGCGGTGTTCCAGCCCGCGCCCGCCGTGGTCTGCGCCAGGCCGTACTCCACGGCGACCGCGCCGATGGCCTGCGGATATTTGGCGGCCACGAGATCGGCGGCCGCATCGTCGGAGAGCCGGATCATACGTTCGGCGTGCATCCGGTCCGCCGGGGAACCGTCGCCGTGCCGTAGGGCGTAATCGGCCAGGTAGAGCTTGGCCATCGACAGCGCGCTGCGGGTGTCGAATTCGTTCGGCGTCCCCCAGCGCAACCCGTTCGGCCCGCGCACCGAGACCGCGCTCCGCGCCGGCACGCTCTCGGCCGGAGCATCCGGTGGCGGTAACGGTTGCGCGACTGCCGGCGCCGGGCCGGAACAGGCGGCGGCGATCAGGGTCGCCAGGATCAGGGTGCGATAGCTCATCACTCGCCTCGTTCCGGTTCGGGACACTGCCGGCGGATCGCGCATACCCGCTTCGCCGGGAAACGAACCGGCCTGTTCCGCCCGGCGCCGCGGTCACCCGCCGATTCGTGCGACCGGGACCGGGGATGCGCAGCGGCGACGGTAGGGTGAGCGCACAGTCGACCGCGACGGTCGGCCGGCGGCGGTCACGGATGATCCACCGGCGAAACGACACCTGTGCAGAGATCGGTTACCACATGACGGCAAAAGCCGCCGAATACGCTGTTCCCGCCGACCGGATCGACGAACCGCGACGCGCCCGCACCACCCGGAGCAGCGACTATTCCGGGTTGTTGCGGCAGGTACGCGACGCCGGGCTGCTGGACCGCCGGCCGCGGTACTACATCTGGAAGGCCGCGGCCGTTCTGCTCGCCCTGGTCGCCGGGTGGACTGCTTTCGTCCTGATCGGCGAATCGTGGTGGCAGCTCGGTACCGCGGCATTCCTGGCCGCGGTGTTCGCGCAGCTGGCCTTCCTCGGCCACGATGCCGGGCATCGGCAGATCACCGGCCGCCGCAACCGCGACTACCTGCTGGGGATCCTTTTCGGGAACCTCGCGATCGGGGTCGGTATCGGCTGGTGGACCAGTAACCACAACCGCCACCACGCGCACCCCAACACCGAGGACGCGGACCCGGACATCATGGGGGTACTCGCGCATTCGAGTCTGCGCGCCCGCACGGGCCAAGGGCTGCGCCGGGTGATCTTCCGGTACCAGGGCTGGCTGTTCTTCCCGATGCTGCTGCTGGAAGGCTGGAGCCTGCACTTCTCCAGTGTCCGCGCCATCGTGCGCCGCGATATCCCCCGGCGCGGACTGGAAGGCGCGACGCTGTTCGCGCACGCCGCCGGCTATCTGACCGTCGTCTTCCTGGTCCTGCCGCCGCTGCAGGCCCTCGTTTTCACCGTGGTGCAGCAGGGCCTGTTCGGCCTGTACATGGGTTCCACCTTCGCGCCCAACCACAAGGGTATGGAGGTTCTCCCGGCCGGTGACAACACCGACTATCTACGCCGCCAGGTGCTCACCGCACGCAATGTCCGCGGCGGATTCGTCGTCGATACCGCTTTCGGCGGCCTCAACTACCAGATCGAGCACCACCTGTTCCCGTCCATGCCCCGCCCCAACCTGCGCCGCGCCCAGCCGATCGTCGCCGCGTACTGCGCCGATCTCGGGGTGCCCTACTGCGAAACCGGTGTCATCGCCTCCTACGCCCAGTCCATCGGCCATCTGAACACGGTCGGACGATCCACCCGCACAGCGGTCGCGGCGGGCAGCGCGCTGTAGAACTCCCGGCGGTCACCGCATTCCACGCGGGCGACGTGCCTTCTCGCAGCCGCGCCACACGGAGAGCGACGACGGCCGTGCCGATACCGGCCGGGTGGTCCGGTTACGGTCGCGGGTCCACCTGATGCTGCGGGCCGGACCGGTCGTCGGGCATAGGTGGCGGGGGCGGCACATCGACACCCAGATTCAGCAGCGACGAGCGGACCACGACGTCCCAGGATGTGTGCTGGGTCGCGGCGAGGCGGCAGCGCTGTTCGGAATCTGCGACCACCCGCCGGTGTGCCTCCAGTTCGGCGGTCATGGCCGCGATCTGCCGGGACAGCGGTTCGACCATCTGCGCCGCCGCCTGCGTCAGTACCTGAACCGCATCGGCCCGGCGTTTACGCCTGCTGAGCAACCCGGCCGCGCAGACACCACCGACGCCGGTGACCAGGCCGCCGAGGACAGAAGCCAGTTCGGTGAGCATGCTGTCCTCCTCTCCGGCCGGATCGGCGCACTCCCTCAGGCGCGCCGGTCGCCGGTGGGGTCGCGGAAGCCGGGGATCTTCAGGGCCGCGCCGATCACTCCGAGCGCTTCGGCGGTCGTCCGGTCGCCCAGGAAATCCCAGCCCGGGAAATCCGCGCCGCGGGCGGTGCCCGATCCGGCGAGCTGGTCCAGCGCGAGCCCGACATGTTTGTCGAGGTAATGCAGCATGGTCCGGACGGTGACCTCGTCACCGTGGTGGTTCGTGATCTTCTCGTCGAGGAAGGCCATTTCTTCGCCCCTTCCGTCCAGTAGTGCCTGTACATCCCGGCGGAAGGCGTTCATGTCGATACCCGCCGGGTCGATCTTTCCCTCGCTGGAGTACTCGTGGTGCGCCACGCAATCGCGGGAGTCGCGGCCGAGGCGGCGCAGGATCGCGGCGCAGCCGCGTTCGTAGGCATCGAGCTGGGCCGGGGTCCAGTCCCAGGGCGGGGTGCCGCGGGAGACGGCTTCGATCCCGATCGTGTGATAGTTCGCGTTGTCGGTGGGCCAGCCCGGCCAACCGCCGCGGCCGGCGTGCCAGCAGACACCGACGGCGATCACCCGGTAGCTGCCGTCCTTTTCGAGCACCAGTTGTGCGAGTGGCCCCGGTAGCCCGGGGCGTCCGTTCTGTACGACGCGCCAGTCGTCCGGCCCGCCTCCGGCCGTGTGATGGCACAGGACGCCGCGGATATCGAGGAAATCGCCGTGGCCGCGTTCGCGCCAGCCGTCGTGTTCGATAACGGCGAGGCCGGCGTCGCGGAGTACATCGGCCAGCCAGATCGGGTCGCCGCTCCAGCTCATTGCACCCTCCTGTCCTCGCTCGCATTGCGCATGCACCGCGCGATTCCCGTTGCCGGCTGTAACCATCACAGTTCGAGGTTCTGAACTGCGGTGATAGTCATCCGCTCTACTTCAGGGTATGCCCGCAACGGTCACTTTTCAACCTATTTCAGTCTCTAAATACCCCCGTACGGTCCCTTCGGTAGGCTACGCCCTGGGCGCCGTGCCGAAGCTATCGGGCACTTGATTAAGACCCTGCCCCCTCCCAGAATGGTCGACATGAATGCGACGCCCGCCGAGTCGGAGGACGCGACCGCCGAGGAGGCGAGGCTGGACGCGGCGCTGGGCGCGGAGGTGCGTGCGATGCGCGCCCGCCGCGGCTGGACCCAGGAGGCGCTGGCCGAGGCAACCGGCTACAACAAGAAGACCATTGCCCGCCTCGAACACGGCGAACGAGCGATGACCGTGACGCAGCTGTACAAGATCTGCCGGGCGTTCGGGATCCGGCCCAGCGAACTAGTCGGTGCCGCGGAGAAAGAAGTCGGCATCCAGTAATTGCGACGGGTCCACGCCGCGGCGACGCGCCTCGACGACGAACGACGAAACCGTTGTCGTGGCGGGGTCGTTGTCCAGACGGTCCGCCAGCGCCGCGGTGGGGTCCCGAGCTTCCTTGCCCATGAGCGTTTTCCAGTTCCTACCGATCCACGCTCGCGAGGCCGATCCCGCATTCCCCATCGAGCCCGACAGTTCCTACTCGATACCCTCCACGAGGGCAAACGCATGGAGCCGGGCACAGGCTCTTCACCCGAACCCGACGCCGAGTGTAATTTCTCTCGCGCGATCCGCCCAGGTCCGGAAGGAATATCACAGCAACACGTTTCGCCCACACGGCGAACCGCCGTGCAACATGCCGGCACAACGGCAACGCGACCGCCTCGGTGCCGGTTAACTGTTGCCTTTCGTCAGCGGCAGGACCAGTCGCGACGGGTGGGTAGCGTCGCGATAGATCTTGTGGGTGACCGGGCGGCCGACGGGTAGGTGGAACGCATCCGGCGGTAACAGCGCATTGTGGTCGTCGGCCAGTGGTTCGTCGCAGGACAGTTCCGTCACGAGTCGATGACCCGGGAGCAGCGTGGCCGCGAACGGGTACAGGCGCAGCACATACTCCTCGATCGCTCCCGGCTCGACCGGTACCGCGCGGGTATGCGGGTGGTACGGATCGCCTTCGGTGGTGCGCTCGTCCAGTTCGCGGTGTGAGGCCTTCAGGTAGCCGGTGGTGAGGAGTTGACGTGTACCGCCGGGAGCCTCATCCCACAGCCGTAGGATGAAATTCGTATCGTCCTGGTCGATTTCGGCGAAGATATGCGCGGCGCCGGTACCGATGAACTCGGTGGCTTCCGCGAAAGGTGCGGTGTGCCAGCGCAGCATCTCCACACTGTCGGTGACCGTGAGCGGCGCCTGATAGAAACCTTCGGGCGCCGCGTAACGCGCGCCCATCGGTTCGGGTTCGGGCGTGAGTTTGCCCCGCGGGCGCAGGTACAGCGACGTGTGGCCGATATCCTTCGGCGGCCAGCTGTCAGCGGTGACCCGCTCGCGTGAGCCCTCCACGAAGACCGTGACGGCGGGCTCGTCCATCACTCCGTTGTCGATGCCTTTGAGCCAGTAGTCGTACCAGCGGAACATCTTGTCGTGTTCCTCGACGAAGGGGCGCGACTGCATCGGCGGATACGGGCCGATATCGAGCTTCTTCGGGCCGCTCAGCCGGTGGAACAACTCGACGGTGGCGTCCATCGTCCAACCGCGCCCCTGATCGATCTGCAGGTAGACGGGAATGTCGATATTCGCGGCGAGGTTGACCGGGTTGCGCTCCTCGTACCATTCGCCGTCCAGCTCGTTCATGACGATGTCGAACCAGGCTTCGTGGTGCTTCGGATAGTTCAGTACGTGGACCAGGTTCGGCCAGGCGGCCACATCCGGGTCCGCGAGCCGGGCGGCGACCCGGGCGCGGATCTCCTCCGGCGAATACGTTTCCAGCATGCGCGATCTGGTGGTGTCGGTGAAGGCCCAGCCCGAGTCGCCGCCGCGTCCCTCGCGCGCGGCGCGCGGCATGAACCACATGATGCCGCCGTGGTAGGTGGTTTCGTAGAAATCGTAGTGGCCACCGGAAACGAAGATCGCCTTCAGATGCGGTGGGCGTTCGGCGGCGGCGAGGATCTGCATGGAACCGAAGTAGGAGATACCGATCATGCCGACATTGCCGTCGCACCAGGGCTGTTCGGCGACCCATTCGATGAAATCGTAGGCGTCCTGTCCCAGCGGTACCCCGCCGGCGTTGTAGTTGCCGATATGTTCGCCCCCGGACCCGCCGGACCCGCGCAGATCACCGATCACGTGCACGTAGCCCTCGCCGACGACGCGGGCGATATCACCGGCCTCGATACAGCCGTCCCACATCGGGCTGGGGCGTCGCTGCGGCGGCGTGGTGAGTGCGAGCGCCTGCAACTCCTTGCCGTACGGACTCAGCGCGACCAGCGCGGGCCGCGGCGTATCGGTGACACCCTGGTAGGTGTCGGCGACCAGCTCGACCCCGTCGCGCATCGGCACCCGCAGATCCTTCCGGATGTGGATGGTCTGCCCGCCGGCGTCGAAAGTGTGGAACTCGGCCATGAGTCGGTGACTCCTCTTCTGTGTCAGGACAACTGGTCGAACCGCAGACGATAGCCGTGCATCGAGGTGAAGAACGGCGAGGGTTCGAGGGTGGGGTCGCCGTGGTATCCGAGGTCGTCGGCGACCGCGGCGAACGGCGAGTACACCGAGCCGGTGGCCGGCAACCCCGCACAGAGGCACCGATGAGTGGATTCGTGGACGCGGTGCTCGATATCGAGACTCTGGTCGAGGGCCTCGCGCGCCTGGTCGCTGTCCAGCTCGACCTCGTAGGGTTCGCCGTTCGCGCGGCGGTACGGATGCCCGAGGTACAGGCGCCGCGGTCGGATTTCGTCGCGAAGACAGCGCAGACTCGCGCGGTAGGCGTCCGGGTCCGCGTAGCCGGGGAAACCGTTGGCGGCGCCGTGGACCTGCACGGCGTCACCGGCGAATACATCGTTCTGCCCGTCGAGGACGTAGGCGACCGAGCCCGGTGTATGTCCCGGGAGGGGATGCACCGACACCGTGACCTTCCCACCCAGCGACAGGGTCTCACCGCCCTCGACCAGTACCGCGGGCTCCATCTCACCGGAGATGACCGCATTCGTGACCTGGGCCTGTTTCGCCACGCCCGCGGGGTCGTTCAGGTACCGGCCCCGGCCGGCCGAGTACTCGTCGATATGCGCCTGCCGTGACCGCAGCAGTGGCGCATCGGCCGCGTGGATCACCACCCGGGCGCGACGCCCGGTGAGTTCCCACAGGGCATATGCCCCGCCGATATGGTCGATATGCCCGTGGGTCAGCAGGATCCAGCGCACATCGGCGATATCGCGGCCGAGTTCCGCCAGTGCCGGGGCCATGGCCTCGGCCGGTGAGGTCGCGATACCGGTGTCGATGATGGCCGGTTCGGGTGCGTCGACGAAGAAGCTGTAAAGGCCGAACCGCCCCCACGGCGAGAAGAGCGGATGGACTGCGACTTCCCGGGTCACGAGGCGCTCCGGCCGGTCAGGAACGCGGCGGTCTCCTCGAACACTCGCCGATACTCGGGAAGCCACGAGAAGTGCTGCACGAAACCGTGGTTGGCGCCCGGGTAGCGCGTCACCTGCACCGCGACCCCGGCCTGTTCGAGTCGCTCACCGTAGCGTTCGCCTTCGTCGCGCATCGGATCGTATTCGGCGGTGACGATCAGCGCGGGTGGGAGCCCGGAGAGGCCGGCACGTTTGATCGGTGAGACGAGCGGGTCGGCGGGGTCGGCGCTGCTGCCGGTGTAGAAGGCGTTGAAGGGTTTCAGCGCGGCGGTTTCGAGGCCGTAGCCTTGCGCGTTCTCCCGCAGGGAGGGATAGCGACCGAGGTCGAAGTCCAGGTCGAGGGAGGGATAGAACAGCACTTGACGGGTGACGCGGTCGAAACCGTCGTCGTGGGCCAGCGCGGTGACTGCGGCGACCATCCCGCCCCCCGAGCTGTCGCCCGCCAGGGCCAGGGTGGTGCCGTCCCAGCCCAGGTGGTGCGCACCGTCCCCGGCGACCCAGCGGACCACGCCGTAGCAGTCCTGGAGTCCGGCGGGATAGGCGTTTTCGGGTGCGCGCCGGTAACCGGCGGAGACGACCTTGTACCCGGTCGCCCGCGCCAGATGCCGCGCGATGTGGTCGTGGGTTTCGAGACTGCCGAGGAAATAGGCGCCGCCGTGGAAGTACACGAGCACGCCGTAGCCCGCGGGGGCTCCGGGCGGTTCGACCGGCGTGTAGATGCGCACGGGCACCTCCCCGGCCGGGGTCGCCGCGGTCATATCTTCGACGGCCGACAACGGGAGGCGCCGGTCGAGCGGTACGGCCTGGGCCTCCTCCCCCGCGCGCATGGCCGCCGGGTCCAGTGGACCCTCCGGCGGGGCGGGCAGGTCGGCGATCACCCGGGCGATTTCGGGATGCAGTGGCATAGCAGTGTTCTCCTTATTCCGCGGCCTGGGCGGGGGTCTTCTGGCCGGGGAACACGTCGTCGACCTCGTCCTCGGTCCAGCCGCGGCGCGAAATACGCTGCAGTTCATCGGTTACCGGTTTGCGGGTCGCCTGATAGGAGGCCAGCGCCGCCGCGACCGAATCCGCTGTGGACAGGGCATCGGCGAGTGCACTGCCGTCCAGGATCGCCGAATTCGCGCCCTGGCCCTGGTGGTGCAGCATCGAATGGGCCGCATCGCCCACCAGGACGACCGACTCCGAATGCCAGGTATCGACGGGGTCGATATCGTAGACGGCGCGCACGTTCACGGTGTCCAAATCCAGTGCGCGCGCGATATTCACGATCCGCTCGTCGAATCCCTCGACGGTCGCGACGATATCGTCCCGGGTGACCCGCGGCGCCCAGGTTCCGTCGTCGCACAGGGCGGTGATATCGAAGGACACCTGGTGGCGATGCCGCAGCGGCAGCAGATAGACCTTCGTCCCCTTACCGATGTACATCCGGAGGTTGTCGTCGACGACCATTCCGTAGGCGTCGTCGGCGGAGATCACCGCCCGATAGGCGTGCTCCCCCGAGAACACCGGGTCATTATCGCTGAACAGCTGCTGCCGCACCACGGATTTGATGCCGTCCGCGCCGATCACCAGGTCGGCCTCGACCCTCGCGCCGTTGGCGAAGGTGAGCACCGAGTGGTCACCGCGGTCCACCACAGTGTCCAGCTTGTGTCCGAGATGCACCATGCCCGGCGGCAGCACACCCAGCAGCGCATCGATGAAATCGCCGCGGTGGATCAGATGTGTGGTGGTCTGTTCGGTACGACCCGGCCATTCTTCGCGCATGATCTCGTCGCCGGTGGCGGTGCGGATTTCGAAGTAGTCGCTGCGCGAACTCACCGCCGCGATCGCATCGAAGATCCCCCACTGCCGGAAGCGTTGCATCGTGCCGGGGCGCAACCCGATTCCCGCGCCCACTTCCCGGATCTCGGTGGCCCGCTCGTACACATCGACCTGCGCCCCGAGCACACTCAATGCTTTGGCCGCGGCCGCGCCGCCGTATCCGGCTCCGACGACGGCGATCTTCAGTTTCTTCAGGTCGGCGGCTTGCATGGTCCTTCTCTCTGGACGGGCGCGGCGGTGCGCCGGACGGATACGCGTGCGCGACGGCACACCGGGCGTGCTGCCTCCGCGCGCACGGTTCACGCCTGGATGGTCAGGAACGCGGCGGGATTGTCGACGAACAGCGTGGTGAGGGTGGCCTCGTCGACCCCCGCGGCCCGCAGGTCGGGCATGAGGTCTTCGAAGAGGTAGTTCACGGTGTGGCCCTGCACGCCCGGCCAGCCGAGCGGGCTGCAGTTCGCGTCGGCGGAGGCGAGAGCTTTGTCCAGGTGGCGGTCGATGAAGCGGAGGAAATGGTCGAGGCGCTCCTTGCGAGGGCGGGCCCAGAACGGCGGATCCTCGAGTTCGGTTTCGTAGCCGAAGGTGTCGAAGCCGACCCGGCCGCCCTGTTCGGCGATCCAGGTATCGCGGGTCTTCTCGGCGTTCACACCGTCGTCGGCGTGGCCGAACAGGACGCGGTCCAGCGGAAGTTTCTCGTCGTGGAAGATCGCGATCGCGTTCTCGGCGTCGATGGCGAGATGGGTCAGGATGGGAACACCGGTGCGTAGTGCGGCGCGGGCGGCGGCACGGTAGATGCGTTTGTCCAGTTCGGTCATCCGGCCGCCGCGGCTCACGCCGACCTTGATGACCCCGGCGCGGCTACCGGTATCACCGATACCGACGGTGATCTCGTGCACGAAATGGTCGGTCAGGTAGTCCACGCTCGCCTGGGCGAAGAACGGCAGCGCGGTATCACCGCCGACGAAACCGGTGCAGGCCACGATATGGACGCCGGTTTTCGCGGACAGCGATTTGTAGTAGTCGACGTCGCGGCCGTTGCAGATACCGGTGACATCGACGAAGGTTCCACCGCCGTACTCGTGGAACTTCTGCAGCTTCGGCACGGTTTCGGCGTAACGCTGTTCGGGGGTTTTCCACCATTGCGTGTCCAGCTCGGAGCCGGGCATGCCGTATCCGATGTGCTCGTGGACGGCCACGATCCCCAGTTCTTCGGCCGGGATCGGGCCCAGCACGGTATTGACTCTCGACACAACACTCACCTTCGGGAAAGACGGATTTCGATGTCCGGCGCTCAGTGCACCGACAGCAGATCGCGTGGGTTGTCCACGAGGATTCGGTGGCGGTCCGCCTCGCTCAGGCCCTGCGCAGTGAGCAGCGGCACGAACGACGAAAGGACGTGGCCGAACGGGATATCGCGCCCCGGATGTCCTTTGGCGACACCGATCCCGTTGCCCGACAGCAGGATCCGGTTCGCGTATCCTGCGGCGACGAGGTCGAGCACCAGGGTGGCCCGCTCCTCGTCCCGGATATATCCGTCGTCCGCCGTCCCCACGTTGTCCACGGCGATATACGCCCCGCGTCGCACGATCTCCCCCGCGGCCCCGGCGGTCGCCGCGTCCGCACGGTCGAGCCCGCCGACCACGAGACGGCCGGCCGGTAGGTTCTCGTCGAGGACGATTTCGAGGTCGTGCACCGCGTCCGC
Organism: Nocardia sp. NPDC058499; assembly: GCF_042719915.1. Taxonomy (NCBI): domain Bacteria; kingdom Bacillati; phylum Actinomycetota; class Actinomycetes; order Mycobacteriales; family Nocardiaceae; genus Nocardia; species Nocardia sp. NPDC058499. The sequence goes on along the minus strand of NZ_JBHXMZ010000009.1, from coordinate 240,220 downwards.
GCCATAGCGCAGCGAAACCGCGACGCCGGTGGCCACAGCGGCCCTGGCCGCGCCGCGCAGCAGGCTTTCGTCGGTTGCCGTCGTTCCCGTCCGCGTCGAGGCGGTCACCACGAGCCCCGCGGCGCCACGGCGCTCCACCCGGGGCACCACCATGCCCTCGGTGATCTCCCTGGTGAACAGGTCGGCGAACTTTCCGGCCGGCCACGGTGTCGGCGGGTTGGTCTGCGGGGTGAGGAAATAGCCGCCCAGCATCTCCTCCGGACCCATCCCGGTCGAGGCGACGATATGCACACCGGTGGCCCGCGACAGTGCCTCGTACAGGCGCACGTCCCGGCCGTGGAACATCCCGGTGCTGTCGACGATCGTGCCGCCGCCCCGGGCACGGAATTCCCGCAGTTTCGCGGCCAGCGTTTCGAAGATCTCGGCGCGGTCGAGGGTGATATCGAAGGCGTACTCCGCTCCCGGCAACACCGAGAGCAAGGCCTCGTGCACGGCCACAACGCCCAGCTCATAGGCGGGGACGGGGCCGAGCACGGTGGTCACGGTATTGCGCACAGCAGTCCGTTCGCCGGTCACTGGCATGTCCTTTCGATGCCGACGTGGATCACGTCGATGTCTTTCTCTGTCGAGCGGCTGCCTCGCGCTCCGATGGCGCCTCCGGCTGATGGCCCGCGGTCGGGGCCGGTGACCGCGGTCACGCCGTCTCCATGAACGGTGCCACATTGCTTTACATGCTGTCAAGTAACCATCTTGCCCGTAAGTACACCTATAGCCACGTAAGGTGTCCGGCAGCTTTTCCGGGAACGCCGGGACGCGCGTCGGTTGACGCAGCGCAAAGAGTCCTACCGACCCGTACTCACAGCAGCCGGTGGGAACGGAATACAGTCACCGTGCATTAGGCTGACCTGCATGGCGAGGCTTCGGGAGGCACAGAAGGAGATGACGCGAAAGCTCCTGCTCGATGCCGGCGTGGAGCTGTTCGTATCGAAGGGGTACACGGCGACCAAGGTCGACGAGATCGCCTCGGCCGCCGGGACGACGCGAGTCACCTTCTACGCGTATTTCCCCTCGAAGGTCGACCTGATGAAAGCCCTCATCACCGAGCGGCTCAATGCGGCGCTCAACCGGATACCGTCCGCCGAACACGGAACGACCGAACGCGAACTGGTCGCCGTGGTCGAAGACGGTTCACGCGAACGGATCCGCGGCTGGCTCGCCGCCAGCGCACAACGCTGGGAGACGATCCGCCCCTACACCACCACGGCATTCGAAGCCGCCGCTGTAGATCCGGAGATCCGCGAACTGTTCGACGCCTGGCTGAACGAGGCCATCGGCGATATCGAGGACGGGCTGAACCGCGCGGACCGCTTCCCCGCCGGTACCCGGCGGTTGCGCAGCGTCCTCGCGATCACCGAACTCGACCACATCGCCCGGAACTGGACTTCCGGACAGTGGGGGGCCGGGTACCCGGAGATGCTGGACGTCCTCACCGAGAGCTGGACCGGGACCATCGGGCGCTCATGAGATCGGCTCGGCGCCGCTTCGATCGTTGCGCCGCAGCCGAGCCGTGTGCCGACCCTTCCGGAATACCGAGCGACGACGTCGCGGTCGGACACCGGCACACCACGGTTCCGTTTGCGACTTCTCGTGAAACTGCCCGGCGAAATAACGAAAGCAATTTCGCAATCGAACCCACCGGGCGGTAGACACAGTTTCCGGGCGCTTTTCCCGCCTGTCATGCACTGCCTATCCGGTTGGTGACCGGTGCCATGTTTACCGGGCAATCCTGTGACGGCTCTCCCACCGTCCAGCTCCACCGTTCACCCGCGAACAACCCGCACTTCGGTAAATGTTCGCATACCACCCTTTCCTCCTTCGCCTCACGCCTTATTTTTCTGTGTGGCCTGCGATTCCGGTGATTGTTTCGCAATTGTTTCTCGTGTTGTCCCGTGTTCACTTTCGTTTGTTTGCCTCGGTTCATCGGTAACGAATGCATATACCCGGAAACTCCGAGAGAAGGATGATGACGGCAACCGCCCGGCCGCCGGCCCACCCCGAGACCACCCCGGTGCCGCTGCCCGGAAAAGAACCCCTCGATATCCCGAGCGCCGTCGGCGAGCCGAGTCCCTTCTGTGCACGCATCGCCCGACTCGCAACAGTTGCGCTCGACGTTCCGGTGGCATTCGTCTCCGGTCTCGAGGCGAACGGATGGCTGGTACGTGGCGCGGTGGACCACGACGGCCACGATATCGCGCGGCAGTTACCGCTCGGCCGGCGTGCCGACGGCACCCGTGAGCCCTACGCCTCGATTCCCGGAATCCTCTCCTACCTCGAACATCCCCTGCACACGGCAGATGCGGTGGTCACCGGCGCACTCTGCGTCGCGGACCGCAGGCCGCGGCGGTGGAGCGACGCCGATAAGCGGCTGCTGGCCGAAATCGCCGGACTGCTCGTCCATCGGAGATCGATCGACGAGCCCGGCGGAGGCGGCCCCGAGGCCCCCGCGGTCACCCGTCGGCTGACCGGTGAGATCACCGCCCTGAGCGATGCGGTGCTATCGCTTGCCGAACTCGCGGAACAGCACGAGGATCCCCGGTTGCACCGTCTCGCAGCAGCGTCCCGTAAGCGGCTGGATTCCGTGACCGCATCGGCAGGAACACTGACCGAACAGTACGCGAGCACACCGGTGGTCCAGCGGTTCGAGATGCGGCAGGCAGTCAATCGCGCTGTGCGCGAAGCTGTTTTCATCTCGGGGCGCGGCCGGATCGCTGCCGATCTCGGTAGTGTCCCCCTGCCGGTATCCGGTGATCGGTTCGCGGCCGAGGGCGCGATCGCCCAGTTGATCACCGTGGTCCTGCACCACTCGTCCGACGGACGGGTGCGGGTGACCCTGCGGCCCGGCCGCCCGGAGGGCGGAACAGGAGATGCCGCGACCCTGTCGGTGACTGCCGTGGGAAGCGCGCTCCCGGTCGCGGCCGTAGCCCGGATCCTCGCACGCTTCCAATCACTGCACGGGTCGACCGAGGCGGACAGGCGATCGGATCTGAGGTTTGTCGACGGGAAGATCGTGGCCTCGGCCGCGGGCACCGAGGTGCGATCGAATCGAGCAGGGACCCTGGTCGTCACGCGCTGGCCGAGCGACCGTGCCTGACACGGCGTGGGCGGACGAGGCGATCCGCGGCGGAATCGGCACGGGGATTTTCCTTCTCGCGTATGCGATATCGCTGATTCGGTGGAAGCGGGGTGGAACAGATGAGCGGGGGCAGGACTCCGGGCTGGACTGAACAGCAGACCGGTATCGCCCTGTGCGCGGTTCTCGCGGCGGCCTGCGGGCTGCTGGCCGGAATCGAATCCGGGACATTCGGTCTGACAGCGCTCGGGATCACCGCGTTGTGCGCGCTGGCCGGGCTGGTTTTCGACGGCTTCATCGGATTGGTCGTCGGTTTGGTCTGCGCCACGGCAGCGGTCGCCCTGAAGCGGTATACCGGGATCTGGAATCCCGGCGAATTCCTGCCCGCGGTCGCTCTCGCCGCCTGTCTGCTCGCCCTGGGCTGGGCGGCCGGGCTGGCCGGAGCGCAGGCGCGGCGCGCGGCCCGGGCTGGTGACACCGGTAACGGGATATCCGCACCCGTGTACGGCTCACTCGGTCTGCTCACCGGCGAATATGCCCGGTTACGACTCGACGAGGAGATCGCGCGCGCCCGCGAACACCGCCGTCCGCTCGGCCTTCTGATCATCCGGGTGAATCTCGACGATCCCGGCCTGTCCCCGGCTGCCCGGCAGTCGGCCGGACGTGCGGTGGCGCGGCTGGTGGAAAGCCTGCTACGCGAAAGCGATGTGCCGTTCTCACTGTCGGAACAGGAGTTCGGGGCGATCCTCCCCGATACTGGTGCCACGACCGGTTGGAACGTCGTGGGTCCACTGCTCGATGCCGCCGGTCGCGCCACCTTCACGGACCGTTCCACCCAGCAGCGCCGTCCACTGTCGGAATGCGCCGAGCTGCAGACGAATCTGGTATTCCACACCGAACGGACACCGGATGCGGACACCTTGATCGCGCTGGCCCGCGAATCCACGCAAACGGCTCCCGCCGAAAACCGGGACCCGGCCGAAACCACCCGCCTCCGGGTGATCCTGTGAATCGCGCGGTTGCCGGTCTGCTCCTACTTCTCGTCATCGGTGCGGTGCTGCTGTTCTACTGGCGGATCTCGGTGCGGCGGCACCACAAACGCCTGCATCAGCTCGACCTGCGCCTGCACGTCAACGGAATCCGGGGGAAGTCGACCGTCACCCGGCTCCTCGCCGGCGTCCTGCGGGAGGGCGGATACGTCACCGTCGCCAAGACAACCGGAAGTGCCGCCCGGGTGATCGGGCCGTACGGCACGGAAACGCCGATCTTTCGCCGCGGTGCGGCGAATATCAACGAGCAGATCGATGTCGTGGCCGAGCACATCGACCGGAACGTCGAGGCACTGGTCATCGAATGTATGGCGGTACGGCCGCTGTACCAGGAGTATTCGCAGGACTATATGGTCCGCTCCGATATCACGGTGATCACCAATGTCCGGGAGGATCACCAGGAGGAGATGGGCGAAACACTGGAGCAGATCGCCGATTCCATGTCGGTGACCATTCCCCGCGGCGGTGTGCTGATCACCGCGGAGGATCGCCCTCATCTGCGGGAACGGCTGCGCAAGCGAGCCGAGGAACGGGGCAGCACCCTCGTCTACGCCGACCCGGCGGGCATCGACGACGAGGATATGCGCGGCTTCGACTATCTGCAGTTCAAGGCGAACGTCGCCGTGGGCCTCGCGGTCGCGCGGCTGGCAGGCGTCGGCCGGCAGGCGGCACTCGATGGCATGTGGAAATCGGTCCCCGATATCGGCGTGGTCCGCCTGCGCTCCTACGATATCCGCGGCAAATCGGTGTTGTGGGTGCCGATGTTCGCCGCCAACGACCGGGAAAGCGTGGTCCTGACCTTCGCGACACTGCAGGCCCAGTTCCCACCCGGCGCCACGGTGGTCGGCATTCTCAACAACCGCCGCGACCGAGGCCGGCGGGCCGAACTGTTCGCGCATCTGGTGCCCGACGATCTGGCGCAGTACCTGGATCATGTCGTAACCTTCGGCGCCTACGAAACGACGGTCACCAAGACGATGACGGAACGGGGATATGCCCCCGAACGCATCCATCAGCTCGGTGAGACCGTGCAGCCGAGCCTGGACGAAATCCTCGATACAGTCGCCGGACTCATCGACGGCGACAGCGGTGTGCTCGTGGGAATGGTCAACATTCATACCGATCAAGCCGAACTGCTGATCGACCATTTCCGAGAACTTCGCGGCGCGGATCACCGCGACGAAATGGACGAATCACGCGATCCGCGACGGGCGTCGCTGGGCGTGACCGGCTCCGTCGCGCGGCCGCGCGGCACAGCCGGGGCCCGGACGGCGCGCAGGCGGAGCGGCCGTATGTTTGATTACGGCTTCGCGCCCGAGGTCGTCCGTGTCGCGCTGGTGGTGGGCGTGGTGCTGAGCATGCTCTTCTACGAGCGTATGCAGCTCACCACCGGGGGTGCCATAGTCCCGGCTTATCTGGCGTTGAATGCCACCGCTCCGCTGGCCATCGCGGTGACGGTGGCGGTCGGGTACGTCACCTATCTGCTGGTCAGTGTGCTGCTGGCGAAGCGTCTGATCCTGTACGGGCGCCGCAAGTTCGAATGCGAGATGCTGGTCGGGCTCGGTCTCATCCTGATCTGTACCGTACTGGCCGGCATCCTGGGTGACTACGACCCCACACTGTTCGCCCTGGCCGGTATCGGATTCCTGGTGCCCGGGATCATCGCGCACGATATGTCCCGGCAGCAACCGGCGCGCACCACCCTGGCGATCGCCGCGACCACAGTTATCCTGATGGTCTTCCTGGTGCTCGTCGCCACGCTGATGTCCATCGCGCCCGGGGCGGAAAGCTCGGAAGGTGCCCAGCTGGCCTCGGTTCTCGGATATCCCCGCGAATTGCTGTTGCTGGCGGTCGCGTTGAGCGTCCTCGTGGGCATGCTGGTGTTCGGCACCGTCGGGTTGCGTTCCGGTGGTTTCATCACCGGCGCCTACCTCGCCCTGGTCGGCCCGCGGGTGGCGGATATCGTCTTCGCACTTGTCGTCGCGGTCCTCACCTGGTTCCTTGTGGTGCGGGTTCTCATGCCACGGCTGCTGATCTTCGGGCGGCGCAAACTGTCGACGATGGTGCTGGTGGGCGCGATCGTCGCGTGGGGCGCGGAGTTGCTCGTCATGGAATTCACGAAGGGTGATTACGTCCCCTGGCGCGGCCTGACCATCGCGACCCTGATGGTGCCCGCGCTGCTCGCCAACGATGCCCAGCGGCAGGGGTGGGAGCGCACCCTGTGGGGCTCCGCGCTGACCGCGGTGGGCGTTTTCGCCGGGACGAACCTCATCGCGGCCGCCGCGATCGCGGCAGGTGTGTTGTGAGGCGGGAACGAGGAGAAGGACCTGTTGTGAGTGCGCGGAGGAAGTTCGGGCGCTGGGCGCTACCGATGACAGCGACGGCGGTGGCCGTGGGGGCAGCGATCGCGGTCGGCGTGCAGGCGCCGGTGCGCATGGACTTCACCGCCCCGGACCCGGCCCGCACTCTCCGCGGCAGCGTGGTCGACGAAACGGGTAGGACCGTGCCCGATGCCACCGTGCGACTGGCCGGTTCGGTGGTCCGCAGCGACGAGAACGGGGGCTTCGCAATGCCACTCGACCGGCCGGCCCTCGCGGCGGCGGAGGCGTCCGGGCATCTGCCGCGTACCCAGGCCGTGGCCCCGGGCGAACACGCCCGGATCACACTCACTTCGCAGGCACCCGCGGCGCTCTCGCTCCGGTTCGGCGGGGATGTGATGTTCGGCGGCGGTTTCTTCGAACCGCAGGACAACCGGCCGGCGCTTCTCGGGCCGGAGGCGAACGTCGCCGATCACGCCGATCTGCTGGCTCCGGTCGCACCGCTGTTGCAGGACGCCGATCTCACGGCGGTGAACCTGGAAACACCATTGGTGCCGGAACCCGCTCTCGACCCCGGCGTGCCCAGGCCCGCCGGTTACCATCCGACCAAACGCTGGGTGCAGACCAGCGGTACCGAAGCGGCCGAGGCACTGCGCATATCGGGCGTGGATATCGTCTCGCTGGCCAACGATCACAGTTACGACGCACTGGGACCGGGACTACAGAGCACTGTCGAGGCACTGGACAAGGCAGGCGTGGCGCATTTCGGTGCGGGACACACCGAGGACGAAGCCTGGCGCCCCGCGATCGTCCACCGCGAACGCGGCTCGGTCGCTTTCCTCGGCTGTACCACCGTGGACGGCGAGACGACCCCTGTCCCGTATGTCGCCGACGAAGGCCGCGGCGGGGCGGCCGAATGTTCGACCGGGCGGCTGCAGCGGGCGGTCGCCGCGGCGCGCGCCCAGGCCGGCACGGTGGTCGTCATGATCCACGGCGGTAACGGATTCCGCCGCGAGCAGTCACCGACCGTGCGGCGGTTGCTCGCCGCCGCCACCGCGGCCGGTGCCGGGGTGGCAGTCGCCGGACACCCCCATGTGCTCGGGGGAATAACCTCCGCGGGCCCGTCGGTGTTGCTCGAATCGATGGGTAACCTGCTCTACGACCAGGAAAGTTCCGGTACCGCACTGGCGGCGCTGGCCCGCGTCGACATCCGTGGCGGGGTGCCGGTGCACACCGGGATCGATCCGCTGATACTCGACGGCTACCGCCCGCGACCGGTGGTCGGGGCCCTCGCCGATCATGTGGCCAGGGTCGCGGCGGGAACAGTGCCGGGCACCGCGCGTATGCGCGACCCCGGCGTCGCGATCGGCGTGCAGGCACCACCCGCTCCGGGCAGCGCCCAGCTCGCCCTACCGGCCCGTGCGCCCCGGCGACTGCCCCCGGGCCGATGGCTGGACGTGGACGGTGCGGCGCGCAACGTCCGCGCCGGATCGGACCTGCTGTGGGGGCGCGGCGCCTTCGAGAACATGTACACCGGCCCGGCCGGGGACCCGCGCGGGCCCGCCCCGGACTGGGAGTTCGGGCAGGCCGCGCGAAGAACGGCCGCGGCATCCTGCGTGGACCCGCTGGCGGCAACCCCAGCCGTGGACGGCCGATCCGCGGACGATGCAGGATGGGGGGAGAACGACAACTCCGCGGACAAGGGCGTCGATCTGGTACGCAGCCCGTTGAGTACCCGCGATGTCTACGTGGCGCCCGGCAAGCGGGTTCCGGTCGCACCGGGGCAGCAGTTGTCGCTGGTCGCCGAAGTGCGGTCGGCTTCACCCGGTTCACAGCTGGAATTGCGCTGGTACAACGCCCCCGCCGGGCACAGCGTGGGTTCGGTGGAGGTCGCGATACCCGAGGGCGAATGGCCGGCGGACGGATGCCGGCAGGTGCGGGTGGATGCGGTGGTGCCGCCCGGTGTCGTCGCCGCCCGCCCTTTCCTGCGGCTCGCGCCGCCCGATGATCCGCTGAGCGGGCCACGGCTCGCGGCCGACGATATCCGCCTGATCGCCTGGGCCGGCCCCGGCGCGGCCGGACGGGTGTTCGACACCGTCGAAGCCCCCACCCCGATCACCGTCCCGGTACGCACCGATGTCGAAGGAAGTGCCGAATGAGGTCCACTCGCCGTCGCATACTGCTGGGCATGGTCGTTGTGACCGGGCTCGCGGCATGCGGGCCACAGGAATCTGCCCCCGCCCGGCTGGAGTCGGTGGTGGCACGGGTCGTGGAGACCAGCCCCGACCGCGATTCCGGCGAATACCGGCCGCCGTCGCCCGAGACCGCCGCAGCCGTCGCGGCCGCGGTGACCGAACTGCTGGAATCGGGCACCGTCGACCGTGTTCCCGATACCTATCGGCTCGAGGACATCACCACGGGCGACGACGACACGCTGGAGGGGCTGGTCGAACAGGGCCGGCCCACCGCCGGCAACGGCCTCTACGTCGCGCGGCCGCCGTCCGCCACGCGCTCACCGGTGGTGGTGCAGATCCCCCACCCGGTGGCGGACAAACACACCGAAGATATGGGCACTCAGCTCTTCGCGGAAACCGATGCGCAGTTGTTCATGCTCGCCGGAGCGCACCGCAATGCCGGCGACGACAGCGCCGACGTCGCACACCGCGACGACAGCACCTTCGCCGCCGTCAACGATGCGGTGATCGGCGCGGATACGGTCGTCGTCCAGTTGCACGGTTTCTCCGCGGACAAACACGACGACGACTACGGCGAGGTAGTCCTGTCCAGCAGTGTCGACGAGCCCTCCCCGCTGCTGCGGCAAATGGCGGACGATCTGGAGGACAACGGTTTCGACACCTGCGTCTACAACGGCAAACGCTGTCGGCAATTGGCCGCGACAACCAATGTCCAGGCCGTGCAGGCCCGCGCGCGAGGCGCGGAATTCATCCATATCGAGGTCGACCACGATATCCGCGACAGCCGGTCGGACAGCCGGGAACTGGTCCGGGTCATCGGGGAAACGTTGCGGGCAGCCGGAGTCGGTTAGCGAACTGTGTTCCCGGGCGGGACAACCATGGTGTCACGGCCGGTTCCCTCGGTCACCGATGAGATCGGCCCCCTGCATAGGTAATCCCTATGGCGTCCACCGGTTTTTCGTCTTTGCTTCCGTTCCCGTTTCGGGCCTACGGTTGAAAAGCCCGACGGGGAGCGAAAGCGGAATCCCCGAAACAATTGCACTTCAGGCATATTCGTCTAATTCATGTCGGGCGTAGGGATACTCGATCGAAAGGAACGGTGGCAATGACCACTGTCGGAAACGCGCCGGCAACCGCAGAACTCGCCGGGAAACGGGCCCTTGTGACGGGTGGTTCCCGTGGAATCGGGGCGGCCGTCGTGCGCCGATTCCTGGACGCCGGCGCCGAGGTACTGGCAACCGCCAGAACGGCCCCGAATACCGTGCCGGACGGTGCCACGTTCGTGGCCGCCGATGTACGGACCAGGGCGGGGGCGGATGCACTCGCCGCGGCCGTCGACGGAACGCTCGGTGGCGTGGATATCGTCGTTCACAATGCGGGTGGTGCACGACCACACCGGGGTAGTTCGGCCATTCCCGATGCTGAGTGGCTGGACGCGCTGAATCTCAACCTGCTGGCCGCGGTGCGGCTCGACGCGCTGCTCACACCAGGGATGCTGGACCGGGGTTCGGGGGCGATCGTCCATATCTCCTCGGCTGCCGTCCCCGCCCCGGTGGCACAGTTCCTGCACTACACCGCGGCGAAGGCGGCACTGGAGAACTACAGCCTGGGCCTGGCGACGGAGCTGGCACCGTTCGGGATCCGGGTCAACACCGTTTCGCCCGGACGGACCGCGACCCCCGGCGGCGAGACGACGCGGGCACAATGGGCAGACCTGGACCGGGCGGCAGCCGGAGTGGACACTCCGGCCGTTCCGCTGGGACGCGAAGGCCGGCCTGACGATATCGCCCACGCGGTGATGTTCCTGGTCTCCGACAAGGCGAGCTGGCTCACCGGGGGCAGTCTCGTCGTGGACGGCGGCGAGTTCCACCGGGGCTGATACGTACGGCCGGTTCCGGCAGTGCGAGCCCGCCGGCCCGGTCAGGGCGCCGCCGCGAAGCGGTCGGAATCGGCCCAGCTCTCCCGGCGCAACAGCTCGAGCAGGGACGCTTCCGCCGGGCCCGCGCCGCGCCGGACCACCGCGACCACAGGCTGCGACACGATCGGGAACACCGGCCGCGCGAGATGTTCGTAGCCGTGGGGCACCGCGGAGGCCGGCACGAGCGTCACGCCCAGCCCGTGGGCGGCCCAGCGCACGGCCGTCACCGTCTGCGATACCCGGCCGACCGTGCCCGGGGTGAGCGCGTTATCGCCCAGCACGGCCGTCAGCACGCCGTCGAGCGCACTGTCTTTACCGAACCGTATCCACGACTCCTCCCCCAGCTCGCCTAGTTCGACCCGGTCCGCGGCGAGCTGCGGGTGCCCGGCGCCCAGCACCACGACGAATTCCTCGGCACCGAGGGGATACGCGTTCTCGGGGGTTTTCTCGCATTTCGCCATCAGGGCGAGGTCGAGCGCACCCCGGCGGCACAGCTGGTCGAGTTCGGCGGCGCTCGGCTCCTCGAAGACGGTGGCCTCGACCCGGGGAAAGCGGCGGCGCAGCGCGTCCAGTGCGCGCGGCAGCTGCCGCGCACCGAAGCCCAGTTGCACCGCGACCACCAGTTCGCCGGCCAGCTCGGCGGAATCGGCCCGGGCCGCGGCTTTCGCCCGCCGCGACGCGTTCACGGCGACCGCCGCCTCCCGCAGGAACGCACGTCCGGCCACCGTCGGCACCAGCCCGGCCGGGGTACGCGCGAACAACTGGACGCCGAGGTCACGTTCGAGGCCGCGGATCTGCTGCGATATCGACGGCTGCGCTACATGCAGCAACTCCGCTGCCGCTGTCACCGAGCCCGCTTCGGCAACGGTGAGGGCGTACTCGTACTGGCGCAGCGTCATCCGTCATCCTCCCGAGGTGAACCCAGCTCACCCGTTTTCGCCGTGTGTCCGGTAACCCGGGACGGGCCGCCGCCCGCCCGGGGGCTTGCCCGCCTGCGCAGGCAATGCCCCAGTTCACCGGAACCGGATTCCGGGCCGCCGTATTCCGCGGCCCGGCCGGAGAACACCGGCACGCATCAGCTATCCAGTGTTTTCGGAGCAGCACCGCGACCACGACGGGATCGCAGTATCCGGGCATCGCCCGATGAACCCGCCGCCTGCCGCGACAACGGCGACAGATCGCGGCGGCTCGAGTCCGCGGCGCAGTGGGCGTGGCAGATCCGGTTCTGGCACGATCGAAGCCGGTACCGCCGCCCGGCGCCGCGGCGGCAACGACGGCACGACGAGAGGACCGGCCCACACCGTGGATACGCATTCCGGGACGAGCGAGCACACCCCGCACGATCGCAAAGCCGAGATCGTCGAGGTCTTCACCGACGCCTTCGGTGACATGATCGCCACCGATCCGGACGCCTTCCGCAAGAAATTCCGCAAGATGGCCGATAACCCGTTCGCGTTCTACCGCGGTTCGGCGTGCCTCTTCTACCACGATATGGCAGCCATCGACGATCCGTGGGCCGATGAACGCACGGGCCGGATCTGGATCCAGGCCGATCTGCATGCGGAGAACTTCGGTACCTATATGGATTCCGCGGGCCAATTCGTTTTCGATGTCAACGATTTCGACGAGGCCTATCTCGGCGCGTTCACCTGGGATATCAAACGGTTCTGCGCCAGTGTGGCGCTGCTGGCCCGCCGGAAAGCGGTATCCGATGCCGATATCGAGGAATTGATCGCGACCTATGCACGCTCCTACGTGCGTATGGTGCGCGCCTTCCACGACGGCAGCCGCGACGAACAGGATTTCAAACTGCACCTGCGGAATACCACGGGCCCGGTGCACGATGTGTTGCTGGATGCCCGGATGAATACGCGTACCGCACTGCTGGCCGGCACCACGGTCGTCGAGAACTACGAGCGCCGGTTCCGGCCGGGCAAGGGGGTCCGGACTCTGGACGACGACGAACGCGCACTGGTACTCGACGCGTTCACCCGGTACCTCGACACCATCCCGGAGCACAAACGCTTCCGCAGCATCACCTACGAAGTCAAAGATATTGTGGGCCGCAAGGGTTTCGGGATCGGGTCGGCAGGACTGCCCGCCTACAACATCCTCGTGGAGGGGCAGACCGAGGCCCTGGAGAACGATGTGATCCTTTCCATGAAACAGGGAAATGTGGCCGCACCCAGCCGGATCGTGCGCGACGAGCGGATCCGGAAATATTTCCGTCACCACGGGCACCGCACCGCCGTCTCCCAGCGCGCGCTCCAGGCCCACGCCGATCCGTGGCTCGGTTACACCGAGATCGGCGCGGAGGGCTATATCGTCTCCGAACTCTCCCCGTATGTGAGCGACCTCGACTGGTCCGACCTCACCGAACCCTCCGAGATGCGGCCGGTCATCGAGTATCTCGGCCAGGCCACCGCGGGGATGCACTGTGTCTCCGACGCCGACTCCGAGCAGACCCTGGTCGATTTCCAGAGCGAAGAAGCGATCATGGCGGCCATCGGCTCCCACGAGACGGAGTTCGTCCGCGATATGGTCGATTTCGGTCAGAGCTACGCCCGCCGGACCCGCGCGGACCACGAGCTGTTCATCGATGCCTTCCGCAACGGCGAGATCCCCGGCCTCGAACGAGCGACCCGGGACACCTGACCTACCACCTCGCCCGGTGGGGCGAACCCAGGCCGGGGAGCAGCGGAAGTGCTGCTACTGCCCGCCCAGAGCATCGCGTGCCCGTATGAGGAACTGGCGTTCGGCAGTATCGTGTGACAGGTCGATCGCCTTGGTGTAGGCGACGTACGCCTGGTCGATGCGGCCGAGCAGACTGCACAGGTGGGCGCGGACCGCCCAGGCGGGCTGGAACCGCCGGTCGTCGACCTCGGAGTCGAGGATCGACAGCCCGGCGGCGGGCCCGTGTACCCGGGCAGCCGCCGCGGCGAGTGAGGTCGCGCTGCCGAGCGTCGGGGCGAAACGGTGCAGCGCGCGATGGGCGTCGAGGAGAACGACGGGATCGGCGCCGGCGCCTTCGGCCGCCTGGATCGCGGCCTCGAGCTGATACCGGCCGAGGGTCGCGAACGAATACGCGCGGCGGAGATGAGCGTGGCCGCGCGCGACGAGATCGGCGTCCCAGCGACCGCGGTCCTGACGTTCCAAGGGAATGTAGTTACCCGTGGCATCGGTGCGCGCGGCCGCGCGGGCCGTGCACAGGTCGATGAGGGCGGCGAGGCCATGTGCCTCGGGGTCGTCGGGCAGGACCTGGGTGAGTACTTCGGCCAGGTGGAGTGCCTCCCCGGTCAGCGACTCGTTCCGTTCGCGGCCGGTGGTGTGCCAGTCGATGGCGAATGCGCCGTAGACGGTTTCCAGCACCGCGTCCACCCGCGCCGGTAGCTCGGCACGCTCCGGCACGCGGAACGGTATGCGCGCCTGCCTGATTCGCTTCTTTGCGCGGGTCAGGCGCGCCGCCATCGTCGCGGTGGGCACGGTGAACGCCCGGCCGATCTGTTCGGCGGTGCAACCCAGCACGGTGTTGAGCATCAGCGGGGTCCGGGTCGGCCCATCGATGGCCGGGTGGGCGCAGACGAACATGAGCTCGAGCCGGCGGTCCTCCAGTGCGTCCGGATCGATCCGGTCCAGCAGGCCCGGATCGTGGAACACCGGGTCGAGTGCGACGGTGCGGCGGACGGGTGCCCCGGTGACGACATCACGGATGCGGTTGCGGGCCACCGTGAGCAACCAGGCGTCGGGGTGGGCGGGGATACCCTCGACCGGCCAGTGCCGTACCGCCCGTTCGAAGGCATCGGCCAGAGCGTCCTCCGCCATGGACACATCGCCGCAGCGGGCGGCGAGCAACGCCAGCAACCGGCCGTAGGAGGTGGGGGGCGCGTCGGCGGCCCGCACCATCGCCTCTGTACGACTCACGCCGTCGAATCTCCGGCGACACACGACGCCGTCCATTCTCCGGCGATACACGCAGTGGCCACGGGCCGCACCTCCAGCGTCCCGTAGGTCGCGGCCGGGCATTTCTCGGCCCAGCCGAGCGCGGCATCCAGATCGGGGACTTCGAGGACGAACACCCCGGCCAGCGCCTCCTTCGTCGCGGCGAACGGGCCGTCCTGCACCTGCAATGTGCCCGTGCGCCTGGTCACGGTGGTCGTCGCCGCCTGCGGAAACAGGATATCTCCGCCGACGAGCACCCCGGCCTCCTGCAATGCTCGCCCGTAGGCATCGAATGCCCGCTGCATTTCCTCGATCGCCGCCGCGGGAATCTCGCCCTCGGCCGGCTCCTCGTTGTGGATCAGAAACGCGTATCGCATCGGTTCCTCCTTCATCAGGGGCCGGATCCAGTATCCGTGCGTTCACCCTTGCGCAGAGATGACGATCCAGTGCCGGGCAAATCGACACTTCCGCGCGGAAAAGACGGCCGGACCGTAATCCGCGCCCGCGACCGCTCGAACCGCACCCGGCCCAAACCGCGACCGGCCCGGGCCCGACCCGAACCGGCCTGGAGCCTCATCCGCGTAATGACCCGGGTGGCGCGGCTCCGTCCCCGGTCATCGCGACCAGCTCACACCGTCCGTGCCGCCGGAGCTTCCGGCGCCCCGGCACACCCTGTTCGGGTCGGCCCAACCCGATAGGGTTCGGCTCGATTCGGCCCGATGATCCGGGAGAAGCCGGCCAGGCCACCGACCGAGCATCGCCCAGCTCGAGCAGTCCGCGCTATCCGAGCATCCGCACCCCCGACGCCGGCTCGGGAC
>NZ_JBHXMZ010000009.1:0-224753 GCF_042719915.1 Nocardia sp. NPDC058499 | reverse complement strand
GGCTCCGACCGGCTCCGACCGGCTCCGACCGGCTCCGACCGGCTCCGACCGGCTCCGACCGGCTCCGACCGGCTCCGACCGGCTCCGACCGGCTCCGACCGGCTCGGACCGGCTCGGACCGGCTCGGACCGGAGCATTTCACACCTGATGGTCCGGACCGGCCGGCTCGGGCGATATTTCACCGATCGAGCACCTCCCGGCTCATGCGATCCGGCCCAACCGGGCTTCCGGCGGCGCGGCACGCCCGCACACCCCGTCCCGAATCTCGAGCCGGGTGCCCTGGAAGCGTTCGCGTATCCGGCGGTCGTGGGTGACCACCACCAGTGCGCCCCGATAGCCGGTGAGTGCCTCCTCCAGTTCTTCCACCAGCGCCGGGGACAGGTGGTTGGTCGGTTCGTCGAGTAGCAGCAGATCGACCGGGTCGCTCACCAGACGCGCCAGCTCGATCCGCCGGCGCTGCCCATACGACAGGTCGCCGACGCGCATACCCAGGTCCTGCGGCCGGAACAGCCCCAGCCGCAACAGTTCGCCGGCGTGCTCCTCCGGATGCCACGGCCGTCCGGCGGCGAACGCCTGCAGCACGGTGATCTCCGTGGGCCAGGGCACCTCCTCTTGTCGTAGAAAGCCCACGCGGCCGGTCACCCGCACCGAACCGGTATCGGGTTGCAGTTCCCCGGCGAGCAGCCGCAGCAGTGTGGTCTTCCCGGCACCGTTGGGGCCGGTGATCAGCAGCCGCGCACCGGCGGCGAGGGATACCTCGCCGACCTCGAGCCGGCCGCACACCCGCACGCCGGTCATCTCGGCCACCGGCCCCTCCGGAACCCGTACGTGGCCGTCGAGGTCCGGGGTGAAATTCAGCGGGTCCGGCGGCGCGGCGACCGGGTTATCGGTGAGCCGCTCGAGGCGTTCTTTGGCGTTGCGGATCCGGCCGCGGGCGCCGTGGTCGCGGCCGCGCGCCCGGAACGGCCCCGCCGCGAACACCGCCAGCGGAAGTTTGCGCGGAATGGCATCCAGCCGCGCCACATTCGACTCCGCGAGGCGTCGATTACGGGCCAGTTCCTCCTTCCATCGCTGATGTTCCTCCGCCATCCGCCGCCGTTGCGCCGCTTTGGCCCGCAGGTAGCCGTCGTATCCGTCGCCGAACCGGGCGACCTGTCCGTCCGCGACCTCGAGCACCACATTCGTGATGCGTTCGAGGAAGACCCGATCATGTGTGACCGCGACGATGGTGCCGCGGTGGCCGCGCAGATACCGTTCGAGCCATGCCACCGCGATATCGTCGAGATCGTTGGTGGGTTCGTCGAGCAGGAGCAGTTCCGGCGCGGCCGCCAGGGTGCCCGCCAGCGCCAGCCGGGACCGCTGTCCGCCGGACAGGGTGCCCAGCAGGCGGTCTCGTGCGAGGCCGGGCAGCCCGAGCCCGGCGAGCGCGGTATCCACGCGCTGGTCGGCCTGATATCCGCCGCGCGCTTCGAACCGTGCCAGTAACTCCGCGTAACGGTCCAGCGCCGGTTCCAGCGGACCGTTAGCGCCCAGTTCCGCTTCCGCACTGCGCACACGCGTTTCCAGTTCGCGGATATCGGCCAGCGCCAGGTCGATCGCGTCGGCGACGGTCGCGGTATCCGGCAGTGCGAGTGTTTGCGGTAGGTATCCGATCCCGCCGGGCGCCGAAACGCGGACCTCGCCGTTGTCCGGCAGTTCCTGCCCGGCGAGCAGCCGCAGCAGTGTCGATTTACCGGACCCGTTGTCGCCGACGATACCGACGGTTTCGCCGGGCCGGATCGATAGCGAGACGCGGTCCAGAACGGTGCGGTCACCGTAGCGTTTGGTGATTTCGGAGAGGGTGAGTTGAGCAGCAGTGAGCATATGTCCTCCTGTTCCCGGCATATGGCCGTGATCACGGGAACCCACACGCGAGAGGAACCGGCCGTGCCGGAAGGCGTGGTGGGTGAAGAAACGCGGAGGCTCACTCATCTGCGGAGTGGCGCTCGACGTGTCGAGGGTGTGATTACAGGAAGAACAACAAAGTACCCATGAGACGGCCGACATTATCGGTGCGGGACCGGACTGTCAATCCCTGTGCCGATGCTCCGGGCGCGAAGGGCGGTCCGGCGGGGAAGCCACCGCTGCCGCTGGGGGTTTATGAGCTGCGCATATGCTGACGCGCCCAGCTCCCGAATCCGGTGAGCGGAATCCCCAGTGCCCGCGCGTATTCCGGCCGGGCGGGCTGGCCCTCGACGTTCATGAAGGCATGGGAGGCACCCATCGGGGGCATACCGGCGGCCACCGCCTGCTCCTCGGTCATATCCGGGGCGGCCAGCGGTGTACCGAGAGCTTCCGAGAGAACCTCGGCGATTTCGGTCATCGACAGATAGTCGCTCGCCAGTTCCAGTTCCACTCGATCGAATCGTTCCGGTTCGGCGACGGCCGCGGCTGCCGCCCGCCCGATATCGGCCACCGCGGCCAGCGACAGCCGCGTATCCGGTTTCAGGACACTCACCAAGCCACCGGAAATCCCACGGGGGAAGAGGAAGGCCATTTCGGGAAGGAAATTCTCCATGAAGAAACCCGGTTTGAGAATGGTCCAGCGGTCGAAACCGGCGGCGCGAACCTGCTCTTCGATGGCTTGTTTGGTGTTCAGTGACGGCGCGACCGCGTCCCAGCGACCCTCCGCCCAGCCGGGGATCTCGGTATGCCGACCGGCGCCGGAGACCGATGTGTGCACGAACTGCGATACGCCGGCGGCCCGCGCACCTTCCAGCAGGTTGACGGCCTGGTCGTATTCCCCGGCGAAGTCGAAACCGGATGCCGTCAGCGGCGCCTGCTGTATCGAGAAGACCGAGCGGGCACCCGTCGCGGCCCGGGATATCGAATCCCGGTCACGCAGATCGCCCGCGACCAGTTCGGCCCCCAGCGCGGCGACAGCACGCGCCGGCTCGGTGGCCGGATCGCGGACCAGAGCGCGGATGGGAATACCGGCCGCGAGCAGTGCACGGGCGGTGGCGCCACCCTGTTTGCCGGTGGCACCGGTTACCAGGACGGGCGCGGTTTCTTCAGGCATGAGTTCTCCTCCATCGCGGCGAAACACTAAATGGCGGGGCCCGCCGTTTAGCTTCCGCTAGAATACGGCGGGCACCGCCACTTAGCAATTCCGGGAGGAAAACGATGCCGGATCAGCAGCGCGCCGACGCCCGGCGCAACTACGCGCGCATCCTCGCGGTCGCCCAGGCGGAGGTCGCCGCCCACGGCTCCGCGGCCTCACTGGAGCAGATCGCCCGCACCGCCGGGGTCGGCTCGGCCACGGTGCGCCGTCACTTCCCCACCCGTCGCGACCTACTGGAAGCGGTCTCCCACGAACGGGTCGAGGTCCTGCGTGCACGCGCCGCGGAGCTGACCGGCGCCGCCGACAGCCGGGCCGCGCTGCTGGACTGGCTGGGCGATGTCGTGACCTACTGCGTCGAGGCCCGGGGCCTGGCGGCCGCACTGTCCTACGACCTCGAACCCGATTCGATACAGGAGAACTCCTGCGCGGCAACGATTCACGAGGCCGGCGACCCGCTCCTCCATCGCGCGGTCCGTGACGGGACGGTCACCCCGGACGCTACCATCACGGAGTTGATCACCCTCATCATCGGCATCACCCTGGCCACCGAATCCCTCCCCGACCCCGCCGACCGCGCCCACCGCCTGTTCCGGCTCGCCATCACAGGATTGAGTCCGCGCCCCTGAGCGCGGCGCCGGAACCCGCCCGGCACTCAACTCGACCGGCGCCGAACCTCCCGCGCACATGCCTGCGAGAACTCCCCCGGGTCGAACCCGAGTACCAGGGCGATCGCCTCCAGCGACCTACGCGACAGCTTTCCACCCCGTTCGGCATGCATGGTCGTCCCCGGCAGCAGGAACGCGGCATTGTCGAGCTCCAGGCAGGTGAGACCCGCCGCGCGGCGTTCCAGTGACAACTGTTCGCCGACCACCCCATCGGTGCCCGCGAACAGACCCAGGTCGTCCATGTCCACGCTCCCAGTGTGAACTGCGCACCTCCGGCACGGATGGTTTTGCCGAGGTCGCCGTAAACTTCCCACGCTGCGTTCAGGGCAGGTGGCCCGGGGCGCAGCAGCCCGTTCCGGGCGGCGCCGGCCCGGCCACGCGATCACGGCGGCCCCTACGCTTGACCACATGCCACTCGTTGCCGGTGTCGATTCGTCCACGCAGTCGTGCAAGATCGTTGTTCGCGATGCCGAGACCGGTGCGTTGCTGCGGCAGGGTCGCGCGGCCCATCCCGCGGGCACCGAAATCGACCCGGCGCATTGGTGGTCCGCCTTCGAGCGGGCGGCGGCCGCGGCCGGTGGACTCGCCGATATCGACGCCCTCTCGGTCGCCGCCCAGCAGCACGGCATGGTGCCCCTTGCCGAGGACGGCAGCTGTGTCCGGCCCGCCCTGCTGTGGAACGACACCCGGTCCGCGGCGGCGGCGCAACAACTCGTCGCGGAACTGGGCGGCGCCCGCGCGTGGGCCGAGGAGGTCGGTGTCGTGCCGCTCGCGGCCATCACGGTGGCGAAACTGCGCTGGTTCGCCGATAACGAGCCCGCGGCGGCCGATCGGACAGCGGGCGTCTGCCTCCCACACGATTGGCTGAGCTGGCAGCTGGCCGGCGCCGGAGGTATCGAGTCGATCGTCACCGATCGCGGTGACGCGAGCGGTACCGGCTACTACGCGACAGCCACGGACCGATACCGGCCCGATCTGCTCGAACTCGCCTTCGGCACCCGGCGGCCGGCGCTTCCCCGGGTCGCCGCCCCGAACGAGATCGCCGGCGCCGCAGCGAGAATCGCGTCCGGCGCGGCGCTGGGTCCCGGAACCGGCGACAATGCGGCCGCTGCTCTCGCCCTGGACGCTCGCGAGGGCGAGGTGATCGTGTCGCTCGGAACGTCGGGGGTCGTCTCGGCGGTCAGCTCAACCGTCGTCGGCGACACTTCGGGTGCGGTGGCCGCGTTCGCCGACGCCACCGGCAGGCAGCTCCCGCTGCTGTGCACTCTCAACGGCGCACCGGTGCTGGATGCGGTGGCCGGGCTGCTCGGTGTCGATCACGAGCGTCTCGCCGAGCTCGCGCTGAACAGTACGAGTGACGGCCTGGTTCTCGTCCCGTACCTCAGTGGTGAGCGCACACCCGACCGGCCCGCCGCCACCGGCGCAGTGCACGGACTACGCCTGGCCAACGCGACACCGGGACATTTCGCCCGGGCCGCGTTCGAAGGGCTGCTGTGCGGGCTCGCCGACGGTCTCGATCGGCTGCGCGCGCAGGGTGTGCGCACAGACCGGGTACTGCTCGTCGGCGGTGGCGCGCGTTCGCGGGCCGTCCGCGAACTCGCCCCGGCGATCTTCGGGATGCCGGTCGCGGTACCCGAACCCGGCGAATATGTCGCCGACGGCGCGGCCCGCCAAGCCGCCTGGGCACTATCGGGCGCGACCACCCCGCCACCGTGGCCTCGCCCGGCCGCCACGGTTCACGAGGCGGCACCGGCCCCGCATATCCGGGAACGGTACGAGGCCGTCCGCGATCTCACCGACGGTTCACCACTGCTCGGCTGAGGCCGCGACCGTCGCATGCGCGCCGTTCTCGTGCAGGGACCGCAATGCGGCCAGGTAGGGCGTGACGAAGGCCGGCTCGTCGACGAGCTCACCGAATACGCCGCGTTCGGTGAGGAACGCCGTGGGTTGCGCGCGCTGCCTCCGGGCCAGCGCACCGAGACGCTCCCGCAGCGGATCGACGATTTCGATCGGTTCACCCCGCTCGTCCACGCCCTCGGCATACCGGGCCCAGCCGGCGACCACCGCCGCCGCGCAGGTGATATCCCCACCATCGCGTAACCGGCTGCGCACCACCGGCAGCAGCCATTTGGGGATTCGGTCCGAGGAATCGGCGCACAAGCGGGCGATGGTATCGCCGATGGCGGGGTTGGCGAACCGTTCGATCAGGGTGCGCTTGTACACGTCCAGGTCGACACCGGGCACCGGACGCAGCGTCGGGGTCGCCTCGGAATCCATGTACCGCAACAGGAATCGCGCGAACACCGGATCCTGCGCGGCCTCGTGGACCAGCCGGTATCCGCTGAGGTAGCCGAGATAGCCCAGCGCCTGATGGCTCGCGTTCAGCAGGCGGAGTTTCATCAGCTCGTACGGCGCGACATCGGCAACGGTTTGGACACCCACCTTCTCGTAGGCGGGCCTGCCGAGGGGGAATTCGTCCTCCAGCACCCATTGCGTGAACGGCTCGGTCACCACCGGCCAACCGTCGTCGATCCCGTAGCGCCGCGCTACTTCCGCGGCTGTTCCGGCGGTCGAGGCCGGGGTGATCCGGTCGACCATGGAATCGGGAAATGCGCCGGTCCGCTCGACCCATTCCGCCAATTCCGGGTCGCGCAGCCGGGCGAACGCGGTGAAGACGGTCCGGGCGATCTGCCCGTTGCCTTCGATATTGTCGCAGGACATGATCGTGAACGGCATCAGTCCGCGCTCCCGGCGCCGGGCCAGCGCTTCGACGACGATCCCGAAGGTGGTAGCGGGGACGGCCCCGGGCGCGAGATCGGCGACGATCGCCGGGTTGTGCGCATCGAATGCACCGGTCGCCGCCGAGAAATTGTAGCCGCCCTCGGTGATCGTGAGCGAGACGATGCGGGTGCGTTCGTCGGCGAGTTTCGCCAGTACGGCCTCCGGATCATCGGGCGCATACAAATATTCCACGATCGAACCGACGACCCGGGTCTCCCAGGTGCCGTCGGGATGGGTGACCGACAGCGTGTACAAGCAGTCCTGTTCGCGCATGACATCGCGCATACGCCGATCGGAGGGAAGGACCCCGACCCCGCATATCCCCCAGTCGCGAGCCTCGCCCAGTTCTAGCAGCCGATCCAGATACATCGCCTGGTGGGCCCGGTGGAACCCGCCGACACCGAAATGCACGATGCCGGTTTCGATCCCGGATCGGTCGTAGGACGGTACGGAGACGACCCCGGCGAGTTTCTCGATCGCCGCGGCGCACAACCGCACCGGTCCGGAAAGCACCGATTGTCCTTGCATCGCATTCCTTTCCGAGCTTCCGGCACCCACCTGTCAAGCCCTCCGGCGGATTTCTGTTGTGTACGTCACAATCGGAATGCTACCTTGTGTGAGCACCCGTTCATGGTCTGATCATCTGCTCACGGATGTTCGGCTCACCGCGGCACCGCCGGGATGCCGCCTCGAGCCGGGTCCGTTCCCCGATCCGGCCGCCGACCGGCCCGCTCACCGAGGAGTGCCCGTGACCACCGAGCCGCCCCGTCCGCTCGCATCCGAAGATGTCCGGCTGGCACTGCGCGCGGCAACGCTCTACCACCTGGAGGGCGCCACCCAAGCCGAGATCGCCGCGAAACTCGGAGTATCGCGGCCCACGGCCGGCCGGCTCATCGCCCGGGCTCGCGCGCAGGGACTGATCCGTATCGAGATCAGCGTCCCGGACGAGCTGAGTGCGACCGTGCACACCGAACTCGAACGCGAGCTCGAGCAGATCTTCGGTCTCACCGAAGCCGTCGTCACCAATGCGGTACCCGACGGATCACCGGCTGGGTACTACGCGCTGGGCCGGGCCGCGGTCGGTGTGCTCGCGCGGCGACTGCGCGAACGAGACACCCTCGGCTTCACCTGGGGTCCGGAAACCGTCGCCGTGGCGCAGGCGCTCAAACCACGGTCCGCGCGCTGCGCGACTGTCGTCCAACTGGACGGGTCGATGACCACCACGAACTATCAGACCGGTGTCGATTTCACCCTCGGCACCTGCGCGCAGCTGTTGCAGGCCGACCCGGTCCGGCTGCACGCGCCGCTGTACGCCGACGCGGCGACGGTCACCGCGCTGCACAACGATTCGCTGATGAGCCGCGCGCTCGAGGTCGGCCGCAACGCCGATGTGATGATCTTCGGAATCGGACCGGTCTCCACCGCGACAACCCTGTTCGAGGGCAGCTACCTCGATACCGCCCTACTGGACGAACTGCGCAGACTGGGTGCCGTCGGCGAGATGGGCGGGCGGTTCTACACCCGCGAGGGCGCCGATATCGACAGTTCGCTCACCGCCCGCACGGTATCGGTCCCGCTCGACGCGGTACGCGCATGCCCGGCCGCCGTGCTGGTATCCGGCGGTGCATCCAAACATGAGGCGATTCTCGGTGCACTCAACGCAGGGCTGGCCGATATCGCGGTCACCGATATCGACACCGCGCGGTGGCTGGTAGAACACAAGGAGGCAGCGCCCCGATGAGGATTCGTTCGAAATATCTGGCCGCCGCGATCGCGGCAACGACGACGCTGACCTTGTCCGGTTGTGCGGGCGCCGGCTCCTTCGTCGGCGGCGGAGCCGATGCGGTGACCATCGCAATCATCTCGAACTCACAGATGCAGGACGCCATCGCCCTGTCCGACCGGTTCGAAAGCGAAAACCCCGGTATCGAACTCAAATTCGTTTCGCTCTCGGAAAACGAGGCGCGAGCGAAGATCACCGCATCGGTCGCCACCGGCGGCGGTGAATTCGATGTGGTGATGATCAGCAATTACGAAACCCCGCAATGGGCAGAAAACGGCTGGCTGACCAACCTTTCCGAATACGCCGCCCGGACACCCGGCTACGACGAGGAAGATTTCATCCCCTCACTGCGAGAATCGCTGTCCTACGAGGGCAGTATGTATTCGGTCCCGTTCTACGGTGAGTCCTCGTTCCTCATGTACCGCAAGGACCTGTTCGAACAGGCCGGCCTGGACATGCCGGCCGAACCCACCTGGGAACAGGTGGCCGGATACGCCGCCGCCCTCGACGCACCAGGTGAGACCTCCGGTATCTGCCTGCGCGGTAAACCCGGCTGGGGCGAAATGCTCGCCCCGCTCAACACGGTGATCAACGCCTTCGGCGGACGCTGGTACGACGAGAACTGGAACGCGCAGCTCACCAGCCCCGAGACGGTGCGGGCGGTGCAGTTCTACGTCGATCTGGTCCGCAACCACGGGCAATCGGGCGCCGCGACGAGCGGTTTCAGCGAATGCGCCACACAGCTCGCCCAGGGCCGCACGGCCATGTGGTACGACTCGACCGCCGCGGTATCGGTCCTCGAGGATCCCGCCGCGAGCCGGGTCGTCGGCAAGATCGGCTACGCCCCGGCTCCCGCTGCGGTGAAATCCGATACCGGCTGGCTGTATTCGTGGTCGCTGGGTATTCCGACCACCAGCGATAAACCCGACGAGGCCTGGAAGTTCGTGTCCTGGATGACCGATAAGGACTATCTCGAGATGGTCGGCAACGAACTCGGCTGGGAGCGGGTGCCGCCGGGTAGCCGGTTGTCCACCTATGCGATTCCGGAGTACGAACAGGCGGCCGCCGCCTACGGCCCACCCACCTTGGCGGCGATGGAAAAGGCCGATCCCGAGAACCCGACGGTCGAACCGGTCCCCTATACGGGCGTGCAGTTCCTGACGATTCCGGAATTCCAGGATCTCGGTACCCGGGTCAGTCAGCAGATCAGCGCCGCGATCGCCGGCCGGATCAGCGTCCGTGAAGCGCTCGAACAGGCGCAGCAGTATGCCGAGGTCGTCGGCGAGACCTACCGGGAGGCGCAGTAGCCATGTCGAGCACCACCACAGCAGAAGCTCCCCCGGCCGGCCCCGGGCCCGAAAAAGCGATACCGCCGCCGGGACGCCGCGCCGTCTCCCGCGCGGAAGGCTGGCGGCGCCGCGGTCCGCTGCTGCCCGCCCTGATCTTCATGATCGTCGTCACCCAGATCCCGTTCCTGGTGACGGTCTACTACTCGACCCAATCGTGGAACCTGGTGCGCCCCGGATCGCAGCAGTTCAACGGCCTGAACAATTACATCGACGTCTTCTCCGACAGTCAATTCCGCACCGTCGCACTGAATACGGTGCTCATGATCGCCGGTACCGTCGTGATCTCGGTCATCCTCGGACTGCTGCTGGCCTTGCTGCTGGACCGGAAATTCTTCGGGCGCCCAATCGTGCGCACACTGCTGATCACCCCGTTCCTGATCACCCCGGTAGCCGCGGCCCTGATCTGGAAGACAACGATGCTCGACCCCGTCTTCGGCCTGGTCAATTTCGCACTGCAGCCGTTCGGCGTCGGCGAGATCGACTGGATCAGCAAATTCCCGCTCCCGGCGGTGATGGCGAACCTGGTCTGGCAGTGGACGCCGTTCATGATGCTGCTCATCCTCGCCGGATTGCAGTCCATGCCCCGCGATATCGTCGAGGCGGCCCGGGTCGACGGCGCCGGTGCGTTCGCGATCTTCCGCGAACTGACCCTGCCGCATCTGCGCCGCTTCATCGAACTGGGCGCCGTTCTCGGCGCGATCTACCTGGTCAACACCTTCGACGCCGTGTACATGATGACCTCCGGTGGGCCGGGGGTCGCCAGCGCCAACCTGCCGTACTACATCTACCAGCGCGCGTTCCTCGGATTCGATATCGGGCAGGCGGCCGCCATGGGCGTGGTCACCGTGGTCGCGACCATCATCGTCTCGACCCTGGCGTTGCGCCTGATCTTCAAGAGTTTCACCGGGAACGAGGAGGCGGCCTGATGCGTACCGCTGCTACCGCATATATCGACGACACCGCGGCGACACCTGTGCGGCCCGCCCGGCGTCGCGCCCGTGACTCGGTGTGGGCGGTTCTTGCCTGGGTGATCGCGCTGGGTTTCTTCTTTCCCGTCCTGTGGATGGTGCTCACCGCCTTCAAGGAGGAAGGCGACGCCTACACCGACCCGCCGAAACTGTTCTTCACCCCGACACTGCAGCAGTTCCGCGATGTCCTGGACAGCGGTATCGGCACGACCCTACTGAATTCCGTTTTCGCGACCGGTATCTCGACCCTACTGGTCCTGCTGCTCGGGATCCCCGCGGCGTTCGCCCTGTCCCTGCGGCCGGTGCGTAAAACCAGGGATGCATTGTTCTTCTTCATCAGCACCAAAATGCTGCCGGTGGTCGCGGCGATCATCCCGCTGTATGTGATCGTCGGCGATATCGGGATGCTCGACAATATCTGGACGCTGGTCATCCTCTACACAGCCATGAATCTGCCGATCGCGGTGTGGATGATGCGCTCGTTCTTCCTCGAGGTTCCCGGCGAACTACTCGAAGCCGCGAGTATGGACGGCGCCGGCCTGTGGACCTCGGTCCGGGAAGTGATCCTGCCGCTGGTGTCCCCCGGGATCGCCGCGACAGCGCTGATCTGCATCATCTTCTCCTGGAACGAATTCTTCTTCGCGGTGAATCTGACGGCCGTTCAGGCGCAGACGGTCCCGGTATTCCTGGTCGGTTTCATCACCGGTCAGGGCCTGTACTGGGCGCAGCTCTCGGCAGCGGCCGTGCTGACCGCCCTACCCGTGGTATCGGCCGGGTGGATCGCGCAGAACAAACTCGTGCGCGGCCTGTCGTTCGGCGCGATCAAATAACTTCCCCGCCTTGCAGAATCAGGAGTAACCGTTATGGCCGAGATCTCGTACAAGAACGCGTCGTGCGTCTACCAGGGCGCCGACCAGCTCGCGGTCGATTCGCTGAATCTCGATATCGGCGACGGTGAATTCGTCGTCCTGGTCGGCCCGTCCGGGTCCGGGAAGAGCACGGCCCTGCGTATGCTCGCCGGGCTGGAGGAAATCGACGGCGGCACCATCACAATCGACAACGAGGATATGGTCGGTGTCGCCCCGAAGGACCGGGATATCGCGATGGTGTTCCAGAACTACGCGCTGTACCCGAACAAGACGGTCGGCGAGAACATGGGCTTCGCGCTCAAGATGCGCGGGATACCGCACGAAGAACGTAAGCGCCGGGTCGCCGAGGCCGCGAAACTGCTCGACCTCACCGAATACCTCGACCGCAAACCGGGCAAACTCTCCGGCGGGCAGCGGCAACGAGTCGCCATGGGTCGCGCCATCGTCCGCGAACCGCGCGTGTTCTGCATGGACGAACCGCTCAGCAACCTGGATGCGAAACTCCGGGTCCAGACCCGCACCCAGATCGCCGCACTACAACGCCGCCTCGGCACCACCACCGTCTACGTCACCCACGACCAGGTCGAAGCCATGACGATGGGCGACCGGGTCGCGGTACTGAAATCCGGCCGGCTCCAGCAGTTCAGCACGCCGACCGAACTCTACGACCGTCCCGCAAACGCCTTCGTCGCCGGATTCATCGGCTCCCCCGCCATGAACCTGTTCACCGCCGCCCTCACCGCCGGCGGAGTCGAGATCGGGGCGACCACCCTGGAGCTGCCCCGTGCCGCTATCACTGCTCTCGCCGGCACCGGGTTGGATACGGTCACTGTGGGGATCCGCCCGGAGCAGCTCGAATTGCGCCGGGACGGCACCGGCTTCGCCGTGGTCGTCGAACTGGTCGAGGAACTGGGCAGCGAATCCTACGTCTACGCACGCGGCACCAGCGGATCCAACCCCGCACCCAACGGATCGCCGATCACCTTCGTCGCCCGGTCGGCGACCAGGTCACCGGCGAAACTCGCGGAAAACGCGACGATGGCGGTCCACCCGGACGCCACCGTCCACCTCTTCCATCCCGTATCCGGCGAGCGAATCGGCGACTGACAGCGTGTCCGAGGTTGCCGGACACGCCCTGAGGGACGCTGGGCGGGTGCTGTAGAGCATACGGCCACCACAGGTGTGCCTCCGTGATCGGCTCGCGCACCCCTGGCCGCCGTGCGGACAGCAGACCATCAGTTCCGGTCCTGATCGCGTCCGGTCTCGAGCTGGCGGATCCGCTCGGCCGCCTTGCGTAACCGCTTCTTGCGCGCGGCGGCGTCGGATTCCTTCAACTCCTCGTAGATCTCCTCCTCGTCGTCGCTGAACCGCAGGACTACCCGGGGGATACTCAGGGTGACGATCAGCGACGGCCAGACCAGCCAGGCGTGGTCCCAGTCCACCACCAGCTGCAGAACGAGAAAAGCGACCAGTGTCGCCCCGATGATCAGCCAGTCCAGCGATTCGACCAGCGCACCCCGGCTACGCAATGTCGCGAGTTCGGCCTCCGCGGGACCCGCCGGTATCGCCTCCGGCCCGGCGGCAACCACACGCACTTGCCCATCCACATTCTCCAACGGGACGCCCCCCGGCAGCCCGCGAAACAACGTGCCGGCAGCCCCCAAGGTGCGAGCCACCGCGACCTCACCGGAGCGATCGTAGAACTCCTGCGTGCTCAGCCGGCCGGCCGCATAGTGCTCGGCCAGCACGTTGAGCGCGTGCAGCCGATCGGAATCGGCGAGCCTGAGATCATCGGACGGGACTTCGCCGGTCATAACGATTCTCCGAATCTCGGGGCAGCACAGGTATGCCGTCCAGTCTATGCGGGACAGAGTCCCCGCATCACCGGCAATACCCGCCGCCCGAGCACACTCCACGTGCGCGGCACCGGCCTGACCGCACCATCGGAGGTCGCCGTCGCAATACTGCGACAGGCACTGGTCGCATCACCTCCGACCCTGCCATCTGGTCCGGGGGCGCAGTACGGCGTGGCTGTTGCTCGGCTTCGAGCTGCGATAGGCCAGGCGCCGGCGAAGACACCTTGCAGAGGCCGGTGCCCGGCCGGGTGTCAGGGCAGTGGATGGTTCTGGAAGAGCTGCCATATGCGGTTGCGCAGGTCGACGCCCGGGTTGCCGCCGGGCCATCCGTGGCCGCCGGCCTTGTACTTGCGCCACACAACGTTGGCGCCCTGTTCGCAGGAATACCGAAATCCCTCGGCCACATCGGGTCCGGTCTCGGTCGCCGCATTGTTGCTGCAGCCGATGGTGCCGCGCCACTGGAGGTGCGCCGCGAAGACCGTAGGCTGGGTGAAGTCGTTATCGGCGGTGAAGAAGCCGAACGACAGCTTGCGTACCGGGACGCCGTCTTCGCATCCGCCGTGCGAGCCACCCGCATACATTGCGACCGCGCCCAGTTGCGGTGAAGCCGCGCATGCCATCCGGGAGGTCATCTGGCCGCCGTTGGAGTGGCCGGCCAGATGGACCCGTTTCGTGTCGACGCACCAGTTCGCCTGGATATCGGCGATGACGCCCAAGAGGAAGTCGACGTCGCGGCGGTCGCCGTTCTCGTAATACCAGCTGCGGTCATCGGGCCGGTTGGGATCGCCGATATCGTCCTTACCGCCCTGTGGGTAGGCGACGATGAACTTCTGTTGCCCGGCGAATCCCGTCCATCCGGATTCACGCTCATGCTTTCCGGGATTGCTACCGCCGCCGTGCAGGGCCACCAGCAGCGGCGCAGGACCGGTCAATCCATTCGGGACGCGGAGCAGATACGGCTGACCGGCGATCTCGCGGGTCACCGAGGTGGGTGCCGTCGAGCACGCTGCCGGTGCGCTGCCGTTCTCGCTCGGGGCGGGTTCGGCCGCGGCGACCGTCGCCGGAGTCGCCAGCGCGAATACAGTGCACACAACGGTCGCGGCTGCTCTACCCGCAGCTCTCGGTATCCAGCGGGTCAAGAGGAGGTGGCGCAACGGATACTCCTGTCGGACAAACTAATTGGACCTATTGCCGCCGGAGCCTATCGCCGCGTCTGCTTATTTTCGGCGGTTCGGGAGTCCCTTGTGAGGTTTCCCAGGACCGTCGCCCGATATATCGGTGGCCCGTGAGTTACCCGGACGGTCTGCTATGTCCGGATACCGTCGCGGATCAATCGCGTCTCATCGGACGCCGGTGCGTGCAGTAAACCGTCCCATGCATCGATGAGAGACGACAGCTCGCCTCGATCCGGCGCGGTGCCGGAGCGGTTGTAGCGGGCCAGGGTGTGCAGCACGCTCTCGTACACCATGCCGATCCGCTGCCGGCGCAGCTCTTCCGGCAGATCGTCGAGTGCAGCGTGCAGGGCGCGGTTCACCCCGAACCCACTCGCGGTCATCTCCGGATCGACGGAACCGAAGGTGCGCGCGAGGATTTCGGTTTCCATCAGCCGGTCGAGCAGGCCGACGTAGTTGTTGCCGTCGCGCAGCGTATTCGCCAGCGGTTGCACCATGATCCACAAGGCCGCGCGGGTTGTCGGTGCGCCGTCGCCCGCCCGCGAACTCGCGGCCAGCGCTTCCCGGTCGGCACTGATCGAGGGCAGCCGGTGCGCGAAAATCGCGCCCAGCAGATTCTCCTTGGAACCGAAGTAGTACCCGATCACCGAGGCGTTGTGCTGCCCGGCGGCGTTGCGGATATCGGCGAGGGTGACACCGTCGTAGCCCCGGCGCGCAAACAGGCGCTCAGCTGTTTCTATCAGGAGTACCCGGGTTCCTTCACCCGCACCGTAGCGGCCGCGTCTGGCGGTCATGGGCGTTCACCCTACCGCCCCGGCAACGGTTTCCGGCTCCCGGCCGGACCGCCGCTGAGCAGCGCGCTCGCCGCCCGGCCGCGTCGCCGGAGAACCCATTCCGCGTGATGCGCGCAAGCAAAGAATCATCAGGATCGCATTCATTATCAAATTAATGCGGCGCGATTACTTTGACATTCGGCCTGCTTTCCGGCCTGATCCGATCCGGGGCCGACCCACCGTTCGACCGTCAGGAGACCACCGTGACCACCACCGAGAGTCGTCCCGTCACCGCAGCCGATATCTACGCCGCCGGCGGTATCACCGTCACCAAGCTGGGCGAGAATATCGGCGCGCTCATCGAGGGCGTCCATATCTCCGGCGATATCAGCAGCGAGACCGCGTTCGCCATCCGCTACGCCCTGGCCACCAACAAGGTGGTGGTTTTCCGCGGCCAGCACCATGTCGACGACGACACCCAATACCGGTTCGCCTCGACGCTGGGCTCGCCGACCACCACACATCCGACCCTCACCTCCGAGGACAATCGGACGCTCGTGATCGAGGGCGCCGCGAACAGCTGGCATACCGATGTCACCTTCATCGACCGCATCCCGAAGGCGTCCATCCTGCGCGCCGTGGATATCCCGCCCTACGGCGGCGCCACCACCTGGGCCTCCACCACCGCAGCCTACGATCAGCTGCCCGAACCGCTGAAGGCGCTGGTCGAGAAGTTGTGGGCGGTGCACAGCAACGAATACGACTACGCCGGCGTCCACGCCGACCCCAAGGCCCGGGGTATCGCCGCCTCGAACCATATGCAGAACTTCACCCGCATCGTGTTCGAAACCGAACATCCGGTGGTGCGGATTCACCCCGAAACCGGTGAGAAGTCGCTGCTGCTCGGCCATTTCGTCAAAAACTTCGTGGGTCTGAAGACCTCGGAATCGGCGGCGCTGTTCCAGCTGCTGCAGGATCGCATCGTCCGCCTGGAGAACACCCTGCGCTGGGCCTGGACCCCGGGTGATCTGGTGATCTGGGACAACCGCGCCACCCAGCACTACGGGATCGCCGATTACGGCGACCACAAGCGCAGCGTGCACCGGGTGACGCTGGCCGGCGATATCCCGGTCTCGGTGGACAACGAGCCCAGCCGTATCCGCACCGGTGATGCCTCGCATTTCTCGATCGTCGATCCCGTGGATCGTTTCCCCGGATTCGACGCCTGATCCATCCGCTGCCCGGTCGGACCGGTTCCGCATCCGCGGGGCCGGTCCGACCGGCCTCGAAAGGACTTCCCGTGTTCAGCCGCACCACGTCCGTACGCGCCCTTCCGGTTCTCGCCCTGTGCCTGGCTGCGATCCTCGCCCTGGCCGGGTGCCGGTCCGCGGTGGACCGGGCGGGTTCCGGGGCCGGCGCGGAGGTCACCGAGGGTGGCGTGCTGCGGATCGGCGATGCCGGCGATCTCACCCCGGCCTCCCTGTACGCGGGTGCGCCGGCGCAGACGATGATCACCGGCCTGGTCTACGACACACTGATCACCTATCCCCCGGACAGCCTGGATGCGCAACCGGCACTGGCCGAATCCTGGCAGGTCGCTCCGGACGGCCGGACCGTCGATATCGAGCTGCGTGACGATGTGACCTTCCACGACGGCCGGCCCTTCACCTCCGCGGACGTGCAGTTCAGCCTCACCACCTACGCCGACCCCACTCGCGCCGGCCAGCTCGCCCGCACCGCCGCCTTGATCACCGGCTACGACACCGCCGACCCGCATGCGATAACGCTCGAACTCGCCCAGCCGGCCGGGAACATCCTGGATCTCCTGGAAATCGTCCCGATCATCGACCGCCACACGCTCGCGGATTTCGACACCGGCCGCGGTTACAACGGCACCGGTGCCTTCCGGTTCACGGGCTGGAAACCGGGTGTGTCGATGGATTTCGAGGCCAATGAACACTATTGGGGCGGCGCACCTCATCTGGACGGGGTCGAATACGTGATCGTGCCCGATCCACAGACCCGTATCTCACAGCTGCGCACCGGCCAGCTCGACCTGCTGCTCTCGGTCGCGCCGCGGGACGCGGACGCGCTGGCCGCCCGATCCGCGCTCCAGGTCGTGACGCAGACGGGAGTCGCGCACAACTGGTATCTCGGCGCGAATGTGCGGGCACCCGGGTTGAGCGATGTCCGATTGCGCCGGGCGATCGCGTACGCGGTGGATTCCGATCGTCTTCTCGGCGATGTCTACCAGGGGCACGGAACAGTCGCCGATCTGCCGTGGCCCGACTACTCCCCCGCCTACGACGCGAGCCGCAACACCACCTACGGCCACGATGTGGAGCGGGCCCGGGCGCTGGTCGCCGAAGCCGGTGAAATTCCGGTGATTCCGATCAGCTACACCACGGGTTCGCTCGATTCCGAGGCCGTCGCCCAGATCATCCAGGCCGATCTGGCCGCCGCCGGGATCGAGACCACGCTCCAGCCGATGGACTACCCGACCACCCTGGAACATCTCATCGGCGGCACTTTCGGCGGCCTGTGGATCACCGCCCACACCTACACGCAGTACACCCCGGTAACACTGCCGACCGGCGCCTTCCCGTTCAACGCGCACAAGAACACCTCCAACTTCACCGATCCGGACTATCTCCGCGCGGTCGAATCCGCGTGGCGCGCTGTCGATCCGAACAGCCGCGAAGCGCAGGACGCCTACCGGGCACTCAATACCGAACTGCTCGACAACGTCTTCGTGATCGAACTGTTCAACAAGGAGAACGAGCTCGCCATGTCGCCCGCTCTGCATGGTGTGACCTGGTCGAAGCGGTCCGAGCTCGACCTGAGCGACGCCTACCTGGGGAGCTGACCACATTGCTGAACTACAGTCTGCGGCGGATTCCGTCCGCACTACTCGTCCTGGCCGCCGGTTCGGTGGTGATCTTCACGCTGCTGCGGCTGGTCCCGGGCGATCCGGCACTGATCCTGGCCGGCCCGGATTCCTCCCCGGAAGCGCTGGCCGCGTTACGAGAAGAACTGGGGCTCACCGGCTCCCAGTTCGGTCAGTACTTCGCCTGGATCGGCGATATCGCCACCCTCGATTTCGGGCGCTCACTGATCCTGGGCGGCGATATCGGCACCCTGCTGCTCGACGCCCTGGGCAATACGCTGCTCCTCGCGGTGACCGCGCTGCTGCTGGCGATCGTGATCGCGTTCACCGCCGCCACCGGCTCGGTGATCGCCCGCCGGAAATGGCTCGACAGTGTGGTGACCGCGTTCGGCACCGTCGCGGTGGCCGTCCCCAATTTCGTCACCGGCACGATCCTGGTGGTGCTGTTCGGTGTGGTCTGGATGGTGCTGCCCGCGGGCGGTATCCCGCGCCACGGCTTCCTCGACGACCCGGCGATCTCGGCGCAGTATCTGATCCTGCCCGCAGTCTGCCTGGCCCTGCCGATCGCTGCGGCGCTGACCCGCTTCCTCACCGAATCATTGCGCAGCCAGCTCGCCGAACCGTATGTCACCACCGCCCGGGCGCTCGGCATTCCGCGTCATCGCATCGTGCTCACCCAGGTT
Organism: Nocardia sp. NPDC058499; assembly: GCF_042719915.1. Taxonomy (NCBI): domain Bacteria; kingdom Bacillati; phylum Actinomycetota; class Actinomycetes; order Mycobacteriales; family Nocardiaceae; genus Nocardia; species Nocardia sp. NPDC058499. Next base: position 205,867 of record NZ_JBHXMZ010000009.1, on the reverse strand, counting down.
TTGCCGAATGCGCTACCGGCCACCGTCACCGTGCTCGGCATCCAGATCGGACATCTGCTCGGCGGCGCCGTTCTGGTGGAGGCGATCTTCGCCTGGCCGGGACTCGGGCATCTGATCGAACGCGCGATCTCGGGCCGGGACTACCCGGTGGTGCAGGTGATGCTGCTGTTCTCGGTGGTCCTGTTCGTGGTCGTGCAGTTGATCACTGATCTGGTGAACGCCGCACTGGATCCGCGAATCCGGCTGGGAGCCACGGTATGACTCTGCACATCCGGCCCGCACCTGCGGACGAGGCCCCCGGAACCGACGAGAACGACCGGGACAGCCGCTGGGGCGCACTGCGCACCGGTCGCGGCCTGGCCGGGCTGATCCTGGTGGCGCTCGTGGCCGTAGCCGGGCTGCTCGCCCCCTGGCTCGCACCGCACGCACCGGATCAGCAGTTCGCCGGCGCCACCCTGAGCGGCCCGAGCGGTACGCATCCGTTCGGCACCGACTCGGTGGGCCGCGATATCCTCTCGCGCACCCTGTACGGCATCCGGATCGATCTACTCGTGATCTTCCTGGCGGTACCGATCGGCGCGGCGCTCGGCGCACTGCTCGGACTGGCCGCATCCCACTCCGGGCGCGTCGATACCGCGATCCAGCGGTCGTTCGACCTGATCCTCGCCTTCCCCACGATCATCCTGGCCATCGCCCTGACCATGATCGCCGGCCCAGGTGTGGGCACCATCGGCATCGTGATCGTGCTGGCCGAGATCCCGGTATTCGGCCGCCTCACCCGCACCTCGGTACTCACCGTGCGGCAGCTGCCCTATGTCGAAGCGGCCCGGGCACTGGGGGCCGGTGAGCGCTGGATCCTGCGGCGACATGTGTTGCCCAACTGCCTGGAGCCGCTGACCGTCCAGCTCGCCCTGGCCATGTCGGTCGCCGTGTTCATCGAAGGCGCCATGAGCTTCCTCGGGCTCGGTGTCACCCCGCCGACGCCCTCGCTGGGCACCCTCATCAAAGAGGGAGCCCAGAGCGCCTACCATTCTCCGTTCTTCGTGGTCGGCCCGCTCACCGTCGTGGTCGTGCTCGTGCTCGGCCTGCTGCTGATCTCCCAAGCACTCGCCGCCCGGTCCCGGCGGCAGTGACCCCACCGGCTCGAAGGAGCTTCCCGTGCCCACTCCCGTCCCGGCGTCCACCGCCCTGTTGACCGTCCGCGCATTAGGTCTCGCCTTCGGGCACAACCATCCCGCGGTCGACGGAATCTCGTTCGCGGTCGACCGCGGTGAGATCGCGGCCCTGGTGGGCGAATCCGGTTCCGGAAAATCCCTGACCGCGCGCGCGATTCTGGGGCTGCTCCCCGCCGGTGCCGCCGCCACCGGGGCAATCACCCTCGACGGTACCGATATCCTCGGCGCCACCGATACCGAGCTGAACCGGTTACGTGGCACCAAGGTAGCGCTGATCTTCCAGGATCCGCAGAACGCCCTCAACCCGGTACGCCGGGTGGGATGGCAGCTACGCGAGGCGATCCGCGCCCATCGCCGCATATCGGCGGCCGAGGCCGATCGGCTCGCCGTCGGACTACTCGACCGGGTCGAGATCCCCGATCCGGCCCGGCGGGTGAAGTATTACCCGCACCAGTTGTCCGGCGGGCAGAAGCAGCGGGTCGCGATCGCGCTGGCCCTGGCGGGCGAACCGGATCTCCTCGTCGCCGACGAGCCGACCACCGCGCTCGATGTCACGGTGCAGGCCGAGATTCTGGCCCTGCTCGACCGGATCCGCCGGCGCACCGGTATGGGGGTCCTGCTGATCACGCACAATATGGGTGTCGTAGCCCAGTACGCCGATCGTGTCCTGGTGATGCAGGCCGGCCGGATCGTCGAAACCGGCGATACGCATTCCCTGTTCGACGCCCCCACCCATCCGTACACCCGTGCCCTGCTGGACGCGGTGCCCCGGCTGCCCGAAGACTCCGGCGAGACGGCACCCGGCGCCGGGCCCGCCACGCCCGCGGTTCTCGAGTTCGACGCGGCCACCGTCACCTACCCGGCCCGCCACGGGCAACCCGCCTTCCGTGCCGTCGAATCGGTGAACCTCACCGTCCACTGCGGCGAAGTACTCGGCCTGGTCGGCGAATCCGGTTCCGGGAAAACCACACTCGGCCGGATCGCGACCGGTCTGGAACCGGTCACCGGCGGCCGGGTACTCGTCGACGGCCAGGAACTGGCTGCCCTGTCACCCCGCCGGTTGCGTGAACTACGCCGCGATATCGCGGTGGTGCCACAAGATCCCGCGACATCCCTCGACCCCCGGCTCACGATCGCCGCCGGCATTCGCGAACCCCTCGACGTGCACAAGGTGGGTACACCCCGCGAGCGCCGGCAGCGGGTCCTCGACCTCCTGGAGGCGGTACGCCTGCCCACCGCCTTCGCCGGCCGATTCCCGCACCAGCTCTCCGGCGGGCAACGCCAGCGCGTCGCCTTGGCCCGTGCCCTCGCCCTGCGCCCACGCCTGCTCATCGCCGACGAACCCACCAGCGCCCTCGACGCCTCCGTCCAGGCCGAAGTCCTGACCCTGTTCACCGATATCCAGCGCGACCTGGGATTCGCCTGCCTGTTCATCAGCCACGATCTGGCGGTGGTGCATCAGGTCGCCGACCGGGTCGCGGTGCTGCGCTCCGGATCGGTACTGGAGGTGGGCCCGGTCGACACCGTATTCACCAACCCGCGCCGGTCCCACACCCGCGCGCTCGTCGCCGCCGTGCCCTCGCCCGATCCTGCCCGTCGCCCGGTTCCGGCGACAGAGTTGCCCGCCGTCGCGGTGTGATCACCAGGGCCGCGTCGACGCCGTTGCCGAAGCCGGAATGCGCTCGGCGACCAGGGGCAGCTTCGATATCGGCGTGCGCTCCTGCCCCACTCCCGGGCGCGTGCACTCGGCGCCCCACCGGCGGCCGTCGCGACCACACTGTCCCACTCCGAGGCACGGCCGCTCGACAGTAGCGGCAATCGGCAGGAAGGATGAGCGGGTGGTCAGCCGCCGAGATCAGATCAAACGTGTTGCCGCCGGGCTGTTCGTCGAGAACGGAGTGGCGGGCACCAGCGTCCGGGATATCGCGGAGGGGGTCGGCATGCTGTCCGGCAGCCTCTACCACCATTTCCCGTCGAAGGATGCGATCGCGTTCGCGATACTCGACGATTTCCTGACCGATCTGAACTCCCGCTACCGCTCCGTACTGCCACATGTGAGCGGGATGCGCGAAGAGCTGCGCGCGCTCGTCTACTCGTCGATCGAGATCGCCGAGATGCATCCGTATGCCACCGAGATCTATCAGAACGAGATGTCGTACCACGGGCCGGGCGCGCCCGATGCGATCGCGGATGCGGTGCGTACGGCGCATACCTTCTGGATCGATGCGGCCACCCGGGCGAGCGCGAACGGGGAACTACGCGCCGGGCTCGACCCGGTCGATTTCGCGCGAATGCTGCGTGAAGGCGTGTGGTGGTCGATCCGGTATCACCGCGAACATCTGTCGGAGCGGCGCGACGAGGTGACCGACACCGTGGTGGCGGCTTTTGTCGACGGTGGTGCCGCCCCGGCGGACGTGGCGAGCAGCGGACCGGACAGTGCCGACCGGCCGATCATCGACCGGCTCGACCGGATCGAGCACCGGCTCGATGAGCTGGCGAAACGCCTGGTCGACGAGCCGTAGCCCGCTTCGTGCCCATGCTGCGCACAGGAACTTGTTGACAGAAGCAGTGGCACAGGCCACACTCTCAAGCGATCGCTTGGTTCATACCAAGCACCTGCTTGATTGGTGGTGGTCTCATGAGACGTACCCGGGTACTCGCCTGGGTGCTGGCCGCGGCATTGTTGCCGGCGGGATGTGCCCAGGTCCGCGAACCGGTGGACGATTACATCGTTATCGGGATGGACGAGGATTCGACCGGACCGGGAGCGTCGTATTCGACGATCGCCGGCAATACCGTCCGCGCCGCGGTGAACCGGCTCAATGCCGACGGCGGGATCAACGGTAAAGAGGTCCGGCTGGTGGTGGAGAACGACGAGAGCAGTCCGACGAATACGCCCTCCATCATCCGCAAACTGGTCGACCAGGGCGCCTCCGCGGTCATCCTCGCCACGGGAAGCGGTTCCGCGTTGCAGGCCAAGCAGATATCGCAGTCCACCGAGGTCGTCACCATCGCACCGACCGCGCTGACCGATGCGGTCGCCGGGCCACCCGGTAACGAATACGCGTATATGGTGCCCAATCCGCTGGCCCAGTACGCCGACGTCTACTGCGGCGCGTTCGCGGCACAGGGCAAGAAGCGGCTCGGGGTGCTGGCCGATTCCAGTCCCGCGATCGCGGGCATTCTCGATACGCTCTACCCGAAATTGCGGGAGTGCATCGATATCGTCGGCACCGCGAAAGCCGCCGTCGACGCTGCCGACCTCACCGCCGGGGTGAGCCGGCTACTCGACAGCGACCCCGATGTGGTGCTCGTCGCGAGCGTCGGCGGCAACTTCGAACTGCTCGCGCAGAACACGGTGCACCGGCTCGCGCCCGGGTTGCAGCGCTTCTCGCTGGCGTCGATCGGGAACCAGCCCCAGTCGTGGAAACTCGCGGCACCGGGTTCGCTCGACGGCCTCGTGTACATGGGCAGTCTCAGCGACAGCAACCCCCGGACCGCGGAACTGCAGGACTGGCTGCGGACCGTCAAGGGACCGGACTACTCGCTGACCGCCTACGATGCCCAGGCCTACGACTCGGTGATGTTGCTGGCGCGGGCGATCGAACTCGCCGGAACACATACCGATCGGCATCGTCTCAACGAGGCGATGCAGCAGGTCCGGGATGTTCCGGCGAGCTTCGGGCAGGCACCGCTGACCCTGTCGTTCGCGCCGGACGACCATATCGCCCCCGATTCGGCCTGCGGTCTGGTGCTCGTCGAATTCGGCCCCGATAACGTTCCCACCGGCCCCTGGCCGGAATACCAGCCGGAATGCACGCCGAAGGGGGCCGGTCGATGACTGATCCGCAGTTGTGGCTCGCCGCCATCGAAATCGGCTGTTTCTTCGCGCTCGTCGCCTTGTCGATCTATCTGGTCGTGGTGGGCGCCTCGTTCTTCAACTTCGCCGCGGGCCCGTATGCGATGGCTGCCGCACTGCTCGCCGGCTACGCCGCCGCGCACTGGGGTGTGCCGATCCTGCTCGGCGCGATCCTGGGTATCGCGGTGGCAGTGGGGATATCGCTGGTCACCGAGATCGTGGTGGTGCGGCCCGTGCAGCGTCGCTCCGGCGGCGCCGAACTACCCGCCCTGGTCGCCGTCACGGCGACACTGTTCGCGATTCAGCAGCTGGCGGGCACGGTTTTCGGCCGGACCCCGGTCTCGGTGCCGAATCTGCTCGGACTGCCCGACTTCCGCATCGGATCGGTCGGTGTGCAGGGTACGACGGCGACCATCATCCTGGTCACCGCGGTCGCGCTGGCCGCCACCGTGCTCTGGCTGCGTTCCACCGCCACGGGCCAGCTGTTGCGCGCGGTCGGTGACAACCACGATGCGGCCCGGATGATCGGCGTCGATGTGAACCGTGTCCGGTTGTGGGCCTTCGGCCTGTCCGGCGCCATCGCCGGAATCGCGGGGATCATCTTCGCGGCCAAATCCGGCGCCCAGTTCACCAGCGGATTGTCCTGGACGCTCACCGGCTTCCTCGCCCTGGTCGTCGGCGGCACCGGAAAGCCGTGGGCGCCCCTGGTCGGCGGGCTCGCGCTCGGCTGGGTGCAGGTGTTCGGCAGTTTCTATTTCGGCGCGACCGGTAGTTCGATCGCTATCTTCCTCGTCGCCCTCGTGTTCTTCGCGTTCCGGCCCGAAGGCCTGTTCCAACGAAAGGTGCGGGTGTGATGGCTGTTGTCACGACCACCGAAACCGCTGCCCCGGCCACCAGAACCGGTACGGCCGCAGCGCGGACCGTACTCGGGGAGCTGGGTATCTGCCTGGCCGTCCTCGCCGCGGTACTGCTCTGGATGGGTCCCAGCCTCTACCGGCAGGACCTGGTGTTCCTGGCCGCCACCTACGCGCTGGTGGCGCTCGGTATGTACCTGCCGTTCGTGCTGGCCGGTTCGCTGTCCATGGCCTACAGCGCCTATGCGGCCATCGGCGCGTATGCTGTCGCGTATCTATCGGTGAAACAAGGACTTTCGCCGTGGTGGGGCTGGCTCGCCGGAATGGTGATCGCCGCCGCGGTCGCCCTCGTCCTCGCCGTGGCGACCAGGAAGTTGTCCGGGTTCTACCTCGCCGCCGTCACCCTGTTGTTCGCCATCGCCTTCGAGCACTGGCTCGGCGACGCCACCTCCATCACCGGCGGATCGTCGGGGATCGCGAATATTCCGGTGCCGTCGCTGTTCGGCTGGGAACCACCGCGTTACGCCCAGGTGGTGGCCGCGATCGTCTTCGTCTGCGCGGTCGCGGTGCTGATCGATCGGCTGCGCCGGTCGGCGTGGGGGCTTTCACTGTCCGCGGCGCGGGAGAATGCGCCGGCGGTGCAGTCCGCCGGGATCTCCCCGACCCATCTGACCGTGGTGGCGCTGGCCGTCGGCGCGGCGATCGCGTCCACGGGTGGTGCGCTGTTCACCGTCTCCGTGCAAGCGGTGACACCGGAGACCTTCGGGCTGGACCTGGTGTTCCTGGCGATCTTCATGCCCATCATCGGCGGCCGCGGATCGGCGTGGGGTGCTCCCCTCGGAGCGTTGATCGTCGTGGGAGTCACGCTGAACATGCCCGGATATCAGGGGTCGGGTGAGTTGCTGCTGGCCGTGGTCGTCCTGGTGATTCTCCTGCTCGCACCCGGCGGTGTGATCGGCTGGGCACACCGGCTTCTGCAACGGTTCATACCGTCCCGGACCACGGACAGGAGGTGACAACGATGACAACCACAGCTCTACTGTCCGTGACCGGGTTGACCAAGCGCTACGGCGGCGTCACCGCGGTCGACGAGGTGAGTTTCGATCTGCCCGCAGGCCGCGTGCTCGGCCTGGTGGGGCCGAACGGGGCGGGAAAGACCACCTTGGTCGACTGCATCGTGGGCACCCAGACCCCCGACGCGGGCACCGTGCACGTCGACGGGCGGGCGCTGCCCGACGGTCCCGCGGTGCGGGCGCGGGCCGGGCTGGCCCGCACCTTCCAACATCCACAGCTGGCACTGGAGCTCACCCCGGTCGAGAACATCGTGCCCGGTATCGTCGGACGGTCGATCGGTTCCTACGGTGCCTCGCTGCGGGCGCTGCTCCGTGGACTCGCGGGCACACCCCGGACCGTGCTGGACCAGGCGGCGGCGGTGGCCGCGGAGTACGGGGTCACCACCGACCGGGTACCCACCGGCAGTCTCGGTCTGGGCTCTCAGCGGCTGGTCGAAATCGCCCGCGCGATGGCCGCCGAACCGCGTGTCCTGCTGTTGGACGAACCTTTCGCCGGCTCCGATACCGAGGGGATCGCGGCGATCTCCCATGCCGTGCACCAGGTCCGCGCGGCGGGGCATTCGGTGGTCCTGGTGGACCACAATGTCGACCTCATCGCCGAACTGGCCGATTCGGTGGTGTTGCTGGCCGACGGCGCGGTCGCGTTCACCGGCAGCCCGCAGGACTGTATGCGCAGCGCGGAAATGCAATCCGTGTATTTCGGCACCACCGAGGAGGCCCGATGATCAGCGCCCACGGACTCACCGTCCGCTACGGGAAAGCCGTCGCCGTCCGCGATGTGGCGTTCGAGGCCCGTTCGGGCGAGGTCACCGCGGTGGTGGGGCCGAACGGGGCGGGTAAGTCGAGCCTGCTGTCGGCGGTGTTCGGTAGTACACCGGCCACCGGGAACGTCACCCTCGACGGACACGATCTCGGTGGCGCCCCGGCCCAGAAGAGGCTGCGCACCGGAGTCGCCTTCGTCCCGCAGGGCCGGCAACTGTTCCCGCGCCTGACCGTGCGGGAGAATTTGGAGATCGGCGCCCGGTTACTGGGTGCCCGCAACGATGTCCTCGAATCGGCTTTCGACCGGTTTCCCATTCTGCGGACCCGGGCGAAACAATTCGCCGGTGTGCTGTCCGGCGGGGAACAGCAGATGCTGTTACTGGCCCGGGCCCTGCTGGTGCAGCCGCGGGCGTTGCTGCTCGACGAGATGACCACCGGGCTCTCTCCGAAGATCGCCGGTGAACTGCTCGACCACGTTCGCGCACTGGCGGATTCGGGTATTACGGTGCTCGTTGCCGAACCGGCGCTGTACCGGGTGGCCCGGATCGTCGACCGCGGGTACGTCATGATCCGGGGTTCGCTCTCCGAGCCGAAGGACACCGCCGACGCACTCGATACCGCCTACCGGGCATCCATGGGGATGCTCGAGGAAGCTCTGTGATGGAACACGTTCCCCTAGCCGAAATCACCCCCGAGTTCACCGCGGACCCCGAGGCCTGCACCGGATACTCCGTCAGCGACCTCGTCCGCCGATGGGCTGACACCCGCGCGGACGAACCCGCGTATATCAGCCCGGACGGCGCGACCACCTGGTCCGAATACGACCGCCTCGCCGACCGGGTCTGCGCCGCGCTGCGCGCCCTCGGCGATATCGCGGCGGTCACGGTGTACCTGCCCGATACCGTGGAGTTCCATGCGGCGCTCGTCGGCGCCTACCGGGCCGGGGTCCTCGCCGTAGCCGTCGGGGCCCGTTCGGGGCCGGCGGAATTGGCTCATCTGATGTCGGCCTCGGGGTCCACCGTGCTGGTGACCGCGGGCGAGAACCGCGGTGTGCCGGTCGCCGGACTGGTACAGGAGCTGCGGCTACGCGATACGGCACCGGCGCATGTGGTCCTGGTCGAGGGAGCGCAGGTCACCCTGGACGGCGCCGCGGCGCCGAGTGATCGGGGCCCGGACGTCCCCGGGTTCTCGGTGGATGATATCTGCCTGCTCAACAGCACCTCCGGCACTACCGGGCGACCGAAACTGGTCATGCAGACCCAGCGCCGGTGGAGCACGTTCGCCGCGATCGCCTGCCGCAACGCCGATATGCGGCCCGCGGAGGTCGTCGCCGCATTCGTTCCCGCGCCGTTCGGTTTCGGGCTGTGGACCTCACATTTCCTGCCCGCGCTGCTCGGCCGGCCGGCATTGGTGATGAGCCGGTTCGATCCGGTGGTCGCGATCGATCTGATGGCCGAGCACCGCGCCACGATTCTCGCCTGTGTGAGCACCCAGTTCCGGATGATGTTGCAGACTCCGGACCGGGACGTGTCGCGCGCCGACGCGTTACGTGCCATGTTCACCGGCGGCGAGGCCGTACCTTACGCCGAGGCCAAACGCTTCGAGGAAACCACCGGGGCGCTGGTCCTGCAGTTCTACGGCTCCAACGAAACCGGGGCGGCGAGCGGCACCACCGTCCACGACGACGAGGAGACCCGGCTCGGGACAGGCGGGCGCCTGATTCCGGAGATGAACGTCCGCATTCTCGACGACGGGACCGGGGCGGGCGGTCCGGGTATCCGGCGCGGACAACCCGCGGTACACGGACCGCTCATGTCCCCCGGCTACTGGAACGACGAAGCCGCGAACGCCGAACTGTTCACCGACGACGGCTGGATCCGGCTCGGTGACATCGTCGAAGTCGACCAGAGCGACCGGCTACGCGTGGTGGGCCGGCTGGCGGATCTGATCATCCGCGGCGGGAAGAATATCTCCGCGCTCGAGGTGGAGGACTACATACGCGAACATCCCGCCGTGGAAATGGTCGCGGCGGTGGGCGTCCCCGATCCGCTGTTCGGTGAACGGCTCTGCGCCGCCGTCACTCTGACCCCGGAGGCCGGGCAGCTGACGCTCGCGGACCTGAACTCGTGGTTACGCGACCAAGGCATCACCCGGGAGTACCTGCCGGAACGGCTGCGGGTGCTCGACCGGATGCCCCTGGCGCCGGGCGGCAAGATCGCCAAGGCGCAGGTCAAGCAGATTGTCGAGAGGAGTATGGAAGATGCCGCCGGACAACACCACCAGGGGTGATCTCGAGGGTCGCACCGCCATCGTCACCGGCGCCGCGCGCGGCCAGGGTCGCGCTATCGCGCGGGCGCTGGCCCGCCGAGGCGCCACCCTCCGGCTCGCCGACCTGTGCGCGCCCAGCGATACCGCCCCGTACCCCCTGGCCACCGCGGACGATCTCGCGGAAACCGCCCGACTGATCGACGCGGACGGCGGACACTGCACCACCTCGGTCCTCGATGTCCGCGACGCCGCCGCCGTCACAGCCTTCGCCGATTCCGCCGCCGAGCAGTCGGGCCGGATCGATATTCTCGTCACCTGCGCGGGAATCGTCGGTTTCGCACCCGTCACCGAACTCTCCGACGCCATGTGGTCGGATATGCTCGCCACCAACCTGACCGGGACATTCAATTGTCTTCGCGCGGTCCTGCCCCATATGACCGGCGGATGGGGCCGGGTCGTCGCCATCTCGTCGATGAGCGGGCGGCAGGGCACCCCGAATCTCGCGCATTACTCGGCCTCCAAATGGGGTGTGATCGGCCTCGTCAAATCCGTCGCTCTCGAATACGCGGAAACCGGCGTGACCGCGAATGTCGTCTGCCCCACCAATGTCGACACGCCGATGCTGCACAACCCGGCCCTGTATTCCCTGTTCGCCCCCGACATGGACAACCCTGCCCGGGAAGAGGTCGAACCACGGTACGCACGGATGAGCCCCATGCGGATCCCGTGGTGCCCACCGGAGGCGATCGCCGACGCGGTCGATCATCTGGTCGGTGAATCCGGGCGCTATACCACCGGGTCGGTGCTCGACGTGGGACTCGGTGGGACCGCGCGGATGCCCTGAGGGTCACGGGTCGATCCTCGGTCAGTCCAGATCGGAAAGGTCGAGTACGAAGCGGTAGCGGACGTCGTTGCGTTCGAGCCGGTCGAGGGCTTCGTTCACCCGCGCCGACGGCAGGATTTCGATATCGGCGGTGATGCTGTGCCGGGCACAGAAGTCCAGGAGGGCGGTGGTGGCGGGGCGGCCGCCGCTGCCGGCCGAGCCGAGTTTCTTGCGGCCGATGAGCAGATCGCTGGTCTGGACGGTGACCGGGCCCAGGTATCCGACCTGGCTGAGTGTTCCGTCGAGGGCAACCAGCCGTAGATTGGGACCAAGATCGTGCGGGACGGAAATCGTATCGATCACGACATCGAAACTATCTCTGGCTGTGTTCATTTCGGCATCGTCGGTGGAGACCAGGAACGCGTGTGCGCCGAGCCGGTGTGCGTCGGCGGCTTTGTCCCGGGATCTGCTGACCACCGCGGTCTCGGCGCCCAGTGCGACGGCCAATTTCACCGCCAGATGGCCCAGGCCACCCAGTCCGGCCACCGCGACGCGGGTGCCCGGTCCGACCCCGAGCGCGCGCAGCGGCTCCCAGACAGTGATTCCGGCACACAGCAAGGGAGCCGCACCGGCGGGGTCGAGACCGTCGGGCAGGTGGTAGGCGAATCGGTCGCGGACCAGGTACTCGCGGGAGTAAGCACCCAAGGTGGCCGCCCCGTCGCGCCGGTCGGTGCCGCCGTAGGTGAGCGTGGGAAACTCGCGGCAGAAATTCTCCTGACCGGCCCGGCACATGGCGCAGTCACCACAGGAGTCGACGATATTACCGACCGCGACCGGGTCGCCGATTTCGAATCCGGCCACATCACTGCCGACTTCCGTGACCACACCGGTGAATTCGTGCCCGGGAACCAGCATCGAGCCCGGTTCGCCGCGATAACCGCGGACGGCGTGGAGGTCGGTATGGCAGACACCGCAGTAGTCCACGCGTACCGCGATATCGTCCGGGCGCAGTGCACGACGCGGGACGATTGCCCGCTGTAGCGTCGCGGCGTCCGCTGCGTACCAGCCGACCGTTGTTCTCATATCGAGCTCCTTAAACAGACTGTTCTGTCTATTGAGCGTAGCCGGGAATCGGCGATCGGTAAACAGACTGTTCTGTTGTACGTTGGGTGCCATGACCGAGAAGCCCCTGACCGCCCGCGGCGCCGCCACCCGCGACCGCATTCTCGAGGCGGCGACCCGCGAGTTCGCCGCGCACGGTATCGCCGGGGCCCGGATCGAACGGATCGTCGCGGACGCGCGCACGAACAAAGCGCAGCTCTACGGCTATTTCGGCAATAAGGAAGGCCTCTTCGACGCGATCTTCACCGGTTCACTGGAGCGGATCGTGAACGTCGTGCCCATCGATGCAACCGATCTCGCCGACTGGGCGGTGCGGTTGTACGACGAATACCTCCGCCGCCCCGACCTGATCCGGCTCGCCACCTGGGCCCGCCTGGAACGCCGGCCCGCCGGGCACCTGGTCGACGATGCCGACCGGCTCGACGATCACAAACTGGGCGCCATCGCCGACGCACAAACCGCGGGCCTCGTCTGCCCCGGCGACCCCTTCGACGTGATGGCCTTGGTGATCTCCATGTCCATGGCCTGGTCCCCGGTCAGCAATGTCTACGCTGCCACCGCGGAGGAATCGCCGGAGACACACGACCGGCGTCGCGCGCTACTCCGCGAAACCGTCCGGCGCGCCGTGATGACGGCCTGACCCACCACCGCACGACACGTTCCCCCGGGCCGCTTCGCCCCGCCGAGAAGCGTGCGGGACGAGAGGCGGCGGCTACGGTGTCGGAACCGGTGTGGACAGGAGTCGCTCATGGTGCGGTTGGATCATCTCGTCAACGTGCTCGGCGGGTACGGCGTGCGGTTACGCTGCTGCCCGGTATCTCGGGCGACCATGATCCGCAGCGTCGCGATGCACGATGCCACCGGGTCCGAAGCCGCGCCCGGCGATATCTTCCTCGCCGTCGGCGCCGGGTCGGTGAGCGAAGCGGTACTCGGGGCGCGGGCGGCGAAAGCGGTCGCGGTGCTGGTGCGCGGCGGCGCCGACGCCGAACGGGAGGCGGCCGCGATCGGACCCGGCGGTGGGGTCGCGGTGCTGGTGGTGGATCCCGCGGTGTCGTGGAGTCAGCTCGCCGGTGTGGTGTACGGGCTGGTGCTGGAGGGGCGCGAAACCGCGTCCGGACGTGGGCCGACGGATCTCTTCGCGCTGGCCGACAGTCTGGCGGACGCGGTCGACGGGGCGGTCACCATCGAGGATCCGCTCTCGCGCGTGATGGCCCACTCCACCCTGCACGGTACGGCCGACCGCGCACTGGCGGAGACCGTACTGCATCGGCAGCAGCCGGTTGCGCTGCGGGAACTCTTCGAAACACGCGGTGTGCCCGCGCATCTGCTGAGATCCGACGAACCGCTGTTCGTCGAACCGGAGACCGGGCTCGGGCTCGACGGGCGGATGGTGGTCGCGGTGCGCGTGGGCCGCGAACTACTCGGCTCGGTGTGGGTGGCCTGCACGAAGCCGTTGCCCCGCACCCGCCGAGCCGCCCTCACCGAGGGTGCCCGCACGGTGGCCCTGCATCTGCTGCGGTCGCGGGCCAGCGCGGACCTGGAGCGCCAGGTGGAATCGGAACTGGTGATCCGGCTGCTGGAGGGCAGCCCCGACGCGGCGACCGTGACCGGCCGGCTCGGGTTGGCGCCGGCACCGTTACGGGTGGTCGCGGTGCGCGCGCAGATCGCGACAGAACGCCATGCCGGTTTACTGCTCGCCTTCGAACAGGCCACCTTCGGTTTCGGCTGGTCACGCCCGGGACGCAGCACACTGTCGGACAACACCGTCTACACGATCCTGCCCGGCGAGCAAGTCCGCACCGCCCGCGACTGGGTCGCCGCCCTGCGGGCCGCGCTGCCCGCCCGAGTCACGCTCTCGGCCGGAATCGGCGGGCCGGCCACGGCCACCGATCTGCCGGATTCGCGGCAGGAGGCCGACGAATGCCTGGCATTGCACGAACAGGGGTCGACCGAGAGCGACTCGCCCGCCTACGACGAATCCTGGGGCGAGATCCTGCTGCAACGGTTGCGCACCGCCGCGCAGACCGGCCGCATACCGGCCCGCGGCCCGGTCGCCGAACTGCGTCGATACGACACCGCGCACGCCACCGCCTACGTTGCGACGCTGCGCGCATGGCTCGACGCCCAGGGCGACCTCGCCGAAGCCGGCGGCCGGCTCGGCGTCCACCCGAACACGGTCCGCAACCGCATGCGGAAAATGCGTGAAATCGCCGTCCTGGACCTGGCGGATGCGCGCACGCGCCTCGCGATGACGATCGACCTCGCCGCATTCGGCGACGACCGCCCCTCGTTGTAGAAATCGAACAACCAGCGGGACCAAAACTGTGCCGTGCGGACATGCGACCCGGTGGTTGCCGCGTCATCATGGCTGTAAAGCGCATCGTTCGACGTGGAGGTGAGCATGGCGCGCGTAACGAGTCGGCTCGACCGCGAACGAGCAGCACGGTGCCGGGTGGTGACCCCGGCACCCGGCTGAGCCCTTCGGCCATTCCCCCATCCGTGGAGCCGGTGTCCTGAGGACCCGGCTCCACGGAGTTCTGCCGTCGGGGCGGCCCTCTTCTCCCTCCCTCCGCCGCCCCGACGGCCGAACCCACCTTCCCCTGACGACCCTGTAGGACGGATATGACCAGCAGCTCGCCCATCTGGCTGACCACGCACGCCCGCGAACAACTCGAGGCCGAGCTCGCCGAACTGCTCGCCATCGAAAACGCGGGCCATACCGAGGCCGCCGACACAGACGATCAGTTCGCCGCCCGGCACCAGCGCCAGAACCGCATCGCGCATATCCGGAACCTGCTGAGCAACGCCGTCTTCGGCGAAGACCCGCCGGACGACGGAATCGCCGAACCCGGCATGGTGCTCACCATCCGCTACGACGACACCGACGACACCGAAACCTTCCTGCTCGGCAGCCGCGACGCCGAACACAGCGACTTCGACGTCTACTCCCCCGACTCCCCCCTCGGCGCCGCGCTCACCGGCGCCCGCCGCGGCGAACAACGCAGCTACAAGGTGCCCAACGGCACCGAAATCGCGGTCACCCTGCTCGAAGCAGTCCCGTACAGCCACACCGTCGCCGCCGCGCCTCGCCCCGCCCGATGATCGATCTGACCAACCCGAGTATGCGCACCCGCACCACCGAAATCACCCTGCTACACATCAATTCCCCAGCGATCGTCCGGGACGACCGGACGATCGCTCTCCCCATCCACTCGTGGATGTCGTCTCAGTTCTGGGATCTGTTCGGCCTGCCCAGCGTCGACTGGGCGCTGTCGGCACTGTCCTTCGGCACCGAAACCACCCCCCGCACCTACGTCGCCCGCTACTACGACTACCCCACCACCTGGACCTCGCAGCCGCTGGCCGTGCACATTCCCGCGACCATCGGCCCCGGACCCGGGGTACTGGAAGTCTCCGGCCCGATGACCTGGGAACGCCGCCGCCTGGTCGAACGCACCACCCTGGTGATCGCCCTCGCCAAACCCCTCGAACACCGGCTGCACACCGACCTCCCCGAACAACTCTGGGAAGAAGACCGCTGGCACACCACAGTTCTCGTACCCGATGTCCGTCCGGGCGCACACTCACCGCTGCGATACACCGAATCCTGGTAGCCCGGTCCCGGACCTCGCCGGCGCTCGAACCCGCTCGCCGGCAGGCGCCGCCACCACCGAGCGAGCCGAACAGGTGACATCGAAGCCGCTCTGGCGCAACATTATTTGAGCGAGGAGGTGGACGCGGCCGCTACCGCGCCGGAACTGCCGGACAAGCGAACCGCCCGATATCGCGCGCCGACGAAGAGGACCGGGATCATGCCGACAGACAGCACCGACGCACGCAAGATCGATCGCGAAGGGGAGGCGGGCGGCTGCCCGGTCACCCGGACCGCCGACGGAATATGGCTCGTCCGCGATTACGCCGCTGCCCGCGCCGCATTGCGCAGCCCCGACACCGTCCAGGCCGGGCTGGGAGTGGAAACGCTCGACAATCTGCCCGCACGCATCCGGCGTCCGGTGTTGTACCGGGACGGGCCGGAGCATCGGGAGCATCGGCGCCAGACCGCGCGATTCTTCACGCCCCGCCGGGTCGACGAATCGTATCGGGGTTTCATCGACAGCCTGGCCGACGAACAGCTGGCCCACCTTCGCGACACCGGCCGTGCGGATCTCACGGATCTCGGCTTCGGCCTCGCCATCGGCGTGGTGTGCTCGGTGATCGGCCTCACCGAGAGTCGCCCCGGGCTGACTCGGCGGTTAGAGAGGTTCTTTCCCGAGGAGTTCGGCTCACCGGGATTCACCAGCGTCGACGGCCTCTACTGGGTGTGGCGGCAAGCGCGGAACTGGTCGAGTATCTTCCTCAGCGATGTGCGACCGGCGGTGCGCGCCCGCCGCGCCCGGCGCCGGGACGACCTGATCTCGCATCTGCTCGACGAAGGCTGTTCCTCGGTCGAAATCCTCGGCGAATGTATCACTTTCGCCGCGGCGGGAATGGTCACCACCCGCGAATTCATCACCGTTGCCGCCTGGCACCTGTTCACCGACCAGTCCCTCCGGGACCACTACCGCGCCGCCGCGGAACCGGAGCGCCTCGCCATCCTGCACGAAATTCTCCGGCTCGAACCTGTTGTCGCGCACCTCCTGCGCCGCACCACAGCACCCGTCGAACTCCCCGGCGGCGCGGGCGAATCGGTGACTGTCGGACCCGGGCAGCTCATCGATATCGATATCGCCGCCACCAACACCGATCGGGCCGCGGTCGGCACGAACCCGTTGGCGGTATGCCCCAACCGATCTCGCACCGATGCCACCGCTCCGGCGCTATCGTTCGGCGACGGCGCACACAAGTGCCCCGGAGCGACGATCGCGATCGTCGAGACCGATATCTTCCTCAGCAAACTGCTCGCCATGCCCGGGGTCCGCATGCACTCCCCGCCCCGAGTCGGTTCCAACGACGCAATCGGTGGCTACATACTCCGAGACATGATCGTCGAGGTCGATGCCCGCTGAAGCCCCATTCCGAGTCGCGGCACCCCAGCCGCTTTCACCGAGCGGCGGCCAGCACTGCCGCGAGACCTTCTTGCAGGTCCTCGACGAAATACTCGGGAACTTCCAGCGACGGGAAATGTCCCCCGGTTTCGGGCGTGCTCCATCGGACGATATGCCGGTACCGCTGCTGCGCCCAAGGGCGCGGGCACTTCTCGACGTCGCGGGGATACGCGGTGATGGCTGCCGGGACGTCGATTCGGAGTGCGGGGTCGAACGAGTTGTGGCTTTCGTAGTAGATGCGGGCCGCCGACGCGCCCGTCCCCGTCAGCCAATAGAGGGTGACGTTGTCGAGGATGCGGTCTCTGGAAATCGTCTCGAACGGGCTGTCTTCGGTATCGGACCATTCGGCGAACTTGTCGAGGATCCAGGCGAGAAGGCCTACTGGCGAGTCGACGAGCGAGTAGCCGATGGTTTGTGGCCGGGTCGCCTGCAGTTTCGCATATGCTGCGCGCCGGCCCCAGAAATCGCGGGTTTCCTCGGCCCACTGGCGCTCGACCGCCGTCAGACCGTCCGTGGACAACCCGGGCGGCGCCTCCGCGAACGTTGTGTGGATACCGAGTAGCCGGTCCGGGAACCTGCCGGCGAGGACGGAGGTGATATTGCCTCCCCAGTCGCCGCCGTGGGCGACGAATTCGCGGTAGCCGAGCCTTCCCATCAGTTCCACCCAGGCGGCGGCGATCTTTTCGGTTCCCCAACCGGTGGTCGCCGGCTTATCGCTGTAGCCGAAGCCCGGTAGTGACGGGACCACCACGTGGAATGCCGGCGTGGTCGGGTCTTCCGGATTTGCCAGCTCGTCGACGACGTCGATGAACCGGACAATACTGTCGGGCCAGCCGTGCGTCATGAGCAGCGGGGTGGCGTCTGCACGCGCGGACCGGCGGTGCAGGAAGTGGATTCCCAGATCGTCGATGGTCGTGCGGTACTGGCCGATCCGGTTGAGGCGCTCTTCGAAAGGCCGCCAATCGTACTCGGTGCGCCAATAGTTCACGACATCGACGAGGTCGGCGAGTGGCACGCCCTGGTCCCATCGGCGCGGGTCGGGCGCGGCGCGGTAGACCGTCTCGGTCTCCGGTAGCCGTGCCGCGGCCAGTCGCGCACGCAGATCGGCGAGGTCGGCGTCGGTTGCGTGAGCTTCGAATGCGTGCACGTCGCCGGCTGAGCGGGACATGAGACCTCCTTGACTGTCACCGAACCGGCCGCGATGCGAACCGGCTGAGACGGTTCTAACATGTCTTCATATCCACAGGCAACCGGCTAAGGTGGTTCCATGCCCGATCGGTTTCCTGACTTTCGCCTCGGTAGTGTGCTGGCGACCAGCTTCACGGCGACTCTGACGGAACGTTGCGGCAACGCTGTGGAGCGCATCCCCACGCCGCAGCGACTCGTCGACTGGCTGGCAGTGAACGGCCTCGCCGTGGATTCCTGCACCCCCGCGCAGCTCGAACTCGCCCGGCAGCTGCGGGAATCAATTCACGCCGCCGCGACAGCGGCTGCCATCCGGGACCCGCTCCCAGTGGCCGCTGTCCGAGTCATCAATGCCTGCAGTATTCAGGGCCGGGCGGCAGCCATCCTCACCCCCGAAGGCAACCGCCACTGGCAACTCAGCGCTGCCTCCTGCGTAGAAGATGCCCTGAGCGTGATCGCTGCCGACGCGATCGGCATCCTCGCCGGCGAACGCGACGGCAGATTGGCCCTGTGCGCATCGCCGACCTGCCGAGCCGCTTTCTTCGATACCAGCCAAAGTCGCACCCGAAAATGGTGTGAGATGAACACGTGCGGGAACCGCCAGAAGAAAGCGCGCTTCAATGCCAAAACAGTGCCGCAGCACGAATAAGTGACACCGATCCGACTTGTTGCCAGGTTATGGTCGTGGACCGGCATCAGCAAGATTCAGCACCACCGGCGATATTCCGATATTCGTCGGGGGTCCGTGTATCGACGGCGGTGTCAGGTCTGATCGGGCACTGCTTGCCTACCCGGCCGGCGCTGCGCTCATTTGCACGACGCCGTGTGAACCGCTGACCCGCCAGTCCGGTTCGGTCGCCTCTAGTTCGGTGACGATCCCGGGGTCGATACCCGCGGCAACCTCGCATTTGAGGGTGCGCAAGGCGATCACACGGGTCGGGAAGTATTGCGTGAGTGCGGTGAACGAGGTCGCGGCCGGCCGGTGGCAGTCTCCGACGAGTCGCCGGTAGTTGAGGTCGCCTTTGAGAATCACCGCGTCGGCTCCGGCGAGGTCGGCACGCAGATCGCCGGGCAGGTGGTGAAAAGACAGGGGCGCGCAGTAGAACTCGTGGGCCCGGACCCGCAGACGGCCCGTCCTGAGTGCGGAATCCAGCCGGACGGCGGTGGTGCGCGCCGTCCCGGCAATGCCCGCGAGACGCTCGAGAGTCGCCAGCAAGTCGGCGGTGGTGGCGTCCGAGACGTAGTAGGGCCGCGGTTTGAGGTGCAGGTCGATGGTGAGGTCGGAGTGCAGTCCCAGCAGGTGATCGATGAGGAACAGGTCGGGGATCAGTTCCCGGCCGGCGTTGTCGGCTATCAGGCACAGGGTTCCCGTGGAGTGGGTCTCGAGGTAGTCGGCCACCTGGGTGGATCGGTCGTCGAGAATTCTGCCGGATGCCTCGTGGTCGGTCGCCGGGGAACCGGACAGCCGGAACCCGAGGTCCGCCCGATTCCCCCACAGCGCGGCGTGCAGAAGCGCGATCAGATGCTCCCGCGATGGTCGGTCGCCGGTCCCGGCCGCCGCCGACAGCTCGGTATCGAGCGCAGGGTCCCCGAGTTCGGCCCGCTTACGGGTGAACGGGTCGATACCCCGCCACGGGCCGGACCCGAAGTAGCCGACCGCATCCAGCAGCAAATGATAAAAGTAGCTTTCGGCCCAGAGGAACGGGACGTCGAGCCACCGCTGCCCGTACATCTCGCTCCCCCATCGGTCCCATCGCGATTTACCGGCACTACCGTCGGGCAACGGCTGCACGGTTCCCGTGATGTGTTCGCGCAGCGCGTCGAGGCGGCGCCGAATGTCGGGCGGGTAGGGGTGTGCTTCGCCGACCTGTTCGATGATGGCGGGATGCCGGTGGGTGAGCACACCCCACGCGAACGAACCCGGTTCGCTGGACACGATGGTCCGCGCAGTGCTCGCGCTCGGGTCCATGGCACTCCATTCGCAGGTCGGGTGGAGCGGCCACGGTCGCCACTCCGGCGGCGACCGTAAGCGTAGTTGCCGAAGTGGCGAGCCTCCCGTGTCCGAAACACGCACGCAAGCGTGGGGAAATACCGGATCATTACTCTCACGCTGTCCAGGTGTCGTGTGTCCACTCAACGGAGTCGAATCCGGTCGGGCAGCATCGTTCAGGGGAGAAATACCATGAGCCTCACCAAACCCGGCGAGCCCGGTTCCGGGATCGACCACGAATACCTCGGCAAGAGGACGTTGCGCGCCGGCACGGCGGGGTGGGTGCTGCTGGCAGGGCTCGGCGTCGGTTATGTGGTCAGCGGGGACTACTCCGGATGGAATTTCGGATTGGCGGAGGGCGGGTTCGGTGGCCTGGCCGTTGCCACGGTCGTGATCGCCGCCATGTACGGCGCGATGGTGTTGAGTATGGCGGAGATGTCGGCCGCGCTGCCGACGGCGGGGGGCGGCTATACCTTCGCTCGCCGGGCGCTGGGCCCGTGGGGCGGGTTCGCGACCGGAACGGCGGTGCTGATCGAGTACTCGATCGCGCCCGCCGCGATCGCCACGTTCATCGGCGCGTATGTCGAATCCCTGGGATTGTTCGGGATTGTCGACGGATGGTGGGTCTATCTCGCCGTCTACGCACTCTTCGTCGGCATCCATCTGGCCGGTGTCGGTGAAGCGCTGAAGGTCATGTTCGTCATCACCGCGATCGCCCTGGCCGGCCTCGTGATCTTCGCGGTCGCGAGTATCGGCAGCTTCTCCTGGTCGAACCTGACCGATATCGCCCCGGACTCGGATGCCGCGGGCGCCAGCGAGTTCCTGCCGTTCGGCTACCTGGGGATCTGGTCGGCGCTGCCCTTCGCCATCTGGTTCTTCCTCGCCGTCGAGGGGGTCCCGCTCGCCGCGGAGGAAGCACGGGATCCCGCGCGCAATGTGCCGCGGGGAATTATTGCGGCCATGACGGTCTTGGTCGTGACCGGGGCGGTGGTGCTGGTCCTCGTGCCGGGCGCCGGTGGCGCGGCGGCGATGCAGGCGTCCGGTAATCCGCTTGTCGAAGCGCTCGGTTCGGGTACCGCGGCAACCGTGGTGAACTACATCGGCCTGGCCGGTCTGGTGGCCAGTTTCTTCTCCATCATCTACGCCTATTCACGGCAGCTCTTCGCACTGTCGCGCGCCGGGTATCTACCGCGTGCGCTGTCGATCACCAACGGGCGCAAGGTGCCCGCGGCGGCATTGGTCGTGCCGGGTGTCGCCGGTTTCGTGCTGTCGATCTTCGGTAACGGTGCGACACTGCTCAATATGGCCGTATTCGGCGCGGCCTCGAGCTATGTGCTGATGATGGTCAGTCATATCGTGCTCAGGATTCGCGAACCGGGTATGGAACGGCCGTACCGAACCCCAGGCGGCCTCGTCACCGCAAGCGTCGCGCTCGTGATCGCCGTGCTGTCGGTGATCGCGACCTTCCTGGTGGATTCCACCGCAGCCTTCGGCTGCCTTATCGTGTTCGCGCTGTTCATGCTCTATTTCGGCCTGTACAGCCGGAAGCGGCTGGTCGCCGGCTCGCCCGACGAGGAATTCGCCGCGCTCGCCGCCGCGGAAGACGAACTCCGCTGATCGGCGGCCATGCCGACAGTCGCACGACACCGTGGCCCGGTCCCCTGGCGGCGGCGACGGTGTGGTGGATGGCGGCGATAGCGACCGGCAGCGACGGGCGGGAGTAAACTGCGAGGTTGCGCAGGGTTTCGAGTGGACTCGACACCGATACGGGGCAGATCATGCACACTCCCGCCGACGCGAGCCCCGACGGTCACGGCAGCCTGGAGGTTCGCGTCTACGCCGAACTGAACGATTTCCTGCCCCCTCGATCCCGCTTCTCAGTGCTGCGGCGGCCCGTCCGGTCGCATCAGACCGTGAAGGATGTTGTCGAGGCAGCGGGTATCCCGCACACCGAGGTCGACCTGCTGCTGGTGAACGGCGAATCCGTCGATTTCGGGTACCGCCCGCGCCCCGGCGACCGACTTGCCGTCTACCCCGTATTCGAAAGCCTCGATATCGCCCCGCTCACCCGGGTGCGCCCCGCCCCGCTGCGCGAACCGCGGTTGCTCGCCGACGTCAACCTCGGTGGCGCCGCGCGACTCCTGCGCCTGATGGGTCTCGACGTCCGCTGCGAATTCGACGCCGGCGACGCCTACCTGGCCGAAATCTCCGCGGACGACCATCGCATCCTGCTCACCCGGGACCGCGGCCTGCTCGCCCGCCGGATCGTCACCCACGGGCTCTTCGTTCGCGCCGATCTCCCGGTCGAGCAGACCGTGGAGGTCATCGACCGCCTCGATCTGTCCCGCCGGCTGGCCCCGCTCACCCGGTGCCTGCGCTGCGGCGCACCCCTGGTCGACGTCGCGAAGGCCGATATCATCGATCGGCTCCCACCGCGCACCCGCCTCGAGCACCACACCTTCCGGCGGTGCACCGGCTGCGACCGGGTCTACTGGGCAGGTACACACCAGCACCGGCTCGACCAGCTCGTGGACCGGATCATGTCGCAGATCCGATCTGTCCACTACTCCGCGGGGCCCAGCCCGGCACCTGACCGGTGAACAGCCCCAGCGCGATGACAGCAGGCCGCGATACCGGGGGCTCGCCGGATCGATCCCGGCCGGCGGTTGTCAGTCGCCGGTTCGATCGGCTTCGATCGCGCCGGCGGCGCGGTGGAGGGTGGCGACGAGAGTCGCCAGCCGATTCCGGTCGTAGCGGATCGAGGGCATCGAGACCGACAGACCCGCCACCGCGACACCGGCCGCATCCCGCACCGGAACACCCACCGCGACCACCCCGCGCTCGGACAGCCCGTTGTTGAGGGCGAAACCCGCGCGGCGCACCCGGCCCAGCTGGGCGCGCAGGCTCGGCAGATCAGGTCTTTCGTCTGCCCGCTCCGCGAACCGCTGTTCGTCGTAGAGTTCTTCCACCTCGCCCGGCGCGAGGTCCGCGAGCAACACCAGGCCCGCGGTGGTGCGATGCGCGGGAAACACCATCCCTTCCCGGGACCCCACGCGCAGCGCCTGCCGGCATTCCACGCTGGCGATGAATCGCGTGGTATCCCCGGTGCGGATCGTCAGGTTCGCCGACTCCCCCACCAGGTCGACGAGCCGCTGCAGATGCGGTAGCGCGACGGCCCGCAATCGCGAGGTGTGCGACTGCGAATGGGCGGCGAGTTCGAGCACCGGCCCCGGGTGGTACTTCCGCTGCTCGTCCTGCACGGCGAAGTCCCGGTACACCAGTGTCTGCAGCAGCCGGTGCGCTGTCGACCGCGCCACCCCGAGACGTTCCGCGACCTGACTGACCGTCAACCCACCTTCGAGTTGCAGCATCACCGCAGCCCGCAGCGCGTGGTCGGCGCTGGTCACGACGTACGCCGGCGGGTTCTTCGGTTCCGTGTTACCCATCCGCGCGTTCTGCTCTCCAGAATTTGATGTTCTGCTGACTCGACGCACGCCACTGTAGGCGATATGAGCACGACTGACACTCCCGTCCGGCTGCGGGCGGTGGCCGCGCCGAATCAGCCGGATGTGACCCCTGCCCTCGAGGAGCTGTATCGCGGGTTCGAGCAGGAGCTGCTGTTCCGCTGTGGACCGAGATCGGCGATCTCATGCCGGCGCATCCCCGTTCGCGGGCGGTCCCCCATGTCTGGCGGTGGGAAAATCTGCTCCGCCTGGCGGCGAAGGCCGGCGATATCGTGCCCGTCGGCCGCGGCGGGGAGCGGCGGGCGATCGCGTTGGCGAACCCGGCGCTCGGCGGCCGGCCGTTCGCGACCCCGACATTGTGGGCGGCGATCCAGTATCTGATGCCGGGTGAGGACGCGCCCGAGCACCGCCACACCCAGCACGCCTTCCGGTTCGTGGTCGAGGGGTCGGGTGTGTGGACCGTGGTCGGCGGCAGCGGGGATGTCTCGAACGGTGACGCGGTACCCATGCGGCGCGGGGATTTCCTGCCGCAGGCGGGCTGGAATTGGCATGCGCACCACAATGCGACGTCGGAGCCGATGGCCTGGATCGACGGCCTCGATATTCCGTTCCAGTACCTCATGGAATCGCAGTTCTTCCAGTTCGGGCGGGAAGAGATCAGCGCGGCGGAGCGGGTCACGCCGGAGCGGTCACGGTCGGAGCGGCTGTGGGGGCATCCGGGGTTACGGCCGTTGTCGGTGGGTGAGGTGGCGCCGGGATCACCGCTGCTGGCCTACAAGTGGGAGCACACCGATGCCGCACTCAACGATCAGCTGCTGCTGGAGAAGGAAGGGTACGGCGGCACCGTCGAACCCGGGCACGCCGCCGTGCGGTTCACGAACCCGCACAACGGGACCGACGTTCTGCCGACGATCCGCGCGGAGTTCCACCGGATCGCCCGCGGCACGGAAACCGCCCCGGTCCGCGAGACCGGATCCGCGGTCTACCAGGTGTTCGACGGTTCCGGCACGGTGACCGTGGGCGAGAAATCCTGGTCGGTCACCCGCGGCGATCTGTTCGTCGTCCCTTCCTGGGAACCCTTTTCCGCCCTATCCGAAGCCGGTGGCACCGATTCCGATTCCGGCGCGCTCGACCTCTTCCGTTTCTCGGACACCCCCGTGTTCGAGGCCCTCCAGCTCAACCGTCAGGAGATCATCCGATGAAACTCGCCACCCTCCGCGTCGACGGCGGCACCCGCGCGGTCCGTCTCGACGGTGACACCCTCGTCGACCTCGGCTACCCCGACGTCGGCGCCCTGTTCGCCCAGGACGGTTGGGCCACGATCGCCGCGACCGCAACCGGCGCGACCTGGCCCGCCGAAGGCGCCGATCTGGCCCCGGTGGTGCCGAACCCGTCGAAGGTGATCTGCGTCGGGCACAACTACACGAATCACATCAAGGAGATGGGTCGCGAACTACCCAGCTACCCGACCCTTTTCCCGAAGTTCGCCGACAGCCTCATCGGACCGAACGATCCGATCGTGAAACCCGGCGAAACGGAGGCTTTCGACTGGGAGGTCGAGCTGGTGGTCGTGATCGGTGAACCGGTTCGCCGGGCCACCGAGGCACAGGCCGCCGACGCCATCGCGGGCTTCACCGTGATGAACGATATTTCGGTGCGGGACTGGCAGTTCCGGACGATCGAATGGACGCAGGGCAAGATCTGGGACTCCTCCACCCCGGTCGGTCCCTATGTCGTCACTCCCGACGAGGTCGGTGGGGTCCGGCCGGCGCTCGAGGTCGAGACACTCGTCGACGGCGAGGTCATGCAGCGCGACGATACGGGCACGCTGCTGTTCGATCCGGTGCACCTCGTGCAATACGTTTCGACCGTTATCCGGCTCAACCCCGGCGATATGATCGCCACCGGCACTCCGGCCGGGGTCGGCCATGCCCGCGACCCCAAGGTCTATCTCGTCGGCGGCGAAACCGTCGTCACGCGGATCGCGGGCCTCGGGGCGTGCACCAACCGGGTCGTGAAAGCGTCGTGAGCGCACGGACGCACGCCGATTCGCTGAGGTGGGTCGCGCACGGAACGGCGCTGTTCACGGCGCAAGTCGCGCGATTGGGCGAACAGCAGACAGCGCAGCCGAGCATGCTGCCCGGCTGGACCCGCAAGCATGTGGTGGCACATGTGGCCGCCAACGGGGACGCCCTCGGCAACCTGGTGCGCTGGGCGCGGACCGGTGAGCGCACGCCCATGTATACCTCGGCCGAGCAGCGCAATACCGATATCGAATCCGGCGCACAACGCCCCGCCACCGAACTGGTGACGTGGCTCGACGCGTCGGTACACGAGCTGGGCGCCGCCATGGCCGCCCTGACCGGCGAGCAGTGGCGCACCGAAGTCGTCACCGCCCAGGGCCGGACCGTCCCGGCCACGGAGATCCCGTGGCTGCGGGCGCGCGAAGTGTGTGTCCATGCCGTCGACCTCGGCACGGGCACCACCTTCGCGGATCTTCCCGATGATTTCCTGACCGCACTGGTCGCCGATATCCGGACCAAACGCGGTCTCGGTGAGGTACCCGGCGGGCCGCTGCCGGAGGTGGCCGCCTATCTCGCCGGTCGTCCCCATTCGCTCGCCGGCGTCGCAGACCTCGGCCCCTGGCTGTAGAGGAGGGCTGCACTATGAGCACCCCGGACGTCGCCGTCGTCGGCGGCGGAATCGGCGGACTGAGTACCGCTTTCGCCTTGTCCCGGCTCGGCCTGCGAGTGCGGGTCCTCGAGCGGTCGAAGGAATTCGGCGAGGTCGGCGCGGGTATTCAGCTCGCGCCCAACTGCACCCGCATCCTCGACGACTACGGTCTGCTCGATGCGGTGAAAGCCCGTGGCGTGGTTCCGGACCGGATGGTGATGCGCGACGCGGTCGACGGAAGCGAACTGACCGCGCTCGACCTGCGCGATCTCGAACGGAAATACGGCTTCCCGTACCTGGTCATCCACCGCAGCGATCTGCACGCCCTGTTCCTGGACGCGTGCCGGGACGCCGGCGTCGAACTGCTCACCGAGCAGCGAGTGGTGTCCTACACACAGGATTCCGGCAAGGCGGCCGCGACAACCGATACCGGGACCATCCACGAGGCAGCGGTCGTACTGGCCGCCGACGGACTGCACTCGGTCGCCCGGAAACTGTTCGTCGACGATGAACCGGTGTCCTCCGCATATGTCGCCTATCGCGGTACTGTGCGGATCACCGAGGTCGATCAACCGGTCGGCCTCTCCGAGGTGGCCGTCTATGTCGGCCCGCGCTGCCATTTCGTCCATTACGGCCTGCGTGGCGGCGATCTGCTCAACCAGGTCGCGGTGTTCGAATCGCCCAGGGCGCGGGCCGGGCTCGACGACTGGGGAACTCCCGCCGAACTCGATACCGCGTTCACCGAGACCTGCGATTTCGTCCAGCAGCGGCTACCGCATATGTGGCGGGACAAATGGTGGCGTATGTACGACCGCGACCCGATCGGCACCTGGGTGGACGGCCGCATCGCACTGCTCGGCGACGCGGCCCATCCCCCACTGCAGTACATGGCCCAGGGCGCGATCATGGCGATCGAGGACGGCTGGGTACTCGCCGAACACGCGAAACGGTTGCGCGGCACCGGCGGCGGCGTCGACTGGACCGGTGCGCTCGCCGCGTACGAGGCGGTGCGCCCGCAACACTGCCGCCGGGTGGTCCTGACGGCCCGGGTCTGGGGCGAACTATGGCATCTCGACGGCCGCAAACGTGCGCAACGGAACGTGCTGCTGCGGGCGCGGGAGAGCGACGACTACTCGTTCACCGACTGGATCTACGGCCCCACCGCGCTGTTTCCCGAGGACGAACCCGCAATGTTCGAGCCGATCCCGCTCGATACGGCCGACCGGATGGAGCGGACGGACTCGCTGACACATTCGCCGAGTGGCCCGGGATGAAGGTTGCCGTACAGCACCTGGGCGACGAAGGAGCCGGCCGGGCGCAGCCGGCGGCAGCCCGTCGACGCGGCCGGACTTTTCGTGGGCTGCCGCGAACGCGTCCGCGACGTCTCGGACCGGTATACCCGCGCCGCGCCCTCCCCGTCGGCGCGGCCGGGAGATCCTAGGCTCATCTGGTGACCACCGATGCCTCGGATCCCGCCGGCAGTTCCCCTGGTGATTCACCCACCGGAGTCGGGCGCACCGCCTTGATCGTCGCCGCCGCCCGCGCCGCCGAGTCCGAGCGGGCGGACCGCCTGTTCAGCGATCCGTACGCGGCCGATTTCGTGGCGGCGAGCGGATTCGAGATGCCCGGCGTGACCGGCCCGCCCGATTCCGATGCGCCGGAATCGGCGTCGTTCGGCGGTTATGCATCCATCCGCACTCGGTTCTTCGACGATTACCTCGTCGACGCTGCCCGCGAACTACGGCAGGTGGTGATCCTCGCGGCCGGGCTCGACACCCGCGCGTTCCGGCTCGGCCTGCCCACGCAAGTCACGGTGTACGAGCTGGACAGCCCGGCCGTACTCACCTTCAAACAGCGTGTCCTGGACGACCGCGGAGCGCGGCCGTCGTGCCGTCGGATACCGGTCGCGACCGACCTCCGCGAGGACTGGGCGCACGCGCTGATCGAGACGGGATTCGACCCGGCGGCACCCTCGGCGTGGTTGATCGAAGGACTGCTCCCCTACTTGGACCACGCGCAGAACGATCGGCTGCTCGCGACCGTCGGCAGCCGATCCACCGCGGGCAGTCGATTGGCGATCGAGTTCGTCAGCGCGGAGGCGGTCACACTGCTCGGGCAGGCACTCTCCGGCGAGGCCCGGACCGAGATGACCGCACTGTGGCACGGCGGCGGAGTAGCGGACGCGGCCGAACCGTGGCTGCACCGGCACGGCTGGGACGCGCGCGCGTACGACACCTACGAGCGCGCCCACTCCTACCACCGTGACCTACCACCGCCCGGCGACGGCCCGATGGACCGATTCGCCCATGCGGCACGCCAGAGCCTGGTCGTCGCGCACCGCCGCTGATCGGCCGGCCGGAATTCCGGCGGATATCAGCTGACCTGACGGTCCCGGTCGCTCCAATACGGCTCGCGCAGTTTGAATTTCTGCAGCTTGCCGGTCGCGGTGCGAGCCAGTTCGTCCCGGAACTCGACCGAGGTCGGCGCCTTGTAGCCGGCCAGCCGTTCTTTGCACCAGGCGATCAGATCCGATTCGGTCGCGCTGTCCGGCGCCGCGTCGGGGTCGAGCACGACCAGCGCTTTGATCGTCTCGCCCCATTTCTCGCTCGGCACCGCGATCACCGCCACCTCGGCAACGGCGGGATGGGAGAACAGGCAGTCCTCGACTTCGATCGAAGAGACGTTCTCGCCGCCGGTGATGATCACATCCTTCTTGCGATCGGCGATGGTCAGGTAGCCGTCGTCGCCGATCTCACCCCCGTCGCCGGTGCGGAACCATCCGCCGTCCAGCACCGCCGCACTTTCCTCCGGTCGTCCCCAATAGCCGTCCATCACCACATTCGACCGGGCCAGCACCTCCCCCGCGCCTTCTTCCGATTCCTCGATCCGCAGCCGGACACCGAGCGCCGGGGCGCCGGCGCGGGTCAGCTTCGCCGCCTTGGCTTCGGGATCGAGATCGTCCCATTCCGCCCGGGTGCGGTTGACGGTGAGCAGCGGAGAGGTTTCGGTGAGGCCGTAGATCTGGATGAACTCCCAGCCGAGTTCCTGTTCGACGCGGGCAACGGTTTTCGTCGGCGGCGGCGCACCGGCCATGATGATCCGCACCCGATCGCGGCCGGGGATCTCGCCCTCCCAGGTCTGCGCGGCGTCGAGGACGGCGGCCGCGACCGCGGGGGCCGCGCACATCACCGTGACGCCGTGATCGCGGACCCGTCGCAGGATCTCGGCGCCGTCGATTTTGCGCAGGACGATATGCCGGGCGCCGACACCGGTCATCGCGAACGGCTGGCCCCAGCCGTTGGCGTGGAACATCGGCAGGGTGTGCAGGTAGACGTCGCGGTCGCTGATCGTGGCGTGCAGTCCGAAGGTGACGGCGTTGACCCAGATATTGCGGTGGGTGATCTGCACCCCCTTCGGGCGCGCGGTGGTGCCGGAGGTGTAGTTGATGGCGGCGGTGGCGGATTCGTCGGGTTCCCACGGCCGCGGGACCGACCCCGGGGGCGCGTAGAGGTCGCTGTCGGAACCCAGCACGAATGTGTGTTCGCATTCGATCCCGGCCAGTGCCTCCGCGAGCTCGGGGTCCACGTACAGGACGCGGGCACCGGAATCCTGGACGATGTAGCGCACTTCGTCCGGGCGCAGGCGGAAATTGATCGGCACCAGAACCCGGCCCCAGCCGCTGACACCGAAGAAGGAGGTCAGCAATCGGCTCGAATTATGGCTGACGATCGCGACCCGTTCACCGGCTCCGATACCGAGTTCGTCGAGCCGGGCGGCCTGCCTGCGGGCGAGTCCGGCGATCTCGGCGTAGGTCAGCGAGCCCTGGCCGGGCGCCGGCTGCGTGGGTTCGTCGACCACACCGATGCGGTCGCCGTACACGGTTTCGGCGCGGTCGAGGAAATCGGCGACACTGAACGGGACGAACATGGTCCTCCTACGGATCGTGCGTACAGTACGCCCGCGAGAGCCGTCTGCGGACCTCCGGCGGTCCGACGATTGTCTCCTCGCGGCGGCGGGGGTGGGGCCGGAATTCTCGTTGCGGACCCGGACAGGCATGCACTGCCGGTTTCGGGCCACCTGCCACCACCCCGATAAACCCGGCGGGCCGGTAGCCATGAACGGCCGGTCCGCGGGACACGAATTACCCCGCCTCGGCCGGGGCGGCGCGCCCACCTGTGCCTTTGCCACGCGAGCCCGGGCGATGACTCGAGTACGCCAGCGCGTTGCCGTGACTTTGCCGCGACCATTTCGTAATCTAACAGTGATCTTGTCTCCGAGCGTTACGAGTAGTCACCATCATGCCTGGTCAACATCGCAAACCGGCCCGAGCCCGGAAGATCGCTCCGCTAGCCGGGAGCACGGTCGCGGCAACGGCCGTCATCGCGCTGTCGGTAATGGCCCGCCCTGCCCCGACCCCGCAAGCCACCGCGGTGGCGGCGGATACGCAGGCAGCACCCGCGGCCGGCATGGGCGCCGCGTCGGAAACCCCGCCGGCTCCGGCGCCGCCATCGGCCGAGGCCGTCGCGGCGGTCGACAAGCCCCGCGAGCCGGCCAGGTACCTGAAGCGCTTCGCGCCCCCGCCGCCTCCCCCGATTGCCTGTTCCACAGAACTTGCCGGAGCACAGCCGCATGTGGCGCAGGTGGGCAACCTGATCGGCCAAACCTTCGGGATCGCCGATATCGGCGGAGCCAACGGCCGCTACGACGGCGAGCACGGCGCGGGCCTGGCCCTCGATTTCATGACCTCCGATCCCGCGAACGGCGACGCCATCGCCGATTTCGTCCTCGCCAACAAAGAGCGTTTCGGCGTGTCCTACGTGATCTGGCAGCAGCAGTACAACGACGGCAGCGGATGGTCGTATATGGAAGACCGCGGCAGCCCGACCCAGAACCACTACGACCACGTCCACGTCTCGTTCGAGTCGGCCGCCGATGTCTACGTGACCTGCTGATCGCGCCCGGATCCGGCACGGGCCGATGAGAACCCGGTAGCCGGCGACGCCGCTTCGCCCTGGCCACTGCTGCCGTGGTGGTTCGGCTCAGGATGGGCTGCGGCACATCCCCGGAAGGGGAGAAATCCACGGGATCCGGATCGGGCATTCGCGGATCCCGATCATGCATTTCCCGGTGGCTGCCGAAACCGGTCTCCCGCAGTGGTTTCAGTGGGCGGACCAGTTGCCCAGCGCATGCTCCGCGGTCGAACACAATTCGTCGATCACCCGGCCCACCGGCACGCTCTCGGTCACCATCCCCACACCTTGTCCCGCATCGACCGGGGCCACCATAGGATCGTCGGCCGACATCGCCGCGGCCAGCTCATCGCGGGCCGCCGGGTTCCCGGCCAGGTCGTCCGCGCTGCGCTCCCACCGCTCGGTGAAATCGTTGCGCAGGACCCGCGAGGGGAAACGCGCGGGCCAGGGCAGCTGCTGGCCGATATCGAAAACGCGCGTGGTGGCGGTATCGGTGGCCGCCGCACGAATCAGCGCCGCACGCGCTCGGTCCGGGGTGAGCGCCTCGGTGCACACCGACAGCCTTGTCCCGAGCCACGCTCCCGCGGCACCGGCCGCCAGCACCGCGGCCAGCGTCCGGCCGGAGGAGATCCCGCCGGCCGCCAGCACCGGAACCTCCACCGCATCCAGCACGGTATCGAGCAACGGCAAGGTACCCAGCAGTGGCTCCCCGTGACCGCCACCTTCGGCGCCCCTCGCGACGAGCACATCCACTCCGGCCCCGGCGGCGCGGCGGGCCTGTTCCGCGTCGTAGACCTGGGTCACCGCCAGGACACCGTGCCGGTGCAGCCGCTGCACCCAGGCGAAATCGTCGGTGAAGCCGACCGAGATCACCGTCGGCCGCGCGGCGAGAGCGGTATCGAGCAGGCCCGGCTCCCGGGCCAGCACCCAGTCGACCAGACCGATGCCGAACGGGCCGGGCACCGCACCCAGCAATTCCAGTTCATCGGTCAACCGGTCGACCGACCCCGCACTCCCCATCCCGATCATCCCGAGCCCACCGGCGGCGGTCACTGCGGCCGCCAGCCGGCCACCGGCCACACCACCCATCGGGGCGTTGACTACCGGTGCGCGCAAACCCATCTCCCGCGACCAGGGCGTCGACAGCACTACGGTCCACCTCGCTCGTCTGTGCGCCGGCATCGGGATGCCGGATCCGGTTCTCACCGCGACCGTACCCGCCGCCTCCGGCACCTACTCGCTCTGCCTGCACCGCGACCCCTCGCGCCGACGAGAGCATCCACACAGGCCCGTGGCTCGGCGGCGACCTACCGCGAGGTACCCCGCTCGGCGATCACCTCGACCCGGAGGAATTCCGGCGCTCTGATCACCCGGCGCAGCATGAACCGGATGTACGGCGGCATATCGGCGGCGGACTCGTCCCGGTAGACGTGCGGCGAGCCGACCGCGTAGCGCCGGCGTCGCGACTCGAGTTCGCAACCACCGGCGGCGAGAACATTGCGCACCCAGTCGGATTCGGCGCCGTAGGTCAAGGCGATCACATATCCGTCGCCGCGGCGGAAGGCCCACAGCGGGGTCCGGAATATCCGGCCGGAGCGGCGGCCGCGATGGACGACCACCGCCCAGCCCGGCGCCCACGGTGCGATGAATTTCGTGATCCGGTTCAGGCCGGCCTTGTTTGCGCGAGCGATCCATCGGGGCGCGGGCATCTGGCGAACACCTCACTTCACTCGGGTCCACCGGCTCCTGCACCACGGACCGGCGACGCAGACAGCAGGTACGCGGCGATATCCGGCGTACGTATTCGCCCCAGTTTCGCAGGCCGGCACGCTGTTGTCCGAACGACAGCCCGAGGGCAGTGGACTCCCACTGCCCAAGCAGTGTCCCGTGCGGATCCGTGCCTGCCGGCCGTCGCGGCGTGCCGGTCGGGCCGCGGCCGCGACCATTTCGGCTCTGCCGCTACCGGTCGAGAGCATCGGAAAGCGCGACGGGCGTGAGTCGATGCGCCTCGGCCACCGGCTCGTTGGTAATGCCGCCGGCACAGGTGTTGAGGCCTTTGGCGAGCACCGGATCGTCGCGCAGGGCCGCGCGCCAGCCTTTGTTCGCGAGGGCGACCACGTAGGGAAGGGTCGAGTTGGTGAGGGCGTAGGTCGAGGTGTTCGGTACGGCGCCGGGCATATTCGCCACGCAATAGAAGGTCGACTCATGCACCGGGAAAGTGGGGTCGGAATGTGTGGTCGGCCGCGAATCCTCGAAGCAGCCGCCCTGGTCGATGGCGATATCGACGAGTACGGAGCCAGGTTTCATCCGCGCGACCAGATCGTTCCCGACAAGCTTGGGCGCCGACGCTCCCGGAATCAGCACCGCGCCGATCACCAGATCCGCCTGCTCGACCTCCTGTTCGATGGCCAGGCGGGAGGACGCGAGCCCGTGCACCCGGTTGTGGTAGCGCCAGAACGACATCCGGAGCTTGTCGAGGTCGGTATCGAGCAGCGTGACATCGGCGCCCATCCCCAGGGCGATATTGGCGGCGTTCTGACCGGCGACCCCCGCGCCGAGGATCACCACCCGGGCGTTGGCCACACCGCCGACCCCGCCCATCAGCACCCCGCGCCCGCGTTGCGCCTTCAGCAGCGAGTGGGCGCCGACCTGGGGTGCCAGACAGCCCGCGACCTCCGACATCGGGTAGAGCAGCGGCAGGACACCCGACGGCAGCTGAACCGTTTCGTAGGCGATGGCGGTAACACCCCGGCCGAGGAGTGCGTCGGTGAGCGGGCGGTCGGCGGCGAGGTGCAGGTAGGTGAACAGCACCAGGCCGTCGTGCAGCAGCGGGTACTCGGCCGCGATCGGCTCCTTCACCTTGAGCACCAGATCGGCCTGGCCCCAGACATCTTCGGCGCGGTCGACGATCCGTGCACCGGCGGCGGCGTATTCGTCGTCGGTGATGGAGGAGCCGAGACCGGCGTCTTTTTCGATATCGACCTGATGCCCCTGGCTCGTCAGCTCGTGTACGCCGATAGGGGTGATGGCGACTCGGTACTCGTGATCCTTGAGTTCCCTCGGCACGCCGATACGCATTACTCCTCCTACTCGTGCACTTCGGCAGGATTTCCGAGAACTACTGCGGGTGTGGTGAACTCACCGACCCACTGCACGCCCTCGATCCACCACTCCCCGACGAGTCGGCGCACCCCCGCAAGTGAGTGAGTGCGCGGGCCTTCGGCACACTCACCCGCCGGCGACCGACGGAATGATCATGATCTCGGTTCCGGCATCCACCGGTGTGTCCTGCCCCTCGAGGGTGCGGCATTCATCGTCGCCGACATAGAAGTTCACGTAGCGGCGCAATTGACCGCTCTCGTCGCGAAGCCGGCGTTCCAGTCCCGGCGACCGCTCCCGGACGGCATCCAGAACGCTGCGGAGCGTCGCCCCGTCGACGTCGATCTCCTTGTCGCCGTCGACGTAGGTACGCAACATGGACGGTAAGCGGACGCGGGCCACGGCGTTATCCGACGACCGCGGCACGTACGCACAGCACGTCCGGAAGTTTGTCGGCGACGAGTTGCCAGTGATCGCCCTCGTCGGCACTGCAGTAGACCTCGCCGTTGCGGGTGCCGAAGTAGATACCCGCCGGGTCGGCGTTGTCGGCGCACATGGCATCGCGCATAACCGCCGCCCAGAACGGATCCTGCGGGAGCCCGTCGGTCTGCGCGGACCAGGTGTCTCCGCCGTTTTCGCTGCGATACACCGCGCAGCGCGCGTCCGGCGGGAAACGGAACCGCTCCATATCCGCGACCAGCGGGAAGGTGTAGATCACCCCGGAGCGCCGGGGGTGCGCGACGATCGGGAACCCGAAATTGGATTCGGGTAACCCACCGTCGATCGATTGCCAGCTCGCCCCCTCGTCGGTGCTGCGGAAAACACCGCCGTGGTTCTGCAGGTACATGGTGTTCGGCGTATCCGCGTCCAGTGCGACCTTGTGCACGCACTGCCCCCATTCGGGCAGTTCACCCGGCATGAAATCGGCGGTGACACCTTTGTTCGTGGGCTGCCACGACGATCCGCCGTCGGTGGTCTGATAGACGCCCCCGGTAGAGATGGCCACCGCCATCCGCTGGGTATCGGCCGGATGCGGCAGGATCGTATGCAACGCCAGACCGCCGCCGCCCGGCATCCACTCCGGCCGGTGCGGATGCTCCCACAGGCCGCGGACAAGCTCGAATGTCCGGCCGCCGTCGGTGGAGCGGAACAGCGCGGCCGGTTCGGCGCCCGCGTACACCACATCCGGTTCCGCCGTGGTGGCCGGCGCGATCTGCCAGACACCCTGTAGTGCTGCCCCCGTGTCCTCCGGGAAGGCCAGCGGTGCGTCGTCCGGCTCGCTCCACGTGGCGCCGAAGTCGTCACTGACCACCATGGTGGGGCCGAAATGGCTGTCCAATACGCCCGCGAGCAGACGCGGCGTGGGTCGCCGGGTATCGATCGCGAAGGCTTTCACATCGGCCACGGCGAACTGGGGCTCACCGACCTCCCAGTTCTTCCGACCGTCCTTGCTGCGCGCCAGGAACAATCCCTTGCGCGTCCCGATTCCGAGCAGTACGTCCATCACGTACCTCCATGTCGTCACCGTCACGCCGGCGCGTGCGAGCGTACTCCGGGTGACCGACAGGTTCCGGCAGAACAGAGCACAAAGCGTGCCGCGGAACGCGCCTGGTGGCGATCACCGCACAGGGTGATCGCCACCAGGCAGAACATGGCTCACGTCGCGACCGGGCAGCGGGGGCCTTACTGCTGGGCTTGTCAGGGAATGACTACCGGACCCGATGCGGCGGACGGTGCCGGTTCGTCGGCCAGGCGGTGGCCCGCCTCGCGCGGCGTGGCCCCCTCCTCGGCCCACGCGGCCAGCAGCTGCGCGACCTTGCTGTGCATGGTGGTGCGCAGCCGGTCGAAGGAGTTGTCCGGGTTGTCGTCGACCTCGCCGAGAAGCAGCCACCACGCCCAGGCCACGGCCCCCGCGTTCGCGACGAAATCCGGAAGCACCGGGACGCCGCGGGCGGCGAGCATGGCCTCCGCCTCCGGGGTGGTCGCCGCATTCGCGGCCTCCACGATGACACGGGCCCGGATATCGAACGAATTGTCCGGTGTGATCGCGTAGGAGATCGCCGCCGGAACGAGGATATCCACCTCGGCGGAGAGCACCGCGGCACGCGGCAACTGCTCGACACCTTCGGGCAGCCGGGTGCGGTCGACCTCACCGAAACCGTCACGCAGATCCAGCAGCGCGGGAATATCCAGTCCGTCCGCGCAGTACAGTGCGCCGGCGGCATCGGCCACCACGGTTACCTTCATACCGGCTTCGTGCAGGTAGTAGGCCGCGGCACCGCCCATGGTGCCGATGCCCTGGATCCCCACTGTCGTCTCGGCGGGCGCGCGGCCCCGCCAGACCGCGGCGGCGAGGCAGGCGTGCGCGACCCCGTAGCCGCCGATCACATCACCCAGCAGGAACCCGCCCTCCACTGCCGCGTTCAGCCCGTTGCGGACCCGCTCCAGGGTCGCGGCCGGGTCGCCGGCGCGGCTGATCGCGGCATGGTAGCTCTGCCCCAGCCCGAGCTTCTCGAAGACCTCGTCGATCAGATGCTGCGGAACTCCCAGATCCTCGGCCGTCACCCAATGCGCGTCGAGCCACGGGCGCATGGCCTCGCAGAACCGTTCGAGGACACCGATTGCCTGTGGATCCTTCGGGTCGAAATCGATACCGCCCTTGGCCCCGCCGACCGGCAGATCGAATGTGGCCGTCTTATCGGCCATCCCGCGGGCAAGATCCTCGACCTCCCGCAAGCTGCATCCGGCCCGCATCCGCGTGCCGCCGGTGGCCAGGCCCGCGCGCAGGGTGTGCACCACGAGGTAGCCGACCGCGCCCGTCAGCGAATCGGTCCACTGCAAACGCATATACGGTTCGGACCGGCGTACCGGTGGCGCGGCCACCGTTGCCGCGGGAATGTCCGGAAAGGTTTGCGTGGTCATATGCTGGGTACCCCCCATAGGGTTGTCGATCGCCGTCACGATGAACCACCTCCTTTTCGTGCTCGGCCGTCGCTACCGCATGCGGCAACCCCGGCGCGCAAATGTTCCGTCCGGACTTCTTCGTCCCCACGGCCACTATGTGTGCCCGATCCCATAACTGTGCGGTCGTACCTGCTCGCGCGTCTATTTACGGTTGGTACACGGCAGTGTTCAGCGTTGCTGCACAACGCTTAGGCTCGTCGTATGGACTTGTCGATCCCTCGCCTGCGAATGTTGCGCGAGCTGCATCGACGCGGCACGGTGACGGCAGCCGCGACGGCGCTGCACTATACGGCGTCGGCGGTATCGCAGCAGCTCGCACAGCTCGAACGCGATGTCGGTACCCGGTTGTTCGAACGGCGCGGACGCCGCGTACAGCTCACCGATCTCGGTGTCCTGCTCGCCGAGCACGCCGAGGAGATCCTGGCCTCGGTCGAGCGCGCGACCCAGGCCCTCGAGGACGCCGGCGAATCGGTATCGGCAACGCTGACGGCCGGTGTGTGGGCGTCGGTGGCCTCCGGTCTGATGCCCGACGCGCTCACCTCCCTCGCCCGGACACATCCGGGGATAAGGGTGCGGACGCGGGAGCTCGCCCCGGAAGCAACTGCCGCGGCGGTACGCGACGGCGCACTCGATCTGTCCTTCGTCCTCGACTACTCGAACTACCCGATGGCCTGGGACCGCGGATTGCAACGCGCGGTGATCGCGGTCGAGCGGATCCATGCCGCCGTCCCGTCCGGGGCGGTGCCGGGGGCCAGCGTGACCCTCGCCGAACTGTCCGAACACCCGTGGATTCTCGCCCCGGCGCGCTCCCATTTCGGGCAGGCGGCGCGGCTGGCGTTCCAATCGGCCGGGGTCGCGCCGCGGATCGACCACGAGGTGGAGGAGCAGGCGACCGCGATGGCGATGGTCGCGGCGGGTCTGGGCGTGACCCTGGTATCGGATCTCGGCCTGGCCCTGCGACCGCCGGGCGTGGACATCATCGCGCTCGGTGACATCCTCACCCGGACCGTATCCCTGGCCTACCGCACCAATTCGGCCCGCCGGGCCGCGCTATTGCTCGTGGTGGACGCGATCCGGACCGCCGCCGCGGAGAAGGGCCTGGGTGCCGATACCGCACTCCCCGCCCCGGCCGCTACGGAGTCGCCGCCGCAGGAGGTGGACGGCCAGAGCCTCGGACTCGGCTGAGCCGGCGGTCGCCCGGACTGCCCTGATCTACCGGCGCATCTCCTGCACCGAACGGCCGGGCAGCGCGCGCACCGGTGCCGCTCGGTGGCGCTGCTCGCACGGCCGCAAGGTTGCGGCAGACTGTCCTGATGGCACGTTCCGCTGCGTACCGCCCCTCCCCGGCCGAGCTGGCGGCCGCCGAAGGCACAACCGTTCCCGATGTGCTGGCACCCGATTTGCGGGTGTTGTTCTGCGGTATCAATCCGGGGTTGTGGTCCGGGGCGACCGGTCATCATTTCGCCCGACCCGGTAATCGTTTCTGGCCGGCGCTTTTCCGCTCGGGGTTCACGCCTCGCCTCTTGCGCCCCGACGAGGAGGCCGAATTACTCGAGCTGGGTCTGGGTATCACGAATGTCGTACCCCGCACGACGGCGAAGGCCGCGGAGCTGACCGCGCAGGAATTGCGCGACGGTGGCCGCGACCTCTCCGAGCGAGTGCACGAGTACCGTCCGCGGGTCCTCGCGGTACTCGGTCTGGGGGCCTATCGCACGGCATTTGCCCGGCCCCGGACCACCGTGGGCCGGCAGCCGGATACATTCGGCGGAACCGAGGTCTGGGTTCTGCCTAATCCGAGCGGTCTCAACGCGCACTACACGCTGGACGCATTGGCCGCAGTATTCCGTACGCTGCGCACGGCACTGGACTAGGCCCCGGGTGCCGGGGACCGACCATGCGGCGCCGGGCTGCGCCACCTCTTTCCGGGTGCGGGCAGATACCGGCGTTCCACCGCGACCGGCCGCGGCCGAGGTTCGCTTCGCTGCCGGTCGTCACCCATCGCCCGAATCCCCGGACCGCTCACCGATACCGTGAGAAACTCACTTCCGTGAAGTGGAATACCGTTTCCGGTCTGCCGGGCCGGGTGGCACGATCCCGGCGGACCCGGTGGCACACCTCGATCCGCGCCCTCGGGATCGCCGCCGCGGCCATCGCAATGCTCGGACCGTTCACCCTGTTCGCAGGCGTCGCCAACGCAGAAGACGTTTCCGCCGCCCCGTCGCCCGGATGCACCGCGGCACCGGCCGCACCCGGCCGCACGCTCGAGCACTTCGCGGCCGCCGGCCGGGCCGGAAGCTATATCCGGGATATCCCCGCAGCTCCGGGGCCGCGCCCTGTCGTTCTCGACCTGCACGGCTATTTGGAGCCGGCCGTGATCGCGCACGCCTCCAGCGGTTTCGGCGACTACGGGGCCGCACAGGGATTCATCACCGTCACCCCCCAACTCGACCAGCCCGGTCCACCGCGCTGGAATTTCGAACCGCAGGCTGCCGATATGCAGTGGCTCGCCGGGCTGATCGACCACATCGGCGCGACCCAATGCGTCGACACCCGGCGTATCTTCGCCGCCGGGCTGTCCATGGGCGCGTTCACCACCTCGTCGCTGGCCTGCCACCTGTCCGACCGGATAGCGGCCATCGCACCGGTCGCGGGAGTACAGGATTTCGCCTGGTGCAAGACTTCCCGGCCGGTGCCGGTTATCGCCTTCCACGGCACCGCGGACCCGATCGTCGCCTATACCGGGGGCGCGGGGCCCAATGCCCGCTTACTGCCCTCTCCCGACGGCACCGGATCCTCCGTGGGCACCGAGCGCAACGGTCCCACGGTCAACGGGCCGGGTCCCGCGAGCGTTCCGGAGAGCGTCGCAGGATGGGCGCGGCGCAACGGTTGCGGCGCCGAACCGGACCGGCAGCAGATAGCACCCGATGTCTACCGCGAACGCTATCCCTGCCCCGCCGGTGCCGACGTCGAGCTGTATTCCGTCCAGGGCGGCGGTCATGTCTGGCCCGGAGACACCGCGGTCCCGTTCCCGGAGATCTTCGTCGGCAAGAACACCACCTCGATCGACGCCACGCAGCTGATCTGGGATTTCTTCGAAGCCCATCCACTACCGGAATGAGTCGTCACCGGGCCGGCCGGGCAGCGGAATTCGGTCTACGGCATCGCAATGAGCACCGCGGCGTATTCGCGTCGCGCAGCCGGCCGTCGCGGATCAGAACTTGCCGGTGTGATGTTCGATCCGATGCCCCAGGCGGGCAGCGAATTCGGTGAGGAATTCCTCGGTCAGAGGCGGCCAGCCCCAGAAGTCGAAGGCAAGTGCCCCCAAGGCGAAGCCGTCGTCCCACTGCCAGCCGGTGATGGAGCTCGCCAGGGCACAGGAGGAACAGGTCGCCGCGCCGGTGCCCGTGTGTTTCCAGGCGTCGATCGCTTCCGAGAACGGTTGCCATACGGCGGGATCGGCCTCCCACTGCTGCGGGTAGTCGATGATCACGGTGGTGGTCCGGCACCGCGGGCAGACCGCGGACGCCGGTTCGATACAACCCTGCCCGGCGTAGTGGTCGTGGCGGCCGACGATGACGGCGACGGGGGCGGGAATCCAGTCGGCGCCCCAATCCTGGGTGATCTGCGACCAGTCCGGGCCCGGCACATAGCCTTCGTCGGCCTGGAGGCTGTACATCGCGTCGCGCGAAGTCTCCCGGAGCAGCCAGCGCCGCGACACCATCCAGTCCACCATGTGCTCGGCCAGCGCACTCGCGTCGGACGCGGTCACGTCGAGGTCGACGATCCGTTCGAAGAAGTCACCCACACGCGCATCCTGGCACAGCGCACCGACACTCCCGTCCGAGCAGGCCGAATGCCGATGGTCTTCTCCTGATTCGGCATAACCGGCCGGACGGGCCCTGTGGGGTCACGATCGCCGAGAAGAAATCCGGCCCGGCGGCGGAGGTGTTTCCGCTGTCAGTACATCGAGCAATTCCTGCTCCGATGCGGCGAACTCCGGCTCCGTGATCATGGACAGGGTGCGTGGCCGGGGCAGATCGACACGCACCTCGCGGCGTACCGTGGCCGGGCAGGTGGACAGGACGACGACGCGGTCCGACAG
This sequence comes from Nocardia sp. NPDC058499, assembly GCF_042719915.1. Classification (NCBI taxonomy): domain Bacteria; kingdom Bacillati; phylum Actinomycetota; class Actinomycetes; order Mycobacteriales; family Nocardiaceae; genus Nocardia; species Nocardia sp. NPDC058499. Next base: position 164,439 of record NZ_JBHXMZ010000009.1, on the reverse strand, counting down.
GTACACCGCCTCGCGGATATCGTGGGTGATCATCAGCACCATCCAGCGATAGCGCTGCCAGACGTCCTGTAACCAGCCCTGCATCTCGGTGCGGGTCAGCGAATCGAGCGCACCGAAAGGCTCGTCCAAGAGTAGCAATTCACGTTCCTGGACGACGGTGCGCAGTAGCGCCGCACGCTGCCGCATACCGCCGGACAGCTGGGACGGGCGGGCATCCTCGAATCCGGACAGTCCGAAGGCATCGAACAGTTCGAGCGCCCGGCGCCGGGCCTCCGCTTTCGCGACACCGTGCACCTGGAGTCCGAGAATGGTGTTGTCGAGAACAGTTCGCCACGGAAAGAGCAGATCTTTCTGCGGCATGTAGGCGCAGTGCGCGGCCGCGGGCCGGGTCTCGTCGCCGAAGCGGATACGGCCCGAATCGGGGGTTTCCAGCCCGGCCAGCGTATTGAACAGGGTGCTCTTACCACACCCGCTCGGACCGATGACGGAGACGAACTCGCCGGGCTGCGCGGTGAACGACACACCGGCCAGAACCTGTCGGTGCCCCTGCTGCCGGCCGGGTAGCGCGAACGATTTGCCGAGGGAGTCGACGACGAGCCGGTTACCGTGCGGATCAGCCACGGTGGCTCCTGTTCTCGGTGCGCGACCACGGCGCGACGATCCGCTCGACGGCGAACGTCAGCAGGTACAGCGCGATGCTGATCAGCGCTGTCACGAACACGGCCGCCAGTACCAGGTCGGTGCGGAACGAGTTCTTCTGCAGGCTCATGTAGATGCCCAGCCCTCGGCGTGCCCCGACGTACTCGGCGAACACGGCGCCGACCACGGCGTAGGTGATCCCGATCCGCAGCGCCGTGAAGAACCGGGGTATCGCCGAGGGTAGGCGCACATAGCGGAAGATCTGCGCGCGTGAAGCACCCATACTGCGCAGCAGGGCGCCCGCTTCCCGGTCGGCCGCGGCGAAACCTTCGATCAGGCCGATCGCCATCGGGAAGAAGGTGACCAGCGCGACGACGAGGACCTTCGGCAGCAGTCCGAACCCGAACCAGATGATCATCAACGGCGCTATCGCGATGATCGGCAAGGTCTGCGAGGCCACGAACAGCGGGACGAACGCACGGCGCAGCCAGGGCGAGAAATCGACCACCACGGCCAGTAGCCAGGCCAGGCTCAGCGACAACGCGAAACCGGTGGCGGTCACCTGCAGGGTGGCGGCGGCGTGGACGGCTATTTCGTCGCGGTGTGTCCACCCCTGTTCCAGCACACGCAGAGGTGACGGGAGCAGTTGCGGACGGATACCACTGACCTGCACGTAGACCTGCCAGCAGGCGACCAGAACCGCCACCGTCACGAACGCCGGCACCAGGCGGCCGAGCGCCGCGAACCCCGAACCGGATGATGCGGGCGACGGTGGAGTGCCGGGCGCCGCGGTGCTACGGGGAGGCGAGATATTCATCGGTGAAATACGTCGACCAGTCGGGTTCCTCGGCCAAGGGTGCACCGTCCGGACCCGTGAGCAGGCCTTTGTCGAACAGGAAACCGGAATTCGCCGCCCACTGCTCGCGCGTCTGGGTGCCCACCCGGCCCTCGGGGTCTTTCATGAACTGCTCGGCCAGCATGCGCTGACTCTCGAACACCAGCGATTCGTCGGGGAAGGCACCGGGGTTGGCGTCGAGCAGGTCCTGGGCGGCGGCCGCGGGTTCGTCGGCGGCGAACTGGTATCCGCGTTGCAGCGCCTGGACGAATTTCGCCGCGCGGTCGGGATTGGCTGTCAGCCAGTCCTGGTTGGCGTCGATCACGATGGCGTAGGCATCGGGGAAACCGTAATCGGTGTAGCGGAAGTACTTCATGGGTGTGCCGCGGTGTTCGGCCTCGATCCCCTCCCAGGCGAGGTAGGAGACGGTGAAATCCGCTTGTCCGGAATAGACCGCCTCGTACGCCGAAGTCCCCAGGGTGACCGATTCGAATTCGCCGGTACCGCCGTCGTTGCGGATCACCTGCTGCAGCGCTTCCACCTCGCCCGGATCACCGAAACCGGCATAGGTCTTGCCGTCCAGGTCCTTCGGGGATGTGATATCGGCACGGTCCGCCTCGACTCCGATACCGGTCGCCCAGTGTTGCAGCGGCGCGAGCACCGAGAGCGTATGCCCGCCGGACGCCCGGGAGAAGGTCGACGAATTATGGGTGCTGATACCGAATTCGGCGTTACCGGCGTCGATGACCGTATCGACGGCCGTGTTGTTGTACGGCAGGATCTCCACGTCCAGGCCGGCTTCGGCGAACCAGCCCCGCTGCTGTGCCACGAACAACCCGGTGTGGTTGGTATTCGGCGTCCAGTCCAGAGCGAAGCGGATGGTGTCGTCGTCGGTTCCCGCGGTGCAGGCGGTGAGCGCCGACAGCGCTACCAGCGCGGCGGCGGCCGTGGCCAGGATCCGGCGGAGGCGGCCGCTCACGGGGCGGGCCACGGCTGCGGATGCAGGGCGGTATCCCAGAACATCAGCTCGTACCGGGTGGCGACGGTGAACGCCGTCCTCATGGCCGCGCGTTCCCGTTCACTCGCGACCTCCGCCGCCGCGTCGACCATGGTCCGGGCCGCGGCCGCCGATTCCTGGAACTCCTCGTCGCCGTAGGTGGCCACCCACCGCGCGTAGGGGTGGTCGGGATCGGCGGCGAGGACGGCGGCCGCGCGGGCGGCCAGATCCCGCCCGACCTCGGCGTATATCCAGAAACACGGCAGCGCCGCCGCCGCGCCCACGGCATAGGATTCGGTGGCGGCGGTCGCGATCAGATAGGACACGTAGCCGAGGCAGGCGGCCGAATGCTCCGGTTCCCCCACACGTGCGGGCAGTTTCCCGCTACCGAGCAGTTCGTCGTGCAGGGCGGATTCGACCGATACCGCCGAGGCGGCCGAATTCGCCCAGAACCGTGCGGCCTCGGCATCGGGTGCCTTGGCCGAGAGGATGGCCAGCACCTTCGAATATCCGGTCAGGTACAGCGAATCCTGCTCGATATAGGTGCGGAAAACCTCGGGCGGCAGGATGCCGGCGCCGAGCAACCGGAGGAATTCGAGATCGTCGATGGCGCCGCGCAGCGCCTTCGTCCGGTCCCAGAGGTGATCGGTGAAGCGGCCGGTTTCCGTCGTATGCGCGGACAACGCCAAGACATCCCTTCGTCAGCATTACCTGGACAGGTTCTCGGGTGTGATCTCAGCCCCGCCTCGTGCGGAGCACCCCGTGTCAGAACGAATCCGACCATACCAGTGGCGCGTCGCTTGACAAGTGGCCCGGTCTCGGGCTCAGGCCGATACCACCGACGCCGCCATACCCTGGCCGCCGCCGATACACATCGTGAGCAGCGCGCGCCCGCCACCGCGGCGGTCGAGTTCGTGCAGTGCCGTGGTCAGCATGCGGACACCGGTGGCTCCGATCGGGTGGCCGAGGGATATCCCGGAACCGTTGACGTTCAACTTGTCCCGGTCGTCCCAGCCCCAGCCGCGCAGCACGCCCAGGACCTGGCAGGCGAAGGCTTCGTTGAGTTCGATCAGGTCGTAGTCGGCGAAGCCGTGCCCGGTGCGGGCGAACAGTTTGTCCACGGCGGCGACGGGGCCGAGGCCCATCAGGGCGGGGTCGCAGCCGGCCGCCGTCCAGCCTTCGAGGAAGCCGATCGGCTCGAGACCGAGTTCGTCGAGGCGGTCCTCGGCGACGACGAGCACCGCCGCGGCGGCGTCGTTCTGCTGGCTCGCGTTACCCGCGGTCACCACGCCGCCGGGCTGGATGGACCGTAGCTTCCCGAGTGAATCGGCGCTGGTCTCGGGCCGGATGCCCTCGTCCCGGGCGAATACCGTCACCGCACCCTTGCGATCGGTGACCTCGACCGGTACGACCTCGGCGTCGAAGCGCCCGGCTTCCCAGGCCGCGTGGGCGCGATGATGGCTTTCCGCGGCGAGCCGATCGGATTCCGCCCGGGTGATCCCGTATTTCGCCGCGACGTTCTCGGCGGTTTCGATCATTCCGCTGATCCGGCCGAATCGCCATTCCGGCTGGGAACGTTCGCGACCGCGATCGAGCCGGTCGAACAGGTGCAGCCCACCGGATTTGGCGCCCCAGCGCGCGCCGGTCGTGTAGTGCTCGATGGTGCTCATCGATTCCACGCCGCCGGCGAGTACAACCTCCGCGGCGCCGGTCTGCACCATCATCGCGGCGGTCACCAATGCCTGGAGGCCGGTGCCGCAGCGGCGGTCGGTCTGCAATCCGGCGACCGAGATCGGCAGCCCGGCGTCGAGGGCGGCCCAGCGGCCGATACACGGGGCTTCCGAGTTCGCGTACGACTGGCCCAGGGCGACATCGTCGATACGTTCGGGGTCGATTCCGGATCGTGCGACGGTTTCTTTGATGACGGTGGTCGCCAAGGTCACGGCCGGTACATCTTTCAGCGCTCCGCCGAAGCGGCCCACGGGGGTGCGGACGGGCGCCACCAATGCTGCGCGTGTCATGGGGAATTCGCTCCTCAATCAACCAGGACGCGGATGGCCTCGGCGACCAGCGCCGGACGCTGCGCGCCGTCGATCTCGATGGTGTAGGTGGTGATCAGGTTCGCGCCCTTGGCGGTCCGTTCGAGCGATTCCAGCCGGGCGCCGCACCGGATCTTCGATCCGACCGGTACGGGCGCGGGGAAGCGGACCTTGTTCATGCCGTAATTGATCTTCATCCGCACGCCGTCGATATCGAAGATCGTGGCGCCCAGTGCGGGCAGCAGCGACAGTGTCAGGTACCCGTGCGCGATCGTGCTGCCGTAGGGGCCCGCGGCCGCCCGCTCGGGATCGACGTGGATCCACTGATGGTCGCCGGTCGCGTCGGCAAAGGCGTCGATCCGGGCCTGGGTCACCTCGATCCAGTCGCTGAAGCCGAGGTGCGTGCCGACCGCGGCCGCCACCTCCTCGATTCCCTGGAAAACCCGCATGGTTCACACACCCCCGCGGGCGACGAGCTGGGCCGCGATCACATTGCGCTGGATCTCGTTGGTGCCCTCGCCCACGATCATCAGCGGGGCGTCCCGGAAATAGCGTTCGACGTCGTATTCGGTGGAGTACCCGTACCCGCCGTGGATGCGGACCGCGTTGAGGGCGATCTCCATCGCGACCTCGGAGGCGTACAGCTTGGCCATCCCGGCCTCCATATCGCAGCGTTCCCCACGGTCGTACATTTCGGCTGCGTGCCGGGTGAGCTGGCGGGCGGCGGTCAGTTTGGTGGCCATATCGGCCAGGTAGTTGCCGACCGACTGGTGCTTCCAGATCGGTTCGCCGAAACTCTCGCGCTGTTGCGCGTAGGCCAGCGAATCCTCGAGGGCGGCCGCGGCGACACCCAGCGCCCGGGACGCCACCTGGATCCGGCCGGTTTCGAGCCCCTTCATCATCTGGGCGAAGCCTTTACCGGGCGCGCCGCCGAGGATCGCGTCCGCGGAGATGCGGTAGCCGTCGAACGACAGCTCACAGCTCTCCACGCCCTTGTAGCCGAGTTTGGGCAGGTCCCGGGAGACCGTGAGCCCGGGCCCGTGTTCGGCGAGCACGATCGACATACCCCGGTGCCGCGGGGTCGCGGCCGGGTCGGTTTTACAGAGCAGGGCGATAACCCCCGCCCGTCGCGCGTTGGTGATCCAGGTTTTGGCCCCGTTGATCACCAGATCGTCGCCGTCACGTTTCGCGTGGGTGGTCATGGCCTGCAGATCCGAGCCGCCACCGGGCTCGGTCAGCGCCATGGTCGCCCGGATTTCGCCGGTGGCCAGCTTCGGCAGATACTGCGTCTTCTGTTCCTCGGTACCGAACAGGCCGATCAGTTTCGCGACGACCGTATGGCCGCCCATCGCACCGGACAGCGACATCCAGCCGCGGGCCAGTTCCTCGGTGACCTGTACGTAGCACGGCATCGAGACGGGGGTGCCGCCGAATTCCTCCGGTACGGCCAGACCGTAGATACCGATCCGTTTCATCTGGTCGATCCACGCTTCCGGGTACCGGTTGGCGTGCTCGACCTCCTGTACCGACGGTTTCACCTCACGATCGATGAACTCGCGCACCGTTCGTACCAGCAGCGCTTCTTCGTCGTTCAGGTAGTAGCTCACGCGCGGAGTCCTCACCGTGTGGCGGGCCCGGCGAGCCCGCGGAGATCTGTACGGCCATAGTCGACCGGCTGAAAGAAAATGTCAATCATGATAAGCATATGCATGGTCTTCGCCGGCGGACCGCCTCCTCTCCGTTCCCCGGGAGCGGACGACCCGCCCACGCGAATATCCCTGCAGGCAGCGCACGATCGAGAAGGAACCGCCCGTGAGATCAATCCGCCGACGAGCAGCACTCGTCACCCCCGGCTCCGACGAGAAGAAAGCACGGAAAGCCCTCACCGGCAGCGCGGACGAGGTGATCCTCGATCTCGAGGACGCCGTCACCCCCGCCCTGAAGGCCGACGCCCGGTCCCTGGTCTCGGAGCTGGTCCGGGAGTACGGGCGGACCCGGCCGGTCTCGATCCGCGTGAACGGCCGGGCCACCGACTGGTTCGCCGAAGATCTCGCGGCCTGCGCCGCACTCGGTGACGCCCTCACCTCGATCGTGGTCCCGAAGGTGGAGAGCCGTGCGGACCTGGTCGCCGCCGATTCCCTGCTCGGCGCCGGGACCGATGTGCCCGCACAGGCGCTGATCGAAACGCCCGCCGGAGTCGCCGCCCTCGACGAGATCGCGACGGGTCCGCGCCTGACGGCGGTCGTGATCGGGTACGCCGACCTCGGTGCCGCACTCGGCCGGGTCCGCACGGTGCCCCCGCAGCAGTGGCTGTTCGTCCAGGACCGGGTGCTGCACGCCGCCCGGGCAGCCGGTATCCAGGCCGTCGACGGGCCGTTCCTCGGTATCGCCGACGACGAGCCCTTCCGGGCGGCGACGCGCTGGGTCGCCGACCTCGGGTTCGACGGGAAATGGATTATCCATCCCGCCCAGAGGGCCACGGTGCGCGATACGTTCACCCCGACCCCCGAACAGGCCGATCAGGCGCGACGGGTGCTGTCGACCCTCGCGGAAGCAGCGGCCCGCGGCGCGGGAGCCGCCCAGCTCGACGGCCAGATGCTGGACGAGGCCGTCGCGGTAGCGGCCCGCCGCACCCTGTCGATGGCAGGAGCCGGCGATGAGCAGTGACCTCGTACGCACCGTCGGCGGCCCGTACTTCGACGAACTGGCGGCCGGCCAGATCTTCGATACCGCCCCCGCGGTGACACTCACCGACGGGCTCGCCGCCGTCCACCAGAGCATTCTCGGCGACCGGCTGCGCCTCCCCCTGGACGCGCATCTCGCCACCGCCGTCGCCGGAGCCCCCGTGGCGCATCCCGGGCTCGTGGCCGATCTGTCGATCGGACAGTCCACGCTGGTCACCCACCATGTCAAGGCCAATCTGTTCTACCGGGGACTGCGATTCCACCGGCTGCCGCGTATCGGCGACACCTTGCATACCACCACGGAAGTGGCCGGGCTGAAGCACAATTCGGCGAAGCCGGGGCGGCGGCCGACCGGACTGGCCGCGTTGCGGATCACCACCACCGACCAGCACGGCGCGACGGTACTCGATTTCCACCGCTGCGCCATGCTGCCCTTGCGCGAAGACCCCGCGCCGGGGGCGCCGCTGCACACCGACGACCTCTCCGCCCTCGGCCCGGAAACTGCACCGCTGCACAGTGCCCCCGCCGAACTGGACCTGGCGGCCTACCGCACACGCGTACCCGGCGCCCATTTCGATCCCTCGCTGGCCGGCACGACCTTCACCTCCAGCGGTGACGTCGTCACCGGCGCCCCCGAACTCGCCCGCCTGACCCTCAATATCGCCGCCACCCATCACGACGAGCGGGCCGGCGCCGCCGGACGCCTCGTCTACGGCGGTCATACGATCGGCCTCGCACTTGCCCAGGCCTGCCGCGCGCTACCCGATATGGTGACCGTCCTGGGCTGGCAGTCCTGCGATCACACCGGCCCCGTCCACGAAGGCGATACCCTCACCAGTTCGCTGCACGTCGAGACCGCCGAAGCGCTACCCGGCGGCGGTGGCACACTCGACCTCCGGTCGTGCGTGTACGCCCATCGCGGCGACGATGCCCCCGCCCCGGTGCTGGACTGGCGGTTCACCGCCCTGTTCGCCTGATACCCACCTACTCACGAGAGGTTTCACCATGAGCACGACCGGACGTCTGGCCGGCAAGATCGCCCTCGTCACCGGCGCGGGTTCGGGACTCGGCCGCGCCTCGGCGCTGCGCTTCGCCGCCGAAGGCGCGGCGGTCGCCGTCGTCGACCTCGATCCCGCGGCCGCCGAATCCGTGGCCACAGAGATCACCACGGCAGGCGGGCATGCGCTTCCGGTGACCGCGAACGTCACCTCCGACGCCGATTCCCGCCGCATGATCGCCGAAACACTCGCCGAGTTCGACCGGCTCGATATCGTATTCGCGAATGCCGGGATCAACGGCGCGGGCAATGCCGCCGATACGACCGAGGACGAGTGGGACCGGGTCATCGCGATCAACCTCAAAGGCGTGTGGCTCACCTCGAAGTACGCGCTGCCCCATATGATCGAGCGCCGGGCCGGGTCGATCATCAACCAGGCCAGTATGGGCGGTCTCATCGGCCTGCCCGGGATCTTCCCCTACACCGCCGCGAAGGGCGGGGTCATTGCCATGACCAAGCAGATGGCGGTCACCTATGGACCCGATAATGTGCGGGTCAACGCGCTCTGCCCGGGCACCATCCCGACACCGCTGGTCTACCGGTCGCGGGTGGACCGGGGCGCGGCCGCACCCGAGGCCGACCAGGCCGCGCTGGATGCCGACGCCGCCGCCCGCTTCCCGCTGCGCCGCCTCGGCACACCGGACGATCTGGCCGCGACAGCGCTGTTCCTCGCCAGCGACGAGGCCAATTGGGTCACCGGCGGGATCTACACCGTCGACGGTGGCCGCAGCGCCTTCTGATCGAACGCCGAAAAGCCCGGTAGGACGGGAATTCCTGTCCTACCGGGCTTTTCGGGCGCTCAGGTGCCGGTGCCGTCAGGCGGGCCGACGGTCGAGCAGGACTTCATCGAAGACCTGCTGCACGTAGGGTTCGATATCGATCTTCCCGGGTGTAAACCATTCGCCGAAACCGTTGTAGTCGGCGTCGTTCTCGTAGCCGAGCCCGGCGATGATATCGCTCCATTTCCCGGTTTTCTCGCGGACCGCGGTCGCGAATGCCGCGCCGTCCAGGGCCGAGTTCTCGGCGATCCCGTCGACGATCTTGTCGTTGGCCTCGGTCAGCCGCGCACGGGCATCGTCGGCGAACGGCGCGACCGCTCCCCCGTACTGTTCGATCTCCTTGACGACATTCGCCGTCACCGGCCAGATCTTGTCCTCGATGGACGCGGAGAGGAAAACGTCGAGCCGGTCCCACAGCAGTTGCCGGGCGGCCAGGGGCAGGTTGTCCCAGAGGTCGGCGTTGAACACCATATTGCCGGTGGGCACGGCCAGACCGGCCGCGGGATCGATGACGGTATGCGGCGCGACTTCGATCAGGCCGCCGATCTGCGCGGCCGACGGGCTGACCATCGCGCAGTCGATGACCCCGCGCTGCAGCGCCTCGTAGGCTTCTGTGTAGGCGACCGATGTGGAGGTACCGCCCAGGGCCGACACCTGCTCACCGGCGACCGTACTGCCCACCGAGATACTCTTGCCCGCGAAATCGGACAGACTGGTGGTGGGCTGCGCACAGAAAAGCGCGTTCACACCGGCGTTGTAGGCCGGCATCATCATGTGCAGGCCCTTGTCCTCGAACTCGGCGACGATCTCGGGCGTCGAGAAGGCCACGTCGGCCGGCCACGCGTTGGATTGCATGGTGCCGGTGATCACGCCCTGGTCCGACAGCACCCCGGCGTCGAGCAGGGCGGCCGATGCGGGGAATTCCTTGGGTTCGTAGACCGTGAGGACCTGGCCCATATCGAGGCGGCCGTCGCTGATCGCGTCGTCGATCTCGGTGGATTTGGCGATGGCATCCGAGTACGCGACGTCGAAGTCGATCTTGCCGCCGGACCAGTCCTCCACGGCGGCGACGTACTTCTCCACGAACGATCCGGCGACCGACCCCTTGGCACCCGGCGACTGCGTATGCAGCAGGATCGTGTCCATATCCGCGAAGGCCGCCTGGTACTCGGCCTTGGTGGCACCGTAGGCGACGCTCGTGCCGCCGCCGTTCGCGCCGCCGAGGCTCGATTCGGCGCAACCGGCGAGCACCAGCGCACCGGCGGCAGCGAGAGCACCGACACGACCGGCTGTGCCCGCGCGGGTGAAGAACTTCGACACTGAGTCTCCCTCGAATGGAACTGACGGCTGGAACACGATGCGAGCGGGTTGGTTCGTGCACACACAACCCTCGCAATGGGAGTGAGCCGCCTCACTGTGATGATGCTAATCATGCGTCTGAATTTCGGTCATGTCAATATCTATGCGCCTCAATTATCCCTGCGCATGATTATTAGTATGAGGTAGCATCGGGCGGTGCCCGAGGCGGCGGTAGAAAACTCGCAGCGAATACGCGACTGGCTGGACAGCGGTATCACCGCGCTCACCGGGCACCCCGAGGGGCCGCCGCTCGTTCCCCCCGGCTCTGCGGCGTCGGCGGCCCGGCGGCATACCGACCGTCTCGCGGCGATCACCGACGGCCGGGTCCGCCTGGACGGTGCGCGGTTGCTGTCCGAACGCGCCGCATTCACCGGCTCCCGCCGCGGCGGCACGATATCGGCCGGCCGCCACTGCCGCCTACTGCCCACCGCCGACGGCTGGGCCGCCGTCAGCTGTGCCCGCCCGGACGACCCCGTTCTGCTCGGTGCCCTCGTATGCGCCGATATCGGCGACGATCCGTGGCCGGCGGTGACGGACTGGTTGCGGACACATACCGGCGCCGAACTCGCCGAAGGCGCGGAGCTGCTGGGATTGGCGGCGGGCCCGATCGATACCGTCACCACCGGGGTCCCGGAACCGTTCGGCGTGCGCCCGGTGGCCGGACTGCGCGTGGTCGACTTCAGCGCGCTGTGGGCGGGTCCGCTGTGCGCCCATCTGCTCGGACTGGCCGGCGCCCGCGTGATCAAAGTCGAAACTCCGGTGCGGCCCGACGGCGCCCGCCGCGGGGATCCCGAGTTCTACCGGCTGCTGCACGGCGGTCACGAATCCGTGGTCCTCGATCCCGGTGACGACAAGCAGCGTCGCGCCCTGCACGACCTCGTCGAATCCGCCGATATCGTGATCGAGGCGTCCCGGCCGCGCGCGCTCGCCGGTTTCGGGCTGGACGCGGCGGAATTCGTCGAATCCGGCGGCACATGGGTCTCGATCACCGCGCACGGCCGGGCATCGAACCGGATCGGTTTCGGCGACGATATCGCCGCGACCGCGGGCCTGGTGGCCCGGTTCGGCGGGAACACACCGCTGTTCGTGGGCGATGCGATCGCCGATCCGCTGACGGGCCTGACGGCGGCGGTCCTGGCCATGTCGGCGCCCGCCGGCGGTTCCGGCCATCTATGGGATATCTCCATGTCGGCGGTGGTCGCCGCGACCCTCGATTCCGGCTCGACCGCCGTGCCGGTAGACGGTTCGGCAGTCCTTGCCCCGCAGCGGCGCGAACCGAGCGGCGTGGCACCCGAGAGCGGCCGCGACACCACCGCCGTTCTCGCCGAGCTGGGGGTACGGCCCGGGTGACGGAGCTGCTGATCCGCTGCGCAGAGATATCCGCCGGGAGCCGTGCCGACGTCCTGATCCGCGGTGGCGCCGTCGCCGCGATCGGGCCCCACCTGCCGGCAACCGGCCTACCGACTCTGGAGGCCGGCGGTGGGGCACTACTGCCGGGACTGCACGACCACCACCTGCATCTCCACGCCCTGGCCGCGGATACGAACTCGGTGCGGTGCGGACCCCCGCACGCGCATACCGCCGGCGACCTCGCCCGCGCGTTCGCCACCGCACCGGGGAACGGATGGATCCGGGGAGTCGGCTATGCCGAAACGGTTGCCGGGTTACTCGATTCGGCCGGACTCGATACCTTGTGCCGTGACCGCCCGGTCCGCATGCAGCATCGCAGCGGCGCGATGTGGATTCTCAACTCCGCAGCCGCCGGCCTCGTCGGCCTCGATACCGCGACCGAACCCGGGGTGGAACGCGATGACTCCGGGCACGCCACGGGGCGGGTCTGGCGCGCGGATACCTGGCTGCGGTCGCGACTGCCCGATACCCGACCACCCGACCTCACGGAGATCGGCGCCCGGCTAGCCCGCTACGGGATCACCGGGATCACCGATGCGACCCCCGATCTCCCGCAGGACACCCTCGCCGCACTGATCGCCGCGCGGCGGACCGGCGCGCTCCCCCAGCACCTGAATCTCCTCGGCGTTCCGCTCGGTCACACCGGCGGTCCCGACATCACCACCGGCGCGTACAAGATCGTGCTGGCCGATTCCGGGCTCCCCGATATCGACACCCTGGTGGCCACCATCGCACGCGCCCACGCGCTCGGCCGCCCGGTCGCCGTGCACTGCGTGAGCCGCGAGGCGCTGCTCATCCTGCTCGCCGCATTCGACGACACCGGTACCGTCCCGGGTGACCGGATAGAACACGGAGCGCTGATTCCGGCGGAATCCATCGGGACCCTGAACCGCCTCGGGATCACCGTGGTGACCCAGCCGGGTTTCCTCGCCGATCGGGGCGACGACTACCGGCGCCGGACCGAACCCGAAGACCTACCCGACCTGTATCGCTGCCGGAGCCTGACGGACGGCGGTGTCGGGCTGGCCCTTTCCAGTGACGCCCCGTACGGACCGCTCGACCCCTGGCAGGTGATCGCCGCGGCCGTCGCGCGCCGCGCGCCCGATGGTGCCGTGGTGGGCGCCACCGAAACACTCGGGGCGCCCACGGCCCTCGGCCGCTATCTCGCGCCGCTACACAACCCCGGCGGCCCGGCCCGCACCGTGGCGGCGGGCGCGCCGGCCGACCTCGTCCTCCTGGACCGGCCGATCGAGCGAATGTTCCTGGCCCCCACCTCCGACGCGGTACGCGCCACCTTCATTCAGGGTGTAACAGCTTTCGCGCGATAATTGGCGGGAAGCCCTCGACATGTCCGACTCGTGCGGCTGCGGCACCGCCCCGGGGTCAGCCGATGCGGGCGATTGCCGCCCTTCCGGGGCTCCGGACCACGCTCACCGTCCATCGGTTCCGTCGTACCACCAGGGGGACTCGAACTCGCCCGCCTATGCACTGCAGGGCCCTTGTGACTCCGGCGCGGCTACCGTCGTACTGCGAAACCGGCAGGTGCCGGATCGGCAGCGGCGCGGATCAGATGCCGACGAGGTCGGCGAGCAGGTCGGTGTGGTGGGCGTGGTCGCCGAACAGGGGCTCGGTGGCCTTCGCCCGGCGGAAGTACAGATGCGGGTCGGCTTCCCAGGTGAACCCGATACCGCCGTGGATCTGGATGTTCTGCGACGCGCACAGGGACAGGCATTCCGCCGCCTGCGATTTCGCCATGACCGCTACGCGGGGAAATTCCTCGTTGTCCTCTTCGGCGCACATCGACGCGTACATCACCGTCGCCTGCGCCGCGTCGATCGCGATCGCCATATCGGCGCATTTGTGCTTGATCGCCTGGAACGAACCGATCGGGCGGTTGAATTGGACGCGTTGTTTGGCATACGCCACGGCCATTTCGAGCACGGCCTCGGCCGCACCGAGTGCCTCGTTCGCGAGCAGTGTGCGGACCAGATCGACGACGCGGCCGATAGCTTCCGGGTCCGAACCCAGCAGGGCGGCACGGGTATCGGCCAATTCGACGGTCGCGACGGGACGGGTCGGATCCAGTGACGGTTGCGCCGTCACACTCACCCCGGCTGCCCCGGTTTCGACGACATACAGGGCCACCGTGTCCCCGGCCGGCGTCAGCGCGGGTATCACCAGCAGGTCGGCCACATGCCCGAAGGCGACGTAGTCGAGCCGGCCGGTGAGCAGCGCGGCGGCGGGGTCGCCGGTGGCGCGTACCTGGGCGGCGCCTGCCGTGGTGTCTTGGGCTCCACTGAGCGCGAGGGTGCCGATCACGCTGCCGTCGAGGAGTTTCGGCAGCAGAGCCCGATGCTGTTCGGCACTGCCGAGCCGTAGGACGGCTTCGATGGCGCCGGTGGTGGTGAGCATCGGCACCGGGGTGAGCGCACGGCCCAGTTCCTGGGCGACGATCACGGTTTCGAGGACACTGAACCCGCCGCCGCCGAACTCCTCGGCGATATGCAGGCCCGGAATCCCCATGTTCGAGGTCAGCAGCTGCCAGGTCTCGGCGTCGTAGGTGCCGTGTTCGGCGACCTCGCGCACGCGGGTCATCGGGGCACGTTCGGACAGGAGACGGCGCAGCGAGCTCCGGAACTCCTCCTGGTCGCAGTCGAAAGCGAAGTACACGGTGTAACTTTCCGTTCTTCCGTTCCGCCACGGTGATGGCGGAAAGCAGCGGGTCAGGCGCTCTTACGGCGTCCGATGTCCTGGAAGGGGCCGCCGTCGAGGCGGGGTTCCTTCGGCAACCCGAGCAGCTGTTCGCCGATGATGTTGCGCTGGATCTGCGAACTACCGCCGTAGATGGTGGCGGCGCGGGCGTAGAGCGCGATATCGGTCCAGCAGCGCGACGAATTGTCGGCGCCGGGATTGGGGGTCACCAGCATGCCGTCGTTGCCGCCGCCGGTCGGGGTGAGTACCTCGAGGCCGAGAATCTGCATTCCGACCTCGGTGAGCCGCTGGAAGAATTCGCTCCAGATCACCTTGGAGAACGAACCGTCCACACCGTAGGAACCGCCGTTGAGCAGTTTGGTGAGCGCGCGGTAGCCGCGGAAGCGCATGGTCTGCACCCGCGACCAGCACCAGGCCAGTTCGGCGCGAATCCGCGGGTCGGAGGTGAGACCGCGCTCCCGGGCCAGTTCGATGAGCCGTTCGACCTCGCGGCCGAAGCGGACGGCGTCGGTGGTCGCCCGCACCCCGCGCTCGAAGCCGAGCAGGGTGTTGGCCGTATTCCAGCCGCCGTTCACACCGCCGAGAACATAGGAGGCGGGTGTCCGCGCGTCGGTGAAGAAGACCTCGCTGAACGCGACATAGCCTGCCGCGTTGACGATCGGCCGCACCTCGACCCCCGGCTGGTCCATCGGCACCAGCAGGAACGACAACCCCTTGTGT
The DNA here is from genome assembly GCF_042719915.1 of Nocardia sp. NPDC058499. Lineage (NCBI taxonomy): Bacteria > Bacillati > Actinomycetota > Actinomycetes > Mycobacteriales > Nocardiaceae > Nocardia > Nocardia sp. NPDC058499. The sequence goes on along the minus strand of NZ_JBHXMZ010000009.1, from coordinate 149,208 downwards.
TTGGCCACCGCCGGATCGGTGCGGGCGATCACGAAGATCCAATTGGCCCGGTGCCCCTGCGAGGTCCAGGTCTTCTGGCCGTTGATCACCCATTCGTCGCCCTCGCGCACGGCGCGGGTGCGCATCCCGGCCAGGTCCGAACCGGCTTCGGGCTCCGAATAACCCTGGCACCAGATATGTTCGCCGGACAGCACCCGGGGCAGGAAGTACTGCTTCTGCTCCTCGGTGCCGAGTACGGTCATGGTGTTGCCGAGCAGTTTGATACCGAGGGTGTCGTTCTCGGTGCCGTCCGGTACGCCGAGCCGCATGAGCTCCTCGTTCAGCACCACCTGTTCGATACTCGAGAGGCCGGCCCCGCCGTACTCTTGCGGCCAGGAGACGGCGAGCAGATCGTTGTCGGAGAGCACTTTGCGCCAGCTCGCCAGGAATTCTTCCTGCTCGGCTTCCGACAGCGCGCCGATACCGCGCCACCCCTGCGGCAGCTTCGATTCGAGCAGCGCACGGATCGTTCCGCGGTACGCCTCTGCTTCGGCGGGATAGGTGATATCCATGGTTCAGGATTCCTTTGCCGCGGCCGCGGGCAGTGCGCACACGGTCGCCATCAGTGCGGTGATCTCGTCGGCGGAGTAGCCGATTTCGCTGAGGATCTCGGCCGAATGTTCGCCGAGCCGGGGGCTGCCGCCCTTGAACCGGCCGGGCGTATCGGACAGGTGGATCACCATGCCGACCTCACGCGACCAGCCGTATTCGGGATGGTGGTGTTCGACCACGCGCTGCGAGTCGAGTGCCCACTCCTCCCACAGCAGTTCGGGCATGATCGGGTAGTCGAGGGGGATCTCGGCGGGCACCTTGTTGCCGTCCAGCACCTCGAACGCGTCGGCGCTGGTGAGTTCCGTGAACCGTTCGGTGAGCCGCTGGGCCAATACGTCCGCGTGCATGGCCCGGTCGGCGGTGGTGGCGAACCGCGGGTCGGCGGCCAGATCGCCCAGGTTCAAGGCACTGGTGAGCCGGGCGAAGGCCGCGTCACCGAACACCGCGATCGCGATCCAGCCGTCGATCGTGCGATACAGCCGGTAGAGCGGCGACAGACCCATCTGCTCGGCGTCCAGCCGGTGCGCGGGTACCGCCCCGCCGTCCACGGTGGCGCAGTGCTCGCTGATCACGAACAGGCTCGAATGCAACTGCGGGCTCTCGACGTACTGTCCCGCACCGGTATTGGCCCGGTGGTGCAGGGCCAGCAGAACGGTGACGGCACCGAGGAATCCGTTGTAGAGGTCCTCGTTGCCGATCACCCGGCGGATCGGCGGGTTCCCCTCGCCGGCGCCTTCGAAGTTCAGCCCGACCAGGCCCGAGACGAGCGGGGCGAACGATTTCAACGTGGATTTCGGCCCCGCGGAACCGAATCCGGGCAGGTAGGCGTAGATCAGGTCGGGGTTGATCGCCCGCAACTGCTCGTCGCCGAGGCCGATCTTCTCGGCCTTGCCGGGACGGTAGTTCTGCATCACCACATCGGCGTCGGCGACGAGGCGGTGCGCGATCTCCTGTCCTTCGGCGGAGCGCAGATCGAGCGCGATGGTGCGCTTACCGCGGTTGGCGCCCTCGAACAGGTCGCCGAGCGGGCGCATCTGGTCACCGATCAGCGGTTCGATCTTGATCACCTCGGCGCCGAGATCCGACAGCAGCCGGGCGCCGAAACCGGTGGCGAAATAGGAGCTGAAGTCCAGAATGCGTACGCCCTGCAGCGGTGCGGCCACCCGGTCACCGGTCGGCGCGGGCGCCCACTGTGGTGCGCGGGTGATCTCGTCGATCCGGTCGTTGTGCGCGCCGACGCGCGGCGCGGGGTCCGGCGTGCCCGGCGCGGATTTCTCGAAGCGGATCACCGGGCCGATCTGGCGGAGGGTGCCGTGGTCGGGGTCGGGAATATCGACCGCGATCTCGGCGAACCGCACCTGGTCGTCGGCGAAGGTCTCCTCGGGATGCAGTACCGGCAGGGCCGCGATATCGGCAGCGTGGAACAGTTCGAGCCATTCGTCGCGCGGGCGGGACCGGAACGCCTCCGGCACCTTGTTCCGGGCGATGTCCAGTTCCACCTCGTCGAGCGGTACCGCCATCTCCGGTCCGGCGATGGTCCGAGTCTGCTCGCCGAAGCCCAGCAGATCCATCATCCGCTTGTAGGAGCCCGGGCCGCCGGTGTGCGGGATCAGCCATTTACCGTCCGCGCACTGGAAGGGGTCCGTGATGAGCCGTTTGCTGCCGAAACCCTTCTGGTTGCCGCTGCGGGCGAGATAGGAGATGTCCTGCTCGTTCCACCACCAGTTCATCGACGAGATGGCCAGCATGCCGTCCAGCAGCGAGGTGTCGACCTTCTGCCCGGTGCCGTTGACCTTGCGGGCCCGCAGCGCGGCGAGAATGCCGATCGTGGTGATGAACGCCGTCCCGTAGGACACCGTCGGATGCCCCATGAACACCGGCCCGTCGCGATGTCCCTGCTGTTCGGCCATCTGGCCGAGGCGCGCGTTGAGCAGCGCTTCGTAGCCGGGACGGTCGGCGAGCGGTCCGTCGGTGCCGTATCCGGTGACCGAGCAGTACACCAATTCCGGGAACTTCTCGTGCCACGCGTCGTAGCCGATCCCGAGGGCGTCGGCCCGGCCCGCGCCGAAGGATTCGACGAAAACGTCCGCACCGGCCACGAGCCGCTCGGCGATCGCGCGGCCTTCGGGAGTGCTCAGGTCGGCCTCGACGCTCCACTTCCCGCGATCGGTCGATTTGCGCAGGACGGAATCCGCGTCGGCCGGTCCGCCGGGACGTTCGAGTTTGACGACCCGGGCGCCGTAGTCGGCGAGCAGCATCGTCGAGATGGCCGCGGGCATACCCCAGCTCGCGTCGATCACGACGAGTCCGTCGAGTGGACCAGCCATCAGAGACTCCTTCTGTTGCACGATTGCCGCACGGCCCGCGCCCGCCGGGGGCGCGCGATATCGCGGCACATGACTTCCGAGTGGTGCCGCGGTCCTAGTCGGACGAGGGCAGCGGTTTGGCGGTGAGCAGTTCCATCGGCGCGCCGTGGCAGGTGAAGCGGCCTTCGCCCTTCTTGACGCAGATGACCTGGGTCGAACATGTGGCGCAGGTGTAGCGCTTACCGGTTTCGTTCATCGGGCTCCTCCTCGATCTGATGCGGTCAGCGACCGGCGAAAGTGATCTCGAGTGCGACGCCGCAGCAGGTCAGTGCGGAACCGCCGGCGGTCGTGACGATCGCTTCCGAGCCGCATTCGTTGCAGCGCAACCGGCTGCCGTTACCGGCCTCGGTGCCTGCGGTGTTGTCGGACATCCTCACTCCTTCGCTGTGGATGGCATCGGTGGTACGGGACTGCTTTCCACGCCTGCCGGGATACGAAATGTTCGCCAGTTCACCATAATCATAGTCATGAATTAAGGCAAGGTTTCATCCCATGACCCGCCGGCCGCAGGCACGGCCGGCAGCGGGTCACATCAGCCGGCCACCGGTCACCTCGAGCACCGTGCCCGTCATATAGCTCGACAGGTCGCTGGCCAGGAACAACACCACGGAGGCGACCTCGCTGGGCAGCCCCGCGCGCCCCAGCGGGATCTCCGCCATCTTCTGCTCCCAGATCCGCTCGGGCATGGCCTCCGTCATGGGAGTCCGGATCAGCCCGGGTTGCACGGCATTGACCCGCACATTCTTGAACGCGACCTCCTTGGCCGCGGCCTTGGTGAGACCGACGATCCCGGCCTTGGCGGCCGAGTAGTTGGTCTGTCCGACCAGACCCACCTTGCCCGACAGCGAAGAGATGTTCACGATCGCCCCCGATCCGTGCTCACGCATCCGGTCCGCGGCCGCCCGGGTACCGTTCCACGCGCCCTTCAGGTGGACCGCGACGACATCGTCGAAATCCTCTTCACTCATCCGGCGCATGGTCGCGTCCCGGGTCATCCCCGCGTTGTTCACGAAGACACCCAGCGGACCGAACGTGTCCTCGGCGGTACCCACCAGGTCCGACACCGCGGCGCCGTCGCGCACATCGCAGCGCACGTACGCGGCGTTGTCCGCCCCGCCGAGCTCAGCCACCGCCTGTGCGCCGGCGTCGTCGTTGATATCGGCCACCACGACCTTGGCACCCTCACGGACGAAGGTGCGCGCGATCTCCAGGCCGATACCCTGCGCGGCCCCCGTGACGACGGCAACCTTTCCTGCCAGCAGTCCCACTACCGCTCCAATCCGTTGATCTGTGAATACGACGTGCGCCTACTGCACGATTCCGGCCGAACGCAATTCCGCGATCCGTTCGGTGTCCAAGCCGATTTCGGCGAGCACCGCATCGGTCTGCTCCCCCAGCGCCGGCACCGCGCCCATCCGCAGCTCGATATCGCGGAAAGTCATGGGCGGCAGCACGGCCCGAATCGGCCCGGCCTCGGTCTGTACCTCGCGCCACCGGTCCCGGGCCGACAGCTGGGGATGCGCGATCAGATTTTTCATATCGCCCAGTTGCGCGGCCGGGATACCCGCCTTCGCAAGGCTGTCGTCGAGATCGGCGGTATCGAAGCCACCGGTGAGCTCGCCGACCACGGCGTCGACCTCGGCCCGGTGCCGCACCCGTTCGATATTGGTCGCGAACTTCGGGTCATCGGCGAGATCCGGGCGCTGGAACACATCGGTGACCAGCGTGCGCCAGCCCCGGTCGTTCTGGACGCCGATGAGTATCTGCCCGTCCCGGGTCGGATAGGCGTCGTAGGGCGCGATCGAGGCGTGTGACAGTCCCATCCGTTTGATCTGGACGTCCTGGTACATCTGCATGTACATGGAATGCCCGAGCCATTCGACGGTCGCGTCGAACATCGCGATATCGATGGTCGCGCCCGTTCCGGTGCGCTCCCGGCGCAGCAGCGCCGCCTGGATCGCCGATAGTGCGTACATCCCGGCGGCGATATCGGAGGTCGGGATACCCGTCTTGGTGGCCGTCTCGGGGGTTCCGGTGATCGATACGAGCCCGGTCTCGGCCTGGACCAGCATGTCGTAGGCCTTGCGATCCACGAACGGGCCCGAGGTTCCGTACCCGGACATGTTGACCGCGATCAGCCCGGGGTGATCGGCGCGCAATTCCTCCGCACCCAGCCCCAGCCGCTCGGCCGCGCCGGGGGCGGAATTCTGCACGAAAACGTCCGCCCCGGCGATCAGTGCGCGGACCGCGGCGATTCCCGCGCCGGCCTTCAGATCGACGCACAGCGATTCCTTACCCCGGTTCAACCACACGAAATGCGAGGCGAGCCCGTGCACGGCGGCATCGTAGTTGCGGGCGAAATCGCCCTCGCCGATCCGCTCGACCTTGATCACCCGGGCACCGAGATCGGCGAGATGCCGGGTCGCGATGGGAGCCGCGACGGCCTGTTCGAGACTGACGACGGTGAACCCGGCGAGCGGCAGGCCGGTATCGGCGGTGACTGCGTCGGACTGCATCTCTAGCGCCCTCCCGCTGAGGCCGATTTCTCGGCGGCGTTCACCAGACCGCCACCGATGATGAGGCGCTGGATCTCGCTGGTGCCCTCGTACAACCGCAGCAGCCGCACATCGCGGTAGATCCGTTCGACGGCGACCTCCCGCAGGTAGCCGGAACCACCGTGGATCTGCACCGCGAGATCGGCTGCTTTACCGACCATTTCGGTACAGAAGAGTTTCGCGGCCGACGGGCCGGTCCGGCGGTCCTCGCCGGAGACATAGCGGGCGGCGACCTCCCGCACCATCGCGCGACCCGCCAGGACACCGGTGGCGATATCGGCGATCATCGCCTGCACCAGCTGGAAATCCCCGATCGGTGTTCCACCCTGGGTGGCGGTCGCGGCGTAGGTGACGGATTCGTCGAGCGCACGCTGGGCCGCACCGACGGCCAAAGCGGCGATATGCACGCGGCCGCGCGCCAGGGAGGTCATCGCGGCCCGGTAGCCGACATCCTCACTGCCACCGACGAGCGCGGCGTGCGGCACCCGGACATCGGTGAAATGGACATCGGCCGTCCAGGCACCCTCCTGACCCATTTTGCGGTCCTTCGGCGCGACCTCCACACCGGGCGTCGTAGCGGGGACGAGGAAGACAGCGATCCCGGTGCCGTTCTCGTCGGCGGGGCGGGTGCGCGCGAAGACGATGAACAGATCGGCCAGCGGGGCGTTCGTGATGAAACGTTTCTCACCGTTGATCACCCAGTCGTCACCGTCCCGGACCGCCTTGGTGCGCAGTCCGGCCGGGTTCGATCCCGCGCCGGGTTCGGTGAGGGCGAAGGAGGCGACGACGTCTCCGGAGGCGATATCGGCGAGCCAGCGCGATTTCTGTTCGTCGGTACCGAAACCCACCAGCACCTGACCGGCGATACCGTTGTTGGTGCCGAACATCGACCGCAGCGATAGCGATGTGTACCCGAATTCCATTGCCAGTTCGACGTCTTGGGTCAGGTCCAGCCCCAGGCCGCCCCACTCCTGGGGGATCGCGTAGCCGAACAGGCCCATCGCCGCGGCGTTGTTGCGGATATCGTCGGGAATGCTGTCGGTATCCGCGATCTCCTGCTCGCGCGGCAGCACTTCCTTGCGGATGAACGCACGGGTTTGCGCCAGGATGTCAGCGAAATCTTCCGGACCGACTGCCGAAATGGTGGCCATGCAGGCAGTATTGCTGCCGATAAAGATGCGTGTCAATACTATGGTGTGATTTATTATCATTAATTATGATTTGCCCAGCTCAGCCACCGTACGACAGAAGGACAGACCGGCATGACCGCTCCCGAACACACTCCCGGCCGCCCCCTCAGCGGACTCCGCATCGTCGAGATCTCGAGTTTCGTCGCCTCTCCCCTGTGCGGGCTCACGCTGTGCCAGCTCGGCGCCGAGGTCATCCGGATCGACCCACTCGGCGGGGCCGCCGATACCGGGCGCTGGCCACTGACCGCCACCGGGGAATCGATCTACTGGACCGGTCTCAACCGGGGCAAACGGTCGCTCGCCCTGGATCTGCGCAGCGACGCGGGACAGGACATCGTCCGGCGCCTGGTGACCGCGCCCGGCCCGGGTGCCGGGATCCTGGTGACCAATACGGGCGGCCGGGCGTGGATGAGCCACGACGCGCTGGCCGCCGTGCGCTCGGATGTCATCACTCTGGAACTGCTGGGCCGCCGCGACGGCCGGCCCGCCGTGGACTACACCGTCAACGCCGCACTCGGCTTCCCGCAGATCACCGGGCCGGACGATCACAACGGTGTGGTGAACCATGTGCTGCCCGCATGGGATATCGCCGCCGGATTGCACGCCGCCCTCGCGGTCACCGCGGCGGTCCACCGCCGTGCCACGACCGGGGCGGGGTCGCAGATCGTGCTTCCTCTCGAAGATGTCGCGCTCGCGACCGCGGGCACCCTGGGATACCTCACGGAGGTTCAGGTCAACGGCACCGGCCGGCCGGCCACCGGTAACGACGTCTACGGCACCTACGGCACCGATTTCGTCACCGCGGACGGCGCACGGTTCATGGTGGTCACACTGACTCCGCGTCATTTCCGCGATCTCACCGCGCTCACCGGAACCCAGGAGACCGTCGCGGCACTGGAAACCGCCCTCGGCGCCGACTTCGGGCAGGAAAGCGACCGCTTCGAACACCGGGACCTACTCACCGCCCTGTTCGCGCGCTGGTTTCGCACCCACGATGCCGACGAGGTCGGCCGGGCCCTCGCCGGTACCTCGGTGCTGCACGAGCGGTACCGCAGCTTCGAACAGGTCGTCCGGTCCGGCGATCTCGAGCGCAACCCACTGTTCGCCACGCTGTCCCAGCCGCGGATCGGCGACTACCTGGCGGCCGCCATGCCGGCGTCGTTCGACGGCGTCCACCTGCGGACCGGACCTGCCGCCGACCTGGGTGCCGACGGCCGCGACGTCCTCCGAGACGTCCTCGCACTGGGCGACGCCGAGATCGCCGCGCTCACCCATACCGGCGTCCTCGCCGAAAAGTCCCGCACATAAGCGGGAACGGCCTGCGCACATCAGCAGTTCGGCCGGAGCGAATTCGCTCCGGCCGAACTACGTGGGTATCCGATATCAGCCCGCGCTCGAATTATCCGACAGGAATGTCGAGATCTCCGGGAAGAAGATCAGGAGCAGGACCACCGCGATCGCCATCGGCAGGAACCACAGCGAGGCGACGAAAACATCCTTCAACGGAATCTTGCGGCCGAGGTTCACCTCCGGATCCTTGACGATCGAGTGGATCACCATCGCCAGCACACCGACCGGCGGTGACAGGATCGCCAGTTCGCCCATGAACACCGTGAACGCGCCGAACCACAGCAGCGAGATATCCAGGCTCTCCAGGGTCGGGATCAGGATGGGGACGGTCAGCACCATCATCGGCAGCGGGTCCATGAACGCCCCGAGCAGCAGGTACACCACGACCATCAGCAGCAGGAATTCGACCCGGCCGAGTTCCATTCCGGCGATCAGATCGGCGAAACCGTTGCTGATTCCGCTCAAGGTCATCATCCGGGACAGCGCCTCGACGCCCAGCAGGAGCAGGAACACCGCACCCACGGTCGACACCGTGCCCACGGCCCCGTCGGCGAGCGCCTGGAACGCGCCGCCGGTCTTACGCTTCCACAGCAGCACCACGCCCACCGAGCACAGCGCCGCCGCGGCGCCCGCCTCCGTCGCGGTGAAGATGCCCGACAGCATGCCGCCCACGATCACCAGCATCAGCACCGGAACGGGCCATACCTGTACCAGGCTGGTGAGCTTCTCTTTCCAGGGCACGGTCTCGGTGCTGCGGCCGCGGTTCGGGCCGGCCAGATCCTTACCGAAGACCGCGAACAGGATGATGGCGAGGGTGAACAGAATCGCCACCAGGATGCCCGGGCCGATGCCGGCGAGCAGCTGTTTCCCCACCGGGACCTCGGCGATCCCCGCGTACAGCACGAGCAGGATGCTCGGCGGGATCAGCTGACCGGGGAGCCCCGCCACGATAACCGCGCCGATCGCGAGCCGGCGGTCGTAGCCGGCCTTGAGCATTTCGGGGATACCGATCCGGCCGAGCGCATACGCGGTCCCGGTGGTCGAACCGCTCACGGTCGACAAGCCGGCACCGGCCACATTGGTGCCCACCGCCAGGCCGCCGGGTAGCCAGCCGAGCCAGTGTCGCGCCACCGCGTAGAGGTTGGCGGTCAGCCCGGACCGCCACATCAGCAGGCCCATCAGGACGAACATCGGCACCACGCTGAGGGTCCAGCTGGCGACCTGGTGGTACGGCAGTGACGACAGCGCACTGGCCACGGTTTTCTCACCGCGAAGGGCGTAGAGGCCCGCGAACGACGGAATGATCATCGTCAGGGCCACCGGTAGGCGCAGGAGCAGCAGGGTCAGCATCATCACCAGGGCCGCGCACCCGATCGCCTGCGGCTTCAGCGGCATGAACATCGCCGCAACGGTGCCCAGGAGCACCACGACGAGGACACCGAAGACGGACCAGGCGCGGAACAGGTGCCGGCGGCTCGGCCCGACCGGCGGTGGGGTGAGGGGGCGGGTGCCCGCGTTTCCCGCGGGCGCAGCGGCGGTGGTCATTTCTTCTCCGAATCCGATGTCGTGCCGGCCGGGACCGTACTGCTGTGCCCGGCCTGGATCTCGCCGCCGATATCGCCGGCCACAGGGGCGTCCTCGTCCTCGGTCTCGTCCTCGGCGCCGCGTAGCGCCCGCACCGCGGCGAAGCCGAACTGAACGGTGAGCACAGCGAAGGCGACCGGTACAAGGAACAGCACCGGCCACGACACCACTGTCGACACCCCCGCGGTCTGGCCGATATCGCGGGCGTGCAGGGCTTCTTCCAGGCCGAACCAGGCGAAGCCGGCGGTCACGATCAGGGCAAGGAGGTATCCACCGGACAGGACCGCCCGGCGGGCCGGGCGCGGGAAGTAGTGCGTGACCAGGTCCGCGACGATGTGCTCGCCGCGCGCCTGCGCGGCCATGAACCCGAGCAGCGCGATGATCGGCAGGTAGATGTACTGCGTGATCTCGAGGGTGTTCTGGATGGGGCTCGAGGCGAACGCCCGGAGCAGGGCGTTGGCGGTCACATGGATCATCATGACGAAGAGCACGATGACTGCCGGGACCTCGATCAGGAGCCGCAGCCGGTGGGGCCGCGCACCTGAAGCGCGCGCTGATGCGCTCATGTGAACTCCGCAGGATTTGAGGGATGGAACGCGGTGGCGGGTGGGAGTGACCACGCGGCGCGACCGCAGGTACTTCGGTCGTGATCCACGTCACCGAAGTTGTGAATATCATTCGCCTGAATTTGCGCCAAGTCAAGCTTTCATGCGAATCATTTGCCTCGACTGTATCGAGACAGCTCGGCCGACCCGGTAGTGGACGGCGCCCGGCGCCTGCGTGCCGCCCGCACGCCCCACCGGGAGCGGCTGGGTCTGTTTCGCCGCAGGTCTACTCGCACAGGCTGCTGGTCCGCAGCCGCGACGCTGCACGCGTACACAGCGGGCACCGCGACCGGTATCCCTTCACGCTGGACCCCAGTTACCAGGGTGCACGCACAGCTGGCGCGCCGAGCACCCCGGCACCCATACGTGCGTCGGCAGCATCCTGACGCTGTCGGCGTTCGCGGCGGCGGGTGCCGCCGCCGGCCGGGGCACTCCGCCGGCGGCACGCAAGCGGACTATTCCGCCAGAGCGCTCAGTTCGGCCGCGAACTTCTCCCGCGCCCGATCCTCCAGCGCCGGCAGGTGGTAACTGGGGAACAGGCCGTCGTACGGTGTGGCATCGCGCAGCAGCTGGCGGGCCAGCCCGATCTTGTGAATTTCGGTGGCACCGTCCGCAAGACCCATGTGGTACGCCTCGAACAGCCATTTGCCCAGCGGAAGTTCCTTGGATACGCCGAGCGAACCGTGCAGCTGCACGGCCCGGGAGGTCACGTCCAGCAGCACCTTCGGCATCGCGGCCTTGACCGCCGCGATGTCCTTGATGACCTTGCGGTAGTCGTTCTCCTTGTCGATCCGCCACGCCGTACGCAACACCAGCAGCCGGAACTGTTCGAGCTGCAGCCACGAATCCGCAATCATCTCCTGAACCAGCTGTTTATCGCCGAGCCGGCTGCCGCGCGTGGTCCGTGAGACGGCCCGCTCCAGCATCATGTCCAGGGAACGCCGCACCAGGCCGACCGTGCGCATGGCGTGATGGATACGGCCGCCGCCCAGCCGGGTCTGCGCCACCTCGAACCCCTGCCCCACGCCGCCGAGGATATGGTCCTTGGGAATCCGGACATCGGTCCAGCGGGTGTAGGCGTGGGTACCGACCTCGTAATCGTGACCCCAGACGCCGGTATTGCGGACGATCTCGAGCCCCGCCGTCTCGGCCGGGACGACGAACTGCGACAGCCGCCGGTGCGGTTCGGCGTCGGGATCGGTGACGGCCATGACAATGAAGAACGAGGCGAACCGCGCGTTCGAACCGAACCACTTCTCGCCGTTGATCACCCATTCGTCACCATCGAGGACGGCGGTGGTGTCGAATTCGACCGGATTGGAACCGCCCTGCGGTTCGGTCATGGCGTAACAGGAAACGATCTTGTTCTCGATGAGCGGCGCGAGATACCGCTCCTTGAGTTCGGGCGTGCCGTAATGCGCGAGGATCTCGGTATTGCCGGAATCCGGGGCCTGACAGCCGAAGACGATCGGGCCCGAATGGGTGCGTCCGACGATCTCGTTGAGCAAGGCCAGTTTCAGCTGACCGTAACCCTGTCCACCCAGTTCGGGACCGAGGTGCGTCGCCCACAGCCCCTTCTCGCGGACTGTGTCCTGCAGCGGCGGGACCAGCTTCTGGCGCAACGGATCCTGCAGATCCCACGCATGGGTGATGACCTGGTCGATCGGCTCGACCTCCCGGGCGACGAATTCGTCGGCCCAGTCGAGCACCTGCTGGTACTCGGGGTCGGTCTCGAATCCCCAGCTCATATCCTGGTTCCTTTCTGAAAAGAGGTCTGCGGGCGCGGTCAGCGCATCGCGGTGCGGCCGCCGTCGACCGGGATGATCGCGCCGGAGGTATAGGTGGAGCCCGGCCCGGCAAGGTAGAGCGCGGCGCCGACGATCTCACCGGGATCGCCCGCGCGGCCCAGCGGTAGCGCCTTCAGCTTCTCGGCGACCGCGTCCATATCCCAGGCCTTGCTGATATCGGTGAGGAACGGCCCCGCCATGATCGCGTTGACCCGCACCGCCGGCCCGTAGGCCTGCGCGAACCCCTTGGTCAGGATGTTCAGCCCGGCCTTGGCGGCCGCATACGGCAGGTCGTCGGGGGTGGGGCGCTCCGAGGCGATCGAACTGATATTGATGATCGAGCCGCCCCCGGCGGCGGCCATCCGCGGCGCGATCAGGGTCGTCAGGCGGAACGCACCCTTGAGGTTGACGTCGAAGACCTTGTCGAACAGCGCCTCCGAGATCTCCTCGAGGCTCGAGTACAGCGGGGACATCCCGGCGTTGTTGACCAGAACGTCGACCTTGCCGAACTCGTCGTAGACGCGGGTCACCAGCTGGTCCTGCGCATCCCAGTCGCCGACATGGCAGGCGACCGGCAAGGCCCGGCGACCGGTGGCCGCCGTGACCTCCGCGGCCAATTTCTCGCAGCTGTCGAGTTTGCGGCTGACGATGACCGTATCGGCGCCGGCCCGCGCGAACGCGAGCACCATCTCGCGGCCGAGTCCGCGACTGCCGCCGGTGACCAGCGCGACCTTGCCTTCCAGCGGAAGTGCCGGAGCCGTCATGGTTGTTCCTCCTTGTGGGGCGCGGGCGCCGCCATCAGCGCGGTGCCATCCGGATGGCACCGTCCAGCCGGACGACCTCACCGTTGAGCATGGGGTTGGACAGGATATGCGCCGCCAGCGAGGCGAATTCCCGCGGATCGCCGAGGCGGGCGGGATGCGGGGTCTGGGCACCCAGCGAGGCCTTTGCCTCGTCGTTCAGGCCCGCCAGCAGCGGGGTGTCGAACAGTCCGGGCGCGATGGAGACGACCCGGATCGCCAGTGAGGCCAGATCCCGCGCCAGCGGCAGCGTCATCCCGGCGACACCGGCTTTGGAGGCGGCGTACGCGGCTTGGCCGATCTGGCCCTCGAATGCGGCGACCGAGGCCGTCGTCACGATGACGCCGCGCTCCTCACTCTCGACATCCAGCCGCGACATCCGTTCGGCGGCCAGCCGCACCACGTTGAACGTACCGATCAGGTTGATCGTGACGACACGGGTGAACACATCGAGCGGGAAAACACCCTGCCGGCCGACGACGCGCAGCGACCGGCCGGTTCCGGCGCAGCTGACGACCGCACGCAGTTCGCCGAATTCCTCGGCCGCGTCCAGCGCGGCCGCCACGGCGGTTTCGTCGGTGATATCGGCCGGGGTGAACAGGGCGTTCGGCCCGAGTTCGGCGGCGACCTCGGCCCCGTTCGACGCCGGCAGATCGAGCAGGACCACTTTCGAGCCCTGATCGAGCACCTGGCGGGCGGTCGCCAGGCCGAGCCCGGACGCACCCCCGGTGACGAGGGTGACTTTGCCGTTGATGTCCACGTATATGCCTTTCGGTCAGAGACGTTCGATGAGCAGGGCGTTGGCCATACCGCCGTGTTCGCACATGGTCTGCAGGCCGTAGCGCCCGCCCGTGCGCTCCAGTTCGCCCACCATGGTGGCCAGCAGGCGCACACCCGACGCCCCGATCGCGTGGCCGAGCGAGAGGGCGCCGCCGGCGGGGTTGAGCCGGGCGGGGTCGGCGTCGAATTCCCGCGCCCACGCCAGCGGTACGGACGCAAAGGCCTCGTTGACCTCGTAGATATCGATCTCGTCAAGTGTCCGGCCGGTGCGGTCGAGCAGTTTGCGGGTCGCGGGGATCGGCGCGGTGAGCATGTACAACGGGTCGTCACCGGCGACCGTGAAGTCGACGAAGCGGGCGCGCGGCGTGAGCCCGAGGTGTGCGGCCTTCTCCTCCGACATGATCAGGGTTGCGGCGGCCGCGTCGGTGAGCGGCGAGGAGTTGCCGGGAGTGATCATCCAGCCCAGGCCGGGGAAACGCCGGTCCGAATCCGCGGAGTGGAACGAGGCCCGCAGCGTGCCCAGGCTTTCGAGCGTGGTCGCCGCGCGGATCGTTTCGTCGGTTTCGTGCGCGCCGCCCGGCACCGGCACGGGCACGATCTCCCGGCCGTAATGCCCGGCAGCGGCGGCGGTCGCGGCCCGCCGATGCGATTGCTGCGCGTACCGGTCGACATCGTCTCGAGTCAGCCCGTACTTCTGTGCCACCAGTTCGGCGGCCACCCCCTGGCTGATCCAGCCCTCCGGGTACCGCTGGGCGAGTCCGGCGCCGACCAGGTCCCGGCCCATCGGGGCGGTACCCATCGGCACCCGGCTCATCGATTCCACACCGCAGGCGATCACCACATCGTAGGAGCCCGCCAGCACGCCCTGCGCCGCGAAATGCACCGCCTGCTGGCTCGAACCGCACGCGCGGGTCACTGTGGTGGCCGGGGTGGATTCGGGCAGACCCGCCGCCAGTGCGGCCGAACGGGTGATATTGCCGGCCTGTTCCGCGGCCTGGCTTACACAGCCGCCGATGACATCGTCGATGAGGACGGGGTCGATATCGTTACGCGCGACCAGCGACCGCAGTACCTCGGCCAGCAGATCGATCGGGTGGATATCGGACAGGGCGCCACCGGCCTTGCCCTTACCCGACGCCGAACGGACGACGTCGACGAGCACGGCACTACGCATGGATCCTCCAGAGGAATGTGGAACAGATGTTGAGCGAAACGGTCAGGGCGCGACCGGCGCGGTGACCTGCGCGACGAGATCGCGGCGCACCAGTTTCCCGGTGGGTGTCTTGGGCAGTTCGTCCACGAACACGACCTCTTCGGGCGTGCGCGAACCCCGCAGGCGTTCGCGGCACCAGGTCCGGATGGCGGCCGTATCGGCGTGTCCGGGTCCGGCCGGGACGATCACCGCACAGATCCGTTCGCCCCATTCGTCGTCCGGTACGCCGATCACGGCGACCTCGCGCACATCGTCGTGGTGGACCAGCACATCCTCGATCTCGGCCGGGGCGATGTTCTCGCCGCCACGGATGATGGTGTCGTCGGCGCGCCCGCCGATATAGAGGTAACCGTCCTCGATGCGGGCGCGGTCGCGGGTGGGGAACCAGCCGTCGGCGTCCAGCGCCGATCCCTTGCCCATGTACTCGCCGCTGACCTGCGCACCCCGCACCCACAGCAGGCCGGTTTCGCCGGCGGCCGGCACGGTGCCGTCCTCGCCCCGGATCTCGGCCTCCATCCCCGGAACCACCCGCCCCACCGACGACAACCGGCCGCGTAGCGACGGATCCGCCATGGCCTCGCGGTGATCGTCGGGGCCCAGCACCGCGATGGTCGAACTGGTTTCGGTCAGCCCGTAGGCGTTGACGAATCCGGTCTCCGGGAAAGCGCGGAGGGCCCGTTCGAGAACGGGTTGCGGCATCCGGGCGCCGCCGTAGGCCAGTGACACCAGGTTCGGGGCCTCGCCGGGGGCGCCGTCCAGGTGCTCGACGACGCGGGCGAGCATGGTCGGCACCACCATGGCACTCGTGATCCGCTCGCCACGGACGATATCGAGCCAGCCCTGCGGAGTGAAGTCGGGTAGATGCACCATCCGCCGTCCTGCGTAGATGTTGCTGAGCACGGCCCCCATCCCGGCGATGTGGTACGGCGGCGTGCTGACCAGTGTCGCGTCGTCCTCGGCGGCGGAGCCGAATTCCACGGTATTGAGCAGATAGGACAGCAGATGCTGGTGGCGCAGCAGCACGCCTTTGGGCGCGGAGGTGGTGCCGCTGGTGAACAGCACGACGGCGGTGGCATCGTCGGGGGCCGGTTCGGTGGTGCCGGGTCCGGCGGCCCGGGCCAGGTCCAGGAACTCCGCGCTGGTCAGCACCGTCTCGGCGGCACCGTCGAGGGTGTCCCGGTAGGCGGGGTCGGCGACGATCAGCGGTCGTTCGAGTTGCCCGACGAGATCGCGCAGCTGATCGGCCGCCAGCCGGTAGTTCATCGGCGCCAGCGGGACCCCGGCGCGGGCGGACGCGAAGGTCAGCACCGGCAGTACCGGACCGTTGACGCCCACGAACACCAGATGCGCGGCACCGTACCGGGCCAGGACCGCGGCGCCGCCGGAGGCCACGTCGCTGAGCTCCTGATAGGTCATCCCCGCATCGCGCCGCCCTAGCGCGAGCCGCTCGGGATGGACCGATGCGGCCATGTCCAGAACCATTTCGATACCCATTGCACCACCTGGTGAGAACGCTTGGATTGTTGATGTGCACCCGAGGTGCCGAGCCACGCGCGGCAGGAGACTTTCGGGCCCGTCGCGGCTAACGATAACAACTATGCGCCGGAATATGAAAGAAATCATGACAATGGTTCGTAGGAATGTGTAGTCTCCGGTAGGTGGGTGCCTCCGGCCGCTACGTGCGACGGCACCCCGTCAGACGTCACACAGGGAAGGCATGAGGTGGATCGATGAGGGATCAGGACCCGGTGGACGTCACCGCACTGACGTCATGGCTCGACCGCAACGAGGTGGGCACCGGGCCCGTCACCGATATCGTCCCGTTGACCGGAGGCACCCAGAACATCCTGGTGAAATTCACCCGGGACGGTACCGACTACGTATTCCGGCGACCGCCGCTGCACAAACGCGGCAACAGCGACGAGACGATGCGCCGGGAAGCGCGCCTGCTCGCCGCGCTCGCGGGTAGCGAGGTACCCCACCCGCGGCTCGTAGCCGCCTGCGAGGACCTCGAGGTCATGGGGTGCGTCTTCTTCGTGATGGAGGCGGTGGAGGGTTTCACCGCCACCACCGAGGTTCCCGAACCGCACGCCTCGTCCGCCGAGACGCAGCATGCGATGGGCCTGTCCATGGTCGACAGCGCGGCGGCACTCGGCTCGATCGATCCGGCCGTCCTCGGCGAAGCCCAGCTCACCCGGGCCAACGGCTGGCTCGACCGGCAGGTCGGCCGCTGGCGACGCCAGCTCGACTCCTATCACGAGCTCGACGGATGGCCCGGGCCCGAACTGGACGGAGTCGACGAGATCGGAGGCTGGCTCGACGCGCACCGGCCCGCGGCGTGGCGCAAGGGAATCATCCACGGCGACTACCACTTCGGCAATGTCATGTTCCGGCGCGACCGGCCGGCCGTGGCCGCTGTCGTCGACTGGGAACTGGGCACCGTCGGCGATCCCCTGCTCGACCTCGGCCATCTCCTCGCGACCTGGCCCGATCCCACCGAAACCCGCACGGTCGGGCTCGCCCGCCGACTCGACGGACTTCCCGGCCGCGACGAGCTCATCGCCCGCTACGCCGAGGTCAGCGGCCGAGATATGACCGATTTCGACTGGTATCAGGTCCTGGCCTGCTACCGGCTCGCCATCATCCTCGAAGGCACCTATGCGCGGGCCTGCGCCGGAAAGGCCGATACCGCGCTCGGCCACCGCTTCCACGGTGTCGCGCAGGCACTTCTCGATCAAGCCCGCGGGCTGGTCCGGACGCCGTCCGGATCCGCCTGACCAGAAAAGGATTCACGATGACCGAAGCTCTGCTCGACCCCGCCACCCCGGTGGACTACCGGTACCTGCGCTACGAAACACACGACGACGGCACGATCGTGCGCATCGTGCTGAACCGCCCGAAATACCGCAACGCCCAGAACCGTGGACTGCTCGTGGAACTCACCCACGCCTTCCTGCGGGCGGAAGCCGACGATACGGTGCGCGTGGTCGTTCTCGCCGGCGATGGACCCGTATTCTCCTCGGGCCACGACCTCGGCAGCCCCGACTACCGGGCCGAACGCGAACCCGGACCCGATCAGCACTGGTCCTTCACCTGCACCGGCGCCACCCACGATGCCGTCGAATCCCGTTTCCACCAGGAGTGGCACTACTTCTACGAGAACACCCGGCGGTGGCGCAAACTCCGCAAGATCACCATCGCCGAGGTGCACGGCAACGTTTTCTCCGCCGCCCTCATGCTGGCCTGGGCCTGCGATCTCATCGTCGCCGCGGAGGGCACTCGGTTCGCCGATGTCGTCGCCACCCGGCTGGGTGTCTGCGGTGTCGAATACTTCGGCCATCCTTGGGAATTCGGCCCACGCAAGGCCAAGGAGCTATTGCTGACCGGGGACAGCCTCGATGCCGAGGACGCACTCGCGCTGGGCATGGTGAACAAGATCTTCCCGGCCGACTCGCTCGGCGAGAACACCCTGGAGTTCGCCCGCCGGATCGCGCGGGTGCCCAGTATGGCGGCACTGCTGGTGAAGGATTCGGTGAACCAGAGTCAGGACGCGATGGGCTTCACCACCGCGCTCGACGCCTGCTTCTCCATCCACCAACTCAATCACGCACAGTGGACGCATCTGTCGGGCGGTAAATCCCCCGTCGGCACCCCGGAATACGGACTGCCCGACTGGAAGACGGCGCCGCCGGTCGAACGGGCAGATCCCTATCGCCCCTGACCGGTTGAGGCCCTCCCGCGGTAGCGGATCTTCCGGTACCGCGGGAGACTGCCCGAGCGGCGGCCGTCAGCGCCGAACCCCCGGCCCACCGGTCGATCAGCCGCGGGATCCCCACGCGATCGGAGTATCGAGGACCTCGGGGTAGTTCTTCTCCTCGTACCGCCAGATCGCGTCGATATGTTCCTCCATCGCGGTCAGTGCCGCACCGGCGTCCCCGGCGGCCACCGCCTTGTAGATCTTCTCGTGGATATCGCAGGTCGCGACACGATGCCGCTCCGGGTACTCCATCCCCACCGCGGAGCCGTCGAGCATATCCAGCAGCGCATGGATCAGATAGCCGAACAGCGCGTTCCCGGAACCCTGCGCGATGGTGTCGTGGAATACCCGGCTCATCTCGACGAAGATCTCCTCGTCGTCGATGTGCTCGCGCATATGGTCCACCGAATGTTTCAGGGTGGCGAGTTGTTCTTCGCTGATCCGGTCGGCAGCGAGCCGGGCCATCATCGGTTCGAGCGCCGTACGGGCCTCGACGATGGTCCGGAACGGTGCGTTCTCGAATTGCAGCAGTAGCGTGATCGCGGTCTGCAGACCCATACCGTCGGGTTGCTGCACGATCGGGCCGCCGCCGGGACCGGGTTTGAGAGCGATAACGCCCTGGAGTTCCAGGAACCGCAACGATTCCCGCAGTGTTCCCCGGCCGATCTCGTACTCTTCGAGCATCAGCCGTTCCGGCGGCAGTTTGTCACCGACCTTGTTGCCACGTTTGTTGATGCCCTCGACAATGCGCTGTGCGACCAACATCGCGGTCTTCTGTGGACGAAGCCCTGGCTGTCCCACTACACATACCTCCATACGGTCAGGCCGCTCCCCCGCAACCACTGGAGTTCGAGCCCCGACAATCTATGATTATGTTTACCTCATATTGAGGGCGAATACCATCCCGAACTGCTTCGTGTCCACCACGCACCCCGGGCCCCGTCGACAGCGCCCCGGTCCGGCGCGAGCGGCGATACATCCCGCCTGCCCCTGCTCACCCGCCATCCGCGATCTCGTCGACGAGCCCCCATTCGAGCGCACACTGCGGGCCCAGCGCGATACCGGTGACGAACAGGTGCAGCGCCCGCCAACGGCCGATCCGCCGGGGAACGCTCACGGTGCCGCCCGCGCCCGGGATCAAGCCCATCGCCACCTCGGGCAATCGGATCACGGTATCCGGGGCGGCAACGATATGTCCGGCGAACGCGGAGATCTCGATCCCGGCGCCCACACAATGGCCGTGCAACCGGACCTCGGTGCGCTCCGCCAGCCGGGCCATCAACCGGGCCGCCCCGCCGCGGGTCCGGATCTGATGAGCCGTCGCGGTATCGGGTGTGTGGCCGAATTCGTCGAGATCCCCGCCGGCGCAGAACGACGCACCGGCACCGTCGAGCACAATCTTGTCGAACGTGCCGGCGAGCAGCGCGGTGCGCAACGCCTCGACCAGGGCGTCACGAAGGGCCGTGCCGTAGGCATTACGCCGCTCCGGGCGGTTCAGGGTGATGCGGAGGGTATCGCCGTCCGCAGTGAGGAGAACCGGATCGGATTCGGGCGCCGGCGGTAGCGGGCGCCCGAGCCGGCGGCGTGCCGCCAGCCAACGGCCGAATTCCGGTCCGCCCTGGAGGGTGGAGTACGCGAAGGACTCCACGTCGATGGCCGCCGGCACCGGAAGCCCCTCCGAAGCACGTACTACCTGCGCGGCGAAACTCGCCGCCTGCGGATACCGGCGCATACAGTCGGCGAACTCGGCGACCGCACGCTCGGCGTCGTCGGTCACGACAACCGCCCGGTCGGCCGGATTCACCGCCCCCGCGGCGTAGGTCAGGTCCAGCGCTGCCGTCAACGGGGCGAGTTCTGCAGCGATACCGCCGGAACAGAATCCGACCGCCGGTCCGCCCCGCGCCGGTATCCGCGCCGCGGCGGCCGCCGCGGTTGCCCCATCGACACCGTCGAGGTCGATCAGGAGCAGCGGTTCGAGCAAAGTGGTCGCGTCCATGGCGAATTCACCGGCGGCCCCCTCGGCCAGCTCCGCTGCGCCGAGGGTGCGTACTTCCATCCCCATACCACCCTCCTGGTTGCGCATTCGACACCCGGTCGCACCGGGCCACCGGCGCTTCCGGCCCACAGTGAACCTATCGGACGCGCCACAAGCCCCCACCGCCTACGGGCGCGGCCCCCGGACGAGCCCGACGCGTGATACCCGGCCGACGACGATTTCGTAGCCGCGTCGCGTCGGGCCGCGCCGGTTCGTCCTGGACGAATCGCCTGCGCACCGGAGCCCGAGGCACCTGCGAGCGGTGAATCGGGTCGGCTGCGCGAAACTGAAGTGGTGAGTACCGACAACGACCGGACGCCGCCGGTGACCAGTGCTTCGATCATCGTGCTGACGCTGGCGCGGCGGGTGGAGACCGAACTCAATGCGGGGCTGGCCGCCTTGGACCTCACCGTTGGGCGCCTCGGTCTGCTCGGGCACATTTCGGGTGTTCCGGGGGCCTCGTTCAGCGAGTTGGCGCGAATGTCGGGAATCAGCGTGCAGAGCGCGCATACCGCGGTGAAGGCACTTGTCACTGCCGGACTCGTCCGTGACCGCACCGCCCGCGCCGGGTCGGCGTCGGCGATCGAACTCACCGCGGACGGTGAGCGGCTGTTGCGGGCCGCCCAGGACGTGGTAACCGAGGTGGACGAGCGGCTGTTCGGCGCGGCGGCCGACCCGGTACAGCGCCGGATCGGCACCGCCGTTGTGGATGCCTTTCGCGGGATGGAGAACTGACACCAGAGGAGCGGGAGGTGCGACGCAGATAACCTTCAGCTGACCTGAAAGCCCTGCTATGCTTCAGTCAGCCTGAAGGTTGAGAGGGGGCTGGTCCATGTACCAACTGCCGCTGTCGGTTCACGTCCTGGCGCCATCGTTTTCGGGTGCAGCGCGAGGTCATGGACGTTCCGGGCGACGGCGCCCGGCCGGCGAACCCTCGGCATGCTCGCCGGTCTCGACAACACGCGCTGGCTGATCGTCGTCGTCCTCATGATCATCCGGCCCGGCGCGCACACCTGACAGGACCAGCCTGCCACCGCAACTTTCCCGTTCCGAACCCACGAAAAGGACCTGTCCGCATGAGCATCCGCCATTATCTGTATCGCGCACCCTCTCTCACCGCAACGGAAGCAATCGACGCCGTCCGAGCCGGCGCCCTGATCGTCGATGTACGGCGACGATTCGAATGGAATCGGACCCGTATTCCCGGTGCGGTCCATCTACCCCTGGAGCAGTTGACGGACAAGTGCGCGGAGCTGCCCGACGATCGGCTGTTGATCACCTTTTGCACCGGCGGCCTGCGGTCCTACGGGGCCGCGAACCTACTGCTCGAATACGGTTTCGAAGCCAAGAACATGTCGGGCGGCCTGATCGACTGGCGCGCCGCCGGCGGATCACTGGAACCGGGGTGATGACATGATCGGCCATGCGTCCGGGCGGTCCACTGCGGACAGGCCGGGCCGACGTAGTGTCGTGCATGCCACGGCGATACCGCACCGCCCGACCGATGGACAGAACGGAAGTAGCAGCCCATGCCGAAGATCGTGCTGTTCGGAGCCACCGGCTACACCGGTCGCCTGATCGCGCAGGCGCTGAGCGCCCGCGGCACCGCGCCGGTACTCGCCGGCCGAAACGCAGATTCGCTCGCGAAACTGGCCACCGAGATCGGTGGCGCGGCAACCGCGGTGGCCGATGTGACCGACCCCGCCTCGGTCCGTGCGCTACTGGGCCGAGGCGATGTACTGATCACAACGGTGGGACCGTTCCTGCGTTACGGAAAGCCTGCACTGGCAGCGGCGCTCGCGGCGGGCGCACACTATTTCGACTCCACCGGAGAAGGCCCGTTCATCCGCACGGTGTTCGACCACGACGACGAGGCCCGCCGGGCGGGGGTCGCATTGCTCACCGCCTTCGGATTCGATTATGTGCCGGGCAATCTGGCCGCGGGGCTCGCGCTCGCCGCGGCACCGGATGCCGTTCGCGCCGATATCGGTTATTTCATCGCCGACCCCGGCACCAGCGGTGGCACTCGTGCGTCCATGGCGGGCATGCTGTTCGAAGACGGTTTCGCCCTGCGCGGCGGCCGGGTTGTGCCGCAGCGAACAGCCGCGCGGGTACGCGAATTCGAGGTCGCGGGCCGCACCCGCACGGGGGCGTCGGTGCCGGGTTCGGAGCATTTCGCGCTGACCCGCTCGTATCCGCAGCTCCGCGAAGCCGATGTCTACCTCGGTCTTCCCGGGCCTGCCGCCCACGGCCTGCGGGCAACCTCGCTGGTCACCACTGGGATCGCCCGTGTGAAGCCGGTGAAACAGCTGGCCGAAACCGTGCTGACCCGTATCGTCAAAGGCTCTACCGGCGGCCCGGCGCCCACCGCCCGGTCCCGCACCCGCACCTGGGCGGTCGCGGATGTATCCGATGCCGCGGGCCGCACGTGCGCCTCGGTAACGCTCACCGGCGTGGACCCCTACGACTTCACGGCGGCAATCCTCGCCTGGGGCGCCCGGACCGCGCTCGACGGCGATCTCCTCGACACCGGCGCGCTGGGCCCCGTCGAAGCATTCGGCCTCGACCAACTCACCGCCGGCGCCGCGGGAGCCGGCTTGACCCGATAACTCCGTTACCGCCGAGCATTGCGCACACCGCACCGGCCGTGGCCGCATCATTACGGCGCGCCACGGACCGGCGACAGCGTCCTCTTTACTCGGGCGGCAGTATCTTTGCTGTTCAGGTGGACGACGCCTCCTTTCTTCAGATGATGATGCCCAGTAGGCCCCACGCGAGGCTCAGGGCCGCTCCCGCGGCCGCGGAGCCGAGGCCGATAATCGCACTCATGACGTTCCTCGCTTCCTCCGACGAAACGTTCGTATTGTTCTCCGGCTGAGAAATCGCTCGAAACGACGAGGCCCCGCGAATCCTTCGGCGGCGATATTCGCAAAAACCGTGTCCGGCAGAGCCATCGTCCCACTGGGTCCCCGTCCCGGGGAAGTTCCCGTGTGCAGATTAGCACCTCGTAAAGTCCGCGTCAGCACCTCATTTCACCGAACCACACACGGACGAAGAGTTTTTCGCCGCTCCCGCAAGGAAACGCGCCCCCACCACGGTAATCTTCGGCCGAGGACAAGGTTTCTTTCAATGAGCTCACATTTGGCCGGGCTCTTCGGGACGGATTATCAGAACTGTTAGACGACCGCTTCCCGCACATAACGAACAGGAGGACACGGCCGGGTACCGAATCTTATCTTCATCGAATTACGAGCACCTTTCGGATATCAACAGCCGAATTGTGATGCTTGGCGGAAAAACACAAGCTCCCCGTGGCCTGACCTTTTCCGAAGTCTCGGCGGAAGGTGCGTGTAGACGTTTTCGACATTCAGCTCGCGCCACACCTCGACCGGCGGCCCGCGCAGCCTGAACTCGTGCCCCGGTCCTTGCGTGGCGCGGCGACCGGAGCACCCGGCGCGCCATAGAATTCCGCCGGGCCGGTCCCGGTTTTCGCAGATATCGGTCGAGTCGAATCACCAGGAGGACGAGTTGTCGCTCATCGCTCGCGGTTCAGCGTGGTTCGGGCTGTACCTGGCAGCCGCGATCGTCCCGCTGGTATTCGCCGCGATCGGTGTCGCCGACGCCGATCGCGGGTTCCTGACGGAATTCTCGGTTGCGCTGGGTTTCGTCGGAATGTCGATGCTGGGCTTGCAATTCGCGCTGGTGGCCCGGTTCCGGGCCGTCGCGGCGCCGTTCGGGGAGGACGCGCTGGTGCAATTCCACCGGCAGGTGTCCTATGTGGCGCTGGCGTTCATCCTCGCCCATCCGGTACTGCTGCAGATCGCGGGTACCGACATCATCGGTCTGCTCAACCTGGCGCAGGCTCCGCCGCGAGCACGGTTCGCGGTCGCCTCGACAGTCCTGTTGCTGACCCTGATCGCCACCTCCGTCTGGCGTAAACGCCTGCGTATCCGCTACGAGATCTGGCAGATCTGCCACGGTGTGCTGTCCGTGCTGGTGGTCGCGTGCGCGCTCGCCCATATGTTCCTCGTCGACTACTACCTCGATGCGGTGTGGAAGAAATGGTTGTGGGCACTGATGACGCTGGCGCTGGTGCTACTGCTCGTGTGGGTGCGCGTAGTCGAACCGCTGCTGCGGCTGCGCCGGCCCTGGCGAATCGAACGGGTCACCGCAGAACGGGGGAACGCACATACGCTGGGCTTGGCGCCGGTGGGTCATGACGGTTTCCGATTCCAGCCGGGACAGTTCGGGTGGCTCGTGGTGAACCGCGCGCCGTTCTCGATCACCGCGCACCCGTTCTCCTTCTCTTCCAGTGCCGAAGAACACCGGCGGGTCGAGATGACGATCAAGGCGCTGGGCGATTTCACCTCGACCGTCGGCGATATCCCGGTGGGAACGCGCGCCTACATCTCCGGCCCGCACGGCGTCTTCACTCCCGACCGCAACGAGGGCCCCGGGTTCGTGCTGATCGCGGGCGGTATCGGGATCACCCCCATGGTGAGCATCCTGCGAACCATGGCGGATCGCGAAGACCGCCGCCCGGTCCTGCTGTTCCATGCCGTCCGGACCCTGCCCGAAGCGACCCTGGACGACGAGATCCGGGCAGTGGAGCAGCGGCTGGATCTCACGGTGGTCCGGGTTCCGGAGCGACCGCCCGCCGGCTGGTCCGGCGAACAGGGTTACCTCGATCGCGCCGTACTGGCCCGGCATCTGCCGACCGGGTATCCCCGAAGGCAGTATTTCGCCTGCGGCCCGGGCCCTATGGTCACCGCCGTGGAAGCGGCCCTGGCCGGCCTCGGCATTCCCGCCGAACGTCTGCACACCGAACGTTTCGACTTCGTCTGAACGGGGCCCCCATGCGACACGTCTACACCACCCGCGCTGTTCTCGCGATCACCGTGATCCTGCTGGCAGCATCCGCGTGGTTCGCGCTCGCCACCGGCTGACCGCCGTTGTCCACGACTATCCGGACAGTCACCGCCTGGCCCCAGGGCTCATACCCCGGCAGCGCGGTCAGGAGCCGGTACGCCGGCGGCCGTCAGTTGCCGGGGCCGCGATAGACGATGAGCGGCCCCTGAGCCCGGTGCAGCAGGTTCTGCGTCGTGGAACCGAGCAGGGCGCCGCGCAAACGCCCCCGGCCTTTGTGACCGACGATCAGCATCTGCCCCTCGTCGAGCGCCCGCAGCAGTTCCCGGACGGCCGAACCGCGCCGGGACCGCTCCTCGACGGCGACGCCGGGGAATTTCTCCCGGTACGGCGCGACGATGGTCGACAGTATTCCGGACTCCGCGCGGGCGATGGTCTCCCAATCGACGGTCATCGCGGTCGGCCCGAACACCTGCATCGCCGTGGGGACCGAATCCCCGGCCGCCGCGCTGTCGGTCCAGGTCCGCACGGGGACGACCGGGACGGAGAGCAGCTGCGCCCAGGCGAACGCGAGTTCGGTCGCCCCGGCCGACAGCGGACTGCCGTCGCAACCCACCACGATCGGGCGATCGTCCGGGGACGGATGCCCGGGATCGCCGCGCCATACCGCCACCGGGCACTGCGCCTGATCGACCACCCGCAAGGCGGTCGATCCGAGAATCCACCGTTCGACCGCCCCGGCGCCGGTCGCACCGATCACGATCATCGCGGCACCCCGGGCCGCTTTCAGCAATCCGGCGGCGGGCGGCTCGCTGTCGGCGACCGAAGTCAGGTCGATATCCGGTGCCCACCGGCGCACCGCGTCTTCGGCGGTGGCCAGCAATTCCGAGCGATACTCGCGGTACCGCTCGGCCAGCTCCCCGGGGGTCATCGCGATCTCGGGCATCGAGCCCGGCGCCGGGGAGGAATGCACCAGGTGCACCGGCAGGGCGAGCTTCCGGGCGAACGCGGTCGCCCATTCGGCGGCCGCCAGCGAGGTCTCGGACCCGTCGACGCCGACCACGATGTGGTTACCCGCGGGGATTGGCTGCATCCGTCCTACCTTCCGTTCAGCGTGGCGCGATCACTCTCCGATGACGATTCCCGGTCGAACGCCCCCCGACCGGCCGGCAGGCCGATCCCCGGTCCCAGGATAGGAGCCACCATCTCCCCGGCGGCCGGCCGACACGCTGCGTGCGGATCGCCGCCGACCCGACGCGCGCAACCGGGCGCCTCGGCTGCCGGCGCGAGACAGCCGGAGGCAGGCACCCGCGGCGAATTCAGCCCACTGACTGGGACCTCACCCCGCAGCGATCGCCGACCCGCGTCACCATCGGGCGCAGACACACAACTTTGGTGGGAACAATGGAGGTTCCGATGCCGGCTCACGTAGCTCACGGGGAAACCCAGCACGGCGACGAGGAATTCAGGCAGATCGAAGCGGCCGCGGCCCCGACCCGGTTCGCCCGCGGCTGGCACTGCCTGGGTCTGGCGAAAACGTTCCGGGACGGCCAACCGCACGAGGTCAAGGCCTTCGGCACCACACTGGTGGTGTTCCGGTCCGAATCCGATGACGCCTTGCACGTGATCGACGCGTACTGCCGCCATATGGGCGGAAATCTTGCACAGGGCACGGTCAAAGGTGATTCCATCGCCTGCCCGTTCCACGACTGGCGCTGGGGCGGGAACGGCAAATGTACGGGAATCCCGTATGCGCGGCGGGTGCCGCCGCTGGCGAAGACTCGGGCATGGCCGACGCTGGAACGCAACGGCCAGCTCTTCGTCTGGAACGATCCGCAGGGCAGTAAACCGACCGATGAGGTGACGATTCCGCAGATCGACGGTTACGGCTCGGCCGAATGGACCGACTGGACCTGGAACACCTTGCTGGTCGAGGGATCACACTGCCGCGAGATCGTGGACAACGTGGTGGATATGGCCCACTTCTTCTACGTCCACTATTCCTTCCCGCGTTATTTCAAGAACGTTTTCGAAGGTCATGTGGCCACGCAGTACATGCGGTCCACACCGCGCGGCGATATCAATGTCGGCACCAACTACGACGATCCGAACTCCTCACTGCGTTCGGACGCCTCGTATTTCGGCCCGTCCTACATGATCGACTGGCTGTGGAACGAGGCCGGCGGCAGGACGATCGAAACGGTGCTGATCAACTGCCACTATCCGGTCTCCTCGAACGCCTTCGTCCTGCAGTACGGCGCCATGGTGAAGAAGCCGGAGGGGATGTCGGACGCGGATGCCGACGCGATGGCGGCGCAGTTCGCCCACGGTGTCGAGGTGGGTTTCGAACAGGACGTCGAGATCTGGAAGAACAAGGCACCGATCGACAATCCGCTGCTGTCCGAGGAGGACGGCCCGGTCTACCAGCTGCGTCGCTGGTACAAGCAGTTCTACGTCGATGTCGAGGACATCACCGAGGATATGACCAAACGGTTCGAGTTCGAGATCGATACCGAACGCGCGGTCAGCAGCTGGGAAGCCGAGGTCGCCGACAACATCGCCCGCGGCGCCGTGGTCGACACCACCACCCGGTAGCCGATACCGCCGGACGCCGGATGCGGCCCTCCGAGTCGAGCATTTCGCTCGACCCGGAGGGCCGTTCGTCATTTTCGGCCATCTTCCGGGATTCGTGTGACAGCGAGCACAACATGGTGTTACAAATAGGTATATGCCTAATCGGCATATTCCGTTGGGCATCAGCTCGCAGACCCCGATGGAGGGCTCCATGACCATCCCCGCCGACACCGCGACCCCGAGCGCAGTGATCGACCGCATTTCCCTGGTCCTCGACGCGTTCGAGGGGCCCGGACGCCTGACGCATGCGCAGGTCGTCCGGCGGACCGGGCTACCCCGGTCCTCGGTACACCGCATCCTCGAGCAACTGGTGCGCCTGCGCTGGCTACGCCGCGACGGACGCGACTACCAACTCGGGCTGCGACTGATGGAACTCGGCTCGCTCGCGGTACACCAGGACCGGTTGCACCGCGCCGCCGTCCCCTTCCTGCACGAACTGCACCGCAGCACCGGATACGTCGTACACCTGGCCGTACTCGACGGGGCGGACGTCGTCTACCTGGACAAGGTCGGTGGCCGGCTCGGTAACGCGGTCCCCACCCGGGTCGGGGGCCGCCAGCCCGCCCACTGCACGGCCGTCGGCAAGGCGATCCTCGCCGATACCGAGGCCGCCGATTTCTTCGACGCCGGCACCGCCCGGACGAAAACGCGCTACTCCATCACCACGGCGGCGCAGTTGCGGGCCGAGCTGGCCAAAGTCCGGGCGCACGGGGTCGCCTTCGAACGGGAAGAGTCACTGCCGGGGTTCGGCTGCGTGGCGGCGCCGATCGGGGAAATCGGCCGGGCGGTGGCAGCAGTATCGATCTGCGGGCCGATCCAGCGGATGACCCTCGACCACCGGCTGGCGGCACCGGTACGGATGACCGCCCTCGGGATATGGCGCAATGTCGAGGACGGCGAGGTACGAGTGCATCCCACATTGCAACAGCCCCGCCCCCTGGGACCGGCACCGAAACTCCGGCCGGGCGTCCACGCCGAGCCGGCACTCACCTGACCGGACCACCACCGGAACCGGGCGGCCCGTCGCCCGCTGGGCCTGTCCAGCCCGAGCCGCCCGGCCCGGGGCCGTGCGGACCGCCATAGCCCGGACCGGCTCCGGGCATACCCGGCCCGGCAGGTCCGCCACCATCCGGTCCACGCCGACGGGATCGGCGAGTCACCACCACCAGGATCAGTGGGACCGCAATGGCCGACGCCACAATCGGCACTATCACGACGAGCCAGATCAGGTACCGGGTGAGCTGCAGGAATTTATCCGATCCGGGCGGCGACTCGAGCGGGGTAGTACCGGCTTGCCCCAGAATATCGATGGCGACGGTGAGAAACATTGCGCGACTACCGATCTCCTCAGCGGCTACGTGACCCACACCCAGGGTATAGGCTTCGCGGAGCGGTGTGAACGGTTCACGGCCGCCCACGACCCGCCCCGGCCACATCGGCCGGGTCGCCCCATCGCTACCGGAACACCGTCAGCGCCGTTCGGGATCCTCCTGCCGGACCCGCTGCTCGACCTCACGCCAACGCCCCGGGAGCGGATGCGGATAGTCGGACGTTTCATCGTGTTCGGCTGTCACCAGCGCCGATTCGGCCGCATCGATATCGTCGATCAGCTGCCGGGCGAGGTCGCGTTCGCTCGCGTAGTAGCGCTGCGCCCATTGCAGCACGATCTGCGAGTACGCCCATCCCGGTTCGGATTTCGCGGCTTCGGAATCGACGGCGGCGCTGTGTTCCAGGCGCTCGGCATCGGCGATATGGTCGCGCAGGATTTCTTTGAGCCGGTCCGGGGAACTGAGGTGCCCGAACATGACCCGCAGCATCACATGGTGTTTCAGCATCGGCGGGTCGACGGGCGCACTGTTGCTCCACACGGTGACAGCGGCCCGGCCGGCCGGGGTGATGCGGTAGAGCCGGCGACCGCGCATGGCGTTGTCGCTGTCCACCCGGGACTGCGCGAATCCGTGCCGTTCGAGCTTCTTCAGCTCGGAGTAGATCTGGCTGTAGGACGGGCTCCAGTAGATGTACCGGACACTCCAGTCGGCCCATTTCTTCAGGTCGTACCCGGAGATCTCCTCCTCGTAGGAGAGCATGGCGAGCACCGCCCAGCTGGTCGGCGGCAGGTTGACCTGCGCCGGATCGGGTTCGCTCGTAGTCACCGCCGAATGCTATCAACGCCGGTATACCGGTCCGTAACACCCATTACGCGACGAGGCGGATGCCGAACCGGGTGTCCCGGTCACCGGGAGGGCGACCCCGCGTCGCGCGGCGGCCGATCTAGCGTCGGCGGCGGCACAATCCCGGGAACGCGAAAAGGCGGTAGAGCAGTGGTGAACTTCGACGATGAGGTCGATGTGCTGGTGGCGGGTTCCGGCGGAGGTCTCGCCGGGGCCTATACCGCGGCCCGGGAGGGGCTGTCGGTCGCGGTGGTGGAGGCGACCGACAAGTTCGGTGGCACCACCGCGTATTCCGGTGGCGGCGGCGTCTGGTTCCCGTGCAATCCGGTGCTGGAGCGGGCCGGGACCGACGACACCCTCGACGACGCGCTCACCTATTACCGGGCGGTCGTCGGCGACCGGACCCCGCGCGAACTACAGGAAACCTATGTGCGCCGCGGCCGCGATCTCATCGAGTATCTGGAGGCCGACGACCGTTTCGCGTTCCAGATGCTGCCCTGGCCCGACTACTTCGGTGCGGCGCCGAAAGCCCGTCTGGACGGGCAGCGCCACATCATGCCGGTCCCGCTGCCGGCCGGCGAACTCGGGGAACTGCGTGAGCATCTGCGCGGGCCGCTGGACACCGACCGGCTCGGCGCACCGCTGCCGGATGTGCTGATCGGCGGCCAGGCCCTGATCGGACGTTTCCTGCGGGCGTTGTCCGCGTATCCGGAGGTCCGTCTGCACCGCAACGCCGCCCTGACCGAACTCGTCGTCGAGGACGGAGCGGTGGTCGGCGCGCTGATCGAACGGCCCGGCGGCACCATGGCGATCCGGGCCCGGCGCGGCGTGATCCTGGCCGCCGGCGGATTCGAGGGCAACGACGAGCTGCGCCGGCGCTACGGTGTGCCCGGCAGTGCACGCGACACCATGGGACCGCCCGGAAACCAGGGCCGGGCGCACGAGGCCGGGATCGCGGCCGGCGCCGATACCGATCTGATGGATCAGGCCTGGTGGTCGCCGGGACTCACCCACCCGGACGGCCGATCGGCGTTCGCGCTCTGGTTCACCGGGGGTATTTTCGTCGACCAGGACGGGCGGCGATTCGTGAACGAATCCGCACCGTACGACCGGCTCGGGCGCGCCGCCATCGACCGTATGCGCGCAGGCGAGCTCACCCTCCCCTACTGGATGATCTACGACGATCGCGACGGTGTGACACCTCCGGTGCAGGCCCCCAATGTGTCGTTCGACGCGACCGAGAAATACGTGGCCGCCGGACTGTGGCGGACCGCCGACACCCTCGAGGAGCTGGCCGAGGTGATCGGTGTGCCCGCCGCGAACCTGGTGGAGACCGTCGAACGCTACAACGCGATGGCCGCGACCGGTGCCGATACCGATTTCGGCCGCGGCGACGAAGCCTACGATCGCGCGTTCTCCCAGGGCGAATCGCCCCTGGTGCCGATCGATCGGGCCCCCTTCCACGCGGCGGCGTTCGGCCTGTCCGATCTGGGCACCAAGGGCGGTCTGCGCACCGATACCGGTGCCCGGGTCCTCGATGGCGACGGCACCGCGATTCCGGGGCTCTACGCCGCGGGCAACACCATGGCCGCCGTCAGCGGCACCGTCTATCCCGGCGGCGGTAATCCGATCGGCGCCTCGATGCTGTTCAGCCACCTCGCCGTCCGCGACATGCTCGGCCGCTGACCCACCCGACCAGAACAGGAAGTACATCATGCCGGAACCGGACCGGATCCGTGCGGCCGTGCGCCGCTACCTCGACACCGTCGCCACCGGGACCGCGGCCGAGATCGCCGCGCTTTACCACCCGGACGCCACACTGGAGGACCCCGTCGGCTCGCCGGCGCATACCGGCCGCGCGGCCATCGAGAAGTTCTACAGCCCTCTCGAATCGGCGCGCCGGCAGACAGAACTGCTGAGCGTGCGCGTGAGCGGCGACAACGCCGCGTTTTCCTTCCGGGTGGTCACCGAAACCGGCGGAAAAACGATCACGGTCGAGCCGATCGATGTCATGACCTTCGACGAGGATGCGCGGATCACCGGTATGCGCGCGTTCTGGTCGGCCGAAGACGTCGATTTCGGCTGAGCCCTGGATCGGACACCTCGGCCATGCCAGGGTGAACGGCTATATCGGCGCGCGGCGCGCGCCCGGCGGACAAAGGAGTGATCGTGCGAAATATTCAGTGCGCCAACTGCGGAAACCGCGTTCTGGTGGAGAAGTACAGCCTCAGTCATACCAGCGTGCAATGGCTCGACGATGCCGAAGCCGCCTGCCCCGAGTTCGCCCGGCGGGCGGCCCTGGGCGAGCCCAGCAACTGGATCCCGACCTGTCCGGCGCTGCGCGATTCGATCGAACGGGCGGTCGCCGAAGGGGAACTACGCACCGACGAGTACCGCAGCGAACCCGTCCCGGGGCGGCTCGGCTGATCGACCCGAGGGGCCCTGGAGGTGCCCTCAGAAATCCGGCCGGACCGCCACCCCGCCCCGGGTCTGTCTGACCTTCGCCGCGGTGGCGGTCCGATGCGATAAAACGGTCACCCCCGGTGGCGGCGGGCAGCCGGGCGTCCCCGGTTGTACTGCGAGGACCCGGCCATCGAGGTGGTTCAACGACGACGAGGCAGAGGACCTTCGCAGAGGGTGGAGCCCAGGGCTGATCAACCACGGTGCGGGGAAGCACGGCAGCTTCCCCGCACCGCCTTCTAGCGCTGGGTGCTGCCGGCGTCCACCGGCAGCGTCACCGCGGTGATGTAGCGGGCCTCCTCGGAGGCCAGGAACAGTGCGGCATTGGCGATATCGACCGGTTCGACCCACGGAATCGCCAGCATATTCATGGTTCTTGCCGCCTCGGCGAACTCTTCGCGGGTGGGATGCTCGAGATCCGGCCGGAAGGATCCGCGGACCATATCGTTCTGGATCATCGGCGTATCGACGTTGGTCGGATGCACCGAATTCACCCTGATCCCGTGCGGCGCGAGTTCCTGCGCCAGCGACCGCATCAACCCGACCACACCGTGTTTGGCCGCCGTGTAGTGGGCCACGCCCACCAGCCCGCGCAGGCCGGCGATCGAACTGGTCAGGATCATCGACCCGCTACCGCGGGCGATGAGATGCGGGGCCGCTGCCTTGCAGGTCTGCCATACACCGGTCAGATTGACATCCAGCATGGTCTGCCATTGCTGTTCGGTCAGTTCCAGTCCGGGGGCGCTGGAGGTGATGCCCGCGGTAGCGCAGACGATATCGATACCGCCGAGCTCGTTCACCGCGGCGTCGGTGGCCGCGCGCAGTGCCGCGCCGTCGCGGACGTCGACCACCGCGGGCATGATGCGCGCCCCGGTCGCTCCCACCGCGCGCACAGTGTCCTCGAGGTCCGCCGGGGTCGCCGGTGGAATGATCACCGTATCCACCGGCCCGCAGATATCGATGGCGACGATATCGGCGCCTTCCTCCGCCAGCCGGATCGCCTGTGCCCGTCCGATTCCTCGTGCCGCGCCGGTGACCAGCGCGACCTTGCCCGAAACCCGTCCCATCTCACACCTTCTGAGTAAGTCCGGCGTCCACGACGAGCTCGATCCCGGTGATGTACCGGGACTCGTCGGACGCGAGGAACAACACGGCATTGCTGATATCGACCGGATCCACCCACGGCACCGGGAGAATCGTGCGCTGTGCGAGCACCCTGGCCGCGTCTTCCCGCGTCGGGTTCGGCAGCTCCGGGCATAATTTCGCGAATACGCGGTCGTTGAGGATCATCGGTGTGGCCACCGATCCGGGGTGCACCGTATTGACCCGGATACCCCGCGGCCCCAGTTCGTTGGCGAGGGTGCGGGCCAGCCCGACCACCGCGTGTTTGCTCGCCGCGTAGTGCGCGGCGCGCGCACCACCTTTCACACCGTTCGTGGAACCGACGATCACGACCGACGCGCCCGCACCGAGATGCCCACCGGCGGCGCGGACCGTATGCCAGGCACCGGTCAGGTTGACATCCAGCGCCCGCTGCCACGATTCGTCGGTCACCTCCCAGGCCGGGGCGTGGTCCGCGTAGACACCGGCGTTGGCGACGACCACGTCGAGGCGGCCCAGCTGCGCCACGCCCGTGTTCACTGCTTCCTCTACGGCCAGTGGGTCGCGTACGTCGGCGAATCCGGTGATACACCGGCGACCGGTGCGCTCGACCTCCGTGGCCGTGGCGGCCAGGCCGTCCGCGTTCTCGGCGAGATCGAGGGCGATGATATCGGCCCCCTCTTCGGCCAGCCGGCGGCAGTGAGCGCGGCCCATCCCGCCGGCCGCACCCGTTACCACCGCCACTCGTTCCGGTAGGCGCGTCATCGGGCACCTCCGGTGATTTCTGCACTCATACCGGCGACGCTAGGTCCGCCGGATTCCCGGCGAGCTCGGTCTTCCCATTGACCGGGCCGTCAGGCGCACCGTTCCCGGTGAGCGGAAACCGCGGGTCGAATGTGACCATTCATCGCCGGATCCCGATGGCACCGCATACCGGGGCGGGCCACGGCAGCGCCCGGGAGCGGGCGATGTGCTCGTCCAGGGCTTCGGCGATATCGGCGGGTAGTTCGACCGAACGACGATCCTGCAGATCCACGTGGATCAGCAGGATTTCGAGGGTATTGGCGATTCGGCCGCGCCCGGTGTCGACGAGGAAGGTCATCATATGGACCGCCTTCGCGCTCCGGTCCAGGATCCGGCCGGCGACGGCGAATCGGTCGCCGGCGCGGAGTTCCCGGTAGTAGGCCAGGTGATGCTGCGCCGTGAACACGCCCATTTTTCGTTCGCTGCGGTAGGTATCGTCGATACCGACCGCCCGGACCAGCGCGTCTGCTCCCGCCGAACCCCAGGTCAGATACTGCACGATATCCATATGGTCGTTACCGTCCAGTATTTCGGCGGTCACGGTGCCGGTCGCCGATTCGGACAGCGCGGCGATATCGTCTGCGGTGGGGAGTTCAGCGATCATCCCGCCATTCTCGAAGCGACGGCGCCGGACATCCACCGAGCTGCCCGCTCAGCGAACCACTCCTTTCCGCCGCCGTGGCCGGTAGCGACGGTACGGCTATCCCGCGGTTTTACCGTTGTCCGCGAGGTAGACGGCACCGTGGACCGCGGAGGCGTCGGCACTGGCCAGGAACGCGATCACCGAGGCGACTTCCTCCGGCTGGTTCATCCCCCGCGGGGACGCGACTCGCATGACCAGGTTCGGGTCGGCACCGTCGGGCAGGGTGAACCCGGTGACCTGCGGGGTCAGCATGCCGCCGGGGCAGACCGCGTTGACGCGGAGCCGGTCCGCGGTGAACTCGACCGCGAGCGCGCGGGTCAGGCCGACCAGACCGTGTTTGGCGGCACAGTAGCCTGCCGAATACGCCTGGCCTTCGACTCCGGCGATAGAGGCGACGTTGACGATATTGCCGCCGGTCTCCAATAAGTGCGGAAGCGCGGCGCGACACAGGTAGAAGGGGCCGTTGAGGTTCACCGCGAGATCGTGCTCCCAGTCCTCGTCGGTGACGTCCCCGGTGTGGCGCATTCGATGCGTGCCCGCGACATTGACCAGGATGTCCAGGCGACCGAACGCGCCGGCGCAGTCCTCGACCACCGACCGGCACGCCTGCGCGGTGGCGATATCACCGGTGGTGAACCGGCCGCCGGGCACCTCCGCGAACACCTCCGACAGCCGGGTTTCGTCGCGCGCCACGCCGAAGACCTGGGCCCCGCGACCAGCGAACAGTCGCGCGACCGCCGCCCCGAGCCCGGACGAGGCGCCGGTCACCAGCGCCACTTTCCCCGCCAAACTACTCATTACGACTTCCTCGGCTCGTTTTTCGGCGCTCACTGGGTGCGGGCGATGACATCGTCGGCGAAACGGGACAGATTCGCGATCTTGGTGTCCAGGCTCTCGGTGTCCTGTTCGCGGCCGTAGGGGTCGCGGAAGCCGACGATCACATCGGTGACGCCCTTGTCCTCGAGGCGTTTCACGCCGTCGACGGTGAAACCGTCCAGCGAGATGACGTGGATCTCGAAATCCTCGCGGGTGCCGTATTCGGCGCGCAGGGTGGTGAGTTCGGCGAGCAGGCGGTCGAGTTCGGCCGGGTCGCCGCCGGCGTGCATCCAGCCGTCACCGCGCTGGGCGGCGCGGCGCAGGGCCGGGCGGCTGTGCCCGCCGATGAGCAGCGGGATCGGTTCGGTGGGCACGGGTGAGATCTTGATGGGCGGCAGATCGTAGAACTCGCCGTGGAATTCGAAATAGCCACCCGCGGTGAGTCCGCGGACGATATCGAGGCATTCGTCCATCCGCTTACCGCGCTTCTCGAACGGCACATCGAAGATCTCGAAATCGTCGGGCCACGGGCTGATCCCGACGCCCAGGCCGAGACGGTTACCGCTGAGCGCCGCCACCGACGCCGCCTGTTTGGCGACCAGTACCGGCGGCCGGATCGGCAGTTTCAGCACGAAGGGGGTGAACCGCAGGGTGGTGGTCGCCGCGGCCAGCGCGGCGGCGAGGACGAAGGTTTCGACGAACGGTTTGTCCTCCAGGAACTCCCGGCTGCCGTCCGGGGTGTAGGGGTAGGTGGAATCGGAGTCGCGGGGGTAGGCGATGCTGTCGGCGAGGACCATCGAGGTGTACCCGGCGGCCTCGGCGGCCTGTGCCAGCGGCACGTAGTAGGTGGGGTCGGTCATGGTCTCGGCATAGGTGAACCGCATGGGTCGGCCTTTCTGCGCTCGGCGTCGGGTGGCCGTTTCGTCTCGGCAAAATTAGAACACGTGCTACTTTTTCGCCATGGCGAAACTGATCATCGCTCTGCACGGCGCAGATATCGGCGGCCGGTTCCACACACCGGAATTCCGCGAAACGCTGGCTGCCGGCGGTGCGGACGCGGTGCAGGTGAACCTCGACGATGCCGAGGTCGCGCCCGCGTCGATGCGGTTCGGCCCCGGCGAACCGATCACCGCGCTCGTTTCGGTGTGGACCGACGGCGACCCCGCCGCGATCGCCTCCGCGGTGGCCGATGCGGCAGGCGATCCTGCCCCCCACGCCTATCGCGTGCACGAACATATCCGCCTCGACCCGCTGCCGGTCCCGGACGGCACCCGCTGCGACACCCTGGCGAATATCGCCCTGCTGCGCAGGCCCGAAGGAATGCCGCGAGCGGAATACCTGCAGTACTGGCAGGTGCAGCACACCCCGATCGCCATCCGCACCCAGAACACCGTCGCCTACGTCCAGAACACCGTCGAGGAGAAACTCACGCCCTCGGCACCGGATGTCGCGGCCATCGTCGAGGAACATTTCCCCATGGGCGCGATGACCGACCCGCATACGTTCTACGGCAGCCGCGGTGACAACGCCGAACTCCAGCGCCGGATCAGCGAGCTCATGGCCAGCGTCGCACGCTTCGGTGCCGATAAAGGTTTGGACCTGGTACCCACCAGCCGATACCGGTGGTCTCTCCGACGCTGACCCGGGCGCCGGCTACGTCATCCCAGAGCTGCCTGCATGGCGACACCGTCGACGTAGGAATGCTTCTCCTTGACCGCGCCGTCCTCGACCAGCACGAAATCCGCAAGATCGACGCATACGTCCCGGCCGGTTGCCGAGGTACCGGTCAACTGCCACCGCACCACCCAGAAGTCCGCGCCGACGCGGAGCGAGAGCTCACGGAAGGCCAGGTCCGGGACCAGGGCGAAAGTCCCTGCCGCGGCCTCGCGGATGGCGGCCCGGCCCCGGGCGGGTTCCTGGCCCGAATGCAGATGGAACACCGAGTCGGCGGTGTGGAGTGCGACGATCCGGTCCGGGTCGCGGTCGGCCCAGCAGGCGTGGTAACGCTCGAACAGTTCACGGATTGCTGTGGTCACGGCGATAACTCCGATCGATCGACAGCCGCGGCGGCGGCAGTGAATGCCCAGTATCGGCGGAGGCCGGCCGGCGCGGCGATGGGCGCGAGCCCCCACTTCGACCGGCTCCGTTGTGCACGCGCACTGCCGGCGCTACCTTGAGCGGTAGTGAGCCAGGACACACACTTCGAGAGGTCGCGCCTCCTGCGTGATCTCCGCGCCGATTCGACGGCGATCACCGAGCTGGTGACCGCCCGGATCGAGCACGACGATATCGACTACGGCACGGCCGCACTCGGCCACGGCGAACTGATCGCGCTGGTCGCCGACTGTTGCGCGGCATGGCTGGACGCGCTCGCCGAGGTCCCGTATTCCCTCGAACCTGCTCGGCGCGCCGGGCGGCTCAAGGCCGAGCGCGGTATTCCCTTGGAAAGCCTGCTGCACGCGTTCCGCGTGGCGGGGCTGGTGTTCTGGGAGATCATCGTCGAATCCGCCGACGACGATGACCGTGCCGTGCTCCCCCGGCTGTCCACGCTGGTGTGGGGCACTGTCGACGCCTATTCGGTCGCGGCCGCCGACGCCTACCGGCGCGTGGTCGCGGGCGGGACCACACAACCCGGCCAGGGCATGCTGCGCGCGCTACTCGATCCCGGTCTACCGCCCGGACAGCGCGCCGAACTCGGCCGCCGGATGGGTCTGTCGACCCGAGCCGTTTCGGTCGTCCTGGTCGGCGATATCCACCTCGACGCGACCGGAGTCGTCACCGCGTCGACCGTACTCGGCGACGAACTGATCACCTTGGTCGCCGCCGGCTCACCGGCCACACTCGAGCGAGCGCTTCGGACAGTGCCGGCACGAGCAGGAGCCAGCCGGCCCTTCACCGACCTCGCCGCCGCGCCCGCCGCACTCGACCAGGCACGTTTCGCGCTCCGATGCTCGAGCCCCGCCGAGACGGGGGTACACCGCTACGGCTCCGCGCCGGAACGTGCCCTGATCGCCGCGAACCCGGAGCTGGCGGCGGATGTTTTCGCCGACCTGCTCGCCGCCTTCGACCGACTCGATCCCGAGGACCGCGGGCTGCTCATCGACACCGCCCTGGCCTGGTACGCACTCGGCGGCTCCACCACCGCGGTGGGAAAGCAGCTGCATCTGCACCGCAACACAGTCCGGCACCGTCTCGGGCGAATAGAACGACTCACCGGGAAAGCCTTCGCCTCGCCCGCCGACGCGGCGCTGCTGTATCTGGCGCTGCACACTCGGCTGCTCCGGGAACCGCACAGCAGATCGGATCCGGTCTCGGCACCGCCACGAGGCGGGGGTCGCCTGGACTGATTCCGGCGGCGCTCATCCCTGGCCCGCGAGGATGTCACGCTGGTCGTCGATCATCGACCGGATCGCGGCCACCACCGCGGCGACTTCCGGGCGACGCAGGGTCTCGGCTCGGGCGACCAGCCAGTAGCCCAGGGTTACCACCACCGAATCCGGTAGGACGCGCACCAGATCAGGGTGGCGGTCGGCCATGAAACAGGGCAGCAGGCCCAGGCCGGCCGCGGCGCGGGTCGCCTCCACATGCACGAAAACGTTGGTGGAGGTGACGGATTCGCGCATGGCGGGAACGAAACCGGAGGCCAGGTCCAGGTCGTCGACCTGGAGCATGGAATCGATGAAGTACACCAATGGGTGCCAGGCCAGATCGTCGATCGTCGCGGGCGCCGGGTGCTCGCGCAGGTATTCGCGGGAACCGTAGAGGCCCAGCCGGTAGTCGGCGAGGTGGGTGGCGGTCGCGCGGCGCACCTGCGGTTCGCCGACGACGATTTCGAGGTCGAGCCCGGAACGCTGCCGGGACGCCCGCCGGGTGGTCGCGACGATTTCGACCGCGATATCCGGATGGTGCCGCCGCACCTGGGCGGCGGCGGGTGCGGCGATATAGGCGCTGAAACCGTCGGTCGCCGACATCCGGACCACCCCTTCGAGCACCCGGTTCCCGTCCGCGCCGGCGGCCAGCGATTTCACCGCCGATTCCACCGCCTCGGCCGCGGTCAGCGCGTCGCGGCCGAGTTCGGTCAGTTCCCAGCCACCGGTGACCCGGGTGAGCACCCGGCCGCCCAGGGTCTGCTCCAGCGCCGCGATGCGCCGGGAAATGGTCGTGTGGTTGATACCCAGCTCGTCCGCCGCGGTCACGAAACGACCGGAGCGGCCCACGGCGAGCAGTACGAGGAGATCATCCGCACTGGGACGACCGGAGACGGACGCACTCATATCTGCACTTTCGCACATCCGTGGTGCAGAAATGGTCATTGCGGCGCAAATCCTCTGCACCAATACTCAGTGCAGCCGAATACTGTGGGGGCCGTCACATCAGACTGTGCGACCTCCGGCGCGAAG
This sequence comes from Nocardia sp. NPDC058499, assembly GCF_042719915.1. Lineage (NCBI taxonomy): Bacteria > Bacillati > Actinomycetota > Actinomycetes > Mycobacteriales > Nocardiaceae > Nocardia > Nocardia sp. NPDC058499. Next base: position 108,700 of record NZ_JBHXMZ010000009.1, on the reverse strand, counting down.
GAGAACTGCCATGCGGGAGCACAGCCCCGGACCCGATGCGGTCGACGCGAAGGACACCGATACCGGCGGCCTGCGACGGGTGGTCGCCGCGTCGATGGCGGGCACGGTCGTGGAGTGGTACGAGTTCTTCCTCTACGGAACCGCCGCCACACTGGTGTTCAGCAAGGTGTTCTTCGCCGAGGGCACCAGCGATCTGGACGCCATCCTCGCCGCGTTCGTCACCTACGCCGTCGGGTTCGTGGCGCGCCCGCTGGGCGGTGTGGTCTTCGGGCACTACGGCGACAAGTACGGCCGTAAGAAACTGCTGCAGTTCAGTCTCGTCCTGGTCGGCGCCGCGACCTTCCTGATGGGCTGCCTGCCGACCTTCGGCCAGATCGGCTACTGGGCACCCGCCCTGCTCGTGGCTCTGCGATTCATCCAGGGTTTCGCGGTGGGCGGCGAATGGGGCGGCGCGGTACTGCTGGTCGCCGAGCACAGTCCCAGCCGCAGCCGCGGTTTCTGGGCGAGCTGGCCGCAGGCGGGTGTGCCGGCGGGCAATCTGCTGGCCACGGTGGTGCTGCTGGTGCTGACGACAACGCTGTCCGACGAAGCGTTCCTCGGGTGGGGCTGGCGGGTCGCGTTCTGGTTGTCGGCGGTGGTCGTGCTGATCGGCTACTACATCCGCACCAAGATCACCGACGCGCCGATCTTCGTCGCGGCACAGCAGGAGGCCGAGGAGATCAAGGCCGGATCGCTCAGTGTCGTCGAGGTGCTGCGCCGGTACCCGCGCGGCGTATTCACCGCCATGGGCCTGCGGTTCGGCGAGAACATCATGTACTACCTGGTGGTCACCTTCACCATCACCTATCTGAAGGTGGAAGTGGGAACCGATACCTCGGTGATCCTGTGGTGGCTGCTGGCCGCGCACGCGGTGCATTTCGTGGTGATCCCGCTGGTGGGCAACCTGTCCGACCGTTTCGGCCGGCGACCGGTCTACCTGGTCGGCGCGGTGACCGCGGGTACCTGGGGGTTCTTCGCCTTCCCGATGATGGACAGCGGTAACAACCTGGTCATCGTCTCCGCCATCATCATCGGCCTGGTCTTCCACGCCCTCATGTACGCCGGGCAGCCCGCGCTCATGGCCGAGATGTTCCCGACCCGCATGCGCTACTCCGGTGTGTCGCTGGGCTATCAGGTCACCTCGATTGTGGCCGGGTCGCTGGCGCCGATCATCGCTGTCCAACTGCTGGACACCTTCGATTCCGCGGTGCCGATCGCCTGGTATCTGGCGGGCGCGGCGGCGGTCAGCGCGATCGCCGCACTGGCCGCGCGGGAAACGAAGGGGCTGACTCTGGAGAGCCTCGACCGCGCCGACGCCGAAAGCCTGGCCCCGGCCGAAGTCCCCGTGCGATGAGTGATCTGACAGGTCGCACGGCCCTGGTCACCGGCGCCGCGAGCGGTATCGGGGCGGCCTGCGCCCGGGCGCTCGCGGCGCGCGGCGCCACGGTCACGGTGGCCGATATCGATACCGCCGGGGCCGAGGCAGTGGCCGCGGAACTCGGCGGCACGGCCTGGACGGTGGACCTGCTCGATGTCACGGCCCTCGAAGACCTGACCCTCGGCGCCGACATCCTGGTGAACAACGCCGGGGTGCAGCACATCAGCCCGATCCAGGATTTCGCACCCCAGCGCTTCCGGGATCTGCTCACGCTGATGGTCGAGGCACCGTTCCTGCTGGTGCGCGCGGCCCTACCGCATATGTACCGGCAGGGCTGGGGGCGCATCGTCAACATCTCCTCGGTCCACGGCCTGCGCGCCTCGCCGTACAAGGCCGCCTACGTGACGGCCAAACACGGCCTGGAGGGGTTGTCGAAGGTAATCGCCCTCGAGGGCGGCCCGCACGGCGTGACGAGCAACTGCGTGAACCCGGGCTACGTGCGAACTCCTTTGGTGGACAAACAGATCGCGGGCCAGGCGCGGACGCACGGTGTGCCCGAACAGGAGGTGCTGGACAAGATTCTGCTCACCGAAAGCGCTGTCAAACGGCTCGTGGAACCAGAGGAGGTCGCCGCGCTGGTGGGTTGGCTGGCTTCAGCGGAGGCGGGCATGGTCACCGGCGCTGCCTACACGATGGATGGAGGTTGGAGCGCGCGATGAGGGCGCGCTCCGATCTGCAATCATCGCCGCATGGATGAAGAAGTCATTCCGATTCTCCACGTCGAGGACGCGGCCGCGGCAGCCGAGTGGTACGAGCGACTCGGTTTCACCACGGAATGGGAGCACCGCTTCGCACCGGAACTTCCGGCGTTCGTCGAGATCGCCCGGGGCGCCGTGCGACTGTTTCTCTCCGAGCACAAGGGGGACGCCCGCCCCGATACGCTGATCTACCTCCGAGTGCGCGATGTCGATGCGATCGCCGCCGAATTCGGCGTGCAGACCGAGGACGCCCCGTGGGCGCGGGAGATCGAGCTGCGCGACCCCGATGGCAACCGGCTCCGGATCGGCACCCCCATGGAGTGAATCCGGTCAGCCTGCGAGGTGACGGCTGATGACCAGGCGCTGGATCTGGTTGGTGCCCTCGAAGATCTGGGTGATCTTGGCTTCGCGCATATAGCGTTCGACCCGGAAATCGCGGGTGTAGCCGTAGCCGCCGAGTACCTGCACGGCGTCGGTGGTGACCTTCATCGCGGCGTCGGTGGCGACCAGTTTGGCCACTGAGGCGTTGCGCGAGTAGGGCAGTCCCGCATCGCGGCGGCGGGCGGCGTCGATATAGGTGGCGCGGGCCGAATCCACGGCGGCGGCCATATCGGCCAGTAGGAAACCGAGGCCCTGATGGTCGATGATCTTACGACCGAACGCCGTCCGCTCCTGTGCGTACGCCACGGCCTCGTCGAGCGCGGCCTGCGCGAGTCCGACCGCGACCGCGGCGATTCCGAGCCGGCCGGAATCCAAGGCGCTGAACGCGATCTGCAGCCCCTGCCCCTCGGTGCCGATGCGGCGTTCGTCCGGGACGAAGGCGTCGTCGTAGTGGGCGGAGGTGGTGGGCACGGCGTGCAGGCCCATCTTTTCCTCCGGTTTGCCGAAGCTCAGGCCCGGGGTGCCGCGCGGCACCAGGAAACACGAGATCCCCTTGGACCCCTCCCCCGTGCGCGCGAACAGATTGTAGAAATCGGCGATACCGCCGTGGGTGATCCATGCCTTCGCGCCGTTGACCCGGTAGCCACCGTCGACCGTGGTCGCCTTGCATGCGAGGGCCGCGGCATCCGACCCGGCCTGCGGTTCGGACAGGCTGTAGGCGCCGACCGTGGCACCGCCCAGCATCTCCGGCAGCCAGCGCTGCTTCTGTTCCTCGGTACCGAAGGCCAGCAGCGGATGGCAGGACAGGCTGTGCACACTCACCGCCACCGCCACCGCGGCCCAGCGCGCGGCGATCTCCTCGAGCACCTGCAGGTACACCTCGTAGGGCTGCCCGCCACCACCCCACTCCTCCGGGTACGGCAGGCTCAGCAGCCCCGCCTCGCCGAGCGTGGCGAAGACGCCGTCGGGGTAGGTCTCCGCCTTCTCGTGTTCGTCGACGATCGGGGCCAGGACCTTATCGGCCACATCACGGGTCAGCCCGAGGAGATCTCGTGCCTCGTCGGTGGGCAGGAGTCGATCGACAGCCACAGAAATCTCCTCGCGGCGATACGCAGAACAGTACTCGGACATCTGCCACAGTACTGCCCGCTCCTCAGTACTGCAAGAAGTTCCCCAGTACTATTGCTGGTATGGAGCAGCGTGCGACCTTTGCGACCACCCGCCGTACCGAAGTGTTCGACGCACTCGTCGCACTATTCCTCACCGAGGGCTTCGCGCACCTGACCCTCGACTCCATCGCCGCCCGGCTCAAATGCTCGAAATCCACCCTCTACACCCTCGCCGGCAGCAAGGAACAGCTGGTCACGGCCGCGACCGTGCATTTCTTCAAACGCGCCACCGCCGCGGTGGAGACCGAAGTCGCCGCAGCGACCGGAGCACGCGAACGCATCACCACCTACCTCACCGCTGTCGGGGAAGCACTCGCGGTGGCCTCGGACCGGTTCATGACCGACCTCGACCACTTCACTCCGGCACGCGAGGTCTACGAACGAAACACCCGTATCGCCGCGCGCCGCGTCCAGGAACTCATCGACGAGGGAGTCGCCGGCGGCGAATTCCGCGGCGTCCACGCCGCCTTCGCTGCCGACCTGGCCGCGACGATGATGGTCCGCATCCAGCAGGGCGGCGTCCGGGCCCGCACCGGGCTGGACGACAGCGCCGCCTACCGCGAACTAGCGGCGGTCCTCACCCACGGCATCAGCGCTTGACGTCCTACCCGCCCCGAAGGGGCGGCGCACCGGCCCACAATGTGGTACCCGTTCGGTCGGCGCCCAGGTCAGTTCCAGCGCTCCAGCAGTCCGTTGGCGGTGCCGGTGAGCGCCCGCTGCAGAAACGGGCCGAAACTGACCCGCGCAACCCCGGCTTCGGCGAGCACGTCCCGTTCGCCCTTGTCCGGAAATGCCACGGCGTTCACCGGGAGCGGCAGTTCGGCGCAGAGCCTGCGCAGCGTTTCGGGGTCGTGGAAGCCGACCGGGTACAGCACATCGGCACCCGCCTCGGCAGCCAGCCGCAATCGGTCCACGGCACGATCGAACCGATCGGACTCGTCACCGACCCCGCGCAGGAACAGATCGGTCCGCGCGTTCACCACCAGCGGCACCCCGGCGCCGTCCGCGGCCTGCCGTAGTGCGCCGACGAAGTCTGCATGCTCCTGTGCTTCGCGCAGCCGGCCGCCTTCGCTGTGCACGGTGTCCTCGATATTGAGGCCCACCACGCCCGCTTCGATCAGTCCATCGACCAGCTGTGCCGGTTCCAGGCCGTAGCCGGACTCGATATCCAGTGACACCGGAATATCCACCGCCGCAGTGATTTCCCGGACACGGCCCAGCGCTTCGGCGAACGACATCCCTTCGCCGTCGGACCGGCCCAGCGAATCGGCCAGCGGATGACTACCGACCGTCAGCCCCTGGAATCCGGCCTGCTGGACCAACTGCGCCGACCAGGCATCCCATACCGTCGGCAGGATCACGGGATCACCGGGCCGGTGGAGGGTGCGGAATGCGGCGGCCTTCTCGGACAGTGTTGTCATAGCGGTGGGCCCATTTCTCGGGAGACGGAGATCCGGCGCGCCCAGCCTACTGCGCCGAGGATCCGGCGCCGCCGCGCGGCACACTCCCGTCGTAGCCGGCGTTCCGGTGCCCTTCCACCTGTTCGAGGAATTCCTCCACCACGGCGGTGATCTCGGCGTGACCGGCGTCGATATCGAAGGCTTCCTCGATCCGCAGGAACCGGGAGACGCTCGACATCAGCATGACCAGCGTCAGCGGTGTCCACGGGCCCGGAGCACGGTCGCGCAGTGCGCCGGAGACGATCTCGAGCTGCAGCTCGCGAAATCTTTTCGACGACTGAGCGATTTCGGAGCGGATGGACGGCCGGTGCGTGGCCAGCGAGACGAATTCCATGGTGAGCGCGGTGCGGGATTGGTGATGGATGGCATCCCAGAGCGCCCACAGGGGTTGTTCGGATTCCGCCGCCGCGAGCAGGCGCTGGTAACTTCGTTCGGAGCCGCGCCGGAAGAGGGCGACGAACAGGCTGTCCATATTTCCGAAGTAGTAGTAGACCAGCGCGGGGTTCACCCCCGCGCGGGCGCCCAGACGCCGCGAGCTCACCGCCGCATAACCGTCCTCGAGCATGATCTGCTCGGCCGCATCGAGTAACGCCGAGCGTGACGAGAGGCTTCCGCTTCGCGCCTCCGCGTCGGCCGGCCTTCGGCTTTCCTCCATGGCACCTCCTTGTTCGACCGCTGCGGTCGCGGTCCCTACCGAACGACTCCGGCCGGCCTCACCGACTACCCGATCTTAGAAACCAACCAGGTAGGGCGGCCGGATCGGCCCACGGCGCGGACCTCTGGCGGCGTAACCCGGCCTATCCAGGCCACTTTCGGACCTTGACAGCCGGAGAGCCCCGTCCGTATAACTTTAAACACCCGCTTAATTAAGCAGTCGATTAAAGACCGGCGGATCGCCCGGCGACCGTCGGAGCGCGGAGGGAACACCATGGTTCGTGCCCACGTGGCGAAGGCCGCGAATTACCCCGCCAGAGCCAACAGGGTCGCCGTGGTCACCGGCGGCGCTTCGGGGATGGGAGCCGCCATCTGCGCGCGGCTCGCCGCGACCGGCGATCACGTCGCCGTACTCGACCGCGACGGCGCGGGTGCACAGCGCGTCGCCGAGGAATTGCGGTCCGGCGGCGGGACCGCGATGGGCTGCGAAGTGGATGTCACCGACCGCGCCGGCGTGGAGGAAGCACTGCGCAAGGTACGTGCCGAATGGGGTCCCGTGCAGGTACTGGTCACCAGCGCCGGAGTTTTCGCATTCGAACCGTTCACCGATATCTCGATCGAGTCCTGGAACCGGATCATCGATATCAACCTCACCGGCACATTCCACTGTGTGCAGGCGGTGATACCCGACATGCTGGAAGCGGGCTGGGGGCGGATCGTCACGATCTCCTCGTCCAGTGCCCAGCGCGGATCGCCGAAGATGGTCCACTACACCGCCTCCAAGGGCGCCGTGATCGCCATGACCAAGGCGCTGGCCCGGGAGTACGCCGCCTGCGGGATCACCGTGAACACCATTCCTCCGTCGGGAATCGACACACCGATGTCACGCGATTCCCAGGCGGCAGGCCATCTTCCGGACAGCGGGACAATGGCCCGGGCCATCCCGGTCGGCTACCTCGGTAACGGCGACGATATCGCCGCGACCTGCACTTTCCTCTGCTCCGAGGAGGCCCGGTTCATCACCGGCCAGGTGGTGGGTGTCAACGGAGGGTCGGTCATATGACCACCGTCGATCCTCGCCTCATCCCGCTACCCGCGGCGGACTGGACCGAGCAGGGACGTGCCATGTTGCGGGGCCGGTTGAAACGCGCCGACCAGTACCTGTCCGGCGCCTCGGACGCACCGCCGCTGCCCAATATTCTCGGGATCCTGGGACACCACCCGGAACTGGGCGGGGCGTGGCTGGCGTACAACGGCCTGCTGCTGGAACGTGCCACGCTCGATCCCCGGTTACGTGAACTCGCGATCCTGCGGGTCGCTCGGCGGACCCGGTCGGCCTACGAATGGGACCAGCACTCCCGCATGGCGCGGGATCTGGGCATCCCCGTCGGCACGATCGAGGATATCGCCTGCGGCGAGACCGCCCACTGGCCCGACGTGGACCGGCTGGTGCTGGCCGCCACGGACGAACTGCTCGACCGCTACAGGGTCTGCGACAGCACCTGGACCGCCCTCACCGCCCATCTCGACACGCGGCAGTTGCTCGAACTGCTGTTCGTGGCCGGCTCCTACCTGTGCCTGGCGCTGGTGACCAACAGTGTCGATCTGCAACCGGACCCGCCCACCGGATCCGCGACGACAGCCCACGACTCCGTACGGGAGGAATGATCATGGCGCGCTGGCCGAAACCGCCGGAAGGCACCTGGACCCAGCACTATCCGGACCTCGGCACCGGACCGGTCTCGTTCGAGGATTCGATCTCGCCGGAGTTCTACGACCTGGAGCGGGAAGCGATCTTCAAGCGAGCTTGGCTCAATATCGGCCGGGTCGAGCAGGTGCCGCGGGTCGGCAGTTACTTCACCAAGGAAATCCATATCGCCCGCACCTCGGTGATCGTGGTGCGCGATCACGATCAGCAGGTGCGGGCCTTCTACAACGTATGCCGTCACCGCGGCAACAAACTGGTCTGGAACGAGGACCCCCGGGCGGAAACATCCGGGACGTGCCGCCAGTTCACCTGCAAATACCACGGGTGGCGGTACGGCATCGACGGGCAACTGGCCTTTGTACAGCAGGAGGGCGAGTTTTTCGACCTCGACAAGCCGGAACTCGGTCTGGTTCCGGTGCACTGCGAGGTGTGGGCCGGGTTCGTCTTCGTGAACCTGGCGCCCGAGCCACCGCAGACCTTGCGGGAATTCCTGGGCCCGATGGTCACCGCGCTGGAGGACTACCCCTTCGACCGGATGACCGAATGGTACGAGTTCCGGGCCGAGAACCAGAGCAATTGGAAACTGTTCGCGGACGCATTCCAGGAGTACTACCACGTCCCCGGCCTGCATTCGCAGCAGGTGCCCGGCCCGGTGCGCAATCCGGAGCCGAATTTCGAATGCGCGCATTTCCAGGTCGACGGACCGCACCGGGTGGTCAGCACCGGCGGTGCCCGCCGCTGGACACTGCCGCCGGAGTTCATGTATCCGATCGAGCGGGCCACCCGCAGCGGACTCGTGGGCCCGTGGGAATCTCCCGATATCGGCGAACTCCCGGCGGGGATCAACCCGGGCCGGGTCGAGCCGTGGGGGATCGACAATTTCCAGATCTTCCCGAATCTGGAAATCCTGTTCTACCGCGGCTGGTACCTCATCTACCGCTACTGGCCCACCTCGTACAACAGTCACCTGTTCGAGGGAGTGCTGTGCTATCAGCCCGCCCGGACCGTACGTGAGCGGGTGGAGCACGAGGTCTCCTCGGTGGTGTTCAAGGAATTCGCCCTGCAGGACGCCGGAATGCTCACCGGCACCCAGACAGCGCTCGAATCCGCCTACCGCACCGCCCAGATCACCGACTATCCGGTGAACGACCAGGAGATCCTGGTCCGGCATTTCCACAAGGTGGTCGCGGACTGGGTCGGCGACTATCGCGGCGCACGGGCGGGGGTGTGATTCCGATGGCGCAGAACATGTTGCCGCCGGCGTTCGCCGAATTCGAGCGGTTCGCGCCGATCTGGTGCCTGGCCACCGAAACCGAACGCTGGGAACGCCGGATGAACAGCTCGATGGACGAACTGAACGAGTTCTACGCGGCGTTCTTCCCGCGGCTCGAGGATGCGATCGCCTACTGCGACAAATTCCCCCTCGACGACCTGCCCGATGAGGTCCTGCATCTGCTGCAGCTCATCTATTCGCTGGCGCTGGTGGCCATGGCGGTCGAGATCTTCCTGCTGCCCCGACCGGTCGACAGCGCCGACGCGGAGCTGGAACGGATCGCGGAGCCGTGGCCCTGAACCAGCAGGCGAATCGGTCACCCGGACCGGCACCCGAACGAGCGGAGCAATGAATGACCACTGTCACCATCGAAAAACTGAACCACGAGATCGGCGCCGAAATCGTCGGCCTCGACGCCGACCGGATGGTGTCGGACGGTACCGTGCCCGCGCTGGTGCTGGACGCGCTGGAAGCCAACGGCGTGCTGGTGTTCCGGGGCCTGCACCTGGAGCCGGAGGCGCAGGTGGCGTTCTGCCGCACACTCGGTGAGATCGACACCTCGGCCGGGCACCATCCCGTCAGCGGGATCTACCGGGTGAGCCTGGATACCAGCAAGAACACCTCGGCGAGCTATCTGCGCGGCACCTTCGACTGGCATATCGACGGCTGCACCCCCAAGGACGACGCCTACCCGCAGATGGCCACCGTCCTGTCGGCGAAAGCCGTGGCCGTCAGCGGCGGGGAAACCGAATTCGCCAGCACCTATCGAGCCTACGAACGTCTGTCCGACGAGGAGAAGGGGCAGCTGCGGACGCTGCGGGTCCTGCATTCGCTGGAGGCATCCCAGCGTCCCGTCACCGCCGATCCCACACCCCGGCAGCTGGCGTACTGGCGAAGCTGGCCGACCCGGGACCATCCGCTGGTGTGGACCCACAAATCCGGGCGCCGCTCCCTCGTCCTCGGCACCTCCACCGATCACGTGATCGGCATGGACCGTGCCCGGGGCCGCGCCCTGCTCGACGACCTTCTCGCCCGCTGCACCGCACCCGAGCGGGTGTACCGCCACGAATGGTCGGTGGGCGACACCGTGATCTGGGACAACCGCGGTGTCATCCATCGCGCCGCCCCCTACCCCGAGAACTCTCCCCGGGAAATGCTGCGCACCACCGTCCTAGGCGACGAGCCGATCCAGTAGCCACCCCTCGCCGGCGACCGGCCCCGTGGTCGCCGCCCTGTCCGAACCACCGCAAGGAGCACCACCATGGCGCGCTGGCCCAAACCCGCCGAAGGCAGCTGGACACAGCACTATCCCGAACTCGGCACCGCGCCGATGTCCTACGAGGATTCGATCTCGCCGGAGATCTACGAACTCGAACGTGCGGCGATTTTCAAGAAGGCCTGGCTCAATATCGGTCGGGTGGAACAACTTCCGCGGGTCGGCAGTTATTTCACCAAGGAGATCCACGCCGCCTGGACGTCGGTGATCGTGGTGCGCGATAAGCAGAAAGAGGTGCGCGCGTTCTTCAATATCTGCCGGCACCGCGGAAACAAACTGGTGTGGAACGAGTTGCCGCGCGAAGAGGTCTCGGGGACCTGCCGGCAGTTCACCTGTAAATACCATGGCTGGCGTTACGGGTTGGACGGCGAACTGACCTTCGTCCAGCAGGAGGGCGAATTCTTCGACCTCGACAAGAAGGATTACGGTCTCGCCGCGGTGCACTGCGAGGTGTGGGCGGGGTTCATCTTCGTGAATCTCGCACCGGAACCGGAACAGTCGCTGCGCGAATTCCTCGGCCCCATGATCACCGATCTCGACGGCTACCCGTTCGACCAGCTCACCGAACGCTATTCCTACCGGTCCGAAGTGGGCGCGAACTGGAAGCTTTACATGGACGCGTTCGCTGAGTTCTATCACGCGGCGGTCCTGCACGGGAATCAGTCGCCGGACAACTATTCCGCGGCCGCGCAGGCGGCCGGTTTCGAGGCACCGCACTATCAGCTGCAGGGCCCGCACCGCATGGTCAGCACCTCGGGTGTGGTGACCTGGGAACTCGACCCCTCCATGCGTAAACCGATGGAGGACATCACCCGCGGCGGGTTGTTCGGGCCCTGGGACGTCCCGGATCTCGGCGAACTCCCACCCGGGGTCAATCCGGCGAAATGCGATCCGTGGGGCCTGGATTCCTTCCAGCTGTTCCCCAATTTCGTGATCCTGATCTGGTCGAGCGGCTGGTATCTCACCTACCACTATTGGCCGACCTCCTACAACACCCATATCTTCGAGGGAAACCTGTATTTCGCGCCCGCCCGCACCCCACGCGATCGGGTCGCGCACGAAATGACCGCCGTGACATTCAAGGAATACGGCTTGCAGGACGCCAGCACCCTCGAGGCGACCCAGATGATGCTGGAATCCCGCGCGGTGACCAGTTTCCCGCTGAACGATCAGGAGATTCTGCTCCGCCACCTGCACAAGACCGCGGCCGACTGGGTCGACGACCACCGTAACCAGCAGACAGGAGCGGCCCAGCGATGAGCGCACTGCCCGCCGAATTCGCCGATCTCGAACCGTTTTCCGAATGGTGCCTGGCCACCGAGGGGGAACGCTACGCCAAACGCATGGCTTCCTCGATGGAGGACATGCAGCGGTTCTACGATGCGATCACCCCGCGCGCCGAGGCCGCGCTGACCTACCTCGACCACGTCGGCCTGGACGATATGCCCGACGACGCCGTGAATCTGCTGCAACTGCTGTATTCCATGATCATGGTCTCCTTCCCGGTGGAGGTGTGGAACCAGCCGTGGATACCGGATGCCAGTCAGGCGTCGATGGACTGCGTTGTCGAGCCGGCGCCATGAGCGGCGCGGCGACCGTGCTGCGGGCGGCACGCTGGGTCGATATCGAGGCCGGGGTCGTCCGCTCCCCTGCCGTGATCGTCGTGCGTGACGGGTTGATCGACGCGATCGATCCGCCCGCGGTACCGGAGGGCGCCACCGAACTCGACCTCGGCGACGTCACCTTGCTCCCGGGCCTGATGGATATGGAGATCAACCTGCTCATCGGCGGACCCGACAACCCCACCGGGCTGCCGAACCCGATGCACGGGGTCCAGGACGATCCCGTATACCGGACGCTGCGCGGGACCGTCAACGCGCGCACCACCCTGATGGCGGGTTTCACCACGGTGCGCAATCTCGGGTTGATGGTGAAGACCGGCGGCTACCTGCTGGATGTGGATCTCGGTCGCGCGATCGAACAGGGCTGGTTCCCGGGGCCGCGGATCGTATCCGCCGGGCATGCAATCACCCCGACCGGCGGGCATCTCGACCCCACCATGTTCCAGAAACTCGCCCCGCACATCATGCCGATGTCGGTGCAGGAGGGGATGGCCGACGGCGTGTCCGCGGTGCGGGCGGCGACCCGGTACCAGATCAAATACGGCGCCGGCGTCATCAAGATCTCCGCCTCGGGCGGCGTCATGTCGCACAGCACCGCCCCCGGCACCCAGCAGTACTCCGACGAAGAACTCGCCGCCATCGTCGACGAGGCCCATCGCGCCGGGATCAAGGTCGCCGCCCACGCCCACGGCGACGCCGGGATCCGCGCCTGTATCCGGGCGGGCGTGGACTGTATCGAACACGGGTCGCTGGCCTCCGACGACACCGTGCAGATGATGGTGGACCACGGCACCTTCCTGGTGCCCACCAGCTATCTGTCCGAAGGGCTCGATACGTCCAAAGCCCCACCGGCCCTCCAGCGCAAGGCAGCCCAGGTCTTCCCGAAGGCCCGGCGCATGCTCGGCAGAGCCATCGAGGCCGGGGTGAAGATCGCCTGCGGCACCGACGCGCCCGCGGTCCCGCACGGGCAGAACGCCAAGGAACTGTGGGCGCTGGTCGACCGCGGTATGACGCCCGTGCAGGCGATTCGCGCGGCCACCGTCACCAGCGCCGAACTGATCGATGCCGACGACCGCGGCCGCCTCACCCCTGGTCTGCTCGCCGATATCATCGCCGTCCCCGGCGACCCCACCCGCGATATCACCGCCCTGGAGCAGGTGCGGTTCGTCATGAAAGAGGGCGTCGTCCACAAGAACGAACCGGCCACCGCCCCGAACTGAACCCGGCAGTCCATAGGAGCAATACCGTGCCCAAAGGAATTCTCTACGTCGAATCCCGCCCCAGCTCACCGGAAGAGCTCGGCGAATACCACCGCTGGTACGCCGGAACCCATATCGGCGAGATGCTCGAGATCGAGGGGATAGTCTCGGCTCGCCGGCTGGAACCGCTGGCCGGTGACGGGAGTTTCATCGCGCTCTACGAGATCGAAGCCGACGACCTGGAGGCTGTGCAGGCGAGCATGGGTGCCCGGGCGCGATCCGGGGAGATGTCGAAACCGGTAGCGGTCCAGTCCGACCCGCCGCCCACCGTCCGCCTGCTGCGCGAACTCAGCGTGCACACAGCCTGACAGGAACCCACGCATGCGCCGGTACGAGAAACTCTTCATCGGGGGCGAATGGGTGCCACCCGGCTCCGACCTCGCCTTCGAGGTGATCTCCCCGCACACCGAAGCACCCATCGCGCGGATCGCCGCACCCGCACCCGCCGATATCGATCGCGCCGTCGCGACAGCACGCCACGCCTTCGACACCGGCCCCTGGCCGCGTCTCGCCCCTGCCGAACGCGTGCGGATCATCCGCGACCTCGCCGGCCGCTACGAGGAACGGGTCGAGGAGATCGCCCAGCTCGTCACCGCGGAAATGGGTGCGCCGATCACCTTCTCCCGCTCGGCCCATGCCCGGCTACCCGGTGTGATGTTGCGGGCACTGGCCGATCTCGCCACCGGCTTCCCGTGGCACGAGTCGCGGCCCGGCTACTACGGCAGCGATATCCGCGTCCGGCACGAACCGGTCGGTGTGGTCGGGGCCGTCGCCCCGTGGAATATGCCGATGCTGATGGTCGTCGCCAAACTGGTTCCCGCACTGCTCGCGGGCTGCACCGTGGTACTCAAACCCTCACCGGAGACACCGCTGGACGCCTACCTCATGGCGGAACTCGTCGCGGACAGCGAGATTCCGCCCGGAGTCGTCTCCATCCTCCCGGGTGATCGCGATATCGGCCGGTACCTGGTGGAGCATCCCGATATCGACAAGGTGTCCTTCACCGGATCCACGGCGGCGGGTCGCGAGGTCGCCGCGGCATGCGGGTCCGCGTTGAAACGGGTGAGCCTGGAACTCGGTGGCAAATCGGCCGCGGTGGTCCTCGACGACGCCGACCCGGCGGAAGTCGCCGCCGGAATCCAGGTCGCCGCACTGATGAACGGCGGCCAGGCCTGCGTCGCCCACACCCGGATCCTGGTACCGCACCACCGCCGCACCGAATACATCGACGCCGTGGCCGCCATGGTGGACGCCCTCACGGTCGGCGATCCGGCCGACGACGCCACCCGCATCGGCCCCGTGGTCACCGCCCGCCAGCGGCAGCGTATCCGCGACTATATCCAGCTGGGCACCGCCGAAGGCGCCCGCCTGATCACCGGCGGACATCGGCCACCCACCGGCCTCGACCGCGGCTGGTACGTGCAACCGACCTTGTTCACCGACGTGGAATCCACGATGCGGATCGCCCGGGAAGAGATCTTCGGCCCGGTACTCACCGTGCTCACCTATCGCGACCTCGACCACGCGGTACAACTCGCCGACGAGACCGAATACGGTCTCTCGGGGTCGGTCTGGACACCGGATATCGACCGCGGCCTGGAGGTCGCTCAGCGGATCCGCAGCGGTACTTTCGGCATCAACCAGGCCTACAGCATGGATCCGCATGCGCCGTTCGGCGGAGTCAAGGCCAGCGGGATCGGGCGGGAGTTCGGGCGTGAGGGGTTGGCGGGGTTCCTCGACACCAAGTCGATCTCCGTCGCACACCGTTGACCCAACGGCCGCTCACCACAGCGGCTCTCTACGTTCACCTGGCGGCACCGCCCGCCGGCAGCGGAGTCCGCTGCGTCGAGTTGCCAGGGCGTGAACTCGGCAAACTTTTGTACTGAGTGATAATTTCCGCCCGGACGGGAAAACTCCTGGGAACGACGGACGCGAAGATACCAGGCCACCGGCCTAGACCAATCGATTGTCGTTGTTGACGATGAGTACGAAGAGGTTTTGTGACACAATACTTTTCGTGCTTCTGACGGTCGAAGGCAACCCTGCGGCAACGACGATCCCGCGGATCGACGCGCCCGCAAGGCCGGCGCGCCTGCACACACACGACACAGCCCGAGCCGGGCGAACACACCGACCGGCGCACCCCGATCCCCGGATCGGGCGATCACGGCTGCCGGATACTGCACACACCCTCCCGCGAACCTCTGGTGAATCGCGAACGGCCCGCCCATTCGGCTGCGCGCTACACGAAAACCGCTGGCTGCACCCGAAAATCAACCCTCCCGTGAAGGTGAGTGGCACATTGAGCTCTTAACAGGCAGTCTCGAGATCCCCGCCTCGGTTTCGGCGGGGCCCGCGCCCATGTGCGGACCCCGCATGTTCCAGGTGCCGGAGATACTCAGGGATTGCCCGGAATGCCCAGCGGTGGACTAGCGATCGTTGGGATAGGGAAACAAGTAGGAGGCGGAAATGGTTACCGACGGGTATCTGGAACATTCATCGCTGGCCGAGGTTCTTCGGCACGGCAACCTGGATTTCCATCAGCAGCTGCAGAAGATTCTGAGCAACCCGGACTTCCGCGTCACGGAGAAGCAGAGCCAGGAAGAGCGGCGCCTCAACGCCTACGGCCAGCTGAAATACCTGGTCGACGAGATCGGAACCCGCGCCGTTGCGACCGATCTACCCAGACTCTTCGCTGTGTTCGACTGGTGCGCCGTGCTGGCGACAGATCTGATCCCGCTGATCTCGGGTCACTACAATCTGGCGTCGGGGAGCTTGGCTACCCTCACCGACTCCGATTCCGCAGCACCGTACCTGATGGACCTGGATGACGCGACCGCCGTCGGCGTCATGTTGCTGACCGAGTACGAATGCGGTTCCAATATCGGGTTCATGCGGACGACTGCCACGTGGGACGGCGACGGGTTCGTGCTCAACACACCGGATCCGCGGGCTCGCAAATTCATGCCGTCGGTCGGTATACCGGTGGGCCGGGTATGCGTGATCGGTGCGCGGTTCATCGACGCGGCCGGTGTGGACCAGGGCGTTCATCTGTTCACCGCACGGTTGCGCGACGCCAACGGCGACCCGGCACCAGGCGTCACGATCACCCAGCTCGACCATCAGCCGCTGGTGATCATGGACAACTCGGTCATCAGCTTCGAAAACCTGCGGGTCGAACGCCATGCGTGGCTGGCGAACAACCTGGCCACCGTCGATGACAACGGTGTCCTGACCTGGAACGACGCGGACAGCCCGAAGCGCGCGTTCGCTTCGGCGATCAGTCAGCTCACTGTCGGGCGCTTGGCGCTGTCGTCGTGCTTGAACGCCGCGGCGCGCGCCTCGCTCTATATAGCTCTGCGCTACGCCGGTCAGCGGGTGGTGCCGATGACCCCGACCGATAAACCGGTCATGCTGGATATCCCGCATGTACGTGACACGCTGCTGACCGACCTGGCCGGCACCATCGCCCGGACCGTCTACGGCGACGCGACCAAAACGTTCCTCGCCGGTGCCGACCTCACCGCTCGCGATACCGTTGTGACAGTGATGCTGGCCAAGCACTTCATCCAGAAGCATGCCCTGGACACCGTCACCGACTGCCGTATCAAGATGGCCGCGCAGGGCATGTTCACCGCGAACCGGGTCGCCGGTTATCTCGGCGTCTGTCATGCCGCCATCACCGGCGAGGGCGATATCTACGTCCTGGGTTCGGTCGCTGGTCGCGTGCTGGCCAAACAGCTGGCCGCGACTCCGCCGGCCGAAACGACCCTGCACGACCCCAGCAACCCCGGCGACCGTGCTCGCTTGCTCGCCGCTCGTACGCTGACGATTGCGCAGGAGGCGCAGGAGCATGTGAACACGCCCGGCCTCGATGATCGCCTGGCGGCAGTTCCGCACGTTCTCGACCTCGCCGAGGCCTACTGTACGGAGAAGGCACTCGATGCACTCGATGAGCACGGCGGCCACGCGGAGATCGCCGCTATACGTGATGTTTTCGTCCTGGACAGCATCAACCGGGACTCCACGTGGTACCTCACCCACGGCCTGCTCGACATCACCGCTGTAGCGACCCTGCAGCAGGAACTCAGCCGAGCCATCGACAATCTCGCGGTGCACCTGCCCGCCGTGCTCGATTCGCTGGGCTTCGACGACGAGATCCTCGGTGCTCCGGTGCTGTCTGCAGATCTGCCCGGCGCGTGGGCCGCCCGCGTCGCCGAGGTACGCGGCCACTGATCTGCCACGGCGCGTTGTTCGGGCTCCCGGCAGGAACACCTCTGCGGAGGTTGTTCCCGGCGGGAGCCCGCCCATTTCGTGCACCGGCAGACGCTCCGGTACGACCGGCGCGGCGCTGTCACGAACGCACATCAGCCCTGTAGCCCACAATATTCGGCGAAACCGACCGGTAACCAATGCCTCAGGGTGTATCCGTAGTCGCAACAATCGATACCCGAAGGGACCTCGCCGGGTGCGACGGAAACCGACCTTTCTGCCAGAATCCTGTTGGTAGAGAGCAACATAGGAACCTACGGGTCTTCGGCACGCCCTTACCTTGGGTACGATGCCGCTGAAACCGATATCGAGGAGAATACGTGTATCCGCAGCCCACGCAGCAGGGTGCTGGCGCCGACTCATTTTCGCCGATCGAGGGCATAGGCCCTCGCATCCCGCTATACAGTGCGGAGTTCGCCGCCGATCCCCATGGCGCCTACCGCCAGATGCGCAGGGACTATGGGCCGCTGGTGCCGATCGAGATGTGGCCGGGAGTGCCTGCCACCTTGGTGACCAAGTACCGCACCGCCGTACGCATTCTCAACGATCCCGAGCATTTCCCGGCCGATCCGCGAATCTGGCAGAAGACCGTCCCCGCCGATATTCCGATCATGCCGATGATCGAGTGGCGACCCAACGCACTGCGTACCAGTGGTGAAACGCACGCGCGCTACCGCGGTGCGCTCAACGCGGCGCTAGCCGAGGTCGACCTCAACACCCTGCGCGGCATGGTGGAGAACTCCGCGGTTCCGGTCATCAACTCGTTCTGTAAGGACGGGACCGCCGATGTTCTGAACCAGTACGCTCTTCCGCTGGTCTTCTCGGTTCTGTGCCAGGTCCTCGGCTGCCCGCAGGATATCGGCGAACAGGTGGCGGCCGCTAATGCGGCGATGTTCGACGGCGTCGATACCGAAACGGTCAACGCGAACATGGGCAAGGCACTGCTCGAACTGACCGCTCTCAAACGCAGTCACCCGGCCGACGATGTCACCACAAGACTGGTGCAGCACAACGCCGGGCTCACCGATGAGGAGATGGTGCATCAACTGGTGCTCCTTTTCGCGGCCGGAGTCGAACCGACGGTGAACCTCATCACCAACACACTGGTACTGATGTTGAGCGACGCCCGTTTCACCAGCAACGACAGCAGTCTGCCTTTGTCGACCAGGTCCGCACTCGACGAGATGCTGGCGATCGACCCGCCGATGGCGAACTATTGCATTACCTACCCGCGCCAGCCGATCCTGATCGAAAACGTCTGGTTGCCGGCGAATCAGCCGGTGATGGTGAGTATGGCCGCCTGCAACAACGACCCGGAGATGAATACGGGCGAGTTCTCGGGTAACGGCTGGAATCTGGCCTGGAGCACCGGTCCGCACGCCTGCCCCGCCCACGCGCGGCCGTACGCGTACCTGCTGGCCCAGGACGCTATCGATCAACTTCTGGATGCCCTGCCGGAATTGCGCCTTGCAGTACCCAAGCACAGCTTGGTGTGGCGCCCGGGCCCGTTCCACCGGGCGCTGACAGCGCTGCCGGTGATGTTCCCGCCGTCTCCCCCGCTGAGCATCTGAAGCAGTCCCGCGCAGCAGCAGGCCGGCGGCGAGACCGCACGGACGCCACGTCGCGTCGGTCGTTTGCGCTGAATCGGAAAACGTGACCGGTTGGGCGCAGCGGGAGCATGGAGGCGGCCTGTCCGGGTAAGCCGCGTGCATGAGCGATAACACGAACACGGGCGCCCGAGAGATGCAGATGGGCGCCGTAGCCATACCGTGGGCGGTGACAGATCACCGAGTCGTTGTCCGCAGCCGATGAACGATGCCTGGGATGCGGTGCTGCGGTGGTCGCGCGCAGGTTCGCGGGCTGTTCTGGCGCGGGTGGTGGACAGTTCGTCCGGACGACCGCGTGCACCGGGAACCGCGTTGGCGGTTTCGGAATCGGGCCGGGTCGTGGGCAGTATTTCCGGCGGCTGTGTCGACGGCGATATCTGTGCGCGGGCGCGGGCCGTCATACACAGCGGTGTTCCGGAAGAGCTGCGGTACGACGGTGCGGAGGATGATTTCTCCGGCCCGGGGCTGCCGTGCGGCGGTTGGCTGGACGTGTTGATCGAGCCCGTCGACACGTCACTGGGCGCGGTGCTCGCTCCTTTGCTGGCAGCGATTCGGCGCGGGCATCCGGTCACACTCGCAACAGTCCTCTCCGGAACCGGCCGATCGGTCCCGCGCCATGCGCTGATTGCCGCTCACGCGGGCAACGACCACCCGACGGAGACGATCCCGCTCGACCGGGTGCGGACGCCGGCCGAAAGTGACACCACCGGACTTCTCGACTTGCCGGCCACCGATACCGCCCCCGCCCTGCGAGTGTTCGTACAGTCCTTTCCCGCCCCACCACGCATGCTCGTTTTCGGCGGAGACGATTTCGCCGCCGCGCTCACCCGAATGGGCCGATTCCTCGGCTATCGGGTCACCCTCTGCGATGCCCGGCCCGCCTTCGCCACCGCGGCGCGTTTCCCGGCGGCGCACGAGGTCGTGGTGCGCTGGCCGCACGAGTATCTCGCGTCGACGCCCGTGTCCGAATCGACAGTGATCTGCGTGCTCACCCATGACGCGAAGTTCGATGTGCCGTTGCTCGCGGCGGCGTTGCGTAGCGAGGCCGGGTATATCGGCGCGATGGGCAGCAGGCGTACCCATGCAGATCGCGTGCGCCGGCTTCGCGACGCCGGGGTCACCGAGGCCGGGCTCGGGCGTCTCGCTGCGCCGACCGGCCTGGATCTGGGGGCCGACAGCCCGGAGGAGACTGCGGTGTCGATCGCCGCGGAGATCGTCGCGCAGCGGCGGAACGGCAGTGGGGCGCGGCTGTGTGATCTCGACAGTCCCATTCATCACGCCGGCGAAACGACCACGATTCGTTGCGAGGGTCTCCGGTTTGGGGCGTGAGCCGCGGGTATCCGGCGCCTATGACAGCCGCCGAGAATCACAGCGAGATCGCGCTGGACGTGGACGGGCAGCGGCGGACGCTGCGCGTGGACAACCGCACCACCCTGCTGGACGCGCTGCGCGAGCAGCTCGGTGTCATCGCGCCCAAGAAGGGCTGCGATCACGGGCAGTGCGGATCGTGCACGGTGCTGCTCGACGGCCGGCGCGCCACCACCTGCCTCACTTTCGCCGCGGCCAACGACGGGGCCGAGGTGGTCACCGCGGCCGGGCTGCCCGACGGGGATACCTTGCACCCGGTCCAGCAGGCGTTTCTGGAGCACGACGGCTTCCAATGCGGTTACTGCACACCCGGGCAGGTGTGTTCGGCTGTGGGGATGCTGGCCGAGGTGAAGGCCGGGAATCCCAGTTATGTCACCCCTGATCTCACCGACGCCGCGGAACTCGACGGTGCCGAGATACGGGAGCGGATGAGCGGCAACCTGTGCCGTTGCGCGGCGTACCCGAATATCGTGGCGGCGATCCGGCAGGCGGCGGCCCGGTGATCCCGTTCGAGTACCGGCGCGCGACCAGCGCCCGGGAGGCCGTGGCCGCGGTGGCCGGACGACCGGGGGCGGCGTTCCTCGGGGGCGGGACCAACCTGGTCGACCATATGAAACTGGGTATCGCCGCGCCGGAACTGCTGGTGGATGTCAGCCGACTACCCCTGGATGGGATCGAGGAGACCGCGGACGGCGGGATCCGGGTGGGCGCGGCCGTCCGCAACAGCGATCTGGCGGCACACCCGGTGGTCCGGGCACGGTATCCGGCGCTGGCACGCGCGCTGCTCTCCGGGGCATCGGGTCAGCTGCGCAATCTGGCCACCACCGGCGGCAATCTGCTGCAGCGCACCCGGTGCGTGTACTTCCAGGATGTGACGACTCCCTGCAACAAACGCGCGCCCGGTAGCGGTTGCGCGGCGCTCGGCGGGTACGTCCGCTACCACGCGATCCTGGGGGCCTCCGAGCATTGTGTGGCGGTGCATCCGTCGGATATGGCGGTTGCGCTCGCGGCGCTGGATGCCCAGGTGGTGACCGAGAATACCGAGGGCGAACGGCGGATTCCGATCACCGATTTCCACCGGCTGCCCGGGGACCATCCCGAACGTGACACCGTCCTCGCCCATGGTCAGTTGATCACCGGGATCGACATCCCCGCCCCGCCCGACGGGGTGGTGGCGGACTATCGCAAGGTGCGCGACCGGGCCTCCTACGCGTTCGCGCTGGTCTCGGTAGCGGCCGAACTGGCCCTCGAATCCGACGGCAGCACGATCGAATCCGCGCGGCTCGCGCTGGGCGGGGTCGCGCATCGTCCCTGGCGCGCGCGGCGGGCAGAAGCCGCTCTCACCGCGGCCCCGGCGACCGGGCAAACCTTCGAACGGGCCGCCGAGGCCGAACTCGCCGGCGCCCGGCCGCTGGACGGGAACGAGTTCAAGGTCGGACTCGCCCGCCGCACCCTGATATCGACCCTGCAGACCCTCACCGAACAGGCACAGCGATGACACTGATTCCGGCCGATTCGATGGGCACGCCACTGACCAGGCTGGACGGACACGCCAAGGTCACCGGTACGGCGCCGTATGCCGTCGAACATCCCGTGGACGATCCCCTGTATCTGCACCCCGTCCAGGCCACCGTGGCCCGGGGACGGGTGAATGCCATGGACACCGGCGACGCGCTGTTGCTCCCGGGAGTGGTCGCGGCACTGACCGTATTCGACGCCCCCGCACTCGCCGAACCCGCCGACGGCGAACTCAGTATCCTGCAGGACGACCGCGTGCACTTCCGCGGACAACTGATCGGCGCGGTGCTCGCCGAGAGCGCCGAAACCGCACGGCACGGCGCCGACCTGGTGCGGGTCGAGTACGAGACCGAACCGCATCACACCGAACTGCGCGCCGACGACCCCGGCCGCTACGCACCGGAGCAGGTGAACCCCACCTTCCCGACCGATACCGAGGACGGTGACGTCGAAGCGGGGCTCGCCGCGGCGGAGGTGTGTATCGACCGGACTTACACGACGCCCGCCGAGCACAACAACCCGATGGAACCGCACGCCTGTATCGCGCTCTGGGACGAATCCGCGGGCCGGCCCGCGATCACGCTGTACGACTCCACGCAGGGCGTGCACACCGTCCGGTCGACGCTGGCACCCCTGTTCGGTCTCGACCCTTCCCAGCTGCGGGTGCTGGCCCCGCATGTCGGCGGCGGGTTCGGTTCCAAGGGGGCGCCCCACGCCCACAATGTGCTCGCGCTCCTGGCTGCCCGGCGTTGCGCGGGCCGGCCGGTGAAATTCGCGCTCACCCGGCAGCAGATGTTCGCGCTGGTCGGCTACCGCACACCGACCGTGCAGCGGATGCGGCTGGGCGCGGATCGCGTCGGCCGGCTGACCGCGCTGTCGCACGAGGTGGTCGAGACGACGTCCCGGGTCAAGGAATTCGCCGAGCAGACTGCGGTCTCCTCCCGCACGATGTACGCCACCCCGAACCGGCGGACCTCCCATCGCTTGGTCGCGCTGGATGTGCCGGTGCCGTTCTGGATGCGCGCGCCGGGCGAATGTCCCGGTATGTACGCCGGCGAATCGGCGATGGACGAACTCGCCGTGGCCTGCGGTATCGATCCGATCGAACTGCGGATCCGCAATGAGCCGGAAACCGATCCGGAGACGGGCCGGCCGTGGTCGGGACGGCATCTCGTCGAATGCCTCCGCACCGGCGCCGAACGTTTCGGCTGGGCCGGGCGCGACCCCGCTCCGCGCGCCCGCATCGACGGCGACTGGCTGGTCGGGACGGGGGTCGCCGCGGCCACTTACCCCGCGATGGCGATGCCCGGTAACACTGCCCGGATCGAGTTCGGCGCCGACGAGCACTACACCGTCGATATCGGGGCCGCCGATATCGGTACGGGTACCTGGACCGCACTGACCCAGATCGCCGCCGACGCCCTCGGCTGCGAACCCACCGCCGTGCGATTACGCATCGGCGACACCGACCTACCCCAAGCCAGCGTCGCCGGCGGGTCCACCGGTATCGGCTCATGGGGTTCGGCCGTGGTCGCCGCCGCCCGGACCTTCCGGCGCGAGCACGGCGACACCCCGCCGGCCGGCGCGCACAGCAGCGCACAGGCGGCGGAGAATCCGGACGCCGGCAAGTACGCCCTGCACTCCTTCGGCGCCCACTTCGTCGAAGCCCGTGTCCATCGCGACACCGGTGAGATCCGTATCCCGCGCATGCTCGGGGTGTTCTCGATCGGGCGGGCGATCAACCCGCGCACCCTGCGCTCCCAGCTGGTCGGCGGCATGACGATGGGGGTTTCCGGGGCCCTGCACGAGGACAGCGTGCGCGACCACCGGTTCGGCCATATCGTCACCCACGACTTGGCGTCCTACCACATCAGCGCGCACGCAGACGTCCAGGACATCGACGCCCTCTGGCTGGACGAAGTGGACGAGCACACCAACCCGATGGGTTCGCGCGGCGCGGGCGAGATCGGGATCGTCGGCGCCGCCGCCGCGGTCGCCAATGCCGTCCATCACGCGACCGGGGTCCGGGTGCGTGCGCTACCCATCACCGCCGACACCGTCTTGACCGATACCGCGCAGCACTGAACGGTCCGCATCCACTACCGGGCGGCCGGATCCGCGCGTTGCCGCCGGTCCGGGCAGAATATGCGCGGTGAGCGCAACATTGCAGGCCAGTGGCCTCTCGGCCGGGCACGCCGAACGCACCCTGTTCGCCGGCCTCGATCTGACTCTCGCTCCCGGCGATGTGATCGGGCTGGTCGGCGTCAACGGCGCCGGTAAGTCGACGCTGCTGCGCATGCTCGCCGACGGCGCCCCGGAGGAGGGCAGTCTCACCCTCAGTCCGCCCGACGCGACCGTCGGCTACCTGGCGCAGGAACCCGAGCGCACCGCGGGCGAATCCGTGCTCGACTATCTCGCCCGCCGGACCGGTGTCGCCCACGCCCAGCGGGTCATGGACGCCGCCGCCGAACGACTCGCCGACGGCGGAGGCGACGACTACTCCCCCGCTCTCGAACACTGGCTCGCCCTCGGCGGCGCCGATTTCGAACAGCGCGCCGCGGAGGTCGCCGCCGATCTCGGCCTCACCGACGGCCTCGCGGGCGGGCCGGCCACCCCGATGACGGGACTGTCCGGTGGGCAGGCCGCCCGCGCCGGTCTCGCGTCGGTCCTGTTGTCGCGCTTCGATATCCTGCTACTCGACGAACCCACCAACGATCTCGACCTCGACGGTCTCGACCGGCTCGAACGGTTCGTCACCGGAGTCCGGGTGCCGCTGATGATCATCAGCCACGACCGTGAATTCCTGACCCGCACGGTGACCGCGGTTCTCGAACTGGATCTCGCCCAGCAGCAGATCAACTTCTACGACGGCGGCTACGAGTCCTACCTGACCGAACGCGAGATCGCGCGCCGGCACGCCCGCGAGGCGTACGACGAATTCGCCGATACCAAAGCCGCTTTGGAGGCCAGGGCGCGGATGCAGCGCAACTGGCTCGAGCACGGTGTCCGCAATGCGCGCCGCAAGAGCAAGAACGATTCCGACAAGGTCACGCGCAAGACCCGCGCCGAATCCACCGAGAAACAGGCCGCCAAGGCCCGGCAGACGCAGCGCCGCATCGAACGGCTCGACGTGGTGGAAGAACCGCGCAAGGAGTGGGAGCTGCGGATGGAGATCGCGGCGGCGCCGCGCAGCGGTTCGGTGGTCGCGACGGCGAGCAATGCCACCGTCACCCGCGGCGAGTTCACGCTCGGGCCCGTCACCACCCAGATCGACTGGGCCGATCGCATCGTGCTGACCGGCGCGAACGGCTCCGGTAAATCGACCCTGCTGGCTTTGCTGCTCGGCAGGCTCGCCCCCGATACCGGCACCGCCGCGCTCGGTTCCGGCGTGCAGATCGGGGAGGTCGACCAGACCCGCGGCCTGTTCCGTGGTGCCGGGACGCTCGCTACGACCTTCGGGGCGGCCGTTCCCGACTGGCCGGATGCCGACGTGCGGACGCTGCTCGCGAAGTTCGGGTTGCGCGGACCGCACGTCACCCGCGCCTGCGACACCCTTTCCCCCGGCGAACGCACCCGCGCCGCGCTGGCCCTGCTGCAGGCGCGCGGGGTGAACCTGCTCGTTCTCGACGAACCGACCAATCACCTCGACCTTCCGGCCATCGAACAGCTCGAGCAGGCCGTCGACTCCTTCACCGGCACGCTGCTACTGGTCACCCACGACCGCCGGATGCTGGATTCCGTGCATGCGACCCGCCGCTGGCATATGACGGCGGGCCGGCTCACCGAGGAATAGCCCGCGGCACCCGGGGGCGCAACGCCGGGCTGTTTCCGCACCGTACCCGGCGGCGTCGCGTACGGTGGGGGCAACGGGACCGCTCAGGTCCGGCGAAACGAAGGACAATCATGTCCGATAAATCTCCCCGTGGCGACGCCACCAAGAAATCCGGAAAAACGCTGAAGGAAAAGCGTGCGGAAAAGAAGGCCAAGGCTGTCGCGAAATCCGATGTCGAGTCCACGTTCGATCCGAAACGTCGCTGAGGGCACGGCCGATCGGCTCTCCAGACCACTTGTCCGTCACTGTCTTTCGCCGTTACCAACAAGGGCCCCGGACCACCGGGACCGCGGCGGGAGTCCGTACCGTGCACACCTGAAGTAACCCCCCTCGACGAATCAGTGACGCGTGTGCCATACTAGCTCACCGAGACTGCGCTAATCGAAGTGATCTGTGCGGCTCATCTACAGGAATGAAGTATTAAAGCATGGCGCAAGGCAGCGTGAAATGGTTCAACGGCGAGAAGGGCTTCGGCTTCATCGCCCAAGACGGAGGCGGTCCTGACGTCTTCGTTCATTACTCGGCTATCGGGGGCTCGGGCTTCAAAACTCTCGAAGAGGGTCAGCGGGTAGAGTTCGAGATCGGCCAGGGCCAGAAGGGCCCGCAGGCTCAGGACGTCCGCACGATCTGATTCGTGTGACTTGAAGGCTCCGCACCCCACGGGTGCGGAGCCTTTCTCGTCGGGTCAGGTGCGTTCGGCGCCCTCCCCGACGGGCATGGTGTGCAGCACCCACTGCGCCTTTCCACTGTTCTTCGCGTGATACAGCCCGGTATCGGCGGCATCCAGCAAGGCCTCCGCCTGCCCGCCCTCGACCGTTGTCACCACCGCTCCGATACTGGCCGACACGTTGAGCCGGTGCCCGCCGATGAGCACGGGATCGGACAGGGCGCCCAGCAACCGTTCGGCCACCTGAGTCATCCGGTCGTCGTCGACGGGTGGCGGGACCAGTGTCACGAACTCGTCGCCGCCGATCCGCGCGACCAGGCAATCGAACTCCACCACACTGTCGTGCAACCGGTTCGCGACTGCGGTGAGGACCTTGTCGCCGGTGCCGTGCCCGTACCGGTCGTTGATGTACTTGAACCGGTCCAGGTCCACGAAACACAATCCGATCCGGTCCCGCGGGCCCGCGTCGCGGATCGTCGAATCCAGCCATTCCAGCAGTTGACGCCGGTTCGGCAGCCCGGTCAGCAAGTCGTGGCGCGCCTGCCGGTGCAACTCCTCGCGCATCCGGTGCTGTTCGGTGACATCCTCTCCCACGGCCAGCAGATAGTCGGGATGGCCCACCTGACCCTCGACGAAGGTGATGGAGAACGACGCCCACCCGTAGCTGCCGTCGGCCCGCCCGATCTGCTGTTCCAGTTTCACCGTGCCCTGTTTATGCGGTACCAAACGCTCGTAGACGAGCCTGCGGATATGTTCGCGATCCTCGGGGTGGGCGAATTCGTAGACCGAGATACCGCGTAGATCATCGGCAGGGACGCCGATCATATCCGCGAGCGCCTTGTTGGCGTTGAGCAGCACGCCGTTGGTATCGCCGATGGCGATGGCCACCGCCGCATTGTCGAAAACGACCCGGAAACGCTCGTCCATCCGTTGCGCCACCTCACCGGGAGCGTCCGGCGGCGCGAACAGCATCTGCCGGCGGATACCGAAACCTTCGCCGAGTTTGGCCAGCAGGACCGTCATCCGCCGGATCGTTTCGGGATCGCTGTCCGAACCCGCGAGCGACCACAGCACCGGAACCGAGGTGGCCACCACATCGGGTGCCGGCAGATCCGCGGCCGCCAGGGCGGCGCCCGCCCGGGCTCCGGCGTCGAAATCGAACGGTGTGGTGGTGAGCGCATGCGCGAGATCGTGCACCAGCCAGCTGAGCAGGTGGTAGATGCTCGGATCGGAGGGTGCGGAGCCACTGGTCGCATGGAGGGCCGCAGACCACGCTCGAACCAGTTCGCTGTGCTCCGACTCCATCGCTCCCCTTCGCCGCTGTGCCCGCCACCGCCCCGTTCGCAGCCATGGAACATCGCCTACCGAAAGGTGGGGTGGCTACCCTTGATGATCACCATCATTGCTCATCGGCCGTGCTCCGGCGGGACGGGGGTGGTGTTCTCCGAGAAAATACTCGTTCCTTTGTACCGGGTGGTGACCAGCTGCCATACCCAGCTCGCCTGGACACAACCGGCGAGGTCGGCGAGATGCACTTGCAGTTGCGCGGCGAGATCCGTATCGGCAAGGCCGGGTTCGCGGCAGCGGTCCGCCAGCGCGTCGTGGCGCCGCCGGAACTCGGTGATTCGGTCGCGCACCATGGTGCCGGCGTCGCGTACCGCGTCGGCCAAGGTTGCGCCGGGCGTGTTGAGCAGGCAGACCGGGATGAGGTTGAAATCCGACCGGTCCGCAATGCACTCCTTCTCGAAGGAGAACATGTCGTTCATCAAGGCACCGATTTCCGCAGTGAGCACGCGTAATCGGCGTAAGTCCGCGATCAGCCCGGCCCGCTCCAGCCGGTCCTCGTCCAGGTAACTGTCGCGGCCGAACTCGCACAGCGCGATGGCCGGATACATACCCGATACCTGCGCGCGCAGATCGATGTACTCCGCGACGGTCAGCAGATCGCCACGGGCCCGGGCGTTCTGGTCCCGGATGGCGGTGCGCAGATGCGCCACGGTCGAAACGAGGAATTCGGCGAGCCACCGTGGATCCGACAACTCACCGACCTGCGACAGGAAGTCGACCGTCGCCGCTGCGACCGGGGACGGGTCCGCGGGAGGTTCCCGGGTTTCCAGCAGGCGGCACAGGCGCTCGAGTTCCGCACGCGCCCGGCCTTGTTCGGACTCCGGTAAATGACCGTACTTCTCCCGGCCCACGGTATCGTTGAGCCAGAACAGGATTGCGTTGAACAATCCGATCACGGTCAGCCGCTGCGCGCTGACCGGTCCCGGATGCAGATACGGTGTCATGCTGTTGTAGTGCGCGCCACCGGGTTCCAGCCATATACCCTTCGCCCGGCAGTAACGTTCGACCTCGGCACATGCCTGCGCACCGAATTCGCTGGGACGGAACTCGCTGCAGTACTCTGCGATATCGCAATCCGCTGTGCTGAACAGCTCCCGCAACGACCACGGTTCACCGTTGGCCACCCAGGTCTCGTATTGTGTTCGCATATCGGTGATCTCACGCTCGACCGCCGCTGTGTACCGAGAAGCCATGACGACTCTCCTCCCGCATATTCCAAACCCTCTCAGTGTGGTGCACCGGTGAGTCACTGTCACCCTGTTCCGGCACATCCCCAGCTGAGGGGGAGACGAGAGCGCCCGGCTGTCCCGGTGACCGGTTACCAGTCCTGCCAGGGAATGATCGTCCGCAGCGGACCGTCGAACAGCGTTTCCCCGACGACCGGTCGCGTCGCACCGCTGCCGTCGGTCAGATCCTGTTCCAGTTCCACCACCGCACGGGTCACGTCGGCGGGATCGCCATCGAGGTACAGCATCCGGATACGGACCGACCCCGGCGCGAATTCGCGGTTGCCGGCACCGAGGGGCAGAGTGGGATGTTTCTGCATCGAATGCAGCGAGAAGGTCCACGCGCCCGCGACCCCCGGGCATTCGAGTAGCGCGGGAATCCCGACGCGATCGTCCCAGCGGAACTGCTCGTGCACATCGGCTCCGTGCGGTTCGCCGAAGTGGGTGACGGTCAGATGTAGACCGCGGTTGGGCCGGAAGGGCAGTGCGTCGGCCGACACTCCGATGCGCGGTGCCGCATAGCCCTTGACCGGTGTGAAGAACCCGAGCAGCGGGCGCCTGACCCCGGGCAGTTGCGGCCCCCGGCCCCATTGGAAGGAGTCCTCGCCCAGTTTGGTCCACGCCGCGACACTCTCCTCATAGGGCGGGCGGAACCAATACATCGCCACGTAGTCGATTTCGGCGAGCTCCGGCGACGAAGCCCCGTCCAGCGCGGCATATTCGGCGGGCCTTGCCCACCGATCGCCCCAGGCGACACCCGGTAGCAGCAGGTTCTCCGGACGGTGGTCGAGTTGATGCCATTCGTTGTATTCGCGATGCACGCTGGGATCGGTGAGATCGATGAAGGAGAAGAACGCGTGTTCCGAGAACATATAGCCTGCCGATCCGGTTCGATGAACAATTCCAGGTGGTTGCGGTGCCCGGCGCCCGAAGTAGCGTTCTCGTGAGTCGCCGGTGAGCAGGTAGCGCGAGTACACGCCTCCGCCCCGATCTCGATCATGACGCGAAGAAGGCGATACGCCCCGTGGTCTTTCCACTGAATGGCACATCGTGCAGCCCCAGGGATCGACGCAATGGGCGTTCCGCCTCGTGAAGTGGCCGTACCCGCTCGATACCGGCCCAGGGGTGAACCGAGGCCGGGCGCCCACTGAGCGGAACCCGCGTTCCGGAGCCGGGCCGTGCTGTGCCAACCTCGGCAGTCCGGGCGGCGCCGCACTGAGTTCCGCCCCCGAGTACAGGAGCAAACCGATATGGGAGTTCTCCAGCGGTACACCGGCCGACGGGTACTGATCACCGGTGGCGGGTCGGGTATCGGCCAGGCCTGTGTACTACGCATCCTGGAGGAAGGCGGCCAGGTGGTGGCCGCGGATATCAGCGACGCCGGCCTGCGGGATACCACCGAGAAGGCGAACTCCCCCGCACTGAGCACCGTGACGATGGATATCGCCGACGAGGAGTCGGTGCGGGCGGGTGTCGGCGAGGCGGTACAGCGGCTCGGTGGCCTGGACACCCTCGTCAACGCGGCCGGCGTTCTCCGCTCCGCGCATTTCGAGCAGACAACCCTCGCCGATTTCGAACAGGTGGTCCGCATCAACCTCATCGGCACCTTCCTGGTGACCCGGGAATCGATCGCCGCATTGCGGGAGGGTGTAGGTCCGGCCGTGGTGAACTTCAGCTCGACCTCGGCGGCTTTCGCCCATCCGTATATGTCGGCCTACGCCGCCTCCAAGGGCGGTATCCAGGCGATGACCCACGCCCTGGCCCTGGAGTTCAGCAAGCAGGGGATCCGGTTCAATTCCGTACAACCCGGGTCGATCTCCTCCGGGATGACCGACGGCACCGGCGCCGCCAAGCAGAGCAGCGGTCCCGGACTGCCCGCGGACGTGGATCTCGGGATGTTCGCCAAAGCCTCCCCCGCGTTACCGCTGGACGGTGGCGCGATCTTCGCCGGGCCGGACGCGGTGGCGTCGGTGGTGGCCATGCTGGGCTCGCCGGACGCCTACTTCGTCACCGGTACCGAGGTCCGGGTCGACGGCGGCTCGCATATGTAGTGGGCACGTCCAGCGCCTTTGACGAGAGTGGCCCGGATGCAGCAAGCATCCGGGCCACTCCGCTGAGATAGTGTCCGGGCGCCGGAGCGGACCGCCGTCTCCGCACACTCGAAGCAGAACGCGCCAGAGGCCCGGCTGCCCACGCAGTGCGTGGGCCGTCCCGAGAGCCGGGCTACGCGGCCTTCCGGGCCGGCGGACGACTCGCGCAACCGGCGGCTTCAGCGGGCGCTCGACCGGCACTCGATGTGCGCGGTTCCTACTCGCCGGACGCGGGAGCCACAGATTCGGTGACGCCGCTCGCGGCGGCGTGCCGGGCGGCAATGAGGCCGTACACGAGACCCTGTCCGATCGTGGCGCCGGCACCGGGGTAGGTCGCACCGAAGGCGTTTCCGGCGGTGTTGCCGATGGCGTACAGGCCTTCGATGAGACTACCGTCCTCCCGGCGGACCCGGGCGTGCTCGTCCGCGACGACGCCGCCGCAGGTGCCGAGGTCGCTGAGAACCATCTTCACCGCGTAGTAGGGCGCTGTGCCCAGGGCGGCCAGATTCGGGTTCGGACTGATCGTGGGATCACCGTAGTAGCGGTCGTAAGCGCTTGCGCCACGCTGGAAATCGGGGTCCGTACCCGTCTCGGCGTAACCGTTGAACTGGTTGAAGGTGCCGGTGAACGCGTCCACCGGTACGCCCATGGCCCGGGCCAGCGCTGCCGGGTCGTCGGCGCGGTGCGCGATGCCCGCCTCGTACCACGAATTCGGGATCGGCTGCCGGGGGAAGATACCCCCGGCCATGATGTAGCTGTTGCGATAGCGCTGGTCGAAGACCAGCCACATCTCGGTGATCGGGTCGCCGTCCCGTTCGCGGGCGAGTACCTGCTGCCCGTAGGTCATGTAGTCGGTGGATTCGTTGATGAAGCGCCGGCCGGTCTGGTCGACCACGAACGAACCCGGCAGGGATCGTTCCGCGAGCATTACGGCGGGTGCGCCACCGGGGAGGGGCGCGTAAGCGGGGAACCACCAGGCCTGGTCCATGGAGACTGTGCCGGCGCCGAGTTCCTGCGCCGCTTCGATGGCGTCCCCGGTGTTCCCTTCGGCACCGAGACTGGCGTGCGGGATCAGCGCCGAGGACTGGTACTTGTGCCGGGCAGCGATATCGTGGTCGAAACCGCCCGCCGCCAGCACGACGCCGCGGCGCGCCCGCACGGTGACCTCGCGTTCGCCCTGCCGCAGCACGGCGCCCGAGACCCGGCCCTCGTCGTGCACCAGGCGCACCAGGCTCGTCTCGGTCCACACCGGCACACCCGCACGTAGCACACCCGCGAACAGGCCCGCCGCGAGTGCCTGCCCGCCGGCCAGATACTCCCGTCCGATGAGCATGCCGCCGATACCGAGCGCCGCCCGCCGCATGATGCGCGGCAGGGCCTTCGCCGGCTTCCGGGCGACCAGGTTCATCCATTTGTAGTCCGCGCCCGTCACAGGCATGGGCATCGAGGCTTTCATCACGCCCGGCCGCAGTCTGGGCCGTTGCGGGCCCAGCAACGAGGCGTTGAACGGACGGCATTCACAGGTCCGGCCTTCGGCGCGACCGCCCGGTTTCTCGGGGTGGTAGTCGGAATAGCCTTCGGCCCAGAAGAACCGCATCGGTGTCGTCCGCTCCAGCATCGCGACGGTTTCGGCGCCGTGGTCGAGGAAGGCGGTGCCGCGTTCGGCGGGGGCCGATTCGCCGACGACGGCGCTCAGATACGTTCCGGCTTCCCGCACTCCCTGCTCGCGCGGCTCCGGCAGGACCGAACTTCCCGGAATCCAGAAGGCGCCACCCGAACGCGCGGTCGAACCGCCGACGTAGGCCGTCTTCTCGGCGATCACCACCGACAGCCCCAGTTCGTGTGCGGCGAGGGCGGCCGACATTCCGGTGCCCGAACCGATGACGAGCAGATCGACGATCGTGTCGTGGGCGGGTACGAGCGGGGGCATTTTCTTCACCATCTGGTCCGGGCTCCACATTCAGATCGGGACGACAAGTGGAGGTAAAGGTAAGCCGCCCGAGCCGGTGTCCCCGCCCATGTGTCCATTGAGCGGGAACCAACTCTGACCTCCTTCTTCGTGATCTGCTTCACATACCACGGGGTCTATGGCACTATTTCTAATAGAAATAGCCATGTCAGAGCGATGGCGCAGGTAGGCAAGGGAGCCAAGCATGACGATCACCACCCAGGAGACGCAGACCGGAACGGCCGCCGCCCCCAGCGCCATCCTCGACCGCATCTCACTCGTACTGGACGCCTTCGACGGCCGCGAGACCCTCGGGTTGGCGGAGGTCGTCCTCCGCACCGGCCTGCCCCGCTCCTCCGCCCACCGGATGCTGGATCGGCTCGTCCAATTGCGCTGGCTGCGGCGCGAAGGCCGCCGCTACAGCCTCGGGATCCGATTGGTCGAGCTCGGCTCGCTCGCAGTGCACCAGGATCGGGTCCACGCCGCCTCCGGCGAACACCTGCACCACCTCTACCGGGCCACCGGCATGGTGGTGCACCTGGCGGTCCTCGACGGCAGCGATATCGTCTACCTCGACAAGATCGGTGGCCGGCTCGCCGCGCACGTGCCGACCAGGGTGGGCGGACGCTTGCCGGCGTCGCAGACTGCGCTCGGCAAGGCACTGCTGGCCTTCGACGGCGGCAACGGAGCGGACGACGCCCGCATCCGCGATCTCGGTTACGCCGTCGAACGCCACAGCGCACTGCCCGGGTTCGGATGTATCGCCGCACCGATCGGGCCGATCGGCGAGGCGACCACCGCGGTGTCCATCTGCGGGCCGCTGACCGAGATGACCTTCGACAGCCGGATGATCAGGCCCGTCCAGCTGGCCGCGCACGCCATCTGGCGCAGTGTCTGCGCCGGAGTGCGGGTCACGCCTACTCTGCAGCGCCGCAACATCTTGCGTTCCCTGCCCACCGCCCCGCGCGTCCGCGCCGAGGGCTGACCGGCCGCGCGCGGTCGTCACGAATCGTCGGTGGAATCCTCACCGGCCGTGCGCCACCTACCCGGCTGCCGCGGGATCGGCATACCGTTGTCTTCGCGCACCGCCGCTTCGCGATACCACACGGCCGCCTCGTCGATTTCGGCCAGCAACTGTTCGGCCAGTTCGATCTCCGCCGCGAAATACCGTTGCGACCACCGCAGACTCATCTGCGTGAAGGCCCAGCCGGGCTCCGGTTCGGCGTGATCGGCATGCAGTTGCGCCTGCTGGGCACGCTCCCGCAGGTTCTCGATATGGCGGCGGACGATCTCTTTCAGCCGCTCGGGATCGTGCAGATGCCCCAGGTAAAGGCGAAGCATCACACCATGTTTGAGCACCGGCATATCGATCTCGGAATCTCGCGACCAGTTCCGCAGGGCACGCAACCCGGTATCGGTGATCCCGTAGAGCCGCCGGCCGCGCATCCCCTCGTCGGCGACCACCCGGGAGCGCACCAGCGCGAGATCCTCGAGCTTTTCCAGTGCACCGTAGACCTGGCTCACCGAGGGGCTCCAATAGAAGAAGCCGATACTCCAATCCGCCCATTTCTTCAGGTCGTTGCCGGTCAGTTCCTCACCGAAGGACAACATGCCCAGAACAGCCCAGCTGGTCGCGGGCAGGTTGGGGTAGGAATCGGGGTCGGCGGCCATGATCGTGCAGCCTACAAGCATCGCCGGGTGAGACTCCCGGCCACCGGGAAGCACCGGCAGCGGCCCAGACGGCAGCGCTTACGTTCGAACGATGGACGACCGCACCATCTACATCATCGATCGGATCGTGCTCACGCCCGGCAGCGCACGCACCTTCATCGACGCGTATCTCAGCGGTTACGCGCCGCAGGCACGCGCACGGGGGCTGACGCTCGATCGGATCCTGGTGAGTCCACCGGCCTGGATCGACGGTGAGACCAACACCGTCACCGCCACCTGGACGGTGCCCGGCCCGAAAGCCTGGTGGGCGGCGGCGGTCGGCGCCCGGCACGACCCCGAACCGGCCCGATGGTGGGATTCGATGGCGCCGGTGATCGTCGAACGAACCCGGTCCATGGCGAGCCGCACCGAGGATGTGGAAGGACTGTGCGATGTATGAGGTGACATTTCTGCTACACCTGGCCGATCCCGCGGACGCCATGACCACGGAGATGACGGTCAAACGGATCACCGCAGGAGCGGAAGCCGCGGGCGTCCGGCGCCCACTGGTCGCCCGGACGCTGCCCGGTGTGCGTAACGGTGGCGATCTCCTCGCCCATTTCCGGTTCGCGTCGAAATCCGACTGGTTATCGCACCGCGATCTCGTCGACGAGGCCATGGCGTGCTCGGCGATCGAACATATCGACTCCGCCGAGTATCCGGCCGGCCACGCCGACGATCGATACGGCCGCCGCGCGGACGCGCACCCGTCGACGGTCTACCGCACCCTGCTCCTGCGCGTGGACGACGACGCCGCGCCGGCGGAGATCGCACGGTTCGAGCATGCGACCCTGGAGATGCCCCGCCATATCCCGGCGATCCGGGCATGGCAGTTGAGCCGCGTCGACCGTGCCACAGGCACCTCGCAGTGGACGCATGTCTGGGAGCAGGAATTCGCCGATCTCGACGGCCTGCTCGGTCCCTATATGAACCATCCCGTGCATTGGGCGCTCGTAGATCAGTGGTTCGATCCGGAGAGCCCGAACCAGATCGTCAAAGACCGTATCTGCCACAGCTTCTGCGCGATCACGGCGCCGGTGATCGACCCGGCGCCGTAATCCGCGTCTACAGTCGCGAACGATACGTGCGTCAGCGGCGCAGGAACGCCAGAACGGTAGCTTCCCAGGCTTCTTTCTGTTCGATCATCACCCAGTGCCCGCAGTTGGGGAAGATATGCACCTCTCCGTTGCGGAGGGTGCGCATCGGGAGCAAGGCCATATCGACGGGACTGACCCGGTCGTCGCGGCCCCAGGTGACCAGGGTCGGTACCGCGAGCCCGCCCAGTTTCGCCCAGTTCGGTGTGCTGTCCACACTGCGCGCGGCCGCGGCCATCCGGGCCAGCGCCGCGCTGCTGTACATGCGGCGCGAATTCTCCAGCGTTCCCGGATCGGTGGCCTGCTGCCACCGCTGTTCGATCAGTTCCTCGGTCACCAGCGACTGATCGAACACCATCGAACGCAGCCACGCCACGAGAGCCTCACGGGTGGGATTGTCGACGAACTCGCTGAGCCGGATGATCCCCTCCCCGGGCTGCGGGCTGAGCACCGGCGTACCGATACCGCCGATGGTCACCAGCCGCTCGACCCGGTCGGGGGCGGCGAGCGCAAAATCGGTCGCCACGAAACCACCCATCGAGTTACCGATGATGCGGACCCGGTCGAGCCCGAGCCCGTCGAGAAACGCGGTGACCGCCTGCTGAGCGGACATCATCGGATGCACCGCGCCGAAATCGTCGCTGACACCGAAACCGGGGAGCTCCAGGACCAGCGTCCGATAGTGCTCGGCGAAGGTGGCGAAGTTACCGCCGAAGTTACGCCACCCGGTGACGCCGGGACCGGACCCGTGCAGCAGGAGCAGGGGCGGGCCGTCGCCGGCCTCGCGGTAACGCAGGACGCCGTGCTCGGTCGGGAGTTCCCGCAATTCGGGAACGGTTCGGGTATCGACTGGGGTACTCATGGGTACCGAGCCTGCCACCGGTACCGGGAGTCGCCGGTGCATACTCCCGGTGAGCGGCACAGCGTGTCCTATGTAGCCGACGCGGCGAGCACGTCCCGCATCATCTGCCACAGCTTCTCCCGGGCCGGCGCGGTGAGCGACAACGACGGGAAGGTCAGGAAACCGTGGAACAACCCGTCGAACCGGTGCGCCGTCACCGGGACCCCGGCGTCCGCGAGCCGGCGGGCATAGTCGTCCCCGGCCGCGCAGGGCGGATCGAGTTCGGCGGTCACCACTACCGCCCGGGGCAGGCGTGCCAGCGATTCGGCGCGGGTCGGTACCAGGTACGGACTGTCGGTTCCGTGCGGGGCGTACTGCTGCCAGTACCAGCGCATCGCCTCGGTGGTGTTGTAGTAGTTCTCGCCGTAGAGCCGGTAGGACTCGGTGCCGAAATCGTCGTCGATCACCGGGTAGAGCAGGATCTGCGCCGCGATCGCCGGGCCACCGCGGTCGCGAGCGGCCAGGCTCACCGTCGCCGCCAGATTGCCGCCGGCACTGTCCCCGGCGACTGCCAGGCGGCCGGGGTCGCCGCCGAACTCGGCGGCGTGTCCGGCGGCCCAGCGCACCGCGGCATACATATCCTCCAGCGCCGCCGGTCCGGGATGCTCGGGCGCCCGCCGGTAGTCGACCGAGACGACCACGGCGTCGACCGCTTCGGCCATCGACCGGCAGAATTCGTCGTGGCTGTCGAGATCGCAGAAAACGAACCCGCCGCCGTGGGCGAAGACCACCACCGGTCGCACGCCGGTTCCGCCGTGCGGCACGTAGATACGTAGGGCCAGCTCGCCGCCCGGGCCGTCGATGATGCGGTCCTCGGCGATCCGCATCTGCGGCTCACGCGCCAACGGCGCCCGGCGCGAGGAGATGATCTCGCGTAGTTCCGCCGCCGTGTGCTGGGTGACATCCGGAAACGATTCCAGCGCCGTCAGCATCGCCTCGACATCCGGATGCAGATCCGACCTTCGCTGTCCGCCCATCTCGACCACGTCCTCACTTTTTCGTCGTAGGAAATAAGACGCGCTCGCGCCGCGGTATTCGTGCGCGGCGCTCAACTACCCGCTGCCGCGGCCCGGCCGTCGAGCGCGAAACCCTTGTATCCGGCCGCCGCCACCTCGGCGCAGAGGGTGTTGTAATTGCCGAAACCGCCGATATAAGGCATGAATACGCGCGGTTTGCCGGGAATATTCGAGCCCAGGTACCAGGAATTCGCCGTCGGGAAAAGCGTTCCCGCGGCCTTGGCGTTGCATTCGGCCACCCATTCGCCGGCCGCTTCCCGGGTCGCCTCGATGGTGGCTATCTCGTGGGAATCCAGATGATCCAGGCATTCGGCGATCCAGTCGACGTGCTGTTCCGCCATCAGCACCATATTCGCGAGCACACTGGGGCTGCCGGGACCGGAGATGATGAACATATTCGGGAAACCGTCGACGGCCAGCCCGAGATAGGTCCGCGGCCCCGCCGACCACTCCGCGGTCAGTTCCCGTCCGTCCCGGCCGCGGATATCGATCCGCGACAGCGAACCGGTCATGGCGTCGAATCCGGTCGCGAAGATGAGAATGTCCAGATCGTAGGACTTTTCGCCGGTCCGGACACCCGACTCGGTGATCTCGGTGATCGGCGTCCGCCGCAGGTTGACCAGAGTGACATTGTCACGGTTGAAGGTCTGGAAGTAACCCGTATCGGTGACGATCCGTTTGGTACCGATGGGGTGATCGGTGGGGATCAACTGATCGGCGATCTCGGGATCCTCCACCATGTCCCGGATCTTCGCCTCGACGTATTCGCGCGCGGTGTCGTTGGCTGCCTTGCTCACCATCTGGTCCGGGAACGCCTTGGTGAACAGGTATCCACCGCGCTGCCACCATTCGTCGTAGATCCGGGTCCGTTCGGCCTCGTCGACCTCCAGCGCCCCCTTGGGATGCGGGCTGTTCGGTGTGCCACCGCCGCTGATCCGGGACAATCGGCGCCGCTCCGCATAATTGGCTTTCACCTCGGCGAGCACATCCTCGGTCAACCGCCGGTTACCGGCCGGGATCGAGTAGTTGGGGCTGCGCTGGAAAACGACGACCTGATCGGCTTCTTCCGCGATGATCGGTATCGACTGGATACCGGAGGAGCCGGTCCCGATCACGCCCACGCGCTTACCGGTGAAATCGACCGGCTCGTGCGGCCATTCACCGGTGTGGTAATTCTCCCCCGCGAAGAGGTCCCGGCCGGGAATATCCGGTTTGTTCGTCGCCGACAGTACGCCCGTCGCCAGAATGCAGAATCGGGCGGTCACGGTTTTCCCGGTATCGGTGGTGACAGTCCACCGGCCGGCCGCTTCATCGTAGACGGCCGAGGTCACCCGGGTCAGGAAATCGTAGGCCGAGCGCAGATCGTGGCGATCGGCGACATGGTCGAGATAGCGCAGGATCTCCTCCTGGGTGGCGAACCGCTCGGTCCAGGTCCACTCCTGCTGCAATTCTTCGTCGAACGAATACGAGTAGTCGATACTCTCGACATCGCACCGCGCCCCGGGGTACCGATTGTGATACCAGGTACCCCCCACTCCCTCGGCGGATTCGAAACCGTGTACACGCATACCGCGCCGACGGAACTTGTACACCGCGTACAGGCCGGAGATCCCGGCACCGACGACGACGGCATCGAAATCGCTGTCCTGGCTTGTCACAACATTCACTTCCTCGCTGAGGTACCTGAGTTCGAAGTCAAACTAAGGTCCCTGTGGCGCGAGTCGAGCGCTTGTTCCCACCCAGCGGTCCCCCATTTCGATTCCCATCGTGCGCGCGGTCACCGAGGTGTGCACCGGCCCGTACCTCGGCCAGGAGAACGCCACGGATATAGATGTGCGCCGGGCCGGGCGCAATGCACCCGGCCCGGCGCTACCACCGAGGTTGTCGCGAGATCGGGCCGACTACCCCTCGCCGGCTTCCGCGGCCGCCGCGGCTTGCTGCGCTTCCTTCATCTCCCGTGCCCACAGCCATTCGTGACCCCAATAGCTGTCGGCGGTGATCTCCTCGGCCGTGTAATAGGCCTCGTCGACCGGCTCGCCGCCGTATCCGTACTCGATATCCCAGCCGCCGGGTACCCGCACGTAGAAGGAGATCATCTTGTCGTTCGTATGCCGGCCCAGCGTCGAGGACACCGGGAAATCGCGGGCCATCACCTGGTCGTAGGCACGGCCGACCGCGTCGAGCTCGTCCACCTCGACCATGACGTGGATCAGTCCCGGATCACGCCCCTCCATACTGGGCATGATCGCCAGGCTGTGATGCCGGCGGTTGACACCCATGAACCGGATCCGCAGCGGACCCGCTTCCGGCGGTGCCGGCATCCGGAAAGCTCCGCGGGACAGGAAACCCAGTGTCTCGGTGTAGAAGGCGAACGATTCGTCGAAATTGGTCGTCGGCATCACCACATGGCCCAGGCCCTGCTCGCCGGTGACAAACCTCTGGCCGTACTTGGTGATCACCGGACTGTGCTCGAGCACGGGCCCGTAGAAGAACTCCAGCGGCGTGCCGCCGGGATCCTTCATACAGATACCGGCCTCGACCTTGCGCCGATCGGCCAGTTCCTGCGACATCGGCGTATACGCGCAACCCGCCTCGTCCAACGTGGCGATCAGCCGGCGCAGCGCGGGCGCGTCCCGGACCTCCCAGCCGACCGCGGTCACCCGGTCGACGTCACCGCGCTCGACGGTGATACGCGAGGCGCGCTCGTCCATGCGGAAGTGCAGGGCATCGGTTTCGTCACCGAAACCCGGCGCGAATCCCAATACCTCGAACCCGAGTTCGCGCCAGCGATCCATATCCGTGGCCTGAACCCGTACATAACCGAGCGCTTTGATTTCCGTCATCGTGTCTCCGTAATCCTTTCCGGGGCCGGTCAGATCATCACCCGCAGTGGCCCCTCGGGGACCTCCACACCGAGCGACGCCATGGCCGCCGCGTGATAGGTGGTGCTGGTGACATGGATGGCGTGGTGCAGGCCCGCGTGCGCGTCGCGCCAGAAGCGCTGGAGTGCGTTGTCCATCCGCAGCGCGTTACCGCCGGCCCGGTCGAAGATTTCGTCGGCGGCACGGACCGCCCGCCACGCGGCGCGGATCTGATCGCGGCGCACCGCGGCGCGTGTTTCGAAATCGATCTCCTCGCCGCGGTCGACCTTGTCCCAGATGCGGTCGACATTGGCCAGCAGTTGCTGGCGGGCCCCATCGATTTCCGACGCCGATTCACCGAGCGCATGCAGGACGTACGGATCGTCCTTGACCAGCGTGCCGGTCGCGCCGACCCGGTTGCGCTGATAGTCGACACCGGCCGCGAGCACACCTTCGCAGATACCGATGGTCGCCGAAGTGATACCCAGCGGGAACATGGTGGACCAGGGCATCTTGTACAGGGTTTCGGTGACCCCGTACTCCTTGGCCGCAGTCCCGTCGATCACCTTGTCCGACTCCATCACCCGATATTCCGGGATGAAGGCGTCCTTCACGACGATGTCCTTGCTGCCCGTACCGCGCAGACCGACCACATCCCAGGAATCCGCCACGATCTCGTAATCGGAACGGGGCAGGATCACGTGCAGGCTCTTCGGCGGCATCAGCGGTGCGCCGTCGGCGCCGCCCACCATCGCGCCGAGGAAGATCCAGTCGCAGTGGTCGGTGCCGGAGGAGAACTGCCAGCGGCCGTTCATGACATAGCCGCCGTCGGTCGGCACGGCGATACCCGCCGGCATATACGGCGAGGCCTGCCAGGTATCGGTGTCGGCGCCGAGAATTTCCTCCTGCACCTTCGGGTCGGCAAAAGCGAGCTGCCACGGATGCACACCGACGATGCCGCCGACCCAGCCGGCCGAACCGTAGATGCTCGCGGTCTTCATCACGGTTTCGGCGAACTCGCGCGGATGGGCTTCGTAGCCGTTGTACTTCTTGCGCTGCAGCAGCCGGATGAGCCCGGCATCCTTCAGGCCTTTGGCCATATCGTCGGGCAAGCGGCCGAGGGATTCGCCTTCGTCGGCGCCGGCGCGGATCTCGTCGGCGATGGCGACGATTTTGTCGAGTACTTCGTAGGACATCGGAGCTCCTGGTCCGGGTAATGGAAATAGTGGGGGTGAGTTGGTCAGGACGACACGGCTCGCCCGGAACACGGCGAGATCGATGCCGAACGCGGCGATCTCATTCGGGTGGCCGTCGCAGAAGTCACGGGCCGGACCGAGGCAGCGCCACCCCTCGCACGTCACGTGCAGGCGGCGCACCGGTGTCGACGACACGGACTCGAGCGCCGGTGCCTGTCGTGGGGCTCACGATACCTCCTGGTCAAGTGATTGCGACCGCGGAACTCGTCGCAGTGGGTCCACCTTCGCAGCCGGTGGCGCCGCGTGATACGAATCTCCTGCTCAGTGGGATCCTTTTCCTGGCGGCCTCGATTCGCGGTACAGAGGCGGGTCGACTCGTGGCGTGACCGGCACGAGGCCATTCGATGTCACCGACTACGTCGCCGCCGGCCGGGCCGCCGAGACCGAACTCGGTGCGAACCCGGGTCACTACGGTCACCAGATCGCCGCCACGATCACCAGCAGCGGTAGACCGACAGCGATCACGAACCCGGCGACGGCCGGGGCGCTCACAGCTTCGACGGTAATGGGTCCGGACCGACCGGGCCGCGCCGCAACATGAACATCCCCGAGCAATGTGGGGCGGCAGTATCAGCCCAGGACGGGGGTGTAGGTGCGGGCGTCGCTGACGAACTCGGGTTTGCCGTAGGTGGCCAACCGGCGCTCGATCAGTTTCACGAGGTAGCGGTCGACGGCGGGGGCGAGTAGCGGGATGCGCGCGGCGCGGTCCACGAGCAGGAGGCGGCCGAGGAGGAAGGGGGCGGCTACCGCGATCCGGGTGAAATCGGCCGGGCCGAGCGTGACTCCCAATCCGCGGCCGACGCGCAGGCTGCCGCGGCAGAACGCCAGGACGAAACCGGCCTTGCTGTAACTCTTCTCGACCGCGTCGGCCATCCGGTCGAATCGGGATTCGTGCGGGCGGAGGTAGGCGGCCATCGTCGAACGGATCAGTTCGCCGCAGGTGGCGTCGTCGAAGCCGTCACGGAGGAGGGCGGCGCGGGCGTGGAATACGTGGATGATCTCGGCGGGCGTGGTCGGCAGCAGTTCCTCGGGCAGCCCGAGGAGGAAGCATCGGTACCGGCTGAATTCCACTTGGGCGCGTTCCCCGGCAGTGAATTCTTTGCGTCCTTGCCGGCGCACGCGGACGGCGAGGAGGTAGAGGTCGATCATTCCGGCCGGCATCTGGTCGACCTGCGGCACCGGCACCCCGTAGATATCGGTATCCCAGTGCTCGGATCGTTTCAGCGCGTTGTACCGGACCATCGAATGCATCAGCCGCACCATGGCCGCCGCTTCGAAGCCCGGGCCGTAGCGGTCGAGCGCACCGGGCAAGGTGGTGACGGCGAAGAACGACGCCGTTTCGTTGACGCGCCGGGCCGCGCGGCGGCCGGACAGCGCACCGGTGAGCGCCATCGGCAGCGCCGCATAGGTGTTGGTGAAAGTGGCGATGAAGGCACCCCTGGTCACGAAGGGGGCGAGCAGGGCGGCCGGGGTGCGTGCCGCCTTCGCCCCTTGCCGGACCAGTTCCGGGTCGAGCCAGGCGGGTGTCGCTTCCATTGCGGAGAGGAAGGCGACCAGCTCCGGTGGGGCCTTGGGGACGGCGTCGAGGCCTTCTCGGCAGGCTCGGTGGACCATCCCGATCAGGCTGGTGACGCTGTGCTCGGCGGACAGGGCGGCGTACGGGTCGGCGACGACATCGCCGAGCATCGTGGCCGTGGACAGCAGCTCGACGACGCGGTCGTCGGCCAGGATCGTATCCCGGTCGGCGACGCCGCGCGGCAGGGACGACGGCTCGCCGGGCGCGGTCGCCAAGCGGTAGGGCTGTTTGCCGAAGTCGAGGTCACCGTAGAGGCCGGGCTGTAGCTCGCCCTGACTGCGCACACGCTGCGCAAGTTCCGGGTAGTACGTAGGCATCGCGCCCTCCAAGTAACTAACACTGTGTGAGTTAATACTCACGGACTGTTAGTTAAGCTGTCAAGCATGACTTCGCAGCAGCGACGGCGAATGCCCGCCGAGGCACGGCGCGAGCAGATCCTCGACCTCACACAGGCGATCGTCGACGCCGAGGGCTTTCATGCCGCGACTCCTCACCGCATCGCGGAGGCGGCCGGTGTCAATCGTTCGTTGCTGTATCAGCTGTTCGGCGATCTCTCGGGCCTGTTCGTCGCTTTGATCGACCGCGAAGCCGGTCGCGCTGCTTCCCAATTCGCCGATGCTGTTTCCACCAGCGGCGACGATGGCACGGAAAGCAATCCCGCCCTGCGCGCCTTCGACAGCCTCCTGCACGCCGTCGACGCCCGCCCCGCAACCTGGCGGCTGTTCCTGTTTCCACCACAAGGCGCTCCCCCGGCACTCTACGAACGGCTCGCGCAGTCCGAGGCGGTGGTCCGCGAGTTCTTCGTCCAGCAACTCCTGCGGTTCACTCCCGGCCTCGAGGACCCGGAGTACACGGCGCG
The DNA here is from genome assembly GCF_042719915.1 of Nocardia sp. NPDC058499. Lineage (NCBI taxonomy): Bacteria > Bacillati > Actinomycetota > Actinomycetes > Mycobacteriales > Nocardiaceae > Nocardia > Nocardia sp. NPDC058499. The sequence continues at coordinate 64,575 of NZ_JBHXMZ010000009.1, read as the reverse complement.
AGTGCTCCACGCGGCGGGACGCGAACTGCTGCAACTCCGGCTCAGCGAACCCGGGTCGGCCTCACACGATCGCTTGCGCGCCTTGGTGCGCCGACTCAATTCCGAACTGTTGCAGCGGATTCGATAACCGTTCGCGGGACAACGCCACGTGCCCCGGACAGCCTGCGACCGCCGTGGGTGTCAGGACCCCGGCGGTGGCCGTAGAAACTACCGGCCCGGACCGCCGGCGGCCGTAAATCGGCTCAGGCGGTGACGCGGGCCGCAGCTCCCGCATCGACCGGCATCACGGTGCCGGTGATATGCGCGCTCGCCTCATCGGCCAGATACAGCACCGCCCGGGTCACCTCGAACGGATCGAGGAACGGCACCGGCTGGGCGTGCAGCGTCGAGAAGATCGGTTCGGCATCGGCAAGAGTCGGAGATTCCAGGTCCGGCCGCATCTTCCGATACAGGGTCTCGTTCTGCGCCATAGGAGTTGCGATATTCCCCGGCGCCACCACGTTTGCCGTCACACCGTGCGGAGCAAGATCGAGCGCCACGCTCTTCGTCATCCCGATAACCCCCCATTTCGACGCACAGTAGGCTGCCTGCCCCGGCGCCGCGCCACGACCGAGCATCGAACTGATGGTGATGATCCGCCCATAGCCCCGCGAGATCATGCCGGGTGCAACAGCGGCGACAGTATTGAACACACCTGTCAGGTTCGTCCCGATCACCTCGGCCCAATGGCCGTCGAACGCCTCCTGGATGGGTGCACCCGCCGACACACCGGCGTTGGCGATCGCGATATCGATTCCGCCGAATTCCGACTCGGCCCGGACCACCAGCGCCTGCAGGGCTGCCTGGTCTGCGGTGTCGGCCTGCTCGGCGATACAGCGCCGGCCCGTCGCTTCGACCAGCGCCTTGGTCTCCGCGAGTTCGTCCTTGCGTCCCATCGCATAAACGACCGCCGGCACGTCCTCGCAACGGTCGCAGATCACCACATCGGCGCCACGTTCGGCCAGTGCGACGGCATGCGCTCGGCCCTGACCTCGTGCGGCACCGGTGACCAACGCGACACGGCCCGTGAAATCGTTCATAACTTCCTCCTGATACACCCGGCCGGGGCCGGAACTGCCGGCTGCCGCCGCGGCAGCGCCGCCTCATGGTCGTTTCATTTCAAAGAATTCCGGAGGTCACACGTCTACCACGACCGCAGCCGGCGTAATGGACTGATTCCGCACGGTGGGATCACCGGCTGCTCCGGCCGCGGCCGTACCGGCAGCGGGCGTTATCGGGAGCCACCACCGAGAACCGCGTGACGGTCCCCCAACTCGATATCGATCACGAAAGTTCGTTCGGCAATCCGCCATCCTTGCTCCGTCCGGGTCAGCCGGTCCCGATACACGCCGACACATTCGTAGGTGAGGTTCGAGTTCTCGCCGGCACCGATATGCAATACCCGGGCCTTGCAGATCGAGGTCGCAGTATCACCGTCGATATCGATGACGTGGTTACCGAGCAGGTGCTGGGAGGGGCCGCACCGATCCAGGAAGGACCGGATCATCGCCACGATCTCCGGGCGGCCACGCACCGCGGGCGCCGCGGCGGCGCCGTAGCGGGCCACGGCGTCCGGTGCGAATACCTCGTCGAGCCGGGCCCAGTCCCGGTCGTCGAGAGCGTAGGTATATCGGTTCACCGTATCGGTGATGACGTCACGGTCGGATTTTATCGGTCCACGGGGCGAGGATTCGGACGAAGTCACCCCCGGATCGTAGGCAGCGAACAGCACGCGTTCCGGCCGCTGATCCCGGTGATCGGGACCTACCGCAGTAACCGGGGCGCGGCGTGGACTCCGCCACTCCGCGACGACAACCCGAGGCACGACGCCGCCCCGCCCCCGGCCGGAGACCGCCGGTCCGGCGATCTCCGGCCGTCGACGCCGCTACCGGGGAGCCCTGGTAGCGGCGGGCCGACCTGCCTCGGGTCAAGCGTATGCGGCCGATTCCGCGGCACCCTCCTCACCGGTCACGCTGTCGCCGGCCGTCTTCGGCTCCTGCTGCGGCCTGCCGATGAACAAGCAGATGGCGGCCACGATCAGCGAGCAGACGATGAACCAGCCCACCGCCACATTGAACGACGACAACGCGGGGGATGCGGTCCCGGGAACCGTCCACATCGAGAGCATGACCGATACGATCGCCACCCCCACCGCCGAGAACGCCTGCCGGGCAGTGCTCAGGATGCCCGTGGTGACACTGGTGACGTTGTCGGGCACGGATTCGATCACGATCTTCGGGTAGCCGGTGAAGGCGAAAGCAGTCGCGACCGCCGCGACGGCGAAAACACCCATCATCACCGGTAGCGATTTATGGCCCACCAGAATCATCAGGTTGGCAACGGCGAACAGCGCACCGCCGATGAGGAAGGCCGTCCGGCCGCCCCACCGGCCGGCGACAGCGCCCGCGAGCGGCGAAGCGCCGAAACCGAACAGCGCCGCGATACCGGCCACCAGGCCGGTGACCGTCGCCGACATCCCGAGACCGACCGGTAGCGAGGTCGGCGACTGCAGAATCATCGGAGTCACGATCTGCACGGCACCGGCGGGGCCGAGCGCGAGCACCGACAATGCGATCAGGTTGAGCGTCATACGTTTGCTCGCGAACACCCGGAAATCGACCAGGGGTTCGCTGCGGCCCAACTCCCAGAAGGTCCATACCGCCAGGATGGCGAGGCCGGCGACGATCAGCCCGATAACGGCCGGGCTGGTCCACCCCCATGCCGGACCCTGCGTGATGCCGTACAGCAGGGCGATCAGGCCGGGCGTCATCAGAATCGCGCCCACATAGTCGAAGCGGGGCAATTCCGACCGGGTATGCGCTCCCGGCAGTACCACCGCCGCCACGGCGGAAGCCACGATGGCCAGGACCGCGGCGAGAACGAAGATCATATGCCAGTCGGCGATATCGAGCAGGACACCGGCGATCAGGGAGCCCCCCGAACCGGCCAGCAGGGCCGCGCCACTGATGAATCCGACCGCGATCGACACCTTCTCGGCCGGAAGGGCCTCACGTGCCAGGCCGTAGCAGAGGGGCAGGATCGCACCCGAAACTCCCTGCACACCCCGCCCGATGATGATCGCCGCCATCGAGTCACCGAAAACGCTGATCACCGAGCCGAGCACCGAGACCAGCATGATGACGATGAGAACCTTTTTGCGGCCGTACATATCACCGAGCCGGCCGCCGACCAGGGCTGTCGCCGCCGCGACGAGCATGTAGGCGGTCACCGCCCAACCCGTCGTGGAGGCCGGCGCCCCGAAGATTTCACTGAACCGCGGCAACGCGATGAAGATCGTGCCGGCTTCGAAGGCACTGACGCATTCGGCGAGGATCAGCGCCGTGATGATCAGCGCCGGGGATCTGTACCCCGGCATGCCTGCGAGGCTTCCGGTGGTGAGCCGGGATGAGGGATCGGACATCGAACGTCCTCCTGAGACGAGATGGGCCCGGGGTTCCGGTCGCCGGATCACTCGGTCGGCACCCGTGGATCTACGACATTCCGCGGCGTGGTCGAGGGATTCGGCAGCAGAACCCCGCGGGCCTACGGCACCGCGGACACTGCACCAGCGCCGGCACCGGAGCGGGTAGCGGACCAGATGAGCGGTTGTTCGTGACCCAGGTCACGACGGCTGGCACAACGGACGATAAAGGGTGCCCGAAATGTCGACTGTCACCTTTCCGCTGAGCGAGACCGAACAGGGTCGGCGGCGTACGCGGGCGGCATCACCTCCGACAGAACAGCGACAGCCGGACAACGGCTTGATGCGACCCATGGGACTGCGGCGACAACCCCCGGCCGAGACGCCGCCGATGGCCGAAATCGGCCGAGCCGCGGGCCCGGCAGACCGCGGCGGCCGCCGGTGCGACGGTGATAGGCGTCGACTATCGGCCGGCGCCGGAATGGGGAGCGCCGGGACAGGTCGAGGAATCGTATGCCGCAACGGTATGGGTCGCCGCCTACGCCGAATCGTTGCGCATCGATGCCGGCCGGCCGGCGATACTCCGTGACAGCGCGGGCGGTGGTCTCGCGGCCGTCGTAGCCCGGCCGGCGAGAGACCGTGGTGCCCGGCCTTTTCTGTCAGGTGCTCAGTCGCGGATCGGGTCCCCCTCCGCGAGGACCACGATGGCCTGGGGAAGGCCGGACAGATCCTCGGCGTAGCCCGGAACGCGGCAGAAATCCTGCGGTCCGGTCGCGGCGGAATCCACAGGTCAGTGCAGGAACACGATGATGTCCTCGCGGAGCAGCATCGGGGGAGTCGGACGTTGCGACGATCCAGGGCGCGCCCATATCGCGTTCCAGCACATATGCGGGCAGTAGCCGTTGAGCACATTCAGTGCACCGGCGCAGTCGCCGGCACGGGTGCTGTGGCCAGGCACGGTGGCGCAACTCCGCACGTCCAGTGTTCGACGGTGACCATAACGTGCGCAGTCCATCACGTCCTCGACGGGACGAAAAGCTCCGGCCGGCCCGGCGATAGGTCAGCACAGCGCATATATCCGCCTGCGCTCCGGGACACCGGAACGAAGGCCGCACGCACACAATATTCGTCGCCGAACCCACCGCCGGGCACGTGTCCCTATGTCCGTCCGGCCACCAGATCGCGCGCTTCGGCGGAACCGTTCAACGGCCGGGTCACCCGGCTGGTAACGCACCAGCCGTCCTCGGTGCGGCGCAACTGGATCCGATGGACACCGGCGCGCCAGATGTAGAACTTGCCGTCCTCGTGCCGCACCAGAACCGATTCGCAGATCGCGGCGGCCTCGTCGCCCTCGATACGTTCGATATGGGGCGGGCCGAAGAAGTGGGCGCTGCCGCCGGTGATGATGTCCTGGTGGGCGTCGGACAGAACCATCGCCCGCACCTCGGCACGCCCGGCCATCCGCCAGTGCTCGACGTCGTATACACCGTCCTCGGCCCACAGCGCGGCCACGGCATCGGCTTCCCCGGCGTCGACCAGCGGGCCGTACGCGGTGAGTTTCCGGATGATGGCCAGCTCGTCCTCGAGCCGTTGTACCCGCGTCACCAGTCCGGCGAGTGTCTCTTCGACGCTCATATTCCAACCTCTCGTCATACCGAATCGCCGCAACGCAATCCGGTTGCCGCGCATCGCTACCGCAGCTTTATCGTTCCGCCGTCGACCATGAGCGTCTGACCGGTGATGTAGTCGGCGTCCGCGCTGGCCAGGAATACCGCCACCCGCCCGATATCCTGTTGCGGATCGCCGAAACGGCGCAGCGGCACACGCTTCAGCATGACGTCCTCGACACCCGGATTCGCCTCGAGATACGCGTGCACCCCTTCGGTGAGGGCCAGCGGCGAAATGACGTTCACCGTGATGTTGTCGGCCGCCCATTCGTTGGCCGCCACCCGGCTGACCGCGCGGATCGCTTCCTTCGCCGCGGCATAGGAGGCCTGTGTGACCTGCCCGTCGATACCGGCGCCCGAGGCGAAATTGATCACCGACCCCGCGGTCGCCCGTAGATGCGGGTACGCGGCCTGCATCAACCGCACCGTCGGGTAGAACCCGGTGCCGAACGACAGGTCGAACATCTCCTGCGTCGTTTCGACCAGCGGCGCCTGCCGCGAGGCGTGCGCGTTGTTGACGAGAATATGCAGGGCGCCGAAAGCCTCTATTGCTGCCGCACAGATCTTTTCGGCGCTGCCTTCCTGCGCGATATCGATATCGACGTACTTTGCCCGGCCGTCGAGCTCCCCCTCCAGCGCCCGTCCCGCGGCGGCGTCGATATCGGCGAATACGACCGATGCGCCCTCATCGGCGAACGCGCGGACGATGCCGCGTCCGATCCCACCGGCACCACCGGTGACTATCGCGACTCTTCCGTCGAGTCTCACGTATGTTCCTTCCGTCCCGGTTCCACGATTCGTCCGAACAGCTTCGATACCACTGTCATTCGGTCGGCGGCGGCAGCAGCTTCTTCGCCGACGCCCGCGCTTCGAGCAGCAATTCGGCCCGGTTGTGCCCGCTGTTCTTCTCGGCGACGGCCTCGAACTGCTTCACCACCACGACGGGTCCGTTGGCGAGATTCGCCAGCCCCTGCGCCGCGACATCGCGGGGTTCGGAGACCAACAGGCCGGGCCGGTTCATTTTGAGACCCGCCCGGTCCATGGCCGGCGTGCGGGTGAGCCCCAGCACGAGTTCCAGCACATCGACGTCGTGGTCCTGCATCTCCAGCCACAGCCCTTCGGCGAAGATACGGCCGAACGATTTGACCGCCGAGTACACACTGATCTGGGCCGATCCCAGATAGCCGCTGAGCGAACCCACCAGCAGGATTCCGCCGCGGCGTCGTTCCTTCATGGGTGCACCGAAATGCCGCACCAGTTTCAGCTGTGCGGTGATGTTCAGATCGATAACAGCCTGGAAGCGTTCGAGGTCGCCGGTCACGAATTCGTGACCGTAGGTGTTGGCGCCCGCGTTGTAGATGAACAAACCGACGACGAGATCGTCGGTGGCCTCCCGGATATGGTCGAAAGCGTCCGCGGCGCACAGATCGACCGATAGCGTACGAACCTCGGCGCCATGCGCACGACAGGCCTCGGCAGTCGCCTCCAGCGGTTCCGGTTTACGGGCCAGCAGTACCAGGTTCATCCCCTGCTCGGCGAGCTGGACCGCGAATTCGGCACCGACGCCTTCGGAGCCGCCCGCGATGACGGCCCACGGCCCGTACTTCTGCATATCCACGTGTTTCACTCCTCGTTCCGAGCCGATGCCGGGCTGGTATGTCGCCGATCCGGGTCGGCGAATCCCGGCAGAACCGTTCCCGAGGCTAGAGTCGGCGCCCGGATCACCGGCGCCGACTCCCACTCAATGGATCCGCCGCAGGACGCGGAGTGGAGCGCGGTGGTGGGAGCGCCCGGCTCAGCGCTGAGCGGAGCGCATCGCCGCGACCCGGGCCCAGACCGCCGGGTCGGTGCGGGGACCGCCCGGAGTATCCGCGCCGTAGCGCTCGATCTCGGCCGCGAGGTCCAACGGTGCGGTCATCGAGGCACCGCGGAGGGATTCCTCGACGTGTTCGTCGGGCACGAGCCAGCACACCTCGAACTCGATACCGTCGGGGTCGCGGCCGTAGAGCGCCTTGGTCGACCCGTGATCACCCGCACCGGTCGATGCCCCGGCGCCGGCCAGCCGCTGCAGGTACGCCGAGAGCTCGGCCAGCGTGCCGACCTCCCATGCCACGTGATAGAGCCCGACCGACCCGGGGGCCGGGACGGCCGCGCCCCGGGCCTCGAACAACCCCAGATCGTGGTCGTTGGCCGAACCCGGGTGCCGCAGGAACGCGCCCCCGGGAAACCCACCGGGCAGCCGTTCGAACCCGAGCACCTGCTCGTAGAAGTCGAGGCTGCGCGTGAGGTCCGAGACGTACAGGACGATATGGTTGATTCCGCGCATATCCGGTGGACCTCCTCGGCCGTCGGTTTCGTCCGCCCGGCCGCGCCCAGCGGTGACGGACCCATCGCCCACCATCATGCTCCACTCGCCGGTCGCTATCGCGATCCCTTCCTTACGAGCGGAACACCGTCCTTGCGGGATGCCGGCCGGGGCGAGGGCTGTCGCGGAGCGCCCGAAAAAGTTCCACTCACCGGTAACCGGAAAGACAACGCGACCGCTCGGTCGATACGTTCCGGAGTTGTCCACCGGGTTACCGGCTGTATCGGGCCGGGTGGACCGGAGGCGAAGGAGGCCCATGATCTCGGCGGAGACGATACCGCTCGACCGGGTGCCGCAGGGCCCGGTCACATCTTTCCGTTGCCGGGTGGAGGAGTCGTGGATCGACTTCAACGACCATATGAATGCCATGTACTACGGCATCATCGTCTATCGCGGGCAGGCGGAGTTCAGTGCGATGATCGGGATGGGCGAGGACTACGTCGACCGCACCGGGCTCGGAAAGGTCGTGGTCCAGTCGTCGCTCGGTTACGAGCACGAGGTGCGCCGCGGTGACGAACTCGAGATCCGCTCCTGGCTGCTGGGCGTCGACGATAAACGTATCCACGTCCTGCACGAGGTGTTCAGCCTGGATACCGGGCGCCGCGTTGCGGTGGGTGAACAACTGGACCTGCATTTCGACCTGACCTCTCGGCGTTCCGCCCCCATGTCGGCCGAGCAGCGGCGTTATCTGACGGAGTTCAGCCGGATTCAGGCCGAGGCCGGCCTTCCCGGCGGAATCGGCCGGATGGTGCGCGGACCGCAAGCGCATACCTCCTCCGTGGTGTAGGCGCTCGCGCAGTCCCGGCACAATCACCGCGAAACCCGGGCCCCGTTACACGGCGAGGACCGGGTTCCGGCGTTCTCAGCCGAGGCTGAACGGCTGTCCCCAGACGGTGACGATCTCCTTGACGGCGGCGGTTTCGACCTCCACCTCGGTGAATGCCCGGGCCTGCGCGTAGCCGGCGCAACCCGAGAGCCCGATGGTGCTGTTGTTCCAGCTCACGCTGCCGCTGGTACCGGTGATCGAGGAGAAGGGCCGATGCGATTCCGAACCGAAGGCGTCGGGGGCTTCCAGGTCCAGCAGGTAGAACTTCTTCGCTTGCCCCGGTCCCAGACTCAGGTTTCCACCGAGACTGCCGCCGGCCGACTGGTTCTCGCCCGTCGAATCCGTGCTGTAGTTCGCGCCGCTGTTGGCACCGCCGCCGGCGATGTTGACCTGGCAGCCGACCACGTAGCCGGGTTTGATCTTCGAACGTGCCGGCGCGGACAGTTCGACCTGAGCACTGGCCGACACCCAGGCATTGCGGTGCAGCGGGGTGGCGCCCATGGACGGGCTGATCGTGGCCGATTCCCCGACGATACGCAGCGTGACAGCTGTGCCGTCGGCGAGGGTTTCGGTGACCGCCGCCCCGGGCAGCGGTACGAAGGTGTCGGCGCCGGCGGTACCGGTGGCCATCAACCCCACCGATGCGGCCGCCACGAATGCGGCGCGGACGAATTTCTTGGGATCAATCATTGCGAAAAACCTCTCCGGGTTCGTGACTTGTCGAGAAGACGAGCGGTCGGAAATCGGACCGTGCTCATCCGATACTGAACGGCGCCCCGTAGAGAGTGGTCTTCGAATAGTGATCGCCGATGATTTCCACGACCGTGTAGGCCCGGGCCTGCGCGTAACCGCCACACCCCTGGATCTCGATCTCGAAATCCCGGTATCCGACACTGTAGACACCGGGCTTCAGAATATCTTTGAAACCGACCCGGACGAATTCCACCTCACCCGGGCCGAGTTGGATACCGGCCGAACCGCTCAACCCGCCACCGTTGGTGCTGACATTGCCGGAAAGTCCCGCGGAGATCGCACTGTCGCCGATGCTGACCTGGCATCCGACGATATAGCCGGTGTTCACCTGCGAAGCGCCGTGGGTCGACGAATTGTTGGTACCCGGCATATCCGCCGGCGTCGAATAGGGCCCCGGGCGTTCGACCGTAGGCGTATGGGTGACATCCGCGGTGACGGTGCCCGATACCCACACCACCCGTCCCACACCGTTGGCGGCCATCGACGGGGATATCACGGCATGTTCGGCCGTCCGGGAGATCGTCGCCCCGGGGGCGGCCTGGTGGCCGTCGGGTAGCGGTACGAAGGTATCGGCCGTGGCGTGGCCGGCGGCCAGCATTCCGACGGCCGCGAATACCGCACTTACTCCGCCCAGGCGCATACCGCGGGCATACGGGTGGCGTGGGACATTTGCTTTCATCTGTTGACCCTCATCTCGATCGAAAGCGGTCATGCCGGCATCGGCATTGTTTTCCGGAATGTCGCCGGAAGAATATGGACGGGCCACTACGCCGCGTGTCGTGCCGATCGGTCGGACAGTGAGCGGTCGGACAATGAGCACATGGAATTTCCCGAACTCACGTAACGGTGCGGGCGAAGTGAATCCGGTCGGCCGGACGATGTTGTTCGGCGATCGGCACAATGTATGCGGCGATTGCCACGCCGATGATCAGGCCGTGGCGATATACCACCGCCCGGGATTACGGGCGGTGGGCAATGCACCGCAACTACTCGGTTATAAGGATTGGGTTGCGGTCATGATGTTCCCTTCTTCATCCTCCGCCAGGCCGCGTGGCGCGCGGATATGCGCGTCGTATGCGGAGGTTCGCGACGGCCGGCCGGTTGTTCCCGTTCGGCCGAATGCCGGGGCGGACGGAACAGCGCGGACCGGCCGCCGCGTAGCGGTCGGCAACCGTATGTCCCGACCGGTACGGGCACCGGCTCCGGGCGGCATGGACCGCTTCGTGAGGCCGGTGCGTTCCGGTCGATTCGATGTCGACGATAAGTCGCCGCCGCAAAAGAGACCATCGCCACTCCCGCTGAGCGAGAATCACTTGGCGGAGCCGTCTTCGGCACCGCCGGACCTCGCCGTCCCCGGCAGTGTCGGGGTACCGAAGGGAGGCGTCCGGCAGGAACACCGGCCGAGCACCGCGGTTCGCCGGTGGACAGCGCGTCCCCGGCCCGGTTCAGAGCTTGAACCGCCCGGCGAAACTACGCAGGGGCAGGTCCGCGCTGGTGATGATGCCCGGCCGGGCCGCCACCACGGACCGCAGCGAGTGCAGTGCGGGCATACCGGTGACGGTCATCCCGATGGAGGCGAAACTGGCGGGGTCGGACAGGTCGACACCCTTGCGGGGAAACACCATATGTTTGCTGTAGATACTGGGGTCGCCGGTGATCTGGGTGATGTAGCAACCCTTGATCTTCCAGGCCGGGTCGGTATGCGGGGTCATCAGCCATTCGAGATGTGATTCGACCCGCGGCACACCGTCGACCATGCCCTGGTACTTGATGTAGTTGGCGCCGAGTGACCCCTTGGGCAGGAAGTACCAGCCGAGATCGACATCTTCGGTGCAGGCGCCGAGTTCGTAGCCGAAGGTCACCTCGTCGAGTTCCAGACCGAAGGCGTCGGCCATCAAATACACCGAATCGGCGAATACCGCGGTGTATTTGTGCAGCGATTCCGGAATGGCCGGATCGTCGACCGGGCGGCCGTATCCGACGGCCTTCCAGGTGTCGACGGAATGATGGCAGGAGACGTCGACCGATTCGGTGACGGTGACGTTCTCGATCTCGGCGACATCGGCGCTGTGCACGATCCCGAGGATCTGGGCCAGGCCCGGGTTCATCCCGGTGCCGTAGAACGTCGCGTTACCGCGCTCGCAGGCGGCCGCGATGACCTCGCTGACCTTGCGGCCGGAGGGATGCGGATGGTTGGTGTCGCGGTGGTAACCGGTGATCCAGTCCGCGGTGGTCACCACGTTGATCCCCGCTTCGAGAACTTTCTCGTACAGCTCTTCGTCCGGGAAGACGCCGTGGAAGGTGAGCACATCGGGCCGGGCGGCGATGATCTCCTCGACCGTCCCGGTGGCGATCACGCCGACCGGGTCGATACCCACGATCTCGCCGGCGTCGCGGCCGATCTTCTCCGGGGTGTAGCAGTGCAGCCCGACGAGTTCGAGGTCGGGGTGGTTGCGGATCCGGCCGATCATCTCGGTGCCGAGATTGCCGGTCGCTACCTGGAATACCCGGATCTTGTCGGTGCTCATGGGGGCCTTTCGGTCTGGCGAGGTGGTTCGGGCGAGCGGACGGGTTCAGGAGCCGGCCGGGTCCGCGGGCCGGACGGCGCCGCTGTACCGCCGGTGCGGATCGGCGGACGGCCCGCCGTCGGGGTAGAACTGTCGCGCCCATTCCCGGAGCGCCGTGAACCCCTGGTACTCCTTGCGGGACAGCGCGGGCGGATCCGAATACCGCTGGTGGGACCAGATCTCGATATCGGCCTCGAACTGTTCGATGACGAAATCGGCCATCGTCTTGCCGTACCGGGTGATCTCCGGGGCATCGTCGCCGGGTTTGCGCCCGATCCACACCGTGAACCGGACGTCGGAGGTGGATTCGTCTACCGGCGTCACCGCCGGCATGGTGCGATTGTCGACCATGCCCCAGCTCTTGGTGATCGAACAGCCCAGCCCGGCATTGATCGATTCGACACCGCTGTTGACCTGGTCCGCGGCCACCGATTCGTCGAAGGCGATGGTGAAATCGACGTAGGAGACGGGACCGGAGAAATCGTGCCGGGTGAATTCCGGAACGAACGGGGTCTTGTGCACGAACTTGAAATGGGCGAAATCCACGCCGTTCTCCATGACGTACTGGGGATGCATCTCCAGTCCCGTCCGGAACAGGGTCGCCGCGGGGACCGGTGGGTAATAGTCGGCGGCGGTCTGGCCGTCACCGAACGCGGTGAACATATCCGGCACCTCGAAGTACGGCGGGCGCCCCTCGACGTCGAACCAGATCCACACCGCCTCGTTGCGTTCCACCACGGGATAGCTGCGGATCCGGCGGCCCTTGTTCGGATGGCTCTCGTACGGGATGCAGACGTTGCGGCCCTCGCGATTCCACTCCCACCCGTGGAAGGGGCACACCAGGTTCTCGCCCTCCACCCGGCCGCCGTATCCGAGGTGGGCGCCGAGATGTTCACAGTAGGCGTCGAATACCGCGACCCGCCCGGATGCCGATCGCCAGGCCACCATCTCGCGGCCGAAGTACTTCATCTTGTGCACCGCACCGGTGGTGATCTCACTGCACCAGGCCACCTGGAACCAGCCCGTCGGCTCCATCGACAGCGGCGGTTTCGCCATCTGCACCCTCCACGCCTTCTGAGCTGCCCGGATCGGCCGACCCGGCCACGCGCACCGATGATAGAACCCTCTACGAAAGAATACAAGAGGGGTGTGTGAAACTCTGCGGGATCGGTCGGCGCCGGTAGAATCGCTGCTCGTGACGGAAACGGCGGCAGGTGAACGGCGCGCCAACAGGCGTGGAATCCAATCTCGGGAGAGCATGCTCGAGGCCGCGATCGTCTCGCTGACCACCGGTGATCCCGCCGCCGTCTCCGGTAACCGCATCGCCCGTGATATCGGCGCGACCTGGGGCGTCATCAAATACCAGTTCGGCGATATCGACGGCCTCTGGGCGGCGGTGCTGCGGCGCACCGCGGATAAGCGAGGAGATCTGCCCGCCGGCATCAAACCGGACGGTACCCTGCACGAGCGGGTCGCCGCCATGATCACCGCCATGGCCCGCGGCCTGCGCAGCCGCGAATCCCTGGCCATCGAAACCCTGCGCGCGGCCCTCCCCCGCGACCACACCGAACTCGAACGCGATTTCCCCCTCACCGCCGCCGAACTCGCCTCGTGGAAACCGCACTGGGATACCGCCTGCCAGAAGGCATTCGCGGACCTCGACCTCGACCCGGCCAAGATACGCAAGGTGGCCGCCCTCATCCCCGCCGCGATGCGCGGTATCACCTCCGAACGTACCCTTGGCACCTACGGCGACCTCGACGACGCCCTCGACGCCCTGATCGGCGGAATCGTCAGCTATCTCGAGGCGTGACGGAACCGTCGACCCGCACCACCGAAGCCATGCCGGGAGTTCGGATCAGCGCGCGAATTACCATTCACGGACCGGTGGTGGCGTTGCTCTAATGCGGCTATGCCTCAACCTTCTCCTGCCGGGCGGCGTCAGCTCGCGCTCAACGCGTTCATCTATCCCGCGGGCCATCACGAGGCGGCCTGGCGGCATCCGCTCAGCCGCCCGGACCGGATCTACGACGTGCGCTACTACCAGGAGATCGCGCGTACCGCCGAAGCCGCGGCCTTCGATGCGGTCTTCTTCGCCGACGGACCCGCCCTTCGAACCAGCGTGGCCCACAACGCCGCGCCCGGCCTGGAGCCGATCACCCTGCTCACCGCGATCGCCGCGGCCACCAGCCGGATCGGGCTGATCGCGACGGCGTCCACCACCTATTACGAGCCCTACAACCTGGCCCGGTTGTTCTCCTCGCTGGACCATATCTCCGGCGGCCGGGCAGGCTGGAATATCGTCACCACCGGAACCGATCTGGCCGCCGCCAATTTCGGCCTCGACCACCATCCCGACCACACCGAACGCTACGCACGGGCCCGTGAATTCGTCGACGCGGTGACGGCACTGTGGGACAGCTGGGAGGACGACGCGATCCTGCTGGACCGTACCGCCGGCCGCTACGCCGACCCGGACAAGATCCATCCCATCCATTTCGCGGGAGAACATCTGCGGGTGCGTGGCCCGTTCACCGCGGCCCGCACTCCGCAGGGTTATCCGGTGCTGGTGCAGGCCGGCGCCTCGAACGACGGGCGGGCCTTCGCCGGCCGCTACGCCGAGGCGATCTTCACCGCACATCAGCGGCTCGGCGACGCCCAGGCCTTCTATACCGATATCAAACGCCGGGCAGCCGAATTCGGCCGCGACCCCGACCATGTGAAGGTCCTGCCCGGTCTCAGCCCGTTCATCGCGAGTACCGAAGCCGAGGCGAAGCAGCTCGAACGGGAGTTCAACGAGCTCACGGTGCCCGAATACGGTCTCGGCCAGCTGGAAGGGCTGACCGGTGAATCATTGCGCCGCCTGCCGCTCGACGAACCGGTACCGGCCGGCCTGTTCGCCGATGCCGGCGATGTCACCGACAATACGGCGAGCCGGCGCCAAGTCGTGGCCGGAATCGTGCGGCGCGAAAACCCCACCCTGCGCGGCCTGCTGCACCGCCTCGCAGGCGCCCGCGGACACCGCGTGTTCGCCGGAACACCGGAACAGGTGGCCGACACCATCGAGGAATGGTTCACCTCCGGCGCCGCCGACGGTTTCAATGTGATGCCGCCCTACTATCCGGGTGGCCTGGAGACCTTCACCGCTACGGTGGTACCGATCCTGCGGGAACGCGGCCTGTTCCGCACCGGGTACACCGGTAGGACGCTGCGTGACCATCTCGGTCTGCCGATACCTGCGAGCCGGTTCACACCCGCGACGGTTTCCGGCTAGGGAGATCCCTCGCTACTTCGGCGCTACTACCGCGCTGCCCTCGCGTGCGGGGCCCGAAGGCGCTACTGCCTGTTGTCGGCGAAGAGCAGAGTTCCGCCGAGACCGATCATCAGCGCCCCGCCGGACGCGCCCGCCATGGACAGCCGCCGGGGCGACCCGGTCAACCAGCCCCGCGCGGCACCGGCCAGTACCGCCCACACACTGTCGCAGGTGAAGGCGACCGCGGTGAACACCGCGCCGAGCACCACCATCTGCAGCGGGACATTGCCCGCGTGGAAATCGACGAACTGGGGCAGGACGGCGACGAAGAAGACGATCGTCTTCGGGTTCGTCGCCCCCACGAGGAATCCCTCACCGAACACTCGCCACGGGGAGATCGCGGTCCCCGCGGAAACAGCCGTCTCGATACCGTCCCGGCGGTGACGGATGGCCTGAATCCCGAGATACGCCAAATACAGTGCGCCGAAGATCTTGACGATCGTGAACAAGGCGATGGATTCGGCCACGATCGAACCCACCCCGCCGGCGACCAGGCAGATCGGTACGAGACCGCCGACCTCGTTGCCCAGCACACTGAGCAACCCGCCCCTACGTCCCAGTGACAGCGACCGCCCGATCACGAAAAGCACACTGGGACCGGGAATCACGATCAAGACCAGGGAGGCCAGCCCGAAAGTCAGCAGTGTATAGACGTCCGGCACAGCCCGAGACTAGCACCACCGGCAGCCGGGCCGGCTTTGTCCGGCGGGCACCCAACTCCAGGAGCACCCGGGGCGTTGTACCGCGGGACCGAGGAGGTGATCGCATACGCTTCCTAAGGTCGGCCGCAGGGTCGTCCGGGCCTTCACCAAGGAAGGCGCTCAGGCCCTTTCGTCATATCGACGATGACGCGGGTAATGTTCTGCTGGCGAAGACGCCGCTGCACCGGTTCGGTGATCCCGAGGCCGATATCGGCCGGGTCGCGGTTTTCCTCGCCAGCGCGGACGCCGACTACATCACCGGCCAGACCATCATGGTCGACGGCGGCAGCATCAAGCTGCGATAGCCTCCGCGGAGGTCCCCGGCCACGGCTACGACCGGTCGCGGTGTGAACACAGCAGAGGAGTTGATAGATGAAAGCGGCAGTGCTGACTCGCTTCGGCGGACCGGAGGCGCTGGAGGTTCGCGATGTGCCCGATCCGGCCCCCGGGGCGGGCCAGGTGCTGGTCCGGGTCACCGCAGCGGCGATGAACAACACCGATATCTGGACCCGCGAGGGCGCTTACGGCACCGCGGAGGACCCGGACGCCCGGGCCGGCTGGCGTGGCCCGATCGATTTCCCGCGTATCCAGGGTGGCGATATCGCCGGAGTCGTCGAGGCCGTCGGCGACGGTGTGGACAGCTCCCCGATCGGCCGGCGCGTCCTGGTGGACCCCGCCTTCTACGATGCCCGCAACCACCCGGTCGGGTTGCTGGGCAGCGAAGCCGACGGCGGCTTCGCCGAACGGGTTCTCGTCGAGAGCAGCCGGGTGCACGACGTCTCCGATTCGCCCCTGTCGGACGAGGAACTCGCCTGCCTGCCGGTCGCCTATGGCACCGCGATGGGGATGCTGGAGCGCGGCGGCATCGGACCCGGTGAGACAGTGCTGATCACCGGGGCTTCGGGTGGAGTCGGTATCGCCCTGGTTCAGCTCGCCCGGGCACGCGGTGCGCATGTCATCGCCCTGACCACCGAGGCGAAGAGCGACCGGGTTGCCGCCGCGGGCGCCGCGGTGACCGTCGACCGTCACCGGCCGATCGGCGACGCGGTGCATGAGCATGCCCGCGGCGGGCTCGACGCCGTCCTCGACGTGGTCGGTGCCCCGGTTCTTGCCGAGGTGCTACCGCATCTGCGCGACGGCGCCCGGTGGGTGATCGCCGGAGCGATCGGCGGCCACACCGTTCCGCTCGACCTGCGCCGGCTCTATCTGCACAACATCGCGATCATCGGTTCCTCGATGCACACCCCGCACCACTTCGATCTACTTGTGGCCGAGGCCCGCCACGGCACCATACGACCGCCGATCGCGGCCGCTTACGACCTGGCCGATATCCACCGGGCACAACAGGAATTCGGCACCCGCCGGCATGTGGGAAAGATCGTCGTCCGCCCGTAGCCGGGACGATCAGCGGCCCACACGTTTCGCGCACTCCGCCATTTCGTCGATCACGAGATCCATGGAGGTGGCGTGGCGGGACGCCGACAGTACGAGGCGGTCGGCGCCCAGTGCGCGGGACCGGTCCAGCTTGGACTCGTCCAGGCGCGGCAGGGTGGCGCCGAGGACCAGGGAGATATCCGCGGGATCCCGCTCGGCGGCCGCGGCCGCTTCGCGCATGGCGCCGATCGCCGTATCGAGGTCGTCTCCGGCCAGCCCGAGTGGCTGGAATCCGTCGCCCAACCGACCGGCCCGGCGAGCGGCCGCCAGGCTGTGGCCGCCGATATACAACGGCACCCCGGTGTCCCGGACAGGTTGGGGCCGGCTGTAGGCACCGGTGAACGAGAAGTACTCACCGCTGAAATCCACGCCGTCGCGACCGGCCCACAACGCCCGCATGACCGCGATGGATTCGTCGGCGATCCTGCCGCGGCGGTCGAACCGGCCGCCGCACGCCTCGATCTCCTCCCGCATCCAGCCGACACCGAGGCATATGCGCAGGCGTCCACCGGAGAGCCGGTCGAGGGTGGCCAGGCGTTTGGCCAGCACCACCGGATTGTGGTTCGGCAGCACCAGGACGCCGGTCGACAGGCCGAGCGTGGGGGTGGCGCCGGCGACGAACGACAGCAGCTCCAAGGGGTCCGGGATATCGCAATCGTCGGGCAGATGAGATTTGCCGGTCGGCGAGTAGGGGTATTCGCTCTCGGTATCGGCGATGACCACCGAATGTTCCACGGCGGAGATCTCGTCGAATCCGAGCGATTCCGCGGCCCGGGCGAACCGCAGGATCTCCTCCGGTTCCCCGCTCGTGCCCAGTTCGACCGGGATCACGACACCGAGCTTCATTCCCTGTCTCCTTCGCTCCACCGGCACAATCGACCGGCCATCAGGTACGCGAGGTCTCCGGGTCCGGGAGGAACCGCGCGCGGCCGTAGGTGTGGAATTCCTGTTCGAGTTCCTGTTTACCGGTTTCGGTCAGCAGTTCGTAGGTCAGCGCACCACGACCCACCCGGTGGTATATGGGGTCGCCGACCCGCCACAACTGCGCCTGCAGTTCGCGTTTGAGCACCTTGTTCGACCCGGTCACCGGCAGGTTCGCCGATACCCGCACGAATCGCGGCGCCGCCTTGGTCCCCAGATCGTCCTGGCCGCCGAGGAAATCCGCGAATTCGGCGGGGTCGAAATCCGATACCTGCGCGACCTCGATCGCGGCCATCACCTGATCCCCGGAACGCGGGTCGGGCACCGCGTACACACCGGTCGCGATGATCTTCGGGTGCCGCCGCAGGATCCGTTCGATCGTCAGCGCGGAGGTGTTCTCGCCGTCGACGCGGATCCAGTCACCTTTGCGGCCGGCGAAGTAGATGAACCCGGCCTCGTCGATATAGCCGAGGTCGCCGGTCCAGTACCAGCCGTGCCGGATCCGCTCGGCCACCGCGGCCTCGTTCTTGTAGTAGCCCTCGAAACGTTTCGCGCCACCCTTGTCGACCATCTCGCCGATCGCCTCGTCCGGGTTCAGCACCCGGCCGAACGGGTCGAGCTTCGCGCGGGCGCAAACGTCGCGGGTGTCGGGGTTCACGACGGCGATATCGGCGTGCGCGGGCCGGCCCATGGCCCCTTCGGGGGCGTCCGGGTCGGCCTTCACCGATCCCGCGCCCTCCGATGATCCGTACCCCTCGAACAGTTCGGCTCCGAAACGGCGGGCGAACTCGGCCTTGTCCTCGGGTGATGCCTCGGTGCCGAACCCCCGGACCAGGGTGTTGTCGATATCGTCGTTCTGTTCGGGGGTGGCCATCAGATAGCTCAGGGCCTTGCCGACATAGGTGAAGAAGGTGGCGCCGAAGAATCGAACATCGGGCAAGAAACCGGAGGCGGAGAACTTCGGGGTCAGGCAGACGGTGGCACCGTTGGACAGCGCCGGCGCCCACAGCGCCATCAGCGCGTTTCCGTGGAACAACGGCATACAGCAGTAGTCGACGTCCTCGCGGACGTGCCCGTATTTCTCGTTGTTCGCGTACGCGAGCCGGGACAACCGGCCCTGGCTGCAGCGCACTGCTTTCGAGGTACCGGTGGTGCCGGAGGTGAACAGCAGCAGGAACAGGGTCGTTTCGTCCACCGCCGGCGCGGCGACGGGCTCGTCCACCCAGTGCTCGCGGACCCGGCCGGGGTAGGACGGTGCGTCGACGAGGACGAAACGGTCCTCGTCGAGGCCGAGGTCCAGCTCACGCAGCTGTGCCATCCCGGCGGTATCGGTCACGATCAGCTGGCAGTCGACGTAGCGGATCTCGGCCTCGAGTTCGGCGCCGCGCCGGGTGGGGTTGATACCGACGATCACCGCACCGCTCAAGGCGGCGCCGCCCAGCCAGAACAGATATTCGGGGGTGTTCTCGAGCAGCACCCCGATATGGAACGGTCCGTCGACCCGCAACGCCGTGGCCAGCGCCCCGCGGGCGGCGCTTTCGCGCACCGTTTCGTCCCACGTCCAATCCCGTTCCCGGGTCCGCACTCCCAGATGCGAATCGCCGAGACGGTCGAGCAGCATTCCCGCAATGGTCGCGTGTTCCAACTCAACTCCTGATCCCGTGCCACACGTTTCCGGCAACGCCGCATGTGCCGATCCGACGCTATCCAAGTCGGTCACCCGCCCGCCGTCACGGGTCTCAGCCAGTGGAAAGCGCGCCGCACCGGACCGGCCCGGCCGGCTCGACGGATTCGCCTTCGAGCACCCGAACACCTCAGCGATCACCGATTGGGCTCCCGTGCCGGTTGTACTGCCGGTCACGCTCGTGGCCGCTGCGTCCGGCACATGCGGCGCGGCCCCTCCGACCGGCGTTCAGTCGACCGCCGGCGCCCATTGCACGCCGTTGATATGCGCGCCGCCGTCGACGAACAGGGTGTTACCGGTGAGGTAGCGCGCACCGTCGCCGGCGAGGAAGGCCACGACCGGACCGATATCGTCGAGGGGGTCCCCGACGCGACCCATCGGGTTCGCCGCATCGATCGAGGCCGCCATCTCCGGATTGGCATCGGCCATCCGCTGGTAGGCTGCGCTGCGCGCGCCGGGGCAGATCACATTGCAGCACACCTGTTTCGGCGCCCATTCGCGCGCCGCCGTACGGGTCAGGGCCCGCAACGCCTCCTTGGCCGCGTTGTAGGCGACCGAGTACATATGCGCGTTGACACCGTTGAGGCTGGCCAGGTTCACGACCCGCCCGGTTCCGTGTTCCGCCAGTGCCGGATAAGCCCGCTGCATGGCCCAGAACGCGGCCATCACCGCCATATCGAAACCGGCGGACATCACCTCGGGCGCCGTCTTCTCCAGGCGGGCGTAGCCCGTTCCACGCCACGCATTGTTGACCAGAATGTCCAACCGGCCGTATTCGGACACCGCGGCGTCCACCATTGCCTCGACCTGGCGTTGCTCGGTGACATCGGTGTGCACGAACCGCGCCCGCACACCCCATGTCTCGGTCAACCATTTCGCGGTATCCGCACCGGCGGCCACGTCGATCTCGGCGACCAGCACATCCGCGCCCTCCCGGGCCAGCGCACCCGCGATACCGCGCCCGATGCCCACCCCGGCGCCGGTGACGAGTGCGGCCCGGCCGGTCAACGTACCCATATGTATGCCTCCTGTTCCGAGGGCAGCGTGCGGTACTCGCAGGCGGTGCGGCCACCGAGGTCTCACCCAGCGAGAGGCCCCCTTGGGATCCGTGTCGATCAGGGCTGAGATACAACGATGGAGCCTGCCGACCGTCTTGCCCTGAGCGCGCTCGCGGCGCGTTATGCCCAAGCCGTCGACCGCCGGGACACCGCGGCAGTCGCCGCCCTGTGCACCTCCGAGGTGGTGGTCGTGCTGCCGCCCGAACTGAACAGAACGGACGCACCGGCCGAACTACGCGGCCGGGAGACAGTGGCCCGGTCGGTGGTGGGGGCGGTATCGCACCTGGTGGCGACCCGGCACGTCATCGGACAGCAGGTGGTCGAGACCGATACCGCCGGCCGCGCCCACGGCGAGACCTACTGCACGGCGCACCATATCTACGCACGCGGTGAGGGTCACCGGGACAACCGGATCGCGCTGCGCTATCAGGACACCTTCGAGTACTCCGGGGGCACGTGGTTGTTCTCCCGCCGGGAACTCGTGGTCGATTTCGCCGAGGATGTGCCGGTGACCCGCTCGGGCCGCTGACCTCCCATTGACAGTCCAATCGGACTGTGAAACCGTTCTCGGTACCTTCGCCGACCAGATCGGAACACCGAGATGACCTTCACCGGGACCACGGTCGACTACGCAGTACGTGACCACCGCGCCTACCTCACCCTGAACCGGCCCGAGCGGCTGAACGCGATCACCGGCGAGATGGCGCGCGAAATCGGTGACGCCGTCGCCGCGGCGAACGCCGATGATTCGGTACGCGTCATCGTGGTCCAAGGGGCGGGCCGCGCCTTCTGCGCGGGCTACGATCTGAAGCTCTACGCCGAAGGCGGCGCGGAACATCAGGGCGCGGTCTGGGATCCGATCAAGGATTTCCGGATGATGAAAACCAATACCGACCATTTCTTCTCGCTGTGGCGTTCGGCCAAACCCACCGTCGCGAAAGTGCACGGCTACGCCGTCGCAGGCGGTAGTGATATCGCGCTGTCCTGCGATCTCGTCGTCATGGCGGAGGACGCGCGGATCGGCTATATGCCGGCCCGGGTATGGGGCTGCCCCACCACCGCGATGTGGGTGTATCGCCTCGGCGCCGAACGCGCGAAGCGGATGCTGCTCACCGGCGACACCATCGACGGGGTCCGGGCCCGGGAGTGGGGGCTGGTCATCGACGCGGTTCCGGCGGCCGAACTCGATACCGCGGTCGAAGAACTCGTCGACCGGATGGCCGGGGTCCCCACCAACCAGCTGGTCATGCAGAAGATGATGATCAACCAGGCCTACGACAACATGGGCCTGCAGACGACGCAGAACCTCGCGATCCTGTTCGACGGCATCACCCGTCACTCCCCCGAGGGCCGCTGGTTCGTCGATTTCGCCCAGCAACACGGTTTCGACGCCGCGGTCCAGTGGCGCGATACGGGCCGGTTCATCCCGGACGGCGGCGGCGAGATCCCGGCCGACGACGAGATCGAGCGGATGAAACGGGAACTCGAGCAGCGGGCGGAGCAGCGGCGATGACCGCGCTCACCGAATCCGTGTGGCCGGTAGACACCAGCAGGCCGGTTCTCGAGGTCACGGTGGGGGAACTGCTCCGGCAGGCGGCCGCCGAGGCACCGGATCGGCTCGCACTGGTATCCGTCGCTCCGCAACGCAGTGCCCGCACCTGGACCTACGCGCAGCTGCTCGACGATGCCGAACGCGCGGCGACCTGGCTGCTCGACCGTTTCCGGCCCGGCGAACATATCGCGGTGTGGGCGCCGAATGTCCCCGAATGGCTCGTGCTGCAGTACGGCGCCGCGCTCGCCGGGCTGGTGCTCGTCACGGCCAACCCCGCCCTGCGCGGACCCGAACTCGAATACGCACTCGACCGGTCGCATGCGGCCGGCGTCTTCTACACCGACAGCTTCCGCGGTACCGATATGGCCGCCCAGATCCACGCTGTGCTGCCCGCAGTCCCCGCGGTGCACGCGGCCGTCACCTTCGACGGCTGGCTCGACGACGTCCGCGGCACCGAGGTGCGCGCGCAATTACCGGTGGTCGATCCGCGCTCGGCCACCCAGATCCAGTTCACCTCCGGCACCACCGGCCGCGCGAAACCGGCGGTACTGGCGCACCGGTCGATGGTGACCAATGCGGCCTTCGTCCGCGACCGCTGCGGTGCGGCACCGGGGGCGACCTTCGCCACCGCGCTGCCGCTCTTCCACACCGCGGGGTGCGGTCTGGCCGCATTGGGGTCGGTGTATCAGCGGGCCACACTCGTCCTCGCCGAGGTTTTCGATCCGGCGACGATGCTGGCCGCGCTCCAGGAGTACCGCGCCGAGATCTACGGTGGTGTGCCCGCCATGCTGCACGCCCTGCTCGCCCACCCCGGGGTGGCCGAGTTCGATCTCGGTGCGCTGCGGGTCGTGATGTCCGGGGGCGATGCCGTGCCGCCCGCACTGGTCGACAGCTGGGTGCAGCTCTGCGGCGCCGCGACCAGCGCGGTCTACGGCCAGACCGAGCTCGGGCCGATCGTCTGCCAGACGAGTCCGGCCGACAGCCGCGACGACAACCTGTTCACGGCGGGCCGCCCCCTTCCCGGGGTCGAGGTCTCCATCCGCGACCCCGCCACCGGTGCGGTGCAACCCCTCGGAATCGAGGGCGAGATCTGCGCCCGCGGCTACCAGCAGATGATCGGATACCTCGAGATGCCCGCCGAAACGGCGCAGACGATCGATGCCGAGGGGCGGCTGCACACCGGCGATCTCGGAACGATGGACGCCCGCGGCTACGTCCGCGTCACCGGCCGGCTCAAGGATATGATCATCCGCGGTGGGGAGAACATCTACCCCCGGGAAATCGAGGAGGCTCTGGCCGCGCATCCCGCGCTCCTCGACGCGGTCGTACTCGGCCTGCCCGATGAAGGCTGGGGCGAGAGCGTGGCCGCGGTGGTGCGGCCGGACCCGGCCCGCCCGGCCCCCACACCGGGCGAGCTGCAGGATTACCTGCGGGAACGTCTCGCCCCGCCGAAGACCCCGAAATCCTGGTACGTCGCCGAGAGGTTCCCCGTGAACGCGATGGGCAAACTTCAGAAGTTCCGGCTTCGCGACCTGATCGCCGACGGCCGGCTCGAAGCCCTGTGACCGGGAAGCCCGCGCCGGCCGGCCTGACCCGGCGGGAACAACACGCGAAAACCCACGCAGCACTGCTCGACGCGACGATCCGATGCCTGGTCGAGCACGGCTACGCGGGCACGACCACGCAACGGATCCAAGAGGAAGCCGGCGTTTCGCGCGGCGCGCTCCTGCATCATTTCGCGTCGAAATCGGAGTTGCTGGTCGCCGCGATCCACCATATCGCCGACCGGCGCCTGGCCGATTTCGGCGAACGCGTCGCCGGTCTGGGCAATGGACCAGAGAGCCTTCCGCAGATGGTGCACGCGGTCCGGTCGGCGATGACCGGGCCGCCGTTTCAGGCGGCAATGGAACTGTGGGCCGCGTCCCGCACCGACCCCCAGTTACGGGAAGCACTGCTGCCGGCCGAGAAACGGCTGGGATCGGCCCTCCGCAACCATTTCGAACGGCATGCCGGTATCGCCGATCCCGAAGCGGCCCGGACCGCGTTCGAATCGCTGATGGCCCTCGTGCGCGGGCTCGAACTCACCCGGCTCCTGCGCGCCGATTCGACCCTGGCCGACCGGGTCGTCGACGACTGGCTGAACCACGTCGCCCGGCTGCGCGAAACCTGACCGCTAGACCGGCGACAGCGGCGGTGACGGCGGGAACACGACCGGCAACGTGGTCAACGCCCGATGGAAAGCGCCTGTCCGCCAGGTCAGCTCATCGGCGGGCACCCCGAGCCGGATCTCCGGCAGGCCGTCGAGCAATTGGTCGATGGCGTCCTGCGCGATCAGGTAGGCCAGCGAACTGGCCGGGCACACATGCGGCCCACCGCCGAAAGCCAGATGCGCCCGGTTACCCGCATGCCGGCTCGACCCGATCACCGGATCGGTATTACAGGCCGCCATGCTGATGATCACGGGTTGATGGGCCGGCAACCAGACCCCCTCGATGAGGATCGGCTGTTTCGGGAAGGTGAAACAGAAATTCGCCATCGGCGGGTCGTTGAACAGCACCTCGTCCAGCGCGTCACGGGTGGACAGGCTGCCGTCGAGCGCGCTGTCCCCGAACTGCTCGTCGGTGAGCATCAACCGCAGCGCGTTGACGATCAGATTCTGCAGCGGTTCGATACCGGCCCCGTACAGGGTGGCCACCTGGTTCACGATCTCGGGCTCGGTCAATGCACTCGAGTGCTGCAGCATCCGGGTCGTCACATCGTCGCCGGGTTCGGCGCGTTTGAGCTCGATCAACTCCAGCAGCGAGGTCATGAGCAATTCGGCACCGCCCTCGGCGCCGACCCCCTCGAACATCGCCGCCATCCCGGCCGCCGCCCGCTGCGCGATCTCGGTGGGACACCCCAGCACCGCGTTCAGCACGGCGAAGGTGAGCGGAAACGCGTACTGCTTGATCAGGTCCGCCGACCCGTCGCCGCAGAAGGAGTTGATCAACGGGATGGCGACCCGCTCCACGGTCTCGTGCAGGCCGAACGGGTCGACCTCGCCCAGACCGGCGACAATCGCCTGCCGATAGCGCGCGTGCGCGCTGCCGTCGTTACGCCGGGCGTTGGGCCGCCACTGCATGAGCGGCAGGACCGGGCAATCCGCGGGGATATCGCGCTGCCAGATGCGCGGGTCGGCCGGGAAATGATCCGGATCGTTGTAGATCCGCAGCGCCGTGTAGTAGCCGATCACCAGCGTCGCGGGCACGCGCGGCGCCACCTCGACAGGCACCAGGGACCCGTACTGTTCTCGCATGGCGCGGTAGGTGCTGTGCGGATCGACCGCGAACTCCGGTACGTACAACGGAATCCGCGGGCCGTCGGTATCGGTGGGTGAACTGTGCGGAGCCCGGGGCGATGGATGCTCGGAAAGTGTCACCGGACGGATCCTAGGCACAAGATCGGCAACTCTCGCGCGATATGGGCAAGCGCCGGTCCGGTCTCGGTGATCGGGAACAGCGCGAGGACGAATTCGGCGGAGGGTCTAGCTTCTACTCGTGACCCGCACCAAGACCTTCCCGCATCTGCTCGCCCCCGGGACCATCGGCCCGGTTTCGCTGGCCAACCGGGTGGTCTTGCCCGCGATGGATATGAATCTGTGCGAGGACGGCGAGATCGAACAGGGCGATATCGATCATTTCGCCGCCCGCGCGGCCGGTGGCACGGGACTCGTCATCACCGGCGCCTGCGCGGTCGCGTACCCGGTCGGGTGCGCGAGCACCAAGGAACCCGGGCTCTCCGAGGACCGGTTCGTTCCCGGGCTGAAAGCGCTGGCCGACGCCGTCCACGCCGCCGGCAGCAAGCTGTGTGTGCAGATGACCCATCACGGCAAGATTGCCCGGATCGATACCGTGCAGGACCGGCCGCTCCTGGTTCCGTCGCCGCCGGCCGGACCGGCGGACCTGTCCGCGCTGGCCGACAACACTCCCGGCGAGCTGCAGAAGATGGGCGCCGTCACCGGCGGGAAGCAGGCCAC
Source organism: Nocardia sp. NPDC058499 (assembly GCF_042719915.1). Taxonomy (NCBI): domain Bacteria; kingdom Bacillati; phylum Actinomycetota; class Actinomycetes; order Mycobacteriales; family Nocardiaceae; genus Nocardia; species Nocardia sp. NPDC058499. The sequence goes on along the minus strand of NZ_JBHXMZ010000009.1, from coordinate 38,259 downwards.
CTACCACGAGGCCACCCAGGAAGATATCGACTGGCTGGTGCGCTGCTTCGCCGAGGCCGCGGGGCGGGTGCGCGATGCCGGCGGGGACGCGGTCGAGATCCACGTCGCGCACGGCTATGTACTCGGCGCCTTCCTGAACCGGGCGGACAACAAACGCACCGATGAGTACGGCGGGTCACTCGAGAACCGGGCGCGGCTGGCGGTGGAGGTGATCCGTGCGGTCGAGGCGGAGGTCGGCGATTCCCTCGCGATCCTGGTGCGCGTCGCCGGCCGGGAATTCGGCGAGGAAGGCGCGCTGACCACCGAAGAGGCTGTGCGGGCGGCGACACTGTTCGAAGCGGCCGGCGCCGACGCCATCCACGTCACCGGGTGGGGTCGTAACCCGTTCTCCAATTTCACCGACGGCCCCCTGCCCGACAAGGTCGGCGCCTACACGGACCTGGCGGCCGCGGTGAAGCAGGCCGTATCCATCCCGGTGATCGCCGTCGGCCGGGTACTGCCGGAGGTCGGTGAACAGGCAATCGCGGCGGGCACCACCGATTTCGTGGCCATGGGCCGGCAGCTGCTGGCCGATCCGGACCTGGTGAACAAACTCCGGGCGGGGACGCCGGAACAGGTCCGGCCCTGTATCAACTGCTATGTGTGCGTCCAGGAGAACTTCTGGGACGACACTCCCCTCTGCGCGGTAAATCCCGCACTGGGCAACGAAAAGCTGCTTCCGCTGACACCGTCCACCACGCGCAAACATGTGGTCGTCGTAGGCGCGGGACCCGGCGGACTCGAGGCCGCCCGGGTCGCCGCCGAGCGCGGGCATCGCGTGACCGTACTGGACAAATCCGATCGGCTCGGCGGCACGCTCTGGTTCTCCGGTCTCACCACACCGGACAACCAGATGCTGCTGGACTGGCTGAAGGTACAGGTCCGGCGTCCGGACATCGATATCCGCTTGAAGACCGAGGCTACGCCGGCCTCGATCCAGGCGCTGCAACCGGATGCGGTCGTCGTCGCCACCGGCGCGGTGCGCGGACGGCCCGCAGTCCCCGGCAGCGATCTGCCGCATGTACACACCGGTGATACGTTGCGCGCCTTGATGACCGGCTCCGGCGACGTATCGCAGGTGCCGCCGCTGCTGCGGACCATCGCCACACTCGGCAAACTGTCCGGTATCACCAAGAGCGCGGCCGCGATCCGCACCGTCACCCGCAAGTTCCTGCCGATGGGTAAGAACGTCGTCGTGATCGGTGGTTCGCTTGTCGGCCTGGAACTTTCGGAGTTCCTGGCCGAACGCGGCCGTAACGTGACCCTGCTCGAAGAAGGCGGGCAGCTCGGCGTGCCGATGGCGCTGCCGCGGCGCTGGACCGCCGTCCGCCACGCCAAGGAGTCGGGCGTGCAGGTCCACCGCCAGGCCACCGTGCAGCGAATCACCGGGAAGCACGTCGAATTCACCGTCGGAGACACAACCTCGACCGCTCCTGCGGATATGGTCGTCGTCGCTTCGGAGGTATCCGCGGCGGCGCAACTGGCCGAGGCGCTGCAGGGTGTAGTTCCCGAGGTGCACGTAGTGGGCGACGCCGTGCAGGTCGATTACATCCAGGGCGCGATCCACACAGCGTGGGAAGCGGCTACGAAGCTCTGAACCCACGGCGAGACCGGGCGCGGCCGATCGCCCTGGCTCCCCGCCGACGACGCCGAGTCCGGTCCTGGCGGAGTCGGCGGCGATCGGTGAGCATATCCGCCAACGTCTCCCGGACCGGCCGGAAAGTGATGCCGAGATCGCGTTCGGCGGGGCCGTCGTCGGTGGGTGGAGAATCGGTGAGGTAGCGGATCGAGGTCTCGCTGAGCTGGCTCACGGCGGCCGGTAGCAGGCGCCGGAACCGGTCCGCGAGCTTACCGGCGGCGACGAGCACACCGTCGGGAACACCGTAGTAGCGGACCCGCCGGCCGGTGATATCCGTGAGCAGACCGGCCAATTCGGCGCCGGTCACAGAATGTCCGCCCAGGACATAGCGGCGCGGCCCGCGGCCCGGTTCGAGGATCCGGGCATGGGCCTCGGCGAGGTCGCGGACATCACTGATCGTGAAGGCCGCGCCGCGGCCCGGAATACCGACGCGGACGAAGGCGGCGACTGCTTCACCGGATTCCCCGAACTGATCCCCGGCGGCCGGGCCCACGATGCAGCTCGGGTAGGTCACCACCACGGGCGCGCCCTGCTGCTGCAGTTCCCGGGCGTACCGCTCCACGCGTGCCTTGGAGGTGGCGTAGCCGTCGTTACCGCCCGCCGGTGGCAGGTCGGCGTGCACCAGCGGGCACCGCGGATGCCACAGGGCCGTCATGCTCGAGACATACACGATCGGATCGATCCCGCGGGCGGCCGCCTGGCCGAGCACATTCCGCGCGCCGGCGAGGTTGGCGCGGATCATCTCGTCGGCCGCATCGGCCCGTAGCGCCACCACCGCGGCGGCGTGCACCACCGCGTCACAGCCGTCGAGCGCTTCGCGGACCCGGTCCGGGTCGGTCATATCCCCGCGCACCACATCGGTGGCGTCGAATCCCAGTGCCGCCGCGATCGGTGCCAGCCGGGCGGGGTCGCGGACCAGCAACCGCACCCGGTGTCCACGGTCGTGTACGGCTTTGGCGGTCCAGGCGCCCACGAATCCGGTGGCGCCGGTGATCAGCACCCGCATCTCCGGCCTCAGTACTTCAGCGCTCCCGCATCGACCGGGACCTGCGTACCGGTGATGGCCACCGAGGCGGGACCGGCCAGCCACGCCACCACTTCGGCCACATCCTCGACCGGCATGAAACCGTTCTGACCATCGTTGGCCGACTTCAGCGGCACCGGCGGGAAACTGTGCAGGAACGACGGATGTTTACCGAACATCGCCATCATGTCGTCCGGCTGGATCATCGGGGTGTCCACCGAGTACGGATGGATCGAGTTCACCCGGATCCCGAACTCACCCGCCTCCAGCGCCAGCGTATTGGTCAACGCCACCAGCCCGTGCTTGGACGCCGCGTAGTGCCCGTTGCCCGGCGTGGCTTTCAATCCGGCCGACGAACTGACGATCACGACCGATCCACCGTTACCCGCCTCGATCATCGCCGGTAACGCCGCCCGGACGGTGCGCCAGGTGCCACTCAGATTCACGTCCACAACGGTGTCCCACTGCTCTTCGCTCATCTCCCACAGCCGGCCCCAGCTCAGCACGCCCGCATTGGCGATCAGCACGTCCAAGCGGCCGAACTGGGCGACGCCGTCGGCCACCAACTGTTGCAGCGCCGCCAGATCCCGGACATCGACCGCGCGGGTGAGGATTTTGCGGCCCGCGGATTCGACCAGCCGCGCGGTCTCCGCGAGATCCTCCGCGGTGGCGGCGGGATAGGTGACGGTGCCGGAGATCGGCGCACACGCATCGATGGCGATGATATCGGCGCCCTGCTCGGCCAGCCGGACCGCATGCGCGCGCCCCTGTCCGCGGGCCGCGCCCGTCACCAGGGCCACCTGTCCCAGCAGCGGCTCGGTCGGATTACTCATCGTGGCACCTTCGATCATCGTTGTCGGGCGGACGGCCGGCTCCGGCCACCGCGCTGCGGGCATATTCGCCGAGGGGTCCCGAGCGGGTTCCGACCGGCCCACTTCTCCTCGGCGGCTGACACGAAGTTAGACGGGTGTCCATATAACAGTCAAGGGCGCTGGCAGCGGGCGAACCGCGGCCGCTCAGGCGCGCTCGGCGGCGGGAATCGCGCGCTCGACCGCCATCCGGACCAGTTCATCGGCCTGCTCCTCGGTGAACACCCCGGGCAGGGTGAGGCGTTCCAGAATGAGCCAGTTCAAGGCGAGGAACAGCAGGACGACGGTGTTCTCGTCGCCCGGCATCCCGTTGTCGACGTGGTTGCGGATATTGAAGTCCAGATCGGCCCGGACCCGTTCGGTGAGCAGGGCTTGCAACTCGGGTCGCCGGGTGGCCTCCAGACGGAGTTCGAGCAGCGCGAGATAGCCGGTGCGGAACCGGGTGACGCGTCCGACGACTTCGGTCATGAGTTCGGTGACGGTCTCGCGGGACCGGGGGCCCTGCAGTTTCACCATCACCGAATCGTCGGGAACCAGCCGCTCGTAGTACCGGTGGCCTGCCTGAACCAGGAGGTCGTCACGGTTGGCGAAGTAGTTCGAGGCAGTACCGGCAGGCACCTCGGCTTCTTTGTCCACGGCGCGGAACGTCAGTCCGCGAGCCCCTTCCCGGGCCAGGACCTCGATCGATGCGTCCAGCAACGCCTGGCGGCGTTGGGGGTTCGTGCGGACCACTTGACACCACTCCATCTGTAGTACTACGGTTCAAATCACTTCGTTCAGAGTACTACAGGCAAGGCGGTCTGGTGTATAGGGCGATCCCCGCCCCCGACTCCACCGTCCTCGCCGAAAGGCGGAACCGATATGCGAAAGCCACACCGCACCTTCCCGATTCCGAACAACCATCAGCGTTTCGCTGCGCGGCCGGCGCCACCGCGCGCGGCTGTCACCCAGAAAGGGCTGCCCCGCAACACCAGGCGCGGTGGGCGGTAGCCGGCACCCTGCCGGGGTCGGTGCAGGACAAGCTCACCAATGAACCGGCCCGGTCAGAACACGACACAAGAGCAGCGCCACGAAAGAGGACAACATGCGTGATGTGAAGATCTGGAGTGAGGAGTTCGGCGCCGCCACGGACCCGCCGATCCTGCTGATCATGGGGTCGATGTCGCAGGGCATCCTGTGGCCGGAAGAATTCATCGACCGGCTCGTCGCCGGCGGCCGCCGGGTGATCCGGTACGACCACCGCGACACCGGATTGTCGGACACCATCGACTTCACGACCCACCCGTACACCTGGGAAGACATCCTGGACGACGTGTACCGCGTCCTGGACGCCCACGGCCTCGAAAGCGCCCATCTGGTGGGTCATTCGGCGGGCGGCCTGCTCGCCCAGCTCATCGCGGTGCAACGGCCGGAACGGGTCCGCTCGCTCACCGTTATCGGCTCCTCACCACTCGGCGGCGGTGAAGGCCGAGTACTCATGCGCGCTCTGCTCGGCGAACCACAGTCCCCGGGCAGCCTGGCCGAACCGGCACCCGAGTTCGTCTCCTTCTACCGCGAGCTCATGGCCGCACCGCCACCGGAGGACCGGCGCACCCGCATCGACGGCATGGTCGCCGAGCAGCGCGTACTGCATGGCACCGGCCTGCCGTTCGACGAGGCAGCGGCACGCGAACTGCAGGAACGGATCTACGACCGGACCCGCGACCTCTCGGCGGCCACCAACCACCGGCTGGCGGCCGCCGCCCGCCCCGACTTCGAACCGACCGGAGCACTCCCCGGGATCCAGGCACCCACGCTGGTCGTCGAAGGCAGTCACGAACCGGTCAAACGGGGGCACGGCGCGGTGATCGCCGAACAGATACCGGGGGCACAGTTGCGGATCGTCGCGGGTATGGGCCATACACTGCCGCCCCAGGTACACGAGGAGCTCGCGGCTGCCGTCCTCGTACACACCGCGGGATGAGCCCAGGCAAGGACGACCGCCCGTCCGGCCGCGCACGGCGGCTCGGAAGAATCCGCGTCGGCCCGGCGAGCACTTCGCCGGGGCAACTGCCGACAGTGGCCCTCGATACCGTCCTCGTCAGTAGTGGTCGTTCAAATAGCCGAGCAACTCGTCGTGCAGCAGGCCGTTCGACGCGGCCGCGCTGTCGCCGAGCGGTCCCGGACTGCCGTCGAGGCCGGTGAAGGCGCCACCGGCCTCGGTGACGATCACGGCGTGCGCGGCCATCTCCAGCGGTGAGAGGTCCGGATCGGCGCAGATATCGACCACACCTTCGGCGACCATCATGTAGGGCCAGAAATCGCCGTACGCGCGCGTACGCCACACCTCCCGGGAAAGCGCCAGCAGACCGCTCAACCGGCCCTGCTCCTCCCAGCCCGCGAAGGAGGAGAACGAGAACGATGCGTCCGGCAACTTCGAGACGCCCGAAACACGCATGCGGGAGGCCGAGGAGAGATTACGGCCGGTGAAGGCGCCGTGATCCTGTGCGGCCCACCAGCGGCGCCCCAGCGCGGGCGCGGAGACCACGCCGACCACCGGCCGGTAACCGCCCTCGGAAGCTTCGATCAGGGAAATCTGTGTAGCCCATACCGGTACGCCGCGCGCATAGTTCTCGAGCCCGTCGATGGCGTCGACCACCCAGCACCGCGGCCCGGTACCCTCCAGCCCCTCCCCCTCGCCGAGAACGGCGTCACGCGGGCGGGAACGCTGCAACTGACCGCGAATGAGCTTCTCCACCTCGGTTTCGGATTCGCGCACCGATTCCAGATCCGGCTTCGACTCGATCACGAGGTCGAGAGCCTTGTAGCGGTCCATGCTCGCCGCGGCCGCGGAATCCACGAGAACATGGGCGAATCGGAGGTCATCGAGATGGTCCTGCACCCAATGAAGCTATCCGCAGCAAACGGACAGCGCCACCGGGCCCCGATCCCAACCGCCCTCGTGCGGTTCCTCCGTCGCCGGCATCAGTGTGCCCGCCGCGCCGGGCAGCCTGGTGTCTCTGCGGCGGTGGCTGAGCGGAGTTCATCGAGGACCTCGGCCAGTGCGTGACGATCACGAACGACGCGGCCGAGGCCGAGGCCCGCTATGGGCGCCCCCGCGCCGACCAAATCGGTATAGGTGCCCGCCACAACTCCACCCCCGTAGAGAATCGACAGAGACCCGAGCCCCATCGCGTCGGCGCAGGCGTGCAGGTGTTCGCATACCGCGGCCACCTGCTCGGCGGGCGCGGCCGACGCACCGACCGTCCACCAGGGTTCGTACATGACGGCGAAGCTGCTTGCCTGCGCGCGCCGCCGGCGGAATACTCGGCGAGTTCGACGACGACATCGGCGAGCCGGGCCAGACCCGAATCGGCGGTGGCGGTGATCGCGGCGACCTGTGCACCGACCCGGCCGGCGGTGCGCGCGTGGGCCGAGACGGTGGGTGTCTCTCCTGAACCGCTGCACACGATCAGCAGATCTCCCGGGCCGGTGATCGCCGGCGTCGTCATATCTGCGGCCACATACGCCGGGTAACCCAGATGCACGAGGCGCATGGCGAACGCGTCGACCATCAGCTTGGATCGCCCGGCCCCCACCACGTACACCGCCCGCGCGGCCACAATCGCTTCGATCAGTGAGAGTGCGCTGCGGTGATCGACGAAGCCGAGCGCCTTGTTCACCTCGGCAACGACCTCTACAGCGGCGTTGCTGACCTCCGCGGCATCGGAGCCCGCCGTCGGGGCCGGTACCGGCATGGTGACGAGTTCGGGCGGTTCATCGCGGACCATGGCGAATCCTTTCCGTACGCAGAAACTGATGGCGGCACGCGGAACTCAGAGCCGAGCGGGCCCAGCGGCAACGGCCCGAGCGGTGCGGTAGACGAATCGGGTGCGTACGTCCTCCTCGCTCCCCGCGGATCCCGTCATCTCCACTGTGCAGGTGTCCTCGCTGTCCTGTACCGCGCGCGCCCGCAGTCCGACCGGATACTCGGCCGGCAGCAACGTGCGCGCCTCGAGCAGGTCACCGGTGACCGGGACAACCGGTTGCCCACCGAGACAGCGGCGGGCGAGCCGGGCACCCAGTTCGAATTCGGCGGTGAGCAGATAGGCGACCGGCATAGCCGGATATCCAGGAAAGTGCCCGGCACAGTGCTCGGCATCGGCTCGCACTGTCGCCGATGCGGAATTCGCGCTGACTCGCGGCTCCATCAGCGGGAGGGACGACACGTACGGGTTTCGCACCGAGGCGTGGAAATCGGGTCCGCCCGCCAAATTCCGGAAAACTTTGGCGAAAGCGTCCGACGACAATACGACATAGTCGATGGAGAGCCAGTACAGCAGCCGAGCGTCGGCATACATCTGTACCGTCGCAGACGCCGAATGTTGCGAAGTAAGTTTCCCCTGCGCACCGACGGACACGATGCCGGTCTCCGGAAAAGCTCCCGCGGCGGCGCGCTCGAGCGTGGCCCGGCGCGCCAGATAGTAACGGCGCTCGTCATCGGGGGCGGTGGTCGCCGCCGCGCACAGACCGGCTATCGCGCAGTGGCGTGCCGCTTCGGCCATCGCGACCGGGGTCTCCACCTCCGGCGGGAGTTGCACCGGCGCTGTGCAATACACGGAACCCGGCGTATCGGTGACGATATCCGCCAGTGCGAAATATGGCGGTTGGACGCAAACTCTCTGGAGCAGCGTGTCTTCCAAGGTGTCGATACCCATATCTACCTCACTGTGGTTGATCCACCGTGTTCCCGGGGCAGCACGGTGGAACATGGTTCATTGCATTTTCGAAGCACTGCCGACTATGGGCGGTGCACGGAGCGCGCGTCCCGGCGCACGGCGGACATAGACGTCTCTCCGCAGTCCTGCTTCGTTCTACGATCCGAGCGGGGCGATCGCAATACCGCTCGATTCCGAACTCTACGCGAGTTATCGGTGAGTAGCCTTTGACAGTAAGGCTTTTCGGCGATCCCGCGCGAATCGAATACGTGCGTTGCGCTATCCGTCCGTACGTCCGCAGCGCGCGCTACATTTCCGGCGTCCCGAACGCATCCAGCGATATGTTCGGAGCTTCGCGCACCGTCCGCGACGGCTGCTCCCCGAACTCCTCGCGGTAGAACTGGGCGAATCGGCCGAGATTAGTGAAACCCCAACGGGTAGCGGCGTCGGTGACCACTCCCCGTCGCCCAGGACCCGCGGCCAGGAGGTCGGCTCGGGCACGCCACAATCGCGCTCGCCGAAGGTACAGCGTAGGAGTCGTATGCAGGTGGGTCGCGAATCCGTCTTGCAGCGTTCGTATACTGACGCCGGCCGCGGCGGCCACCTCGGCGACGCCCGCCGGCGCCGAGGGATCGACGCGGATCGCATCGATCGCAGTCCGCAGGTACGCCGGGTATGCGGCGTATTCCCGATCGAGTAGCCGAATTCGGTGGTTGTGCTGATGGGTGACCAGCAAGGCGGTCATCAAGAACTGTTCCAGAGCCGAGGACAGCGGCGGCCGTGATAACGAAACCCCGGTATCGATCGTCGAATCGGTCCAGGCACGCACGATTCGCCACCACAAGGCGGTGGCGGCCGGTTCCATTCGCGGGGAGAAAACCAGCTCCTCGTCCAGGGGTCGTTGCAGCAGTAGCTCCAAGTGCCGGTGTAACGCGGTGGCCTCCAACCGCACGATCAGCTTGGCGCAGCCGACCGGCCATACCGACCGGAATCCGGCTCGGGGATTGATCACCGCACCCCGGTTCCGGCCCGTCGAGATCGAGACCGCGGCGTTTCCGTGTCCGGCCACGGCGATCAACCCCGAGCCACGGACCGGCACCGACACCAGATACACCTCCGCGGCAGGATCGGGGTCCGCGTTGATTTCGACCGCGGCGCCGAACTCGAGATAGTGGACCGATATCGCCGGCAAGCGGATGCAGTGATGTACCGCAGCGAAGTCGGCGGTGTCCGACAGTGGACGGAGGGTATGTGCGCGCAATAGTTCACTGTTGCGCCGACAAGCTTCGCCGGGGTCATTCGTCGCGAAGACTCGGTGGCCTTCGAGCACATTTCTTGCGGCCATAACCACCACCGGATGGACGGGAGGAAAGTGTGCCGGGATTTCGCGACCGCGGCACAACACATTTGAACACTCGGAACAGATCGCAGCGTTCGCTGTTTCAGAATCTGTTCACCCGTGCTGCCAGTGCAGATGAGATCGCGTCGCCGAGGGCACAATTCGTCGACGAACGCCAGCTCACGCGCGGCACCGATATCAATTCATCGCCACACCGTTGGCTCCGAGACCGAAATGATAAGGAGAACCGACCGGTCAGAATACGCGGTACCGGCACACGGCCACGCCGATGCCGCCCCACCCCGGTGCGGCCGGAATGCCCTCTCCGGCGGCCGGCGGGGTCTGTCCTCGGTGGCGAACCGTCGGTCTCACACATCGCATCCGGTCGAGCCGGGATCGGCGATATGGTCGACCGTGATGGGCGAGTATAGTTCTCCGATCGGAGTATGCTGTGGTGGGAAATTCGTTGGATCTGCACACCGATAAGCCGCACAGCGCCCGTATCTACGACTACCTGCTCGGCGGCAAGGACAACTATCCGGCGGACCAGAAAGCCGCCGCCAAGGTGGAGCCGGCGGTTCCGAACGCGCGCAAGGTCGCCCGGGCCAACCGCGATTTCATGCACCGGGCCGCCTGGTTCGCCGCCGAGGCCGGGATCGGCCAGTTCCTCGATATCGGCACGGGAATCCCGACCGCACCGCGGCGTGAGTACCGGACGGCGGGCGAGCGCGGGACCGCACCGGGAACGGCAGTCGTCACGCCGAGTCACCGGGAAGATCCACAACATGTGCCGACCCGGGCGCCGGTCAGTAGTCGAGGGCGTGTTCCGGTTGGCAGACGTGCAGGGGTGAGGGCAGGTAGCGGACGATGGCGTCCAGGAGCGGGGTGATGTGGCTGCTGGGGGTTGTATCGCACAGGACGGGCGCTATATCGCCGATATGGGTGAGGTAGCGGACGCGGTGGTGTAGTCGGCCGGCCGGGATCTTCCACGGGCCGGGAACGCCGGCGGTATCCGCGTCGTCCTGTTCCATGACTGTGTCGACCAGGTGGCGGTACCACTCTTCGGCAGCTCGGCGATGAATCCCGGCGAGGGCGGCGGCCACCGGTTCGAGCTCCCGCATCGAGATCAGATCGACGGCGCCTTCGAACTCGGTGCCGAGACCGCGCGGGATCTGCAGAGCCAAGGGCACGGCCCCGTGCGTGTCCGCGATCATCCGGAGGCAGTGGCCGAAGTCGGCGGCGGGCTGGTCGAGGCCGGTCACCAGGCACAGCCGGGCTACCTGGTGATCGTCGGCGATGCGCAATGCCGTCTCGAGCCGCGGGTCGCGTTTCGCGGCGGCGTCCATGACCGCGATCAGCCCGTCGGCCACCCGGATGGACCGTTCCAGCGTGGCAGTGGGGGCGTGGCTCGACAGCTCGGCGATACGGATCGTGTGTTCGGTATGGTCAGCGGTCCAGTGGACAGTGCCCGATACGCCGGTCCCGGTTCTGGTGAGATCACGGAGTAGACGGTGCACGACTCGGACGGTCGCGTCGGGGTCCCCGACGACCGTGACGTTGCGGATCGACTGCGGTTCGATGACTTCGCTGCCCATCGTGTGTGGTACTCCAGATCGACTCGAGGAGGCCGTTACCTCCCGATCCGGCCTCACCGTACCTCCGGTCGCACTCCCATGGAGTGGGTTTCCGGCCCCAAAGTAGAACCTGTTCCTATACGGTCGGGGTTGTGCAGAAAGAACAACGCCCCGCCGTGGCCGACTGGTTCACCGCGGATGACGGCACGGTGCGCCTGAAGGGAAGTCGCTGCACTACCTGCGGCACGCCGTACTTCCCGCGGAACACCCTGGCCTGCCGCAACCCGCAGTGCACGGGCCCGAAGGACGGCTCCGAGCTCGCCGAGTACCTGTTCTCCACCCGCGGCCGGATCTGGTCGTATGCGGACGCCCGGTACAAGCCGCCACCGCCCTATGTCTCCCCCGAACCGTTCGAACCGTACGTCGTCGCGGCGGTGGAGCTCGAGGTCGAGCAGATGGTGATTCTCGGTCAGGTGGTGCGTGGCCTCACGGTGGACGATCTGGCCGTCGGGATGCCGGTCGAGTTGACCCTGGGCGTGCTGTACGAAGACGAGGAAGCAGAACATACGGTGTGGATGTGGAGGCCGGTCGATGCCTGAGTCGAATGACCGCGATATCGCCGTCCTCGGTGCGGGTATGCACCAGTGGGGCAAATGGGGGCGCAATTTCGTCGAATACGGGCTGGTCGCGGCGCGTGCGGCATTGGCCGATGCCGGGGTGGACCACCGTGACGTCGGCTATATCGCCGGTGCCGACACCATCCGCAACGGATACCCCGGGTTCGTTTCCGGCGCGACCTTCGCCCAGGCGCTGGGCTGGTCCGGTGCACGGATCTCCAGCAGCTACGCCGCCTGCGCCTCCGGCGCCCAGGCCATCGCCAACGCCCGCGCCCAGATCCTGGCCGGATTGTGCGATGTAGCGCTGGTGGTCGGCGCGGACGCCACCCCGAAGGGTTTCTTCCAGCCGGTCGGCGGCGAACGCCGCGACGATCCGGACTGGTTGCGTTTCCACCTGCTCGGTGCGACGAACCCCATCTATTTCGCGTTGTACGCCCGCCGGCGGATGGCGCTGCACGGTGCCACGCTCGACGATTTCGCCGCGGTCAAGGTGAAGAACGCCAAGCACGGCCTGAACAACCCGTACGCCCGCTACCGCAAGGAGGTCACGGCCGAGGATGTCGCGGCCTCGGCGGTCGTCTCGGACCCGCTGCGCCTGCTGGATATCTGCGCGACCAGCGACGGCGGCGCCGCACTGGTGCTGACGTCGATGGAGTACGCACGCCGCCACGGTGTCACCGATCCGGTCCGCGTCCGGGCGCTGTCGACGGTCACGCCGACATTCCCGAAAACCGTGATCGATCTGCCCGATTTCGCGACGGATTCCGCCGTGGCCGTCCAGCCACCGCCGCGCGAATTCCGTTCCGCCGTCGCGCACGCCGCGTACGAAGAGGCCGGGCTCGGCCCCGCCGACCTGTCGCTGGCCGAGGTGTACGACCTGTCCACCGCGCTGGAACTGGACTGGTACGAGGATATCGGTCTCTGCGAGACCGGCGGCGCGGAGGAACTGCTGCGCAGCGGCGCCACAACCTTGGGCGGGCGTATCCCGGTCAACCCCAGTGGTGGGCTGGCCTGTTTCGGTGAGGCGATTCCCGCGCAGGCGATCGCGCAGGTCTGCGAGCTGACTTGGCAGTTGCGCGGCGAGGCCGACGGCCGCCAGGTGGAGGATGCTCGGGCGGGTATTGCGGTGAACCAGGGCCTCTTCGGCCACGGCTCGGCGATTATCGCCACTCGCTGACCCCGGGCCGACGGTTCAGCTCGCCCGGACGCCGGCGTAGGACACTTCGGCGCTCATCGCGGCGAGAAACGAAATGCCGGCCGATGCGTACTCGGCTGCGGCCCAGCGGTGATCCGGTGGGCCGCAGGCGCCTGCCGCCCCGACGCAGCCACGCTCTGAGAGTGTCGAGATATCCATGCCCGGTTCCACCCGAAGACCAGAAGGCTTCGCCAGCGCGTGAGTGAGCCGTACCGCACAAGGTCCCGGTCGGCGATGGGCGCCGGTCGAGCGTCGGCCTTTCACCCGTTCTGGACGGAACTGCGATGCGGACGAGCCTGACGGCCGGCCGTGCCACCGACAGGGGTTACCCGGTTTTGCCCGGGTACCGGGATATTGTCGCCTTCCGGCGCGTATGCCGATTGCGTGTGCAGGCAGGGTCCGACGGCAGGGGCAGGCAGTGGTTCGGGACAGCGGGCGTCGAGGCGGGGTGGCCGGTGACGTTCCGGTCGATCCGGCGGTGAGCGCGATGCCCGCGCCCCGCACCGCTCGGCGGCGCACCAGGATCGTGCGCAATACCTACGGCAACGCGTCCGCCGAAACATTCCTCGTCATCGCGATCATCACCATCCTGGTGACCCGCACCTACCTCGCGCTCACCGATTATCCGCAGGTCGGCGGTGGTTCGCTCCATATCGCGCACGCCCTGTACGGCGGTGCCGCGATGATGGTGGCGCTGCTGCTGGGCTGGCTGCTGCTCGGTTTCACGGCGCGGGCGGTGGCCGTGGTGATCGGCGGTATCGGGTTCGGTTTGTTCCTCGACGAAGTCGGCAAATTCGTCACCGCCGATAACGATTATTTCTACGGGCCGGCCGCCGAGATCATGTATGTGCTGGTGCTGGTGATCCTGGTCGCGAACCGGCTGGTGCGGATCGTGCGGGCACCGACGGTGGACGAGTATCTCGCCAATGCCGCGGCGATCGCGGCAACCGGCATGGCAGGCGGTTTACCCGCGCATCGGCGCAGCGCGGCCCGCGCGATGCTGGACCGCGCCGAGGACGGGGGTGCCGATCCGCCTGCTGTGCACGGTATCCGGCTGCTGCTGGACGCGGCCGATCATCGAGTGGACCGGCTGTATTCGGTCCAGCAGTTCTTGCCGCGTCTCGTTCCCGGTTTCCTCCGCAGCCCCCGATGGGTACCGATCATCGGCTGGCTGCTGGTCGTGGCCTCGGCAGCGGGAGTGATCACCGGGGTCGTCGCGCTGTTGACCGGCGGGCTGTCCCTGCGCGCCTCCGACACCGTGATCGATGTGGATCGGATGGGTATCGCCGAACTGATCCTCTTCGTCAGTGCCTGCCTGACCCTCGCCACAGCGGCTCCGGCGATGATCTGTTACCGCCGGGCGGGCCCGTTGTGGCCGGTGCAGACGTTGCGCATCGCGGCGCTGATATTCACCGTCCTCAACGCCTTCGCCGAATTCGCGACAGAAGGTTTCGGCGCAGTGGCGGCTTTCGCGGTGGGTGTCTTCGCGATGGCCGTCCTGTCCCATCAGATCTCCGTGCGAGTCGGTATGCCCGCGGGCGCAGCCGATCGGTCGACCGCATAATCGTATTGTGCACACCCTGCGCGCCGACCCGCCGAGGCGATATTGACCTGGAGCGCGCTCCAACTTCTAGCCTGTTCTCATGCGATTCGCCTTCAAGACTTCCCCGCAGGACACGACCTGGGCCGATATGCTGGCCGTCTGGCGGGCCGCCGACGATATCGAGATCTACGAATCCGGCTGGACCTTCGACCACTTCTACCCCATCTTCTCCGATTCCACCGGTCCGTGCATGGAGGGATGGACCACCCTGACCGCGCTCGCGCAGGCCACCGAACGTCTACGGCTCGGCACCATGGTCACCGGCGTGCACTACCGCCATCCGGCAGTGCTGGCCAATATGGCCGCCACCCTCGACATCATTTCCGGTGGCCGTCTCGAGCTCGGTATCGGCGCGGGGTGGAACGAGGAGGAATCCGGCGCCTACGGTATCGAACTGGGCAGCATCACCGAACGCCTCGACCGGTTCGACGAGGCCTGCCAGGTCCTGATCGGGCTGTTGAGCCAGGAGACAACGGATTTCGACGGCAAGTTCTATCAGCTGAACAGCGCCCGCAACGACCCCAAAGGCCCGCAGCGCCCGCACCCCCCGATCTGCATCGGCGGCAACGGTGAGAAACGCACCCTCCGGACCACCGCCCGGTACGCCCAGCACTGGAACTTCGTCGGCGGCACTCCCGCCGATTTCGTCCGCAAACGCGAGGTGCTGGCCGCCCATTGCGCCGATATCGGCCGCGATCCGAAGGAGATCCTGCTCTCGGCGCAGAAGCGGCTCGAACCCGAGCTCGGCTACGCCGAAACCATCGATTGGGCGGCCGCGCTGGGCGCCGAGGGTCTGGAACTCGCGATCATCTACCTGCCACCGCCGCACGACCCGGCCGTTCTGGAGCCGCTGGCCGAAGCCATTCGCGATTCCGGGCTTGCCGCTTGAACCGCTCTCGGTTCGTCATCCCGCGGTAGGAGTCATCCCGTGTAATGCGCCGGGCCCGGAGAGCAGGGGCTCGGCAGGGCCGACATGGTGGCCATATCGCAGACACCGTCGGTCAGGATCTGGAACGGGGTCACGCCGAGCAGGACGATAATTCCGATGATATCGCCGTTCCCGGCGAGTATCCCGGCTGTTCGTGCGGCCGCCGAACCGGAGTCCAACGCCGAGGAGCCGGTGCCGGATTCGCCCTCGGCCACCGGTGCGGCGGCCGGGGACGAGGCCGGTTGGGCCGCCGCTCCGGCCGCGGCGCCGACGAGACCTGCCGCCGCGACGGAGGCGACGGCAAGACGAATGATTGCGGGCGTCATAACGTTCCTTCGATAGTGAATGTGGTGTCTACCAGGCATAAGTTCGTGTACTGAGCGACCGGTCACGGATTCGGCGCGATCTCAGCGGCCAGCGGTGATACTGCGGCGATGATTTCGGCCACCAGCTCCGACGGCACTCCCGCACCGGTCAGCGCATCAGTGAGGTGGCAGGCCACGAGGTCGAAGTGGTATCGGGTGATACCGCGACCCTGATGTACCTGTTTCATCGAGGCACCGATGTAGGGGTCGGGACCACCGAGAGCTGCCGCGAAGAATTCGACCTGCCGGCCTTTCATCCGGGACATGTTGATGCCGGTGAAGAACGGCTGGAGAACCTCGTCGGCGAGGACGCGGGCATAGAAGTCTTCGACGACGGTTTCGAGGGCTTCGCGGCCGCCGATCCGATCATAGATCGGCGGATCCGCGTCCGGTTCCGGCGTGGAGTCGAAAGATGCGGGGGAAGGCATGTTTTCGGCACCCTTCGATGTGTCAGCGCGGTGGCACGCTCATATCGCGGTTCATGGTGGGGATTTCGATACTGATCGGCATCCGCAGTTCGGACAGGTACATGAGTGCGGCCTTGCGGAGGAATTCGTCGAGCAGCCAGTAGGGGTCGGCGGCCGGCGGGACCGCGGTGAGAATGCCCTCGCGGACGGCGATGAAAGGCCCCCAGCTGAACCGGAGCAGCGGATCCCAGACCGGTTCGCGCGGGATGTGCAGGCCGTCGGCGATGTGATCACCGAGCAGGAAGCGGGTGAATGCGCCGAGAACGGGTTTGCTGAGGATCGTGAGGTCGATATTGGCGCCCAGGCTCAGCAGCCGGTCGGCCAGTTTGATCCCTTCGGGGGTCGGCGCCAGGATAGGGTCGAGGACCTGCGCCGCCTGGGAGTTGGCTTCCGGCCACGATTTCGGGATGTATTCGTCGCGCACGCCGAGCATATGCCCGGCGACCTGCCACGAGTGCAGAAAGGCCTCCGATTCGTGCCCGGGGATCGGCACTTTCCACGAGGTCAGGTGTTTCATCACGGTCGTGGGCAGGCTGTGCCAGGTGACCATGATGTCGTTCTGGCTGATCGGGATATCTTCCGCGGCCGAGTGCACCCAGTGCGGTGATTGTGGCAGGAGGTGGCGGACCGCCGCATGCACGAGCCGGGTCTTGACGCAGGTGACGATCATCTCGCCGTCGGGGGCGTAGGCGTTGTTACTGCCGATGTCGTAGCCGAGTTTGGCGGTCTTGGAGATCCGGTCCTCGAGGTCGTGCCCGCCTTTGGAGTAGTAGACCGCGCGGGCTTCCTTCGGGATGACGGTGCTCATCATGCCGCTGGCGAACCCGTACAGCACACCGAGATACAGTCCGCGCTTCTTGTTGAACTGGATCGCCGTATCCAGTTTTGCCGGATCGGTCCACGGCGGCAGTTGCCGGGCGTATTCCATGAAATCCCGTAATTCCGGTGGCAATCCGGCGGGCAGTGGTTGACCGTTCCTGGTCCAGGTCCGCAATGCGTCGTTGATCCGGGGCACCTCGCCCCGGTCGATCAGTCTGCCGACCAGCTCGTCGGCCTCGGGGTCCCACACGGTCATCGGGTCGGCACCGGATCCGGATCCGGCTACCGAACCCTGCGGTGACCATGTCCACGGTTGCGCGCGCCCCGTAGCGGTCGCCGCCATCACCGCGAATGCCCCGGCAGCCCCGGCCACCCCTCCGGCTTTCAACGCGCTTCGCCTGTCGAGTCCGTCCATGCCGCCACTCCTCATTGAGTTCGATCACCGCCGCAACGGTGAAACCTGGCACTCCACATCCGTGGAATATCGAGTAACTTACCAGCTGTACCAGACAGCTGTCCAGGTTTCGGAGTCCGACCGGCTTGACGGAAACTCGCTCGACGAGACGCCGAATGCACAGGTACCAGCGCACTTCACCGCGCCCACTCCACAAATACAATTCGGCGACCGGCCTGACCATGCGGTAACCAACCAGACGCCAGCACTGCTGCTGATCGGTAAGAATTTCTGGTTACTTCAAGCTTCGTTCGCCGGCGGCCACGGCCGATGCACCGGCACGCCGCCGATCACGTAGAACGCCCCGCTGGGCAGGGTTCGTCCCGGGCGCAGCGTGCGTAAACTCCGTGCGTCCAAACCCTTCTCGCGCCGATGCGATGATGACCGGAATACGAGTTCCGTGCAGAACCGCCTGCCCGACGGAGCCGAGTGTCATTCCGGCGAATCAGGCGCGCGACACCCGCTCCCGAGGTGACCGACACTGCATCGATCTATGATCAACTGTAGGTGCTCTCGCCGGTGACGGACGACAGCGGATCTCGGTCGCCGCACCGGCTCGACCGATCACGAAGCACGCGGAAACCCGAGCCGAAGGAACCGCGCCGATGGACAGCTCGGCACCATCTCCAGAGCCCGACGCTCCTGTCGTTGTCGGAGTCGACGGATCCGAAGCCGCGACGGCGGCCGTGCACTGGGCGAGCCGCGAAGCGGCACTCCGGCAGCGCACGTTGCGCATCGTGCACGGTGACAACACCGCCGCCCGGCCCGGTGTGCCGCCGCCGGTCGGCGAAGCTCTCGC
Source organism: Nocardia sp. NPDC058499 (assembly GCF_042719915.1). Classification (NCBI taxonomy): domain Bacteria; kingdom Bacillati; phylum Actinomycetota; class Actinomycetes; order Mycobacteriales; family Nocardiaceae; genus Nocardia; species Nocardia sp. NPDC058499. The sequence goes on along the minus strand of NZ_JBHXMZ010000009.1, from coordinate 19,831 downwards.
CCGGCATGGGCGGGATTGCCTCGACCGTGCCCGCGCGGCGGCGCTGCATATAGATCCGGCACTGCCGGTGGAAACAGAACTGTCCGGCGCCGCGCCGGCGCGACTGCTCATCGACGAATCGGCCACCGCGGAAATGACCGTGATCGGCTGGACCGGAGAAGGGTCGGCCCTCGCCCATCTCGGCTCGACTGTGCTCGCCGTCGCCAGTAGCGGGCACGGGAAAGTCGTCGTGGTCCGCGGCGCCGGAGCCGACGGCCGCCGCGAACGGCCGGTGGTGGTCGGAATCGATGGCACCGTGGTGAGCAACGCGGCCGTGGGCGCTGCCTTCGCCGAAGCCGCATTACGGCGGGTGCCACTGGTCGCGGTACACACCTGGCACGATCTCCGGACGCACTGGTTCGCGGGTATGCCGGAGACGATCGACGATCCCGCGATCGCCACCGAGATGGATGCCCGGATGACCGAATGGCTCGCCGGGTGGTCGCCGAAGTATCCCGAGGTCGAAGTGACCCGGAAGAGGTATCTCGCGGGCCCCGATCTCCATCTGCTCCACTGGTCGGAAACCGCGCAATTGGTGGTCGTCGGAAGCCGCGGTCGCGGTGGGTTCCGCGGGTTACTCCTGGGATCGACGAGCAATATCCTCGTCCAGCGCGCCCACTGCCCTGTTCTCGTAGCTCATGGAGCCTGACGACCGGACCAGGCCGCCGGGGACCGCGCCGCGCGAGGGAACGGAGACCTCCGGCCCATCCCCTGCGAATTCGGACCTCGACCTGCACCCCGCGCGCGGAATCTATTCGCGATGCACGAGGCGGTCCTTCTCGACCACGACGGCGTGGTGACCGATACCGCCGGCGCGCACGCGGCGGCGTGGACGGAACTGTTCGACGCCTACGTGGCCGGCACGCGGTCATGTACCGGGGGCACCATTCGACGGCGCTCATCGATGAACGCGGCCTGGAAGTCGACTCCGGTCCCGGGCATGCCGATCCGGTCACCATCACCTGCCGGGACAGCAGCACCGAACCGGCGCCTGCGTCTACCGTTCATTTTCCGATCGCTTTGCGATAGCCCGCACCGAGGTTTGTCGCGGCTCCACACGGGCATTCGCGGCGGCATCCGGTTGCCGATTCGCGAGACGGTCTCGCGAAGACAGCGGGAGGGAGGACGAGACCATGTCGAACCCCACCAGTTCGACCCGCACTGCCCGTTCACCGGTGCAGCTCGCCGCCATGGCGGTCGGCGCGGTATTTCTCCTGGCAGGCGTGCTCGGCTTCATTCCGGGCATCACCACGAATTACGACACCATGGAATGGGCCGGACACCATTCCGAAGCGCAACTACTCGGGCTGTTCAACGTTTCGATACTGCACAATATCGTGCACCTGGTATTCGGTGTGGCCGGCCTCGCCGCGGGAATGAGTGCGGTGCTGGCCCGCACCTACCTGCTGGTGGGCGGGGTGATTTACCTGCTGCTCTGGGTGTACGGCCTGCTGATCGACCAGACCAGCGACGCCAATTTCGTCCCGCTCGACACCGCCGACAACTGGCTGCACTTCGGACTCGGCCTCGGCATGATCGCGCTCGGGGCGATCCTGCCGCGAGTGATGAACACCCCCGGCCGGCACCTGTCGGGACGACAACCCGGGATCATCGAGTAACTCTGCGGTAGAGCTGTGATGAGGTCGGGCATCGGGCCTCAGGAGTCCGCGGTGCGGTAGATGACGATCGGGCGGTCGGCACGGTGCAGCAGGTTCTGGCCGGTCGATCCCAGCAGGGCGCCCCGGACGCGTCCCCAGCTTTTGCTGCCCACGATCGCCATCTGGGCATGATCGAGCGCGTACAGCAGTTCTCGCGCCGCCGACCCACGCCGAGACCGCAGTTCCACGGCGACCTCGGGGAACTGCTCCCGAAACGGGGCGATGATTTTCGCGAGTTCGCCTTCTTCCGAGCGTGCGATCGCCTCCCAATCGATGACCAGCGCGGTCCGGCCCCGTTTCTGTATCGTGCCTGGGTCGGCGGACGCGACCGCCGAGCTGCCGGTCCACGTCCGCACCGCTGTCACCGGCACGGACAGTAGCTCGGCCCATTCGAAAGCCAACCGGGTCGCGGCCTCCGATATCGGGCTTCCGTCGGATCCCACGGCGATCGGGCGGTCGTCGAGGGCGGCCTCGGCGAGTTCCCCTCGCCATACTGCGACCGGGCACACTGCCTTGTTGGCCACCCGCAGCACGGTCGACCCCAGCAGCCAGCGTTCGACCGAACCGGCGCCTGTCGCTCCCAGCACGATCATCGCGGCCTGCCCTGCCGCTTCGAGCAACCCTGCTGCGGGTGCTTTGTTGTCGGCGATCGATTTCAGCTCGACCTCGGGCACCCATTCGCGAAGTGCGGTTTCGGCCGAATTCAACAGATCGGACCGATAGGCCTGCTGCAGTTCTTCCAGTTCCTCGGCGCCGAATGCCACATCGGGTATCGGACCCGTGGCCGGCGACGAATGCACCAGGTGCAGCGGTAGCCCGAGTCTGCCCGCGAACGCGGCGGCCCATCTGGCGGCACCCAGCGACGCCTCCGAACCGTCGATACCGGCCACGATGTGTTTCCCCGGGAGAACCATTTCTTGCCCCTTTCGTGCAGCGGTCCTCGGTCGGAGGCCGCCGTGGAGGGAACCGGCGCCGGTGGCGAGAGGCACGAGAGGCCACACCGGTAGTACGCATGAGCATCCCCGCTGCCGAGCCGGCTATCCGGCCGGCACGAAACGACACTCGATCGTGATGAGCTTCAGGATAGGAGGCGAGGCACTCGTGACGATCGGCCGACACACGCGAACTCGGCACTTCTCCCACCGTAAATTCCTGGTGAGGCCGGGATCGGAGGACTTGCCCGAGACCCGATCCGGCTCGCTCCACCATCGAGAGCGGGCCGCGTGTGGTGGCGCACCCGGTGCCTGTGGATAGGTATGGTCGGGATATGAGCGCTGGTCCCAGCGGGTCGACAATCGCGGACGCAGTCCGCCTCGCGGCACGGGCTCCTTCACTGCACAACACCCAGCCGTGGCGGTGGCAGTCCGACGGCGAGGTATTGCGGCTGTTCGCGGTACCCGAGCGAATGCTGACCACGACCGATCCCGGCGGTCGCCAGATGCTGATCAGCTGCGGTGCCACCCTGGACCACTTCCGGGCGGCCATGGCGGCTGCCGGTTGGCGTCTGTCCGTGGCGCGTTTCCCCGACCCCAACAACAAGGCCCACCTCGCGGACATCACCTTCGATCGTTCGCCCACCGTGACCGATGCCGACCGTGCCCGCGCCGACGCGATCGACCGGCGCTACACGGATCGCCTGCCGTTCGGGCCGCCGCCCGGCTGGCCGGAGTTCGAGCCGATGCTGCGATCGGCGATCGTTTCCGCAGACACCGCCGTGGAGATCCTGCCCGAGGAAAGCCACCCCGCGCTCGCCCACGCCACGCGGTTGACGGGCGCGCGCCGCCGTTACGATTCGAACTATCACGCGGAGCTGCACTGGTGGACCGGGCACGTGATCGGCGCCACCGGTGTACCGAAATCCTCGCTGGTTTCGCCACGAGAGCATGAGCAGGTCGATATCGGCCGCAGCTTCCCGACCCGATCGTCGGATACCGGGCACACCGATGAGAACTCGTCCGACCATGCTGCGGTGCTCGTGGTTTCCACGGCCGGAGATTCGCCCGCAGAACACGTTCGGTCCGGTGAAACGGTCTCGGCCGTACTCCTGGAGTCCACCCTCGCGGGGTACGCGACCTGTCCGCTCACCCATCTGACCGAGATCCCGGACAGCAGGCGCGCGGTCCGGCAGTTGCTCGACAGCGACCAGCTGCCCCAGATACTGGTCAGAGTGGGCGCGCCACCGCACCGCGACCGGCCGCCGGAACGCACGCCGCGGTTGCCGCTCACCGACATCCTGTCCGACGCGAAGTCCGGGAACTGACCGGCGGGCGCACTCCACCACCGGATGGGTGGACTGCGGGGTGGTGAGGTCGATTCCGTATCGCCACCGTGTTGTCTCGAATCGGTCGCGGCTCGTCTCAATCTTGTGACGTAGCACTGCCTCCGGCTCTCGGTCACGTAACCTGGGCCCAGGTCCCGGTACGACAGGGGACGTTTCGGGCGACGGAACTCCACATCGCCTCGGGTGCCGCATATTTCGACGTCGCATCCAGGGGCGTGTGCCATGAGATGTTTACGTGCCGGCGCACTCGCGTTGCTCGTCATCGTACCGTTGCTCGTGGGCCAGGCGGCGGCCCAGCCGCCGGCACCACCAGGCCTTCCCCTACCTGCACTACCGCTGTTTCCACCGCCCGCGGAGACGAACGGTGGGTTCCTCCCCGGTGTTCAGCAGTGGATCGACCAGGTGCTTCCGCCGCCACCGATCGCATCCGGTCCCCATCCGGTGCCGAAGGTGGAAAACAACCATCCGGCACCGGAACTGGCTGCGCTGCATCAGGCGGTGCTGCCCGCGCCGTCCGGCGACCCGATATTCGATCGGTGGCCGCCGGACCTCGCCGGCTTCGCCCCGGGTGCGGTGATCGAGGTCCGTGATGTCACCACCACGGCCGCGCCGCTGGTCGCGGTGCCGGTCCGGCAGGCGGTGCTGTTCAAATACCGGACCACCGATGCGCACGGCCGCCCGTCGTTCGCCACGGCCACGCTGGTGATTCCGGCGACCGCCTCCCCGGTACCCGGGGCGCGGCCGGTGCTGGTCAACAATCTCCCCATCGACGCTCTCGGCCGTCGATGCACGCCGGGTTACACACTCTCGCACGGCCTCTCGGTCCACAGCGCGGTCACCGATTTCCTCCCGCCCACCACACAGCTGGCCGCGTTACGGGGCTATGCGGTACTCATCCCGGATCACGAGGGACCGTTGATGGCCTATGCCGAACCCTATGTCGCGGGCCACGCGGTGCTGGATGCGGTCCGGGCGGTACGTGGTTGGCGTCCGGCCGAGTTCGGCGCGAGCAGGTTCGCAATGACCGGTTACTCCGGTGGTGCGATCGCCACGCACGGCGCGGTGAAACTGATCGAGAGTTACGCACCCGAACTCGCACCGTCCCTGGCCGGTGCGGCGCTCGGCGGGGTGCCCGCCGACTACGAGATCCTGTCCCGCAGTATGAACGGCAATCTCGCTTCGGGCGTGTTCATGGCGGCCGTTTTCGGTATCGCGCGCGAGCGGCCCGAACTCCTGGCCCGGATGAACCACCTCGCCCAGTGGGTGAGCACCTCGCCGATCAAGGATCAATGCATCAGCGTTTTCGCGCTACCCGGTGTCCTGCATCTGCCGATCGATATCGCGGCGAATATCGCCGACCCGCTGCATTCGGCATCGGCACGCGATATCTACGCGGTGACCCGGATGGCGGGACTCGCGTCGGCGACACCGCTCTACATCTACAACGGTGAACAAGAGTTCTGGATCCCCGCCGAGGGCGCGCGCAATCTCTACCGTGAGCAGTGTGCGCTGGGGGTCACCGCGGTTTATCGGAGCGTGCCCGGCGAACACCTCATCGCGGCAGGTCTCGGTTATCCCGAAGCCATGATCTGGCTGGACGAACGCCTGCGTGGCCTCCCGGCGCGCAGCGAATGCTGAGCTCCCCGGAACAATTCTGTGGGGTCTTCCGTACCGCAGGATCATGCAGGCGGCCCCGTCCGGTCATGTGGTGGCCGCACATTGTGGCGGACGGCGGGCCACCACACATATGCCGCTCCGGGGACGAGCCGGCCCGGGCCGACTGCCCGGAGGATGTGTGCCGCCGACACGATCGGCCCTTTACTGCTCCGTCGATTGCCCGTAGCCGGTGTCCATGCCAGGCTGTTGACGTGCTGTTAGCCGAGGTCGCCGCCGCGTCCGCCGAGATCGCATCCGCTTCGGCGCGGCTGGCCAAGACCCGACGTCTGGCCACATTGCTGAACTGCATCGCGGCAGACGGTGACGGGCGACTGGTCGCGGTGACCGCGTCCTGGCTCTCGGGTGAACTACCGCAACGCCAGATCGGTGTGGGCTGGGCGGCATTGCGCACGCTGCCGCCGCCCGCTACCACTCCGACCCTCACTGTCGCCGATGTCGACGCACGGTTCTCGCGGATCGGCGCGGTCGCCGGGCGGGGTTCCCGGACCGCACGCGCCGATCTGGTGCGCGATCTGTTCGAGTCGGCAACCGGCACCGAGCAGGTGTTCCTGCGCCGGTTGCTCAGTGGTGAGCTGCGCCAGGGCGCGCTGGCGGGCGTGATGGCCGATGCGGTCGCCGAAGCCGCCGGGATTCCCGCGGCCGAGGTCCGGCGCGCGGCGATGCTGGCCGGCGCCCTGCCCACCGTGGCAGCCGAGGCGCTCACCGGGGGACGGCCGGCGCTGGCGGAGTTCCGGCTGAGCGCGGGACGGCCGGTCGGGCCGATGCTCGCGCAGACCGCGTCCGGGGTCGACGACGCACTTCAGCGGCTCGGTGGGACCGCGATATTCGAGGCGAAACTGGACGGCGCGCGCGTACAGATCCACCGCGCCGGATCGGCGGTCTCGGTGTATACGCGCAGCCTCGACGATGTCACCTCCCGGTTCCCCGAAGTCGTTGCGGCCACCCTTTCCCTCCCCGCCACCGATCTGATCGCCGATGCCGAGGCCATCGCGTTGCGACCCGATGGGCGGCCGCAACGGTTCCAGGTCACCGCAGCCCGGTTCGGCCGCAAACATCCGGGCGATCTCGAACCCCTCTCCGTGTTCTTCTTCGATCTGCTCCACCTCGACGGCACCGATCTCCTGGATCTGCCCACCCGGGACCGCCTCACCGCACTCGACGCGCTCGTCCCTGCCGCCCAGCGCGTGGACCGCCTGGTGACCGCCGATTCCGCTGCGGCACAGGTTTTCCTGGATCGCACGCTCGCTGCCGGGCACGAAGGTGTGATGGCGAAGTCGCCGTCGGCACCCTACGAGGCCGGCCGCCGCGGCGCCGGCTGGCTCAAGGTCAAACCCGTACACACCTTGGACCTCGTCGTGCTCGCCGTCGAATGGGGTTCCGGCCGCCGCACCGGCACCCTGTCGAATATTCATCTGGGCGCCCGCGATCCGGGCAGCGGCGGTTTCGTGATGCTGGGCAAGACCTTCAAGGGGATGACCGACGCCATGCTGGCATGGCAGACCGAACGCTTCACCGAACTCGCCGACGGCCCGACCGACGGATATGTGGTGCGGTTGCGACCCGAACAGGTCGTCGAAATCGCCTTCGACGGGGTCCAAACTTCCACCCGCTACCCCGGCGGCATGGCGCTGCGGTTCGCCCGCGTGGTGCGCTACCGCGACGACAAATCCCCTGCCGAGGCCGATACGGTCGACACTGTCCGCGCACTCTACGAACGGGGCGGTTGAGCGGATCGCGATACCTGCGCAGCGATATCGGCGATATCGGGCGCCGGTGGCGGGAGCGGACAGCCGGAGCCGTGCGGCAGGTACAGACCCGCGCCGGATTCGAACTTCACTAAGTTTGGTAATTTAATGCGAATTGGCGTTCCAGATCGGAAGGATGTGACGGCGGTGCCCGCACCGGGACACGACCGCAAGTCCCCGGTCCCCGACCCCGGCAATCTGCGCTGGCGGCGGTTGGCCGAGATGGTGGCGGACCAGATCCGGGAACGGATCCTTCGGGGCGACCTCGCCGAGGGCGATGTCCTGCCGAAGGAAGCCGAAATGCGCGACCAGTACCCGGTCAACGTCCAGTCGCTGCGGGAGGCGATGCGGATCCTCGAAGCCGAGGGGCTACTGCGCGTCCGTCGCGGCAACCGTGGTGGAGCGGTGGTGCACCGCCCTACTCCCGGCAATGTGGCCTACAGTCTCTCGATGGTGCTGGCGATGTCCGACACCGATATCACCGATGTGGGTCGCGCGCTCCATGAAGTCGAACCGATGTGCGCGGCCCTGTGCGCCGAACGTGACGACCGCGCCGAGACAGTCGTGCCCGTGCTGCGTGCCCTGCACGAACAATCACTGCGCGAGCTCGACGATCTCGTGGCCGCTACCACGCTGTCGCGGCGGTTCCACGAATCCGTCGTACAGCTGTGCGGCAACCGCTCGTTGATAGTGCTGGCGGGCGCCCTCGAATCCCTGTGGTCGAGTCATGTCACGGATTGGGCCAGCGAACGAGCCGATCCCACGAGTATTCCACTCACCGAGCGGGCGCAGGCGCTGGCGGTACACGGACAGATCCTGCAGTGCATCGAAGATGGCGACGCAGCATCGGCGCGGGTGATCGCGGCTCGCCACCTGCGGGATGTGCAGACGTATCCGCACGACCCGCAGCGCGCCCGTGTTCCCCTCGATCCGGCGGTCGCCCGTGATCGCCTCTTCTTCGGCTGACCGGACCCGCGCACAGTGCTGGGCCCGGTACGGCCGCTCTTCTCAGAAGCTGTTCGGGTCGTCGATTACGCTCTGCGGCACCGGATGCCGGTAGAGCAACGATGCGTTCTCCCATGTGATCTTGCGCAGTTCCTCGGCCGAAAGACCCTTCATGGACTCGTTGACGACCTCCATGGTCCGCGGCCACAGACTGTCGCTGTGCGGGTAGTCCTCTTCGAGCAGGATGTGGTCGATACCGATCCGTTCGCGCAGCACCATCGTGCTGGGGTCCTCCACCGCACAGAACCAGAAGTTCCGTTTCAGCACATCCGCCGGCGAAATATCGATACCGTCCCACGTGCCGTACATCGAGGAGTACGTGGTCATATGGTCGAGCCGGTCGAGAAGCGCGGGAACCCAGCCGATTCCACCCTCCGACATCACGATCTTGATGTTCGGAAAGCGCACCGGGATCCTCGAGAACAGCCAGTCCACCGTGGCGAACATGGCGTAGCCGAAAAACAGCGTGCCGGATACATCCGGGGGTGCGTCCGCCGAGGTACTCGGCGATGTGCTCGACGAACCGATGTGCAGATTTATCACGGTATCGGTCTCCTCACAGGCACGCATGATCGGATCCCAGTGTCCCGAATGCACGGACGGCAGACCCAGGGCGTGCGGCCCCTCCGAGAAGGTCACGGCCTTGAACCCGCGCTCCGCGTTGCGGTAGATCTCCTGTGCGCCGATCTCCGGATCGAGGAAGTACGGGATCTGGCACGGGATGATGCGATCGGGGTAAGGCCCGGCCCACTCGTCGATATGCCAATCGTTGTATGCGCGCGTCGCGGCCAGGGCCAGTTCCTGATCGTCGGTGCTCAGCTGTAGGCGCTGACCCGCGAAACCCGGGAGGAACGACGGGAAGTTCAAGGACGCATACACACCCGAGAGGTTCATATCCTGCACACGATGGTGGATATCCCAGGAACCACGACGCATATCCTCGAAACGCTGCGGGTCGAACCCCCACTCATCGACCGGGCGACCGACCACGGCGTTGAACCCGACGTTCGGGATCTCCTTGCCGTCGTATACCCACAGGTCGGCGCCGTCCCGATTGATCACACGCGGTGCCCGGTCGGCGAACTTCGCGGGCAGGCGACCCTCGAATGTGTTCTTCGGCTCCACGATGTGGTCGTCGACCGAAATGAACGGGAAGGGCCGGTGCGCCTTCTCCGGCTCGGGAAGGAAAGTTACCTTCCCCTTGACGTTCTGGGTGAAGTCGGTGTTGTGCATCAATTCGTCGAGATCGGCCATCGTAGAAATCCTTGGAGTTCAGGGTTCGGAAGACCCGGCTGCGCCGGACACGCAGCCAGGACGAGGTGGGGTAGATGTGCTCAGTGGAGAACGCCGGGATCGGTCCGGAGCAGTTTGCGTACCGCACCGGCCCAGTAGACGCCGGCGGCGCGCTCGACGAGCGCTTTCTGCATCGCCACGCGAATGCTCTTCTCGATCGGCAACGGATCCTTGCCGAGCAACAGGATGTCGTAGGCGAGCCGGCAGAACCGGTCGATCGAGGCCGCGCGGTAGACAGCGAGTTCGATGGTGTCGGCGGTGGTGATGATGCCGTGACTGGCGAGGATCACGTTGTTGCACTCGCCGATGCGCACGGCGAGATCCCGGCCGAGTTCCGCATCGCCGACCTCGCCATCGTATTCGCTGACCAGGGACAGGTCGTCGTCGTACAGACTTCCGGTCTGGTGGGCGATCATCGGTAGTACACCGACGGCGGCCAGCAAGGTCACATAGTAGGGGTGGTTGTGGACGACCACGCGGGCATCCGGCCGCCGCCGGTGCAGCTCGGTATGGATGTGGTACGCGGGTGTCACATCCCATTTACCCTCGATCACCACACCGCCGGCATCGACGCGGCATACGTCGGAGGCCGAGACTTCCTCCCACCACAACCCCCACGGATTGATGAGAAGACTGCCGTCGTCACGATCCGCCCAGGTGATGTGACCGGCCATATTCTCGCTGAATCCGCCGTGCGCCAGGGTCCGGAACGCACAGGCGAGCGCCTGCTCGTTCGTGAGGTCGACCCCGATCGGTGGTGTGGCTCGCGGCTTCCACCCGCCCACAGGATCGCTCTCACCCCCAGCGACGGCCGGTTCGTCGTACATGGTCACGAGGCCTCCACACATTGAGATCGGGATCACAGAGCTACACGAGACTCGAACTCTAACTTACAAAAGATAGTGATGTAAGCCCTTTGCGACTTCCCGCGGTGGACGACACCCGGCAGCGACCACCACGCACCGGAAGTACTGCCGTACGGCCGAATAGCCAACCCCCGCAACCCCGGAGCGCCGGGCGAATACGCCGACCTGCGGCGATACGGGAGCCCGGAGCACGCCCGGGAAACCACTCAAACGATTGATTGACTTCGTCGGTAAGTCGGCCTACATTGTGATTCACGCCATATACGTGAGTGCCCCCTCTCCTCACCTCGCGTCGCACGGTGACCAACTCCCCGCCCCGGGCCGAAACCGTTGAACGCCAGCCCCATAGAGAATCAGCACCGGCAGCCGGTCCCGATGCGCGTCACCTGGCCATCCGCTCGACGCTGTCGCCCCAAGGAGAACGCGAAATGACCTCGTCACCACCCCCCAACGACACTCCGCAGAGCCCCGGAACAGCGTCCTCGGCCACCCCCGGCACAGTCCGCGCCAAGGCCCGGATGATTCTGGCCGTGAACATGGGCAACGCCTTGGAGTGGTTCGACTGGACCATCTTCGCGATCTTCGCGGTCTACTTCTCCAACCAATTCTTCCACTCGGCCGACCCCGTATCGAACCTTCTCTCAACGATGGCCGTTTTCGCCGTCGGGTTCGTCATGCGCCCGATCGGCGGCCTGCTCTTCGGCCTGGTCGCCGACCGCCGGGGGCGGAAATTCGTCATGGTCCTGACCATGACGCTCGTTGCGGCCTCGAGCGTTCTGATCGCGGTCGCCCCCACCTACGAACAGATCGGTGCGTTCGCCTCGCTGTGGCTGCTGCTCGTGCGATGTGTACAAGGCGTGGCGCACGGCGGTGAACAGGGCGGTTCATACACCTACATCGCCGAAGTAGCGCGCCCGGACAACCGCGCACTGTGGGGTAGCACGGTCATCATGTCCACCGTCGGCGGAACGGTGCTCGCCACACTTCTCGGCGCTGTCATGCGCACGTGGATCGACGCCTCCGCCATGGCCGACTGGGGTTGGCGCATACCGTTCCTCATCGGCGGTGTTCTCGGCTTCTTCGCGCTCTACCTGCGCCGGGGACTGCGCGAATCGGCGGCATTCACCGAGCACACGCCCGACACCACGACTTCTTCCCCACGGTTATCGGTACGCACGGCGATCCAGGACATCTGGGCCCAGCGTGGTTCGATCCTGCGAGTCGTCATGCTGGTCGGCGGCACCTCGGTCTTCTCCTACACCTGGTCGGTGAGCGCCCCGGCATACGCCATCAGCTTCCATAACGTGAACGATAAGCTCGCGATGTGGGCGGGGGTCGTCGCCAACCTCGTCTTCATCGCCGCCCTCCCGCTCGCGGCGCTGCTCGCCGACCGGTTCGGGCGCCGATGGAACAACATCGGATGGGGACTCGGGGTCGCGATCCTGGCCTTCCCATTGTCGGGCATGCTCGACTCCTCGGCTGCGACGCTGACCCTGGCAATCTCGCTCGCGCTCGTCGTCCAGGCCTTGGCCGCCAGTACCCAGGTGGCCTGGTTCGCCGAACTGTTCTCGACCAAATCGCGCGCAGCGGGCACCGGTATCGCCGTCTCTCTCGCGGCCGCGATCTTCGGCGGCACCGCGCCATATCTCAATTCATGGCTGACGTCCCGCGGTACACCCGACATCTTCACCTGGTACGTCATCGTGCTCGCGTCGGCTGTCGCAATCGCCGCCTTCTTCACCCGGGAGACCAAGGGCATCCCCCTCGCCGAAGAACCCGCAGTCACGCCCCGGAGCGCAGCGCACGCGACGTGATCCTCTCACCACGAATCGCCTCGACAGCCGAAATATCACAGAACACAAGGAGTTGGCATGCCCGAAGAAACACGCACCGTCGATTTCACCAGGATGGACGACGCGACAGCTCAGGAGATGGAGCTGATCAAGTCCGAGGCCACGCAACACCGGCGTGACCACTGGCTCGATACGGTCCTGCGGCTGCTGGAATCGATGAAGGGCCACACCTTCGGCTACCGCGTCGACCGCTACGAACACTCTTTGCAGTCCGCGACCCGCGCGCATCGAGAAGGCGCCCGGACCGATCTCGTGGTGGCCGCCCTTCTGCACGATATCGGTGACGATCTGTGCCCCGACAACCACAGCGAAGTCGCCGCCGCGATTCTGCGGCCGGTACTCGACGACGAAGCGGTATGGATCGTCAAGCACCACGGCGTTTTCCAGACCTACCACTACGGGGAGAAGCTGGGCATGCCGACCGACAGTCGTGAACGGTATCGGGACTCACCGTACTTCGATTCGTGTGCACATTTCTGCGCTGCCTGGGATCAGGAGTCGTTCGACCCGGACTACGACACCGAACCCCTCGAGTTCTTCATGCCGATGCTCGAGGAAGTCTTCGCACGCCCGGCGCGCTCCTGGGGCGACCAGGACCTGGCGTGGTCACGCGAGACGTAGGCGGGTCCGGAGTCCCCGCGCAGGGATTCCCCAGGTGCCACGGCGACACATCCCACCACGTACAGGAGGAGTAATCACATGAGCCTGATCGATGCCGCGACTGCACGACAGTACGTCGAATCCGGCTGGTGGGGTACCGAACCGCTGCACGAGATCGTCCGGGCACAGGCCGCCGCGACACCCGACCTGCCCGCGTTCATCCAACCGTCCGAGCGCACGTCGTGGCGCACATACGACCGTGTGGCGGATGATCTGGCCGCCGCCCTCGTCGCGTTGGGAATACCGCCCGGGGCCCGGGTCGCCGTCCGCCTACCGGATTCGTTCCTGGTCCACGCGGCCCTGGTCGCGGCCGCACGCGCCGGCGTCGTCGCGGTAGGTATCGGTGCGCGATCGGGACCACAGGAGATCGCGCACCTCGTCGGGAAGACCGGGGCACGCGCACTCGTCGGTGTCGATGCGCTCGGCGGCCGGTCGTCGGCGGAACTGGTACAGGAGTTGCGCAGCCGCGGCGCGGCGCTCGATTTCGATATCGTGCTGTCGGCTCGGGGCGTGGACCGGGTCGTGGATATCCGGGGCGCTGTCCCGGTCCCGGTAGAACCGGGACGAGCGAGCCGGGCAGAGGTCGCAGCACGCAGTATCGGGCCGAACGATCTGGCCATGCTCAACTCGACCTCCGGCACGACCGGCCTCCCGAAATGCGTGACACAGTTCGACAATCGATGGGTCGCGTTCAGCCGCCTGGCAATCGAAGCGGGAGAGCTGGGTGCCGACGAGGTGTTCTTCGGCGCTGTTCCGGCACCGTTCGGGTTCGGCTTGTGGACCTCGCACTATGCCCCGGCGATACTCGGCGCACCCACCGTTGTCCTGCCCAGGTTCGATGCGGAAACCATGATCCGGATGATCGACCGGGAAAAGGTGACAGTGCTGTGCTGCGTGAGCACCCAGTTCCGGATGTTGCTGAACTCGCCGGCGGCCGACCGGTTCGACTTGTCTTCGCTGCGGGTGATGTTCACCGGCGGTGAGGCCGTCCCACCGGACCGGGCGGCGGAGTTCGAGAAGCGCACCGGTGCCACCGTCCTCCAGTTCTTCGGGTCGAACGAGAGCGGGGCGTTCAGCGTGACCCGGGTATCGGACACCCCCGACCGCCGGCTGAACACCTCGGGGCGTCTCATCCCCGACATGAACGTGCGGTTGTTCGACGACTCGGGAACCGATGTCACCGCCGGTGGCGGTCCCGGCCGACCGGGTGGACGCGGCCCCCTGACCTGCGCCGGTTATTACGAGGACGAGGCCGCCGACACGCAGTTGTACACCACGGACGGTTGGCTGCTGATGGGTGACATCGTCACGATCGAAGACGGTTTCCTGACGCCCGTGGGCCGCACATCGGACATCATCATCCGCGGCGGCAAGAATATTTCCGCCCCCCAGGTCGAGCAGGAGGTGGAAACCCACCCTGCAGTCGATCTGGCCAGTGTGGTCGCGGTACCGGATCCGGTATTCGGCGAACGGGTCTGCGCGGTCGTCGACCTCCGGCCGGGCCATGAGCTCACTCTCGCCCAGCTCATCGGGCATCTCGCCGATCGTGGCGTATCCAAGGAACTCTTCCCCGAGCATCTGCTGGTCCTCGATCGTTTGCCTCGCTCGTCCGGAGGCAAAATCGCGAAAGGCGCGATACGTGAGCTCGCAATCGAATCCGTGACCGCTGCGTCGAATGCGCCTACGCCATGACCGGGGTAAAAACTGTCGACGTCTACACCTGCCGGGAGATCCTGCGCATCCGGGCCGGAGTCGAACAGCACACCGCGCCCGACGGGTTCGGCGAATACTACTGGACCGAACTGCTGAGGGACTGCGCGGAATCGGACGCGCTCGACGCAACCTGGGAACATTACCGCACACGAACGCGCCCCTTGATGCCCGCGGACATCCTGATCTGGGTCCGAGCCCGGCACAATGCCCGGCTCACGACGGTTGCGGGGATCACCGAGAGACTCCTGCGCGAACGAACCGGACTCGACTGGTCACCCGGCAAGATCGCCCGGTGGCAGCGCATATTCGAGACCGAAGTGGGGCGGGGCGCCGATATCGACGAGGCCTGCGATACCGCAGATCTCGATGCGGACGAGTACACCGGCAATCCCGATGCGGCCCCTTCTCATGCCCTTGGCCCGCATCGGCCCGAGGTCGCACGGGAAACACATTTGTGCCGATCCTGAGCCGGTCGGCGGCCGCCACCGGATCAGCGTCGGTCCGGTGGCATCCGAGGCCGACGCCGGACCGTTGCCGGCTCCGGTGAGCAGTATGTGCACAGATCAACGAGAGGGGAACAATGGCCGCCGGTCGGCGTCAGATGATCTTGGCAGAATCCGCCCGCTTGTTTGCCGAATGCGGTCTGTCTGCCACCACAATCCGTGAGATCGCCGAGGCGGTTCGCCTGAACTCAGGGACGCTTTACCACTATTTCAACTCGAAGGATGCGATCTTCTCCGAGATCCTGATACGTTTCCTGACGGACTTGGTCCAGCGTTACGACGCCGTCACGGCCGGGGCCGGAACAGCCCGCCACCGGTTGTCGCTGATGATCCGGGTCTCGCTCGAGGTCGCCGACCAGCACCCCTACGCCACCGAGATCTACCAGAACGAATACGAGAACCTCAGCGCTCTTCCCGACTACGCCGAGATCGCGAGGGCGGTCGAATCTTCGCATCGGGCATGGCTGGGCGTCACCGAAGAAGGCGTTCGCTGCGGTGAATTCAATTCGCGTATCGACCCATTCGAGTTCCAGCGAATGGTACGTGAATGCGTGTTCCAGTCGGTCAGGTGGCACCGAGACACTCTCAGTACGGATATCGATGCCATCACTGCCACCGTCACGTCGTTGTTCCTCGACGGGTTCGCACCGGCACGTACCGGACGATCCGGCCCGGCTCCCCTGCCGGTATCGGCGCACACCGCGCGCCCACGAATTCCCGCCCCGGAGCCGGCCGCCGAACCGCTCACCGATCCAGTCGATGAACTCCGTGGCGAGCTCGACGAGCTGCGTTCCGGCGTCGATGCCATTCGCGAGCTCGTGCAGTCGCTGTCCGGCGGGCCGGCCGCAGTCGACGGCGCGGCGACGGAGGAGGCCCGGCCCGCAGGGGCCACCGCGGATTGATCCGCGCCGCTGCCCCACAATGATCGGTCCGTGACGACAGGACTACCGGCACGGAGAAGTCCTGTCGCCGGGCAGCCGGGGCTCAGTAGGCGAGCAATACCGAGAGCACTATGCGGCGGCTGGTTCCTCCTTTCCGGCCGTGGTCGTTTCCGCACCCAGCCGGCCGGGAAGGAATGCTGCGCAGATACCTCCGACGAGGGCACACGCAGCAATCACGCCGAATGCCCACAGGAATCCTGCGCCCGCATATATCGGCGCGCCCGCTACCGACGCCCGGACATTGGCGTTGAGCAGGAAGAACACCACCGTCGTTCCGACGCCGGCCAGGAGAGTGCGGCTGACCTCGGCGATGCTCGAACTCACTACCTGCGAGTCGGCCGGCACGGCCGCGATGACGAGGTTGGGAATGGCGGCGCCTGCCAAACCCACACCGAGGTGCACCACGCCGGTGGCGATCAGCACGATCAGCTCGTCGCCGCGACCCACTCCCATTGCCAGGACACCGATCCCGATAATCGCCGCCGCGGCGACCATATGCAGCTTGGCGCCCGTTCGACGGGCGGTCAGCCCGACGATCAATCCGCCCACGACGATGCCGAGGCCGTTGATCACCCCGAAGATCGCGTACTCACTGGCCGTCATCCCGAATCCGTAGTCACCGCCGGCCTCGCGCGGGGTCATCGCCATCACCGCCAGGATCGAACTGGTGGTGGTCCCCACGCCGTATACGAGGCCCGAGGACAGCACGGTGAACAGCAGCGCCGGCCGACGGAGCTGTCGGACGTTGATCAGTGGCTCAGGGGTGCGACCGGCCTGCACGAGCCAGGCGGCGAACATGGCACACCCGAGCAGTAACAGCACCAGCGTTGCTGCGCTGGACCAGCCCCACTCCGGCGCCTTGCTCACCGCCAGCAGGACCGCCGCCACCGAGCCACCCAGCAGAACCGCACCCACCAGGTCGGGGCGGGAGTCACCGGAGCGTACCGGCGACTCCGGAATGACCGGCAACGCCGCGGCGGCCAGCACCGCGGTGAGCCCCGTCACGAACCAGAAAGCGCCCGTGACACCGTGATTGTCGATCAGCCAGCCCGCGAGGAATGGCTGCAGGACAACCACGATACCGGTGCCGGTGATGGTGACGCTGACCGCGAACGGAACGATTCTCGGCGGGAAAACGTCGCGCACCAGCGAATAGCACAGGAATGCGACCGAGAAGATCGCCCCCTGCAATGCACGTCCGATCAGGAACACGGGGAAGTTCGGCGCCACCGCCGACAACACCGCCCCGGCGACCGTCACCGCGAGCACGATCATGAGCAGTCGTTTCTTGCCGTACATATCGGCGAGCTTGCCCACCAGCGGCATCCCGATACTGGCGGTCAGGAAGGCGATCGTCATGGTCCACCCGGCCTGGGTGGTGGCGAACTCCGCGGTGATGGCCGGCAGGGCGGTACCCGCGAGAACGGACGAGACGGGAATGATCTCGGATATCAAGATCAGCACGACCAGTACGGTGACCAGTCTCGGTGTCCATCGGTGTGTTTCGCTCGCGGCGGCTGTCTCCGGTCTGCCGCCGTCGAGTGTGCCGGTCACCGCGGAAGCCCCTTCGTACCGTCGGGCGCCGGCGTGAATCGGTGTCCCCACACAGCACCCTCGGTGATCCGGTAGGTGGGCTCGGCGCCTTCGATACGTTCTCCACCCCAGCCGATTTCGGTGGCATGGCCTTCGGGAGAGTAGACGTAGAACGACAACATCCGGTCATTGGTGTGCTTGCCGAGCGACTGCATCATCGGGATCCCGAGATCGACGGCACGATCGAGCGCCTTGCCGACATCGTCGATATCCTCGGTCTCCACCATGAAATGCATCAACGCGGGCCCCTGCGCGGGGCTGAGCCCGAGCGTGTGCTGCCGTGGGTTGCACCCCAGGAAGTAGCTGACCCCGCCGGGCAGCACCAGCGAGTTGCGTTCGACGAATCCCAGGACTCCCACGTAGAATTCGTACGCTTCTTCGGTATCGAGCACGTTCACGATGACATGTCCCATGCCCTGGTCACCGGTGACGAAACCGGAGACGCCGTTGAGTTCCACCGGGCGGTGGCTGAGAACGGGGCCGTAGAAGAGCTCGATCCGGTTTCCGGAGGGATCGTCGAATCCCGCGAACCCCGTCACCTGGCGTAACTCGCACTCCGCCGGGGTGCCCATATGAACCTCGACACCCGCGGCCTCGACTCGCTCGACCAACTCTTGTAGATCTGCCCGGTTCAGGACCTCGAGACCGATGGCCTCCAGCCCCGGCGTGGAGGACTCCGAGATCACCAGGCGCGGCGGATAATCGTCCATCCGGTAGTGCAGGGCATCGGACAGCGGGCCGTCGACTCGCATCATGCCCAGGAAATCGCCGGCGAAAGTCCGCCACGACTCGGTGGACTCGACGCGCAGACGCAGGTACCCCAGAGAAAGGATGGGCATAAGAGCTCCTTGAATCAGTAGAGGCCGTTGAGCGCGCCGGACAGCAGATACTCGCCGTACTCGTGATCGACCTTGTCCGGCAGGTTGATCGCATGGTGCTGACCGGCGTGGACGTCACGCCAGACCGCCTGCAGTGCGCACGACGACGCGATGGAACGCGGCCCGCCGACCTGGTATGCCTTGTCGGCCGCCGAGACGACCAGTCGCACGGCAGCGATGTGATCACGCTTGCTGCGCTGCCGTATCGGCATCGCCACCTCGTCCCCGCGAACCGCCGCCGCGTAAGCATCACCCAGGTCGGCTTGCAGAATCCGGTAGGCGGTGTCGACCTCGAAATCTGCTTCGGTCAGCCGCGCCAGCGACGCCGGATGCGGTAGCTTGGCCGGGTCGACAGCCAGCCGGGATCGGTGGATGCCCGCCGCCTCGTCGACAACCCGCCTGGACATCCCGGCCAGCGGCACCACAACCGCGTTGATGAATACCGTGTACCAGGGCATACGGAACAGGGGCCCGGTGTTGACGGCGTTGCCGGGATAGCGGCCGCCGTACAGATCCGCGACATCGTGGACGCGGTGCTCGGGCACGAACGCTTTGTCGACGACGATATCGTTACTGCCGGTGCCCGCCAAGCCCGCAGTGAACCAGACATCGTCGATCGTGTAATCCGTTCGGGGAAGCAGCAGATGGACCTGCTGTCCGGTGCGGCGTCCGTCCTCGTCGGCCACCATCGCGCCCACGAAAACCCAACCGCAGTGGTCGCTACCGGAGGAGAAGCCCCACCGGCCGGTCAGCTCGTAACCGCCCGGCACAATCCTGGCGGTGCCCGCGGGGCTGTAGGACGAACTGATCCACATATCCGGATCCTCGCCCCACACGTCGTGTTGCGCCTGATCGGGAAAGAGCCCGAGATGCCACGAATGGACACCGACTACGCCGGTCACCCACCCTGCCGAGCTCGACAAGCGGGCGATCTCGTACATCGCAGCATTGAAGAGGCAGGGATCGGACTCGAACCCGCCGTAACGTTTCGGCTGGATGAGCCGCATGATGCCCGCGTCCCGGAGGATCTTTGAGGGGCCGGAAGAATTTCGGACAGCGGATTCTTGTCTTTCCTACGCTGCCTGATTCCGCTGAAACCACTCGGACTCTACTTCGTTCGGTGTCC
>NZ_JBHXMZ010000008.1:247781-357974 GCF_042719915.1 Nocardia sp. NPDC058499 | reverse complement strand
CAACCAGTTACCGGAGACCTCGCCACATCACCAACTTCTCCACCCGGACAACGGGTTCCGCCCCACAACTCGGGCGCTTATGAAACAGGCTCTAGAGGCACGATCCAGTCACTCCTTGTCGCCGATACGATGTGTCCGAGCCTGCCCCACGAGTCCGACACCGTTTGAACGACGCAGGCCGCCTCGCCGGTCTAGCCATCTGGGGCGGGCGCTGCTACTACAAAGAATACCGTCGATGGCGACTGCCCCCGGTTTGGTTGACTCCTGACCTGTGAGGATTGCTCCTCGCTGGAAGGATGTCCACCATGCCGAAGCCGTATCCCGAAGAGTTCCGCCGCGACGTCGTCGCGGTCGCCCGCAAGGGCGAGATCTCGTTGACGCAGATCGCGAAGTACTTCGGAATATCGCAGAGCTGTATGAAGAACTGGCTCAAACAAGCCGACATCGAAGACGGCCACCGACCCGGCGCCACCCGCGACGAGTCGGCCGAGCTGCGCGAGGCGCGTAAACGGATCCGCCAGCTGGAACAAGAAGCCGAGGTCATGCGCCGCGCGGTCGCCTAATTTAATCGAAGGGGAGGGGTGTGAAGCGTTCGTGCCGATTGGCCCGGTTGTCCGGCGCGGATGGTCGCATTTGCGCGGTGTGCGTTCCCATGTTCGATGTGCCCTACTGGAGCCGCGTCTGACCTGGGGTTTCTCAATGCGGTGATTCTGGGATGTTCGCGGAAACTCCTGCTGATCTGCGCAAACGCTGTCGCAGGTTTGTGCCCTCGGCAGGATTCGAACCTGCGACACCCGCTTTAGGAGAGCGGTGCTCTATCCCCTGAGCTACGAGGGCCGGGCCGGGGCCGGTGGGCGAGAGTCTACCGGGTGACCCGCTGTGGGGCCGCATCGTAGGTCGAACGGCCCGCTGACATCAGGACGCGAGCGTGGTTTCGTAGTCGGTGGGGTCGAAGCGGCGGGTTTTCCAGCGGTAGAGGACCGTGGCGCCGGGCCAGTTGTTGGTGATGCGGCCCGAGGCGTTGCGGTACCAGCTGGAGCAGAAGTTCCAGGGCGTGTCCTTCAGGCGGTTCTGCAGCCAGTTGTCCCAGCGCTGTTCGGTCTCCACGCGGGCGGCCAGGCCGCGTCCGGGGTGGTGGCGGAGGTATTCGACGGCTTGGCGGATGTAGCGGGCCTGCGATTCCAGCATGTAGACGATGGAGCCCGAGCCGACGTTGGTGTTCGGGCCGTACATCATGAACAGGTTGGGGAATTTCGGGACCGAGATGCCGAGGTAGGCGCGGGCGCCTTCGGCGGCCCAGGCGTCGGCGAGTTTGCGGCCGTCGGTGCCGTAGATGTTCATGGGGGCAAGGAATTCGGTGCCCTTGAAGCCGGTGCCGTAGATGATGACGTCGACTTCGTGGTGGATACCGTCGGCGGTGCGCACACCTGTGCGGGTGATCTCGGTGATGCCGTTGGTTTCCACGGTGACGTTCGGCCGGCCGAGAGCCGGGAAGTAGTCGTTGGAGAACAGGGCGCGTTTACAGCCGGCGGCGTAGTCGGGGGTGAGTTTCTCGCGCAGGACCGGGTCGGGGATCTGCCTGGCGCGGTGGGCTTCGGCGACCTTCAGGACCGGGGCCTGGATGCCCTGTAGGTCGGTGAGGGCCAGCGCCATCACCTCGAAGAACATCCACCAGCCGAAGCGTTCGGCCCAGCGGACCGGGGGCAGGTACTTGAATACGGTGTGGTGGCGGGCGGCGTATGCGGCGTCAGCCTTGGGGAGCACCCAGGCGGCGGAACGCTGGAACAGTGTGAGGTGTTCGGCGATCGGCTGGATGCGCGGGATGTACTGGATTGCGCTGGCGCCGGTGCCGATACAGGCGACACGTTTGCCGGTGAGGTCGATGGAATGGTCCCATTCGGCGGAGTGGAATGCGGGCCCGCCGAAGGTGTCGATACCGGGAATGTTCGGCATGGCAGGGCGGGACAGCTGGCCGACGGCGGAGATGAGCACATCGGCGGTGAGCAGGTCGCCGTCGCCGGTGCGGATCTGCCATTTCGCGGTGGTTCCGTCGTATTCGGCGTCGCTGATCTCGGTACCGAAGCGGATATAGCGTTCGAGATCGTATTTGCCTACTACGCGCCGCATGTAGTCGTGGATATCGGGCTGCTCGGAGAAACGCCGGGGCCAATCGGAGCGGGGTTCGTAGGACCACGAGTACAGGGGGCTCGGTACATCGCAGGCCGCGCCGGGGTAGGTGTTCTCCCGCCAGACGCCGCCGAGGTCGTGAGCGCGTTCGACGATGGTGAAATCGTCTATTCCGGCCCGCAGGAGTTCGAGCCCCATACCCAGCCCACCGAACCCGGCCCCGATGATGATGATCGACGGCGTTGTCATGGTTCAAGCGTAGGTCGGCGACCGGTTGTCCCGGAGGGGAACGAAGGTCAGTGAATCAATATTTTCGGCCAGATTTTCGGGCTCGGGCAGCGCTGCGCGTGCATCTGTAAGTGATCCCGGATTTTTCCACTCCTACGGTCCGTACCGGCAATAACGCATGGTCATGTGACCGAAGCGGTGCGGGATTCATCCCATCAGTCGGTACACGCATGCGGACCGTGTCTCGTTTAGATGTCATTTCGTTATCTGACTTGGCAGCAGGCCGGATTCCCGGCTATCACAGGTGAGTGCTCGGCGGCGATGGCGCAGTGCCGGTGGCCCGCAGGGGGCGTCGCGGGCGCTGCGTCTCATCCCGTTTCGCCCCGCCCGGTGGACCGGGCCCTTTCTGTCGCGCTGACCAGCGTCGTCGCCTATTTCTCCCGGTTTCGCCCTAGCGTCCCCATGTCCGGCTACTCCACGGTAGTCTCCGGCGGTGTGATGTGAGTCATGCCCACTTCTGTGTCTCACAGATGAGGGCCGGGCTCATATCGCGTGCCCTCCGCCACCCAGATCAGTAAGGGGTATTTCCGATGTTGAGCACCATGATGGACGACCAGCTCTCGCTGGCGACGCTGCTGCGCTACGCGTCCACCTTCGTCGGCGATTCCACGGTGTCCACCTGGACCGGCGACGGAGTGCGCACCATGACCTATCGCGAGGTCGGCGCCGATTCGGCCCGGCTGGCCAATGCGCTCACCGATCTCGGCATCGGGCAGGGCGACCGGGTCGGCACCTTCATGTGGAACAACAACGAACATCTGGTCGCCTATATCGCCATCCCCGCGATGGGTTCGGTGCTGCACGCCCTCAACATCCGGCTCTCGCCCGAACAGCTGATCTATGTCGCCAACCATGCCGAAGACCAGGTGGTACTGGTCGACGGCAGCCTGGTGCCGATGTTCGGGCAGTATCTGCCGCAGCTGAAAACGGTCCGGCATGTGATCGTGGTGAACGGGGACATCGCGGCCATGCCCGCGGTCGACGGTGTCACCGTGCACGACTACGCCGAACTGCTTGCGAAATACCCCGACAGCTTCGATTTCCCGGTCGTCGACGAACGTTCGGCGGCAGCGATGTGCTACACCTCCGGCACCACCGGCGACCCCAAGGGCGTGGTGTATTCGCATCGCTCCAACTGGCTGCACTCCATGCAGGCCACTACCCCCTCCGCCATGGGGTTGCGTATCGACGACACCGTGCTCGGCATCGTGCCGATGTTCCATGCCAACGCCTGGGGGCTGCCGTATGCGGCGCTGATGACCGGCGCGAACGTGTTGATGCCGGACCGCTTCCTCCAGCCGGGCCCGTTGCTGGAGATGATGGCGGCAGTGAAGCCGACCTTCGCCGCGGCCGTGCCGACCATCTGGGGTGGCGTGCTCGCGGCGCTGGCGGCGCAACCGCAGGACATCACTCATCTGCGTGCGGTGGTGGTGGGCGGTTCGGCCGCGCCGCCGTCGATGATGAAGGCGTTCGAAGAGAAGCACGGGGTGCGGGTGGTGCACGCCTGGGGGATGACCGAAACCTCGCCGCTCGGCAGCCTGGCGCATCCACCGCACGGGGTGAGCGAGGAGGAGGCCTGGACCTACCGGGTCACTCAGGGGCGTTTCCCGGCCGCGGTACAGGCGCGGTTGGTCGGCGACGATGGTTCGGTGGTGCCCAACGACGGGAAATCCCTGGGGGAGCTGGAGGTTCGCGGACCGTGGATCACCGGCTCCTACTACTCACCAGAGGGCACGGCCGTGGACCCGGGCAAATTCGACGACGGCTGGCTGCGCACGGGCGACGTCGGCAAGATCACGCCGAACGGCTATCTGACGCTGGTGGACCGGTCCAAGGATGTGATCAAGTCCGGTGGTGAGTGGATCTCCTCGGTGGATCTGGAGAACGCCGTGATGGGTCATCCCGCCGTGGCGGAGGCGGCCGTTATCGGCATTCCGGACGAGAAATGGGATGAACGGCCGCTGGCGGCGATCGTGGTGGCCGAGGGCGCCTCGGTGCGGCCGGAGGAATTGCGTGAATTCCTGTCGTCGCGGTTCGCGAAATGGCAGCTGCCCGAGTACTGGACCTTCATCGAGGAGGTGCCCAAGACCAGCGTCGGCAAATTCGACAAGAAGCGGTTGCGGGCGCGGCACGCCGACGGGGAACTGGATGTGACCATCGTGCGCTGAAGGCCGGAAAACGCGGTCCCCGGCGCGAAACCGCGCCGGGGACCGCATTTTCAGCAGTTGCGCAGTTCCGGGCTCTGGTTGAGCAACTGGTTGCGTGGGCTGATGAACCGGTTGTAGGTATCACCGCCGACGGACTCGAGCGGGAACGCCGCCACGCGATGGCAGTTCTGGAACGCCAGCTTCACGCCGAAATGCCGTTCCAGCCCGCCCCGGATGGCATCGGAGGCCAGGGCGCGCAGCAGCTGGCCGCGTGCCGTCTCGTCCGGCGGGGCTGTTTCGTTGTCGGCGAATTCCATGGTGCCGGTCTGCAGTTCACCGGCGACGCGGCTGACGACCTCCCAGGCGTAGGGCAGTGAGGTGCGGACGCATTCGACGAACTCGGCGTCAGTGATCTCGCCGCTTTCGGCGCGTTCCAGCAGGGCGGTGGGGACATCTAAGGACACGGCGACCTCCTGAGGTCAACTGGTCTGTGCGACAGGTGATGCGGAAACCCGCGGCAGATCTGCCGGGCCGAGTCTAATCGAAATCGGTTATCAATAACAGGGGATTGCGAATGAAAGATGTTCGGTGGTCGAGGTTTTGGTGCGCCGCCGAACTGGCCGGCCGTCTTGTGCGGCTCGGTATGGCTTCGGTGGTCGGCCGGGGTTGTCGTGGGGGGTGAACGCCGGGGTATCCGGTGGGGCTTCGGCGACGTGGCCGGGGGTGACACGGGCGGGTCGGCTGCGAAGGGTGGTGCCGGCTCCTTCGCCGGCGGTCGGTCCGTGGCCGGTAAGGTCACGGGAAGTTCGCGCGATCGTGACCGTTTCACACCGGAGTTTCAGGCCGCTGACCGGGGATTTCCAGGGGAAGGTTGCGATATGGTCACGGGGCGGTAGAGTTACCGTCACAACGGATGTCTAAACGTTACGTTTACCGGGCTCGAGTCTGGGTCCGCACGTGAGGCATTCGTGAACATGTTGACCGGATAGCGAGGACGGACAGTGGCGCACCATCGATCAGGCACCGGTTCCATCACCGTTATGAGCCTCATCGGCGACGAGGTCCGCGTGCGGCCACATCGTCACCGGGCCGCAGCCACCGCCGTCGAGAAGGTCCGCGCGGCTGCCGGGGCCGCGGTTGCGGCGGGCGCGATCATCGGTACCGCCTCGCAGGTTGCGCCGGCGCTGGCCTATGCCGCTCCGCTGCTCCCGGGTGGTGGTGAAAAGGAGGCCGCCGAGCCCGAATCCGCGCCCCCGGTCGCCGAGGAGATCGCGCAGCCCGCCGAGCAGCCGGCGGCGGCGCACGTAGCAGCTCCGGCACCGGCACCCGTTCAGGCCGCCGAGATCGCGGCCCCGGCGCCTGTCGCCGCCCCCTTCGGGTTGAGCAACCTGCCGCCCGAGGTCGCCGCGCCGCTGGCCCATGCCGAACAGACCCTGAAACAACTGCATCAGCAGTTCGCTCCCGCGCCGGTCGTGCGTCCGGTGGCGGGGATGGTGAGCTCCAGTTACGGCAGTCGCTGGGGCGCCATGCACTACGGCATCGATTTCGCCGACGCACTGGGCGCGCCGATCAAATCGGTCGCCGACGGCACGGTGATCGAGGCCGGGCCCGCCTCCGGGTTCGGTATGTGGGTCCGGGTCCTGCACGACGACGGCACCACCGGTGTCTACGGCCACGTGAACGATATCTATGTCGCAGAAGGGCAGCGGGTGCAGGCGGGCGATGTGATCGCCACCGTCGGTAACCGCGGTCAATCCACCGGTCCGCATCTGCACCTCGAGATCTGGGACCAGGGTGGGAACAAAATCGATCCGATGACGTGGATGGCTTCCAAGGGGGTGCCACTGGAGTGGGGACCCTCGCACTGAGTTCCTCGAGCTCTCTCGACCGTCCGATCCTTACCGGTCCTACAGGACTGCAAGGAGACCTACGAAACTCCGGCGTGACCGAACTGGCGGAAATCTTCGAACCCGACTCGATCCACGGACGCGTCTACGCGACCCTGGTGCAGCGGCCGCGGTCCGGTACCGCTGATATCGCGCGGCACACCGGCCTGTCCGACTCCGCCGTCGAAACGGCACTGGACGAATTGTCGGAGCTGCGCGCGGTACTCCGGGTGGTCGATACCGATGGCACACCGCGCTGGGATGCGCATGCCCCGGAATCGCTGTCGGAGGCCGAAGCCCGCCGGCGCCGGCAGCAGATCAGCACCATGCACGCCGCCGCGGCCCGGCTCAGCGAAACCTTCCGGTCGGTGCGTCGCGCCCAGGGGTGGAACGGTGCGGTGGTGCCCGTATTCGAGCGGGCCGAACTGCTCGCCGATTTCGAGGCCCTGCACGCGAACGCGGCATACGGCGTGAAAATGGTGGAGCGCACCCCGCATCTCAGCGATGCCGAACGCGACAGCCGGATCACCGATCTCAAACAGGCCCGGATGGCCGAGGGTGTGCGCTACCGGATCCTCTACCAGGACACGATCTACCAGGATGCGGACCGGCTGCGGCATACGCTGGCCACCAACGCCCGCGGGGCGCAGGCTCGCACGCTGCCCGATCCGCCGTTCAAGCTGATCGTCGCCGACGACGAGCGTGCCAGCCTCGTCCTGCACTCCGACGAACGCCGGCCCGATCCGATGGCCTTGCGGATCAGCGGGTCGCCCCTGCTGGATCTGCTGGTCCGCAGTTTCGATGTGCTGTGGACACTGTCGGCGCCCATCTCGGTGCAGCCGGCGGCCGACGAACTCGACGAACGCGACCGGGCCATTCTCACGATGATGAGCATGGGCGCGACCGACGATACGATCGCGCGCCGGCTCGGGATGTCACGCCGCACGGTGGTCCGGCGGACCGCTCGGCTGCTCGAACGGCTCGGCGCGAGTACCCGGTTCCAGGCCGGGGTGCAGGCGATTCGCCGCGGCTGGCTGTGAACTGATCGCAAGTCCGGTTCGGCCGATATGATGGCCGGACCGCGCTCGCCCCGGGCACACCGGTTCTCCGCTGTTCGGGCAGGCGGGGGCCGGATCCGGGTTCGATGCGAGAGGTGAATGCACTCGAATGGAAACTGCCCGTCGTTCTCCTCGTGGCAGTCGCCGGCGTCGTGCGGGCACCCCTCCGCTGGGCCAGTTGCTGACCGCGGCGGTGGAATCCGCCGCGGACGAGGTCGCGATCCGCTACAACCCGACGGGCGCGCCCGCCGATCAGCTGGAGCTGACCTACCGGGAACTCGACGAGCGGTCCTCGCAGGTCGCGCGGGAACTCATCGAACGCGGTATCGGGCCGGGCGATGTGGTGGCGATCGGGATAGCGCGCAGCCCGGAATCGGTGCTGTCGGTATGGGCCGTCGCCAAAACAGGTGCCGCCCACGTTTTCCTCGACCCCGCCGATCCGGCCGGCCGGATCGGCGCTATCGCCACCGATTCGGGGGCAGCCTTCGGTCTGACCACCTCGAAGTACCGGCGGGTCCTGGGCCGCGCCCTGTACTGGATCGAACTCGACGACCCGGTCCAGGCCGACCGTATCGCCCGGCGGCCGCGGCATCCCCTCTCCTATGCCGACCGGATCCGGACACTCGACGGGCGCCATCCCGCGTATATCGCCTACCCCTGCGATCACACCGGTGAGCCCGTAGGCATCGTGGTCCCGCACGCCGGACTGGGTGCGGTGGTCGCTGCCGTCGGCGACAGCTATGCGATATCCAGTGATTCCCGGGTCGTGCACAGTTGCCCGCCGACTGTCGATATCGCGGTCCTCGAATTACTGCTCACCTGTACCGCGGGCGCGACCCTGGTCATCGCCCCGGCCGGTGTTTCGGGCGGGCGTGAACTGGGCGAACTGATTCACCGGGAACAGGTGACCCACCTGATCACGACCGCGGCCGTCGCGGAATCGGTGGACCCGGCCGGACTCGGCGATCTCGTACTCGTCGCCGTCGTAGGTGACCGGAACGGATCCGCACCGGCCGGGCGCTGGGCGCGGGAACACCGTTTCGTCACCTCCTACGGCTGTTCCGAGGCCGGGATCGTCGCCACGAATACCGGACCGGCGCTTACGGACCGGCCGAGCACCCTCGGGACCGCGGCGGCCGGGGTCGAGATGCTGGTTCTCGATGCCCGGTTGCGGCCCGTCCGCCCGGGCGAAGTGGGCGAACTCTATCTGGCGGGTCCGGTCCTGGCGCAGGGTTATGCGAATCTGCCTGCACCGACCGCCGCACGTTTCGTCGCCGTGCCCGGCGGCAACGGCCGACCGGGCGCCCGGATGTACCGGACGGGCGCCTCGGCCCGGCACGTCGAAACACTGCGCGGCCTGGAAATCGAGTTCTTGGACAGCGCCGATCGGCTGCAGGCCCAAGGTGGCGAGCTACCGGCCCTCCTTGCCGAACCACGACCCGCCGCCGCGACGCCCGCCGCATTTGTGCTCACCGAGGAAAACATGCCGGCTACCGGGGACGAACCCGGCCACGGCGGGCTGTTTCAGCCGATGTTCGACTGGCCGGATTCCCATGTCTCGGCAGAGGTTCCGGCTGCGGCGGTGAACGGGGCGAGCGCCGGAGCCGCAGCGGAAGTAGTCGCCGGCCGCCCCGCAAACCCGTGGTCGCTGGAACAGCCGGGAAACTCGGGGCTACCCGATGGCCCCGATCTGCGGGGCGGCGCCGGGTTAGTGGGTGACGCCGGGTTGGTGGGCGGCGCCGGGTTGGTGGGCGGCGCCGGGTTGGTGGGTGACGCCGGGTTGGTGGGCGATGCCGGCGCGGTGAATGGCAGCGAACCTGTGACCCGCGGTGATACACCGGGATTCGCGGGGACAGAGATCGATACGGCGACCGGCGGTATGGGTGAGGTTCCGCTGACCCCGCTCCTCCACCGGTACCTGGCCGGCGGGGTGTTTCCGGGGTTCGCCCAGAGCGTGGTGCTGTCCCTACCGGAAGGTATCGATCGCGCCGGGCTCGCCGCCACCGTGAGTGCGGTACTGGCTCGCCACGAAATGTTGCGCGCCCGGGTGGTGACCGAGGGCGACCGGTATCGCTTCGAGGTGCCGGATTACCCGCCGGGGGCCGGTGTGCTGATCTCCGAGGTGGAGGTTCCGCCGGGCACCGGCGGTTCCGGGCCGGCCGGGATCGTCCGGGCGGCAACCAATTCCGCTGTTGCCCAACTGGACCCGCTGGGCGGCCGGATGGTCGCCGCCACCTGGCTGCGCCGGCCCGGCGCGCGAGATGCACTGCTGCTGGCCGTGCATCAGTACGTCGTCGATGCCACGTCCTGGCGTATTGTCGTCGACGATCTGGCGCGGGCCTGGGAGCAGATAGCCGCGGGGCTCGAGGTCGAACTACCGCCCACCGGGGTACCGTTCCGGACCTGCGCGCATACGCTGGCCACCGCGGACCGGGAAAGCGAAAACGCCTACTGGCGCGACGCGCTGGCCACGCCCGACCCGCTACTGGGCGCCCGCCCGGTGGACTCGGCCATCGATACGCATGCGGCGGTGTGCCGGTTCGCGGTCGAGGTGCCGGCCGGGATCGCCGGCAAGGTCCGGAACGAGCTGCCGGACCGGTACGGCACCGGTGCCGACGATCCGCTGGTGGCCGCGCTGGCGTTGGCGGTGCGGAACTGGCGGTTACGGCGCGGTGTGGACTGTGCTTTCAGCCGGATCCGGATCGACGGGGACAGCCGTTCGTCCGTCGTACTGTCCGAGGTCGATATCGCTCGGACCGTCGGCCGATTCAGCACCGAGTACCCGGTAGCCCTGGACCTGTCCGGTATCGCCGTCGAGGCGGCGTTACGTGGCGGCGCCGAAACCGCCGCCTTGGTGCAGACCGTGTGCGAGCAGCTCGGCGCGGTTCCGGACGGCGGAGCCGGTTTCGGATCACTGCACCCGGCCACTCTCGGTGAGCCAAGCGCGGCGCCGGCGCAGATCGGTTTCACCTGCCGCGCCGGGGGAGTGGCCGAGCGCGCCGATCCGGCCTGGTCACCGACCGGTGAGCTGGGCGATATCCCGCCCGAACCCGACTCCGGTATGCCGGTGGACCTGGTCGTCGATATCGATGCCGCCGTGCGGGCCGACGGCGCGCTCACCGTGGCGTTCGGTTATCTCGCGGATATCGTCGACGAGTCCGCGGTCCGGGAACTGGCCGGTGACTGGCTGGCCGCCCTGCGCGCGCTGGCCCGGCACGCCGGGGACCCCGCTGCGAGCCGGTTCGATTCGCCGCTGATGCGAGTGGCGGATGCGGAACTGGAGGCGTGGCGGACGGTGCACCCGCGCCTGGTGGAGGTGTTGCCGCTGGGGCCGGCGGGTACCGGTCTGTTCTTTCGTTCCCAGCTCACCGCGGACAGTGCCGATGCGATGCTGTTCGCGCTGGAACTCGGCGGTGTTGTCGACCTCGACCGCTTGCACGGTGCCGCGCAGGCGCTCGCCGACCGGCATCCGGCGCTGCGTTCGGTATTCACCACCGGCGCCGACGGCACCCCGGTCCAGTTGGTCGTCGAAACCGCCGAGGTGCCGTGGCGGGTGGTCGAGGATGTCGGCGACTACGAGATGGCCGGCCTGCTGACCACCGAACACCGCACCGGGTTCGCCGTGGACAGCGCGCCACCGCTGCGGTTCACGGTCTACCGCACGGTATCCGGGCGTACGCATTGTGTCCTGGTCGCACATCCGCTGCTGTTCGACACCGCGTCGGCGGCGATTCTGCTGCGGGATCTGCTGACCCTGTACGCGCGGCACGGCGACGGGGCGGCGCTGCCCGATCCGCCCGCCTACCGCGAATACCTCCGGTGGCGCGTGCACGGCGATGCCGGGGTCGCACGCGACCGCTGGTCGGACGTTCTGCGCGGCGCCCGGCCCACCGAACTCGCCGCGGTCCTCTCCCCGCCCGAGCAGCCGGAGAGCGGGTATGGGGAATCGGTGCATGCGCTCGGCGAAGAGGAAACAGCCGCGATGGCCGCCTACGCGGTGGCCGCCGGTGTCACGGTGGAAACCGTGGTGCGGGCCCTGTGGGCGCTGGTCCTGGCGAGTCTGACCGGCCGCGCGGATATCGTCTTCGGCGCCGTCGTACCGGGCCGCCCGCCGGAACTCGGTGGAGCGGACGAGATGACCGGGCTACTGGCCGATACGATTCCCGTGCGGATACGGCTGGAGCCCGGCTGGACCGTCCGGGAGCTACTCACCCGGATCCAGTCCGAACAAGCCGCCCTGCTCGAACACCACTATCTCGATCCGGCCGGTATTTCCCCGGGCGCCGCCCATCTATTCGACACTGTCCTGGCCTTCGACCCCGACCCGGTGGACGCGGCCGGTGTGCACGCCGCGGCCGGTGCGCTCGACGGTCTGGAGGTCGTGGACCTCACCACCCGGATCGACAGTCACCACCCGGTGACGCTGGTGGTGGAATCGGCCGATCGGCTGCTGCTGCGGCTGTGTTACCGCCGCGGCTGTGTCGCCGAACTCTGCGCGCAAGCATTGTCGGGGCTGCTGCGAGCGCTCGTGGGACAGCTGCTGGCCGTCCCCGCGCAGGTTGCACTACCGGCCGCGGGCTGGTGGCGCGCCCCTGCCACGCTCGGCGATCCCGGCGAGCTACCCGCCGACCGGCCGCGACCGGCGATCGCGTCCCGGCGCAGCGGGGTGCTGCGCCGGGAACTGGACGGCGAGCTGCTCGACGCACTGGATATCGCCGCCGGGCACAGCGATACGAACGATTTCACCGTGGTGCAGGCCGCGCTGGCCGTACTGCTGGCGCGACTGTCCGGATATCGGGAAACCGCGGTGGGCGCGTTCGCGACCAAGGGTTCCGCGGCGGGGCTTTCGGTTCTGCATACCGACGTGAACCCGGCGGACCGTTTCGACGCGCTACTGGTCGAGGCCCGGGAAGCCGGGGCCGCAGCCCTGGGCACGGCCGGCCGGGGCAGCGAACGCCTCGGCCACCTGATCGACACTCTTCGCACGGTGGCCGGTCAGCCCCCCTTCCGGGTATTGCTGTCGACCGACAGCGAACCCACCGAGCTACCGGAGAAACTGGATCTGCGGGTCGATCTGGTGCCCGACGGCGCCGGCGCCACCCTCGCCTTCACCTACGCCCGCGACCTGTTCGACGCGCCGACCGTCGGGGATCACGCCGACCGGCTGCTGCGCATCCTGACCGCCGTGGCCGCCGATCCCGGTGTCGTCGTGGGCGATATCGACCTGCTCTTCCCCGGGGAACGCGAGCTGGTCCTGCGCGAATGGAACAGTGCGGGCGCCGCGGTGCCGCCGGTGACAGTGGTCGACCTGATCGAGGCCCGTGCCCGCCTGGACCCGTCGGCCCCGGCCGTGCGGTCCGGGGAGGCGGTACTGAGTTTCGACGAAATGCTCGGCTGCTCCTATCGGGTGGCGCGCGGGTTGATCGATGCCGGTGCCGGCCCGGAAACCCTGGTGGCGGTTGCCGTACCGCGCACCGAGGATCTCCCGGTCGCGTTGCTGGGCGTGCTGCTGACGGGCGCGGCGTACCTGCCGATCGACACGGCGCGGCCTTCCTTCCCGGAAACCCCGTCCGCCGTTGTACTCTCCACCGCGGCGATGCGGGACGCCGTCCCCGCGGACATGGCCGTTGTGGTTGTGGAAGAAACCGCACACCATTCCGCGGAACCGGTCACCGACGCGGACCGGCGTGCGCCCCTGCGCCCCGGCAACCTGATGTATGCCGCGCACACGCCCGGCCTCACCGGCGTGACCCACCGCAATGTGGTGGAGCTGTTCGCGAACACCCAGCTGCTGTTCGATTTCGACGACGCCGACATATGGGCGCTGTTCCATCCCGTCACCGCCCGCTTCTCGGTATGGGAGCTGTGGTGTGCCCTCGCCGGCGGGGGCTGCGTGGTGGTGGTCGACGAGGCGACCGCCGATTCGCCGCAACGATTCCGCGAACTACTCGTCCGCGAGCGGGTCACGGTGATCGGCCAGACGCCGTCGGAGTTCTACCGGTTCGCCGAGTTCGACGGCGTAGCGGAGGACACTACTGCTCTGCGGTATGTGGTGCTGGGCGGCGAAGCGCTCGATCTGCGCCGGCTGCGCCCCTGGTACGAGCGGCACGGTGCCTCCGCGGGCGGTGAAAGGGACGCGCCGTGGGTGGTGAATATGTACGGCACCACCGAAACCACCGTGCACGCCTCGTACCTGACCTTGGACGAACACCTGGTGGACCACCCGGCCAGTGTGATCGGGCGGGCACTACCGGGCCTGGACGCGCTCGTCCTGGACGATCGGCTGCAGCCCGCACCGGTGGGCGGGCCCGGCGAAATCTACGTCGCGGGCGCACAACTGGCTCGCGGCTACCTGGACCGGCCCGGACCCACCGCCACCCGGTTCGTGGCCGATCCCTTCGGTGCGCCGGGGTCGCGGATGTACCGGTCCGGAGATCTCGGGCGGTGGGCCGGGTTCGCCGGCCGCGCCAACCTGGAGTACACGGGTCGCCGGCAATCGCGCGAGTTGCTGAACGGGTCCGAGGTGGTCGATGCGGCGCTCCCCGAGCCTGCGGGGGAGCGCGCGTCTTATACGGAGCCGGCGGGTCGTACGGAAACTGTTGTCGCCGAGGTGTTCGCCGAACTACTCGGCGACGACCGGATCGGCGCGGACGACGATTTCTTCGCCCTCGGCGGTGATTCGCTGCTGGCGAGCCGGGCGGTGGCCCGGATCAACGAGGCGCTCGGCGCCGCTCTCACCTTGCGCGCGGTATTCGAGGCTCCCGTTGTCTCCGCGCTGGCCGCACGGGTGGTGCCCGGCGCCGGCCGGGCGACGCAGCGACCGGCCCTGGACCGGGCCGAGCGGCCGGACCGGATCCCGCTCGCGCCCAACCAGCACCGGATATGGCTGCGGGGCCGGGCGGACCCGGCCGCGCACAACATCGTGCTCGCCGTGGGACTCACCGGTGCGCTCGACACCTCGGCGCTGCGGTACGCGATCTCGGATCTGCTGGAACGCCACGAACCGCTGCGCACCCGCTACCCGGCGGGTCCGGACGGGCTGCCGTATCAGGACATCCTGCCGGTGGCCCAGGTGCTGCGCGGCGGCCTGGAGATCGCGGATACCGACGACGCATCCGGCCGGATCGCCGAATTGCGCGCCACCGCTTTCGATATCACCACCACGGCTCCGATCCGTGGACTGCTGCTCGCCACCGGCGCCGACGAGCATATCCTCGCGCTGGTGGCGCACCGGATCGCTGCGGACAGCGCGTCCCCGGCCCCGTTGCTGCGGGATCTGATGACCGCATACCTGGCGCGGGTGAGCGGGGAATCGCCACGCTGGTCGCCGCTACCGGTCCAGTACGCGGATTACGCGATCTGGCAGTGCGCCCTACTCGGCGACGAGAACGACGACAACTCCGTTGCGGCACAGCAAGTGGGATATTGGCGGGAACAGTTGCGAGGGTCGGACGGGGGCCGCGGTCTGCCGCCGGACCGGTTGCGCCCGGAACGAATATCGCTACCCGATGCCGCAACCGGTATCGTCCTGCCCGCGGCGGTGCATCGGTCGCTGGACGAATTGGCCGGCGAGCGCGGCGCCACTGTTTTCCTGATCCTGCACGCGGCGGTGACCACACTGCTGCACCGGCTGACGGGCGCCGGGGATATCGCGGTCGGCCGCCGGATCCCCGCCCGCGACGAACCGGCCCTGGTCGATCTGGTCGGCCGGTTCGCGAACACGGTCACCGTGCGGACGCGAGTTCGCGCTACGCAGACCTTCACCGAACTCCTGGACCGCACCCGGGAAACGAATCTGGCCGCCTCCGCCAACGCCGAAACTCCGTTCGAGCAGGTCGTGGACGCCGTATCGCCCGCGCGCGAACCGCTGTTCGGTGTGTTGCTGTCGACGCTCGACACACCGGCCGTCGTGAACCTGCCCGGACTCGCAGTCCGCGGACTGGATCACGGCATCTCGGACGCCGAAGCCGATCTGCGAATAGATATGGATCCACGCCGCGAGCGCGATGGAACTCCCGGCGAACTCCGGATCGCACTGGCGTACCGCACCGACTTGTTCGACGAGGAGACGGTGCGCGCATTCGGCGACCGCTTGACCCGGATCCTCACCGCCGTCGCCGTGGAGCCACGGATTCGGCTCGGGGAAATCGATATCACCGGCGACTCCGAACCGGAGCCCGCCGCCGAACCTGCCGATACAGCGGACGCCGTGCCCGGCTCCGAATCGGTTGTTCCGGCAATTGTGCCGGGTGCGGGGTCCGGTGGCGGGTCGGTCGGTCCGGCGGAGCGGCCGCCGGCATCCGATGCGGGTTCGGTATTCGTCCCGTTCACCGCTGCCGCCGGATTCGTTGCCGAGGTGGGTTCTACGGGGACCGTGTCAGTCGTCGGCACCGGTGTTGCCGAGAGTCCGGGCGGTATTGCGCATGCCGGCCAGGCCGGCCCCTGGGACACGGACGCCTATGCCGCTGCTCCCGGGCGGGGTGTCTCGGCAGGGCTTGTCGGGACCGCGCCTGCCGTTGCGGGGTTCGGCCCGCAGGACGCGGCGGGCGCCGCAATGACTGCCGGACCGGCGGTTTCGCCGGCGACCGCGGGAATCGCGCTGGCCCGTACCCTCGCGGTCTCCGTGGAAGACGACCCGGATGGACCGGCGGTGGTCCGCAGCGACGAGGTGATGACCTACCAGGAACTGGATACGCGTTCGTCCCGGTTGGCGCGGGTTCTGATCGCCCGCGGGTGCGGGCCGGGGACCGGGCTGGTGGCCGCGCTGGAGCGTGGCATGGATTCGGCGGTGGTCACCTGGGCGGTACTCAAAGCCGGTGCGGCACTGGTGCCTGCCGACGCCGTATCGGTGGCGGTGACCGCGGGTCTGGTGGTGGAGTTCGGCCTGGCGCTGACCGCGGCCCCGCGGGAGCCGGAGGTGGAGTGGCTGATACTGGACGATCCGGCGATACAGGCCGAGACCGGCCGGCAGTCCCCGCGGCCCGTCACCCACGCGCACCGGGCCCGGCCGCTGCGCGGCGGCGATCTCGTGGTGGTGGACGCGACCGGCCGGCGGGTGACCTACGACGGGTTGGCGGCCGCGGTGGCGCGGGTACACGCCGCCACCGAGCTGACCTACGAGGCCAGGACATACGGTTACGGCCGGGGCGACGGTCCGGCGGCGGTGACGGAGTTCGTGGCGGCCGGGGCCGCGGGCGCCTCGGTGGTCCTACTCCCCGGCGACGTCCGGTCGGCGACTCCCACCGAGGAATGGATCACCCATCTGTGGTCCGACGACGAGGGACTCGGATTCCTCGATCCCCGATCACTACCCGACCTCACGGCGCTGATCCTGGCGGACGGCGGTCCACCCGGACCCGCCTGGCACGGGGTCGCCTGGGTGCTGGACCTACCGGCGCTGTTCGGCTGACGGCCCGCCGGTTCCGATACGGTCGCCGGATGGTCGAACAGTGACCGGGGCGGTAACCTGCCGGGTGCCATACCGGGGACCGGCGGGTTGTGGCAGGCTGCCACCATGCCGCGGCCACGGTCGGCGCGGCGGTGAAGTGCGATAGGCAGGCGAGGCGGATAGATGGATGCGGTAGTCGGTCAGCGGGATGACCTCCTCCGGAGCGCAGCATGACGCGGCCGGTCCGGACCAGGCCGCAGCGAACCCGCCGGCCCCGCGTGACCACTCTGCCGCAGCTGATCGCCAATGCCGTCGAAACCAATCCCGACGGCGTCGCACTCGTCCTCGCCGACGGTACCGGACCCTTGGAACAGGTCAGTTACGCCGATCTGGACGCCTGGTCCAGCCGGTTGGCCCGGGCGCTGATTGCCCGCGGTATCGGCCCGGAGGACCTGGTCGCCGTGGCCATTCCGCGTTCGCTGGATGCGGTTCTCGCGGTGTGGGCCGTCGCCAAGACCGGTGCCGGATTCGTCCCGATCGACCCGGCCTATCCACCGGGCTGGGTCGCACATCTACTCGTCGACGCCGGCGCCGTCTACGGCCTGGCGGTGTCCTGGGTGCGCAACGAACTGCCGGAAGAAATCGAATGGTTGCAGGTCGACACCGTCGATACGGCCCGTTCGCTGGAGCAGTTCTCCGCCGACGCCGTCACCTACGCCGACCGGGTCCGTCCGCTGCGCGCCGAACATCCCGCCTACGTCACCTATGTCGCCGACGGCGAAACCTTGCCGGACGGGGTCGTGGTGACCCAGGCCGGATTGTCCGGTCTCTGCAGCGAACAGCAGGGCCGCTACCGGGTCGAACCCGATGACCGCACCCTGAACTTCGCGCCCCTGCCCTCGGATTCGTCGGTACTGGAACTGCTGCTGGCGCTGGGCGGCGCGGCGACCATGGTCGTGGTGTCCCCGCTGGTCTCGCGGGCCGACGAACTGTCCGCACTGCTGCAGCGCACCGGGGTGACCCATGCCTACCTGCCCGCGGATGCGCTCGAACTGATCGACCCCGCCGGACTGGACGAACTGGGTGTGGTGATCGCCGGCCGGCGGCCGTGCCCGCCCGAGACGGTGCAGCGCTGGGCGATTCCGGTGACCGGTGGTTCGGTCCGGGCCCTCTACCAGGGCTACGGCCCGGCCGAAGTCACCGTCATGACCGGTATCAGCTCACCGCTGGTTCCGGGCGGTCCGCTCACTCTCGGCGCACCGATCCGCGGGGTCACGGCGCATATTCTGGACGAACAGCTCGCCGCGGTTGCCGACGGTGCCGTGGGTGAGCTGTATCTGGGCGGTCTGCAATTGGCGCGCGGCTACCACCGCCGCCCCGGGCGCACCGCGCAACTGCTGGTCGCCGATCCGTCCGCCGCGGACGGCTCCCGCCTCTACCGCACCGGTGATCTGGTGCGGCGCGGGTCCGGCGGCGCCCTGGAGTATGTGGGGCGGGTCGAGTTACCGGCTCTCGAAGGGCCCGCCGCGATATCGCGGCCGAGTCGCGGCGAGCCGGCCGTAGCTGCGGCGGGTGAGCACGCGGCGCCGCCGGAGAACGCCGCCGCCTCCGGCCGGTGGCCCGCCGATGAACTGCCCGATTACGGGCAGAGCCTGCCGATTCGGGACCCGGCGGAGCCGGGGCGGCAGGTCCGTGACGCCGATCCGACGGCGAGCGGAATCGGGCCGTCGGGAGCGGACTTCGGTTCCACAATCTCCGCGCCGCGAGGATCGGACCCCGTACCGAGCGGTTCGCCGGAGCCGGTATCCCAAGGCCATGGTTTCGCCGGACCCGACCAGTGGTCCCCGGACTCGTTACCGGAGAAGGGCAGCCGCCTGGCTTCCGAGCAGCGGGATATGGAATTGACGGGCCGCGGCTACCTGGAGATGCCCGACCGTCAGCAAACCCTTCCGGGCCGCGGCCCCCGTAGCGCGGCGGAACCGTTCGAACCAGCGGTTGCCGATTCGCCCGGACCCGGACGGTACGACGCCCCGGAAACATACGGTACGCCGGAAACAGCAGCGCCCGGCGCGGCCGAACGGGCAGATCGCGGGGAACCCGCGGATTCGGGGTCGTCCGAGCCGGGATTCGCTGCGGCCCCGGACCGGCACCAGCTCGAGGGTTCGACCGACGACTGGTTGCGGAGCGGCCGTCAGCTCCCCGGACCTCCGGGCGGCCCCGGGGATCCCGCAAACCAGTTCCCGGCGGCCGCGCACCCATCGCCGGGTGCCGCGGCCGCGCTACCGGTCCGGGGCGGCTCCGCGCCGATCCCCAGTGA
Source organism: Nocardia sp. NPDC058499 (assembly GCF_042719915.1). NCBI lineage: Bacteria > Bacillati > Actinomycetota > Actinomycetes > Mycobacteriales > Nocardiaceae > Nocardia > Nocardia sp. NPDC058499. The sequence continues at coordinate 338,763 of NZ_JBHXMZ010000008.1, read as the reverse complement.
CGCCACCGCCTTCTACGAGAACCCGCTGTCCACCGGACGGGAGCCGGACCACCGGGCCGAACGCGGCCCCGCGGTAGCCGGCCCCGCGCAGCCACTGTCCAACCGGCCGGACTGGGCAGTGCCTCCCGCCTGGTCCGCGGAGCCGGAGCTCCCGAGCCACTCCGATGCCGGAACGGGGGCTCCGTCCGACCCGGACGAGACCCGGCCGGCCGGGCCGCCGAACCTGGTGGAACGTCCCGCGACCATTCCGCTCTCACCCGGGCAGCTGCGGTTGTGGGAACGCAACCAGGCCGTGCCCGGTACCACCGTCGAAACGATCACCGCGGCAATGCGGCTGACCGGTCCCCTCGACGTCACAGCCATGCAGGCCGCGGTCGCCGACGTGGTCGACCGGCACGAAACCCTGCGCACCGTCTACCCGGCGGCCGGTGCGGCGCCGCAGCAGGTGGTGCTGCCCCGGGAACAGGCCGTGCCCGAAGTGGTCGCCGAACCGGTGCCCGCCGCGGGTCTGGGCGAATGGCTGCACGCGTTATCGCAGACCGATTTCGATGCCGCCGACGCCGAACAGGTCCCGGTACGGTTCGCGCTGGCCGAGCTGGGTCCGCGGGAACATGTGGTCGCGGTCGTGGTCCATCGGATCCTGGCCGACGACGTCTCGGCCGGATTACTGCTCCGAGACCTGCTGCGGGCGTTCCTCGGCCGCCGCAACCGGTCGCGGCCGCTGTGGCAGCCGCTGTCGATCCAGTATCTCGATTATTTCCTCGGCCGCCGGGCCGAACTCGGCGATATCGCCGACCCGGATTCACTGGCCGCCCGGCGCCTCGCGTACTGGCGCGAGTACCTGTCCGAACTGCCTCCGCGGCTCGAGTTCCCGGCCGATGCCGCGGCCGCCGCCACCGGCGAAGGTGTGCACGCCTTCGATATCGGTACCCGCACCCATCGCCGGATCGCCGAAATCGCCCAGCGTGCCGGCACCTCTGAATTCATCGTGCTGCGGGCGGCGTTCGCGGTGCTGCTGGCCCGGTCGGCGGCGGTGGCCGATATCGTGCTGGGCAGTTCCGTGCGCGGAAGCGACGAACGTGAACTCGACGACGCGATCGGCCCGTACGCCAACACCGTTGTTCTTCGCACCCGCATCGATCCGGCCGAATCCTTTCTCGACCTGGTGCAGCGTGTCGCGGAATCCGATCGCCGGGCCTTCGCCAACGCGGATCTGCCGTTCGAACTCCTCACCGCGGCACTCGGTATCGACGCCCCCCTGTTCGATGTGTCGATCGCATTGCGGCACAACGATATTCCCCGGCTCGAAATGCCCAGCCTGGCCACCGAACCCGTCGAGGTTCCCGCCGCGCCCGTCGGTGCGGCGTTACGCCTGGTCATCGATCCGCACCGGGCCCCGGACGGTTCCCCGGACGGAATCGCGGCGGCATTCCGCTTCGCGGCGGACCGGCTCGGGCGCACCGCCGTCACCGAGATCGCGCGGCGATTCCAGCGAGTGCTCACCGTCGCCGGCGGCGACCCGGACGGCCCGGTCGGCGATATCGACCTGCTGTCGCGTGCCGACCTGGACCGATTGCTGGTGGTGTGGAACGACACCCGCTACCCGGTGGCCCCGGAACTCGTGCTCGACGGCTACCGCCGGACGGTCGCCATCCGGCCCGATACCGTGGCCGTGGCCGATGCGGAAACCGAGCTGAGCTACCAGGAATTCGATGGCCGGGTCAACCGGCTGGCCCGCCGATTGATCGAGGCCGGGGTCGGCGCGGAAACGGTGGTGGGTATCGCCACGCAGTGCACACCCGATCTCGTGGTCGCGATCTACGCCGTGCTCACCGCGGGCGGAGCCTATCTGCCGCTGGACCCGCGCGACCCGGCCCACTGGACCGCGCAGGTCCTCGATACCGCCACACCGGCCCTCGTCCTGGCCGACCGCGCGAGCGAATCCCGGGCCGCGGAAGCCGTGCGCGCGAGCGGGCAGCCCGCACCGGTTCTCCTGGTCGATTCGGACGAACTCGGGCAGTACTCCACCGAACCCGTGCGCTCCGCGGAACTGGTCCGTCCCGCACGGCCCGCTAACGCGGCCTGCGTGATGTGTGTATCGGCCGCCGCGGACGGACCCGAGCTGGCGGTCCTCTCGCATACCGCCCTCAACAACCAGATCACCCTGATGCTCGCCCAGACCCCGCTGGGCTTCACCGATGTCTACCTGCAGCGCAATGCGGCCACCGCCGGGACCTCCCTCTGGGGTTACTTCCTGCCGCTGCGTGCCGGCGCCGAACTGGTGCTGACCGGACCCGCGAATACCCGGCAGATCGCCGAAGCCGTTACCGCGCACGGGGTGACGGTCACCGATTTCGCACCGGCCGAACTCGCCGAATTCGCCGAACTCATCGACCCCGATCGCGTGGGCAGCCTGCGCGAGATCTTCGTGACCGGCGAACCGCTGTCGCCGGAGATCGTCTCCACGCTGCGCGCCCGCTGCGGCGCCCAGGTGCACAACCTGTACGGGACCTGCGAAACCGCGGTATCGGCCACGTCCTGGCCGGCTGCCGGATCGGCCGAACGGTCGGTCCCGATCGGCCTGCCGCAGTGGAACACCCGGGTGTATGTCCTGGACTCCCGCCTACGCCCGGTCCCGCCGGGTGTGCCCGGCGAACTGTACCTCGCCGGGGACCAACTGGCCCGCGGATACGCCGGCCGGGCGCCGCTCACCGCGGACCGCTTCGTGGCCAACCCTTTCGGATACGGCCAGCGCATGTATCGCACCGGTGATCTGGTGCTGTGGCGCGACGCCACCCACACCACACCGCAACGTCTGGACCTGCTCGGCCGCACCGACCACCAGATCCGGTTCCGCGGCCACCGCCTCCGGCCGCACATTATCGCGGCCGCCTTGCGCACACTGCCCGGGATCACCGATGCCGCGATCCTGGCGCGCACCGTCGCCGCGGGTAGCGACCCGACCGCGCCCGGCAGCCGGCTGGCCGTCTACGTGGTGCCCGAACACGGCGCCGATCCGGACCTCGACCAGGTCCGGGCCGGGCTCGCCCGGCTGCTCCCGGCCTCGCTGCTACCGGTGGCGTACCAGGCAGTCGAACAGATTCCGTTGAACTCCGCGGGCGAACCCGACGGCGACCGGCTGCCGGACCCCGACGAGGTTCCGGCGCTCACCACTGCACTCGAGCCGGAGCAATCCGTCGTGCAGCTGGACAGCCGTGGCGGAGAACCCGCTACAGCCGGGCAGACCTCGACAGCCGACGCGTACGGGGTCGGCGATGCGCATACAGCGAACACCCACCTGCCCGGCCGCGCGGATGTCCGGACCGCGGCTGCGGACGTCGGACGCGGTACCGGTGCCGCAGCCCTGGCCGGTGATGTCGATGCGGGAGCTGCGAACGCAGACCTGCCGGCCCGCGCCGGTGTCCGAGCCACGGCCGCGGATATGCCCGGTCGGGCTGGTGGAGCGCTTGCAGAGGTAGACGCCGTCGACGACGCCCGTCGCGGGTCGGCGGCTGCGGACATGGCCGGCGGCGCGGCGCCCGGCGCCGCGGAGCACGCGGGTCCCGGTGTGCGGTCCGGATTCGACGCAGTCGAGGGCACGCGGGCCGGCGAGGACGATGCTTCCACGATCGATGCTGGTACCTCCCGGAAGCTGGACGACGCTGCGGCGGTTTCCGAATCGCCGCGCGGGCCGGCTGCCGAGGGCGAGAGTTCCGGTGGCTCCGAGGTTTCCGGTGAACTCCCCGCGACTCCCACGGTGATCCGTCTCCTCGAGAACCCACTGCCGGGGGTCGAAGTCCGGTCGATCGTGCTGGACCTTCCCGCCGACCGGCCACTCGACGACACCGAAGCAGTAGTTCGTGCACTGGTCACCCGGCATCCGCTGCTGTCGGCCCGGCTCGACAGCAGCGATCGGTCACCCACCCTGTGGATTCCGCCGCGGGAGCAGCGCGGCGACCGGCAATACTGGTGGCTCGATCCCGGATCCGGCGAGAACACGGTGGCGACCGACGATGTGGTGCAGGCAGCCGCGGACGCCCTCGATCCGGCGACCGGCCGCAATATCCATTTCGTGGTCACCGGCGCCGAATCGGCGCGGCGACTGGTGGTCGTGGCGAACGGTCTCGTCGTCGACGACCGGTCCTGGCGGGTGATCGTCGATGAACTGATCGCCGGGGATACCGCGCCCGCGGCCTCGGAATCGCGGTTGCCGCAGCTCATCCAGGCTCTTGATCAGCGGGCCCGGTCGATCGATCTCCTCGACGAGGCCGGCTGGTGGCGCCGGAATCTGGCGGGTGCCCGTACCGCGGCGCCCCTTGGCACCGTGGATCTGCGGGCCCGGCGCCGGGTTTCGCTGGCCATCACCGCCGAAGGTACCGCCGCGGTGACCGCCGCGGCCGACGCCTATCAGGCCACCGTGCCCGAGGTGCTGCTGACCGCGGTCGCAATCGCGTTGCGTACCGGCGAACAGGGGGCGGTGGTCCGGGCGCTGGGCTCATTGGTGCGCTACGACGCCGATGCCCGCTCGCTGGTGAGCCGCAGCGACGATCTGATCGGCGGATTCGCCACCGAATTCCCGCTGTCGGTGCAGGTGGCCGATATCGACACCGCCGACGCCCTGGTGGGCGGTCCCGCTGCCGGAGCCGCGCTCACCCAGATCCGCGATCTCGTCCGCTCGGTCCCCGGCGGTGGTGCCGGGTACGCGCTGCTGCGCTATCTGAGCGCGGAGACCTCCGCCGAATTCGCCGCCGCCGATTCGGGGCGGTTCACGCTGCGTTATCGCGATCTGCGGCCCGCCCGCGTGCACACCGACGGTCCGGCCGACGGGGTTCCGCTGGTCTTGACCGTCGACGTCACCGATGACGGCCTGCTGTGCCGTTTCGACTACGCCACCGAGGTTTTCCTCGGCGAAGAGGTGAAAACCTTCGCCGAGCACTGGGTGCGTGCATTGGGTGGACTCGCCGAACACGGCCTCCGCCCGACCCGGCCCGACCCGGCGCCACAGCCCCCCACCATCCCGGACCCGTACGCGCCACCAGTAGCCGATCCGGGCGCAGCGGCCGGGCCGGACCCGTATGCGCCGGCGGCGGCCGATTCGTACGCAGCGGGCGACCCGGACTCGTATGTGCCGCAAACGACCGATCCATACGCGTCTGCCGAGTACGAGACCGCCGACTCCGCGGCCGACGTAAGTACATCGCAGGATCGGCAACCGCCGGCCGCTGCCGATTCGCCCGCCGAAGACCGCTCCGACGACCGAGCGTGGCAGGACGGCGGGGCCGTTCCGCAGGGACTGGCGGACCGAGAACCTCTCCCGGACCACGATCACGATCTGCACGCACCGGTTCCGGACGCGGAGGTCACCTCTCTGCTGCGCCCGATCACCGATCCGCCGCATCCCCCGGTGGGCTCGGGTCTGCCGCAACGCCGGCGACGCACCAGCGACGCGGCTCCCGACGCGCCGGAACCCGCCGCCGACGCACTCCCACAGCGGCAGCCGGCGAACTTCGATGATCGTGCCGGTACCTCGGCCGGTCTGGGACTGAGCGGTCTGCCGCAGCGCCGTCCGCGGAGGCAGGACAGTCCGGTTCCACCGGAGTCGTCCGCCGGTTCGAACCTTCCGCAGCGCCGCCTGCAGACAGGCGCCCAGGTCGCGGGAGCAGCAGACCAGCGTCCGGAAGCATCCACGTCCGGTGCGACCGAGCGACCGCCGGTCGACGAGGAGCCCGGAGATTCCACGGATCAGGCCGGGGAGGTTTCCCGGCTGCGCGCGAGTGGCCTGCCGCAGCGCCGCCCGCAGGACGCAGGAGAAGCAGGAACAGAGGGCCGGCTTCCGGAAGTATCGCTGTCCGGGCCCGCCGATCCCTCCGGGAGCGGCGAGGAACCGGGAGATTTCGCGGATCAACGTGGCGAGGCCGCCGCGGTAGGCCCAGGTGGCCTACCTCAGCGGCGTCCCCGCTCACGGGGCGATTCGCCTTCGCCCGCCGGGTCGGGCCTTCCGCAGCGTCGCCCCGAGGCCGGTCGTCAGGCCGTGGAATCGGGGGACGACCATCCGGAAGCGCCGACGCCCGGCCCTGGTGTCCCGCCGCGGGCAGGCGAGGAGTCGTCGAGCCCGTCGCCCTCCGCAGACCTTCCGCAACGCCGGCCGCGTTTGCACGCTGGTCCGCTGCTGCCGGAGTCGCCGTCTTCCTCGGAACTGCCGCAGCGCAGTCGGCAGTCTGCCGAGCGGTCGTCGGGTGGTGTGCCCACATCCGGTGCCGATAATTTGCCGCAGCGCAGTCGGCAGTCCGCGGAGCGGTCGTCGGGTGGGGCGCCCACATTCGGTACCGACGGATTGCCGCAGCGACAGTTGCGCTCGGAAGACGGCGTACTTGCCTCGGAGCCGCCGATCGGCTCCGGCCTGCCGCAGCGATCGCGGTCGCAGAATGGTTTGTCCTTGCCCGAGCAGCCGGCGGATTCGGGCTTATCGCAACGGCAGCCCGGCGTGGCGGATCACTCGCTTTCGCCGGAGCCTGTACCCGGTCCGGAGCTGCCGCAGCGGCGCTCCCAGGCCGAGGAGCAGCTCGCGACCACCGGGGACGAGCGTCCGGAATCACCGCTGGCCGGCCTTGTCGATATGCCGCAGGTGAGCACCGACTTCGAGGGCTCGCGCGCCGAGGCCGCCGGTCCCGGTTCGGCCGGTTTGCCGCAGCGCCGACCGGGTTTGCGGGATGGCGCCGGTTCCGGGGATGCGGCACCTTCGTCGCTTACCGGTTTGCCGCAGCGCCGGCCGGGGCTGCAGGCTGGCCCGGATTCCTCGGAACAGCCGGTGTCGCCGCGTCCCGGCGGCCTCCCGCAGCGGCGGTCCCAACCGGCCGATCACAGCAGTGATGATGACGCTTACTCCGCGGCCTCTGCCCAGGATCGGCCTGCTACCGGCGCGGATGAACAGGAGGCTGCACCGGCCGCCGGACCGGTATCGCTGCCGAGGCGCCGCCCGGCTCAGGTCGAAGAGTCTGCAGAGCGCGGACAGACCGCCGAACCACCGCAGCGGCGTACCGAGCCCGGCGGGTGGTCCGCACCCGAACCCGCGGCGCCGCTGCCGCAACGCCGGCCGGAACTCGCCGCGGTAGCGGATGGGCCTGGGGCGGAGGGCCCGGAGTTGCGGTCCGGTGGCGGGGACGCGGAGTCCACGGCCGACCCGGAGCCGACGACGTTCCTGCGGCCGGTCACCGATGTGGAGACCACCGCGTACCTGTCGCCGATTCGCGATCTCGGTCCCCGCGAGGACGAGAACACGCTGCTGTCGTTGTTCGACGTCCAAGTGGCGCGCACACCTGCCGACCCGGCGGTCCGGCAGGGTGCCCGGTTGCTCAGCTATGTCGAACTCGACCGTAAATCGCGGGCTCTGTCGGTGGAGCTGATCCGGTTCGGTGTCGGAGCGCAGACCCCGGTCGCGGTGGCCATGCGACCCGGGATCGACCTGGTGGTCGCGGTCTGCGCGGTGCTGCGGGCCGGCGGCGCCTACGTACCGGTGGATCCGGGTGGTTCCGCCGCGGACCTCGACCGGGTGCTGGCGTCGGCGGAGCCGATCTGCGTGCTGAGCATTTCCGACGACGGCGTAACCACGGGGACCGGTATCCCGGTCGTCGCGATCGACCTGCTCTACCTGGACCTGCCGACCGACCCGGCCGCGGACCCGGTGGTGGCTGCCGACGATATCGCCGATATCCGCTACCGGCCGGATATGGCGGTGGGGGTCGCGGGCACGCATCGGCAGATGGTCGAACGGTTGCGCCGTGCGCAGCGCAGCCATCCCTACGATTCGGCGGATCTGGTGTTGCACGCGGCGCCCACCGTCGGCGACATCACACTCTGGGAGCTGTTCCGGCCGCTGCACAGCGGCGCGCAGATCTTGATGCCCGACCATCCCGGCCGGGCCGCGGACCTGTCGCGGTCGATCGCCGCCCACAAGGTAACCGTTGTGCATGTCGTCCCGGTGCTGCTGGACCGATTCCTCGATTCGGTGACCGACGGGGGTGGCCGGGCCGCACACCCGAGCCTGCGGCGTCTCGTCGTCGACGGTGCCGCCCTGCCGTCGGGCGGGGTGGAACGGTTCATGAATCTGCTACCGGGCGCGGAATTGGTCATCTGGTACGGGCACAACGAGACGGGTGTGATCACCGTCGGGTCGGTCGGCGGGCGGCCGGTCACCAATGACCGGGTGTATCTGCTGGACGAACAACTGCGTCCGGTGCCGCCGGGCACCGCCGGGGAGATGTACATCGGCGGGCCGCAGCTGGCGCGCGGTTTCTACGACGCTCCAGGGGATACCGCCGTGCAGTTCGTTGCCGCCGCCGGCGGCGGCCGGTTGTACCGCACGGGCGATATCGTGCGGCGCCGCGACGGTGTGCTGGAATACCTGGGTCGTACGGGGCGACACGGTGGGTCGCTCCCGGTCGGTTCGCGGCGTGGCGGGCATGATTAGCGCGGTCGGCGCTGATTCGTGTTGTTGCGACGGGGACGCGCCGGTATCCGGAGGCCGGGCAGCACCAGGGCGCTCTGGTGTCCGGTGAGTACGGCCGGAGCCTGCCGTGCTGAATCGGCACAGTATGCGCGACCGAATCGAGACATTCGGACAACGCTACGGTAACGATATGTCCACGCCGTACGACTACACAGGCGGAAACTCCGGGGTGGCCGACTGGTGCCCGGATACTGTGAGCGTTCGGGTCCGGGACCCGGCCGGTGCCGGTGTGTGGAAAGAGCCCGAATGAACATTCGATACGAAGCGAAGGTGCGAAATTGATACGTCGACTCAGCCGGCGTGGCGGAAGACGCGCCGCGGCGATGGTCGCGGCCACAGCGGTGTTCGCGGGCGTGATGACGGGGCTCGGTGGCGGTACCGCGGCGGCGGCCGACCCGATCATCGAGTCCAAGACGCTGCTCGCCGACCCCACCTCGCCCAACGGGTCGCGGATCGTCAAGGCCGAGTACAAGGACGATCGCAACCTGCGCCTGTATGTGCACTCCACGTCCATGGACAAGGAGATCGTCGTCGACGTCCAGCGTCCGGCCGACGCCTCGGTGCCGCGGCCCACGCTGTACCTGCTGAACGGTGCGGGCGGCGGCGAGGATTCCGCGTCGTGGCAGGCACAGACCAATACGCTCGAATTCTTGTCCGACAAGAATGTGAACGTCGTCCAGCCGATCGGTGGTAGCTGGACCTACTACACCGACTGGATCAAGGATGATCCGGCGCTCGGCCGCAACAAGTGGAAGACCTTCTTCACCGAGGAACTCCCGCCGCTGGTCGACGGCGCGCTCGGCACCAACGGCGTGAACGCCCTCGCCGGCCTGTCGACCTCCGCCACCACCGTGCTGGCCCTGCCGATCGGGAATCCCGGCCTGTACAAGGCGGCCGCCTCCTACAGCGGTTGCGCGCAGACCAGCGATCCGGTGGGGTCGGAATTCGTGAAGCTCACCGTCGAGACGTGGGGCGGCGGCGACACCATGAACATGTGGGGTCCGCAGGGGTCCGAGGCGTGGGTCGCGAACGACCCGTATGTCCACGCCGAGGCGTTGCGCGGTATGGAACTCTACGTATCCACCGGTAACGGCCTGCCCGGCCGTTGGGACACGCTGAACGGCCCGCACACCCTCCCGGGGTCGTACGGCCTGGCCAACCAGATCCTGGTCGGCGGTGTCATCGAGGCGGGTACGAACTTCTGCACCCACAACCTGAAGGGCCGGCTGGATTCGCTGGGTATCCCCGCGACCTTCAACTTCCGTGATTCGGGCACCCACTCGTGGGGTTACTGGGAAGACGAGTTCCGGGCTTCCTGGCCGGTGCTCGCCCGTGGCCTGGGGGTCTGATCCCGGCGACGCGCCGATGAGCGAGGCGTGAGCTGAGTCGAACTATGGCGGCCCGGTCGAATCGACCGGGCCGCCAGTTTCTGTGGGACAGATGATCAGCCGGGAACGGGTGGCCGTCGGTCCCGGTACAGACAAGATGATCAGCCGGAATCGGGCCGCCGTGGGTTCCGGTGCGGACAGACGTCACCCGGCGATCGGGCCGCGGAACCCGTGTGGGGATACCCCGGATCCCGGCGCAGGCGCGACACCGCTCACCGGCCGGCTCCCGGAAGCGCGCGACCTCGGCACCTGCGGTCCGGGGCGGGCAGGCGGTGCGCCCGCTGCCGCCTGCTCTACGGTGTCTGCTGAACGACCGGCGTGTAGTCCTGGTGCCGAACTAGGCGGGTAGTCGGTGCCGCACAGCCCCGTGCGGTGTTTTCCGTCGGCTCTGGTACTTCCGCAACGAAACAACGGCCCGGTCGAATCGACCGGGCCGTTGCTCTCGTCCAGAGCGGCGCCTACTCCGCGAAGACTGCTTTGCGCTTGCCGAGCATGGCGGCGGCGCCTTCGAAGAAATCTGGCGATTGCAGCAGTTCCACCTGTCCGGCCTTCTCGTCGGCGAGTGCGGTGTCCAACGCGGCCAGCGTGGCGCGGTTGAGGGCCTTCTTGGTGAGTTCCAGCGCCCGGCGCGGGCCGTGGCCGATCTTCTCGGCGGCGGCCTCGACGGCGGCGTCGAGTTCCTCGGTGGTTGCCAGGACATCGGTGAACAGCCCCTCGGCGCGGGCGGCGGGGGCGGGGAGGCGTTCGCCGAGCAGTGCCAGGCGCGCGGCCAGTGGGCGGCCTGCGGCCGCGGCGACCAGGGCCGCGGCGCCGCCGTCGGGCATCAGGCCGATATTGATGAAGGCCAGCAGTAGGTAGGAGTCGGCTTCGGCGTAGACCAGGTCGGCGGCCAGTGCGATACCGACACCGACACCGGCGGCCGCGCCACGGATCCGGGAGATCACGGGGACCGGCATATCCACAATGGCGCGGACCAGGCGGTTCGCCGCATCCATCACCATGTCCGGGGTGACTCCGCGGGCGCCTTCTTCGGCGCTGGCGGCCAGATCGGCGCCGGTGCAGAAATCGCTGCCCTCGCCGGTGAGTACCACGACCCGGACCGAGGTGTCCTGGGCCGCGGCGAGGAATGTATCGCCGAGTGCGACCAGGCTGTCGTAGTCGAGGGCGTTCTTGCGTTTGGGTTTGGTGAGCGTCACCCGCAGCACCCGGCCGTCGTGCACCGCGGAGAAACCCGCGGGCTGTGTGGTGGGGGAATCTGTGTTGACCATCTGTGCTCCATCGGGTGCTGTCCGGTGCCGACCGGCTGGCGAATACCGGTTAACATTGCGAATTGTGGTTAACTTAGGTTGACTTGTCGGGCGCTGTCAACACCGGCGGCGCCGCCGAGGCGAACGGAGAATGCATGGTCGCGGAGAGCAGCCGGGTGGACCCGGTGCGCATTCGTCCGGCCGACCGTGGCAACGGCCAGGGCGGGCGCCGGCGTCCCAAGGATCGCAAAGTGCAGATCATGCGCGCGGCGGCCCGCGCGTTCAGCGAGCGCGGCTACTACCCGGTCGGCGTGGACGAGATCGCGGCCGAGGTGGGGATCTCCGGTCCAGCGCTGTACCGCCATTTCGCCAATAAGTACGCCCTGCTGGTCGCCGCGGCCGAAGAGGGTGCCCGGCAACTCCTGGACGCCGCGCGCGGCGCGGACGAACCCGGCGCGACCCCGGAACAGCATCTGGACGCCCTGATCCGCGCGGTGGCCGAACACACCATCGAGATCCGCCGCGAGGCCGGCCTGTACCGCTGGGAAGGCCGCTACCTGGAGCAGCCCGACCGCGCCCGGATCCGCACCCTCTACAACGAGATCAACCGGACCTTCGCCGGGCCGATCGAGAAGTTGCGACCGGATGCGCCACCGGAGGACGTCGCCCTACTGGCGGCCGCGGTGCTCAGTGTGATCGGCAGTATCTCGGCGCATCGCACCGCCCTGTCGAGCGCCAAACTGCTGCCGCTGCTGTGCGATATGGCGTGGGCGATCGTGCGTACCGAACTCCCGCCCGCACCCGGCCCCGGTGAAGCGGATCCGCAGCCGCGCGGTCTGCCGGTGACCTCCAAACGGGAACAGTTGCTCACCGAGGCGATCCGGATCTTCGGCCGCCGCGGCTATCACGAGGCCAGTATCGAGGAGATCGGCGCCGCCGTCGGCATCAATGCCTCCAGCGTCTACCGGTACTTCAGCAGTAAATCCGATCTGCTGGCCGCGGCGTTCCACCGTACCGGTGACCGGCTGGCGTTCGCGATCACCGAAGCGCTGGCGGAGGCCAGTGGCCGCGCGGACGCGGTGAACAAGATCGCCGACCGGTATGTGCGGCTCAGTTTCGCCATGCCGGAGATCATGCCGGTGTACTACGCGGAGTTTCCGAACCTGCCGCAGGCCGAGCAGCACAAACTGCGGGCGATCCAGCGGCAGAACGTGCACGAATGGGCGAACCTGCTCGACGACGACTCCACGGAGGCGCGCTTCCGGGTGCATTCGGCGATCGGTCAGGTGATCGATGTGGGCCGGTTGATCCGCTTCGATTCCCGCCCGCAGCAGATGGCCAGGTTGCACGCTCTGATGATGGCTACGCTGCTCGGTTCGCAATCACGCTGAACCGCATCGGCGTCCGGCCCCGGAGGGCGGGCGCTCACCCGTGCCGGAACCGGAAAACAGCGCGCGCGAAGCGCAGTCGCCGGGCGTTCCGGTAGAAGCTGGACAGTCCCAGCGCTTCTCCGTAGCGGTTCCGGGCGATGGACAGGGTCCGGCTGAATTCGCGCAGGCCCAGATCTCCGTGGCTGTGGCCCTGCCCGTACTCGCCCACACCGCCGAACGGTAGCGCCGGGATACTCGCGTAGGTGGTGGCGGTATTGACCGTGACCACGCCCGCCCGCAATCGTTCGGCATAGATTTCGACCTCGGCGATATCGCGGGTGAACACCGAGACCGCGATACCGCGACCGGCATCGTTGATACGGGTCACGGCATCGTCGAGGTCGCGCACCTTGTTCACGATGAGGACCGGGCCGATCCCTTCCTCGGTGATGGCGATGCTCTCCTCCGGGACATCGGCCAGGACGATGGGTTCGACGTAGGGCTCGCGAATCGAATCCAGGCCGCCGACGACCGCTCGGCCACCCCGGGCGAGGGCGTCGCGGACCTGTTTACGCACCACCTCGGTCTGCGATTCCAGAATCATCGGGCCGTAGGACGACCGGCGGTCGGCGCCGGGACGCAGCGCCCGCGCCCGGTCCACGACCAGGTCGAGGAACTGGTCGTATATCGACGCCGCGACGTAGGCGCGCTGGACCCCGGTCGCGTTCTGGCCCGCATTGGCCATGGCGCCGAACACCGCAGCCTCGGCGGCGTCTTCGATTTTCGCGTCGACGTGCACGATCATGGCGCCTTTACCGGAGTTCTCCACCACGACCGGGGTCATGGTCTGCGCGCACAGTGAGATCACCTCCCGGCCCTGCGCCTCCGGGCCGGCGTACGCGATCTTGTCGACCCCGGCGCGGCACAGCGCCGCGGCGGTGGAATCGTCGCCGGTGACCGCCGACAGCACCGGTTTGTCCGGCGCGACTTCCCGCCAGGTCGATGCCAGCCACAAACCGGTACCGCTGGTGAGTTCATGGGGTTTGAAAACCACGGCGTTACCGGCGGCCATCGCGTACGCGATGGACCCCATCGGGGTGAAAACCGGGTTCTGCCAGGGACCCAGCACGCCCACCACGCCCAGCGGCAGATAGCCGACCGACGCATGCTGGTTGCGGGTGAGCCAATTCGACGCCAGTGTGCGCCGGCCCAGTACCCGGCCCGCGTTGCGCGCGGCCCAATCGAGGTTCTCCACCGCGAGCATCACCTCGATGGCGGCGTCGGCCTCGGGTTTACCGGTTTCCTCGCGCAGAATCTCCACCAATTGTGCTGCGCGGCGCGCGATAACGCGTTTCCACTCCAGAAGCAGTCGTTTGCGAGGGCCGAAACCCACTGTCGACCACCAGGTCTCGGCGGAGCGGGCGTCGGATACGGCACGTTGGAGTTCGCCCGGGCCGGCGATGTTGTAGTTGCCGACGATCTCGCCGGTGCGGGGATCGTAGGAGGTGAGCACGCTCGGTCGGCCGGATCCTCCCGAACGCGCCGCCACCTCGGGCTGCGCGGTATCGGCCATGCACGTCAGATTATGGTGGTGGCGGCCACGCCGACAAGGCACGCGCACTGCCCGTGCGCTGTCACTGCGCCGCCGACCAGGCGTGATAGTCCACCCAAGCGCTGCTGTGACCAAACGCACAGTTGGTCCGGATGTCGTTCGGGGTACCGGCGGCGACCGGGCCGCCGAAACGCCGATCGGTAACATCGCGACCGGCGCCGGGGATCATCCAGCGGGATACCGATGCGCCGGTCCGCCCCACCGCCCCATCCGGCCGATAGTGGAGAGTTGATGCCGAGTTCGAATGATGCCGGGACAGCCGCCCGGAACGTTGTCTCTCCGGCCGCGCCGGATGGTGCGTCCGCCGAGCCGGCCGAGAGCGCCGCGGCCCGGCCGGACAACCCGCCCACGGAGGCGAACGGGACGACCCCCCGGATATCCGGACCCGGCGCGACCGCTGGTGCGGCGACGGTCGAAGTCGACGGGATCACCAAATCGTTCGGCGAGGTCCACGCGCTGCGGGGGGTGAGCTTCACCGCCGAGCGCGGCACCGTACTCGGCATCCTCGGACCCAACGGTGCCGGTAAGACCACCACCGTAAAAATCCTCTCGACGCTGCTGCGGCCGGATGCCGGGCGGGCCATCGTGGCCGGTCACGATGTCCGGCGGGATCCGGCGGCGGTGCGCCGTTCGATCATGATGACCGGCCAGTACGCGGCGCTGGACCTGAACCTGTCGGGCCGGGAGAACCTCGAACTGTTCGGCCGGTTGATGGGCCTGAGTAAATCGGCGGCGCGTAAACGCGCGGATACACTGCTCGCCGAATTCGATCTCGTCGCCGCCGGCCGGCGCCCGGTGCACCAGTATTCCGGTGGTATGCGGCGCCGGGTGGATATCGCCTGCGGGCTGGTGGTCCGGCCGGAAGTAGTATTCCTCGACGAACCGACCACCGGTCTCGACCCGCGCAGCCGGCAGGGCGTCTGGGAGCTGGTGAACGCGCTGAAGGAACAGGGCATCACCGTTCTGCTGACCACCCAGTACCTGGAAGAAGCCGATGTGCTGTCGGACAACATCATCGTGATCGACAAAGGCACGGTGATCGCCGAAGGCACCGCCGACGAACTCAAGGAGAAGACGGGCGGCAGCTACTGCGAAATCGTGCCGCTGGATCCCGCCGAGGTACGTCGCGCGGCCACCGCTCTGGGGGACCTCGTCCCGTCCGCGGTCGCCGCCGATCTCGACGGTTCCGAGCGGCTGTCCATCCCCGCACCGGAGGGCGCCGCGACACTCGCCGAGGCCTTGCGCCGGCTGGATGCCGCCGAGATCAGGCTCGCCGATATCGGGCTGCGGCGCCCCTCCCTCGACGATGTCTTTCTGTCCATCACCGGCCATACCGGCACCGAGCGGCCGGGTGAGCCCATATGAGCGCGCCCGCCCTCGACCGCACCGGGCTCTTCGCCGCCGAACTGCCGCGCACGCATGTCTCGTACTTCGCGCAATGGCGGGCACTCACCGGCCGGATCGTCTGGACCATGGTCAGCAAGGGGGAGCTGATCGGTGCCATCCTCACGCCGCTCGTCTTCACCGTCGGCTTCTATCTGCCGCTGCGCCTGGTGATGCAGTTCCAGGGCATCGACTACGCGCAGTTCGTCATGCCCATCGTCGTCCTGCAGACCATGGCGTTCACCATGATGTCGAACGCACAATTGGCGGCCTTCGAGGCGCGTACCGGATTCACCACCCGGTTGCAGACCATGCCGATCGGCCTGCTGGTGCCGTTGACCTCGCGGATCGCGGCCGGACTCGTCCGATCCGTCGTTTCGCTGACCGCCGCGCTGATCTACGGGCACATCATCGGATTCGAATTCACCGCCGGGTGGGGCCAAACCATCGGATTCTGCGCCTTCGCGCTCGCTGTGGGCACCATGCTGGCCGTCGGCGCAGACGGTCTGGGCAGCCTGACGAAGAGCCCGCAGGCGCTGAGCCAGGCGCTGACCCTGCCGACCTTGATCTTCGGCATGATGTCCTGCGGTTTCGTACCGGAAACCCAGTTCCCCGAATGGGTCCAGCCGTTCGTCCGCAATCAACCCATCACCCAGTTCGCCTACGCACTGCGCGATATGGCGGGCGACGGTGTGAGCTGGGAGGTGCTGCGGGTCGGGTTGATCTGGCTGATCGCCGGGGCGGTGCTGTTCGTCCCGTTCGCGGTCTGGGCGAGTGTGAGGCGAGCATGAGCATTGTCGATACCCCCGCGGGCCGCGGACGTTTCGCGCCGACGGCCGCCGCGATCGACCTGCCGAAGGTCGCCACCCGGGCCGAGAACTCGCCGGCGGCCTGGGCCGTCCACAGCTGGGTCGAATGCAAACGGCTGCTGACCGCCTGGCTGCGCGATCCGTCGACCACCATCCAGACCATCGTGTACCCGGCGCTGACCCTGCTGATGTTCTGGATCGTCCTCGACGAGTCCATTTCGAGTTTCTCCGGGAAACCGGCCGTCTACGGCACCGTCCCGATGATCACCCTGATCGCGGCGATGATCGGGGCCGTGGTGAGCGCCCTCGGCTTCAAGAACGAGAAGGCCACCGGGCTCCTCGGCCGGTTCTGGACCATGCCGATCCATCGCGCGGCCGGGCTCACCGGCCGGTTGCTGGCCGAAGCGATCCGGGTGCTGGTCACCACGCTGATCGTGATCGCGGTGGGCTTCTGTATCGGTTTCCGATTCGAACAAGGGCCGTTGGCCGCGCTCGGCCTCATCGGGATCCCGATCCTGTTCGGTATCGGGTTCGCGGTGTTCATCACCGCGATTGCCACGGTCACCGAAGGACCGCTGCTGGTGCAGCTGGTCGGGCTGCTCACCAACCTGCTGCTGTTCTTCAACTCCGGTTTCGTGCTGATCGAGGCCTACCCGACCTGGCTGCGCTCCACCGTGGAGAACCAGCCGATGAGTTGCGCCATCGAAGCGATGAAGGGGCTCTCCTACGGCGGCCCGGTCGCCGAACCGCTCATCGACACCCTGCTGTGGGTGGGCGGGGTCATCCTGATCTTCGGCTACCCGGCGGTCCGTGGTTACCGGAAGGCTTCCGAGACCAGCGGCTGAGGACTCGCCGCCGCGGCGAAGTACTGCGGGCCGCCATCGGAGCGGGGCAAAGCATCCGCGCCCGGCCCGGACCGGCCGGTGGGCACCATCTGACAGCCGTGGGCACTTTCGGGGGCCGCTTCCGGCGTTCGGCAGGGTGGTTCGGGGCTGCTGCCGTGCGCACGGTTGAGGTTGATTCCGGCAGGTCGGCCGGATGGCTCGGGGGACCGCCGACTCTGCCGGGACTACCGTCGCGGCCGGCGCCGGAGTTACTCCCAGTCGTTGGTCGGCCGGCTCGGGTTACTCCCGGCTGTCGGCGGGTTCTGCTCGGGACTACTTGCGGCTGTCGGCCGGCACCGCGGGTGCGAAGGGATAGTCGACCCACCGGTTGCGGTTGGTCCAGCCGACCAGGTCGTAACGCCAGCGGAACGGCCAGGTGTGGGCGACGGTGTTGAACAGCACCGACCCCAGGACCGCGTAGTCGTCGTGCGCCGACAGCAGGGCCCGCTGCCCGCGCGGGGAAGCGGAGAAGAAGGAATCGAACATGGCGACGGACTGTTCGGTGGTCAACCGGCCCAGCCCCCACAGCCCGCGCATCCGCATCCAATAGGTGAGGCGCGCCTGCCACGGCCACAGCGCGGCGATCGGGTCCTCGCCGCACCGGATCGCGGCGACCGCGGTATCGGCCAGCGCGAACGAATCGGCCACGCTGTAGCCGGTGCACGGATGCATCATCCCGCCACGGGAACCGAACGGCACCACCCGCCCGGCACCCTTGGCCGGCGGCGGCGTGTCCAGCGGGTAGTGCGCGGCCTCGCTCGGCTCCTCTCCGGTCAGTTCGATACCGTGCGCGGCCAGCCGGTTGAGGGTGCGTTTACGCAGTTCGTGCTGCGGCATCCCGCCCCGCAACCCGAGGCTGGTCTCCTCGAAGACCACGGTGCCGTCGCCGAGCGGTACCGAGTACAGGAACGACGGCGGTTCATCGGGCCCGGCGCCGTTCTCCGGCCGCCAATCCAGCAGCAGCCCCTCGCCCTCGCGGACCATCGGCTCGGCGGTTTCGGCGGCGACGAAGATCCCGTGCGCGCTGGCCGTACGGCGGTCACCGGGTCCCGGCATACCGCGGGAGTCGACCACCACCGCCGCGCGGAGCGCCGTGCCGTCGGCGAGTTCGACCTCATGCGCATCCACCCGGGTCGCGCGCTGTGCGTACACCCGGGCGTCGTCGAGCGCTAGCGCATCCCGCAGCAGCGGTTTCGACAGCACGCAGTAGGGACGTTCGATCCGGAGCTCGGCAGTGGTCCAGACGACCGGTGCGGGAATCCGGCTCGCGATCACGCTGTGCGGTAACCACTCCGGCAGTTCGTCGATCCAGCAGGAGAACGTCGGCGGCCACAGCCGGTCGGGCCGGGGGTCCACGGCGGCGACCCGCAGCCCGGCCACGGTAGCGCGGTGGGCGAGAGCCCGGCCGGACGGGCCCAGCCCGACGACGCAGATATCGAACTTGTCGGTACTGGCTGACATGTACTGCATTCAACGGGGTTCGGCCGGGGGAGAGCAACAGGCGGCTGGCGGGATGGTTGTGAGCTGGGTCGCGGGGGTGATGGGTGGGCCTGGTTGCGGGGGTGATGGGTGGGCCTGCTCGCGAAGGTGCTGTGTTTTTGGCGCGCTGGCGCGCGCGGGTTTTGGCCCCCTAGGTCCATGCTTTCCGACCGCGATACTCGCGGCTGCGCCGCATTGTCTCGCGGTCGGAAAGCATGGACGGGCCAAAACCTTTCAGGGCCTCGCTGGACTCGGCGCCGCCGTTGGTTACGTGGGGATGGGGTGGGCCGGCCTCGGAGTGAGCCTGTCGGTGTCGGTGTCGGTGTCGGTGTCGGTGTCGGTGTCGGTGTCGGTGTCGGTGTCGGATGGGTGGGGGTTCTCTTGGTGCCCGCCGGACCGCGCTCGATTGCGGGGCCGGGCGGGAAGTCAGTTCTTGGGGGTGACCCAGGTGGTGATGTCGGCGTGCACGACCTCGCAACCCGTTTGGTCGTAGATCGATACGGGGACGGTTACGTCGCGGCCTTCGGTGATGGTGGCGAAGTCGGGGATTTCCGGGAGTTCGGCGACCGCACGGAGGCCGGTGGTGGCTTTGGTGAGGTACTGGACCTGCATTGCCTTGGGGATCCAGCGGTGCGTGGTGGGGACCGTTGCCTCGCTCAGCATGCCCATGGCGATCTCCGCCAGGTTGCAGGCGGCGATGGCATGGAAGGTGCCGAGGTGGTTGTGGACACCGAACCATTTCGGGGCCTTGACCTCGCACAGGCCGGGTTCCAGCCGGACCACCCGGGGCAGGACTGTGGCGAAATAGGGGACGCGGGCCACCATCGACAGGGAGAACAGTCCGTGGCCGAGGGGGTTGTCCGGCAGTTTGCGCCAGCCGCGGTAGGTACCGGTGAGGTTCGTCATGCCGCTATCTTACTCAGCGGTAAGATAGTCGTTCGGCGGTATGGTTGCCGCAGTGCGCGACCTCGGCCGACCCCGATTTGAAACGCCTCGGGGGGCTCGTGCATACTGTTCGGGTTGCCTTGCCCCGGGTCGCCGTCGTTTCCATGAAATGACACGGCTGGGCGGGGTGAGTAAAACCAGCGAGTACCTCACCGAATGCGGTGCGGGTACGTCCGGGACGAAGTTCCGCAGGCCACGATCGAAGTTTTCTTCCGGGGCCGAGGAATGAGCGAGAAGGCGACACGCCCGACCGCGTGGACCGGAGAACCATGACAGATGAACAGCGGCACGGACTGGGTTTTGCCTGGTCGTGGTCTCCGCCGTGTTGGTCTGGTGCCCAATCGGGTGCCCTGCGTGGAACGCAGGCTGCCTCCTTCGGGCCCTGGCCGATCGGGCACGGGACGTCATCGTGTGTTCGGGCTGTGCAAATGAAGGTGGTACGGACGCCCTAGCCGGTATCCGGATCACGGACGAAAGCGGAGAAAAGGACACTTAGCGTGGCGGGACAGAAGATCCGCATCAGGCTCAAGGCCTATGACCACGAGGCGATCGATGCGTCTGCACGCAAGATCGTCGAAACGGTGACCCGCACCGGGGCCCGGGTCGTCGGGCCGGTGCCGTTGCCGACCGAGAAGAACGTGTACTGCGTCATCCGTTCGCCGCACAAGTACAAGGACTCGCGCGAGCACTTCGAGATGCGTACGCACAAGCGGCTGATCGACATCCTCGACCCGACGCCGAAGACGGTCGATGCCCTCATGCGCATCGACCTGCCGGCCAGCGTCGACGTCAATATCCAGTGACGGGGACTCTCGATATGACTGACAACAAGAGCAGGCCCGCGGCCGGCATCCTGGGCACCAAACTGGGCATGACCCAGGTGTTCGACGACAAGAACCGGGTCGTCCCGGTCACCGTCGTCAAAGCCGGACCGAACGTGGTCACCCAGATCCGTACCGTCGAGCGTGACGGCTACAGCGCGGTGCAGGTCGCCTTCGGCGCTATCGACCCCCGCAAGGTGAACAAGCCGGAATCCGGCCAGTTCTCCAAGGCCGGTGTCACCCCGCGCCGGCACGTCGCGGAGATCCGCGTCGCGGACGCGTCCACCTTCGAGGTCGGCCAGGAGATCTCGGCCGACGCCTTCGAAGAGGGCACCTACGTCGATGTCACCGGCACCAGCAAGGGCAAGGGCTTCGCCGGCACCATGAAGCGTCACGGCTTCAGTGGTCAGGGCGCGTCCCACGGTGCGCAGGCCGTGCACCGCCGCCCGGGTTCCATCGGTGGCTGCGCCACCCCCGGCCGCGTGTTCAAGGGCATGCGCATGTCGGGCCGGATGGGTAACGACCGCGTCACCACGCAGAACCTGTCGGTTCACAAGGTGGACGCCGAGAACGGCCTGCTGCTGATCAAGGGAGCGATCCCGGGTCGCAAGGGCGGCGTCGTGATCGTCAAGAGCGCCGTGAAGGGTGGTGCGCACGCATGACCAGCCTCGAGAAGAAGGCCAACCTGACGCTGCCGGTCAAGGAACTCGGTGGCAAGTCCAACGGCACCGTCGATCTCCCCGCCGAGATCTTCGATGTGACCGCGAATATCGCGCTGATGCACCAGGTGGTCGTGGCCCAGCAGGCCGCCGCGCGCCAGGGCACGCATTCCACCAAGACCCGCGGCGAGGTCCGCGGTGGTGGCAAGAAGCCGTACCGGCAGAAGGGCACCGGCCGCGCCCGCCAGGGTTCGACCCGCGCCCCGCAGTTCGCCGGCGGTGGCACCGTGCACGGCCCCAAGCCGCGCGACTACAGCCAGCGCACCCCCAAGAAGATGATCCAGGCCGCCCTGCGTGGTGCGCTGTCGGATCGGGCGCGCAGCGAGCGGATCCACGTGATCAGCGAGCTCGTCGCAGGCCAGGACCCCTCGACCAAGACCGCGAAGACCTTCCTGTCCGAGCTTTCGGACCGTAAGAAGTTCCTCCTGGTCGTCGGCCGCGAGGACGTCACCGCCTGGAAGAGTGCCCGCAACCTGGAATACGTGCACACCATCGCACCGGACCAGCTGAACACCTACGACGTGCTGGACAGCGACGAAGTCGTGTTCTCCGTCGAGGCGCTCAACGCCTTCGTGCACGGCCCGGCTGAGGCTGCACAGGAGGAGAGCAAGTGAGCACCATCGCCGATCCGCGCGACATCCTGCTGGCGCCGGTCATCTCGGAGAAGTCCTACGGCCTGATCGAGGAAGGCACCTACACCTTCCTGGTCCACCCGGACTCCAACAAGACCCAGATCAAGATCGCGGTCGAGAAGGTCTTCGGGGTGAAGGTCACCAGCGTCAACACCGCCAACCGTCAGGGCAAGCGCAAGCGGACCCGCTTCGGTTACGGCAAGCGCAAGGACACCAAGCGCGCGCTCGTGACCATCTCGGCCGACAGCAAGCCCATCGAGATCTTCGGAGGCCCGGTCGCGTAAGCGCCTGGGAATCCAGAAAGCAGAGAAGAACTCATGGCAATCCGTAAGTACAAGCCGACTACCCCGGGCCGCCGCGGGTCGTCCGTCTCGGACTTCGCCGAGATCACCCGGTCGACCCCCGAGAAGTCGCTGGTTCGCCCGCTGACCAAGAGCGGTGGCCGTAACGGCCACGGCCGGATCACCACCCGCCATCGCGGTGGCGGTCATAAGCGCGCCTACCGGCTGATCGACTTCCGCCGGCACGACAAGGACGGTGTACCGGCCAAGGTCGCTCATATCGAGTACGACCCCAACCGCACCGCCAATATCGCGCTGCTGCACTACCTCGACGGCGAGAAGCGCTACATCATCGCCCCCCGTGGCGTGGTGCAGGGCACCAAGATCGAGTCCGGTCCCACCGCGGATATCAAGCCCGGCAACAACCTGCCGCTGCGCAATATCCCCACCGGTACCACCATCCACGCGGTGGAACTGCGTCCCGGCGGCGGCGCCAAGATGGCCCGCTCGGCCGGTGCCAGCATCCAGCTGCTTGGTAAGGAAGGCCCCTACGCCACGCTGCGTATGCCCTCCGGTGAAATCCGCCGCGTCGACGTGCGCTGCCGCGCCACCGTCGGCGAGGTCGGCAACGCCGAACAGTCGAACATCAACTGGGGCAAGGCCGGCCGTATGCGCTGGAAGGGACGCCGTCCCACGGTCCGTGGTGTCGTCATGAACCCGGTCGACCACCCGCACGGCGGTGGTGAAGGCAAGACCTCCGGTGGTCGCCACCCGGTCTCGCCGTGGGGTCAGCCGGAAGGCCGCACCCGTAAGCCGAACCGTCCGAGCGACAAGCTCATCGTCCGTCGCCGTCGCACCGGCAAGAAGCGCTAAGGAGGAGGTAAGAAATGCCACGCAGCCTCAAGAAGGGCCCGTTCGTCGACGACCACCTCCAGGCGAAGGTGGACGTGCAGAACGACAAGGGCACCAAACAGGTCATCAAGACCTGGTCGCGTCGTTCGACCATCACCCCCGATTTCATCGGCCACACGTTCGCCGTCCACGACGGCCGCAAGCACGTGCCGGTGTTCGTCTCGGAGAACATGGTCGGGCACAAGCTCGGTGAGTTCGCGCCGACGAGGACGTTCCGTAGCCACGTGAAAGAAGATCGGAAGAGCAAGCGGCGATGAGCACAGAAACGCAGAATCCGACTGCGCGCGCGACCGCCAAGCACGTGCGCGTGACCCCGATGAAGGCTCGCCGGGTCGTGGACCTGGTCCGCGGCAAGCGCGTCTCCGATGCGCTCGACCTGCTCCGGTTCGCCCCGCAGGCCGCCAGCACCCCGGTCGCGAAGGTCGTGGCCAGCGCCGCGGCCAACGCCGAGAACAACCTCGGCCTCAACCCGGACACCCTGGTCATCTCGACGGCCTACGTCGACGAGGGCGCGACCATGAAGCGGTTCCAGCCTCGGGCCCAGGGCCGGGCCTTCCGGATCCGCAAGCGCACCAGCCACATCACCATCGAGGTCGAGAGCGTCCCCACCGCCGGTGGCACTCGTGGCCGCCGGAAGGGAGGGGCAAAGTAAATGGGACAGAAGATCAACCCCCACGGCTTCCGCCTCGGTATCACCACCGACTGGAAGTCCCGTTGGTACGCCGATAAGCAGTACGCGGACTACGTCAAGGAAGACGTCGCCATCCGCAAACTGCTGAGCACCGGCATGGAGCGGGCCGGCATCTCCAAGGTGGAGATCGAGCGCACCCGGGACCGGGTCCGCGTCGATATCCACACCGCGCGTCCCGGCATCGTCATCGGTCGCCGTGGCGCCGAGGCCGACCGGATCCGCGCCGCGCTGGAGAAGCTCACCAAGAAGCAGGTCCAGCTGAACATCCTCGAGGTCAAGAACCCCGAATCGGATGCCCAGCTGGTTGCTCAGGGTGTCGCCGAACAGCTGTCGAACCGTGTGGCGTTCCGTCGCGCGATGCGTAAGGCCATCCAGTCGGCCATGCGTTCGCCGAACGTCAAGGGCATCCGCGTGCAGTGCTCGGGCCGCCTCGGTGGCGCCGAAATGTCGCGCTCGGAGTTCTACCGCGAAGGCCGCGTCCCGCTGCACACCCTGCGTGCCGATATCGATTACGGCCTGTACGAGGCCAAGACCACCTTCGGTCGGATCGGTGTCAAGGTCTGGATCTACAAGGGCGATATCGTCGGCGGCAAGCGTGAGCTGCCCGCCACCAGCGCCCCGGCCGGCGATCGCCCGCGTCGGGAGCGGCCGAGCCGCCCGCGTCGTTCCGGTTCCTCCGGCACCACTGCGACCAGCACCGAGGCCGGGCGCGCCGCTACCGCGGTGGCCGAGCCCCCGGCAGAAAAGCAGGAGGGCTGACCCATGCTGATGCCCCGCAAGGTCAAGTTCCGTAAGCAGCATCACCCGAGCCGCAGCGGTCTCTCCAAGGGCGGCACCTCGGTGGCGTTCGGTGAGTTCGGTATCCAGGCTCTGGAACCGGCGTACGTGACCAACCGGCAGATCGAGTCGGCACGTATCGCGATGACCCGCCACATCAAGCGTGGCGGCAAGATCTGGATCAACATCTACCCGGATCGCCCGCTGACCAAGAAGCCGGCCGAAACCCGTATGGGTTCCGGTAAGGGTTCGCCGGAGTGGTGGGTCGCGAACGTCAAGCCCGGTCGCGTGATGTTCGAGATGAGTTACCCCAACGAGGAGATCGCTCGTGAGGCCCTGCGCCGCGCGATGCACAAGCTCCCCATGAAGTGCAGGATCGTGACGAGGGAGGAGCAGTTCTGATGGCTACCGGTACTCCGGCCGCAGAGCTCCGCGAGCTGACCGAGGACGAGCTCGTTCAGCGCCTGCGTGACTCGAAGGAAGAGCTGTTCAACCTGCGCTTCCAGATGGCGACGGGTCAGTTGACCAATAATCGCCGGCTGCGTGTGGTGCGTCATGAGATCGCGCGTATCTACACGGTCATGCGTGAGCGCGAGCTCGGTTTGGCCACCGGACCCGCTGACAAGGGAGATGCGGCATGAGCGAGAAAGAGCAGGAGCGCGGCCGCCGCAAGGTTCGGGTCGGTTACGTTGTCTCCGACAAGATGAACAAGACGATCGTCGTGGAGCTGGAAGACCGTAACCGGCATGCTCTCTACGGCAAGATCATTCGCACCACCTCCAAGGTGAAGGCGCACGACGAGAACGAGGTCGCCGGTGTCGGCGACCGCGTGCAGCTGATGGAGACCCGGCCCACGTCGGCCACCAAGCGGTGGCGGCTGGTCGAGGTCCTGGAGAAGGCCAAGTAAGGTCTTCTTCCGGCTGTCGAGTCGATAAACGCAAGGCCCGCTTCCCATTCCGGGAGGCGGGCCTTCGTCGTGACGGACGTGTGGGGCCGTAATACGGATCTTGTCGGTTCTGGTTGGTAGGTAGCGGATGCCCTTGACACCCGTACGAGTGTTGTTCGTTTTGTTCGTTTTGCCATAGGGTGGACTCGATACCTTCCTGCGGTGAGGAATGCATGGCCAAGGCAGCGGCAAGCTCGAACGTTCGCACTTATGTTCCTGGAGGCGAGGATGCTCAGATCCTCGACTTCACTCGTGCGCTGGAAGCAGTCGGTGGCAATGCGCCTGAGCTGCGGCCGGTGCTGGTCGCTGCCGACGGAAGCCGGGTCGAGCTTCCGGACGCGGTCTACGATGTACTTCGCCAAGTCGCAGATGCTTTGTCGAACGGCATGGGTGTCACGGTTGCGCCCATGAACGCGATGTTGACAACCCAGGAAGCAGCGGATTACCTCGGTATCGCACGGCCGACCTTGGTTCGGATCCTCGAACGGGGCGATCTTCCGATGGAGAAGCCCGGCCGCCACCGTTTCGTTCGTCTTGCGGATCTGATCGAATACCAAGCACTGCAGCGAGAGCAGACCCGAGGGGCGCTGGATGATCTCATCGACGACGCCGAGGAAGATTCGCTGTATACGGCGACGGATGGACCGCCTGCGGAGACGCGGTGACCGATGGTCTTCCCAGCGTTCTTGGACACCAACGTCCTCTATAGCGCGACCCTCGTGGATACGATACTGCGGATCGCCGAAGAAGGCGCATTCCGGCCGCATCGGCCGGCGGGTGTCCTCGCCGAGTTGACCG
This sequence comes from Nocardia sp. NPDC058499, assembly GCF_042719915.1. Lineage (NCBI taxonomy): Bacteria > Bacillati > Actinomycetota > Actinomycetes > Mycobacteriales > Nocardiaceae > Nocardia > Nocardia sp. NPDC058499. The sequence continues at coordinate 312,563 of NZ_JBHXMZ010000008.1, read as the reverse complement.
AAGTGTTCGTACGCGAGGCCGGCACCAGCGGGAGAAATTCTGACGATCCTGGTTTCGACGCGGAGACGCTCGACCGAGCGCGGTGTGATGAACCACGAGCGCAGTGGTGTGGGTACCGATCCGGAGGTGGGTCTGTCCAGTGGTCTCGGTAGGAGGGGCAGGTTCGAGGCTTCGGCGCATGATGACCCTGTGGACAAACTCCTGGTGTTGGTCAACGGGTTGCCGGGTGCTGGGAAAACGACGCTCGGTCGGTCCTTGGCGACGACGATGGATGCCCAGTTCTTGTCGAAGGACGCGGTGAAGGAAGCGCTGGCGGCATGTGTCGATGACGCGGAGGCGGTTCCGGAGTTGGGCGGTGTCGCAATGGATGCCGTGTGGGCATTGGCGCTGGCAGTCCCACGATCCGTGGTCATCGACTCGTGGTGGTTCAAACCCCGTGACCTGCGATTCGCCGCGACCGGCATTGAACGGGCTCGGGCCGACCGTGTGGTTGAGGTGTGGTGTCGAGTACCGGCCGAGATTGCTCGGGCACGGTATGAGGCGCGTTCTAGGCCTGGGCCAGTCGACTGCGCCGATCTCGCAGCGCGAATAGAACAGGCCGACTGGTAGGCGGGCCAACCCCGCGAGCGCATCACGTACTTGACGTACCTGACGTACTTGCGGCAGCATGAATCCTACATATCTGAGAGGGTGAAGTAATGGCGGCCGTTCGCTACGACAGCTACACCGAGGCACGTGCGCATCTGAAAGATCTGCTCGATGCGGCTGCTCAGGGGCAGGTCGCCACTGTGCGTCGAGACACCGAGTATGCAGCCGTCGTCAATGCTGACCGATTGCGCTACGCGCTTGCACGCCTTTGCCCCTCGCGGGCCGAAGTCGTCGCTGAGAATGGCGGCTGGTCCGTGTTCTTGCCCGGCCTACCGGTCGCAGCTGACGGTGCGACTCTCGATGAGGCGCTCGATGAAACGATCGAAGCACTCCGTGAATACGCCGAGGATTGGCAGAACCGGCTCCGGGACGCACCCAATCACCGGGAGAACTGGGGCTTGGTTCAACTGATCGAACTGAGCGATAACGAGCAGCTGAGGGAGTGGCTGGCGGGCGGGGCGGGATGAACCGACCGCTGCCGACGCGCGGGTACCACGCGAAGTTCTGTTCGGTCGAGGGCTGGGAGCAGGTCCGTAATGCGCGTGGTGGCACGGGAACGCACCACGTGATCTACGAACTCGTACTGCCGGACGGGAGAATTCTTCGCACGCGGATTTCTCATCCGGTGGACCGGACCGGCTATGGCGCTTCGATGTGGTCCCATATTTTGCGCGATCAGCTGGACGTCACCGAGGATGCTTTCTGGCGGTGTGTGCTGGATGGAGAGGCGCCAACACGTGCTCGACCAGAGCAACCGGTCGAGTCTCTTCCTGCTGACCTGGTGTTTCTGCTGGTTCACCGGGTGGGGCTCTCTGAATCCGAGATCTCGGCGATGGACCGGAATGCGGCGATCAACCGACTTCAACGATTCTGGACCGAAGGCCGGTAGCTCGCCGCCGGCGAACCAGCCGATGACCGAGGACCTGCCGGATGCGCCATTACATCCGGAAAGGGAGGCTCTTGCCACCCCTCGATCTCTCGGAGGAAACGGCTCACCGTGGTGGTGGGGCGTCCGGGGCGGTGATTCGCCGGTACTGCTTGCCCCAGGACTCGAGCAGCCCGGCCACGGGTCGCAGGTTCTTGCCGATCTCGGTGAGGTCGTATTCGACTTTCGGCGGTACCTCGGAGTAGACGGTGCGGTGGATCACCCCGTCGGCTTCGAGTTCGCGGAGTTGGCGGGTGAGCATGCGCTGGGTGATGGTGGGCATGGCGCGGCGTAGTTCGCCGAAGCGCATGGTGCCGTCGAAGAGGTGGTTGACGATGGCCATCTTCCATTTGCCACCGACCACCTCCATCGCCGCTTCGATGGTGCAGTAATCCGGTGTGTCCTCGATCATGTGAGCTCTATCGGTGTGCATCTGACCTCTATCGGTATACGGAATGTGCCTACGACACAGAAAAGACCGTACTTGTAGGGACAGTCGGTAGCGCGGAATCTGTTCCCGAACCAGTTGTCCAGTGTGTACGAGGAGATTCCCGTGACTGTCCATCCTGTTCTTTCCCCTGCACGAATCGGCAGTCTGCCATTGCGCAACCGAGCCGCGGTGGCGCCGATGTCGCGGGTCAGTACCGCGGGCGACGGTGTGCCCACGGCGGCTATGGCCGAGTATTACGCGCGGTTCGCCGCGGGTGGGTTCGGGCTGGTCGTCACCGAGGGCACCTACATCGATGAGCGATTCAGTCAGGCATATCCCGATCAGCCCGGGATCGTGTCCGCGGAACAGGTCGAGGGCTGGCGCCGGGTCACCGAGGCCGTGCATGCGGCGGGTGGGAGTATCGCGCTGCAGTTGATGCATGCCGGAGCGCTTGTCCAGGGCAATCGGCACAGCGATCGGACGGTTGCGCCGTCCGCGGTGCTGCCGAAGGGCGCGAAGATGCCCGCCTACGGTGGCGAGGGTACGTTCGCGTTGCCCGATGCGGCCTCCCGGGGGGATATTCGTGACCTTGTCGAGGGGTTCGCGTTCGCGGCCGGGCAGGCTCGGGCCGCCGGATTCGACGCGGTGGAGATCCACGGTGCCAACGGGTACCTGATCGATCAGTTCCTTACCGAGTACACCAATCTGCGTGACGACGAATACGGCGGTGACGCTGCCGGGCGTGTGCGGTTCGCGGTGGAGGTGGTCGAGGCGGTACGGGCGGCGGCCGGAGCCGGGTTCCCGGTCGGACTGCGGCTCTCGCAGACCAAGGTGAACGATTTCGGTTACCGGTGGTCCGGGGCCGCGGAAGCCGAGACGATTTTCCGGGCGGTCGCTGCTGCGGGAGTCGATTACCTGCACCTCGCCAGCGAGGGGCGGGACTGGTACGAGACCGCCATCCTGGACAACGGCGAAACGATCACCCGACTGGCCAGGAATGTCACCGGCCTACCGGTTCTGGCGAACGGCGGTATGCACGCACCGGGTCTGGTGCGGAAAGTGCTCGACGAGGGTCACGCGGACGTGGTCACGCTCGGTCGCGGCGCACTGGCGAATCCGGATTGGCCGCAGGTGATCGCCGCGGGTGAGCGTCCCGCGGAATTCGATCGTGCGTTGCTCACTCCCGATGTGACGTTGGCGAGCCAGGAATCCTGGAACGCTCGTGCCGTGGCGGCCGCCGTGTGATCCGATAGCCGGGTGGCGGGAATCGAAGAAACGGCAAGTACCGCACGAGCCCGGCTGGCGGCCGGTGCGCTGTTCGTCCGGGGAAACGACATACTCCTGGTGCACAAGGTCTACGGGAACGGCTGGGATATTCCCGGGGGTTATGTGGAGCCGGGCGAGGCGCCGAGTACGGCGTGTCGTCGTGAGGTCCGGGAGGAACTCGGGCTCGATCGGGCGCCCGGCAGATTGCTGGTGCACGATTGGGCACCGAGTTCTGCGGAAGGCGACAAGATCCTCTACGTATTCGACGGTGGCGAGCTGGGCGCGGTCGCGGGTTCGATCGTTCTCCAGGCGTCTGAGCTGGACCGGTGGGAGTGGGTCGATATCGGCGCCGTCGATGATTTCGTGGTGCCGAGGCTGGTTCGCCGGCTCCGCCGAGCGCACGATGCCAGGTCGAGTGCGGCGCCGGTTTACCTGGAACACGGTGAGCCGGTGTGGGTTTCGGATGGCTTGCCTCAGACGTGAGGCCGCGTCGCGCGCGGCGAAGCGAAGGTCGCTGACCTACTCCCGGACGATATCGGCGACGACGAAGCGGCGGTCCGGCCGCACGGGTATCGGCCTCCAGGGCGTGGCGGTCGTGCGTGAGACGGCCGTTGCCGTGGCGGTCGAGGAATGTGAAATGTGATATAGGGGAGGGCGGTTGACCGGCCGGGAGGGGTTGGCGCTACGGTGTACGGGCTATGAGGGACGCTGCGACAACGATTTCGGGGGCCTGGCGGAGCGAGGACGGAACGGCGGTCGCCTTCCGTGATGCCGCAGTGGCCTGGGCTATGGCCGCTCATGAAGTGCTGGCGGAGACCGCGACGGAGTACGGGTACTTCGTCACGGTGCAGGAGCTGGCCGAGCGGGTACAGGAGATGTCGGGGGTGCGTACCGACGCACCGACCCGCACCTGGATGGACGCGATTCTGCGGAAGGTGGCCCGGCGCTGCCACAACGCCGGCGAGCCGCCGCTGACCGCGCTGTGCGTGAAGCGGAATCTGAAGGTGAGCGACAGCTACAAGTATGTGCTGGAGCTGGCCGCGCTGCCGGTGCCGGCCGATATCGAAACCCACGCCGCGTATGCCCGCTGGGCCTGCTACGCGGCGCACGGCGCCGATGTTCCCGCCGACGGTGGCACTCCGCCGCTGATTTCGCGGGGCGGGTCGGCCAAGCGCTCCAGTGGAGCTGTCGCGACTCGGCCGGCGCCGCCGAAAACCGAATCGCGGACGGTCGTGTGCAAGAGCTGTTTCATCCAGCTGCCCAGCACCGGGATCTGCGAGCACTGCTGACACCATCGACCTATCCGGCGGCGATCAGACGCCTGCGGTATCGAGCGTCGCTTTCGACGGCCAGGAGCGACCGCAGGTGCGGACGTAGCCGCCCTGCCGTGGGAGCGAGTACTAGCCTTACTGGCCCGCTGCGCGGATTCCCGATGCGTTCGACGCAGTTGCCGACCGTGTAGGAGCAGGTATCGGGAGCCCGCCGCGAGTCCCGACCCGACCGGCGTGCGGCCCGGCGCGACCGAAGTACCGCACGCGGTCCCGCCGTCATCGACGGTCAGCTGCGGTCCGGAGTTGCGCAGTTCAGGCCAAGGTCGTATGCCAGAGGACGGCGGCGGTCAGCGCACCCGTGCCGTTGACCGCCCAGTGCAACGCGATGGGGGCCAGTAGGCTGCCGCTGCGATGGCGGAGCCAGGTGAATACGACTGCGGCGGCCGCGGTGGCGGCTACGGCCAGCAGGATTCCGGTGAGCTGGCCGAGCAGGCCGCCGCCGAGCACACCGGACAGTCCGCGGTTGCCGGTGGTGAGGCCGAAGGACGAGGCGATATGCCAGAGGCCGAACAGTAGTGAACCGGCGGCGAAGACGCCCCGGGCGCCCCACAACCGGTCGAGTGTGCCGTGCAGTACTCCGCGGAAGGCGAGTTCTTCCGGGATCACGGTTTGCAGGGGGATGACGATCATCGAGGCGATGAGCGCGCCGGAGATCGTGGCGTAACGGTCGGCGAGGAAGAACGGCCGGGTCAGGGGGAGGGCGGCGCCGATGGCGACTGCGGCCAGCACCACCCCGACCGCGGCGAGGGCGTATTTGGTTCCGGTGCGCCAATGCCGTGGCGACAGGCCGAGCTCCGACCAGTGCAGACCCCGGCGGCGCATCAGGGCGAGCAGCACCAGGGCGGCGACCGGGACGCTGACGATATTGGCCCAGGCCGTGGTGAAGTGGGCGATCAGGTTGGTGCAGACGAGTACCACCACCACGACCGCGACATCGATGTAAGCGTGGATTTTGTGCCGCGGAGCAGCCGTTTTCTCGGGAACCGGGTGGAGCATTGGGCCCAGTGTACGGATCGGCCGGGGGCACTCGCAGGGACGTGCCGGGCGACCGCGTTCACCCGGCGGGACCCCGGGAGCTCGATTAGCATATGCGGCGCGGCAAGGCCGCGAACTCGATCTGCCCAGTGGTACAACCAGCTGTTTCCGGGGAAAGTGGGTTGTGATGTCGACCGGCGATACGGACGCCGAGCGGCGTTCCGGCCGTGCCCGGTGGCGGGTGGTGGGGTGGCTGCTCGCGGTGATCGTGCTGGTGGCTGTGGCGCCGGTGCTGGCCGGTGATCGGATGCGGTTTCCGTACTACAGCCAGGAGCTGGCGTGGGAGTTGTGCGATACGCCGTCGGTCGATACTCCCGGTGTCGAATGCGCGGATGTGGTGGTCCCGCTCGACTACTCCGACCCCGACGGCCGCACCTTGACCGTGGTGATCTCCCGGGTTCCGGCTACCGACCCGGATCGGCGGCGCGGAATCCTGATGTCGAACCCGGGCGGCCCGGGGGCGGCGGGGTTGGACAGCCCGGCGCTGCTGGGGGATGTGCTGAGCCCTGATGTGCTCGCACAGTACGACCTGATCGGTATGGACCCACGCGGTATCGGTGCTTCCGATCCCGCGCCGCCCTGCGGCTGGCCGGTGTCGGAAGCGGTTCGGTCGGCCGGGCCGACCCCGGCCGGTTTCGACCAAGAAGTGTTGTTCGCCGGTGAGCTGGCCGCGGCCTGCCTGGACGGCGATATCGAGAAGCTGCGTCATCTCACGACCCGTAATACGGCGCGCGATATGGATCTGATCCGCGCCGTGCTGGGGGAGGAGAAGATCAACTACTTCGGATTGTCCTACGGGACGTATCTGGGCGCGGTGTTCACCGAGATGTTCCCGCAGCGCAGCGACCGGATGGTGCTCGACAGCGCGATCGACCCGGACCGCTACTGGACCGGCCTCGTCCAGGATTGGGGCCCGGCCGACGAGATCGCCTTCGACGACTGGGCCCGCTGGGCCGCGGCCCGCAACACCACCTACGGTCTCGGGGCGACCGCGCCGGAGGTCCGCGCGACGGTCGACGGGCTGTATCAGCGGACGGCCCGGGAGCCGATCATGGTCGACGGCTACGCGATCGACGACCATATCTTCCCTTTCATCCTGCACAACTTGCTGCGCAGCTATCAGGTCGACGAAACACTGGCCGCGACGGTGCGCGATATCGCCGCCGCCACCGCGGGAGATACGCAGAGTTCGGCCGAATCCGGGCTCGCGGACCTGCTCGAGGCGCTGTTCACCGGCGAGAACTCGGAACTGATGTTCGTCGCCTGCGGTGACGCCGACGCCCCGGACGACCCGCAGTGGTACCGGCGCAATATCGAAGCCACCCGCGCCACCCAGCCGCTGTTCGGGGCGCTGGCGAACAATATTCAGCCGTGCGCGTTCTGGCCGCCGCCCGTGGAGCCGGCGACCGTGGTGCGCAACGATGTGCCGGTACTGATCGTGCAGGCGACCGGTGACCCGCGGACGCCCTACAGCGAGGCGGTGCAGCTGCACCGCCATCTCAGCGGGTCACGGCTGGTAACGCTGCGCGATGTCCGCATCCACCTCACGTTCCGGCCCGGGCTCAGCAGCTGTGTGAACAATGCGATCAACGGCTATCTGGGTACCGGGGGGCTGCCGGCCACGGATATCACCTGCACCCCGAATCAGCCGGTTCGATGACCTGAGACCGGATCACCGGGGCGGCCCGAGTCGACCTGCGGCGTGGCCCGAACCCGGAGTGACGCCGGATCGGCCCACGCCGCGACGTAGACCCCATGGCGCGAGCAGGCGAGCCTCCGAAGTGACAGCCAACCTTTGGAAAATTCCACGGGTCCGCAGCGATCGCGGACTCCCGCCGCCGGACAGCACGACGGCAGAGACAACCCGGCAGTGGCCGGTCGACGCGGCTATCGGGAGGATGCCCGCTGTTCATCCGACCGCGGGCGATACACCTGCCGTTCGTTTTGCCGCCGCCGGCCCTGGAGTGGCCTCGGGGCCGCAGCGACTTCAGGTCCGTCGACCGAAGTGGCCCGGTGCCGGCCCACCGGGAGGCCGATGGGCCGGTTCGGCGGACTCGGCAAGGGCGGGCGGTCCGGTGGCCCACCCGTCGGGGTCGGTCCACGCCTGTAGTGATCGCGTGGTTTCGAATCGCCGGGGCTCACCGGTGCGTGGATCGGTGAACTCCAGGGTCGCGGCCAGTAGCTGGAGGGGGCGGCGGTAGTCATCGAGCTGTTTATCGGTGATCACCGGGTAGAAATCGTCGCCGAGAATGGGGATACCCAGCGAATTCATATGCAGGCGCAGCTGATGGGTACGCCCGGTCGCTGGATGCAGCCGGTAGCGGCCGAGCTCACCGCGAGATTCGACGAGTTCGATTCGGGTGCGCGCATTCGGTGGGCCCGGGACCTCCTGGGCCGCCAGGATGTGTTTCTCCTTGATGATCCGGCTCGTCAACTCGACCGGGAAGTCCAGTCCGGGCCGGATTCCGGCCACCGCCTCGTATTCCTTGCGGACGTGTTGCCGCTGGAACATCGTCTGGTAGGCGCCGCGGGCTGCCGGATCGATCACGAACAGCACCAGCCCGGCGGTCGCGCGGTCGAGCCGGTGCGCGGGAATCAGGTCGGGCAGGTCGAGTTCGCGGCGCAGCTTGACCAGGGCGGTCTGCAGGATATGGCTGCCGCGGGGGATGGTGGCCAGGAAATGGGGTTTATCGGCGACCAGGATGGTGTCGTCGCGGTAGACGATCGGGATATCGAACGGGACCGGGTGTTCGGCAGGGAGGTCGCGATGGAACCAGACCGCACCGCCGGGGACATACGGGGAGTCGAGGCCGAGCGGGCCGTCCAGGTCGACGATTTCGCCGGCCCGCAACATTTCGTCGATCCGTGCCGGTTCGACGCGGGGCAATCGGTGGATCAGATGTTCGCGCAGGCTCGGCCAGTCACCGTCTTCGGGGAGCCGTAGCCGGGCCGGGTCCAGTCCATACCGCTTCGGCAGCGGGGGCTGCTGCCTTCGTCGCATCGTCGCAGCATAGTCGGCGCGACCTGGGTGGCTGCGACGCGGACCGGTGGGCTACTTCCAGTAGCCCTGCGCTTTGATCTGGCTTTTCGGCAGCGTGGCGCGCAAGGTTTTCACCACGGCGCGGGTGGTGGCGGTATCGCAGGCGACCCAGGCGAACGCATCCTGGCCGACGGTGAGTCCCTCGGCCGCCTCGCGGATGGCGCGGCCGTCGTCGATGCGCTGGAGCCAGGTCACGGTGTGGTGCGGTTTGTTGCGCACGGGCAGGGTGGGGTCCGTGTCGTACTGCCATTCCAGCCACACCCGCGCCGGGGTGTCGCCGATGGCTTCGAGCAGGGTGTTCACCGCGGGTAGTGAGGCGCTGTCACCGAAGATCACGTATTCGCCCGGGGCGACGGCGGGCAGCTCGAAGTTCGAGCCCAGTACGGAAGTTTCGATGACCTCGCCGACCTGCGCTCGCTCGGCCCAGGCGCCGGCCGGGCCGTTGTGGACGGCGAATTCGATGTAGAAGTGGTCGGTCTCGGGATCCTGGTCGATCAGGGTGTAGCCGCGGTGGTGGAGTTTGTCGGTTTCGGCGTCCGGGATCCACAACCGGATGAACTGGGTGGGGTGGACCGGATGGTCGTTCAGCAGACCGCCGGCGGTGAAGCCGATGCGGATGTATTTGTCGGTGATCCGCTCGGTGGAGGTGACCGTCAGCCGGTAGTCGTCGGCCCGCCACACCTTCATGATTACGCCATTACTGCCTCTGCCCATGCAGGTTAGCTTAACCTAACTTCTTGGGTGCGTCGGGCTTGTCGAGGCTCCTTGCCGGCTTGTGGGTACGTCCACCCGCGTGAATCCGAGGGATCCTGTTCGCGTGACATGGGCCGGGCTGTTAGCTTAGCCTAAGCGAATTGTGAGATGAAAATGCGGAATGTCAGTATGGAGAATGCCGCTCTCGCAATGTAAGGTAAGCCTAAGTGCAATATGGTGTCAGGGTTCGGTGGTGACCGTGCCGAGCAGTGAAGCGGGAGCGGTGGTGAACGATCCGGTGGCGATCGGTACCCGGGCGCTGTCCGCGTCAGGAGGTGACTGATGACCGTCGTCGACGATATTCGGGGAATCGATTCGCTCGTTGCCGCGAGCCCGACAGCCGGTGAACGGGAACGCATCCTCGGTGAATGGGCCACCGGTGTCGAACCGTATGACCTGTCGCCGCTGGTCACCGTGATCCGGCACGGACATATGGTGCCCGGTACGCGGGTTGCGGCCCGCTACGACGGCGAGGTGGTGAGTTACGGCGAACTGTTCGGCCGGCTCGACGGGATCGACGCAGTACGCGGTTCGTCCGCGCTGCCCTCTCCCACCGGACTCGCCGCGCTGCTCGCCGAATTCGTCACCGCCTCCCGGGTCGGTGCCGGCCGTTTCGGTTGCGCCGGACTGCTGCTCGGCGCCGATGCGCTGGCGGTGGCCGTTGCCGACCGTCGCGGTGTCGCCGCCGACCGCCGTCTGCGCCGAGTGGATCCCGCGATGCGGCCCGCCGACGTCCGGCTGCTGGCGCTGCCGTGGGGCGATCCGCAGAACACTGCCGACCTGCTGGCGGCCTGGTCCTCGGGTGCGACTGTCGTGGTGCCGACCGAAACCCAGCGCCGCGACCCGGCCGCGCTGGCCGCGCTGGTCGAGACCCACGCGGTATCGCAGATAGTCGCCGAGGCCGAACTCCCGATCCGTCTCGCCGAGTCCGGGGTGGACCGGTTGCCGACCGTGGCGCGCTGGGATCTGGTCGGCACCGGGGGTGGTTCGGCGCTGCCGGAAGCTGTGCGCCGGTTGTCGCCGGATGCGGTGGCAACTGTCGCGTATCACGCCTCCGCCTACCTGGGTGCGGTCGCACGCGGACCGCTGGCGGCGACCGCCTGGACCCGTCCGGTACCCGGCGCGAAAGTGCTGCTGCTGGACGAAGGCCGGTTGGTCCCGCCGGGTGTTGTCGGTGATGTTCACATCGGCGGCCGCGCGCTGGGCGCCGAATTCGCCGGCGGTCTCGAACGCGAGCGGTTCGTCGGCGATCCCTATGAACCCGGTGCGCGCCTTTTCCGGACGGGTCACCGGGGTTGGTGGACCTCCGAGGGTCGGTTGATCATCGAATCCTGAGTGCCGCGGACCGTGCTGAACGGTGTGAGCGCGGTTGTCTGTGATCGGGGGGTGGCTGTATGTCGTCGGATGCCGCCGCCTGAGTGGTGTGTGGGCGCCCGGACGGTCTGTGATGGTTGCGTTGCGTGGCCGCGCTGATGGCTGCAGGTGGCATGTGCACTACCTGGAACCGGTTGTCTGCCGGGGTGAACCGCTCGCAGTCTCGGCTGGGTGGGGCGAGCCGCGCGCTCCGGGGTCGCGTCCGTGCGGAGCTGCGGATCCGGGTCGTCTCCGTGGCCGGCCGGGTCCAATGGGCCGGGTCTGGAATCGTGCCGATCTGTTCGGTATTTGCGCTGTTCACAGGCTATTCGGCTGAGGAACCGCGTTGTTTTCCGATCGGGCCGAAGGTTTCACGACCCGACCTGATGTAAGGTAAGCCTATGCGAACTCGGGTGGTTCGGACTGTCTCGTGCGGCAGGCGCCACCGCGTACAACGAGGCGCGACGCCATCGGGCTGTCGGGAAAGTGGGAGAACCAGTGGACAGACTTCTGGTGGTCGGTGCGGGTCCCAAGGCCATGGCGGTCGCCGCCAAGGCGTATGTGCTGCGCGAACTGGGTCTGCCGGCACCGCAGGTCACCGTGGTGGAACCCGATGCGGTGGGTGGGAATTGGCTGGCGACCGGCGGGTGGACCGACGGCCGGCACCGGTTGGGGACCAGCCCGGAAAAAGATATCGGCTTCCCGTATCACTCGACCTGGGCGCGCGGCCACAATCACGCCGTCAATCAGGCGATGATGGCCTTCGGGTGGACGGCCTTCCTGGTCGATCGCGGCACCTACGCGGAATGGGTGGATCGCGGGCGGCCGAGTCCGGAACACTCTCTGTGGGCGAAATACCTGCAGTGGGTGGCACGTAAGTCCGGTGTGGAAGTCGTGCGCGGCCGGGTGCGCACCATTCGTGCCGAGGGGGCCGGCTGGCGAGTCACCGTCGAAGCGGTGGACGGGGAAACCGCCGAGATCGACGCGCAGCGGTTGATGGTCACCGGTCCGGGCGACAGTAGGCGAGCGCTGGCCGAGCATCCGAAGCTGTTGAGTATCGCCGACTTCTGGGATCTGGCCGGTCGGCGAAAACTGCCGCCGTCCTCCCGGGCCGCGGTGATCGGTGGCGGCGAGACGGCAGGCTCGGCCATGGACGAACTGGTCCGCCACGATGTGCTGACGGTGTCGGTGATATCGCCCGCGGCCACCATCTACACCCGGGGTGAAAGTTATTTCGAGAACTCGCTGTTCAGTGATCCCGCCAAATGGCGGGCACTGAGCGTCGCCGAACGCCGGGATGTGGTGCGGCGGACCGACCGGGGTGTGTTCTCGGTGCGGGTGCAGGAAACGCTGCTCGCGGACAACCGAGTGCATCATCTGCAGGGCCGGGTGGTCCGGGTGGGCGATCAGGGCGACGGGGTGGCGCTGACCTTGCGTAACGAATCCCGGCCCGATCAGACGCATGCTTTCGATCTGGTGGTCGACGCGATCGGCGGTCAGCCGCTGTGGTTCCTGGACCTGTTCGACGACGAGGTCGCGGATCTGTTCGAACTGGCGGTGGGTGGCCCGGTCACGCAGGCCCGGATCGAGGCCGTGATGGGGTTCGATCTGGCGGTCGAGGGTTTACCGGCGAAGTTGTACCTGCCGAATATGGCCGGTCTCGCGCAGGGGCCGGGGTTCCCGAATCTCAGTTGCCTGGGCGAACTTTCCGACCGGATCTTGGCGAGTGTGCCGGCATCCGCGGGCGCGGCGGTGCGCTCGGAGCTGCCGGAACACGTCCCGGCACACTGACGGCCCAGCCCTAGGCTAGGCTTGCCTTACTTTTGCCCAGCAACATATAGATGAGGTTCGTTGATGCGTATCGTGTCGTTCGGGTTCCAGACCTGGGGCCGAAAGACTCTGCAGGCGCTGATCGATTCCGAGCACGAGGTGGTGCTCGCGGTCACCCACCCCGCCAGCGAGGATTCCTACAAGGGGATCTGGTCGGATTCGGTGGAGGAACTGGCCCGCGAACACGGTATCCCGGTCCATCTCACCGAACGGGCCGATACCGAGACGATCGACCTGGTCAAACGTGCCGAACCCGATGTGATCGTGGTGAACAGCTGGTACACCTGGATGCCGCCGGAGCTGTACACCATGCCCACCCACGGCACCCTCAACCTGCACGATTCGCTGCTGCCGAAATTCACCGGTTTCTCCCCGGTGCTGTGGGCCCTGATCAGCGGAGCCGACGAATTCGGCCTCACCGTGCACCGCATGGACGAACAGCTCGACACCGGCGATATCCTCGTGCAGCATTCGCTGCCCATCGGTCCTGATGCCACCGGCACCGAGCTGGTCCTCGCCGGAATGGAACTCATCCCCGGCGCGGTGCGCGAAGCACTGGAAGCCCTCGCCTCCGGTACGGCGCAGTGGCGCCCGCAGGACAAAGCTGCCCGCACCTATTTCCACAAGCGTTCCGACCGGGACAGCCGGATGGACTGGAATTGGCAGGCCGCGGACCTGGAACGTTTCGTGCGGGCCCTGTCGGCGCCCTACCCCCGCGCGTTCAGTCACTATCGCGGCGAGCGGATCGAGATCCTGGAATCCAGTGTGTCGGCGGCCCGCTATGGCGGCACCCCGGGCCGGGTCATCGTGCAGGAGGACGGCGGAGTCGTGGTGTGCGGTCCGGACGCCTACCGCGGTGACAACCACGGCCTGCTGATCACTCGAGTCCGTACGAGCGACGGAACCGAGTACAGCGGTGCCGAATTCTTCCGTCGCGGCGGATATCTGACCGATACGCCGGAATAGTGCCCGCCCGGCCGGTGCCTGCGCACCGGCCGGAGCAGCCGTTCGAACGAGTACAGGGCCGGAGAGAATCATGTCGATCATCGCCAATGACGCGAACCGTGCGGCCCGGCCGGACGAAGGCGACCGGACCCCGCCGAACCGGTACCCGCTCTCGTCCGGCCAGCGGCGCGCCTGGTTCCTGCAGACCCGCGACCCCGGCGACACCGCGCTCAACCTGCCCGTCGTCTACCGGTTGCACGGATCACTGGACAGCGAACGGCTTCGCGCGGCCGTCCGGACCGTCACCGACCGGCACGAGATCCTGCGCACCACTTACGGACTGGACTCGAACGGCGAACCGTATCAACAGGTACGCACCGACCTGTCCGTGCAATGGCAGGAACACGATCTATCCGATCTGGCAGCCGAACCCGCGCGCCGCCGGGCCGAGGTGTTCACCCGGCGGGCGCTGGCCCGGCCCTTCGACCCGGTCGCGGAGACACCACTACGGGTGACGCTGATCCGGCTTGCCGCGAGCGAATACCTGCTGTTGCTGGTGGTGCATACGATCGCGTGGGACGACGAATCGGCCTCCGTATTCGCTGCCGACCTGTCTGCCGTGTACAACGGCACAGCCCTTGCGGCACAACCGGTACGGTTCGTCGAACAGTCCGTCGAGGCGGCCGGGGACGCCGCGGAAATCCTGTCGGCCCGTGTGCCCACCGCAGAACGCCCCGCAGGCGATACCGCGCCGCCGGACGGTCCGGAGTACTGGCGACAGGCCCTGACTCCGCTGCCCGAGGCACTGGAACTGCCCGGTCGGCCGGCGCCGCGCGAGGCCGGGACGGCAACGGTCGAAACTACGTCGCGACCGCTGCCGGCTACCCTGCTCGACTTGGTTCGAAAGGCCGCCGCCGGGTCGGGGACCGGCGAAACCACAGTGCTACTCGCGGCTTTCGCCGCACTCGTCCACCGCTATACCGGCGCCGGTGATTTCCTGGTGGCCATGCCGGCCGATACCCGCGGACCGCAAGCGGCCGGGGCGATCGGCTATTTCGGCAACACTGTGCTGATCCGCGCGACCCCCGGGCCCGAACAGAGCTTCGCCGAATTCCACACCGGCCTCGCCGCCACGGTGGCCGATGGCCACGCGCACAGCCATATCGGTATCGACGAGGTGGTCCACGCGATCAACCCGGACCGCACGGGCGCGCGGGACGGGCTGGAACAGCTGGCGCGGATCGGATTCGGTGTCCGCGAGCCGATCGCCGTACCGGAACTGGCGGGAGTGCGCGCGACGCTGGAGACGTCCGGTTCACCGGATGCGCGGGTGCCGCTGCGGATCACCGTGGTACTCGACCGGGACCGGCCGCGGCTGGTTGCGGATCATCGGTCCGGGCAACTGGACAGGGCACTCGTCGAGCAACTACTCGGTCACTATGTTCAGCTGCTGGACAGCGCGCTGCACGATCCGGCCGCCCGGCTCGGTGAACTCGATCTGTTCGGTGACCGCGACCGGGCCGCGCTGCTCGCGCGATCGCACGGTGTGCTGGTGCCCGAGGCTCCGGCAACGCTGGTCGCGCTGGTGGAAGAGCGTGTTGCCGGCGCGGGGGACTCCACCGCCGTGGTGGCGCCCGGGGCGGCGGGCGGCGCCGATCTGGAACTGAGCTACCGCGACCTCAACAGCCGGGCAAACCGGCTGGCCCGCGGACTGGTCACACAGGGCGTCGGCCCCGACGATCTCGTCGCCCTGCGGATCGCGAATTCCGCCGAGTTCGTGGTCGCGGTGCTGGGGGTGCTGAAGGCAGGCGCCGCGTACCTGCCGATCGATCCGTCCTACCCCGATCAGCGGATCGACTTCCTGGACCGGGATGCGCGGCCACGGCTGGTACTCGGCCGCGCCGAACTGGCGGCCGCCGAGGAGAGCGCGGCCGGTCTGCCCGGACACGACCTCTCCGATTCCGAACGGGTGCGGCCACTGCGACCCGGCAACCTCGCCTACGTCATCTACACCTCCGGTTCCACGGGAACACCGAAGGGTGTCGGTGTCGCACACGCGGCGATCGCCGACCACCTGCGTGGTTTCGGCGCCGAATGGGATATGACGGCACAGGATCGGCTGCTGCAATCGTCGTCGGTCAGTTTCGACGCCTCCCTGCTCGATATCTTCGTCACGCTCTCGCTCGGCGCCTGCCTCGTGATCCCGAAACCCGACGCACTGCGCGATATTCCGTATATATCGGAAATCATCGGCCGTTACGGGGTGACCGTGCTGCATATGGTGCCCTCGCTGCTCAGTACCTTCCTTATGCTGCCGGAGGTGACCGAATGGCGTGCGCTGCGCCGGGTCCCGGTGGGTGGCGAGGCGCTGCTCGGTGAGGTGGCCGATCGCTTCGCCGGGGTTTTCG
Organism: Nocardia sp. NPDC058499; assembly: GCF_042719915.1. Taxonomy (NCBI): domain Bacteria; kingdom Bacillati; phylum Actinomycetota; class Actinomycetes; order Mycobacteriales; family Nocardiaceae; genus Nocardia; species Nocardia sp. NPDC058499. The sequence goes on along the minus strand of NZ_JBHXMZ010000008.1, from coordinate 296,599 downwards.
ACGCGGAACTGCGCAACCACTACGGCCCGACCGAGGCCGTCGTATCGGCCACCCATCTGACCGTGCGCGGGCCGCAGGGTACCGGGATGGTCCCTGTCGGTGTGCCCAACCGGAATGTGTACGTCTACTTGCTGGACAGCCGTTTACAGCTGGTTCCCGACGGGGTCCTCGGCGAAATCTACCTCGGTGGTGCCCAGCTGGCCCGCGGCTATCTACACCGCCCCGGCCTGACCGCCGAACGGTTCGTCGCCGACCCTTTCCTGGCCGGGCAGCGGCTGTACCGGACCGGTGATCTGGCGCGGCGCAACAGTCGCGGTGAGATCGAATTCGCCGGACGCGCCGACGAACAGGTCAAGGTTCGCGGGCACCGGATCGAATCCGGTGAGGTGCAGGCGGCGCTGGCCGCGCATCCCGGGGTCGGGGCCTGTGCGGTGGTCGCGTTCCAGGAGCAGGTCACCGGAACGGCGCTGGCCGCCTACCTGGTGCCCGCCGCGGGAACCCTGGATGTTGCCGAAGTCCGTGCGTTCGCCGCGAAATCGCTACCGGACTATATGCTGCCCACCGCATGGGCGGTGCTCGCGGAAATTCCCCTCACCGAACACGGCAAGCTCGACAAGCGGGCCCTGCCCGAGCCGCGCCGGTTCGAAACCGGACAGCGACGTCCGCCGAGTACCCCCACCGAGGTCCGGCTGGCCGGGTTGTTCGCCACACTCTTCGGTTACGCGGATCTCGGCGCCGACGATTCGTTCTTCGAACTCGGTGGGCATTCGCTGCTGGCGAACCGGCTGATGCTGCTGATCCGGGAGGAATTCGGCGTCGAGATCGATGTGCGCGCGCCGTTCGACACCCCGACGGTCGCGGGGCTGGCGGCGCTCGTCGACGCGACACCGGTCACCGCGACGGGCCGGCCCGAACTGGATCGCCGGCCGCGGCCCGAACTAATCCCGCCGTCCTACAACCAGAAGGCCGTTCTCGGCGGTGGCGATATCGGACCGGTCGAGCTGATGGCCCATTTGGACGGTCCGCTGGACCGGGATGCGCTCACGGCCGCCGTGCACGATGTATTCGAACGGTACGAGATCCTGCGGACGGTCCCCGCCGTCGTGGACGACGAGTGGTATCAAGCGGTTCGCCCCGATCCGTATCCCGATACCGCGGTGCTCGAGATCGCCGGGGAAGGGCGGTCTGCGGTCCGGCTCGATCGCGCGGCGGGGCCACTGCTGCACTTCCGGCTCTGCGTTATGGGTACGGACCGGTATGTGCTGGAGCTGACGGCCGACCGGTTCGTGGCCGACGAATGGTCGCTGCGGATCGTGCTCGACGATCTGGCCACGGCATACCGGAGCCGCGCCGCAAAAGGTACGGCGCCACGATGGCCGGGGCCGGCCGTCGATTACGCCGACTACGCCCTGTGGCAGTCGAATGTCGTCGAATCGGCGGGGCCGCAACTGGAGCAGTTGCGGGCGGGGCTGCGCGGATTACCCGAACCGTCGGCCGGGACGGAGAGCGGGCAGGCCGGCGAGCCCGCACGGTCGGCAGAATTCACGGTGCCCAGTGCACTGCGCCGCCGGTTGCGTGCCCACGCAGAGACGGTCGGTGCCTCCGAGTACATGCTCTATCAGGCGGTGGTCGCCGCTCTGCTGCACGCGCTCGGGGCGGGGGCCGATATCGCACTCGGGGCGCCGCTGTCCGGGCGGGCCGACCGCGTCGTATCCGAAGTGGTCGGGCCGCTGTCCGCGGCCGTGGTGCTACGCCACGACCTGTCGGGCGACCCGACTCTGCGAACCGTTCTGGACCGCGCCCGCGGTGCCGCGTTCGGGGTGTACGGCGGCCACGACATGCTGATCGACGCAATCGCACCGGCTGTATGCCCGGGACGCTCACCGTACGACTTGTGCCGGGCCGTCGTGGATTTCGGCGAACGCTGCTCGCCACAGCAGATCTGGCTGGGTGACGCGGTAGCCGCCCGGATCACCGCCGCCGCGCCCGGCATCGCGCACCCGCTTGTCTTCTTGTTCGGCTCCGCGGGCGACGGAGGACTGCATGTCACGCTGCGCGCCGAAGTCGCGCGGCACGACCAGCAGACCACCGAACTGCTCGCGCAGTACCTCGAAGACCTGCTCACGACCTTCGTCGAATCGCCCGATATCCCGGTATCCGAGGCAGTCGCGCTCGACGCGGCGCGGGACCTGTGGGCGGCAGACGGCGCGGCATGACTCTCGAACCTTCCGGATCCTGAGATGGCACTGCCATCGGCGTGATCCCGGCCCCCGGCAACCGGCGCCGGCGAACGCGGAATCGGTGCAAGCCACACCGCTGCGAACTCTGACCAGCGGACTATGCGTCGGAGAACTGGCGGTGACCGCCCACTCCGGTAGCGAACCGGGGGTTATGGGCGTCTCGATGCCGCCGGTGTCGAGCTCGATCGGGGTGGCGCCTTTCTCGGGGGCGTGCTCGTTCGAGCTGATCGTGCGCTGGCGCAACCTCGATACCGGGGCCACCGGTGAAGAGCGGTCCGACGAGGTCGTCGGCTGGATCGGTTGCGATGTCTTCGACTGCCGGGCGTGGAATATCTCCACCGGGCGAGGCCGGGTCGCTGTCGAGGTTGCCTCGAACCTGCCGCATTCGGCCGGTCACGCGGAGATCTTCGTCCCCTGAGCGGGGAGCGCGATTGCTCCCCGCGTAGAGCTCACAGTTCGACGCGCTGATCCTCCGGTAGGAACAGGGCGTCGGTTTCGACCACACCGAACGTGCGGTAGAACTCGGCGATATTGCGCACCACCTGATTCACCCGGAACTCGTCGGGGGCATGCGTATCACCGTGGAGCAACCGCTCGGTGTACTCCGGTGTCGACTTCGAACGCCAGATCCGGGCATACGACAGGAACATGGTGTGGTAGTCGGGCGGCGATATACCCGCCCGCTCCTCGGCCAGCCGGAAGGCGGTCAGTGCGATCTGCAGACCGCGCAGATCGGCGAGGTTTTCACCGACGGTCAGTTCACCGTTGACATGCTGGTCCGGTGCGAGTCCCTCCGGCACCAGTGCGTTGTACTGGTCGACGAGTTGTTTCGACTTGGCGTCGAAGGCAGTGCGATCGGCCGGGGTCCACCAATCCCGCTGGTTACCGTCGCCGTCGAACTTCGAACCCTGATCATCGAAACCGTGCCCGATCTCGTGCCCGATCACCGCGCCCACTCCGCCGTAGTTGACCGCGGGCACAGCATCCTTGTCGAAGAACGGCGGCTGCAGGAATGCGGCGGGGAAGACGATTTCGTTCGCGGTGGGGGAGTAGTAGGCGTTCACCGTCTGCGGTGAGGCACTCCATTCGGATTTGTCCACCGGTTCCCCGAGCCGATCGAACGCCCGCTTCACCTCGAAATCATTGATGGCACGCAGGGATTCGATCAACTTCCCGCGAGTGACCGTCAACTTCGAATAGTCCACCCATTTGTCCGGGTACCCGAGCTTGAGGCCGATCTTCTCCAGTTTCTCGATCGACGCCTGCCGGGTCTCCGGTGACATCCAGGTCGAATTCGTGAAGTTGTCCCGATAGGCGGCCATCAGGTCATCGACCATGACCTGCACCCGCTCCTTGGCCTCCGGCGGGAAGTACTGCTCCACATACAGCTTGCCGAGCTGTTCGCCGAGGTTGCTGTCCACCGTGCCGACCGCGGACTTCCACAACTCGGGCCGCTGCTGCAGACCGGACATGAGCCGGCCGTTGAAATCGAAGTTGGCGTCCGACAGTTCCTTGGGCAGGAACCGCGCGTAGGTCTGCAGAACCGACAGTTTGAGGTATTCGCGCCACACCGCGATATCGGTGGCGGCCCAGATCTTGCCGGCCTCGGTGACGAACGACGGCTGATTCACCACCAGCTTCGCGAACAGGTCGCGGGGGCGGTCGGTGATCCCGGCCAGCCAGGGCTCCCAGTCGTACTCGGGCGCCAGCCCGGTGGCTTCCGCCCAGGTCATCAGGTTGTAGGTGGCCTCGGTATCGCGATTGCGCACGTTGTCCCAGTGGGCGGCGGCGATCCGGGTCTCCAGGTCGATCTGCCGGGCGGCGATCGCCCCGGGATCGGGGAGTCCCGCGCCCTTGGCGAGGCGTTCCAGGTACGTGCGGTAACCGGCGAGTTCCTCGGCGAACTGGGGATCGCGATAGTACTGCTCGTCCAGGCCGATCCCGGACTGGCCGATCGAGGCGATATAGGCCGAGGAGTTCTTCCGGTCGATACTCACCCCGATACCGATCAGCCCGCCGATCGGCAGCCGCCCCATCACTTCCGCGAGAGCGGGTTTGTCCTTCGCGGCATCGATCTCGGCGAACATCGAATCCAGCGGCGTCAACCCGAGCTGTTCGATTTCGTCGAGGTTCATCCGGGCGTCGTACAGGTCGCGGATCTGCTGGGCTTCGCTGCCCGGCTCCGGATCGCTGATGCCTTCGACGATCTCCCGCAGCTGTGCCTGGGTGCGCTCCGCGGCCTCGCTGAACGCGCCGTAGGAGGTCTTGTCCGGCGGCAGCTGATATTCACGCAGCCATTTGCCGTTGACGTGCCGGTACAGATCGTCCTGCGGCCGGATCGCCGGATCGGAGCCGTCCATGTCCACACTGACCAGCCGCACCGGCTCGTCCTCGGAACAGGAGGCCAGCCACGCGGCCGCGGGCACCAGCCCCAGGGCCACCAGGAACGAACGGCGATCGAGCGCCACCCGACGATCCGAAGACTTCAACAGAACTCTCTCCCCGATGCGGGACCCGCACCTCACTAGGCGAACCGGCCTCATGAGGCTACCGGCGCCCCACCCCGCCGTCGCGCCGGGCAACACCGCCGCCGGAGACCCTGTCACTACACACCCCCGATTTCCCCCCGAACTGCGGGTTCGCTATCCTTGACCGGTTGCCTGCGGGCCCTGAGCCCGCGATTCGGCCGCGAACCCCCGGTGGTTGATCGCGTAGATCAGATGAAACCGCTGGTAGGCGTGCGTTCGGGTGGTAACAGACCATGCCCGTCGGGTCGGCAATCCGGCGTGCTTTACGTCCAGGTCGAGGAGGCTGAAGTGATTCAGCAGGAGTCGCGGCTGCGCGTCGCCGACAACACGGGTGCCAAGGAGATTCTCTGCATCCGCGTTCTCGGTGGTTCGTCGCGCCGCTATGCCGGTATCGGCGATGTCATCGTCGCCACTGTGAAAGACGCGATCCCCGGCGGCAACGTCAAACGGGGTGACGTCGTGAAGGCCGTCGTGGTGCGCACCACCAAGGAACGGCGCCGTCCGGATGGTTCCTACATCCGTTTCGACGAGAACGCCGCCGTGCTCATCAAGCCGGACAACGACCCGCGCGGTACCCGCATCTTCGGCCCGGTCGGCCGCGAGCTGCGCGACAAGAAGTTCATGAAGATCGTTTCGCTGGCCCCGGAGGTGCTCTGACATGAAGGTGCACAAGGGCGATACCGTGCTCGTCGTCTCGGGTAAGGACAAGGGCGCCAAGGGCAAGGTCATCCAGGCCTTCCCGCAGCAGAACCGGATCCTGGTCGAGGGCGTGAACCGGATCAAGAAGCATGTCGCGAATTCCGCGAACCTGCGCGGCGCGTCGTCGGGCGGCATCGTTACCCAGGAGGCGCCCATTCACGTGTCCAACGTGATGGTCGTCGACTCCGACGGTAACCCGACCCGGATCGGCTACCGCACCGACGAAGAAACCGGCAAGCGGGTTCGGATCTCCCGTAAGAACGGGAAGGACATCTGATATGACCACCACTGAGAAGATCCAGCCGCGGCTGAAGGTGCGCTACCGCGAGGAAATCAAGGACGCGCTGAACGGCGAGTTCGAGTACGCCAACGTCATGCAGATCCCGGGCGTGGTCAAGGTCGTCGTGAACATGGGTGTCGGCGACGCCGCCCGCGACGCCAAGCTGATCAACGGCGCGATCGAGGATCTTGCCTTGATCACCGGCCAGAAGCCGCAGATCCGCAAGGCCACCAAGTCCATCGCGCAGTTCAAACTGCGTGAGGGTATGCCGATCGGCGCCAAGGTCACCCTGCGCGGCGACCGGATGTGGGAGTTCCTGGACCGCCTGGTCTCGATCGCCCTGCCCCGTATCCGCGACTTCCGCGGCCTGTCGCCCAAGCAGTTCGACGGCAACGGCAACTACACGTTCGGCCTGAGCGAGCAGTCGATGTTCCACGAGATCGATGTGGACAAGATCGATCGTCCGCGCGGTATGGACATCACCGTTGTTACCACCGCGACCAACAACGAAGAAGGCCGTGCTCTGCTGAAGCACCTCGGCTTCCCGTTCAAGGAGAACTGAGACATGGCCAAGAAAGCACTGGTCAACAAGGCCAACCGCAAGCCGAAGTTCGCCGTTCGCGCCTACACCCGCTGCCAGCGCTGCGGCCGGCCGCACGCGGTGTACCGCAAGTTCGGCCTGTGCCGTGTATGCCTGCGCGAAATGGCGCACCGCGGCGAGCTGCCGGGCGTGCACAAGAGCTCCTGGTGAGCTGACCCCGGCGGGTTCAGCCCGACCGGGATCCACACCATAGAAAAGGACCCGAGCCACGGCTCGGGTCCTTTTCGTGCTTCCACGGACTGTGATCGTGAAAGCGTGCGAGCGCCCGGCAGTTCTTTGCCGAATTCCGTCAGGTGGTGCCGAGTATTCCCTATGACGATGCGGTGGCCGAGCAGCATGCCGACCTCTTGACGCATGTCCGGAAGCCGGAATGCCGCGTGGCGCCCACGATCTCGTCATCGCTGCCACTGCGCGGGCTACCGGCCGTACGGTGGTGACATGTGATCGGCGTGCTCGATTCGGTGACCTTCCCGGCGTCGACGTCCGGGTGGTCGACTGACTCATCGAAGTAGGCCGCTGACGAGCAGGAGTAGCGACTGCTGAGCCTCGGTACGAGCGGTGTCCTTGTCGTCGGCGTGGGCGACGATCAGGCCGGCCTCGGAGACGGCGCTCAGGATGAGTTGCGCGAGGGTGGGGACGGCGGTGACGGTGACCAGGCCGGTCTCGCGGGCGCGTTCCAGTTCGGCGGTGATGAGGCCGAGGCCGTGGCGGGCTTCGAGTTCACGCCATGCCTGCCAGCCGAGGACCGCGGGGGCGTCGAACAGGGCGATGCGGATCATCTCCGGGCGCTGGCAGATCTCCAGGAAGGTGTTCAGGCCGGCGGCCATGGCGGTGAGGATGTCCTCGGCCGGGGCGGCGCGCAGCGCATTCTCGATTTCGGTGGTGATCTCGGTTTCCAACTGTTCCAGTACCGCCAGGAACAGGCCGCGTTTATCGCCGTAGTGGTGGTGCAGCGCGCCGCGGGTTACTCCGGCCTCGGTCACCAGTTGCTCCGCGGAGGTAGCCGCGAAACCGCGCTCGGTGAACAGGCGGCGGCCTGCTTGTTCGAGCGCGGCGCGGGTGGTGCGGGAGCGGTCCTCCTGGCTACGGCGTGGCATGCAGCCGAGTGAACTCCAGAATTCGTCCGGCGAGCAACTCGGGCTGATCCTCGGGGATCAGCGTGTAGGAGTCGCCGATCAGGTCGAGGGTGGCGTCGGGCAGGTCGCGGACGAGGCGTTCGGCGTAGGAGACCGGGAACAACCGGTCCTCGCGGGCCCAGACGACGAGTACCGGCACCGTTACGGAATCGAATCGGGTGGCGGCATCGAGGGTGTAGCGGCGCCGCGCGTGTCGGAGGAAGCGGCGTAGATCGGCGCGGATGGCGGCCGATTCGCGGCTGGGATGCAGATAGGAATCGACGGTCGCGGGTGGTATCGGGCGTTTGCTCAACCAGCCCAGGGCGATCGGCAGGCGCTGCAGGAAACGCAAGCGCAGCAGTTCGGTCATGAGCCGGGCGGATCCCGGTATGCGGGCCAGCTGCGGTAGCAGGGTGAACGGATGCGGCAGGAAGCTCTCGTAGGAATCGACCGCGGCGAGGACGACTCGGCCGATCCGTTCTGGGCGGTGGGTCAGCAATATCTGGGTGATGGCGCCGCCGGTGTCGTTGGCGACGATCGTGACATCGCGCAGGTCCAGATACTCCAGGAAGTCGGCGATGAGGCCGGCGACGCCGAGTGGGGTGAGGTCGGCGTCCGGTACCGGGATCGAATGGGCTCCGAGCGGCCAGTCCGGGACGAGGCAGCGGTATCCGGCCGCCGCGACCGGCGGGACGATATGCCGCCAAAGGCCGGAGTTGACGAGGAATCCGTGGACGAAAACGATCGGTGGCCCGCTGCCGGTATCGCTGTACCGGATCGCTGCGGCGGGCAGGTGGGCGATATCGGTGCGGCCGAGTTCGTTGGTGTGCGGCATATTTCCTCCCGGGTCGGTTCCACATCGATAGTTACATACATACGGCATGTATGTCTATGGTCGAAATGCGGATCGGCATGCCGCGCATCTGGGACTGCGGTACACCTGACCGTGTACGCCGGACGGGATGCGGTCGCTGCCCGGTAGCTGCCATGGAGGGGCCGGCTCCTTCCCGGTGCCGGAAATGTCCCGGTTGTCCCGGTGCGGAAACGGCCCCCTAGTATCGGCGGCTGTGAGGCATATCGGGCGGCCACCGAACCTGGTGCGGGTTGCCGTTCTGATCTTCGCCTTCGGGGTCCTGGCGCTCGGACTCCACGACGGCCGGAACCCGGAAAACACGCCGTCCGAAACGGTTTCGTTCGTTCATTCGGTGATCGCCACCGACGAGCAGGCCGGTCCCGCCCTCTCGGAGTCCGCGGACTCGGGCGGACAGATCGTGCACTGTCCCTATCACTGTCTGCGTGCCCCGCTGGTTCGCCCGCGGGCGGGCTATCTCTGGTCCGCGGCGCTGTCGATCGTCGGCTTGCTGCTCGGTGGTATCTGCTGCCGTGTGTGTTTCGCCCGGCCCCGCGCTGCCAGCCGAACTGTCGCCGGGGCGGCGGGTGCGGAGTTGTTGCTACGTCTCTGCGTCTGCCGGCGCTGACTCGCTGGTGGTGGGCGCGGCCGTCTGCCACGCAGCCGGAGGTAATCGCCGAAGAGAAGGGGCGGCCATTGCTTCCTGTCGTCCGGAGCGGTCCCGGGCGCCTCATTCGGGCGGGCGGTAATGCCGTCGACCCGAATCCGTCAGTGCAACATCCTTTTGCACTATCAATCAGGAGATATTTTTCGTGAGAACCCGCACACCTCTGCTCGCTCTCGCCGTCCCGATCGGCTGTCTGGTCTTCGGGACCGGTACCGCCTCGGCGGTGACGACGGAACAGGCGCCGAATACGGTCACGGTGAACTTCACCGACACGGAGGCGCGCATGATCGAGGCGCTGAATCTGGGCCCGGTCCTGGGTGCGCTGCCGCCGAACTTCACGCCGGAGGCGAAACAGCGTCTCGGGGAGAATCTGGCCGAATACGCCGGTCGCGCCGCCCGGACCCCGGGGTCGACGCTGTCGGTGATCATCGATCAGCCGGTGGGCGCGCCGCCCGGTGTGGGCGTCACCGTAATCCCGTGATGTGGTGAGTAGGGGCACCGCTCGGTCCGGGTGGGCCGAGCGGTGCCCGCGGGCGGAGCGTGGTCACGAGAGCGCGGCCCGGGCCTCGTCGAGATGGGATTGCCAGGCGTCGCGGTCCACGTGGTGGTAACCGGGGGTTCCCGCGACGAAAGCGCTCGACACCACCATGTCCGGTTGCACGGTGGCGAGTGTGTCCAGGGCTGCGAGCAGGCCGTCTTTATCGCTGTATCCCGGGATGTATCCCACGCGCCAGCCCTCGCGATAGCGCAGCAGGGTATCGCCGGTGAACAAATAGCGGCGGCCGTCGTGGCCGGGGACCAGGTAGCAGGTGCTGCCCGGCGTATGTCCCGGCGTGGGAATCACTTCCACATTCGCATCGTCCACGCCTCGTTCGGATACCGCGATATCGATCGGCGCGTGGGTTCCGATTTCGGCGACTTCGGCGGCCGGGGCGTACAGGCGGCTGCCGAAGCGGGCGGCCACAGCGCGTAGCATCGGCCCGGCTTCGTCCTGGTGGCTCAGGTACTGGCGGGCGACGCCGCCGAGTTGTTCGAGCCGGTCGAAGTCCTGGTCGTTACCGGGGGAGTAGAACAGGATGTTCGGTCCGGAAGGTGGGGTCCACAGGTAGGAGTGGGTTCGCGGCCCGCCGGGGACGACGAACTCGCGGGTTTCCCAGAGATCGGGCGTCACCTGTTGCATTGTCGGTTCGGTGGGGTCGGTTTCCCGGATTGTTTCGGTTCGCATGACCTGACGGTAAAACCTGAACAAAAGTTCAGGTCAAGCGGTGAAAAGTCATGGGTTCAGGTGAATTCAGCGTGAGGCTATGAACGGAACCAGCTGCTCGTCGGATGTCCAGGCACCATGATGGCCGACCATCGCCGATTCCAGCGGTTCGGATTCCGGCCGCACAAGTACCGCGCCGCCCTCGGCCACTGCCAGCAGATCTCCGATCCGCTGCTCGATCACCGGGCCGGGCGGTGTGTGACCGAACCAGCGCTCGTCCAGGGCTTGCTCGCGCGTCACGACGCGTGCGTGGCCGGCCAGTTCGCCGGTCCATCGCTCGACGGTGTCGGACAGTGCGGCCGGGTCGCGGAGGTAGATATGGCGTACGCGTGCCTCAGCGGCGATCAACCGCACGCCGTCGTGCAGGCCCGGCCGGGTATCCAGGTCGATGACGGTATCGGCGTGGACCATTCCGTGGTCGCCGGTGACCAGCAGTGTGCAGGTATCCGGGAGGTCGGTGAGCAGATCGGCCGCGAAGGCATCGATATCGCGTAGAACCGAGAGCGCCGCCGGGGATTCGGGACCGTACAGATGGCCGTTGCCATCCAGGTCGGGGAAGTATGCGTAGGCGAAACGTGAACCCGTACCGGAGTGATCGGCGACTGCCAGGATTCCGGCGCGTACCTCGTCCAGTGTGGTCGCCGGGTGCAGTGTCCCGGTGGCCCGGAACGATGCGCGGGTGAGGCCGGAGGTCCGCTGATACGCCGGAATCACATAGTGCACGTCGACCCCGTGGGAGGCGAGATCCTCGAGTCGGCTGGTGTCGGGCTGAACCGATTCGGGCGGGTGCGATTCGCGGGCGTCGTCGCCGGTCGCGCCGTCGAGCCGCCAGCGCAGCGAATTGAACAGCCGGACGCCGTCCGGGCCGGGCACGGCGAAGCTGTAGCCGATGATGCCGTGCGTCGCGCACGGGGCGCCCAGCGCCAGGCTGGTCAGGCTGGTCGAGGTGGTCGCCGGGAAACCGGCGGTGAGTGTGGTGGCGGTATGTGCCGCCAGCGTGGGAGCGAGGTCCCGGTGCCGGGCGAGTAGTTCCGCGCCCAGGCCGTCGATCAGCAGCACCACCACGTCGCGGTTGGGTGCGATTCCCAAGGGGTTGGGGTCATCCATTCCGAACGAGGCGGCCACGGACGGCAGGACATCGGCGAGTGAATGCGGCATCGCCTCATATCGTGCCGTATTCGACGCGATGGGGGATCCGATCGACGGGCGATGGGGTGTCCGAATTGGTTAGATTGCATCATGCATGTTATGTGTATTATGCACATCGACTGAACTTTTCTTGCGAGGAGCAAGCTCGTGACCAAAACCGAACCCGCAGTCCGCCCCGGGGCGGTGCTTGCGGTGCTCGCCTTCGCTGGGATCGTGGCGTCACTGACGCAGACCCTGGTGATGCCGTTACTCGGGCAGCTGCCGGAGATTCTGAGCACCGACCCGTCGAATGCGGCCTGGGTGGTGACCGCGAGCCTGCTGGCCAGCGCGGTGACGACCCCGGTCGCCGGTCGGCTGGGCGACCTCTACGGCAAACGCCTGGTCCTGGTGGGCTCGGTTGTTCCGCTCGTGATCGGCTCGGTGCTGTGCGCCCTGTCCACGTCGCTGTGGCCGATGCTCGCCGGCCGCGCTCTGCAAGGGATGGCTGTGGGCCTGATTCCGGTCGGTATCGCAGCCCTGCGTGATCTGCTGCCGCCGGCGAAGCTCGGCTCCGGTATCGCCCTGATCAGTTCCTCCCTCGGCGTCGGTGGTGCGCTCGGTATGCCGCTGGCCGCGGCGGTCGTCGAATACAGCAGCTGGCAGTACCTGTTCTGGGGTATCGGCGCGCTCGGCGCGATCGCGGGCCTGCTGATCTTCCTGGTGATCCCGGCGACCCCGCCGCGTGCCGAACGCGGCCGCTTCGATGCGCTGGGCGCGCTCGGTCTCGGCGCCGCGCTGATCTGTCTGCTGCTCGCCGTCTCCAAGGGGGCGAGCTGGGGCTGGACCAGTGTCACCACGATCTCGCTGTTCGTCGCCGCGGTGGTGGTACTGCTGCTGTGGGGCCTGTGGGAACTGCGCTCACGCGATCCGCTGGTCGATCTGCGGGTGACCGCACGCCCGCGCGTACTGCTGACCAACGCCGCCTCGATCGTGATCGGCATGGCCATGTTCGCGCAGGCACTGATCTTCCCGCAGCTGCTGCAGCTGCCGGAAGCTACCGGCTACGGCCTGGGCCAGTCGATGGTCGCGATGGGCCTGTGGATGGCGCCCGGCGGTCTGACCATGATGCTCACCTCGCCGCTGAGTGCGAAGCTGTCCGCGCTCGCCGGCCCGAAGATCACGCTGATTCTCGGCTCGGTCATCATCGCGGTCGGCTACGGATCGACGGTCCTGATGATGGGCGAGGCGTGGGGGCTGATGCTCGGCGGCATCATCATCAGCCTGGGTGTCGGTTTCGCCTACGGCGCCATGCCCGCGCTGATCATGAGCTCGGTGCCGATCACCGAGACCTCGGCCGCCAACAGCTTCAACACCCTGATGCGTTCGATCGGCACCTCGGTGGCCTCGGCCGCCATCGGTGCGGTCCTGGCGCAGATGAGCGTCAGCTTCGCCGGCGGGGTCAGCGTCCCGACGGAGAACGGTTTCCGGACCGGCATCCTGATCGGCTGCGGTGTCGCCGTGGCGGCCGCATTGGTCGCGCTGACCATTCCGACGGCCAAGCGCGCCGCAGCCGCCGCGGTCGCGCAGTCCGGCCTGGCGAAGACCGAAGCGCATGCAGTGGCCGAAGCGGTTCCGGCGGCGCCCGCGGGGCTCTCGGTAGAGGCGGAACAGGTGGTCGACGGCGCCGCGGCGGTCACTTCGGTGGACAGGGATGCTGCTGCCGCATCGGGCCCGCGGCATGCCGCCCCCGAAACCGCGGCGGTCACCGCTGAAACCGCGGCGACCGCCCCCGAAACGGCGGCGGTCGCTCCCGCGCACCGCAATGGCGCGAGCGAATCGACCCCGCAGCCGTCGGGCAGTGGGTCGGTGCTGTTCGGCCGGGTATCCGATACCCGTGGCGGTGTGGTGGCGGGTGCGACCCTCACCTTGATCTCACCCGCCGGGCAGCAATTGGGCCGCGCCCGGACCGGGGCGGACGGGTTCTACGAACTGGCCGCTCCGGCGCCGGGGTCATATGTGCTGATCGCCTCCGCCGAAGGGCGGCGGCCGGATGCGTCGACCGCGGTTCTCGGCAGCAACCCGGTGTCCTACGACGTCACGCTCAGCGCGCTGACCGGCCTGGAAGGTTCGGTCCTGCGTATCGGTGACGGTGCCCCCGTATCCGCCGCGATGATCACCGCTCTGGACCTGCGCGGTGAGGTCATGGCGGCCGGCGAATCCGATCACACCGGAAGGTTCGAGCTCACCGGTCTGCCGGAGGGCGAGTTCACCATCGCGGTGAGCGCGTTCGGCTACCATCCGACCGCTGTATCGGCCCAGGTGACCGGGCGGGACACCGCCCGCCTCGAGGTGCTGCTGCGCCCCGGCGTGCGGGTCGCGGGTGTCGTCAACGGCGGCGGACGTCCGCTGGCCGGGGCGCTGGTCACCCTGGCCGATTCGCTGGGCAATGTGATCGAGAGCCGCACCACGGACGCGGACGGTACCTATGCGTTCGGCAATCTCGCCGAAGGCAGCTACACCGTGGTCGCCAGCGGCTACGCGCCGGCCAGCGCGCAGGTGCGAGTGGGCGAGCACGATGTCGAGGGCTTCGATATGGAATTGCGCGCCGCCGGCGCAGGCGAACCTGCCGAGCCGGTCGAGCCGGAAGCCGGGCAGTTCGACGATCTGCCGGAGGTACACAAGAGCTCCTGGTGAGCCGCCTGTGCAAGAGAGTGCGCCGGGGCCTCTGAAGCAACCGCTTCAGAGGCCCCGTTGCGTGAGAATCCGGCTAGCTGTCGCCGCCCTTGTCATCGTCGGCTCGGCTGATCAGGTCAACGATCTGCTGCTGTCCCGCCGCCAGTATGTCGAACTTGCTGCGTATTTCCAGGGTCAACGTGTCCACCCTGCCGTTCAGCTGCCCGAGTTCGCCTCGGATCTCGGTGATATCGCCGCGGATATCGGCGATATCAGCCCGTGTCGCATTGTGCAGGCGCATGTTCTGTTCGCGGAATTCGCGTAGTTCGATCCGCAATTCCGAGGTATCGCGGTCCGCCCCGCCCGCAAGGACGCGCGCCGCGGCGGCATCCTTCTCGCTGCGCTGCAGCCGATGCTTGAGATCTCCCACCTCACCTTCGAGGGCGGTGACCCGCTCCTCGAGGTTCCCCTTCTCTGTCATAACGGTCAGAGTACCTGGTCAGAACGCGATTACGGGGGGCTGATTTTGTCGTATTCGAGCCAGCTCCTACACTAGACCGGTTGCCAGGGCATATCTGTGTCCGTGGGCGGCCCCGCGTGGGCCCCCGGGCGATACGAACTCATCCGGCGGTGACTGCCGTCCGGACCAGCCGAATTGCTGTAGGCCCACGGCCTGCGCCCGCGTGGCGCGGGTGTTGTATGGGAACCGCAGCGAGAAAGGTGTCGAGGTCGAACTATGACCATGACCGATCCGATCGCAGACTTCCTGACACGTCTGCGCAACGCCAACTCGGCGTACCACGATCAGGTGAAGGCTCCGCATTCGAAGCTCAAGGCGAATATCGCCGAGATCCTGAAGCGTGAGGGCTATATCGCCGATTACCGCACCGAGGACGCGACCGTGGGCAAGGCCCTCGTCGTCGACCTCAAGTACGGCCCCAGCCGGGAGCGCAGCCTGCAGGGCCTGCGCCGCGTCTCGAAGCCGGGTCTGCGCGTGTACGCGAAATCCACCAACCTGCCCAAGGTTCTGGGCGGCCTCGGCGTGGCGATCATCTCCACGTCGACCGGCCTGCTCACCGACCGTCAGGCGGCTCAGCAGGGAGTAGGCGGGGAAGTCCTCGCCTACGTCTGGTAAGGGAGGTACGGACATGTCGCGTATCGGCAAAGATCCCGTCGTCGTCCCCTCGGGTGTCGAGGTGACCATCAACGGCCAGGACATCGCCGTCAAGGGCCCGAAGGGTCAGCTCTCGCTGACCGTTTCCGAGCCGATCACCGTCGCGCAGGAGGACGGCCGACTGGTGTTCTCCCGCCCCGACGACGAACGCCGCAACCGTTCGCTGCACGGCCTGACCCGGACACTGGTCGACAATATGGTCACCGGTGTCACCAAGGGCTACGAGAAGAAGATGGAAATCTTCGGCGTCGGCTACCGCGTGCAGCAGAAGGGCAGCAACCTCGAGTTCGCCCTCGGTTACAGCCATCCGGTGCCGATCGAGGCGCCCGACGGCATCACCTTCGCGGTGGAATCGCCCACCAAATTCTCCGTATCCGGGATCGACAAGCAGAAGGTCGGCCAGATTTCGGCGGTTATCCACGGCCTGCGCAAGCCCGACCCGTACAAGGGCAAGGGTATCCGCTACGCCGGCGAGGTCGTTCGCCGCAAGGTCGGAAAGACGGGTAAGTGATCATGGCGCAAACCGAGAACCAGAAGTCCAAGCGCATTCCGCTGGGCAAGGATGTTTCGACCCGCCGTCGGCTGTCCAAGACGCGGCGGCACTTCCGCCTGCGCAAGAAGATCGAGGGCACCAGCGTTCGGCCGCGGCTGATCGTGCACCGCTCCTCGCGGCATCTGCATGTGCAGCTCATCGACGATTCGGCCGGTCGCACCCTGGCCTCGGCCTCGACCATCGAAGCCGATGTGCGGGCGCTGGACGGCGACAAGACCGCCAAGGGCAAGAAGGTCGGCGAACTGATCGCCGAGCGTGCCAAGGCTGCCGGTGTGGAGGCCGTGGTCTTCGACCGCGGTGGCCACGACTACCACGGCCGGATCGCGGCGCTCGCCGACGCCGCCCGGGAAGGCGGGTTGAAGTTCTGATGATCAACACCACTGCACATACCAGCGTGAACGGAAGGAACGTCTGATGCCGGGACGTCAACGGCGTGACGGCGGAAACGGACCCGCCGGACAGAACCCCAACGCCCCCGAGGGCGGCCGCGACAATCGCCGGGGCGGCGACCGCCGCGGTGACCGTCGCAACGATGCGGCCGAGAAGAATCAGCTCGAGCGCGTCGTAGCGATCAACCGTGTCTCCAAGGTCGTCAAGGGTGGCCGGCGCTTCAGCTTCACCGCCCTGGTCATCGTGGGCGACGGCAACGGCCTGGTCGGTGTCGGATACGGCAAGGCCAAGGAAGTTCCCGCGGCCATCCAGAAGGGTGTCGAGGAAGCGCGTAAGGGCTTCTTCCGCGTCCCGATGATCGGCTCCACCATCACCCACCCGGTGCAGGGCGAAGCGGCGGCCGGTGTGGTCATGCTGCGTCCGGCCTCCCCGGGTACCGGTGTCATCGCCGGTGGCGCCGCGCGTGCCGTGCTGGAATGCGCGGGCATCCACGACATCCTGGCCAAGTCGCTCGGTAGCGACAACGCGATCAACGTCGTCCACGCGACCGTCGCCGCACTCAAGATGCTGCAGCGGCCGGAAGAGGTCGCGGCGCGCCGCGGTCTGCCGATCGAGGACGTCGCTCCCGCGGGCATGCTGCGTGCCCGTGCCGGACAAGGAGTCTGATATGGCAGATCTCAAGGTGACCCAGGTCAAGAGCTCGATCGGCGCCAAGCAGAATCAGCGGGAAAGCCTGCGGACCCTCGGTCTGCGGGGTATCCGTAAAACGGTGATCCGGGAGGACAACCCGCAGAACCGTGGTCTGATCAATGTCGTGCGCCACCTCGTAACTGTTGAGGAGGTCTGACATGACCATCAAACTGCATCATCTGCGCCCGGCCCCGGGCTCCAAGACCGATAAGACCCGGGTGGGTCGCGGTGAGGGCTCCAAGGGCAAGACCGCCGGCCGCGGTACCAAGGGCACCAAGGCGCGCAAGAACGTGCCTGTCGCATTCGAGGGTGGGCAGATGCCGCTCCAGATGCGGTTGCCGAAGCTGCGCGGCTTCACCAACCCGTTCCGGGTGGAGTACCAGGTTGTGAATGTGGGTGCCATTGCCGAGCTGTTCCCCGAGGGCGGCACCGTCGGCAAGGACGAGCTGGTCGCCAAGGGCGCAGTGCGCAAGAACCAGCTGGTGAAGGTGCTCGGTGAGGGAGAGATCTCCGTCGCCGTGCAGGTCAGTGCGGACAAGTTCTCCGGCTCCGCCAAGGAGAAGATTTCCGCCGCCGGTGGTACCGCCACCGAACTGGGCTGACGTTCGCCATTCGACGCGCGGCTTCGCGTCGGCCCCGGAGGCGGTAGCTTGCGTGACCACGTAGGGGTAGCGAAGCCGCTATTCAATGCAGCGGCGCCGGACGAGTGCAGGCTCGTCCGGCGTCACTGTTAGAGTTCAAGTGGTTCTGCCAAGACCCGTCATGGGTTCGGCGATTTCCGAGTCGGGACACGCTGAAATTTCCATGGCCTGACCATGTCGTTCGCCAGGAGGATCTGTGCTTTCCGCCTTCGTTACGGCCTTCCGGACCTCGGACTTGCGGCGGAAGATTCTCTTCACGCTGGGGCTGGTCGCGCTGTACCGCGCCGGTGCCGCGCTGCCCTCGCCGGGCGTCGACTACAGGGCGGTCCAGGAGTGTATCGACCTGGTTTCCGGTGGTGAATCCGCCGGGATCTACCAGCTCATCAACCTTTTCTCGGGTGGTGCGCTACTCCAGCTGTCGGTGTTCGCGATCGGCATCATGCCGTACATCACAGCGAGCATCATCGTCCAGCTGCTCACCGTGGTCATCCCACGGTTCGAGGAACTGCGCAAAGAAGGCCAGGCCGGCCAGACCAAGATGACGCAGTACACCCGCTATCTGTCGATCGCGCTGGCGGTTCTGCAGGCCACGGGTCTCGTCGCGCTGGCCGCGCGCGGACAGCTGCTCCAGGGCTGTCAGCAAGATATTCTCGCCGACACCAGCATCTTCGGCATGATCATCATCGTTCTGGTGATGACCGCGGGCGCCGCCCTGGTGATGTGGTTCGGCGAGCAGATCACCGAACGTGGTGTCGGCAACGGTATGTCGCTGCTGATCTTCGCGGGTATCGCCGCCCGTATCCCCACCGAGGGCAAGAACATTCTCGACAGCCGCGGCAATATCGTGTTCGCGCTGGTGTGTGTGGCTGCGTTCGCCATCATCGTGGCGGTCATCTTCGTCGAGCAGGGTCAGCGCCGGATTCCGGTCCAGTACGCGAAGCGCGTGGTGGGCCGGAAGATGTACGGCGGTTCGTCGACCTATCTGCCGCTGAAGGTGAACCAGGCCGGTGTCATCCCGGTCATCTTCGCGTCCTCGCTGCTGTATCTGCCGAACCTGATCGCCCAGCTCACCGGGTCCAACACCGCCGAGGACCCCAGCTGGTGGCAGGAGATCATCCAGAAGTACCTGGTGAATCCCAGCAACCCGGTGTACATCGCGATCTACTTCGGCCTTATTGTCTTCTTCACCTACTTCTACGTCGCGATCACCTTCAACCCGGAGGAACGCGCAGACGAAATGAAGAAGTTCGGCGGCTTCATCCCGGGCTACCGCCCCGGTAAGCCGACGGCCGACCATCTCACCTATGTGCTGAGCCGCATCACCCTGCCCGGCTCCATCTATCTCGGCCTGGTCGCCGTCCTGCCGAACGTGTTCCTCGATATGGGCTCCTCGTCCGGCGGGGTACAGAATCTGCCGTTCGGTGGTACCGCCGTACTCATCATGGTGAGTGTCGGCCTGGACACCGTGAAGCAGATCGAAAGCCAACTCATGAATCGCAATTACGAAGGGTTCCTCAAGTGAGAGTCGTACTACTCGGGCCGCCGGGAGCGGGCAAGGGCACTCAAGCCGTGCTGCTATCGGAAAAGCTGGGCGTACCGCATATCTCCACCGGGGACCTCTTCCGCGCGAATATCAGCGAGCAGACACCGCTGGGCCTCGAGGCCCAGCGCTATATGGACGCCGGCGAACTGGTGCCCAGTGACGTGACCAACCGGATGGTCCGGTCCCGGGTCGGCGAACCCGATGCGGCGCGGGGTTTCGTCCTCGACGGATACCCGCGCACGGTCGACCAGGCCGATGCGCTGGCGAAGATCCTCGATGAACTGGGTAGCGGGCTCGACGCGGTGCTGTGCTTCGTGGTGTCCGAGGACACCGTGGTCGAGCGGATGCTTTCGCGGGGTCGCTCCGACGACAACGAGGAAACCATCCGGACCCGGCTGCGTGTCTACCGCGACGAGACCGAACCGCTGCTGAAGTACTACGACGGCCTGGTCGTCTCGGTGGACGGTATCGGTGAGGTCGACGAGGTCAACGCGCGCGCCCTGGAGGCACTGGGCCGTAATGCCACGACCGGTTAGCTCGGTTTCCGGGTGGGGAGCCGATCCTTCGACGAGGGAGAGTCGTGGTCTTCGGTCGTAAGAACAAGAAGGTCGTACCCTTCCGCACCGCGGGTGAGCTCGACGCCATGGCGGCGGCCGGCGCGATCGTGGGCCGCGCGCTGGTGGCGGTCCGCGCCGCCGCCGCGCCCGGGGTCTCCACGCTCGAACTGGACCGGGTCGCCGAACAGGTGATCCGGGATGCCGGTGCGGTCCCGTCTTTCAAGGGCTACCACGGCTTCCCGGCGTCGATCTGTGCGTCGGTGAACGATCGGGTGGTGCACGGTATCCCGGGCGAGGCGGAAGTGCTGGCGCCGGGCGATCTGGTCTCCATCGATTGCGGCGCGATCCTCGACGGCTGGCACGGTGATTCGGCCTGGACGTTCGGTGTCGGCGAGGTATCGGAAGCCGATCGGATGCTGAGCGAGGCCACCGAGAAGTCGATGGTCGCGGGGATCGCGGCCATGGTGCCGGAGAACCGGCTCACCGATATCTCGCATGCGATCGAGCTGGGGACGCGGGCCGCGGAAGCCGAACACGGCCGGTCCTACGGAATCGTCGACGGTTACGGCGGGCACGGTATCGGCCGCGAAATGCATCTCGACCCGTTCCTGCCGAACGAGGGGCAGCCGGGTAAGGGGCCGCGGCTGGTGGTCGGTTCGGTGCTCGCGATCGAACCGATGCTGACCCTGGGCACATCGGATACGAAGGTGCTCGACGACGACTGGACCGTGGTGACCACCGACGGTTCGCGTGCCGCGCACTGGGAGCACACGGTCGCGGTGACCGAGGACGGCCCCCGGATCCTGACTCTGCGCCCATCCGACTCCGAGTAGGAACAGGGGCCGGTGCCGGCGGATCGGCCGATCGCATCGCGTGGCGTTCGGTCGGCAGCCGGATTCGGTTGGCGCAGAGCGGCACAGGAGGTATTCCGCGGCAGTCGGGGTCGATCGGCCGATCTACGGAATCCAGGTACCGCAACTCAGCGGCGCCATCGGGATCTGCCACGTAGTCGCAGCTGCCGGTGCATCCACCGCGTGGTTTTCGGTGTGCCGGTGCGTGCCGTCGGAAATGTCCGTTCCGCGGTAAATGTCGTGTGCGCGGGAGCGGCGCGGGCGCACTAGCGTGGGGCCCCGTGCGTCTGGAGGAGACGTACGAAACAGATCGGGGTGTTTTTCGTGCTCTACGCAAATCTGCTCACCGGATTATCCGCGCCCGCGGACGGCAGCGTTCTCGCCACGGGCGGCGAGCTGTTGGCTCGCAGCCGCGGTGGCGGTGGCGGGGACGGGGGTGATATCCACTGGGGCTGGGTGATCACCTTCATCGTTCTGGTGATCGTGGCGATCGCCGTCATCGCCTGGTGGAAAGCACGGCAGCTGCAGCAGTCGGCGGCGCCGAGGCCGCAGGATGTCCACCCGCCGGCACCGCCCGGCGGGTTCGCGCAGCAGGCCGGATCTTCTCAGCCGTACGGTGCGCCGCCCGCGCCCTACGGGGTCCCGATGGGGCAGCCGGGTGGAATACCGCAGCAGCCTGGTGGCGTTCCGCCGCAGCAATACGGCAGTGTGCCGCAGCAGTATGGCAGTGTGCCACAGCAGTACGGCGGCGTTCCGCCGCAACCGTACCCGCAGAACCCGCAATCCGGGGGCTACGGGACTCCGCCCGGCCGTTGAGAAATTGGTCTGTCACGGCGCCGGTGCGGCGTGACAGACCGTCTTCTCATCGATTCGGTAGTTGCGATACATATGGCCCGGAATCAGAGCTCCAGCATGACCGTCACCGGGCCGTCGTTGGTGAGTTCCACCTGCATATCCGCCCCGAAGCGCCCCTGGGTAACCGGTGCGCCGAGACCGCGCAGAGCTTCCGCGAAGGTATCCACCAGCGGTTCGGCCACCGGTCCCGGGGCCGCCGCGGACCAGGAGGGGCGCCGGCCCTTGCGGGTGTCGGCATACAGGGTGAACTGGCTGACGACCAGGATCGGCGCGCCCAGGTCGGCGGCGCTGCGTTCGCGATCGAGAATGCGCAGGCGCCAGGTCTTTTCGGCCAATGCGCGGGCCGTGTCCTCGGTATCGGCGTGTGTCACACCGACCAGTGCGACAATTCCGTGGGGCAGATTGTCTTCGGCCGGGTCGATGCGAGCGACGACCTCGCCGCCGACCGATACCCGAGCCGATGTCACTCGTTGCAGTAGTGCGCGCACGCCATCGATCATGCCGGGTGCCGATCGCAGGCCGTTAATCTCGACGTCATGTCTCGTTCGTTCTCGACTGCCATCGTCGGACCGAATACACTCGTGGTGCGGAGGAACCGCGCCCACCGGGAGGAGTGGACGCCATGGGCGAGGGACAGAATGTCGAGTACGACGAAGACGCCTTCCGGGGCGCCGCGGCGAAAACCGGTGCTGTGCGGGACAAGATCCAAGGGGTAGTCGATACCCTGCAAACCTCCATCGCATCCCGCGGGGCACCCTGGGGCACCGATTCGCTCGGTGATACCTTCGCCAACGGCCAGAACGGAAACCCCGGATATACCACTGCCCGAGATAATTTGATCGAAGGCGCGGAAAACGTGGCGGGGACATTCGACAGTTTCCACGACGGTCAGGTCGAGAGCGCTGATCTGTTGCGCGATATGGAAGACGGCAATCGCGACGGCCTCCGCTGATCGAACGACGGTAGGGGCGCGGAGGCGACGATGACCAACGAACGAGCCAAGGCCGATCTCGCGGCGATTCTGGACGGCGTGCAGGAACAGATGCGCACCATTGCCGACCTCCAGCAGCGACGCGCCGAACTCACCGCCACCGCGAGTGCCCGCGGTAAGAAGGTCAAGGTCACCGTGAACGCCGACAACAAGGTGATCGACGTCAAATTCTCCTCGGATATCGACGAATTGACCTACTCCGAGATCGCCAAAGCGGTGATCGAGGCGGCGCAGCGGGCCTGCACCGAGGTGGCCCGGGAGACGGCCGGTCTGATGGCCCCGCTGGACAGCCAACGCGCCGGGATGCCGAAACTGTCCGACCTCGTCGAAGGTCTGGCGGGAGTCGAGATTCCGGGTCCGGTGGAGGCCCCCCTCACACGGCCGAACAACCTTGATACCCCGACGATTTCCGACGGTAGTGCGGCGCCGGATACCGCAGGCCCACAGTCGCGTGGACGGGGTGGCTCGGTCACCGATTCCAGCTGGTGAGCAGGGTAATTCGAGATGATCGACCTGCCGGGATGGGCGCAGAGTCTTTCCCTCATCGCCGGCGTGGAGTGGCCCACCGGAAACGAAGACGAAATGTGGGGGCTGGGCGAGGATTGGCGTACGGCTGCCGCCGCGCTCGAAGATATCGTCCCCGACATCATCGATGCGAAGAACGCGTCGATGGAGGCGTATCCGCAGGGTGACGGCGTCGAAGAAATGATCAAGGCTTTCGACAGCCTGATCTCGGGCGACGGGTCCGATAAGGATCAATCCCTGCCCAAATTGGCCGAATATTTTCAGAACATCGGTGATTCCGCCTACAACACCGGCACCGAGATCGAATACACCAAGCTGATGTACATTTCGTCGCTGGCCTTGCTGGCGGCGGAACTCGCGGCGGCAATGATCTGGCCGCCCACCGCGCCACTGGTGCAGGGGGCAGCGATTGCCTTGACCAGGGTGGCCGTCCGGATTCTCGGACAGCGGGTGGTTCAGGCCATCGCCCGGGCCCTGACCAAGCTGATCGCCAACCGGGTCGTGAACTTCCTGCTGCGGCATGTCGCGATCGACACGATCATAGGCACGATGCAGGAACTGGCCATCCAGCAGTACCAGGTGGATGCCGGGCACCGGGAGGAGATCAACTGGGATCAGGTGGCGGTCACCGCGGTGAGTTCGGCCGCGGGCGGTGCCGCTGCCGGGCCGTTCGCGGATATGCTCGGCCGCCGCCTGGACAACATGCTGGGGGGCGTGGACGCAGGCGGCGTCCCGCTGCCGCTGACCATGCCCCAGCAGTACCTCAAAGCGGGAATCACCGGGGCCGGCGCGGGCCTTGTCGGTGCCGTCGCGGGGCTGGGAGCCGCGATTCCCGCACAGATCGTGGCAAGTGCCACGGGGGAGAACGCGGTGAGCTGGGGGGAGGCCGCGAGTCAGGCCTACTCCTCGCTACCCGGTCAGTTCAGTCCGCTGATGTTCAGTGCCGGGGCCTCCAACGGGATGCTCACCGGACTGGGCAAATTCGGTGCGAACCATGCCTACAGTTCCCTCGGGATCGGCATGTTCAACCCGGATCATCAGTCGTTCATGTCTCAGTTCAACGACGTGGTCACCGGTCCGGGGCCGGGAATCGGTGGTCTCCCACCGGGCGCGGGGGTGCCCGGCGCCGGGGACGGAGCCGGGGGGAGTTCGGAAGCGGCGCGGACTTCCGGCGGAGCCGGGGCGTCGGATGGGCGATCGACGACAGCGGCTGCTGCCGGACCTCGCGGCGATTCTGCCCCGGTTGCCGATGGATCCTCGGCACCGGGACCCGAGGCGCACAACAGCGCAGGTGACCGAGCCTCTGCCGAGAGCAACGATTCCGGCGGGTCCGGGCCTGTCAGGACATCGGAAACCGGTGGAGACGGCGACGTTCCGGCCGCGGGTGACCGGACCGCGGAGACATCGCAGCCGGCCCGGCCGGCGGCCGAAACTCCCAGCGGGGCCCGAGAATCCACCGGTACCGAGATCGGCGGGGACGAATCCCGCGCGGGCCTGCCGGCGGAACAGCCGGAAAGCCGGCCGCAGCAGACCGAGGAACCCGGTATCGCCGCCGGACGGCAGGACGCCCCGGCGGACGACAGCCCGGTCGCGCCACGCGCCGAGGAGTTGCCGTCCGATTCGGGCGACCGCACTACGGAAACCACCGGCACCGGCGCGGATCCGGCCACCGTGACGCCGCTGGTGAACATGCCGGGTCCCGTGTCGAGCCCGACTACGCCGGGAGCGCCATTGGGCGCCGGTGTGCAGACCGGGGCCCAGGCCGGCGTGGGTACACCCGCCGCGGCGGGCGCCAGTACGGCAGCACAGGCTCCGCCGAATTCCTCCGCTGCCCCGGCCGAGACGAGGACCGCCGCTCCGACGACGGGGGAGCCCCGGACCCAGCCGGGGGGAACGGACGCTGCGACCCGTCCGCGGGCCGGTGCGGGTGAGCGTGCGGGGCTTTCGCCTCGTTCGGCCTATCCGGATACCGACGGTGGTCTCCGTGCGGGCCGGACGGAGACCGGACCGCCCGGATCCGAAGATGCTGATCCGCAACAGGTCTCGCCTCGAGACGAGGTTCGGGTCGGCTATCGCGACGGCCGGCTCGATCCCGAAAATATCGTGCCGGTGCCCGTGCCCACAGTCGATACGTCCGGTACGACCGCCGACCGGGGTACCGGACCCCGTGACACATCCCAGCCCGCGGAATCTCGTGGCCCGCGATCCGCGGGCGAGCAGCGTACGCCCGCCCGCGACGAGGGCAGTGCACCCGGCCGCGACGAAAGCAATCTGCGTGACGATCCGGTTCGGAGTCCGGACGAGTCCGGCGTATCGCCCGACCCGCGTAATCGCGGGGAATGCGCGCGTCTGACGCTCGAAGAGATCCAGAGCGAAACCGGCAGCGACCGGATCAGACCACCCCGGGACCCGGTCGGTCCCGGTGGTATGACCCGTTCCGAGTTGGAAGCGGCCGCCGGCGGGAGACTGTACGACTTCCCGGGCGTGGGCGAGGACCTGCCGCGACACCAGGGCGTGGCCGACGAACTGCTGCGGATGGCCGCGCAGATGAACCCCGCCGATATCGCCGAAGGGCGCGGTCCACGGGCTCTGGTCGTCGACGAATACGCAACTCCGGTGGATGAGCACGGAGTCGGCGCGCACGCCTATTCGCTCACGGTGCGGATGGACCCGGAGACCGGGGAATACCGGATCGAAGTGTCGGATCCGGCCGCGGGGCAGCGCAAGGGCTTTCCGCCGGATACTCCGGTCGACCTCCGATCGGTTTCGGCGATCCTGTTCGACGGCGCGGGCAATGCGATTCGCCCGGGCCCGGCCGATGTGCGTATCCGCCCTACCAACGAACGCTATCTGCACGCCGGCGACCAGGACTACGGAGACAGCCATCGTCCGCGCGAAACCCCGGACGAATTCGCGGCCCGGACGCGTGCCGAACGAGCGGATATTCATGCCCGATTGGAAACCAACCGGGCAGAGTATCTCCGCGGACGTGCCGACAGCCTCGACGCGACCGGCCGGACGGACGATGCGGCCGCCTACCGTGATCACGCCGACCAGGCCGAATCGAGCGCGGACCGGCACCGGGACGAGGCCGACGGTTACTGGGAGGCTGCCGGCGGGCGGCCGGCGGGGGATACCGGGCACCGTTACCCGTTCGCCGACTCGACGTTGCCTGCCGATGACTCCGGTCCCGGGATCGGGCGACGGTCGCCGGATGAGATGTTCCCCGGCGAAGACGGGGAGCTACACGCCGAGGGGGACCCGCCGGAGACGTTCCGGAGTGCGGACGGTCTGCTGCACAAGCCCGGTGACCCCGGGGGCACCTACCGTGACGAGTCCGACGGTTTGCTCCATGTACCGGGCGATCCGGAGGGCACCTACCGCGATGACGACCCGCCGCACAAAATGCACCGGCCGGGTGACCCGCCGGACACCTCCCGGGACCAGCGCAACGACCTGCACGGCCCGGACGGGTTATATGTCCAGCAGAGCACGACGAGCGGATACAAGTTCGAAGCGGACAAAGGACCGTGGACTCCCCACCGGATCGACGAGACGAACACCCCGGCCGAACGACGGCAAGCCTGGGAGGAGGCGCTGCAGGCCCGTGATGCGGTGATCCGCGATCGAAACACGGCACGAGAAGCCGTCCGGGACCATGCGGAAGAGTTCCTGAGGCTGGCACAGCAATACGGGATCGATATCCCTCAGCGATCCGATGGGAAACCGGGTAATCGATATCAATCCGCTGACGACGTCATCAATCTCTCGAAGAGCCGGCTCCAGACCGAGATCGACCGGATGCTCGCGGAAACCGAACGCCGCGCACCGGAGGAGCGGTCGGAGCGGGAGGATTTCCTCGACGAACTCCAGCAACTGTCGGCGGATTTCCACGATCTGACGCCGGATCTGGTCAAGGCCTCGAAGGATATGGGCGAAGCCGCGGCGATCGCGTACGCCGTCGATACCGTCGAACGGCCCGGTGCGATCCTGCTCGTCCCGTTCGAGGGCGCTTTCGACGGGAGAGACGTAGTCGATGTCGCGGCCCTGGTGCCGGGAACCAACGGGCGGCCGCCGAAACTGATCGTGGTCGAAGCCAAAGGTGGTTCGAGCTGGGAGCTCAAAGCAGCGGATGTGTACGACCCACAGACCCGTGCGATCGAACGGGCACAGCAGGGCTCTCCCGAATATCTGCGCAGAACCCTGAATCTCGATCAGAATCTGCAGCGACTTCTCACCGAAACGCCGGATGAGATGCGGGCTCGCGGTATCGATCCGAAAAGCCCTGCAGGCGAGGCACTCATCGATGCCCGCAAAGAGCTTCTCGCAGCACACCGCGATGGCACCCTCGAGATCGAATACCACCTGGTGCACGCCAATGACAAGGGTGCAATACGGGTCGCCGAGTTCGACCTGAATCCCACGCATCCACCCGGTCGGGCGCGAGTCGAGATGGACCGAATCGGCGGAATCGATCGGGATACCCGAATCGGTAGCAGGCCCGACGATCCGTCGGCCGAATCGGGGCCCGACCGGGACAGGACCGAGTCCGAACCCGAGACGCGGGCGGAGCCGCCGGGCGAAGGCGGCCCGGAGGCAGGCTCCGGTGCGCGGCGACCCGATTCCACGGCACCCCTCGACGATGCCCTGGCCGATGCCATCGCCCGCCGCGACGAACTATCCGGCCGGATAGCCGAAATCGCCCGCGGCCTGCGCGTCGAGGTGGACTCGGGCGCCTGGGAGCCGGACCGGATCGCGGCGACGATCCGCGACCTCGCGGGCCGCGACCTCGACGCCGCGGACAGCCGCCGGGTGGACGACCTCGCCGAACTCATGCCCCGGCTGGTTCGGGCCGAGGACCAGGCACGGCTGTTCGCCGACCGCGTCGAATACGACCGCTTGCTGAACGAGCGGCAGGCCCTCACCCGGGAACGGGAATTCCTGCGCGCGAAACTCACCGATCGCGCGCGCAACCTCGGCCTGGAGGAGCCCAGCACTTGGGCCGAGCAGGATCCGGATGCGCGCGAGGAAGCGATTCTCGGGCTCGAGGTCCAGACCCGCGTCGATACCGTCCATCACCCGGGTGGTCTGGACGAGGCCCCCCGCAGCGACCGCCACCCGGTCGGTGGTGGAGAGCAGGAATACCGGCGGACGCTGCTGGAGAAGCTGATCGCCGACAGTGAACGATTCGACGATCTCGCCGCCACACTTCGCGAGATCGACGAGCGCATCGCGGGTATGGAGCGGGCCCCGGAAGGGCTGGGCCGCCCGCAACCGGAGGATGTCGTCGCGGAGCTGGAGCGGCTGGCGCGGGATCGCGCCGCCGAATTGCACCGGATCAAGCCACGACGGTCCATGCGCGACGATCTGGCCGGGCGACTGGACGTGGGGGACCCGGAGCAGACGCTGACTCCGGACCGGCTGGACGATACTCTGGCCGCCGCGCAGGACCGGGCTGAACGGGCACACACCGAAGGCCGTCTCTCCGTGGACGATCTCGCGGCCACACTCCGCGATCTCGAGGGGTTGGCGGATGCCGCACGCGATGTGAATGCCGCACACAACCGCATCGGCCGGATACAGGACGATATGGCCCGCGTCGCGGGTGCGTGGCGGGCACTCGCCGAAGCCGAGGGTGGCCGGATGGTGACCGACCGGGTGGGCCTGGTCGAGGGTGACGCCCCCCGCGTCATCGTGTACGGCCCGCGTCCGGACCCAGCAGATCCACGGGGAGAGCACGACGCGGCATTGGCCGACGCGCTGCGCCGCGATCCGGCCGCAGCGCTTGCCATGGTGCGTCCCGAAACAACGGTCGAATACCGGCGAGTACTGGCCGGCCGTACCGGCGACCGGCGGGTGGAGGAAATGGATCCGCCGGAGGTGGAGCATTTGAGCACCGGCTGGGTTGCCGGCCGCCGGCTCGATATCACCACCTGGCGTGACAGCCACGGCACCGTGCACACCGTGGATCCGAGCCGCCCCAGCTGGCGAACCGGGCGCGACGACAACCCGCCTCCGGATGAGTTCACCCCCAAAGATCCGCCCGACGGAGTCAGCGGGTGGGCGATGACCGACGTCGTCAACGACATCACGCTCCCGGCCGATGAGGTCCCCGCGGGCAAGATTCCGGAAAGCACCCTGCCGGTCAACGCCCCGCAGGCGCCGCAACAGTACGACACCTCCGGCGTCGATCCGAAGGATATCTTCACCCAGCACTGGGGTGCCGATTCCTACAACATCGTGCGTTTGCTGCTGATGGCGGCGCTGGTGCCGAAACACCCGGCGGTCAAGAGCTGGATCCAGCGGCATCCCGAGATCGGCCGGTGGGTGCAGGAGCGCCCCTGGCTGCAGAAACTGCCGCCCTTCGGAACCGTTTTCCGCGACTACGAATGGTTCGCGCCACCGGAACGCGATGTCCAGCCGCTGCACCGCGGCTGGGAGGTGACCGACCACACGCCGCCGCCGGCCGGCGCCGAGATACCCGACGGATTGCGCCGCCGATGGGAGCGCGATATCGAGGCCTGGCGCGAAGTCCAGCAATGGGCCGATGGCGAATACGACCGTTTCCGCAGCGACGACAGCGATATCGACCGTATCGCCGAGGGGCTCGATCGGCATCGGCGGTCCGAGCAGCAAGCAGCGGCCCGGGAGGTCATCGACACGGTCCGCGAGCGGTTGGTCCGCGAACTCGGCGGAATCGATCCGAACGGTGACGTGCCCGCACAATTGGCGCGTATCGAAACCGCGATCGACCGGGTGGCCGGCGAGCTGGCGGACCGGTTCGTTTCCGCGGACTCCGGCGCGATCCGCGATACCGTCGAGCAGATCCGGGAAATGCTGCTGGGTGTGGTCGATCCCGCCGAGATCGTGCCGGGCGCCGATCCGGACGAGATCGTGCGCCCGGTCGACCCCGATGCCATCGTCGACCGCCTGGCCCCGCATATGCGAGTCGAGGTCCCCGAGTTCTCCCGGGACGACCTGCTCCGCATAAAGAACCATCTGATGCGCGACGAACACCGGGTCCGGGACTACACCGACCCCGCAGCGGGTTTCGTGATGCGGCCGATGGATCAGCTCGCCGATGTCGCGGAGGCATGGAACCGGCTGCAGGCGGGTGTGCCGGTACCGCAGGATTTCGTGCTGCTGCGCGATGCGTTGATCGAAGCCCAGTACCTGACCGACCATCCGCTGGCCACCTGGAAACAAGCCAACGCCCATGCGATCCGGCTCGGTTATCACTGGGACGCAGACCGTCCGCCGCTGACCGATTGGCGTGCCGGCCGGCCCTACGCCCCGGAACCGGTGCAACAGCAACCGCTGCTTCCACCGGAGCCGGGGCCGGCGCCGCCGCGTTCGCCGGACGGTCCGGACTCCACCCCGGGGCCGCCCCCCGCCGTGGGCTCGGCAGGTGACGGCACACCACCGGATCCGCCAGGACCCGCCGGACCGCCTTTGTCACCGGACCCGGAAGAGCCCGAAAGACCTCCCGGGACCGCAGGCGACGAATCCGCGCTGGGCAGCGAGCGGCCCGAGTCGCGTCCCGTCGGCGATCTGGACGATCCGGACGGCCCGGACGCGGCTTGGTTCGACCGGATGGAGCTGGAGCAAGCCGAATGGGCGGCCCGGATGGCGGCCGACCATGCCGACTGGTACCGGGAAATGGCGGCCGCACATCCGGGCGACAATCTGCTCCGGTTCCATGCCGAACAGGCGCAATGGCTGGCGAAGATGGAGCGGGAACGGGTCGATTGGCTGCGCCGCGTGCACGCGGATCGAGCCGCGTGGCGGGCGGAGTGGCGGGCCACGCAGCTACGCCGCCTGGCGGACGCCGATCCGGAGAATTGGGCCGCGGGTCAGCGGGCCGAGCTGGCGGAATGGTCCGCGCGGATGGCTGCGGAGCGTGCCGAATGGTTGCACCGGATGTTGGGTCCCGGGGACGGCGAGACCCCGCCGGACACACCACAACCGCCGGCGCCACCGGAAGACCCCGATGGGTCACCACACGGCCCCGGTACGCCGCCGCAACGTCCGCCCGCATCGTCCGGCGCCCAGGCGCCGCCCCGAACCGATGAAGCGCCCGCTCATGAGCCGGCCCCGGCACAGGGCGTCCAGAGCCCGCCGGAGGAGGGGGAGCAGTCAGGTAGCGGTGCGGGATCGGACGGGCCACCACCGGGCGGACCGCCCCGGCCCGCGGATCAACCCGGCGACAGCGGTCCTTTCACCGGCGATCCGCTGCGTGATCTCGCGGCATTCCTGCGTGCCGAGGCAGACCGGCCCGCTCAACTCGATGCGCGAACGCCCACAGGCGACGATGTCGAGCGGATGCGCCGCTTCGCTGCCGCGCTCGGGCTCGAAGCGGTGTTCGGTGAATTGCGAGATCCCGCTGCCGCGCTCGCCGAACTGGCCGAAATCGCCCGCGCGCGCGGCTTTCTCGATGATGTGGAAAACGCTCCACGGATGCGTTACCCCGCCGATTTCGCCGAGCTCACCGCGACCGAGCGGTACGGCGACGAGGAGTACTGGCACAACGAGGCCGACCCCGAAACCGCTCGAGAGATCCGCGAGGAACTTCGGCGTGCCGGGCTGCCGGTAGAAGAGCCTGCGCGCAACGCACTGCCCGCGGAAGAGGCGGTTCCCCTCATCGGGGCCGAGGCGAGGGACGGCGAGTCGATGCGACCCCCGTCCGAGGGGGCGCCGGAGTATCCCGCCGCCGGTGCACCGGAGCCGGCGCAGGCGATGCCGCGGGTGGAATCCGCTCAGGAGACGGTCGCGGTGCTCGCCCGTGCTTTCGGGCTGGACGCTGCCGCACTGACACCGGAGAACCTGGGCGCGACCATATCGGAGTTGCGCTATCGCGTTCTGCTGCGGGCGGCGGCGGTCGAGGCATTGGCCGCGGCGAATCAGCGGGTACTCGCCGAACCCGATCCCGGCGCGCGGTCCCAGCTCGAGTCGGCCCGCGCTGCCTGGGCCCGGCGACTCGGGATCGATCCGGCGGCACTGTCCCGGGATCCGGACACTGTGGCGGCCGAAGCGCGCGCTCGCACGCACCGGATGGCCGGCGATATCGCTGCGCTCGCGGATGCGGCTCACGCAGCCGGCCGGGCGGGCGAGGCAGTGACCGCGGCGGCACCCGGCGATACCCGCCGATATTCCGTCGAGATCGAGGGGGAACGTATCGGGGCGCGACTGGTCGCCGCCGAGGACGGATCCTGGCGTGTCGAGGAAGCCGAACAGTTGCCGGCGCCGGTACCGGGAGCGGAGCCCGGCCCCGCGCCGGGGCCGAGGTCACTGTTGCGGCGGGTCTGGGAGTGGTTGCGCGATACCGCCTTCCTGGGACAGACGCCGAAGTACCCGTCGGGTTCCGGTATCGACAGTGCCGGTCAATCGATGCTCAGCGATATGGCGGGTGTGCCGCTGCGGCAGGAAAAGGACCCCTCGCCTGCGCCGGGCGACGAGTACGAGGTTCTCGGTACCAAGTTCAACCCCGTACGGATCGTCAAAGAGGCCGTCGAGCTGTTCCGCAGGCGAGAGGTCCTTCCGTTACTGCGTCGGCTGACCTCACGGGTCGCCGACCGCAGTGGCGAATACGATCCGCCACCGACCGAGGACGGTGAGCAATACCGGTACTGGCTCGACGAGGCCGATCCGGATCTCGTGCGGGCCGAACTCGGTGTCGAACTCGATGATCTGCGGCGGCAGGCCGCGATCGAGGCAGGGGACGGCGGTGAGCGGGCGGTACCGATCGAGGCCGGTACAGACCGGCCGGAGCCCGACCGACAAGCCGATCGGCTCCCACGCAGTGCCGGGGAAATCGGCGAATGGATTGCCGAACTGTCCGATACGGTGGCTCAGCGGGACAGCCTGCTCGATGAGCTGCGGGCCGCTGCACAGGATCTGGGCGCCGAACTCGGAGCACCGACGGCGGACGCTGTGCGCCTGCTCCGTGACCACCTGGTATATCAGCAGGCCCGGCGGATCGGTGCGCTGACCGGCCTGGCCGAAGCGGCCCGGCGGTACAACGCGGAGCACGCCGATATCCCGTACAGCGACAGTGTGTCCTTCTTCGATACCGACCCGCTGGGCCGGTTCCTGCGCGAGGTCGTCGTCGCCCAGGGCGGTGATCCGCGGCTCCTCGACTGGCGTGGAGTCAACAACGGCGGTGAACCGAGCCGCGAGTGGGGCGATCTCTACGACTCCGATCAGCCGGGTCGCGACGACGGGCGCCGCAGCTTCCTGGAACGGGCGTTGCGCAGAGACCAGATCAGGGACGAGCGGGCCGTCTGGGCGCAGATCCTCGGGGATATCGACCTGGACAGGCTCGACGCCGACAATCTGGCCGCCACGTTGACCGCCGAGCTGGCCCGTATCCAGGCGGCCGCCGAGAAACTCACGGAATTCGCCGAACGCGCCGGCGAATTCCTGCGGGCCGACGCCGAAACAGCCGAGCTGACCGGACTGATCGGCGATATGGCCGCACAGGAGTGGGTCCTGGCGCAGGGCGGCGCAATGCTCGATGAACCGGCCGGTCTCGCTCTGGTACCCGGATCCGCTGCGGACGGGCCTATGCGGTTGGTGGTGTTCGACGCTCGGCTGGAACACGATCGGATACTTGCCGGCGCGTTGGCGCGCTATCCGGATCTCGCGTCTGCGGTGGGCGACGGCACGGTGGAAGTGGCGTACAAGATCATCGATATACGCCCCGGACAGTCCCTGCCCGAAGGTGGTGCCGGACCGGAGCGGATCACCGTCGTCGACGCGGGGACACCACGGGTCCGGCATTTCGCCGGTGTGGTCGAGGGCCGGCAACTGGAAGTCACCGTGATCGACGACGGCTCGGGCTGGCGGCTGATTCCGGACGAAACCGCCACAGCCGCAGGCATTCCGGACCGCGCGGCCCGCCCCGAACTTCCGGCCGATCCGGAGAATACTGCTGCGGCAGCAGAATCGGCGCGTCGTCTGGGCCTGTCGGCAGAGGAGCTGGCCGATCCGCAAAAGCTCGACACGAAACTCGATATCCTGCGCGCCGAAAACGAGATCCGCGCCGCGCGTATCGAATCGATCATCGACTACGCCCGGACCGCCTGGGATATCGACACCTACCACGATATCGAGCAGGCCCGCGAAAACCTGCTCCACCGGATCGCTCCGGAATCGACGGGACCGGTGACGGCACGGCAGGTTGCCGAAACCCTCGCCCATCCCGATACCCCGGCCGCCCGCCGTAGCCAGCAGATCGACGACCTCATCGGATACGCGAAAGAGCTCGCCGCGCTGGATCCGGCCGCGGTCGATACCGCGACAGCGCGGCTGCTGCGCCGCCTCGACGCACTCGTCGGGACAGTGCAGGTACACACGGTCGACCAGCTCGGCGAAACGATACGCAACTTGGCACCACGACAAGGTGACAACGAACGGCTGGCCGCGGCACTCACCGAATACCTCGGCGCATTGGGCGACATCGATATCTTCGACCGCCGCATCCACGGCGCGGACGCCGCCGACCCGCGGGTGGGAGTCAGCGAACTCCCGATACACGACAAAGCGGTGCGCCATCTGCTGGATCTCATCGCCGATATCGGCGCGCTGGCCGGTGCCCCGGAGAACCTCGGCGTACTCGACATGGGCACAGCCCTGCCGCCCTCTGCCGAACGTGGGGCCGACAGTGACTTCGCCCGCACCATCGGAGTCGAACTACCCATCGCCGACCTGAATCGCTGGGACGACGTTCTGGCCCGCCACCGCCGCGGCGAGATCGGTGACGACGATCCCGAACTGGCGGACGTCCGTGCGCAACTGAGCCGCTGGAACGAGGTCTACGAGAAATACCGTGACGGCAAACTGGATAAAGACGAACGACTGACTCCCGGCCGGCTCGCTCGCATCCAGGCGGAACTACGCGCCGAGGTCGTGCAACGGTCCGCCGATATCGCGGCGGTCGCGGAATTGATCGAGCGGGCCGGCCTGGAAGGGCGGGTCGAGGAACGTGCCGAGGCCGCAGCAGCCCGGGACGAGCGGACCGCGGCGGCACACGGACTGCCACTGCGTGACGCGGCGCCGACCAGCCACGAGGCGGTGGATCGAGAAGTCGAATATCTGCTGGATCGGACACTGCCGGTCGACGAGCAGCAGCGTTGGCACGAACGCGTCGAGCGGTTCGAACGTGCGGCGCGACGCGTGATCGATCTGTCCGCCGACCCTGCTCGCGGCGGCGAGGAGAACCCGCAAGCGGACTCGGAAACCCATGCGGAGCCGCCGCCGGACCTCGGCGAATCCGGGTCCGCAGGTGAGCCGGCCGCGCGGAGCGACCGCGGTGATACCCCACCGCCGGACAACGGCTCCGAACTGGAGCCGGGGGTCGACGGCCCGGTGCCACCGCTGCGGGGTTCGTCACTACGCTCGCACATTCCGCATCCGCCGCACGACTACGAAGCAGAAATGCCGCCTGCTTACCGGTACGAACGGAAACCGTGGCCTGTTCCGCCGATTGCGGCACCGCAGCCGCCTGCCCCGCCGGAGCCGCCTGCCCCGCCGCAGCCGCCGGTTCCGCCGGTCCCGCCGGAGCCGCCCGTGCCGCCGGTTCCGCCGGAGCCGCCCGTGCCGCCGCAGCCGCCGGAGCCGCCTGTGCCGCCGGTTCCGCCGGAGCCGCCTGTGCTGCCCGCGCCGCCGCAGCCGCCTGTGCCGCCGCAGCCGCCTGTGCCGCCGGTTCCGCCCGTGCCGCCGGTTCCGCCGGTTCCGCCGGAGCCGCCGGAGCCGCCTGTGCCGCCTGTGCCGCCGGTTCCGCCCGTGCCGCCTGTGCTGCCCGCGCCGCCGCAGCCGCCTGTGCCGCCGGTTCCGCCGGTTCCGCCGGTTCCGCCGGTTCCGCCGGTTCCGCCGGTTCCGCCGGAGCCGCCTGTGCCGCCTGTGCCGCCGGTTCCGCCCGTGCCGCCGGTTCCGCCGCAGCCGCCGGAGCCGCCTGTGCCGTCGGTTCCGCCAGGGTCACCTGTTCCTTCAGGGCCGCCGGTACCGCCTGTTTCACCGCAGTCTCCGGTGCCGGAGCAGCCTGGCCGGCCACAGCCCATGCCTCCGGTGCCGCAGCATCCTCCGCAACCTGAGGCGCCCTTGGCCGGGCGGCTCGATGCGCCCGGTACCCCGGCTCTTCCGCCCCCGGACACCCCACCTCACGGATATCCGGAGCCGCTATCGCCCTACCCCGCCGCGCCGCCCGGTGCCGCCGCGGATCCGCCGGCGAACAGGTTCCCGGGGCCGTCGTGGCCGCCGGACAGTCCCGGCGCCCCCGGGCCTGGATCGCATCGATCGCCGGTCCCAGAGGGCGCCGGTGGGAGCATGCTTCCACCACCAGTCTTCCCTCCACCGGTGCCGCCCGGCTCCGGGGCGCAGCAGCCGGGACGCCGGCAGGACCGTCTCGGTCCGAACGGAAGGGGACACGGCGGAAGCGGTCACCCCGGCGGGGCCGCCGACAGTGCAGCTTTGGTTGTGCGGCCGTTCTCCGGGCCGGGTGTACCGGCCGAATTCGATCCGGAAACCGGGGCTTTGCGTGCCGGCCACGGTCTAGCGGGTTACCGGAGCGGGGTGTACGGCGAGCTCGGTGGAGTGCCTGTCGTGTTCTACCGCGGACATGACGGGCGGCTGGGGCTGCGCGTCGGTGATCGCAGCCTTGTGCTCGACGGGTCGGCCCAGGTGGAGTGGGGGCAGGTTGCGTGGCGGACCATTCGTTTCGCGGTTACGGTCGGCGGCGAAACATCGACAGAGTTGACGTACCGCGCATTACCCCCCGAGATGGATCTCGGCGCGTATATCCGCGATGTGCTCATGGACGGCGAGCTTCGCGAAAGGGTGTTCACGTGATTCGCGGCCACCTCGATGGCCCTGGTGCCGAGCGTCGCCGCGCGCCGATTCGGCGGATCGAGGAAATTCACCGTGCCTGGCATCGGCATATGATCCGGTCGGGGCAGCCGACAACGAACCGCAGGGAGGTCTCATGACGGAGTGGCGTACCTTGACCAACCCCGAACTCGTCGAGCTGGTGCGGAAGCTGCGCGCGCTCGACTGGTCGTGGCGGCTGGCGGACGCGGAGCAGGTGGCGGCCCAGCTCGGGTGGCAGATCGAACGCATCAGGCCGGTCGCGGTCGTCCTCGATACCGGACTCGGCCCGGGCAGTGGCCGGATTCGCGGCCGGGACGGTGTGGCTACCGAGATCGAGGCCAGGGTGACGTCTTACACCACAGACGACGCGGCGGGCCGCGATCGCACCCGTACCGCCTTCGCCGAGATGACGGCGGCGTTGAGTGCAGAATTCGGAGCACCCACCACACGGGTGCCGGGCGTGAATCCGCGGGTGCGCTGGGCCGGCCCGGCAACGACAACCGTGTTACGCGATTCCGGGGTCTCGGTAGCGCTGCACTTGGTGACCAATGAGGTGCTCGCACGCGAAGACCTGATCGAAGAGCTGGAGCAACAGGGGCTGCCGTGAGCGAATGGCCGGAATTCGCCGCGGGATTGGCCGAGCAGCTGGCCGGTCTGCCTGGCGGCGCGATACTGACGATAGTCGAAGCCGAAGGTTCGAGGTATGCACAGTTCCGGCAGTTCGACGACCTGCTGTATGCCGAACTCGTCGGTGACGAATGGCTCGCCCCGGAGAAGCGCGCCGGTGATTCGGGTGCCCGGCTGCTGGCCGAGGCCGGATGGCAACGTCCCGACAGGTATCACACCGACAACTGGTGGATCGAGTACCCCTGGCCGTTGACACCGCAGCGGTACCGGGATCTGGTGTCCATTGTGTTGATCGGATTGCGTCGAGTTTTCGAGATCGCCGAGCCGGCCGACCTCGTCTACAACGCCTGGAATACCGAGGATGGGGATCGTGATCTGGTGTTGCCCGGACTCGGTCTCCGTCGGGTCTCGAAGTGAGGTGCGGGAAATGAGCAGATCAGACGAGGTGCGGCCGGAATCCGAGGGTTCATCGCGCCCCGCAGGATCATCCGGGGCGCCCGGCGATCGGCCGCTCCCGGGGCCGGGCACTGCGCCGGGAGCGGCCGATCCCGGCTCGACAGCCCCCGCAGACGAACCCGACCTGGGCTTCACGCTGGGTGCGTCCCCGAATGTCGCTGAGCAGGCCAGGGCCCTTATGCACCAGGTCGCCCGGAAACTGGCTGCCGACGGCCCGGCCGGCTGGCAGCGGCTGGACGCGGTGTTCGCGGCCACCGTGGTCGCGAGTACCGGAACCGCCCTCTATACCGATGAAAACCAGCAGCTCGTAGCGCGCACGACCCCGTCACCGGAGGTCATGACACTGGTCCGTGACCATCGGCGTATGTCGTCCGGATTCGGCGACGGACCCTGGTGGCGCCTGCTCTTCACACTCACCGGCGAAGGCCGCATCGAGGTCGACTACGACTTCGGTGCCGAACCGTTCCCGGACGACCAGCTCTTCGCTCCCGAGGCGTACCGCGCCGACCTCGAGGCGTACCCGCGCGAAAAGCTGCCGGTCTGGCTGGCTGCCCATATCCGGCACGCAGGTCGGCAGCTTCGCCCGCCGGAGGCGGCCGCCGGCGCGGCCGGTGAAGCGGGTATCGGCACAGCGGCAGATGGCAGTTTGCTTCCGCCGCTACCGGTGATGACGGCGCGCTGGGCGGTGCTTTCCGCGGCATTCGTCGCGGCTCGCTCGCAGTGGGGTCCGCGCTTGATGCCGGCGATGCGCTGGTTCGAAGGCGCAAAGCGCAGCGGTTGTTCGCTCTACACACTGCCCGGTGGCCGCGCGGTGCTTTCCGGCGGGCGGTGGGACGCGCCCGAACTGGACGCCGCCTACAACCGGGGCGAATCCCTGCCCGAACTGTATCGGGGCGCGCCCTTTTGGGTTGCCGACCCGGTACTCAACCACCGTGCGAACAGAGGCCTGCTGACCTTTTGCTACTGGTGGGACGACGGCCGATGGTATCGCGGCGATTCACCGGACCCCGGCGATTGCGCCGAGGCTCTTCCCGGCCTGTGGACCACCGATACCGTCGCCCGGATAGTGACCGGTCTGCTCGGCGAGCAACCCACCGAGCGGCAGCGCGCAGGGGTCGGCACCCTGATCGCCGCGGCGGAGGCAGGGGAGGTGACACGCGGCGCGCTGGTGGAAGTTTTCGGCACGGAGGGGCCTTTCGACCTCGAAAACGCGTACTACCAAATGTTGTTGGGTGGGGTGACAGCCCCCGAGCCGATGGCCGCCATCGATGCCGTCGACCGGGTCGCCCGGTACTTGACCGACAGTGGGGCCGATACCGCCGCGTACCGCGTGGACGATCTGCGTGCCGACCGGATATCCGCAGGATGGATGGTGTACGTACCGCTGGACCCGGGGGAGATCGCGATCGGGCGGGCGATCTTCTATGTGGCGGATGACGGAGTGCTGGAACGTTCGTCGTCCTCGGTCGCCCCGTCGCAGTATCTCCCGGATTTCGAACGGCGCTTCCGTGAACGGAATCATGCCCTCATGTAGGCGCAGGCCGGAAGAGCGGACCGGGCAGTGGGTTTGCGGCGCATCGAAATGTCGATGTCTGTTCAGAAACAGGTCGGGCGGGCGTAGCAGCCCGGCGGTACGCTCGGAAGAGGTCCGTGCTGCGTTCGGGGTGTCGAGTTGTGAGGAGGCGCGCATGGTGTGGAACACCGGAATTGCCGTAACGGCATATCGGGTCCACGACCGCGGGCCGCTTTTCCCGATGCCGGGCGCAAGAGGCCTACGTACTGTCGAGTTTCGAGTTCGCAGGAGCGCGTGCTATGGCACCTGAACCCGCCAACCCATGGTCGGGCCTGTCGTCCCAGGCCGAAAGTGGAGCGCTGGAACTCCAGTCCGGAGTGGTCGAGGACCTGGCCGGGAAGTGTAACGAGGTGCTCGGCCGGGTGCTGGCTGTGCGCGGCAAAGTGGAGCTCGTCGATTCGCTGGCGCCACCCAGCAATCTGGGATCGAGTGAGGCGCTGGCCGAGCGATTCAATCAGAAAGGCCGGGAACTACGCGAAATCCTCGACGATCACGAAACCATCCTCAACGATATGATGGATACGTTCATCGCCGCGGGAAAAGCCTATTCGGATACCGACGACGACTCCGCGCTCGATATCGACCGGGTGGATACACCGGGCTCGCTGAGTGATCGGCCGGGTCCGAGGCTGGAGGAAACCACCAATGTGCCCGGGTTTGTCTATCCGGGGCTGACGGAAGACGGCGGCGGTATGCCGGGAAGCCTGCGCGACCCGGCCGACGGTGTGGAGTTCGAATCCCCGCAGGTGCACGGTGAAGATCCGCATTCTCTCTCCTTCGAACGCTACGAGTCGATGCAGGAGTCGTTCGGAAACACCGGTGATTTCACCTTTGTGAAGATCGCGCAGGCCGCCGCCGATTGGCGATGGCTGGCTGGGCAGTTGAACGAGAAGTTCGACGATCTGGTCAACAAGATGATCTCGACGCAGAATTCGTGGCGTAGTCCCGGCGTCGAAGGCGGAGCCGAGGCGGCTCGGGGAGCCGTCACAGCCTATGGCGCGGACACCGACAAACTGGTCGCCAATATGAACTTGATCGGCGACAACCTGGAGTACACGTCACAGTGGCTGTCGGCGACCTGGTACGAAATGGGCCAATGGGATACTCCCAGCCTCGACGAGGGAGAGACCACGACCAGCGCGTCCTATGTGCAGAAGGAGAAGGAAGCGCGGCGCCAGGCGGCCATCAGGGCGATGGAGGAGGCATACCTCCCTGGACTGGAGC
The DNA here is from genome assembly GCF_042719915.1 of Nocardia sp. NPDC058499. Lineage (NCBI taxonomy): Bacteria > Bacillati > Actinomycetota > Actinomycetes > Mycobacteriales > Nocardiaceae > Nocardia > Nocardia sp. NPDC058499. The sequence continues at coordinate 256,041 of NZ_JBHXMZ010000008.1, read as the reverse complement.
TCACCGACGCCAAGATCGCGATACTTCCCGATCCGGTTCCGCCCACCAAACCAGGTCAGAACGGTGGAAACAACGGGGGGAACAACAACGGCGGTAACGGCGGCGGTGGCACCGGCGGTGGCGGTGGTGGTGGCGGCGGACAGAATCAGCAACAGCAACAGCAGGCTGCGCTCGACCAGATCGGACAGCAACGTCAGGAGCTGCTGGCCGCACAGCGGGAGCTCGAAACCCAGGCCCAGCAACAGCAGGCCGCACTCCAGCAACAGCAGCAGGCGCTCCAGCAGCAGTCGAGCACTCAACCCCTGATGCAGGCGGCGCAGCAGGGGCTGCAGCAACTCGGGCAGATGGGTCAGCAATTGTCCACCGCGGCTCAGCAGGCCCTGCAACAGGCGGGTATCACCGGGCTTCCGGGGATGCCTGCATTACAGGACGCGGTGAAGAACTACCAGTCCGCTCTCCAGAAGGCAGGCAAGCTCCCCGCCGGCCTCGGCGGCGGAGCCGGTGGGAGTAGTCCTGCGGCGCCGGGGGGTATGAAGGCACCACCGGCACCTAATGTGGAGAAAGCGGCGAAGCTCTTCCCGCGGGCCTCTGTCGCGACAGGTGTGGCGAGCGGGCAGTTCACGGGCGTCGCAGCGGCGTCGACGGGACAGAGCGCGCCCATGGGCGGGATGCCGATGGGCGGTGGCGGTGCCGGCGGCGGCGCGCAGGGCGCACAGCAGAAGGATCACAAGCGTGCCGATTATCTGGATTCCACCGAATGGCTGGAGGAGGGACTCGGCGATCCGGCGATCGTTGCCAAACCGGTGGTCGAACAGTGAGTCGTACGTGGACGTTCACGGATATCGAATTCGTTGCGGCCTGGGAATCGACGAAAGAGGGGTACCTTCCCGAACCTTTCGTATTCACCAGCGAGCCCGGCCGCCATCATGATCACCGCCGCGCGCGGATCGAGGCGGCCGAGCGAGTCAGGTCGCGCTGCGGTCCGGAACTGGCGGAAATCCTGGCGACCATGGCGCAACCGGATATCCGAATCGTGGTACGCGGGTTCGATGGTCACGATCTGCAGAATCCCGAACGCTCCGTCAGGATTCTGGCCGCGCGCAAGGGCGATAACGCACATATGGTGATCCAGAAGCCGGGACGAACACTGTGGCACGCCGAAGGATTCACCATGTCCGAGCACGGTGTGATAGGTCTGGCCGATGCGGTGGTCGCCGCCCTACCCGAGGTCGGCGCGGGGCGGCACCCGGATTTCACATTTGCCGGCGGCGCCGGAGGGGAGCGAACGGATCGGCCTGGCACAGGCCCGACCGTGCTGTATCGTGGCGACGAACCGGCTGTGATGGGCGAATCGTTCGGTGCCGCACCGGCCGATCTGACCGGGACGATAACGGTTGCGCAAGGATTCTCTCGACTCGGTCCGCGTGGAATCCGGCGGCGCAGTCTCGGCTGGCGTGATATCACCGGCGACGGCCGCTACCTGATCGTCTCGGGAAATCCGGCGACCGTGCTGGCGGTGGACCGCAAACGTATGGTGGGTGTGCTCAACCGCCAGATCGCGGATGTCGTGCGGGCGATCAAGGACGAGCGGACCAGTCTGGGAAATTGACCTGTATCCTCACGGGCTCGGCGCCTGCAGTCCGAGGTGGGCCCAGTCTCGGACGGCCACGGATGCGCCGTGGTTGTCGTAGAGGATCGCGGTGGCCGGTCGGCCGTCCGGATGCCAGCGGCGCAGAACTCCGCACGGTCTGCCCCGATAGTTCTCACCTTCGGACTTCAACCGGCCGTCCGGCCACCATTCGCGGGTGCTGCCGTGGGGGAGGCCGTCGACGTAGAACTCCTGGGACAGCAGCTGTCCTGGTACGAGTTCCTCTACCACCTCACCGGTGAACGGTTCGCCGCCGTACTCGAGCCGTAGATCGTCGCCGATCGAGGTGGCGTCCGAGTTCAGGTCGATACGCCTCATTGCGGATCTTCCGTCCGTTCGTACACGTAGATCAGGTTATCGGGCCCGAGCGGCGAATCCGGCGATCCGTGGTCGGCGCGGCGGATATGTGTACATGCGCCGCTCTCGCGTCGACCTGGGTAATCGCGTTGCGGCGCGGAAAAGACTTCCGGCATGGCCGGATCGACAGGCACACTGTTAACAGAAGTGGCGCCGGTCGGGAAAACCCGGTCGAGCGATATGGGGTGACGCACCGCCGTGGGGAGCGCAGAAGGTCAGGAGGGTTCTGTGGGGATGCGATTTCCGTCCGTGAGGCAGCGCATATCGCCGAGTGGCCGCGATCGGGCTGTGCTGCGGTGCGGCATGCCGACGCGGGCCGTATCGGCCGGGTCGTTGTTCAGTTGTGGGGTCCGGGGGTGGGAGTCCCGGGATTGGACTGCGCCAGCGTATATCCGGGCGTGGCGGCCGGGTGTGAGACATATTCCCAGTGGTGGCAACCAGTTTCCGGAACGTCTCGTTATCCGAGTATGCACGGATATCCGCCACTTGCCATACTGGTTGGTAACCCCCGGTTCACCTGCGCGATCCATACTTCTCGTGACCGCGGTCCGGGAGCGGTTCACGCTCGGGCTCGGCAGCGACCGCGCCGGTGGACGAAGTTCCGGGGGCGCCGGGGCCTCGGCCCCGCGCCACCATCGAGACAGGAGGAGGACGATGAGCGCGGACAGTCCGGGGGGCCTCGAGTTCCCCACCGAGTTCACCGCCCATTCGCTCACCGGTTCGATCCGGATCCGGACCACTGAAACGGGTTTGCCCGTAGCGGTATCCGTCGAGCCCGGTGAACTCCGCCGCGACCCCGATGCACTGGCCGGCGAGCTGTTGCGGCTGTGCAAACAGTCCGCGGCCCGCGCCGGCCTCGAGCGCCGTAAACAGCTGCAGGAAGCGGGTTTCACCAGCGAAATGCTGAAGTTGGCGGGTCTGCCCACCGAGGAGCAGGTCGCCCGCCAGGAGTTGGTGCAGGAGCAGGACTACGAGACCGAACCGGAGAGCTGGCTTCGTTCTGTCTAGGTCCGGAAGGGATTTCGAGGGGATGTCATGGTCGAAACGATGGACGAACTCATCGCCCGGGTGCAGCAGCAGGTCTATCGGCTGACCGATCTGCAGGAAGCGATGGGCGCGATCGTGGTCGGCGAGACCTCACCGGACGGTTCGGTGACGGTGGAAGTGGACGGAAACGCGGCCCCCGTCGGGCTGCACTTCACCGCTGGGATCAACAAACTGAGCCCCGGCGAGTTCGAGAAAACGCTGGTCGAGACCGCGCGGGCGGCCGCCGCCCGGGCGATCGCCGAGAAGGCCGCCCTGATCGACACCTTCAATTCGGAAAGCACGAGGTAGTCACCGACTGTTAACCGGTCGGCGGTCCCGGCCGGAGGTGCCCGCTGGGTACCGTTGACGACGAAACATTGTGGGATGTTTCGGGATTGGACACAAGACATGAACAACGTGCATGTTGTACCGGATGCGGTTCGCCTATACGGCAGCGAATCCGCGGCCATGGCCGCCGGAATCGCCACCACCGCCGGCGTCGATCAGGCGGCGACGGTCGGGTTCGCGGTACCGGCGTTCGGGCTCATCGGCCAGGAATTCCTGATCGCATTTGCCTACGCGCAGGCCAACCATCTGTCCTCGGTCGCCGAACTCGCCGCGGTGCACGCCGGTACGGCGCTCACCGCCCATCAGGCCGCTGCGAACTACGAACTCACCGACGCGGGTAATGCGGCGAATATCGGCGCGGTGAATCCCGGATCATGAGCAATCCAGGAGCGGCCCCGCTCCCGGGCGCCCAGCCGCCGGCCGGCGCGGATCCCCTGGACCCGACCATCCTGGAGCTGCTTCGGGGCAGCGCGCTGGGGCCCATGCTCGACATGCCGGTGAACGACATCCTCGACAGCATGGGTCTGCCGAATCTGCCGGAGCTGCCGGCGTTCGGTCACCTGCCCGGGCTACCGGAGCTGCCGCCGTTGCCGATGCTCGATCTGAGCGCGCTCATGCGACCGCTCACCGATCTGGCGGCGGCCTTCGGTTCCGGGCAGTTGGGCGCGCCGGCACCGGCTCCTGCGCAGGCATCCGCCGCGGGCGATCCGGCCGCCGCACCGGCCCCGCCGCCGGGTGTGGATCCGACGCAGCTGCTGTCGCAGGTGTCGACAGTGATGCAGACGGTGATGCAGGTCGGTACCTCCGCGTTGCAGACCGCGATGAGCCTGTGGCAGGGGATGGGGGCCATGGAGGCCGCGGAGAAGGCGGGTCAGGCGCAGACCGATGCCGCGAAGCTCGAGGCTCAGAGCACCGGGGAGAAACTGCATCTCGCCAAGGGGGCGACCAGTGTCGCGATCGGTCGTGGGGAAATGGCCGTGGTGATCGGTGCGTTCTCCGCGAAACTGGCGCTCGCGCCGCTCTACGCGACGTCCGGTGGCGGTGCGGCCTACCTGGTGGCGTCGGCGATCGAGGCGGCGACCGAAGCGCTGGCCATCACCGTCAAAACCAAGACCGAGCTCGGCGTCGAAGGTGCCGCACTGACGCAGACCGGCGAGAAGGTGAAGATCACCAACGCGCCGACCGGGGTCGATCCGAGCCAGCAGATGAGCCAGCTCATGCAGATGATCGGTATGGTCACGCCGCTGATCAGCTCCGCGAGCCAGGCCGCGCAGGCGCTCGGCAAATTGGCGCCCGCGAATACCGCGCTGTCCGCACCGAAACCACTGGGCGGTGAGCCCGGCAACGGCGAGCCCGGTGCACCGGATACCGATAAGCCCGGTAGCCCGGGTGCCCTGGGGGCCGGTGGGGGTCTCGGTGCCGGTGGTGCGGTGGGCGCCGCACCCGCTCCACTCGGTGCGTTCCCCGGTTCCAAGGTGGCGGCGCCCGGCCCGCTGGGTCCTGTCGGAGCGCTCGGTGCCACGTCGCCGGGGTCGGTCGCGGGTATGTCGTCCGCGGCAGCTCCCGCGGGAACGAGTTCGTCCGGCGGCAACAGCCCCGGCTACATGCCGATGGGCGGTGCGGGTATGGGCGCCGCGGGGATGGCGCGCGACGGCGAATCGGTTACCGACGGTTCGGCGCGCGGCGCGGTCTCGGCCGAACACGGTGACGAAGTGGTCGGGCCGATCGAAGGTATCGCGGTGCCGGTGGTCGGTGCCGCGGAATCGACCTCGGAACCCCCGCCGGACAAGGAACTCACGCTCTGACGCGAGCCGGCAACCAGGACACATAGGAGGGTCTCATGGAGAACGAGATGGGTGAGGTGTACGACGGCGTCCGATTCGACCCGGCCGCGGCCGGGAAGGCGTCGTCGGGCCTGGATGCGCTGGCCGATCGGCTCGCCGCCGATCTGGCGGCCGTCCAGGACGCGCTGACCGTGGTTCCGGCGGGTTCGGACGAGGTGTCGGGCCGGGCGTCGCAGACCCACAACGATGTGGCGGCGTCCTATCTGACCAGTGCCCAGGCCGGTGTGCAGGAAATGCGCAAACTGGCGGCCACGTTGCGGCTCAGCACGACCCGGTTCGACGGTATGGAAACCGATAACGCCGCCGACCTCGGCGGGCCCAAGGCCTGACGGCTCCCACAGTGCCGATGAGCGAAGGATATTTCCCAGCGATGATCGAACCACCACGCCCCGGCTTCACCGGTGTGGTGTGGCCCGCGCGTCCGGCCGACCGGCTGGCCCGCGAGCTCACCACCGGTGCGGGCTCGGTGCCGATGGCCGAGGCCGTGCAGGCCTGGACACGTCTGGCCGCGTCCTTGGGTGCGGCGGTGGTGGAGTACGAGAAGGCCGTCGTCGAAATTCGTGGCGCATGGGGATCCGGTCGCAGTAGCGAAGTATTGCAGCGTATTTCCACACTGCGGGATTGGCTGGTGGAAGCGGCGGGCGCCGCCGCGGCCAACGCGGCGCGGTTCCAGGCGCAGGTAGCCGCCTACGAAGTGGCGCGGCTGGCGATGCCGCATACCGCCGATATCGAACAGATCCAGCAGGTCCAGCGCATGCTGGAATCGGTCGGCGGAATGGCCGGTGCGCCGATCAAAGCCGTGGCCGCCGAGACGGACAAGGATTCCGACGTCGCGAAGGCCGTGGCCTCCCGGGTCATGGAGAACTACGAGAAGGCCACCGAACCCCTCGCGCTGCCCTGGCAGCAGACCACACCGCCGGTGGTGGCACCGGAGACCGCACTGGCCGCCGAGCATGCCGCGGCCGCGGCGACCCCCGCACCCGCCCCGGCCCCAGGGGGCCGGGGTGGTATGCCGCTGGGATCGATAGGCATCGGATCCGTCCCGATCCCGGCCGCCGTACCGCGGGTGCCCACCGCCTACAGCGCGCCGCTCTATGCGCAATCGGCGACCACGCCGGAAACGACCCCGCAAACGACCCCGGTCACCAGTGCCGGAGCCTCGTCCCAGGCGGCCCCGCTGGCACCTGGCGCGACCGCCGGTGCCGGCGGATCGGCTCAGGACACATCCCGCTTCCCACGCGCCGGACTCCCCGGTGACGAGAGTGATCACCTCGGTGCCGAAAACGAACTGCGGGCCGCGCCCGCGGTACTCGGCGGTGTCGAACCGGCGGCTCCCGCGCCGGGAACCCGGGCCGGAGGTACGTCGTGACGACCCTGACCAACGATGCCCTGCTCGCGGTCGCCGAGCGCCTGGGTGTGCAGACCCTGCCCCTGGTACTCGCTGTCGGACCGCAGCAGGACTCCTACGAAGAGTGGCAGGCGGCCCGCGAGCGCGCCGTTGTCGAGCTCACCGCGGCGGGCGTCTTCGATACCGAAGGCGATGTCGACCCCGAGACCGGGCAGGCATTGTTCGTGCTGGCGCAACCGGATCGCGAGCTGGTGGCCCGCGGCTTCGCCGAGGACCGCACCCTGCGACTGTGCCTGGCCCGCCGCGGCGAACAGCATGCCCTGGCGGTACGCGACGGGAACAGTTTCGAGATCGCGACGATCTGGTGCGACGGTTCGGCGGAGGCGCTGGCCCGCCCACTGCTGACCGCGCTGGGCCCGGCCGAGGCGGCCGAGGTCGCGGGTTTCAGTGCACCGGCCGACGAACTGGCCGGCCGGCTCGATACCGCCGAAACCACCGGTGATTTCGCCGATGCCATCTATGCCCTGGGGGTGGGGGACCGCGATGCCACGGTGCTCGCCGCGGCGTTCGCCTCCTGCCGGGGTTTCACCGAAATCGTGGCCTACAGCCATGAGGACGGACTCAGCACGCGCGCACCGGGCGCGGTCGCGGTCTACGACACCGATCGCGGCCGGCTCGCGGCCGCGCCCACGGTCTCGCCGGATCGACAGATCTGGTCGACGGTCACAACGGGTAGCGACCATCGGGTGACGCAGGCAATCGCCACGTTGCTCGAGGGCCTGCCCGGGGGGAGGTGGCTGACACCGTAATTCCCCAGGTGACAACCCACCGGCGCGAGATCCCGCGATCTCGGCGGAAATTCAACCTCAGGAAAGGAACACCGTAATGTCAACTCAGGGTGTTGATCTCGACCTCGAGCTGGTCAAGAAGGCGACCGGCGAAATGTACCAGGCGATCGAAAATCTGCGGCTGTCGGTGAAAGCCGTCGATTCGGCCAGCGATGCGGCCCGTGCGGGTTGGAAGGGTGATGCGAACGCCTCGTTCGTCACCACCTCGCAGGCGTGGAGCGACGAGTCCGACCGCCTGAATCAGAAGCTGGACGAGCTGACCCAGGCCACCGAGGATGCCACCCAGACGATCCTGGGCATGGACGAGGATGCCTTCATCCCCGGCGGCGGCTACACCAGCCTGTAGATCCTGCCTCGCGGCACTCACCTATCTGCTCGACTGAGAAGGAATTGGGAACATGAGCGATATTTTGTACGACCGCCCCACTATGGAGGCGCTGTTCGACTCGCTGAAGACTGAGGGCAGCAAGATCCAGGGCGAGATCGAGGCCCTGAGCACCGCCAAGGACAACTTCCTGCAGGCCATGGCCAGCCAGGGCGCCCAGGAGGGTTTCACCGCCGCCCACGCGTCGGTGAACACCGAACTCGAGGACACCCTGCACAAGCTGGACCAGCTCGCCATCGCGGTCGAGAACGCGCTGCAGCGCGCGCTGGAGACCGATAAGAAGATCGGCGACGGGTTCGCCGCCTTCGGCTGACCGGAACAGCCTTTTCGGCGTACGGACGGCACCGGCCGGTTGGATCGGATGAGGATCCAACCGGCCGCTTCCGTACCGACGTGTGGGTCAACGCGCGGCGAACGAGCCCCCGAGGTAAGTTACTTCCCCCCCTGGCGTTACCA
>NZ_JBHXMZ010000008.1:0-247771 GCF_042719915.1 Nocardia sp. NPDC058499 | reverse complement strand
AAAAAGAAGGACGGTGGGGGGTTTTTTCTCCTCTGCGACCTACCAAACCCCTTTTTTCGGCCAAACGCACCCCCCGTCCGGTTGGCCCCGCCCACCCCCCCCCCCCCCCGCTGCCGTATCGGCGTGTGGGTCAGCGCGCGGCGAGTGATTCGCCGATGTAGTGCATTTCCTCCCGGGTCGTCACCATGTTCACCGTCGTCGTCACCGCCGGCGTGCGCACCGTGATGCGGTTGGGGATGGCGGGATCCTGGATCAGCGAAACATCCGCGTCGACCGTGCCCGGCGGTTCGTGCGGTTGCCGCACATGCACGATGGTGGCGCCACCGGCATGGGATACCGGTGGGACCCCGTCGAATACCAGCACCGTGGTGCTCGGGTAGGGCGCCGTGGGCAACGGGGGCGGGCCCGGCGGGTGATAACTGGCCCCGGCGGCGCGGGGTGCGATGGTGAGGATCTGCGGGGTATCGAGGTTGCGGACCATCGTCTGCCACGCCTCCGGCCGGGTGGTGTGCACGATGGCGTGTGCGCCGAGGCCGGTGGCGCGCAGGATCACCTGCTGGGCCAGGTCCAGGGTGCCGATCACCTCCAGCTGGCGGGTGCCTTCGCCGACGAGCGGTACGGCGATGCCCTGCCCCCGGTCGTCGGCGCCGATGAGCTGCCCGCAACCCGCGGTGGGGACGGTGAATTCGGTCAGCGCCGCGAGGGTGCCGCGGTAGGCCACATCGCGCCCCCAGCGCCCGGTGAAGCCGACCGGCAGCGTATCGAGCAGGATGCGCAGCTGGTTTCCGTAGAGTTCGCGCAGCCCCTCCAGCGGGGGTTTCTCGGGCGGCTCGACCGTATCGAAGCGGACCACGGCATTGAGGACCACGGTATCGGCCAATTCGGTATGCGGATCGTTACGGTTGATACCGGGCCGCAGCCGCAGCGTCACGGTGGTCGACAGGCTGGGCACCGCCCAGATATCGGCCAGCCCGCGCGGCCCTACCATATCGGCGCCGATCTGGTATTGCGACAGATGCCGGCCCTGGGATTCCAGCCATTTCGGTGATTCGGTGAGCTGGTCCACCGCGAACCCGTGGGTGAGTTCGCGGACGGCGGTGTTCATCTCGGTCGCGGTGAGCACGGAGGCGGCGATATCGTGTGCGGCCAGCCGGTTCGCCACCCGCCGGGTCGCGATGATGGCCGCACGCAACGCACCGGCACCGCCGCCCCCGCGGTTGTCGACAGCCTCGGCGTTGGCCAGGGGATCCAGCCGCAGCACCAGCCAGCACGTGCGGTGGGCGATGGCCGGCAGGGGGCCGAGTATCCGGTCGTAGAGGTGTGCGGCGATACCGGTGCCCGCGGTCCGCGCGCCGGTGCTCACCACATCGATACCGGCCAGGGTCAGATCGAATTGATCGAGGCAGCGGGCGATTTCGGGGAGCGGCAGCAGCTGTTCGGTATTGAGCGAACCCGGCCGCAGCAGGGTCAGTGTGTCCGGCGGAGGATCGATCCGCAGCATGGTCAGCAGTAGATCGCCGTCCCAGCGCACCCCGTAACCGCCGCCCTCGGGCAGCGGCACGTCGAAGGCCGCGGCCTGTTCCAGCCGCTCGGCCGGAATATTCCCGCGCCGTCCGAGCATCCCGCCGATCCGGGCGACCGAGGTCCGGCCGCCGACGGGGGCCAGACCGATGAGGCCGCTGACGATCCCGGCGCCGAGCGAATACCAGACCGAGTTGCCGATGGCCAGCACGATCCAGGCGATCGCCGCCGCGGCGAGAATGCCGGGAACAACAATTCGAAGTGGAAATATGCGGAACAACCAGAATTCGGGGTCCCGTAAAGTGTCGTAAGCCGACCGGCGAGTATTCACCGAATCCGGAGAAACCGTCGGTTCCGGAATTTCGGAGCGGAGTTCCCCGGTGTTCATCGTCTCGTTCACAGTTGTTCGTTCCTGCCTCGGCTGCATTCGCTTACCGGTGCGCCAGCGGCGATTCCACCGATATGGGCCGACGTAACCGTCGGGAATTACGGTACCGTGTCGAAAGAGATTGCGGTCGACAGCGCGATGGAGTCCCGAGTGCCAGCACAGCTGACTACCCGTGCCCAGGTGAACGGGTACCGTTTCCTGCTACGCCGGCTCGACCACGCACTGGTGCGCCGCGATGTGCGGATGCTGCACGATCCCATGCGCTCCCAGATCCGTTCGCTGCTGGTCGGTCTGGTGCTCGGCATCCTCGTCACCGCCGGCGCGGCCATCCTGGCCTTCCTGCGTCCGCAGGGCGCGATCGGTGACGCGTTGATCGTCTCCGGTAAGTCCAGTGGGGCGCTGTATGTGGTGGTCGAGAAGGAGGACGGCAGCCGGACGCTGCACCCGGCGCTGAACCTCGCCTCGGCGCGGTTGATCACCGGCAGCAACGCCGAACCGCATGCGGTCAAGGACGATAAATTGGGTGACCTCCCGCGCGGCCCGCTGCTCGGGATACCCGGCGCCCCGGCCGCGCTGCCGGGTTCGGCGCAGGGCGGCGATTCGCACTGGTCGCTGTGCGAGAGCATCGAATTGTCTGCGGGCGGTAGCGCGGCCTCGGCGGTCGGCGCGACCACCACTGTGGTCGGCGGCGCCCCGAACCTCACCGACCGGATCCGTGCTGCTACCTCGGCCGAAGCCTTGCTGGCGACCCACGACGACAAGACCTACCTGATCTACGACGGAAAACGCGCCGAAATCGATCCGGACGATTCGGTGGTCGCCCGCGCTCTGGACCTACCGGCCCACCGGCCGCGACCGGTCGGTACAGGATTCCTCGGCGCCACCACGCAGGTCGCTCCCCTGAAGGCGCCGGTCATCGACCGCGCCGGCGAACCGGGGCCGGGGCGGCTGGCCGACGTGCCGGTCGGCGGAATCGTTTCCGTCGCGAGTGTCGGCGATGACGCCCGACCGGAGATGTATGTCGTGCTCGCCGACGGGGTGCAGCCGGTCTCGCCGTTCACCGCCGAGGTGATCCGCTACGCCGATTCACAGGGGATGAGCGAGGTTCCGGTGCTGCCCCCCGATGTCCTCGACGAAATCCCGGTGGTGCAGCGGCTGCCCGTGGCGGATTTTCCGGACGCGGTCCCGGAGATCGTCGCGGCCGAGGACGGGCCGGTGACCTGTATCGCCTGGTCGAAATCGCCGGGAACGGCGCCCGCGGAAGAAGGCGCCGGGGACGGCCCGGAGGAACGGGCCGCGGTAGGGCTGCTGATCGGCACCGAACTGCCGATTCCGGAATCGGCCGAACCGGTCCGGCTGGCCACCGCGGACGGTAGCGGCGATCGCGTGGATACGGTCTACGTCGAACCCACACACGGCGAATACGTCCAGATCACCGGTATGGAACCGGGCAGCCCGCGGCGCGGGAGCCTGTTCTACATCGCCGACAACGGGATCCGCTACGGCGTACCGGATCCCGCCACCGGGAATATCCTCGGCCTCGGCGATACCCCGCACCTGGCGCCGTGGGCGATCATCGGCCAACTCGTCCCCGGACCCACCCTGGATCCCCGCGAGGCGCTGGTCAGCCACGATTCACTGACGGAAGGCTGACCGCGAGCAGCGATCGGCACTCGGTCCTGCTCGGCCGGCCGAGTCGCGATGCGCTTTCGCGACCCGCACCGGGGACGACGGTTTCACCGTGGGCGCCGATCGACGCATGGCTGCCGCGGGGGCGCATCCCGTCGGCCGGCCCGAGGTACCACGGCGGGCGAAGTGCACGGCCACACCTGGATAGCTCCCGCGAAGGTCCGGGATGTGCTGGCTGCCGGTGAGTGCCCGCGGCACATTGGCGGAGGTGGACCGGAGGGACGGCGGAGTCCCGGCAGGATGCGGGGCTTTGCCTCTGCCGGAGCGCGGTCGGTTGTGCTCGCTATCCGAATCGACGACAGCACGTGGTGTCGCGGCAGGCCCGCGCGGTAACGCGTCAATCGGGGACGGGTCCGCCGATACCCAGCGAGTCCAGGATCGTGGCCAGCGCGAGCCGCATATCGGGTTCCTCGATACGCCGCAGCACTGCCTCGTCGATATCGGTGAGGTCCAGGTTTTCGTCGTTGGCCAGCCGGAACTCGCGTTCTTCCTCGGCCGCCTCGACCACATTGCGGATGAACCGGCCGTTACCTGCGACGTCCACACCGCGGCGCGGCTGTCCGCTCTGATCAGTGCTTTCCATCGCGTAGAGCCGGTCACAGGCCTGGATGAGTACCTTCAGTGCTTCCTCGGAGAGATCCGAATCGCGCTTCGTCGCGATGACCTCGCCGATCCGGCCGAGTTCGGTCGCACTGTAGGACGGGAACTGCAGGCGTTTGGCGAAACGGGAGGCCAGACCGTCGTTGGCGGCGAGCAATCGGTCGATCTCGCCGTCGTAGCCGGCGATGATGACGATCAGGCGATCGCGGTCGTTTTCCATCCGCGCGAGCAGCGTGTCCACCGCTTCGCGACCGAACGCGTCACCGCCGGACAGGCCCGTCTGGATGAGGGTGTAGGCCTCGTCGATGAACAGCACACCGTCCATCGCGCTGTCGATCAGCTTATTGGTCTTGATCGCCGTGCTGCCCAGATGTTCGCCGACGAAATCCGCACGCTTGGCCTCGACCATTTTCTCCGTCTGCAGCAGACCGAGACCACAGTAGATCTTGGCCACCACGCGGGCGATGGTGGTTTTACCGGTACCGGGCGGCCCGGTGAAGGCGAGGTGCTGGCCGCGGGGCACACTGGCCATCCCTTTCTCGGCGCGGATCTTGGCGAGCTGCGCGGTCGACTGCAGCTTGGCGACCTGGGTTTTCACCGACGCGAGCCCGATCTGCGAATCCAGTTCCGCCCGTGCCTCGGCCAGCGTTTCCTTGGCCCGGTCCTGCACTTCGGCCCGGTTCATCTGCTCCATCGTGGGGGAGGAGGCCGGGTCCCATTTATCGGTGCGGGCGGCGATGACATCACGGCTGGTGACGGTGATCCGGAAGGTGCGGTCGCGCATGGCCGACGCGTTGGACTCGAAATCCGGTGCCTGCGAGTACACCTTCTCGAACAGGGCCTGGGCCTCGTCCTCGTTACCCGTTTCGCGCAGGCACAGGCCGCGGCAGAACATGGCAGTGGATCGGGCGGCAGGGATGGGGCCCTGTTCGGCGGCCTGCATCCGGCGGATCGATTCGGCGAACAAACCCAGCTGGGCACAGGCCGTTCCGACCATCACATGCGCGCCCGCGGCCAGGTACGGGTCGTCCCATTCCGCCGAGCCGGCGAGGACGGTCATCACATCCGGCCAGCGCTGGGTGGTGTAGTGCAGCACCGCGCGCACATACGCGGCGATCCGGTTGTCGGCTTCGCGTTCGGCTTCGCCGAGCTGGCCCCTGCGGTATTCGTCCAGCTGGTCCAGGACGCGCTCGGCCTCGTCGAAGTCCTTGTCCGCCATGAGCTGCGCGGCCCAAGCCAGGGAGATCTCGATGCGGCTCGACAGCGGGTAGTCGATATAGAGGCCGGGCTGGAAGCGGCCCGCCAGTTCACGCGGCCGCAGGCCCACCCGGCGTTGTTCCCGATACAGCGTGCTGTCACAGGTCTTCTGCAGGTTGAACAGCACATCCTTGGTGAGCTCACCGGCGGCCGCCCGGCCCAGCCAGGCATCGCACATACCGGGATCCCATTCGGTGGCGCGCTGGAAGGCCAGCTTGGCGTACTCGAGGTCGCGGGCGGACTCCTGCCCCTCGATGGACAATCCGAGCGACAGAACCCCGGCGTCGAATGCGCGTTGAGCTTGGCGGTTGCCGGTCATTGCAGGCGCTCCCCGAATTCTTGTATAGGCGTAAAGAGAACGATTATCTGGATACCAGACTACCGATCGCGCGCGCCTCGGTGCTCCGATACATTGGGTTCAGTTGCCGGGAGGACGCAACGCCAGGCCATCCAGCTGGGAGTGCTCGACAATTGCGGAAGTTACTGATACAGCCCCTGTTCCGCATCGCGGCAGCACCGGAGAATGAAATGCGGATGGCGGTAAAATGAATTGTCGACGGCCGAGGCGTGAATTGTTGATCGGAACGTGGGTGGGGAGATGAGTACAGTGGTCGAAACGCCGAGCGCCACCCGCGCGCAAGAACCGGAGCTGAGCCGGGTTTCGGTGATCGGGGGCAACACTCAGGTCGATGTGGGGCTGCCGGCGACGGTGCCGATCGCGAGCTTCATCGCGGATCTGGTGGCACTGATCGAATCACGCAACCCGAGTCTGCCGGATTCCGAGGACGATACGGGTCCGCTCGACGCCCAGCACTGGACCCTGGCCCGGCTGGGACGCGAGGCGATCGCACCGAGCCGCACACTCACCGAGGCCGAGGTGTACGACGGTGAACTCCTGGTGTTGCGCAAGGTCGGTGCGAAGGAAGCACCCGCGCTGTTCGACGATGTGATCGATGCGGTGTCCAGGCTCACGGCCGAGGAATTCACCGGATGGTCGGGTGCGGCGGCGCGCTGGATGGGCCTGGTCGTCTCGCTGTTCGCCGTGCTCACCACCCTGGCCGTGCTGGTTCTGTCCCGCGGCTCCGGTGATCCGCTGGCACCGGGACTGGTGCTGCTCGGTGCCGGCCTGGGTCCGCTGGTGGCGGCGGGGATCACCGCACGCAGATACGGCGACGAGATCACCGGTACGTGGTTGTCGGCCGATGGTCTGCTGCTGTTGTTCGGCGGCGCCGGGCTGCTGGTCCCGGGGACTCTCGGCAGCCCCCACCTGCTGTTGGGTTGTTCGGTCCTGCTGGTGGCCGCAGTCCTGGGGTACCGGCTGACCGGGGTAGGTGCCACTCTCTTCTCCTGTGCGGCCGCCGCCGCGGTGATCGGTCTGGTCACCGCCGTGATCTATCTCATCTGGCACCCGGGCCTGCCGAAGGTGGGCGCCGGCCTGCTGGTCGCCGGCATCATGATCCTGTCCATGGTGCCGCGGCTGGCGGCGCTGCTGGCCAGGCTGCCCGTCCCGCCGGTACCGACAGCGGGCGCGGCGATCGATCCGGCCGATCACGAACCGCGGCCGACCATCGAAGGTATCGGCGCGATCGGCGCGACCGCGTTGCCGTCCGCGGCCGGACTGGGGGAGCGGGCCCGGCGGGCCAACCAGTTCCAGACCGGTCTCGTCGCCACCTGCACCGCCACCGCGGTGATCGGTGCGTTCGCGGTCGCCGACCCGCTGGGCCCCTACCGTTGGCAAGGCATCACCCTGGCCGTCATCACCGCGATCATCCTGGCATTGCGCGGCCGGTCGTTCGCCGATATCGCCCAGGCTGCCGTGCTGATCGGTGGCGCCTGTACGACCTTCGTGGCACTGATCGCCGGATTGTCGTTCGGCGACAGCGATCTCATCCTGCTCTGCGCCGGCATCCTGCTCGCCTTCACGCTCGGCGTAGTCGGGTTTGGGGTGATCGGTCCGCATATCGAGGTCACCCCGGTGGTTCGCCGGATGATCGAGCTTTTCGAGTATGCGCTGATCATGGCGGTGATCCCACTGGTGCTGTGGATGATGGGTATCTACGGTATGGCCCGGAACCTGAGCCTATGAGCGTTCGACCACCGCGACGGCTGCTGCGAATGGTATGTGCCCTCACCGTATTCGGTGCGGTGGCGCTGCCCGGCTCGGTCGCGGCGGCCGTACCGCCACCGGCCGTCGACCCGGGTGCGCTGGCGGCCGCGCAGGCGATCAGCGGCCGGCCCGCCCCGCTGGAACCCACCGAACAGAGCGCGGTCTGTGCCGAGCCGGTACTCACCGGTGCACCGCCCAGTGCGCCCCCGGTATCGCAGCAGGTGCTGAACCTTCCGGCGGCCTGGCAGTTCAGCCGCGGCGCGGGTCAGAAGGTCGCGGTGATCGATACCGGAGTGAACCGGCATCCGCGGTTGCCACGGTTGCAACCCGGAGGTGATTACGTCTCCGATACCGACGGCACGGTCGACTGCGATGGGCACGGCACGCTGGTCGCCGGGATCATCGCCGCCCAGCCCAGCCCCCACGACGCCTTCGCCGGCGTCGCTCCCGACGCGGAGATCCTGAGTATCCGCCAGCTGAGCCTGGCGTACGAGAAGAAGGACAACAACAACCGCGACGCTCCCGGCAAGATCAGCACCGCCGGTTACGGCACCGTGCTCACTCTCGCCGGTGCGGTGGTCCGCGCTGTGGACATGGGTGCCACGGTGATCAATATTTCCGAGGTGGCCTGCACCCAGGCCGGGCTGGACACCGCCGACGGTGCGCTCGGCGCCGCGGTGAAATACGCCTACGACCGCAATGTGGTGGTCGTGGCCGCGGCCGGGAACCTGCAGAGCGACGGTGCCTGCCAGAACCAGAACTCCGGCTCCGGCTGGGATTCGGTGGCCACGGTGGCCAGCCCGGCCTGGTTCTCGCCCTATGTGCTCGCCGTCGGTTCGGTGGATCCGAACGGACAGGTTTCCGAGCTTTCGCTGAACGGACCGTGGGTGCAGGTGGCCGCGATCGGCCGCAATATCGTCTCGCTGGACAGTAAACCGGGCGGCACCGGCCTGGTCGACGGCGTGCAGACGAGCGAGGGTATCCGGTCGGTGGAGGGCACGAGCTTCGCCGCGCCCTATGTCGCGGGCCTGGCGGCGCTGGTGCGGTCGCGGTTTCCCGAACTCACGGCCGCGCAGGTGATGGACCGGATCACCCGCACCGCGCACGGCCCGGGCACCGGCCGCGACGACAAGATCGGGCACGGCCTGATCGATCCGCTGGCCGCGCTCACCGCCGAGTTGCCACCCGAACCGGTCGGGGTGGGGGCGGCGGCCGCCCGGCCCATCGCCGCGCCGGTTTCTCCCCCCGGACCCGATCCGCGGCAGCGCTGGATCGCGATCGCCGGTTCGGTGGTGTGCCTGTCGGGGCTGGCCATCGGTGCGGCGATCGCCTACCCGTTCCGCCGTCCGCAACGCGAACTCGACCTGGAACCGGACCCGTAACCACGGGTCGGTATCGACCGCCGGCTGCCGAATCGAGAAGGAATCATGGCTACCGAAGGCTTTGTACGCCGACCCCGTATCGCCCCGCCGCGGGCGCCGGGCGGTGAGGTCGCACTCACGGCGCCCCCGGAGGTTCCGCGCGCCATACCGGCGCCGTTGATGATGAAGATCATGCCGGTGGTCATGGTGATCGCGGTGATCGGCATGATCGCCATGATGGCGATGATGGGCCGCAATATGCTGGCCAATCCCTTCATGATGATGTTCCCGATGATGATGATCATGTCGATGGTGGGCATGATGGCCGGGTTCAAGGGCGGCGGTGGTAAACGTGCGGTCGAGCTGAACGAGGAACGCAAGGACTACTTCCGCTACCTGGACCAGATACGTAAGGAAGTGCGCCGCACCGGCGGTAAACAGCTCGAATCACTCGGCTGGAGTCATCCCGAACCCGCCGACCTGTTGTCGCTGGTCGGGACCCGCCGGATGTGGGAGCGCCGTCCCAACGACCCCGATTTCGGGCATGTCCGCGTCGGTCTGGGCAGTCACCGGCTGGCCACCAAACTGGCCCGCCCGGAAACCGGCCCGCTCGAAGATCTGGAGCCTGTTTCCACCGTGGCGCTGCGCCGTTTCGTGCGTACACATTCGGTGGTGCACCGGCTGCCGACCGCGGTATCGCTACGCGCCTTCCCTGCCATCAATATCGGCGGCGATCCGGTGGAGGCACGCACCCTGGTGCGCTCGATGATCATGGAATTGGCCGCCTTCCACGGCCCGGATCATCTGGCCGTCGCCATCGTCTGCAGCGACCCCGACGCACCCGTCTGGTCGTGGGCGAAATGGCTGCCGCATCTGCAGCATCCCGTCCAGCGCGACGGGATGGGGTCGGTGCGGATGATGTACCAGTCGCTCGGCGAACTGGAGACCGCGCTCTCGGCGGAGCTGCTCGAGCGCGGCCGGTTCATGCGCAACCCGCAACCCACCCAGGGCCGGCTGCATCTGGTCGTCGTCATCGACGACGGCTATGTCAGCGGTAACGAGCGGCTGGTGGCCGAATCCGGCCTGGATTCGGTGACCGTTCTCGACCTCACCGCCCCGGAAGGGGGCCTGGCCGTGCGGCGCGGTCTGCAGCTGGTCTGTTCGCACGGTGAGGTGTCGGCGAAGAGCGCCGCGGGTGTCGAGCGGTTCGCGACCGCGGATTCGATGAGCACCGCGGAAGCAGAGTCGTTTTCCCGTGCGCTCGCGCGCTATCGTCTGGCGACGGCCGCGCAGATCGTGAGCCTGGGCGAGGGCACCACCGCCGACCCCGGCCTGATGGCACTGTTGAAGATCTCCGATGCCGCCCAGATCGATCCTGCCCGGGTCTGGCGGCCGCGCACCGCCCGCGAACGTTTGCGGGTCCCGATCGGGATCACCCCCGACGGGACGCCGGTGGAGATCGATATCAAGGAGTCGGCCGAGAACGGTATGGGCCCGCACGGGCTGTGTATCGGCGCCACCGGCTCGGGTAAATCGGAATTCCTGCGCACCCTTGTGCTTTCGCTGGTGACCACCCATTCGCCGGATGCGCTGAACCTCGTGCTGGTCGACTTCAAGGGCGGCGCGACCTTCCTCGGCCTGGATCCGCTACCCCATGTCGCGGCGGTGATCACCAACCTGGAAGACGAACTGTCGCTGGTGGACCGGATGAAGGACGCGCTGGCCGGCGAGATGAACCGGCGTCAGGAGCTGCTGCGTTCGGCCGGAAACTACGCCAATGTCAACGATTATGAGAAGGCCCGAGCCGCGGGGGTCCCGCTCGACCCGCTACCGGCGCTGTTCGTCGTGGTCGACGAATTCTCCGAACTGCTCTCGCAGAAGCCGGATTTCGCCGAGTTGTTCGTGATGATCGGCCGGCTCGGCCGCTCACTGCACGTGCATCTGCTGCTGGCTTCGCAGCGCCTCGAGGAGAACAAACTACGCGGGCTGGAATCGCATCTGTCCTACCGGATCGGCCTGCGAACGTTCTCCGCCAATGAATCCCGTGCCGTGCTCGGTATCACCGACGCCTACCATCTGCCCAGTGTCCCCGGCTCCGGGTACCTGAAGAGCGACGCCTCCGACCCGCTGCGGTTCAACGCCAGCTACGTTTCCGGTTCCTACGAGGCGCCGCAAGGTACCGCCACCGAGGACGGCAGTCCGGTGGCGCGGCAGCGCCCCGGGTTGTTCACCGCCGCGCCCGTCGAGGTCCCGGAAACGGCCACCGAGAACACCGAGCCGGAAGAAAGCGCGGCTCCGTTCAACCCGCTGCTCGAACTTCCGCCGCCGCCGTCGCAAGTGGCCACCGCGGCCCCGGACGGCGAGGGTGTGCCCGATTCGCTCCTCGATGTGGTGGTCAAACGGCTCACCGGCCACGGCCGGCCGGCCCACGAGGTCTGGTTGCCGCCGCTGGAGGAGTCGCCCACGGTGGATATGCTGCTGCCCGATCCCGATTGGCGTTCGCCGGTGAACCGGCACGGCCAGTTGTGGATGCCGATCGGCGTGATCGATAAACCCTACGAACAACGCCGCGATGTGCTGACCATCAATCTGGCCGGTGCGCTGGGCAATGTGGCGGTGGTCGGCGGTCCGCAATCGGGTAAGTCGACCACTCTGCGCTCGATCATCATGGCCACCGCCGCCACCCACACCCCCGAACAGGTGCAGATCTACTGCCTGGATTTCGGCGGCGGCAGTATGGCGGGCCTGGTCGGGACCCCGCACGTCGGTTCGGTGGCCGGCCGGCTCGACGGCGACCGGGTGCGCCGGACCATCGCCGAACTCACCTCGCTCATGCGTCAGCGCGAGGAACGGTTCGCCGAGCAGGGTATCGAATCGATGGCCGAGTACCGCCGGCGCAAATTCGTCGCCCTGCAGCAGGGGATAGCCGATCCGTTTCCCGAGGACGCGTTCGGTGACGTCTTCCTCGTGATCGACGGATGGGCCGCCATCCGTGAGGAATTCGAGACGCTGGAACCGCAGATCAACGCGATTGCCGGCCAGGGGCTTTCGTTCGGAATCCACCTGCTCATCGGCGCCTCGCGCTGGGCCGAGATCCGGCCCGTGGTCAAGGACCAGATCGGTACCCGGATCGAACTACGGCTGGGCGATCCCACCGATTCGGAGATGGGCCGCCGCGTCGCGCACCAGGTGCCGGTGGGCCGGCCGGGCCGCGGCCTGACCGCCGACCACCTGCATATGCTGATCGCCTTGCCGAGACTGGACTCCGACTCGGGCCCGGCGAGTCTCGCCGAAGGGGTATCGCGGGCGCGGGCCGAATTGGCGCAGCTGTACCCGAACCGCCGCGCGCCGCAGGTCCGGATGCTGCCGCTGAAATTCGAGCGCACCGAGCTGCTCGAACAGGCACGGGCCCGGGGAATCGAGTGCGGCGCCACGAAGGTCGTGGTGGGACTCGGCGAGTCCGAATTGCAGCCGCTGGTCATGGATTTCAATGCCGAGCCGCATTTCATGGCGTTCGCTGATGTCGAAAGCGGTAAGACCACGCTGCTGCGCAATATCGTCATGGGAATCACCGAGAACTCGACGACCGAGCAGGCGCGCGTGATCATGATCGACTATCGCCGCACCATGCTCGGCGTGATCGAAGGCGATCAGCTCGCGGGCTATTCGACGTCCTCGCAGACCTGTGGTCCGATGATCAAGGAAGTGGCCGGCTATCTGGCGAAACGTATTCCCGGCTCGGATATCACACCGCAGCAGCTGCGCGACCGGAGCTGGTGGTCCGGGCCCGAAATCTACATCGTGGTCGACGATTACGATATGGTCGCCGCCGGCAGTGCAAACCCGTTCCAGCCGCTGGTCGAATTCCTGCCGCAGGCCCGCGATATCGGTATGCATCTCATCGTCGCGCGGCGTATCGGTGGGGTGTCGCGGGCGATGTTCGACCCGATTCTGGGCACCATGAAGAACATGTCGGTGGAAACGCTGATCATGAGCGGTTCCAAGGACGAGGGCAAACTGTTCGGCGATGTGCGGCCCACCAAACTGCCACCCGGACGTGGCGTGCTGGTATCGCGGAGTCGCGGTATCGAGATGGTGCATATCGCCCACCTGGACCCACTCTGATCCGGCTTGCCGGATATTCCGGTGTCGTTGTCCGGCCGGCGGCGTTGCGCCGGCCGGACAGAGGTCAGCCGAAGGCCGGCAGCACGATCGGGTATCGCGCCAGCGGTCTCATCCGCAAGCTTGCCGAGTGCGCCCCGACCAGGATGTCGTCGGCCGGCCAGCTGTCGATATGCCGTTCGAACAACGCACAGGAAGGGCTTCGGCTGTCCGGACCGGCGATCCGGGCCAGGTGGAACCCGGCCCGCCGGTAATAGGCGTGCAGGTCGGAATTGGTGGTCCAGGCGTCCAGCCGGACCCAGTGGCGGCCGCGGGCCCGGGTGAGGGCGGCGGCATGGGTGAGTAACGTCCGGCCGACGCCCTGGCCCGCGAAGCGCAGGTCCACGATCAGATAGTGCACGATCAGCGAATCGGCGAGTTCGATATCGCTCCACAGTTGTTTGTCGGCGCGATCGTTGACGGTGATCGTCCCGGCTGGTTCCCCGTTCACCTCCGCGATCCAGGTTTCCCCACCCGTCAACGCCCGGTCGACCACTTGCGCGAAATAGTCGATCGATAGTCCCGAGGCCTCGGTGGACCACTGGTCGGAGCCGCGGGCGGCGAGCCATGAGGCGCGTTGTAGCCGCAGGCGACAGATCAGGTTCAGATCATCGAGAGCGGCCGGCCGAATCTGCACGGTCATGGGCTAGAACCATATCCCGGACCGTTCGGTCTGTTCCAGCACGGCACGAATAACGCCGGTACCTGCGGCGTCACCGAGTTCATAGGCCAAGCGGTTACTGGCAGCGATGGATCGATGCCGGGTGACCCGGGTGACCCGGTCGTGATTCGCGCCGATCCGCACATGATCCAGCAGAACAGTGCCGATGGCGACGCCGAGCACCACCGCCTCCTCGGCATTCGCCGGGCGGGCGACCATCGTATCGCGGTGCGCGGTTTCGGCGTACCCGCGATCGGCCAGGCGCCGGGTCGTGCCCTCGGCGATATCGTGCGGTGAATCTATCCCGGTGGCCTCGGCCAGATCTCGTGGATAGAAGCTCACCTCCCACGACCACGGCTCGTTGTCCAGGAATTGCACGACTGTACGGGCCAGAACCCAGGAATCCACCGGAATACCGAGCAGTTCGGCGATCTGCTGATCCGCCGGCTCCATCCGGGCGTTGAATTCCTTGGTCGGGACACGCCCGGCGGCGCGGGCGATCTCTTCGAAAATATCGTGCGACGCACGCGGTCGATTCGGCCGGATATGGTCGGTCACCACGGATTCCAGGACTTCGCGGCTCCGGACGATCGTGCCGCGAGAGGTAGCCGTATAGACAAGGTTTTCGGTGACCAATACCTGGATGGCGTTACGCGCCGTGGTCAGTGAAACCTGCATTTGCTCGGCGAGTTCCGAGTGACTGGGCAGGCGGTCCCCGGGCCCCCACTTACCTGCTCGTATTTCCTCGCGGAGGTGGTCCGCGATCCGTCGATACGTCGGACCGTCCGCCATCGTGCTCCTCGGGTGGTCTCCAGGTAACGAAGTGTACGCTTTTCGTGTCGGGGGTGGCCGTTATCGCTTGACAGTCGACTTTCGCGGTTTATTGTAATCAACGTACTGACCCGGTGTTGTGCGGCGATGAACGGCGAGGCAACCGTGACAGGTTCGGATACAACAGTTGTAATGGCTCTTCCCAGCGCCCAGCGGGGTGCTGAACCCTTGGCGCAGAAGGGGACTGCCGGTCCACTGCCCAATTCCGACCTACTGGTGCGCGCCGCGCGCGGGCACCGGGTGGTCGGCGGGCAGCTGCTCTGGTACGCCCGCGATCTCGCCGTCCTCCACGAGCGCAGACTGGTGGGGCGTGGCGGCTCGATCGTCACCGACCCCGACAGGCTGGTCGAGATCGATCGGCGGCGGATGGAACTGGTGCTGGCGATCGACGATTGGGTGGGACGCAACGTCCCGCAACATCGGCTCGGGGTCACCCTGCACACCGAGACCGTCGGCGCGATCATCGACCGGCTGGCGGAATCGGCTGTCCGCGCCCACCACGCGTTGATGACCCTGGACGCCGACGACGAACTCCTGCACGGCGCCTGGCATCACCTGGCCGAACTGGCCGACGCCTACGACGCACTGGTGGGGGATGTCCTGGCCGGACGGCGCCGGCTGCCGGAGTGGTGAGCTCACCGCCGAGGCTCGGAGGGCCTGCCCGGCGCCGGGAAGGCCTCCCGTAACGCACGGAGCGGATCGGCCGACCGGATGGCGGGTATCTGGATGCTCCGAGTGCCTACTCGCTCACCGGTCGGCGCAGATTCGGCGTCTCGCTCGCGGCATCGACGACGCACATCACCCTAGGCCGATTCACGCGGATGCCGCGGGCGCGAACTCCATAGCGGCGACATCGGTGGCCGCCGGATGCCGGCCGCAGCGCTACCCGGTGGTGCCGCGGCGACCCGACCCGTCGAGGCGCGGTGCCGGCCGACCGTGGTCTACGGCGCCGGCAGACGCAGTACCGGCGAGCAGGCCCTGGCAGCGTCCTGAGCGACTCCGGTCGGCGACCCCGAGTTCAGCCGGCGTGCTGCGGACCGTAGCTACGGCCGAAATCGTCGGCCACCGTGGCCGCGAGTTCCACGTACGCGCGCTTGGTTTCCTTCTTCAACCGCGGCAGATCGATCTCCGCGCCCTCGGACATATGCGGGTCGAACGGGATCATATGTACGGCCCGGCAGCGGGACAGGAAGTACTGCCGCAGCTGCTGGACATCGATATTCGGGGTGCCGTCGCGCGGCGAATTGATCACCACCACGGCGTTCTGCACCAGATGGTGGTAGCCGTGCAACGACAGCCAGTCCAGCGTCGCCGAGGCACTCTGCGCGCCGTCGATCGCGGTCGGGGAAATCAGCACCAGCGAATGCGCCAGCTGCAGGACGCCCGCCATCGCCGAATGCATCAGGCCGGTACCGCAGTCGGTGAGGATGATGTTGTAGAACCGCTGCAGGATGCGGGCGACCGCGCGGTACTCGTCCTCGTTGAACGCCTCCGAGGCGGCCGGGTCCCGTTCGCTGGCCAGTACTTCCAGTCGGCTGGTGGCCTGTGAAGTATGCCGGCGCACATCCGAATAGCGCTGGATCGCCGGATCGAGCAACAAATCGCGGACGGTGGACCGGGTCTGCAGCGGCACCCGCTGCGACAGCGTGCCGAAGTCGGGATTGGCGTCCACCGCGATAACGCGGTCGCCGCGGATGGAGGCGAAGGTCGAGCCGAGGCCGATGGTGGTGGTGGTCTTACCGACACCACCCTTCAGCGAGAGCACCGCGATGCGATAGTCGCCACGGACGGGCTGGCGAATCCGCGCCACCAGTTCCAGCATCCGCCGTTCCTCGGCGGACATCCCCGGATTGATCTTTCCGCCGGAGGCGTGGTGCACCACCTTGCGCCAGCCGCTGCCGGCCGGTTTCTTGGCGCGCCGCACCGAAACGTTGTCCAGGGTGGGGCCATTGGGACCGAACTGCTGCGGCGGATTCTGCGGGTTCTGCGGATTCTGCCACTGGCCGGCCTGCGGACTCTGCTGCTGCCAGGCAGCCGGGCCGGCCTGCTGCGGCGGTACCGGATTCGCCGGCGGCGCCTGGTTCTGCCACTGCTGGGCGGGCGGCTGATTCGGCTGCTGATGCGGGCCGGGGCCCGGATGGCCCGTAGGTGGACCGCCCTGCTGTGCCGGCATGCCCGGCGGCGCACTTGCCGGACCGGGTTGCCGCGGGATGGCGTGGTGCCCTCCCGATTGCCAGTTCGGGGATTGTTCCGGCGCCTGCCACTGGGGTCCCGGTGCGTTCCGCGGCGGGTGCACGGGTGCGCTCTCCGGTGCCTGCCACTGCGGTGCCACCTCCGCAGGGGGCGTCTGCGCGATCGGGTGATCGGCCGCGCTGGTCGGCCGGTCGGGCGCGGGGGAGGACTCCGGTGCCGGGGTGAGCCCCTCGGCCGGAGAACTGTCGGACACGGGTGCGGCGCCGGACCGTGGGGCGAACTCCGGCGCGGTACCGTCGCCGGCCCCGACCGGATCGGGCTGGTTCGAGACCGGGTGCGCGCCGCTGCCATGTGGGACCGACCCGGTGTCGGCCGGAATGGGCCGGTCGGCCGTCGGGTGTGCGCCGCTGCCGTGCGGGCCCGGCGCGCTGTGGGCCGGATCGGGCTGATTCGCGAATGGATATGCGCCGCTGACGTGTTGGCCCGATCCGCTGTCGGCAGGATCGGGCCGGTCGGCGAGGGGGTGTGTGCCGCTGCCGTGAGCGGTCGGACCGCCGTCCGGTGAGTCGGACTGCTGCGGTCCGGGTGCGACCGACGGGTCAGCCGGGGACTCGGCGGCCGTATCCGCCCGCGACGATGCCTCCTCCGGTGGGGGCGGCAGGTCGGGGAGCCGGCGCAGTGGTTGCTGCGTCACCGGTGTGTCGCCGGTCGGGGGCGGGTCGGGTAGTGGTGGCGGCGGGGGCCGGAAATCACCTGGGCCGGTGGTGGGCGTATCCGCCGACCGGTTCGGGGTAGATGCGCTCGCGGAATCGTCCGATGGCGCGGGCAGGGGCGGGATCGGATGGTGCGGCCGTAGCCGGTCGAACTCGGGAGCCGGTTGGCTCGGGTTGCGTACCGGCAGGCCCGGCCGCTCCGACTCCGGGGCCTGGAAGGCCGTCGGCGCGGCGGACGCGGAGGCGTCGAATCCGGAATCGGCGGCCGAGGTGTTCGGCCGGTCCGGGCCGGGTGCCTGCGGTGGCGCCGGAGTATCGGTGGGCTGGGCCGCCGCGGTGAACTGTTGCTGAGGCGGCGGTGCCGGTGGGAGACCCGTGCCGTTCGGCGGTTGCTGACCATCGGGACCCCGCCGCGGACCCGGCCCGGTGCCCCATGCCGGCTGCCCGTCCGAGGGCTGCGGCACCGGCGCCTGCTCCGGCGGACCGGGGATATTCTGCGGTGCCACCGGCGGCAGTTGCGCCGGCGGTGCGCTCGGACCGGCCTGCGGGAACGCGTCCGGGGAAGGACCGGGCTGTGAAGGCCGGTCCGCGTGCGGATCGGCGGGGGACTGCGGAACCTGCTGCGTAGACCACTGCGCGGTTCCTTCGGCCCAGTTGTTGCGCTGCGACGGCCGCGGACCGTTGTTGTTCGGCAGCAGCTCGCCGACGCGTTCTTCGAGCGAGGGTTCGGACTTGTTCTTGTTACGGAACCAGCCCTTGCCCTTCTTCTTGTCGCCCTCGGAATCGGATCGGTCGTCGCCGCGTCCGCGCCGGTTGAAGAAGCCGTTGGCCGGTTCCGGGGTCTCCGGGATGAACTCGTCCTGCGGAAGGTTCTCCACCGGTGGTGGTTCGTAGTTCCGGAAATTGGTCTGCCCGACCATGGTGACCTCGGTATCGGCCAGCCATGGCGGCAGCATGGGGAGGCCGTCGTTGCTGCCGCTCACCGGTTCCCCTCCTGGAATGGTCGTCCTCGGTCAGCGGCCAGTTTACGCGACAAGTCCCATTCCACTCGGTGCCGGGGAGACATCCGCGTACGCCGCGCGACGCCACCAGCACTTACCCCTTTTTGCCCGATTGCAGACCTACCGGTAAGCTGACCAGGCGGTGTATCAAAGCGCCGCCTGTTCGTGTGCGATCGGTTGTGGTCATCCGCGTTGTGCAGTGCGAGCCACCGTGGGTGGCCACCGCGGCGCTTCGGCCGGATGCACCGGGCAGTACCAGGTAATCAGACCAGGTTGAGTGTAACCGGGATCGCGGAGGATATGGCGAAGAAAGACGGGGCCATCGAGGTCGAGGGGCGGGTTGTCGAGCCGTTGCCCAATGCGATGTTCCGGATCGAGCTCGAGAACGGGCACAAGGTCCTCGCGCATATCAGCGGCAAGATGCGTCAGCACTACATTCGCATCCTG
Source organism: Nocardia sp. NPDC058499 (assembly GCF_042719915.1). NCBI lineage: Bacteria > Bacillati > Actinomycetota > Actinomycetes > Mycobacteriales > Nocardiaceae > Nocardia > Nocardia sp. NPDC058499. Next base: position 228,841 of record NZ_JBHXMZ010000008.1, on the reverse strand, counting down.
CCGGAGGACCGGGTCGTCGTCGAGCTGTCACCGTACGACCTGTCCCGCGGTCGGATCGTCTACCGATACAAGTGAACGATGTGAGCCCCGGCTCGCTCATCCGAGATTTCCCCGGTCGTGCCCGACCGGGGTCAACTGTGTTCACACCCCGGTGTGGACCGCAACGAAAGATTGGACGGACGTGAAGGTTCAGCCGAGCGTCAAGAAGATCTGCGAGAAGTGCAAGGTGATCCGGCGTAACGGCCGGGTCATGGTGATCTGCGACAACCTGCGGCACAAGCAGCGGCAGGGCTGACGCCGGCGCCGAGCACCGAACGCGGTTCGGATTGGCACTACAGAAGAACTCCCAGCGCCAGCCGCACACTGAGGTTTTCCGGAATTTTTCCGGAGGGTGTGCGTGCCTACCCCCGGTACGGAGGCCGGGGCCCCACCAGACGAGGGGACGGACAGGGAGCAGACCTCCGCAACAGTGAAGGAACTGCCAGATGGCACGTCTCATGGGCGTCGATCTCCCGCGCGAGAAGCGCATGGAGATCGCACTGACCTACATCTACGGCATCGGTCGTACCCGCTCCAAGGAGATCTTGGCGGCCACGGGCGTCAGCCCGGACCTGCGCTCGAAGGATCTCACCGACGAGCAGGTCACGCAGCTGCGTGACTACATCGAGGGCTCGTCGCTCAAGGTCGAAGGTGATCTTCGCCGCGAGGTTCAGGCCGATATCCGTCGCAAGATCGAGATCGGCTGCTACCAGGGCCTGCGTCACCGCCGTGGCCTCCCTGTGCACGGCCAGCGCACCAAGACCAACGCGCGCACCCGCAAGGGCCCGAAGCGCACCGTCGCCGGCAAGAAGAAGTAGGGGATAACAGATGCCTCCGAAGTCCCGGGCCTCCGGCCCGAAGAAGAGCCAGAAGTCGCGTCGCAGGGAAAAGAAGAACGTTCCCCACGGCCACGCGCATATCAAGAGCACGTTCAACAACACGATCGTGTCCATCACCGACCCCACGGGCAACGTCATCTCCTGGGCGTCCTCGGGTCACGTCGGGTTCAAGGGTTCGCGCAAGTCGACCCCGTTCGCCGCGCAGCTGGCCGCCGAGAACGCGGCCCGCAAGGCGCAGGAGAACGGCGTCAAGAAGGTCGACGTGTTCGTCAAGGGCCCGGGTTCGGGCCGCGAGACCGCGATCCGTTCGCTGCAGGCCGCCGGCCTGGAGGTCGGGACGATCTCCGATGTCACTCCGCAGCCGCACAACGGTTGCCGTCCGCCCAAGCGGCGTCGCGTCTAAGCGGGAAGGAAGGTAGAGCACAATGGCCCGTTACACCGGACCCATCACCCGCAAATCGCGTCGCCTGCGCGTCGACCTGATCGGCGGTGACCAGGCTTTCGAGCGTCGCCCCTACCCGCCCGGCCAGCACGGCCGCGCGCGGATCAAGGAGAGCGAATACCTGCTGCAGCTGCAGGAGAAGCAGAAGGCCCGCTTCTCCTACGGCGTTATGGAAAAGCAGTTCCGCCGGTACTACGAAGAGGCCAATCGCCTCAAGGGCAAGACCGGTGACAACCTGCTGCGTCTGCTGGAGACCCGGCTGGACAACGTCGTGTACCGCGCCGGTCTGGCCCGGACCCGTCGTCAGGCCCGCCAGCTGGTCAGCCACGGCCACTTCCTGGTGAACAACAAGAAGGTCAACGTTCCTTCTTTCCAGGTCACCCAGTACGACATCATCGATGTCAAGGAAAAGTCGCTGGCGACCCTGCCGTTCCAGGTGGCCCGTGAGACCACCGGCGACCGGCCGGTCCCCGGCTGGCTCCAGGTCGTCCCGGGCCGGCTGCGGATCCTGGTGCACTCCATGCCGGAGCGCGCCCAGATCGATGTGCCGCTGCAGGAACAGCTGATCGTCGAGTACTACTCGAAGTAACCGGCCGGCTGTGCCGCTGGTGCGGGCCGTCGAGAGGACGGCCCGCACAACCACTGAACGAGGCGTCAAATAGCGGGCGCCCAACACAGGAGGATTGATCCCATGCTGATTTCCCAGCGTCCGACCCTCACCGAAGAGGTCATCGCCGACAACCGGTCGAAGTTCACCATCGAACCGCTCGAGCCGGGTTTCGGGTACACCCTCGGTAACTCGCTGCGGCGCACCCTGCTGTCCTCGATCCCGGGGGCCGCGGTGACCAGCATCCGCATCGACGGCGTTCTGCACGAGTTCACCACCGTGCCCGGGGTGAAGGAGGATGTCACCGACATCATCCTGAACCTCAAGGGCCTGGTCGTGTCCTCCGAAGAGGACGAGCCGGTCACCATGTACCTGCGCAAGCAGGGCCCGGGGACCGTCACCGCCGATGACATCGTGCCGCCGTCGGGTGTGGTCGTGCACAACCCGGATATGCATATCGCCACCCTGAACGACAAGGGCAAGCTCGAGATCGAGCTGGTCGTCGAGCGTGGTCGCGGTTATGTCCCGGCGGTGCAGAACAAGGCGACCGGTGCGGAAATCGGCCGGATCCCGGTGGATTCGATCTACTCGCCGGTGCTCAAGGTGACCTACAAGGTCGAGGCCACCCGTGTCGAGCAGCGCACCGACTTCGACCGGCTCATCCTCGACGTGGAGACCAAGAACTCCATCAGCGCGCGGGACGCGCTCGCCTCGGCGGGCAAGACCCTGGTCGAACTGTTCGGCCTGGCCCGTGAACTGAACGTCGAAGCCGAAGGTATCGAGATCGGCCCCTCCCCGGCCGAGGCGGATCACATCGCCTCCTTCGGGCTGCCGATCGAGGATCTGGACCTCACCGTCCGTTCCTACAACTGCCTGAAGCGCGAGGGTGTGCACACCGTCGGCGAGCTGGTGGCGCGGACCGAATCGGATCTGCTGGATATCCGCAACTTCGGCCAGAAGTCCATCGACGAGGTCAAGGTCAAGCTGCACGCGCTCGGCCTGTCCCTCAAGGACAGCCCCGCGTCCTTCGACCCGTCCAGCGTGGTCGGCTACGACGCGGCCACCGGCACCTGGTCCGACAGCGGCACTTTCAGCGACGACAACGGCGGCGAGCAGGACTACGCCGAAACCGAACAGCTCTAGGCCGATCGGGGCGGGCGCCCCGTTAGCGGTCTTTACCAAGGAGAACCCACAATGCCCAAGCCCAAGAAGGGTGCTCGCTTCGGCGGGTCGGCGTCGCACCAGAAGGCGATCTTCGCCAATCTGGCCACCGCGCTCTTCGAGCACGGTCGGATCACGACCACCGAGGCCAAGGCCAAGGCGCTGCGCCCCTACGCCGAAAAACTGGTCACCAAGGCCAAGGCCGGTACGCTGGCCGACCGCCGCGAGGTGCTCAAGGTGATCCGGAACAAGGATGTCGTGCACGATCTCTTCGCCGAGATCGGTCCGTCGTTCGAGGGCCGCAGCGGCGGCTACACCCGGATCATCAAGACCCTGCCGCGTAAGGGCGACAACGCCCCCATGGCGATCATCGAGCTGGTCCGGGAACAGACCGTGACCAACGAGGCCGATCGCGCCCGCCGGGTTGCCGCGTCGAAGAAGACCGAGGAGCAGGCTCCCGAAGCCGAGGCGACCGAGGCTCCGGCCGAGGAAGCCGCGGCCGAGGAGAAGGCCGACGACAAGGCGTAATTCGTCTGCCGTGGATACGTACCGCGCGTCCACGGTTCGTCGATGAGCCCGCCGCCCCGTAACGGGCGGCGGGCTCGTCCCGTTTCCGGAGGATGATCTGGTGCTCGAATACGAGCCGGAATCGCAGGCTCGCCCCCGAACCACGGCCACCGGCCGCCGCACTACTGCGATCGGTGACGCGGTTGCGGCCGGCGCCGCAGGCCACACCGAAAGACCGGGGCCCGGTGGCGCCGGTGAGGGGCCGGTAGCCGGCTCCTCCGATCTGTCTCCGTCGGCCGGCGAGCACGCACGGCCCGGGTCGGTGCACGACCGCGTACCGGCGAGTGCCGGTGCCGATCCGGTGACGGCGGAAACGTGGGAAGAGGCCGCAACAGATGTGGCGCGGTTCCGGCTGGATATCTCCTACGACGGCACCGATTTCACCGGGTGGGCGCGGCAACCCGGACTGCGGACCGTGCAGGGGGAGCTCGAGGAATCACTGGGGAAGGTGCTGCGAGAGCCCGTCCAGTTGACGGTGGCCGGGCGGACCGACTCCGGTGTGCACGCCGAAGGTCAGGTCGCGCATTTCGATACCGCGGCGGACGTGGATGCGGACAAGCTGATCCACCGGATGGCGAAATTCCTGCCCCGGGACGTGCGAATCACCGGAATCCGCCCGGTACCCACCGAATTCGACGCCCGTTTCTCGGCGATCCGCCGCCACTACGTCTACCGCCTCACCACCGCGCCCTACGGTCCCGACCCACTGGCCGCGCGCAGTGTGGTGGGGTGCAGGCCGGTCGACCTGGAAGCGATGCGCGCCGCGTCCCGCGCTCTTCTCGGCCTGCACGATTTCGCCGCCTTCTGCCGGCGCCGGGAAGGCGCCACCACGATCCGGGAGTTGCAGCGCTACGAGTGGGTGCGCGACGGCCACCGGCTCGACGCCTACGTGAGCGCGGACGCCTTCTGCTGGTCGATGGTGCGCAGCCTGGTGGGTGCGGTCCTCGCGGTCGGGGAGGGGCGGCGCACGCCGGAATGGGTTGCCGGGTTGCTGGAAGAGCGGCAGCGTTCGAGTTCGGTAACGGTGGCTCCCGCGCACGGGCTCAGCCTGGTCGCGGTCGACTACCCTGCGGAATCCGAGCTCGCGGCCCGCAACGCGCAGACCCGTGAAGTCCGCTCGATTGCGCCGGGTGGCTGCTGCGGGGGCTGATCGGCATTAGCCTTCCAATAGGCATGGCCATCGCGCTTGTTCAGGAGGGTGGGCGTACACCACGGGCACCGTTGCCGCATCTAGACGGCAGGCGCTCGATCAGCCGGAGTCACTACCGAAGGGACTGCGACGCGGCGCCCCCGGCCCCGGCCCGGTGCGGTGGTGTGTGGCCTGATGCGGTATGGCTCGGCGCAGTGTGGGTGTGCACCCGTATGGTGCGGTCCGGCGTCGTGCGGCACGGCTGATTCGGGGAGCCTCGATGCCGGGATCCCCGGCGTGCATGCCGTTGCCGGGAGCACGTGAAAACGATATCGCGGCAACAGGTTTCGGGTAATCGATGACGTCTCTCGGTGTAGGACGGGCGTCGGGCGACGTCAGGGCGGTGGGGGACGGGGATAGGGTCGGTGGCGGAATTGTCCGGTCGACGACAAGGTTGCGGTAGACATGACGATTGATCTCGGACCTTACGGCGTATGGCGCTACTACAAACTGTTCACCCCGCAAGCGGCGGCCGAGCTGGAGGGCCTCGGCTACGGGGCGCTGTGGCTGGGTGGTTCGCCGACCCCCGATCTTCCGGTGGTGGAGGACCTGCTAGCGGCGACCGAAACGCTGAAGGTGGGCACCAGCATCGTCAATATCTGGACCGCGCCGGCCGGTGCGGTCGCCGAATCCTTCCACCGGATCGAGCAGCGGTTCCCAGGGCGCTTCGTGCTCGGTATCGGCTGTGGTCATCCCGAAGCCGATAAGCCCTACCGATCCCCGTACGAGGCACTGGTCGAGTACCTGGATGAACTGGACGCCGCGAAGGTGCCGGTTTCCGGCCGAGTGCTCGCCGCGCTCGGCCCCAAGGTGCTGAAACTGGCTGCCGATCGCACCGCCGGTGCCCTGCCCTACCTCACCACGCCGCAGCACACCGAGCAGGCCCGCACCGCAGTCGGTGACGCGCTGCTGGTGCCCGAGCAGAAACTGGTCGTCGACACCGACCCGGAACGCGCCCGGGCCACCGGCCGCACGGTGGTCGAGATGTATCTCGGGCTGCGCAACTACACCACCAACCTCCGGCGGCTGGGCTACACCGACGACGATATCGCCAAGCCCGGGAGTGATCGCCTGCTGGACGCGCTCGCCGTCCACGGGTCGGCCGAGGAGGTCGCCGACCAGGTCCGCGCGCATATCGACGCGGGCGCCGACCACCTGGCGCTGCAGGCGCTGGGCGAGGACTATCTCGCCACCCTGCGCGCCCTGGCCCCGTTGCTGAACCCCTGAACAGCTTCGTTCGCCGAGCTGTTCATAGCGGGCCGGGCTTTCCGATGCCTTCATGGCCGTTGCGGCAGATGTCGTCGATGAGACTATTGGTGTTCAGGAGCGGACGAGGCGGGCGATGGCGTCGGTGGCCTCTTTGATCTTGGCTTCGGCCTCGGGGCCTCCGGCGACCGCCGCATCCACGACGCAGTGGCTTATATGGTCCTCGAGCAACCCCATCGCGACGGCCTGCAGCGCCTTGGTCATCGCGGAGACCTGCGTGAGGATATCGATGCAGTACTTCTCCTCTTCGACCATCCGCTGCAAGCCCCGCGACTGGCCCTCGATCCGGCGTAGCCGCTTCAGATAATCTTCCTTGCTGGTGATGTAGCCGTGATGTGCGTGTCCGTGGGCGGCCGTCGTGTCGGTGGCCGTGTCGGCTGTGGTCGGGTCGGAAGTCACCGGGTATCTCCTCTGCGCCGGTCGGAAGACCGTCTATACCCCCATAGGGTACAGTCACCGGCGATTTCTGTCAGGTGCCCGCCGTGCGTTCGCGGGCCGGGCGCGCGAGAATCGACACTATGACATCCCACGATCGACCTGCGCTGGCGGTTATCGGCGGTAGCGGATTCTACGACTTTTTCGACGGCGCCATGGAACCGGTTACGGTACGCACCCCGTACGGGGACCCGAGCGCACCGATAACGGTCGGCACCGTCGAGGGGCGTCCGGTCGCATTCCTGCCCCGCCACGGCAGTCGGCACGAGTATTCCCCGCACACGGTGCCCTATCAGGCGAATATGTGGGCGCTGCGTTCGCTGGGTGTACGGCGGATCTTCGCCCCGTGCGCGGTCGGCAGCCTGCGCCCGGACTGGGGGCCGGGCACGGTGGTGATCCCGGACCAGCTGGTCGACCGGACCTCCGGCCGGGCCCAGACCTATTTCGACGCCAACGGCATCCACGTATCGTTCGCCGACCCGTACTGCCCCGACCTGCGCGCGGTCGCGGTGAAATCCGCCGACAGCGCGGTCCACGTGCAACCACACGGAACCATGGCCGTGATCCAGGGCCCGCGTTTCTCCACCCGCGCCGAAAGCCGGTGGTATGCCGCGCAGGGCTGGGAACTGGTCAATATGACCGGTTATCCCGAAGCCGTCCTCGCCCGTGAGCTGGAAATGTGTTACGCCGCCCTCGCCCTGGTCACAGATCTCGATGCCGGGCTCACCGAAGGCGACGGGGTGCATGCGGCGGATGTCTTCGCCGAATTCGAACGCAATATCGGGCCTTTCAAGAAGCTCGTCCACGACGCGGTTGCCGCCATCGCCGATACCGGCACCTGCGAACACTGCCGGGTACACGCCGGTGTCGCACTCCCGTTCGAGCTGCCGTGAACGGAGCGGACGAGCCACGTGCCGTGGACGGTCCGCTCCGTTTGGAGGTGATAGTCGCCAGTATCCGGCCGCAACGTTTCGCCCCCGTGGTCGCCGACTGGTTCATCCGCACGGCCCGCGCCCGGCCCGAGTTCGATACCGGGGTCATCGACCTGCTCCATGCACCGCTTCCGCCGGACCTTTCCGAAACGCCGGAAACCGAGCGTTTCCGGGAACGACTCGCGGCCGCCGACGCCTTCGTCGTGGTGACCTCGGAGTACAACCACGGCTACCCGGCGTCCCTGAAAACCGCGCTCGACAGCGTCAAACACGAGTGGCGGGCCAAACCGATCGGATTCGTCTCCTACGGCGGTCTATCGGGCGGCCTGCGGGCGGTGGAGCAGCTGCGCCAGGTCGTCGCGGAAATCCATATGGTCTCGGTCCGGGAGACGGTGAGCTTCCACCGCGCACGTAAACAGTTCGACGCCGACGGTAACACCGGCGACGGTGCCGCCATCGACGCAGCCGAGCGGATGCTCTCCCAGCTGGCCTGGTGGGGAAGGGCCCTGGCCGCGGCTCGGGCGAGCGACCCGTATCCGGGATGAAGGCGAGCGGCCCGTATCCGGGGTGAATCGGTTCGCGAGTGCCGTCGGATCGGCATTCCCGCATTCTCGATGCGTGCCGCCGCTGGGCTTCCTGTGCGATTTGTCGCAGCAGAGTGCGACGATGGCGTGCGGGAGGAGGATTCGATGAAATCGACAGATTCACCGGAGCCGCAGCGTCCGGTATCGATCGGGGAATGGGTGGCGCGGGCCGTCGCGGTGGTGCTGCTCGTTCCGGTGCGGCTCGTCTGGGAGGGGCTGAAGCTGTGCGGGCGGGCCATCGTGGCGGCGGGTGTCTTCATCCGGGACAGGTTGCTGGTGCCGGCGAGCCGGTTCGTCTGGTATTGGCTGATCCGGCCGCCGTGGCTGTTCCTGACGGATGTGGTGTGGGGCTGGGCCTTTCGGCATGTGCTGTGGGGAATGGTGCTCAGGCCGCTGGGTGCGTTCGTGCTGGACTGGGTGCTGCGCCCGCTCCGGTATGCCGTAGAGCAATGGCTCTGGCGGCGCGCGATACGACCCGTGCTCGTCATGGTGTGGCGGTGGGTGCTCCGCCCGGTGCTGTACGCGATCGCGGCAACCGCCGAATGGTTCTGGCGGTGGCTCCTGCAGCCGGTGCTGTACGCGGTGGCAGTCACCGGCCGGTGGTTGTGGCAGTGGGGTGTCGTATGGCCGCTGCGCATGGTGCAGCGATGGTTGCTGCGATTCTGCTCGCGGCCCTCGCCGCGTACGGCTGGCGGGGCGCCACCGCGGTGGTACGCGTGCTGGTCGTCGTGCCGTGTGTGTTCGTCTACCGCTATGCGTTGCGCCCGGTGCTGCGGGCACTGGCGGTGGTCGGTGAGGTGGTTGTGGTGCACCCGATCGCCTGGGTGCACCGGCGGGTGGTGGCACCGATGAACCGGATCGTGGCCGACCTGTGGAAGGCCGTATTCGGCCGCTGAAACCCGGTGCCGCGGTGCGGCTTTCCTCAGCGGCGCTGCGGCTGGCGGGCGGGGGCGGGCCGTGCCCGGTCCGCCGGCTGGCGGGTACGGGGTTCGCCGATATATGTGTGCTCGCGCGGGATCGAGACCAGGTTCAACGGGATCTGAGTGGTCGCGGTGCGCAGAACCACCCGGCTGCCGATCGCGCCGGGCTGCTGGATCGACAGATCCGGTTTTGTGGCGGGCCAGCCCATCGGGTCGCCGGTGACGTAGATCGTGGTGATACCGGCGTGCGGGGCAGGCGCCATCACACCGTCGACGACCGTCGCGGTGAACCCGGCGTCGGACTGGTGGGTTTCCATCGCCAGCATCAGGCGTTCGGGGTTTCCGATCGTCTCGATCAGCTGATACCAGGCATGCGGCCGGTTCGTGCGGACCAGGATCCGCTCGCCGACGGCCAGCGCGCGGAAGACCAGCTGCTGGGCCAGATACAGCTCGCCGGCGACGTACACCGCAGAAATACCGGCACCGATGATGCGCAGCGCGACGCCGTTACCTTCGTCGTCCGAGCCGATCAGCTGACCGCAACCCGACGACGGCAGGGCGAGCGCGTCCAGGACCTCGACGGGGTATTCGGCGGTCGGCACTACATCTTCCAGGTCGGGAACACCGATCGGCAGATGCGCGAGCAGGCTGTCGCGATGCCGGCCGTTCACCGACACCATGCCCTTCGATTTCGTCTTCTCCGGCATCTCCCGCAGCGTCGACCGCCAGGCCGCCCCCACATGCACGGTGTCCGCGGTTGTACCCGGGCGCAACCGCACTGCCACCGTGGTACCGCGCGACTCCGCGACCCACAACTGCGAGAGGATCTCCGACCCCAGCTGTTTCGGGTCGATCGCCGCCCCGATGTTCACGCTGTTGCCGAGTTCGGCATAACGCCACCGATGGGTGAGATCGCGCGCATCCTCACCGTGGATGACCTGCCGCACGGCCGACCGGATCTCCGATGCGGTCAGCAGGCGCGACGCGCAGCCCGCGTCTTCCAGTGTGCGTACGATCCGCTGGGTCGCGATGGTCACCGACCGTGCGGCTCCCTCGTCGCCACCGCCCCGCCGGGACGCGGCGCCGGGGCAGTCGACCATATCGAAACCGATCGCCAGCCAGACGGTGCGATGCGCCGTGGCGGGCAGCGGGCCCAGCAGCGATTCGTAGATGGCACCCGCCGGTGTGCCGGAGCGGCTGCGGTGGCCGTGACTGATGATGTCGATACCGCTGAGCAGGATGTCGTGCTGGGCGAGGCAGGTCGCCAGTTCGGCCATCGGCAGCAGGTGCGAAGCGTGGACCGCGGTGCGGTCGATCCGGGTCAATCCTCCGGGCGGGGGCAGTACCTCGACGACGGCGACAACTCGGCTCTCATCCCAGTACAGGCCCAGTGAACGGTCGTCGGGGCCACGGAAATCGTCGCTGTCGCCGATCCGGTATTCCCGGTGCGCGCGGTAGTTCCACCAGGTGGCGATCCAATCCAGCAGTACCCGGCGGCCGATCGGGATCAACGGGATCAACCCGGTGACCACCGCGACCCCGAGGGCGATCCACGGACTCAGTCCAACCAGCAGCACGACGGTCGCCGCGCCGAGCGCGAGTACCTGCGCGATGAGCAGATTCGGCATCGAAATACGCCCGAACAGCAGGTTGCGCCTGCGTCCCGATGTGGCTGGCACGGCCATAAGAGTCCCCCAGGTACCCGGTGTCGGCCGATTATCGGGCGGCCGAGCTGAACTACGTCCCCGGGAACTGTACTGTGTTCCGCGAGCACGAGCACAGTTCGGGGGAAGACGATGCCTTCAAAGCCCACAACTCGGTGGCAGATCAGCGGCTACAACTTTCTGGTTCGCCGGATGGAGCATGCGCTGGTGCGACGCGACGTGCGAATGCTGCACGATCCCATGCGTTCCCAGGTGCGTGCCTACGTGGTGGGCCTGGTCCTGGCCATTGTGGTGCTGGCGGGGTGCGGTGTGCTGGCGCTGCTCCGCCCGCAGGACAAGGTCGGCGACAACACGCTCCTCATCGGTAAGGAATCCGGCGCGGTCTACGTGGTGCTCAACGATGTGGTGCATCCGGCGCTGAACCTGGCCTCGGCCCGGCTGGCTGCCGGTGATGCGCCCAAGGCGGTGATCGTCAAGGAATCGGAGGTCGGTAAGAAGGCGCGGGGGCCGCTGATCGGTATCCCCGGTGCGCCCAGCGCGATCCACTTCGATTCCGAAGGCAAAGGCCGGCCGTGGACCATCTGTGACGTGCTGAAGAACGACGGCAGTCAGGACCGCACGACCTCGGTGCTCGCGGGCGGTCTGGAACTGGGCGCGAAGGCCTCGGCCGTGGAACCCGGTAAAGCACTGCTCGTGCAGGGGGAGAAGCACACCTACCTGGTGTACGACAACAAACGCGCCCGGGTCGATATGAACGATCGCCCGGTCACCGACGCTTTGAACATCACCGGTGCCACGCCGCGCCCGGTGAGCGAGGGCCTGATCAACGCGATCCCCGAGGTCCTGCCGCTCATCGCTCCGCCGATCGCCGATCCCGGCGGTGTCCCCGATTACCAGATCGGCGATCACCGTATCGGTGAGGTGGTGCAGGTGGGCACCTCGCAGGAGTTCTATGTGGTGCTCGCCGACGGTCTGCAGCAGGTCTCGCCGCTGACCGCGGACATCATCCGCAACGCCAACCCGCAGACCTCCAGCGATTTCATCATCGACCAGGCCCAGCGCACCCGCGCCGCCGTTTCCTCGGCGCTGCAGGTCCAGACCTACCCGGCGACGGCGCCGAGCATCCTCGAGGCCATGGACCGGCCGGTGAGCTGCCTGTCCTGGAAACCGGTCCCGGAAGCGGGCGAGAACACCGGCACCCGCGCCGAACTGCAGCTGATCACCGGAGTGAGCCTGCCGATGAAGGACAGCGCCAAACTGGTTCCGCTCGCGCAGGCCGACGGTTCCGGCCAGAACGTCGACTCCACCTATATCGCCCCGGGCACCGGCGCCTACGTCCAGACCACGGGTATCGAACCGGACAGCAGGCGTAAGGACAGCATCTTCTATATCGCCGATACCGGTGTGCGGTTCGGGATCAAGAATGCCGACGCCGTGAAGGCACTCGGCATGCCGGACAAGGCCGAACCCGCACCCTGGCCGATCGTGGGTTTGCTGGCGTCCGGGCCGACCCTGGGCCGGGAAGAGGCGCTGGTCGCACACGATGGTGTCGCACCGGATCCGGAGCCGGCGGATCAGCCGGTCGCTTCCACGAAATAGTCCGCGTTCCGGCTCCCCGGACCAGCAGGGGAGCCGGAGCCGCACCTACCCGCTTGGCCGGGTGAGCCTGTCGAGTTCGGCCCTCGGCCCGGTCGTGCGACCGGTCAGCGATCTGTTCCCGAGCCGGCCGGTGAGATGCTGATCGGGCCGGCGCACTGACGATTTCCGACCTGGACCAACCTCCGCCGAGGTATTCCGGGCCAAGCTTGCTCAGTCCCCTCGGTGACCCACCTCGCCACATCGATGCCGGGCCGGCGGAGCGGAATCGGCACTGGCGCACATCCTTCAACCGCCCCGGACTCCGTCCCGAGGATGCCGAATCGGCGGAACCAGGTCCGCACACCGGATGAACCCGGCGAGGGGCGACGTCGTACTTCCGGAACGAACTCGAACACCTGGTCCGGACACCCATGACAGGTGCAGTAGGCATCGCTGTGCAAGGAAGACATCCGAGTCGCCGGCCCGCTACTTCCTGGGAACGCACCCCGGCACGGCGGCAGGCCGGATGGTCCCGATCGCTATACCGACGGTTCTCAGGCGTCGTCTTCGCCGACTCCGAACCGTCGCCGCGTGGGGAACGACGCCAGATAGCCGATGATCAGGCTGCCGCCGATGATTCCGCTGCCGATCAGCGCCACATTGCGGGCCGTGTGGTCCGGCGGGTCGGGTGGCGCGGGTACCGCGAGTTGTTTGCTCATCGGCGGATTCGGTTCTTTGGGCCGGAGTTCGCCGGTGACCTCGTTGGTCAGGGCGGCGACCGGGTCGACCGCGCCGTAGCCCACGTACGGGTTCCAGCCTTCGGCCGGGGCGTGCGCGGTGGCCTGGATCCGTTTCATCACTTCCACGGCCGAAAGTTCCGGGAAACGTGAACGAACCAGTGCGACCACACCGGAAACATAGGGAGCGGCGAAGCTCGTTCCGTTGATGCTCTGCTGGCCTTGGGCGCCGACAGTGCCGTTGATGACCCCGGTGCCGACCGCATCCAGTGACACGATGTTCTCTCCGGGGGCGGCGACGCTCAACCACGGTCCGGGAACGGTGAATTCGGAGGGTGCACCGTCGGCGTTGATGGAGCCGACCGAGAGCACCAGATCGTCATAGCGGGCCGGCGTGACATTGACGGTTGTTTTGCTCCACGGATCCGCAGCGGGATCGAGTGGATCCAGAATGTTGGTGTTGCCCTTGCAGTTGTCGTTGTCGGTATTACCCGCGGAGGTGACGACCACGGCGTTCTTCGTATGCACCGCGTAGTGCAGTGCCGCGCCCAGCGAACCGTCGGAGATGGGGCTGGAACTGCAGGCGACCTCGGAGATGTTGATCACTGTGGCGCCCATATCCGCGGCGCGCCGGATGGCCTGCGCCATGGTCGCGACATTTCCGTATCCCTCTTTGGAGAGGTCCTCGGGGGATTTGGTGGCGTTACTGCCCGCCTTCACGTATTTATCGCTCGTCTGGCGAATCGCGAGGATGGTCGACGCGGGTGCCACACCGGAAAAACCTTGACCCGGAACTTGACTCGCGGCGATGATGCCGGCCACCAGTGTGCCGTGCGCATCGCAGTCCTCGGTGCCGTCGCCGCTGTTCGACACGAAATCTCCGCCGGCGCGCAGGCCCGGCAACCGCGGATGCCGGGCGACGCCGGTATCGATCACCGCAACAACTTGACCTTCTCCTTTGGAGAACTGCCACGCGTGCGGGAGGTCCAGCGCCGCCTGCGCGGCGGGCACGGTCGGGCCCTCGCCGCCGGCGACCGTGCTGGTGCACGGGGCGTTGGCCTTGCGTTCGGTCGGTTCGCTCGGTTTCGCCGGATCACCGGAAGGCACCTGCCCCGGGTCCACCGCCGGGGGCCGGTCGGCGTAGGCGATCGGTTGCGCGAACCCCAGCGATGCGCTCACCCCCAGGACCGCGGCCACGGCCGCGGTGCGGATCCCCCGGCTCACAGTCCGCGGACGAGGGAGTAGAAGTCGGCCACCCAGAACACGAGCGGCAGCACGGCGGCCACGAACCCGTATTCGATCAGTTCGGCCGCGCGCCGCATCGGCGGTGTCGCCGACTGGTTGGGGACGATGATGCCCAGGATCAGGGCCGCGATCACCATCACCAGCGCCGCCCCGAACGCCGCCAGCGGCAGATCGGCCACGAACGCCATGGCCGCCAGCATGACCAGCAGGATGGCGGCACCGGCGACGATCAGGATGACGGCCTGTTCCGCGCCGGCGTAGGTGCGGCTGCGGAACATGAGAACTGCCGCGCAGACGAGCGCGAGGGCGATGCCCTGCCAGTAGAAGCCGCCGTAGTCGGGATCGGTGGCCACCAGGGCGCCGACCACCGTGACCAGTGCAGTCGCGGTGACCAGTCCGCTCAGATAGGTGCGCGCCCGCATGGATTTCGCGTGCAGGATGTCGAGCGTGGGCAGGGCGCGATGGTCGTCGGGATCTTCCTCGGTGGGGTCGATGGGGGTCCCCGGGGCCGGAACCGGCGGCAGCGGTAGTTTCGCCAGCGCCATCGAGATACGCGGGGCCAGCGACAATGCGCCGAGCCCGACGGCCGCCACCACGGCGCCGACCGCCTCGAGCCGCTGCGCGGTGAGCAGCCCGACCAGCGCCGAGGGCACCAGGAAGATCGCTACGGTGCCGGCGCCGATGAACACCCCGAGCCCGACACCGGTCACACGCCAGGCCAGGATCGCGGTGGCCCCGAACAGTGTGGACCCGAGCAGCAGATGCGCCCAGCCGTAGTGGTCCGGGACGATGAGCATGCCGCCGGTGAAGGCCAGTGGCAGTGCGCAGGCGCCGAGTACCAGCGCCGTTTTCGGATCCCCGTAGACGCGGCTCAGGACCATCGCCGCCGCCACCAGCAGTACGGTCACACCCAGCGCGATCGCGCCGGTGATCCAGCCGGGCATCGCATCGGGCGCCGCCAGCAGGCCCGTGCAACCCGCCAGCATGGCGAGAACGGCCAGGATCGAGCCGGTGGTCCGCGCGGTCTTCGGGTTCCAGCCGCGGAAATGTTCGGCGTCGGCGACGGCGACGTTGTACATGATGTCGTCGAACAGTGGAGTGGGCGCGGTGTTCGCGGAGCTCTCCAGCATCAGCAACTCGCCGTCGCGGATGCCCTGTTCGCCCAGGCTCAACGAGTTCGACAGCGGCGGCTGACCGATCCGCGCCAGCACCCAATCGGCCGGTTCGAACCGTTCGCCCTGATTGTCGAACTCATTGGTGCGGCTGTGCGCGGCGACCATATCGACGACGCTGGGAATGACCAGGGCCACGGGCACATCTACCGGGATGGCCATATCGACCTGTGTGTGTTTGGCCAGAATGGTGACCCTGGTGAGATCCGGTGCGCGGACTATACCCCGCGAGGA
Organism: Nocardia sp. NPDC058499; assembly: GCF_042719915.1. NCBI lineage: Bacteria > Bacillati > Actinomycetota > Actinomycetes > Mycobacteriales > Nocardiaceae > Nocardia > Nocardia sp. NPDC058499. The sequence continues at coordinate 213,230 of NZ_JBHXMZ010000008.1, read as the reverse complement.
ATCTTCCTCCATATGGTCGAGTCGCGCATGCGTCACGCTTCCCCCAAGTTTGTTCGCTACCCTGCCGTTTTCACATTCTCCCAGCAGACGGCGCGGGTTGCGTGCCCCCGTCGCGGCCAGCAGAATGCAGGTCGAACTGTACGACATGTTCGCGCCTGCCTCTACACTGAGCCCGAACATCGCATTGCCACAAGGGGGATCTCGCTCGATGACCACGGTTCGGTTTCAGCGGCGTGCGCGCCGGGAGGTTCCACGAACCCCGGGCGGCGAAGTGACACTGCAACCGCCCCCCGAGATTCCCCGGGTAACGCCGGGAAACCTGCTGATGAAGCTCATGCCGGTGGTGATGATCATCGGCATGGTCGGGATGATGGCGTTGATGTTCACGCAGGGCGGCGGTATCGCGTCCAACCCGATGTCGTTGATGTTCCCGATGATGATGATGGTCTCGATGATCGGCATGTTCGCCGGTCAGGGGAACGGCAAAGGCGCCAAGGCGGCCGAGGCCAACGAGGACCGCAAGGATTATCTGCGTTATCTCGACCAGGTCCGCAAAGATGTCGACGTGACCGCCACCGAACAGCGGTCCGCGGTCGAATGGAGTCACCCCGAACCCGGTCTGGTCTGGATGCTCGCGGGCACCTCCCGGATGTGGGAACGCCGTCCCAGCGACAAGGACTTCTGTCATGTGCGCATCGGGATCGGTGGTCAGCGGCTGGCCACCCGCCTGGTGGCGCCGGAGACCGGCCCGGTGGAGGAACTCGAACCCATCGCCGCGGTATCGCTGCGACGTTTCGTCCGGGCCCATTCCACGGTCCCGGATCTGCCGACCGCGGTCGCGGTGAAGGGTTTCGCCACGATCGCGCTCGACGGCGACCGCGCCCAGGCCCGCGATATGGTGCGCGCGATGATGGTCCAGCTGGCCATGTTCCACGGCCCCGACCAGGTGCTCACCGCGGTGGTCTGCGGACCCGACACCAGCGCGGAATGGGAATGGACCAAATGGCTGCCGCATACCCAGCACCCGGATGCCCAGGACGGTATCGGCAGTCAGCGCATGTTCTACGGCTCGATCCGGGAGATGATGGCCGGTTTGGCGCCGGTCCTGGCCAACCGTGTCCGCTATTCGCGTAACCAGCCCACCAACTCCGCCATGGTGCATGTGGTGATCCTGGTGGACGGGGGCCTGCTCGAAGCCGAGGAGGATCAGCTGCGCGAGGCCGGGTACGAAGGTGTCACCGTTATCGACCTCTGCGGCTACGCTCCACGGCTCGCCGTCTCCCGCGGGATCACCCTGACCATCCGCAACGGCGAATGCCTGGGTCGCGGAGCCACCGGTAACCAGGAACGTTTCGCGATGATCGACCGGCTCAGTCCGGAGCAGGCCCAGCAGGTGGCCCGCCGCCTGGCCCCCTACCGGGCCGCGACCCAGCGCAGTAGCGATGTCGAGGTCACCGAGGGCGAAACCATCGACACCTGGGCCCAGCTCATGGGCCTCGGCGACCTCGGTTCCTTCAACCCGGAGAGCGCCTGGCGTCCCCGCTACGGCCGGGAACGCCTGCGGGTGCCGTTCGGTGTCGGCGCCGACGGGCTGCCGGTCGTTCTCGATATCAAGGAAGCCGCCGAATCCGGTATGGGCCCGCACGGCCTGTGTATCGGTGCCACCGGTTCCGGTAAATCGGAGTTCCTGCGCACCCTGGTGCTGAGCCTGCTCGCCACCCATTCGCCGGACCAGCTGAACCTGGTCCTGGTCGACTTCAAGGGTGGTGCGACCTTCCTCGGCCTCGACCAGGTCCCACATGTCGCGGCCGTGATCACCAATCTCGAAGAAGAGGCCGACCTCGTCGACCGTATGCGCGACGCCCTGGCCGGTGAGATGAACCGCCGGCAGGAAGTTCTGCGTCAGGCCGGTAACTTCGCCAATGTCTCCGACTACGAGAAAGCCCGTGCCGCCGGCGCCGACCTGGATCCGCTGCCCGCGCTGTTCGTGGTGCTCGACGAATTCTCCGAACTGCTCACCCAGCACCCGGATTTCGCCGAACTGTTCGTGATGATCGGTCGTCTGGGCCGCTCGTTGCATGTGCATCTCCTGCTCGCCTCGCAGCGGCTGGAAGAGGGCAAACTCAAGGGCCTCGAATCCCACCTGTCCTACCGGATCGGCCTGAAAACCTTCTCCGCCAACGAATCCCGCCAAGTACTCGGCGTTCCCGATGCGTACAACCTGCCCGGCGTCCCCGGCGGCGGTTATCTGAAATCCGATTCGGGCGAGATCCAGCGTTTCCAGGCCTCCTACGTTTCGGGCGCGTATGTGGGTGGTGGTCCGCAGCGCGATATCTCGGTCGCCACCAGCGCCGGTGAAATCGATATCACCGCGCGGCCGTTCCTGGCCAAACATGTCGAATTCCGTGCCGCGGATCGTGTTCCACTGGCTCCCGAACCCGTCGACGAGCCGGAACCCCTGGTCGAAGACGGCGAACAGATCTCCAACCTGGGCATGATCGCCGCCCGGATCCGCGGGCACGGCCGCCCCGCGCACGCCATCTGGCTGCCACCGCTGGACGCCGCCCCGCCGCTCGACGAGCTCAACGAGCGTTCGATCCTCACCGGCGAATACAACGCCGTCGCAAGCCTGCGCGCACCCATCGGCATCGTCGACCGCCCCTACGATCAGCGGCGTGATCCGCTGGTCGTGGACCTGTCCGGCGCCCGCGGCAACGTCGCCGTGGTCGGCGGTCCGCAGTCCGGTAAATCGACGATGCTGCGTGCGCTGATCATGTCGATGTCGATGACCCACACCGCCGAACAGGTGCAGTTCTACTGCCTCGACTTCGGTGGCGGCACCCTCGCCAGCCTCGAGGGCCTACCTCATGTCGGTTCGGTCGCGGCCCGCCTGGACCAAGACAAGGTCCGCCGCACAGTTGCGGAGATGACCACCATCGTGCGCAACCGTGAACTGCGGTTCCGCCAGCTCGGCATCGAATCGATGTCGGAATTCCGCCGCCTGCGTGCCGGCGACCCCTCCAGCAGCCAGGCCGCCGCCGGCGCCCACGAGGACCCCTTCGGCGACGCCTTCCTGGTGATCGACGGTTACGGCTCCATCCGCCAGGATTTCGAGCCCCTCGAACAGGCCATCATGAACCTCGCCGTCCAGGGCCTCTCCTACGGTGTGCACGTAGTGATCGCCCTGTCCCGCTGGATGGAGGCCCGCCCCCAGCTCAAGGACCAGATCGGTACCCGCCTCGAACTACGTCTCGGCGATCCGGCCGACTCCGAATTCGGCCGCAAGGTCGCCGCACTGGTACCGCAGGGCCGTCCGGGACGCGGTATGACCCCGGAGAGCCTGCATATGATCACCGCGCTCCCCCGGGTCGACGGTTCCTCCGATCCGGACGACATCAGCCGCGGTGTGGCCGACGCCGTCGCCCGCCTGCAGCAGGCGACGCCGGGACGCCCGGCGCCCCAGGTCCGGATGCTGCCCGAACAACTCGACCGCGAGCAGTTCGTGCGCGCCATCGGTCCCTGGCAGGGGCCGCCGGACCGGCGCAATGCCGCGATCCCGATCGGTATCAACGAATCCGAGCTGGCCCCGGTATTCCTCAACTTCGACGAGAATCCGCATTTCCTCATCTTCGGCGACACCGAATGCGGGAAGTCGACCCTGCTGCGCAATATCGTCAGCGGGATCATCGAATCCAACGCGCAGAATCAGGCCGCGCTCATCCTGGTCGATTTCCGCCGCACCATGCTGGGTGCGTTCCCGCAGGAAAGGCTGGCCGCCTACGCGACCGGCGCCGAGGGCCTCAAGACCAATATGCGCGATCTCGCCGGACTCTTGCAGACGCGTCTGCCCGGCCCGAACATCACGCCGCAGGAATTGCGCGACCGTTCCTGGTGGTCCGGCCCCGACCTCTACGTGGTCGTCGACGACTACGACCTGGTGTCCAGCGGCTCCGCCGGTAACCCGATCGCGCAGATCGTGGACTACCTCGCCCACGCCAAGGACATCGGCCTGCATCTGATCATCGCGCGGCGTTCCGGCGGCGCGGGCCGGGCCATGTACGAAGCGGTGATCTCGCGGATGCGGGATCTGGCGACGCCCGGCCTGGTCATGAGTGGTAGCCGAGAAGAAGGCAACCTGATGGGCAATGTGCGCCCGAGCGCAATGCCGCCCGGGCGGGGGACCCTGGCCGGCCGGTCCGCCGCCGAGCTCATCCAGACCTCGTGGATGCCGGGCCTGTAATGCCCGCCGTCGAGATCGCGCTGACCGAAACCCGGCTGTGGGCATGGAGTGCGAACACCCATGCAGACTTCGTGCCCTCGGTCGTCCCGGGCAGCGACGGTCGTACTCTCGTTGTCGGCGAGCCGCTGGCACCGCCGTCGATCGCGGTATCGCCGGCACAGCTCATCACCGCCGACCGCATCGCCTACGACCCGGGTATGCCGAAACCGGTGGACGCGCTGGCCACCGTTTTCGGCCACACCCTCACTCAACTGCGTATCAATTCACCCTGCGAGCGCTTGACGGTGGTGCACCCCAGCGAATGGGACCCGCATCGCCTGGCCGTCCTGCATTCCGCGGCCACCCGCCATGCCGGCCACGTAGAACTGCAGCCGGCGGCTCTTCGCGCGGTAATCGCCACACAGCGGATCCGGGACGTGCGCACCGTGGTCCTGGAATTCGGCCCGTTGTCGACCACCGCATCGACGGTGGTGCCGAGTGACAGCGGCCCGCGGCTCGAATTCTGTGAACACGAACCACTTCTCGCCGCAGTCGAGATCAGCGGCGACGAGCACGGCCGTACGTCCTTCCGTTCGATGATCGAACGCCTGATCCACGGCTGCCAGGTCGATTCCGTGGTCATCGTCGGCCGCACGGACGCCGATTTCCTCAATCTCGTCGCCGACGTGATCGGCGAACTGTGCCGCGCCGAACTACTCGTTCTCGGCGGCGCCGACCTGGTGCGGGCCCGCAACACCGACCCCATCGACCAGCGGCCCAGCCTCCCACCGGCCGCCGCCGACGCCGAATGGCTGCAACCACTGCGCGAACGAGCGGCCGCCACCAGGCCACCGCGCTCGAAAACTCCGCTCTATGTCGGCGCTGCCGCGGTAATGGCGCTTGCGGTACTGGTGGCCGGTGGAGTCTTCCTCGGTATGTCCACCGGAGGAGATTCCGAGGCGGTCGCCTCCACTCCGACGACCACCAGCGCCCCCGCCGAATCACAGGAACCCGCACCCGACTCCGGTTCCATGACCGTAGGGCCCATTGCGTTCACCGTTCCCGAAGGCTGGCGGGTCACCAACCCCACCACCGCATCAACCGACCGCGTGGTCCTGGAGCCCGCCGAGGGGCTGAAGGCTCGCATCACGGTCATCCAGGAACAGTTGCTGGCCTCCGGCGCCGGCTACGAACAGGTGGCCGCCGACCTCGAAGCCAAAAGAGCGTCGGCCGCAGCAGGTTTGTACTCTCCGATCCGCCGCGACGTGGTCTTCGGTGGCCGCTCCGGGCTCGCCTATTCCGAGCATCCGGAGGGCGGATCCACCGTTGACTGGCATGTTATCGTCGAGCACAGCATCCAGATCAGCATCGGATGCCAGTATCAGACAGGGGGGCAGGACTCGATTACACCTATCTGTGAAGACCTCGCATCCTCGCTGGACATCACCCGATGACACCCGGCCGGGATTTTTTCCGAAATTCGTTGGAACCGATTGGGCGGGCACTCCGTCCAATCATCATGAAGGCAAGTTCGGACCGTTTGCGGACGCAGGGGGTCCGGATCCGAACTCGTAACGAGGAGGAATCATGTCGGTAGTTGCCGATTTGGCCGCAATGGAGACTGCTGCCAAGCACGTCGAGACGGTGAACTCGCAGATCCAGTCCGAGATCGGCAGGGTCCGCGACATTGTCGCCGGTTCTCAAGGCGTATGGGAAGGCGCAGCCGCTGCTGCCTTCGTCAGGATCATGGGGGACTACGACCAGAAGGCGCAGCAGCTGAACAGTGTGCTTGCCGAGATCGCGGTCCAGATCCGGGAGAACGGACGGGGCTACGACGCACAGGAAGAGGCCAACCTGGCCGCCCTGAACTCGGCAGGTGCCTCGGGTGATCTCGGTGCCCCTGCTTCCAGCCTGAACATCTGAACCCAGCCGCCACATCAGACTTAAGGATTTTCCATGTCGAAGGTGAATTATTCGAAGGACCAGCTGATCGCGATGTCGGGTGACCTTCGCGCTGCGAAAGGTCGCTTGTCCGAGACGCATCAGGAGCTGCTGGGATACGTGAACGGCCTGGTTGCCCAGTGGGAGTCCGGTGCCCAGCAGGCCTACCTCGATAAGCAGACGCGATGGAATAATGCCATCGAGAATCCCGCTGACAACTCGGGACTTCTGCCCATTATCGAGGCTATCGCAAAGGTTGTTGAGGACGGCGCCATCGATATGGCGACCACCGATGCGCAGAATGCCGCGAAGTGGATGTGACGTCATCCTGCCGATAGCCCTGTGCCTCGAGCTAATCGCTTGGGGCACAGGGCTTTATCGCTACTGTGGCGCTTCGTTCAGGAGCAGATACTGGGCCGATGTTTTCTGATGTAGCTCCTGTATCTGGATGGCATCCTTGATGTAGGCCGCATAGCGGCCGTTGGTGAAGTAACAGGCCAAAGACTGGGTTTCCTCCGGGTTTTCGACACAGTGCGCAGATGGCAGCCCGGGCGGGGCTTCGACAGGATCGAGCTCAGGTTCCAGTTGTGAGATGAAGAAGGCTTTCAAGCGGTCTGCTGCTGCCGAATCGCTCGTCCTGTAGACGGTGGTGCCGGCATCGCCGCCGGCCAGGGAGAGTAGATCGACTCCGGCGTCTTCGTAAGCCCGCTTTGTCAAATCGGGGCGCTCGGTAAGGTGGAGTGCAACATCCGGGCCGATCGCCACTTCGGGGACGCCTTCGCCGCCGGGCAGTGTGTACCGAATGATCTCTTCATTATCGATTGGGAGCTCGTCGAGCTCGTCGACAGGTGTCGGTTGATAGCCTTCGAGGCTCGCGAATTGCTTATCGAGGACGGATTTTGCGGTATTTGCCAACGGAGCCGGGTCGGGCGGTATGTCGACCCCCGGCCCCACTTCGATCGCGACCATGTATTCACCCTGGGTGGTCCAAGCATAGATCCTGTCGTATTGTCCGATGTACGCTCTTGCGCCGGGGTAGTCAGGAATCGCGGTCGGGCCTTTTGGTGGGTATCGCCCGTTCAGGTATTGATCGGAGAGATAGTTCGCGGCGTGGGTTGCTTGATCAGGCGTCGAATACCGCAGAACTCTCAGAGTTACGGCTCGCCCGTGAAGTTCGTCTTCCCTGCGCTGCCCTCTGGTTTCCCAGCCTACGACAAATCCGGGTACGTCTGTTGTGAGGTTTTGAGTGAACTGGGGAGGGTTGAGCTGTGTGAACAGATTCTGCTGATTGATTATGCGGCCGAATACCAGTTTTGGTTCGGTTTCCATTATCAATGGTACGAACTTCGCTAATCGAAGCGCTTCCTGAGCGTCGATATTCTCAGGCTTCCGTACCTCTTCTGCTTCCCGTGGCGTAGTCCTGTAGTTGCCGGGCTGCAGTGCTGAAATGTCTACGACCGCCCCGGTTTCGGTTTCCTGTCCGCATCCCGCTGTCACGGCTGTAACCAGCACGGCCATTGCTACCGAAATTCTATTGGTCCACTGCATGTATTCCCCCTGCTATGGGTCAACCGACGACGTTCGCGATGGCTGGAACGAGTTCATCCACCATTACGGCTGGTGATTGATCGGTCCACACCTGAAAACCTTGCACGGCATTGATATCGTCGATAACAACAATTTTTGCCGACGACGTAAGAAAATCGTTGGGTAGTCCGCCCAGTCCGCCGTTCCCTGCGCTGCTATCGGATCGAGAAACTATGACCAAGTCGAGAGGTTGAGGAAGGTTGAATGAGGCCAGTGACAGGTCGCGGGGGGACTTTTCGTTCTTGACCGGAAGATACTCGTCGCTGTAACGGAACCCGATATCGCGCAGAAAGTTTGCCTGTGGGGATCCGTCGAGCGCCACGGAGAACAGGGAATTCCCGTAGTTGAAGGCCGCTACTGTTTTGCCCGCAAACTCCGGATGTTCGGAGCGTATCTCTGCCAGGTCTGCTCCGGTCGAGCCTCCGGAATCGCCGCTCGATACCGTGAAGACAACACCGACGGCGGCAAGAACAGCGACAACGGCGACTGCGGCGAAAACGAGGATTCCTCGCCTCTTCCCGACGGTCCGTGATTGGGGATTGCGGTCTGTGTACGACTCCCGCGGTTGCGTGACAATAGATTCCTGGTTCCGGGGAAAATTCGGAGCGCTGGGATATCCGCTGGTGTACGGGCCGCCCGTAGTCTGGTAGCCGGAGTGTAGCGTTGTATCTCCGCCCGCCGGAGCAGGGTGCATACCTTGTCCGAAAAGCGCCGCATGCGCGTCGTATACAAACTCGCGGCAGCTGTTGTATCGGTTGGTGGGGTCTTTCGCGAGAACTTTGGTGAAGACATGGTCCAGGGCAGGCGGCAGGTCTCGGCGTACTGATGAAATGGCGGGCGGCACTTCGTTCAGGTGGCCCATCATGACCACGGCCGGAACCGTCGAAGGAAAAGGGTTCTGACCGGTGAGTAACCGATAGAACGAGCACCCGAGGCTATAGATGTCGGAGCGGTGGTCGAGCGGCTGTCCCAGTAGTTGCTCCGGGGAAGCGTAGGCCACGGTGGCCATGAACTTTCCTGTTGCTGTGAGGTCTTGGCTGTCGTCCACCGACTTGGCCACGCCGAAATCGGTCAGCAGCACTCGTTCCTGTTCGTCCTCCGCGGAGCGGGAGAGCAGGAAGTTGGCCGGTTTGATGTCTCGATGGAGCAGGCCGCGGCGGTGTGCGTAGTCGAGACCTTTGCCGACCTCTGCGATGATGTGCATCGACCGCTGCGGCGGCATGGAGGCGGGACCTTGACGTGCCTCGTCGGCGGCATCGGCGCCGGGCACGTACTGCATCGCGATCCATAGCCGGCTGTCTTCCTCGCCGCGGTTGTATACCGAGACGATATTGGCATGGTCCAGGCCGGCGGTGAGGTTGGCTTCCCGTTCGAAGCGGGCGCGGAACTCCGGGTCACGGGAGAGTTCCTCGCTGAGGACCTTGATCGCGTCCTGACGAGGAAGGCTCGGATGCTGCCCCAGATACACCGAACCCATACCGCCACTGCCGAGTACGCGCACGATGCGGTAGCCACCGATAACGGCGCCGGGCGGTAACGCCATCTAAACCTCCTCTGGTTCGACCGCCCGGTAGTGAGCAATCGTTCTATCGGGCATCGTCGAACAAATCCTGCCCCATGGTCCGCCGCGCGGCACGGCGACCTCGATGCTCGCTGTCACGCCGGTTACCTACTGTTGGCCAGGATCGCGTACTGCGCGGATGTCGCCTGAAAGAGTTCCGGTGAGGGCAGATTCCTGAATCCCATGTCATCGACCAGCGCGACGTAGCGGTCGTAAACCACAACGCAGTAGTAGGGTTCGAACATCAGGCTGGACTCGTCGCGTTGGACGCAACGGGCGTCGGCCAGTCCCGGCGGCCCATCGAACTCCTCGTCGTACTTGCCGGGGCGTGCGAGTACGCTCTGCAGGGCGAACGCCTGGGGAACGCCGGCCGTCCGATAAACGATTGCATTATTCCGGGCAACTAGATCGACGCCGTACGCGTTGTAATCCGGGATTGCCGCCGCGTCGTACTCCCAGTGGAGATGGGCAGCCGCGGAGAAGGCGCCGGAATCGTCGAACGCAGCGTTGTTTTGATATTCGTTGGGCAGCGCGAGATTCACGATGCCTTCTGGGTTGGTGGGTAGGTCCAGCATCTCATCGGGCGGGGTCGGTGTAACGTCCTTCAAGGCAATGGACTGAAGGTCGAGGATCCTTTTCAAGCGCTCACGCGTCTGACTCACTTCGGTAGCCGGTGCCTGCATCGCCGCGACGATGACATACGGGCCGTGCGCAGCATAGAGCTGCGCTCTGTCCTGGCTCGGTGAGATACCGGCGTAGGTATCCGTGTACCCGGCCAACTCGAGCTTCTCGCGGATGGGGGACTTGGACTCGGTAAATGCATTGAATTCGGCTGCTGCGGTTCGAGCATAATGGTCGTTGCCGAATCGCATGAGACCGATAACGGTGTCTTTCAGATTGCGGATGCTGTTGTTGGATCGGGCTGTTGCGACGCCCGAAACGAAGAAGTTCTTGTTTGCGATCGGGACAAATTCCTCGGGCGTAAGATCGTTCAAGGTATCCGTTCCCTCGCGGAGAAGCGATGTCTCTCGGAGGTAGCGGAGATCGGGGTCCACGGTGTGCGGAGAGATCAGGAAGTCCAGCATTCTGCGTGACTCGAGAGCGTATATATCCCAGGCGGTGCTGACTTTCATCTCGAAGGGAGTCGGCTCGGTGGGGAAGGTGCCGTAATCCAGTGCATCCAGGTCGACTGAGGTCATGCCTGGTTCGGGATGTCCGGCAATTTCTTGTGAGCAAGCGGTTGCCGTCCCGGTGGCGAGTAAGGCGATCGACGCTGCCGCCAGGCAGCGTATCGCATATGTGGTTCTCCCCTTGGCGACTTTCACTATCTCCCCCTATCTGGCAAGCAAGGCATACTGAGCTGAGGTCTTCTGGTGCAGATCCTGAATCTGTGATCCTTCTACCTGCGCGAAAAAGTGTCCCGTCCGGAAAAGGCAGAAGTTGGATGGCCTTGTCTCGTACTCCTCGAGCTTCCTGCTGTAGCAGTGGACCTGGCCGCCGTCGATTCCCTCGGGAACTTCGATCGGCGTGGATTCGGTGGAGTCCGTCTTCGGCTTGAAGTTGTTCAGCAGTGCTTCGGCGCCCTCGGCGGAATCGCTCCGCATTACTACAGATTCGGCCAGCCCGATGGCTGAAACCTGTCCCTTCTCGAAGAAGTCCAGGTTTTCTATTCCGCTGAGCGCGAACAGTGCTCCGCGCCCGCGGAATGCTCCCGCCGGTCCCGTTGTGGCAATTAGTGTTTCGCTTTTCGGGAGCGTCAATGCCAGGATGTTGTCCGGATCGAGTTCGACATCGTTCAACTGCTCGGCGGGTGTGGGCTCGAATTCATCGAGCAACGGTAGCTGGATATCGAGCAAGGCTTCGGTACGTTGCACCATCTCGGGTAGTTCCGCCCTACCCGAGAGATCGTTGTACTTGATGTAGGTGACGTAACGGTCGTGGCTGGTCCAGCTCCCCAGCGAGGTTATGCCAGGACGCCAATGCGCCTTGGAGTGCGGATATTTGCTGAGCTGGACCGGCCGGTTGTCGGTGTTGAAGGTGAAATCGTCGTGTTCGAGCCCGGTTGCCACGGATTCGGCGGTGGCTGCGTCCGGGAACATCAGGACCGCGATGCTCATCTGCTGCGATGTATCGACCTCACCGCCGGTCGACCAGGTGTGTACCCAGCCTGCCACCAGTTCGCCCGCGACCTCGTCGAAAGTATCGTTGATCACCAGCGATTGCATATCTCGACGGTCGAGTACAACCGGTCCACCCATGCCCATCAAGCGCGTGACGTACGCGGGATCGGCTTCCAACGGCAGCGCGACAAAGTCGCCCAAGCGCTGCGCCTCGCGGTAGCGCGCCGCATCCTCATCCGCTGCCGTTCCGTATTCGAGCGGTTCTGTCGGATAGTTCCCCACATCGAGATCGGCGAGATTCGGTTCGGCCCGGACGGCCTCGCCCGGCACCACCGAACCGCAGCCCCCAACCGCCGCCGCCAGCACTCCAGCTGCCAGTATTGCGCGAAATCTGCGCAGCAGAGTACGTCCTGGTCGGTGCATGGCGGCGGCCCCCTACATTCTGATCTCGCGGAATCGTACTGCACCTACCGCGTCGGAATTGGATAAGTCCGGCGTATGAAGACCAACCAGCACTGATGTAGTCGATTGGCCGACACGACGTTCCGTGGGAGCCGCGGGCAGGAACCGGGACGGCCTGCGCCTACCGGAGATGGCCGATAGCACGACCGGCCGGGTGGGATGCCGGACACAATCAGCGCGGTACCCCGCCGCCGGCGCGGCGATCTGGATGATGGATGGTGTGCGTTCCCGCAGGTACGGCGTTATCGCCGCTTCGATCGTCGCGTTGTTCCTCACCGGGTGTGGGGTGGGTGAGGAACTCGTGCCCATTCCCGAGGGGACCCCACCCGGCCCTGGGGTGCCGGTTCCGGTGATCGATATCGACGCTCCCGGCCGGACCGCGGCGTTGTTGAACGGCTGGGCGGCGGAGCATGCGGATCGGCTGGAGATGCCGGTGGCGGCGTTGGAGGCGTATGGGTATGCGGCGGTGGTGATGGGGAGGTCGCGGCCCGAGTGTGGGGTGGCTTGGACGACGTTGGCGGGGATCGGGAGTGTGGAGAGTGATCACGGTCGGCATCGTGGTGCCGAGGTAGGGGTGGATGGGTTGGTGCAGCCGGGGATCATCGGGATTGCGCTGGACGGGTCGCCGGGGGTGGCGGAGATCCGGGATACCGATGGTGGGCGGTTCGATGGGGATACGGTTTTCGATCGGGCGGTCGGGCCGATGCAGTTCATTCCCGAGACCTGGCGGAAGTGGGGCGTGGACGCGAACGGGGACGGGGTCGCTGATCCGCACAGTATCGACGATGCGGCGTTGACGGCTGCCCGTTACCTGTGCGTCAGCGGCGGGGATCTGCTGAGTGCGGAAGGGTGGAGCCGGGCGCTGTTCACCTATAACCGGTCACAGAGCTATATGGAGGAGGTCCGTGACCGGGCGGCGGCCTACAGCGTCGGCCGCCGCGTGTGATGGGAATTGCCGCCCCCGCTCGCTGAACTCGCATCGCCGTCGGTGCCGGGCGAGACCTCCACTGGGAGTGTCGGCGAACCTGCGGCGACCGCGTACCGCCGAGGTCGCCGTGGGAACCTGTCGCCCCGGCGAGAATCAGGTCGCGTCAGATCGTCCCCGCGCCGTCGAGGTGCGTGCGGTGGGTGCACAGAGTCTCGCCCACCCGGCCGGCGACTACGGGCCCCTGGACAAAGCTGCTCGCGGACCGACCTCGCTCGGGCGTGCTGTGGCTCATGGGCGGCGTGTGCGCGCGACCTGGTGGCACTGTCCTGGGCGGCAGGGTCCGTTGTGTGGCGGTGTACCGGATGGGCCGCGGCTTCCGGGGAGCTCGGCGTGGTGCGGGGCGGCAGATGGACTGGGTCCGAGCGGGCCTACTAGGCTCGCGATTGCACGGCTCTTTCCTGATCACACCGTGCCGACAGCCGAAGGAGTGTTGTTTTCGTGGCCATCATCGAACAGGTCGGAGCTCGCGAGATCCTGGATTCGCGCGGTAACCCCACCGTCGAAGTCGAGATCGCCCTCGACGACGGCACCCTGACCCGGGCCGCGGTGCCGTCGGGTGCGTCCACCGGTGAGCACGAGGCCGTGGAACTGCGGGACGGCGGGGAGCGCTACCTGGGCAAAGGGGTGCAGAAGGCGGTCGAGGGGGTGCTGGACGAGATCGCGCCGGCGGTGATCGGGCTGGACGCTGTCGAACAGCGGACCGTCGATCAGGCGCTGCTGGATCTGGACGGCACCCCGGACAAGTCCCGGCTGGGTGCGAACGCGCTGCTGGGTGTGTCGCTGGCGGTTGCGCGGGCGGCGGCCGAGTCGTCGGGGCTGGAACTTTTCCGTTATCTCGGTGGGCCGAACGCGCATGTGCTGCCGGTGCCGATGATGAACATCCTCAACGGTGGCGCGCACGCCGATACCGGGGTGGATGTGCAGGAGTTCATGGTGGCGCCGATCGGGGCGCCGACGTTCAAGGAATCGCTGCGCTGGGGCGCGGAGGTCTATCACGCGCTGAAAGCGGTGCTGAAGGAGAAGGGGCTGGCCACCGGGCTGGGCGACGAGGGCGGTTTCGCCCCGGACGTCGCCGGCACCCGGGAAGCGCTGGACCTGATCAGCGTCGCGGTCGGGAAGACCGGGCTGAAGCTGGGCCGGGATGTGGCGCTGGCGCTGGATGTCGCGGCGACCGAGTTCTACTCCAACGGTGCCTACCAGTTCGAGGGCTCGGCGCGCAGTGCCGCCGAGATGGCGAAGTTCTACACCGAACTCCGCGCCGCGTACCCGCTGGTGTCCATCGAGGACCCGCTGTCGGAGGACGATTGGGACGGCTGGGTCGCGCTCACCGACGAGATCGGCGACAAGGTGCAGCTGGTCGGCGACGACCTGTTCGTCACCAACCCGGAACGGCTCGAGGACGGTATCGCCAAGGGCGCCGCGAATGCGCTGCTGGTGAAGGTGAACCAGATCGGCACGCTCACCGAGACCCTGGACGCCGTCGACCTCGCGCACCGCAACGGGTACAAGACGATGATGTCGCATCGGTCGGGTGAAACCGAGGACACCACCATCGCGGATCTGGCCGTCGCCGTGGGCAGCGGGCAGATCAAGACGGGTGCACCGGCGCGCAGCGAGCGGGTGGCGAAGTACAACCAGCTGCTGCGGATCGAGGATGCACTCGGCGATTCGGCCCGGTACGCCGGCGATGTCGCCTTCCCCCGGTTCACGTTCGAGGACTGAGCAAGACGATGGCGGAGCGGCGTGCGCGCGGGGCCAGCCCGGCCGGGCGTGGTAACCGGCGTACGTCGCGTGCGCCGTCCCGGCGGCCTGCCGCCGAAGTGCACGGTGGTGCCGAACGGGTGCGTCGTACCACCCGCCGGTCCCGCAGTCGCGCCGCGGGGGCCCGGGACTGGTCGGAACGGACCATCCTCGGGCTTTCCGCCGGTAAGGCGATCATTCTGGCGATGGTGGTGTGTGCGCTGGCCATGACGCTGGCGGTGCCGATGCGTACCTTTTTCACGCAACGCTCGGAAGCCGCCCAGCTGGCGGCCGAACGCCGGACGCTCGAGGCCGATATCGCCGTACTGAAGGACCGCCGGGCACAACAGGAGGATCCGGCCTACATCCGGTCCGAGGCGCGGGACCGGTTACGGCTGGTGATGCCGGGTGAGACCCCGTATATCGTGCAGGTTCCGGGTATCGAGGTACCCGCCATTCCTGACCCGCAGGCGCCGCGCGACGTTCCCGACCCGTGGTACACCGACCTGTGGCGCAGTATTTCCGAACAACCACCCGTCGAAGAATCGGCCCCACCCGCGCCGCAGCCGGAAGGAAACAGGTGAGCACACCCGACGACCGAGATCTGCAGATCGTCGCCGAACAATTGGGCCGCGCCCCGCGCGGGGTGCTCGCCATCGCCTACCGGACACCCGACGGTATGCCCGCGGTGGTGAAGACCGCGCCGAAACTGCCCGACGGCACTCCTTTCCCGACGCTGTATTACCTGACCGATCCGCGGCTCACCGCCGAAGCCAGCCGGTTGGAGTCCGCGGGCGTGATGAAGGGGATGACCGAACGGCTGGGCCACGATCCCGGGCTGGCCGCCGCCTACCGGGCCGCGCACGAAAGTTATCTGGCCGAGCGCGACGAAATCGAGCCGCTGGGCACCGATTTCAGTGGCGGCGGTATGCCGGACCGGGTGAAATGCCTGCACGTGCTGATCGCGCACGCGCTGGCCAAGGGGCCGGGGGTGAATCCGCTCGGTGACGAAGCGGTGGCGCTGGCCGCCGAGAACGGTTTGCGGGGGACCGCGGTCCCGGCGGACTGGCCGCAGTACCCGCCGCCGGAACACGAATCATGATGCGAGACCCCGCCCGCCGCGGACCGCATGTACCAGCTTCGAAGGAGTCGCCGTGACCGACAGGGTGGCCGCCGTGGATTGCGGCACCAATTCGATCCGCCTGCTGATCGCCGATATCGGCGCGGACGGCACGCTGACCGATGTGCATCGGGAGATGCGGATCGTGCGGCTCGGCAAGGGCGTGGACGCGACCGGCCGGCTCGACCCGGCGGCGATCGAACGCACCCGGGTGGCGCTGGCCGACTACGCGACCCTGATGGCCGAGCACGAGGTGCGGCGGGTGCGGATGGTCGCCACCTCCGCGACCCGCGATGCGGCGAACCGGGAAGATTTCTTCGCGATGACCCGCGCCGAACTGGGTCGCGTGGTGCCGGGCGCCGAGGCCGAGGTGATCACCGGCGACGAGGAGGCGCGGCTGTCGTTCGCGGGCGCAGTGGGTGAGCTGCGGCCGGAGGACGGGCCTTTTGTGGTGGTCGATCTGGGTGGCGGCTCCACCGAGCTGGTGGTGGGGGACAGTACCGGTGTGCGGGCGGCGTTCTCGGCCGATATCGGCTGTGTGCGGGTCACCGAACGGTGCCTGCACGGGAATCCGCCGACGGCCGACCAGGTGGCCGCGGCCCGCGATTTCGCGTCCGAGCGGCTTACCGAGGCCTTCACCCATGTACCGGTGGACGGCGCGCATACCTGGGTAGGGGTGGCCGGCACGATGACCACACTTGCCGCGGTGGCCCTGGACCTGCCCGAATACGATTCCGCGAAAACGCATCTCGCGCGGATCGAACTGCCGGACCTGAACGCGGTCTGTGATCGGCTGATCGGGATGGATCACGACGAACGAGCCGCGCTGGGCCCCATGCATCCGGGACGGGTGGATGTCATCGGCGGCGGTGCCGTGATCACCGAGGTGCTGGCGGCCGAGCTGGCCGAGCGGGCCGGTATCCGGGCACTGGTCGTCAGCGAACACGACATTCTGGACGGTATCGCCCAGTCGATCGCCTGATCCCGGCGCACGCGTCGACGTGCGATATCGGTTCGGTGCGGTATGCCACGCGGCGGGTGTGGTTCATGGCACAGTCGGAGAATGTCGGAAGCACCTTCCACGGCGGTCCCCGGCCGGACCTTTTTCGGGCACCCGATCGGCCTGGTCAATCTGTTCGGTGTGGAACTGTGGGAGCGGTTCTCCTTCTACGGCATGCTCACGATCCTGGGCTATTACCTGTACTACGAGACCACCGAGGGCGGGCTCGGGCTCGACCAGGACGCGGCTGTAGGGCTGGTAGGTGCCTACGGCGGTCTCGTCTATCTGTGTACGGTGCTCGGTGGATGGGTGTCCGACCGGCTGATCGGGATGGAACGGACCGTCTTCTACGGCGGGGTCGTGGTGATGGCGGGGCATATCGCGCTCGCCCTGATTCCAGGTCTGGCCGGGGTCGGTATCGGCCTGGTGCTGGTCGCCTTGGGCAGTGGCGCGCTGAAATCGAATGCGTCGGCGCTGCTGGGCACCTTGTACCCGAAGGGGGACGCGCGGGTCGACGGTGGTTTCACGCTGTTCTACCTGGGGATCAATCTGGGCGCCTTCGTCGGGCCGTTGCTCACCGGGCTCCTGCAGGAGGAGTGGGGTTTCCATGCCGGCTTCGGGGCGGCCGCGGTCGGGATGGCGCTCGGGCTGATCCAGTATGTGGTGTTCCGGCGCAATCTCGGAACCGCCGGCCGCGACGTACCGGATCCGCTGCCGCGCCGCGCGCTCGGCCCGCTGGCGGGGCTGTTGCTCGTCGCGATCCTGGTGATCGTGGGTGTGCTGGTAACCGGCCTGGTCACCATCGGCAATCTGCCGGATGTCACCACGGCGCTCATCGTGGTGGCCGCCCTCGTCTACTTCGCCGTACTGCTCACTCACCGCCGGGTGACCGCGGTCGAACGGAGCCGGGTGTGGGCGTTCGTGCCGCTGTTCGTGGCGAATGTTGTGTTCTGGGCGCTGTTCCAGCAGATCTTCACCGTGCTGGCGGTGTATTCCGACGAACGGATGAACTGGAATATCTTCGGCTGGACGGCGCCGTCGAACTGGATCGGCTCGGTGGAACCGGTGTGGATCATCGCGCTGTCGCCGCTGTTCGCGTTGATGTGGACGAAACTGGGCGGCCGTGCGCCGAGCACGCCTCGCAAATTCGCTTTCGGTGTGATGGGCATGGGGGCGGCGTTTTTGCTCTTCGTGCCGATGGCGGGGACCACCGGTAAGGCGGTGCCGGCGCTGGCGGTGCTGTTCATCATGGCTGTGTTCGCCGTCTCGGAGCTGCTGATCTCGCCGATCGGGCTGGCGGTCACCACTCAGCTGGCGCCCGAACATTTCCGCGCCCAGATGATGGCGCTCTATTTTCTGTCGGTGGCACTGGGCACCACGCTGTCCGGCGTACTGGCCCGGTTCTACTCGGCAGATGCCGAATTCGCCTACTTCGGGATCACCGGGCTGGTGGCCATCGCGGCCGGTGTCGTGATTGCGGCGTTGTCGTCGTGGATAACCCGATATATGTCGGGAGTGCACTAGCGTTCCCGATACTCGCGCCGGAAAGACGAGGAGACCGCCGTGACGACCCCGAAAAGCCGCAGTTCGCTGTTCCGCACCAAATCGGTGGAGCAGTCGATCCGTGATACCGACGAACCCGGCGCGAAACTCCGCAAGGAGCTCACCGCATGGGACCTCGCGATCTTCGGTGTCGCCGTCGTCATCGGCGCCGGTATCTTCACCCTCACCGCCCGCACCGCGGGCAATGTCGCCGGGCCGTCGGTTTCGCTGGCGTTCGTTTTCGCCGCCATTGCCTGTGGGCTCACGGCGCTGTGTTATGCCGAATTCGCCTCGACTGTGCCGGTGGCCGGTAGTGCGTACACGTTCTCCTACGCGACCTTCGGTGAACTCGCCGCCTGGATCATCGGCTGGGATCTGCTGCTGGAGTTCGCGCTCGCCGCCGCCGTGGTTTCCAAGGGGTGGTCGCAGTACCTCGGTCAGGTGTTCGATCAGGGCGCCGCGGTCGTCGATATCGGCGGAGTGACTTTCGATTGGGGCGCGGTACTGCTGATCGCGGTCCTGACCACGCTGCTCGCGCTCGGCACCAAACTGTCCTCGCGCGTTTCGGCGGTGGCCGTGGCGATCAAGATCGGGGTCATCCTGCTGGTGATCATCGTCGGCCTGACCTTCTTCGACTCCGCCAACCTGACCCCCTTCATCCCGGAGTCGGTGCCCGGTGAGGAAGGCTCCGGCCTGACCCAGTCGCTGTTCTCCTGGGTGACCGGCGGCGGTAACAGCAGCTTCGGCTGGTACGGCCTGCTCGCCGCGGCGAGCCTGGTGTTCTTCGCGTTCATCGGCTTCGATGTGGTCGCGACAGCGGCCGAGGAGACCAAGAACCCGCAACGCGACCTGCCGCGCGGCATCCTGGGCTCGCTGGTCGTCGTGACCATCCTGTACGTGGCCGTGACGGTGGTCCTGACCGGGATGGTGCCCTATACCGAACTCGCCGGCGACAACGCCACCTTGGCCACCGCCTTCGAAGTGCACGGTGCCACCTGGGCCCACCGGATCATTTCCATCGGTGCGCTGGCCGGTCTGACCACTGTTGTCATGGTGATGTTGCTCGGCCAGACCCGAGTGCTGTTCGCCATGTCCCGAGACGGGCTCACTCCGCGCTGGTTCGCCAAGACCGGTTCGCGCGGTACTCCGGTGCGGATCACGGTGACCGTCGGCATCGCCTGTGCGATCCTGGCCGGTTTCGTGGACTTCGGCACGCTCGAGGAAATGGTCAATATCGGGACCCTGTTCGCGTTCCTGCTGGTCTCCATCGGCGTGGTGGTGCTGCGTCGCACCCGCCCCGACCTGCCGCGTGGTTTCCGGGTTCCGTTCGTGCCGTGGGTGCCGATCTTGGCGGTACTGGCCTGCCTCTGGCTGATGGTGAATCTTTCCGTCGAAACCTGGCTGCGTTTCGTAGTCTGGATGCTGCTCGGTTTGGTGATGTACTTCGCATACGGCCGACGGCATTCGCTGCTCGGCAAGTCCGCTTCCGAACAGGGGTGATGGCGATGCATCTACCGTGGCGGTGGTTCCGGCGCCGGGACGTACCGACGATCTACGACCCGCAGCGAACCGATGCCTCGGGCACCGAACTGGTGGTGGAGTGGATCGATGCGGTTACCACGGGCCTGGCCACGGCTCCGCCCGGACCGCCCGAAGCGGCCCCGGCCCGGGTCTGCGACGGTATGTTCACGGCCGCCACGATCGTCGCGGTACTCATCGACAAGATCGCCGACCGCACCGAGTACCGGGTCGCGAACAACCGCTGTATGGCCTCGGCGGTGGATTTCATGAAGGTGCTCGGTGAGGACACGCTGCGCCGCTACCGTATCGACGGGGTGCAGCCGGTGGGCTGGGAGAACCTGGGTCCGGAGATGGACGAGGCGCTGATCGCCCGCCGGCTGGGCCGGCTGGGTGAGGCGCTGCAACTGGCCTTACTGGCGGTGACAACAGATTACGATCTGTCCGACGAGGTTCGCGAGGCGGCGGAGGAATCGGGTTTGCTGGCGGCGGACGTATTGGTCGAGGCCTGTCAGGCGATTCAGACAGATCCCACCATGTGACTCACTTGCGCCGGGTATTCCGGTACGGGTGTACGAGTCGGTAGTGTGTGGTCCGCACGCCCCCATAGCCCAATTGGCAGAGGCAGCGGACTTAAAATCCGCACAGTGTGGGTTCGAGTCCCACTGGGGGCACCGCTGCGCCACAGGTGAATCGGTGTTTTCACCGGCAGTGGCGGAGCCGGGCCCCTGTTCGGTCCGCAGTGAGTCCGCAGTTTGCCTGTTCGGGAGATATCGGGAGTTGCCGGTCCGGCGCGTGCGGATCGCGCCACCCGTCAGGAGGCTTCCGGGGAGCGGGCGTCGAGGGCGCGCAGGATGTCGTCGGCGAGTTGTTCGAGCACCGCCGACGCGGTGGTGACTAGGGCTGCAGGGTGGACTCGGGCCGCTTCTTGTAAACCCCGCGGCCCACCTGCAGGTAGGACAGGCGGTCGGCCGCGCGGGTGCTGAACCGCCGGACGATATCGAAGACGTGGGCATCCTTGCCGATGACGACCCGGCCCTTCCCCTTCATCGTCGCGTCGACCATCCGGCGCGCGACATTCTCGGGTTTCGCCGCGAAACCCTCGGCCAGCTTCTCCGGTGCCCCCATCTGCTGGGAGACCTGGCGTACGAGATCGGTCCACACTGTCCCGGGCAGCACCGTGGTGACGGTGACCTTCGAACTGCCGCGCAGATCCTGCGCCATCCCGTAGCTGAACAGCGCGAGTGCGGCCTTCGAGGCGCCGTACACCGCGGAGCCCGGGAACGGGGCGATCGCCGACAGGCTCGAGGTGTTCATGATGACGCCCGCCGGTCGTTCCTCGAGGTGCGGGAGGAAGGCGCGCGACATCCACACCGCACCGAAGAAGTTCACGCGCATCAACGTTTCGATCCGGTCGTCGCTGATATCGGCGAGGGTCTGCAGGTTCTGCGGGATGCCCGCGATATTGAACACGCCGTCCACCTGTCCGTGTGCGGCGATCACGGTCTCCGGGAACGCGGCCACGGCGGCACGGTCGGCGATATCGAGCCGGTAGGCGGTGAAGCGGCCGGGGTCCGAGGCCAGTGCTGCGGTGCGGGCCAGGGCCTGCTCGTCGAGGTCGGCGCCGGCCACGGTCGCGCCGCGGCCGATCAGCTCCAGTGCGACGCATCGCCCGATACCGTTTCCGGCTCCGGTGACTACGAAGACGTTTCCCGCGACCTGCATGCTCGATCTCCCGTGTGTTCGCTGGACAGCTGTCCGAACGTATCAGGCGAATCGCGCACGGTGTCGTCGTCATCCTGTGCATCGGGCATAGTCGGGGTGTGCCGAACAGCAGAGCGCCCCGCGTACATCTGGGTCCCGATCAGGAGACCGCCCTGGCCGATGGTGTCGAGCGCGGCGGCGGTGTATTGGTCCCGCTCGCCGACGCGGACGCGGTGGTCTGGGCGCAGGGCCCGGATACGTTCCCCGCCGAGCTCCCGGATTCGGTCCGCTGGGTGCAGCTGCCCTCGGCCGGCGTCGAATCGTGGCTGGCGGCCGGACTCGTCGACCATCGGCGGATCTGGACCTCCGCGGCCGGCGCGTACGCGGGCAATGTCGCCGAGCACGCGACACTGCTGCTGCTCGCCGGGGTGCGTGGGCTCGCCGAACAGGCGCGGGCGACCTCCTGGCGCAAGGCGGAGTTCGATGCCCGCGTCGGCACGCTGCGCGGCGCGACGGTGGCGATCGTCGGCTGCGGCGGTATCGGCCGCGCGATGATCCCGTTGCTCACCGCGTTCGGCGCGCAGGTCCTGGCGGTGACCCGATCCGGTATCCCGGTGCCCGGTGCGGCGGAAACGGTGGACGCGACCCGCACCGCCGAAATATGGTCCCGCGCCGATCATTTCGTTATTGCCGCCCCCTCGACCGCGGATACCGCGCACCTCCTGGACGCGGACACGCTGGCCCGGATGAAGCCGACGGCGTGGATAGTGAACGTGGCCCGTGGCGCCCTGATCGATACCGAGGCACTGGTGCGCGCGCTGGGCGACAACACGATCGGCGGCGCCGCGCTCGATGTCACCGACCCCGAACCGCTGCCCGCCGGCCATCCGTTGTGGACACTGCCCAACGCGCTGATCACACCACATATCGCCAATCCCGCGACCGGGCTCACCAGGGCCCTGGCAGATCATGTGCGGGCCAATGTCGAACGTTTCGCGGCCGGGGAGCAGTTGTTTGCGGTGATCGACACCGAGCGCGGCTACTGAGATGTTGTCCGGTGCTCTGCTCCAGGGCGAGGACGAAGGCCCACCCGGGATGCCGGGCCAGGGCCGAGCGTGCCCTGGCCCGGGCGTTGCCGCTGTCACTCGTGTCGCGCTGGGGCACGCTCCCGAGCCACCCCGTTTGCGGCGGTGGCGGGTGGATCGGTGACGGTGCACGAACGCACCGGCGCGAATTCCGGCGACATGCCTGCCCGATTCGGGTGGGAGCGCGGGCCCGGGCGGGGTAGTTTCTGCCTATGACGGATCCGTCGTACAACTATGGACGGCAGGACCCTTACCGACAGGGTCACCAACAACAGCCGGGGTACCCGCAGCAACCGGGGTACTCCGAGCCGCCGGGGTATGCGGAGCCGGCGGAGCCGAAAATCAACCTGGGCCGGTTGTGGGCGGGCGGGCTCGGCACCGCCGTGGTGGTGGCACTGGTCATCGTGGTCGCCATCATGCTGGTACGCGGCATCCTGAACATCGCGGTCCTGGCCCCGGAGGGCGCGGGCGCCTATGGAACGGTCTCCACCACCTCGTACGCGATAGCCGGCGCGGCTGCCGCGATCGCCGCCACCGGCCTGCTGAACCTGCTCTTGGCGCTGATGCCGAATCCGCTGCAGTTCTTCTACTGGATCACGGGGCTGGTCACGGCGCTGGCGGTCCTGCTGCCGTTCACCCTGGTGGCCGGGCTCGACGCCAAGATCGCCACCGCCGTGATCAACCTGATCGCCGGCCTGTGCATCATCACGCTGCTGGGGTCGATCGGGGCGGGCGCGATCGACCGGCGCCAGCAGTACTGAACCGGAGCTGACCCGCCGCATCGAGGATAGGCGCCTACCGGCCTCCGACGAGGTCTTCGGCCCAGGGCAGGACGCCGGTGGAAACCCGACCGGGCCGGCGCCGCCCGCAACTGAGCTGTCGTAGAACTCGGCGAGGTGCCGGCTCCGGAACGCTTCACACCCGGGCGAATGATTCCGTGTGTTCCGGCGGTGCCGGCGCGAGCGGTTCGGGTTCCGGGGGCGAGTTCTCGGTACGGGGCCGTGACCGGTGGCGGATGTAGAGCAGTTGCAGCACGCCGATACCGATGAGACCGAGTACGAAGGTGGCAATTCCCAGCGGCGTACCCGGCGGCCGCCACGTGACCTCGAGTTCGGCGTTCTCGGTGCCTGCCGGTATCTCCACCGAGACGAATATTTCGTCGAGGGCACCGGAGTCGTGCTCGCGCCCGTCGATCGTGGCCCGGTAGCCCGGCCAGGCCAGCCGTGCGAACGTGATACGCCCGCCCTGCTCCGACGAGACCCGCACGGTACTGGTGTTCTCGGTTTCCGAGACCGAGACGGCGTCGACACCTTCGGTGTGGGCGATTCGGCCACCCGTCGTCGAGACCGGGCCGGTATCGCGCTCCAGGACCCAGATCCATTTGTCGTTCGGCGGATAGTCCACCCAGTGCCAGCCGGGTGGAGGCGGATTGTCGCGGGCATCCGGATACACCAGCCGCATCAGGGTGATCCGGTCGACCTTCATCAGGTCGACCAGGGGTTCACCGGTCAGCGGTTCCGGGGCGAAGATCTTGTCGAAGGCCTCCGGGCAGGTGCTGCCCTCCCAGCGCATACAGGTGTGTTCCGAGAACGCGCGGTGCCCGATGGGGGTGTAGCCGTTGACGTAGTCGAGTCCGAGGTCCGCGGCATAGAGACCCACGACCAGCGAACTGTAGACGCCGGTGAGATCCTTGGCGTCGCCCGGGAAGATCGCACTGTTGCCGAGTTGCAGGGTTGTGCCGTCGAAGTCCGGGAACAGTGCCTGCGCCGCGGAGCGACGTTCGGGCAGGTTCCACGACATCGGGTGCGGATACGAGCTGTCCACCTGGTAGTACGCGATCGGGGCGAAGGTGACCAGCAGCGCCGTACACGCCGCGATCCGGCCCCATTTCGCGAACACCACCACGACCGCGATCCCCAGTACCACCACGACCGCGGCGGCCCCGATATGCGTCCAGATGCGGTCCTGCGGAGCCGATGACACCGACCGCACCAGCAGTGCCAGCACCAGCACCCCGGCTACCCCGAACCGCGTTCGCCAATTCGTGAGGGTCCCGTGGCGGCTCAGCAGGACACAGCACAGCACGAGCAGTGCCAGGGCGAGCATCGGCAGGATCCGCGCCGGCCACCGCAGTGGACCGAAGGCGGCCGGGCCCGCGGTCCACATCAGTGCGATACCGGCGAAGATCACCGCCCCGGCGGACTGCCGCAAGGTCTGCCCGGCCGCCTTCCAATCGATGAATGCCAGCGCCGGAATCAGGAACCAGGCGATATAGACGATCGGCATCGGTTGGATCAGGCCGAACCACGAATTGAACGACGGGAGTGTGCTGGGCAGGCTCGCATTCAGCGATTCCGACCACGGCACGGTCATGAAACCGTCGTTGTTGATCATGTCGTCGGCGGTCCGCCAGGTCACTTCGGCCGAGAGTATCGAGGGCAGGTAGGTCATGAGGCCGGCTGCCCCGGCGCAGCCGGCGGCCAGCAGTAGTCGCACCGACGGCCACGGTGTGCGCTGATACACCCACTCCCCGGCGGCGACGGCGACGATCATGAGCGCGGATTCGACACCGGGCCAGACATAACCGAGAGTGATTGCGAAGAACAGGAATACGAACACCGGAACCGGGCCGCCGCGGCCGCGTGCGTAGCGCACCCCGGACGCCCACGCATGCGTCAGCCACGCCGTACCGGCGAGACCGAGCACCCAGCTCGCCTGGTCCAGGAACAGCAGCCATCCCGAAAAGCAGAACGCGGCACCCGCCACCGCCGCCCACGCCGGGTGCGCCCGGTACGCCAGGCACACCCGGAACACGCCGAGCGCGAGAACGATCGAATACGCGAGCTTGACCAGGGTCGCCAGCACGACGAGGTTGTCGAACGACGGCGCCAGCAAAGCGACCAGCAGCTGCGGCGGGTTGAACACACTGGCCTGGCCTTCGACCAGGAAGTTCCCGGACATCCACTGTTCCGGTGCGATACCCGGGAATTCCCCCTCCCGCAGGCGCCGTCCGACGTCGAGCCAGAGGGGAACGTACTGGGCCTCGGTGTCGTCGGTGTAGAAGTGCCGGGAGTTGGCGAACAGTACCGCAGCGTACCCGGCGAGCACCCCGAGAACGGTCGCGGCGGCCCAGCACAACGTCGTCTTTCGTTCAGCTCGTAAACCGAAGTCAGGCACGGTTCAGTGACATTACAGTCCACGCGGTCGGCAAAAGTGGTGTGGGTCTCATAAATCGGCTTACGGCTATCGAAAGCCCCGCGAATCGGCTGCCGGATTCACGGTTCCGCCGCCCAGCGCCGGCACTGTCGAACCGGGGCTATTCCGCCATTCGCACCCGGACCAGCTGTTTGCCGAGGTTCGCCCCGTCGAACAGCCGTTGCAATGCGGCCGGGGCATTCTGCAGGCCGTCGACGATATCCTCGGCCCAGCGCAGTTCTCCTGTGGCAGCCCAGCCGGACAGCCGCGCAAGTGCGGCCGGGAACACCGCGGCGTGGTCGAAGAACAGGAAGCCCTCCATGCGGGCGCGACGGAAGGCCAGCTGCATATAGTTCGCCGGGCCGGTTCCGTAACCGTCGTCGGTGTAGCCGGAGGAGATGGAACCGCACAGGGCGATCCGGGCGTGCACAGCCAGGTTGTCCAGTGCCTGTTCCAGCAGCGCACCGCCGATATTGTCGAATACCGCGGTGAGACCGTCCGGCGCGAAATCGCGTAACCCGGCCCGGATATCGTCGGTGCGATAGTTCAGGCAGGCGTCGAACCCCGCGGTATCGCGTACCCAGCCGGTCTTGCGGTCCGATCCCGCGGTACCGATAACCCGCGCGCCGGCCAGCCGGGCGATCTGCCCGGCGAGGGAACCGACACTTCCGGCTGCGCCGGTGACAAGTACCGCGTCGGATTCCGCGACCCGTAGTACCTCCGTTACTCCGATATAAGCGGTGAGTCCGCTGACTCCGAAAACCGTGAGCGTATGGCGGGGTTCGATACCCGGCGGTACCGGATTGACGCCGAAGAGGCCGCCGGTGCGTGCGATCGCGTACTCCTGCCAGCCGAGTTCGCCGTAGACCCACCGGCCCTCCGGCAGCTCCGGGTTGCGCGATTCGACCACGCGACCCACCCCGCTGCCGCGCATCACCGCACCGATATCCACCGGCTGGATGTAGGTCGGTCCGGGGTTGAGCCAGGTGCGCTGGGTTGCGTCGATACCGAGCCAGAACACTTCGATCAGCGCCTCACCGTCGGCCGGGACCGGCCGGGGGACGGTCTCGGTGGTGAAGGTGGTAGTGGTGATTCCGGCGGCAGGCCGGTCCCGGAGGATTATCCGGCGGCAGGTTCGGGCGGGCACCGGCCAGTCTTACCAGGCGTGGGAGAGCTCGCCGAACGATTATTCGGGAGAACCCTGTGATCTGCGGATCTGTCGCGCCGGAGGGGTTGTGTTCACGGTGATTGCAACCGGTGCCCCGGCGGCTCGGGCGCCGTAACCTCGATCTCCGGTCCAGGTTCGGGAGCACACCGTCATGATCAAGTTACTTGTTTTCACCCTCGTGGGTATCGGCGCGCAGATCGTCGACGGCACGCTCGGGATGGCCTTCGGCGTCACCGCGACGACACTGCTCGTGCTCAGCGGTACGGGTGCCGCGCATGCGAGCGCGGCGGTGCATTTCGCGGAGGTCGCGACCACGCTGGCGTCGGGTATCTCGCACTGGCGGTTCGGCAATGTCGACTGGAAAATGGTGCTGCGGCTGGGCGTGCCCGGCGGTGTCGGCGCCTTCCTCGGCGCGACCGTGCTCTCCCGGATCTCCACCGAGGCCGCCGAACCGGTGACCGCGGGAATCCTGCTGGCGATCGGCGTCTTCCTGGTCATCCGGTTCTCATCCCGGCCGCCGCTGGAGATCGCCGCTTCGGAGAAGGCCGCGCATTCCGCGAAATTCCTGACCCCGCTCGGCTTGTTCGGCGGTTTCATCGATGCCAGCGGCGGTGGCGGCTGGGGCCCGGTCACCACCAGTACGTTGCTGACCACCGGCCGGGCCGCGCCCCGCCGGGTGATCGGTACCGTGAGCGCCTCGGAGTTCATCGTCTCGGCGTCGGCCAGTGTGGGATTTCTGCTCGGCCTCGGCTCGGAATTCTTCGACAATCTGCTCATCATCGCCGGCCTGGCGCTTGGTGGTGTGCTGGCCGCTCCGCTCGCGGCATGGCTGGTGAGCCGGGTGGCTCCGGCGGTGCTCGGCACCGGTGTCGGCGGTGTGCTGGTGTTGACGAACGTGCGCACCCTGTTCAAAACCTTCGATATCGAGGGCGCCCCGCGCACGATCGCCTATGTGGTGATCGTGGTGGTGGCGGTTGCGCTCACCGGTTACGCGTGGCAGAAATCCCGGGCGGCTCGAACCACGGAGACGGCGGACCCGGCAGCCGGTGAAACAGGCCGGGGGAGCGGCGACGTGGACCTCGCGGGCGGTGGCGCCGAACCGGTACAGACCGCATCCCGGTCGCAAGGAAACGAAGAAAGCCCCGATTCGGCGGAGGTGCCGGTCAGGTAGGGCTCCGCGAGACACCACCTGGTGGGTGCGGCGTCAGCGTCCGGGGAGACGATCCGGAAGCGGACGCCGCACTCTGTGTGGTTTCGGATCGGTCCATGGGCGTGGTGATGCCGGTCGATCCGCGGATTCGGTGGGTTCGATCCGCGGCCCGGAGCCGGGGCCGGCCAGGGGCCCGCCCCGGTTCATCGATTCGTGAGTACTCGGTCGTCCGTGACCGGGTCGATGGTCTTGCGGATCCGGCCGGGCGCCCACGCCCCCAGTACGAAGGCCATCACCACGGTCAGGACCCCGAGGGCCAGTGAGGCCTGCTGGGCGCCGTGCACGAAGGCTTCCTTGGCGAAATCCGCCAGCGGTGCCGCGACCGGCCCGGCCTGCTCGGTGACTTCCAGTGCCGCGGCGAGTGAATCGCCGACCGGCCCGCGTGCCTGCTCGGGCAGACTGGGCAGAGCCGGCGCGATCCGGTCGGAGTAGCCGACGGCCAGGATGCTGCCGGATACCGCGATCCCGATGGCCGCACCGACCTCCCGGGAGGCGTCGTTGACCGCCGACGCGACCCCGTGCTTCTCCGGCGGCGTGCCGTTGATGATGGCGGCGGTCGCGGGCGCGGTGCACAGGCCGAGCCCGGTGCTGAGGATCAGCAGCGGCCACAGGACGTCGATATAGGTGCTGTCCACGGTGGTGCGGGAGACCAGGAGGAGCGCGATGCCGACGCACAGCAGTCCGATGAATGTCGGCAGTCGCAGGCCGAAACGTTCGGCCAGCCGGGGCGCGAAGATCGAGATACCGATGAGGGGCGCGATCATCGGCGCCATCGCCAGCGCCGACATGAGCGGTGAATAACCGAAGATCAACTGCATGTACTGGACGAACAGCAGGAAGTAACCGAACGCCACCAGGAACTGCACCCCGACGCTCACCGCCCCGCTGCCGAAGCCGCGGTCGGCGAACAGCCGGACATCCAGCAGCGGATGCGGAACCCGGAGCTCCACCGTCGCGAATCCCACCGCGGCCAGGACCCCGGCGCCGAACAGCCCGAGAACCAGCGGATCGGCCCAGCCACGTACGGGTGCTTCGATCGCACCGACCACGACGGCTCCGACCGCGACGGACGAGGTGATCCCACCCCAGAAGTCCAGCGGCGGGCGTAGTTCGTCCACCGATTCGGGCACGGTGCAACCGGCGATCGCGAGGACGGCACCGGCGATGGTCATCGCGAGGAAGATCGCCTGCCACGACCACACCTGCAGCAGGAGTCCGGAGCCGAGGATGCCGATAACGGCGCCGCCACTGACCACACCGGCCCACAGCCCGACCGCGACCCCGCGCTTCTCGGCGGGAAATCCACCGGTCAGCAGCGACAGCGTGGACGGCATGACCAGCGCCGCGCCGATCCCGGCGATCGCGCGGGAGCCGATGATCCAGTTCGGTGCGTCCAGGAACAGCGGTATCGCGGAGGCGATAGCGAAGATGACCAGCCCGAGCACCATCATGATCCGGCGGCCGTACCGGTCCCCGAGTGCGCCGGAGAACAGGACCAGGCAGGCCAGCGCGAGGGTGTAGCCGTCGACCACCCAGGTGAGCTGCTGCTGGCTGGCGCCGGTATCGGCGGCGATCTCCGGCAGCGCCGTATACAGCGCGGCCATCGCGGCGATCACCAGTGCGACGGCCAGGGAGGACAGTGTCAGCAGCCAGATGTGTGCCCGGGACAGGCGCGTATTCGCGGACGTCATGGTCACCTCTCGACGGGAGCAAACAAGCAGTTGCTTCTTTCATGATCAGAGCACAGTTACCGGTAACCACCTTCGGTGATCTCCGTCACGATAGCGTTCGGGCTGGTCATCGTGCCGTCCGCGGTTGCTGGGCCAGAAGGGGCGAGCGACCCGGCGGCGCCCGCGACCGCACGAATTCGGCCCCTTCCGTCGTGTCCCGCGTGGCTACCCTGGGGCGGGTGAAGGCAGATTCCGCGCTCCTGGTTCCGGTCGCCGCTCAGTTGGACGACATCACCTGTATCGGCCCGGAAGCGGACCCTGCCGACGTGGGCCTGGCCCCCGCGGAGATCGCCGCGATCTGGGAGTCGGTACGCGACTGGTATCGGCTGGGTGGCACGCCGGCGATTCAGGTATGCCTGCGCCGAAACGGGAAGGTCGTGCTGAACCGGGCGATCGGCCACGGCTGGGGTAACGCGCCGGGCGACGGCCCGGACGCGCAGCGTATTCCGGTCACCACAGAATCGCCGTTCTGCGGTTTCTCCACCGCGAAGGGTGTTTCCGCGGCGGTGCTGTTCCTGCTCATCGAAGAAGGGGCGTTCGGCTACGACGACCGGGTCGGCGACTACATCCCCGAATTCGCGGCGAACGGTAAGGCCGCGATCACCATCGGCCAGGTGCTCGCCCATTCCGCTGGGGTGCCGTTCGTGACCCCGCCCTTCCGCGGCCACGAAATGACCTTCGACGAAGAGCTCGCCCTTCGCGGGCTGGCCGCGCTGAAACCCAGTTATCCACCGGGCCGGTTCCGCGTCTACCACGCCCTCACCAGTGGTTTGATCCAGCGGCTGCTGGTGCAGCGGGCCACCGGTAAACGGCTCCGGGACCATCTGGCCGAACGGATACTGGACCCGCTGGGGTTCCGCTGGACGAATCTGGGCGTGCGGCCCGAGGACGTGGACGCCGTGGTGCCGAGTGTGAAAACGGGTCCGCCGCCGTCGCGGCTGGCCGCGTTCGTCGCGGGGAAGGCGCTCGGTGGCGGATTCGCAAAGGACGCGGTGAACCGGGAATCCAATCGGGCGTTCCTCACCGCCGAGCTGCCGTCGGGAAATCTCGTGACGACCGCCGCCGAACTCGCACGCTTCTACGAGATCCTGGCGCGGGGCGGTGAACTCGACGGAGTCCGGGTCATGCGCCCCGAAACTGTGCGCGAGATGGTGCGTCCCGCGCCGCGGGTGCCCGGTGTCGCCGGGCGGGTGAGCCGCGGCGGATACGAATTGGGCGGGCGCCGTTCGAAATTCGGCCGCGATACCACGGCGCATTTCGGGCGCAGCGGGTTCACCACCCAGTACGGCTGGGCCGACCCGGAACGTGGGCTCGCCGGTGGGATCCTGACCAGCGGTAAATCGTCGGTCGACGGAGACCGGCCGTGGAAACTCGTAGCGCAAATATCCGCCGCGTGCCCGGCGTTACCGCCGGCTCAGCGGGTCTTCGACCTCTGAACCGTGCAGGCCCGGACTTGCGGCGTTGCTGCGCCGTCCGCTGCATAGCCGCCGGGCGCCGTGCGGGCGCGTCGAGTACCGCTTCTTTCGCGCGGCTCGCGATGGTCGATCGGCACCGACGGGCGGGGCCGGGGGGATCACCAGTGCGTGCCGGGGACCCAGCGGGCGGCGCGGCGCAGGACCGTTCCGGTGCCTCGTGCCGCTCTTGCCCGTACGCGGGGTAGCGGACCGGAGGGGCGCGGGTTCGCGGGGAGTTCGTCGTCCTCGGGGATGCCGGTCTCCACGTCGCGCACCATGGTGAGTCGCGACTGAGGCAGCGGTTCGGCCTGTTCGCCGCGGGCGGCCGCGGAATCGGGGATCATCCGGTAGTAGCGGTGCAGGACGAGATCGCGGATACGCGGGGCGAACAGGGCGCCGTATTCGCCGAGGGTGCCGACCGGGACGTCGATACGCCGTGGACGTTCCGTCAGGGCGCGGACGATGGTCGCGGCCGCCCATTCCGGTGATTCGGCCGGGCCCTGGTTACCGGTAGGGGCGATCATCGGGGTGCGTACCAGCGGCATATGGATGGTGGTGAAGGTGACTCCGTCGGCCATGGTCTCCACTGCCGCCACCTCGGTGAACTTGTCCAACGCGGCTTTACTGGCCAGGTAGGCGGAGTACCGCGGTGTGGCGACCTGTACGCCGGCGCTGCTGATATTGACGATATGGCCGAACTTCCGCTCGCGCATCTGCGGGAGCAACGCCAGTGTGAGCCGCAGCGCGCCGAAGTAGTTGACCGCCATGGTGCGTTCGTAATCGTGGAGCCGGTCGGTGGAGCGGTGGATGGCCCGGCGGATGGAGCGCCCGGCGTTGTTGACGAGCATGTCCACATGGCCGTGTTCGGCGATGATCTTCGCCAGGGTCGCCTCGACGGATGCGGAATCGGTGATATCGCACGGGTATCCGTGGGCGGCGCCGCCGCCGGCCCTGATCTCGTCCACCACCGCGGCGAGTTCGTCCTCGCGGCGGGCGAGTAGCAGCACCACCGCGGCCTTCTTCGCCACCGCCGTCGCCGCCGCCCGGCCGATCCCGGACGAGGCGCCGGTGATGAGGACGTGGCGCCCGGTGAGGTCACGTTTGCCGCGGTGGGTTCCGTTTGCGCTCATCAGCCAGCCCCTCTGTACAGGTCTATCCCGGCCGAACTTACTCCAAAGTAAGAAAGCGCGCCAGGGTCGAATCTGTTCGAAAACGAGTTCGAATACAGCCTCATTGTTCGAACATATGTGCGATACTTGGGTTCATGACGGACGATCGGATGGCGGATATCTATGCCGCGGTGCGGCTCGGCGGCGTGAATCGAGAGGCGGCGCGACAGGCGCTGCGAATGCTGTGGGATCAGCTCGGTACGGACGGGGAACCGCTGCACCGGAGCGTGGTCGCTCATCACCTGGCCGATCTCCAGGACACGGCCGAGGAGGCGCTGCTCTGGGACACCCGGGCGCTCGACTCGGCATTCGTGCCCGGCATCCCGCTCGACGACGGGCTGCTCGGGTTCCTGCCCTCGCTGTATCTGAGCCTGGCCGACAGCCACCGGCTGGTCGGCGACTTCGATGTGGCCCGGATGCAGCTGGCCCTGGCCCGCGGGCATGCGAGCGTCCTCGCCGATGACGCCTATGGGCGAGTGATCCGGGCCGGGGTGGATCATGTCGCGACCTTGCTGGCCGCCGAATCCACCGACCGGGTGGCCTGCTGAGGTGGCGTATGGGATGGAGTAACGGGCCACCCAGCTGGGCCGAGCTGGAACGGGTGCTGTCCGGTCGCGCGAAGCCGGGGCCGCCGCCCGGCGACGGCGGCGACGCTCCCGGGTGGAGTCGCAGTCGTGGTGAGTACCGGGCCGAACCGCTGGTCCGGCCGCCCGGCCCGGTGGTTCCCTACGCGGAACTGCATGCGCATTCGGCGTTCAGTTTCCTCGACGGTGCCTCGCCGCCGGAGGAGATGGTCGCCGAGGCCGCGCGGCTGGGCCTGTCGGCGATCGCGCTCACCGACCACAACGGTTACTACGGGGTGGTGCGGTTCGCCGAGGCCGCGGCCGAATACGGTATGCCCACGGTATACGGGGCGGAACTCACCCTCGTGGAATCCGGTATACCGCATACCGATTCGGCGATCCGCGCCGGTTCTGCGTGGCCGGGCAGCATCGATCCGGTACTTCGCAGTGGTGCCGATTCAGCGCGGAACGCGGGCATCGGTCCGGTGCGTGCGGACTCTCCGCCTCGTACCGGCGCCCCGGATCCGGAAGGGGAACACCTGCTGGTGCTGGCGCGCGGGCAGGAAGGTTATCGGCGGCTGTCCCGGGAGCTCGCGGCGGCGCATATGGCAGCGGGGGAGAAGGGGATCCTGCGTTACGACCTCGACGCGCTCACCGCGGCGGCCGGCGGGCACTGGCAGATACTCACCGGCTGCCGTAAGGGTCGCGTGCGGCGGGCGCTGGAACAGGACCTCGCGGACGGCGGGCAACCGCTGCGCACCGAGGCGGCCCTGCGAGACCTGTGCGAGCGTTTCGGCGCCGACCGGGTCGCGGTGGAACTCACCCGCTACGGACTACCGGGCGACGACGAGCGCAACAACGCACTCGCCGCGGTGGCGGAACGGGCGGGAATCCCCGTGGTGGCAACCACCGCAGCCCATTTCGCGACCCCCGGCCGCGGCCGCCGCGCCGCCGCGCTCGCCGCCATCCGGGCCCGGCGCAGCCTCGACGATCTCGCCGGCTGGCTCGCCCCCGCCGGCGGCACCCATCTGCGTTCGGGCGCGGAAATGGCCGGCCTGTTCGAGGAATTTCCGGCTGCGGTATCGAATTCGGTACTCATCGCGCAAGAGTGCGCATTCGATCTGAAGTTGATCGCGCCGCAGCTGCCGCCGTTCGATGTGCCCGCCGGTCACGACGAGAACTCCTGGCTGCGGGAACTCACCCTGCGTGGCGCCGCCGACCGGTACGGGCCTTCCTCTCGGAATCCGGCCGCCTACCGGCAGCTCGAACACGAGCTCGCCGTGATCGAGCGACTCGGTTTCCCGGGCTATTTCCTGGTGGTGCACGATATCGTCCGGTTCTGTCACGAGCACGACATCCTGTGCCAGGGGCGGGGTTCGGCCGCCAATTCCGCGGTCTGCTTCGCCATCGGGATCACCAACGTCGATCCGGTGGCCAACAAGCTGTTGTTCGAACGTTTCCTCTCCCCGGAACGGGACGGGCCGCCCGATATCGATGTGGATATCGAATCGGACCGCCGCGAGGAAGCGATCCAATATGTGTACCGCAGATACGGCCGGGAGTATGCGGCGCAGGTGGCGAACGTGATCACCTACCGCGGGAAATCCGCGGTGCGTGACGCCGCCCGTGCGCTCGGTTTCGCCCCGGGCCAACAGGACGCCTGGAGCCGGCAGGTGAGCCGGTGGACCGGAGTGGGCGCGGAAACCGGCACCGATATCCCCGCGCCGGTACTGGAACTGGCCGCCGATATCGAAGGCCTGCCGCGGCATCTGGGAATCCATTCCGGCGGAATGGTGATCTGCGACCGGCCCATCGCTGATGTATGCCCGGTGGAATGGGCCCGGATGGCCGGGCGCAGTGTGCTGCAATGGGACAAAGACGATTGTGCAACAGCAGGTTTGGTGAAATTCGATCTCCTCGGGCTGGGGATGCTTTCCGCGCTGCACTACATGATCGACCTGGTGCGCGAACATATCGGGGTGACGGTCGAACTGCACACCCTGGACCTCACCGAACCCGCCGTGTACGAAATGCTGTGCCGCGCGGATTCGGTCGGGGTTTTCCAAGTGGAATCCCGTGCGCAGATGGCGACCCTGCCGCGATTGAAACCGAAGAAATTCTTCGATCTGGTGGTCGAGGTCGCGCTGATCCGGCCCGGTCCCATCCAGGGTGGCTCGGTACATCCCTACATCCGTCGTAAAAACGAGGTGGAGGAGGTCACCTTCGAGCATGAGGCGCTCCGGAACTCGCTGGAACGAACTCTCGGCGTACCACTGTTCCAGGAACAGCTGATGCAGATGGCGGTGGACGTCGCCGGATTCACCCCGGTGGAAGCCGATCAACTGCGCCGTGCCATGGGGTCGAAACGCTCCCCGGAGAAGATGGAACGGTTACGCGGCCGGCTGTACCAGGGAATGCGCGACCTGCACGGGATAACCGGCGAACTCGCCGACCGTATCTACGAGAAACTACTCGCATTCGCGAATTTCGGCTTCCCGGAAAGTCATTCACAGAGTTTCGCGGCCCTTGTGTTCTACTCCGCCTGGTTCAAACTGCACTATCCCGCGGCGTTCTGCGCCGGATTGCTGCGGGCGCAGCCCATGGGTTTCTACTCTCCGCAGTCACTGGTCGCCGATGCCCGCCGGCACGGGGTCGCAGTACACGGCCCGGATATCAATGCCAGTCTGGCCGAGGCCACGCTGGAACAGCAGGGCACCGAGGTGCGGCTGGGTTTGGCGGCGGTACGCGGTATCGGGTCGGATCTCGCCGGCAAAATAGTCGCGGCACGTGCGGAAAGCGGTCCCTACACGTCATTCCTCGACCTCACCGGACGTGTGGAAATGACCGTGCCGCAAGCCGAATCGCTGGCCACCGCCGGCGCGCTCGGATGTCTCGGGTACTCGCGCCGGGAAGCATTGTGGGCGGCCGGAGCGGCCGCGGGTGAACGCGCCGACCGGCTCCCCGGAACCGGCGCCTCGACCAGCACACCCGCCCTACCCGGTATGAGCGACCTCGAACACGCCGCCGCCGACGTCTGGGCCACCGGGGTCTCACCGAACAGCTATCCCACCCAATTCCTACGCCCCCGCCTCGACGCACTCGGCGTGATCCCGGCCGCCGGCCTGCTCGCGATCCCCGACGGAACCCGGGTCCTGGTCGGCGGCGCGGTCACCCACCGGCAGCGACCCGCCACGGCCGGCGGGGTCACCTTCCTGAACCTGGAAGACGAAACCGGCATGGTGAACGTGGTGTGCTCAGCCGGTCTGTGGACGCGGTACCGCCGACTCGCCCAGGGGGCAACAGCGCTGCTCGTCCGAGGCCGGGTACAGAACGCCGAAGGGGCAGTGAGCATCTACGCCGAACACCTCCGCCGCCTCGATATGCGTATCGGTTCCCGCTCTCGCGATTTCCGTTAGATCGGCGCGCGGGGTTTCGGCCGTTGTTCGGGTACCGGATCCCGGAACACGCATTACGCTGCCAGCATGCGAAGGCTCGGGGTGTTGTTCGTGGTCCTGTGTGGTTCGGTGTTGCTCACCGGATGCGGTGGCGGTTCCGACTCCACCAAGGACGCGCCGTCATCGATGGAAGGCGGCGCACCCGCCGCGACCCCCGGGTTTCGGATCCAGCAGGGACCGGCCCGCGAACAGGCACCCGCACCGGATAACGGGCCGCAGGTCACCGACCGTAAGGAAGTCGTCACGGGGACGGTGGATCTCACCGCCGACGATCCGATCGCCGCCGCGCAGACCCTGACCGACCGGGTGATCCGGCTGGACGGGCGAATCGATCAGCGCACCGAGAATCCAGGCACCGAGGACAATGATCCGCACGCGAATCTGGTCATCCGGATCCCGGCCGGTGAAACCGACGCGTTCATCGACGGTCTCGGGGAGGTCGGCGAGGTCACCGAGATCAGCACCAACCGCGACGATGTCACCCTGCAGTGGCAGGATCTCGATGCCCGGATCACCGCCCTGCGGGCCTCGGTCGACCGGCTCCGCGATCTGATGGCCCGCGCCGCCAACACCGCCGATCTGATCGCCGCCGAAGAAGCCCTCGCCGACCGACAGGCCGAACTCGACAGCCTCACCGGCCAGCGGCGCTACCTCGACGACCAGATCACCCTGTCCACGCTGACCATCGATATCGGCACCACCGCGGACAAGAAAGGCGATACCGGGCCCGCCAACTTCTGGGACGGTGTGGTCGACGGGTGGAATTCGCTGGTCGACTGGTTGAAGAACGCCGTGGTGTTCGCCGGTCAGGCACTGCCGTGGCTGGTCTTCCTCGCCGTGCTCGGCGCGATCGTCGCGGCGGTCGTCCGGCTCTTCCGGGGGCGGCGCGGTAAACCCCGCACCACCGCTGCGGTCGCGCCCCCGGCGAGCACCGCAACCCCGGATGCCACCGCCGCATCGGCCGACGAGCCCGGTGCGGCCGGAAAACCCGTGTCATCGGCTGCCGAGCCCGGCGTGGCTGCCGACAAGTCCACTCGGTCTGCGGACACGTCCAACCCTGCTGCGGACAAATCCGGTGGAGCTGAGGATCAGCCCGGTCGACCGGCCGGGGAGTAGGGCAGTTTGCCGGCCACGGTGCGCGCGCTGATCAAGCCGAACAGCCGCAAAGGTCCGCTGGTGGAACAACTGCCCGACGGCACCCTGCAGCTGTGGGTGCGGGCGCCGGCTGTCGAGGGCAAAGCGAACGAGGCCGCAGTCGAACTGCTCGCCCAGCATTTCGGGGTGCCGAAGAGCGCGGTCCGCCTCACCGCGGGAGCGACGGCACGGCACAAGCGGTTCGAGATCGACTCGTTGGCCTGATGCCCACTCGTCGCTAGACGGCGTCCGGGAACCCGTGCTGGCGCCACGCCTCGTACACCCCGACCGCTGCCGCGTTGGCGAGGTTCATCGACCGGCGTCCCGGCAGCATCGGGATACGAACCTCTTCGGTGATGTGGTCGTCGGCGAGTACTCCGGCCGGGAGCCCGGTCGGTTCGGCGCCGAAGAGCAGCACGTCACCGGGCCGGTAGGCGATCTCGGTATGCGCGGTGCCCGCCCTCGTGGTGAACGCGTACACCCGCTCGGGCCGCAGCCGCGACCAGGCGGTGGCCAGGTCCGGATGGACGGTTACCGAGGCCAGATCGTGGTAGTCCAGTCCGGCTCGCCGCAGCTTGGCCTCCGACAGATCGAAGCCGAGCGGCTCGATCAGATGTAACTCGCTGCCGGTGCCGGCGGCCAGCCGGATCGCATTACCCGTATTGCCCGGTATGCGCGGTTCGTGGAACATCAATCGGAACACAGCCGACCAGTCAACCAGGTGGGCTGAAGATTAGCTGGGCACAGCCCGGCGCTGGGCCGGTTTTCCGGTGGCGTACCGTTCCTCGACGGGCCACAGGCCCGGACGGACCTGCTCTGACCAGTTCGGACGCAAAGGGACGGCCGCTGCGCGAAAACTCCGTGCGCACTTCGCCGGGTACCGGAGCCCGTCGGCTGCCCCGTAGGTATCGCGCCTGCTATGCGCTGCGCGATGGCGCCGTTGGTGGTCGAATGGGCTGTCCGATCGACTCTGGAGGGAGAAAGATGGCCGTGCTGCAGGGCCAAGGGGGTTCTGGCGACGATG
Organism: Nocardia sp. NPDC058499; assembly: GCF_042719915.1. Classification (NCBI taxonomy): domain Bacteria; kingdom Bacillati; phylum Actinomycetota; class Actinomycetes; order Mycobacteriales; family Nocardiaceae; genus Nocardia; species Nocardia sp. NPDC058499. Next base: position 174,541 of record NZ_JBHXMZ010000008.1, on the reverse strand, counting down.
GGGTGCAGGCGGGTGAACCCGGTGGACCCGGCGGCCTCAGCCGGCAGCTGGCCAATCGACATATCCAGCTGATCGCGATCGGTGGCGCGATCGGTACCGGGCTGTTCATGGGATCGGGTAAGACGATCTCGCTGGCCGGGCCCTCCGTGATCCTCGTCTACATGATCATCGGCTTCTTCCTCTTCTTCGTCATGCGGGCGATGGGGGAGCTGCTGCTGTCGAACTCCGGTTACAAATCGTTCGCGGATTTCGCGGGCGATCTGCTCGGCCCATGGGCGGGGTTCTTCACCGGCTGGACCTACTGGTTCTGCTGGGTCGTCACCGGTATCGCCGATGTGGTGGCGATCGCCGGATATGTCGCGTTCTGGTGGCCGGATCTGCCGCTGTGGATTCCGGCGCTGGTCTGTATCGCGGTGCTGCTGGTATTGAATCTGCCCACGGTGCGCGCCTTCGGGGAAACCGAGTTCTGGTTCGCCCTGATCAAGATCATCGCCATCGGTGCGCTGATCGTGACCGGCCTGGTGATGATCCTGACCGGGTTCACCGGTGACAGTGGTACGCCGGCCTCGCTGGCCAACCTGTGGAACGACGGCGGCTTCTTCCCGACCGGCCCGATGGGCTTCGTCGCCGGGTTCCAGATCGCGGTGTTCGCCTTCGTCGGTATCGAGCTGGTGGGCACCACCGCTGCCGAGACCAAGGACCCCGAGCGCACTCTGCCTCGCGCGGTGAACTCGATCCCGGTCCGGATCCTGCTCTTCTATGTCGGCGCCCTCGTCGTGATCTGCGCGGTAACCCCGTGGCGTCAGGTATCGGCGGACGAAAGCCCGTTCGTGGCGATGTTCACCCTCGCCGGCCTCGGTATCGCCGCGAGCGTGGTCAACTTCGTGGTGCTGACCAGCGCGACCTCCAGCGCCAACTCGGGTATCTACTCGACCTCCCGGATGGTGTTCGGTCTCGCGGGGGAAGGTAACGCGCCCGCGGTGTTCGGGAAACTGTCGCCGCGCCGGGTCCCGGCCAACGCACTGCGTTTCTCCTGCGCGTTCCTGCTGATCGGCGTGGTGCTGCTCTATGCCGGACAGTCGATCGTCGAAGCGTTCACGGTGGTCACAACCATCTCGTCGCTGTGCTTCATGTTCGTCTGGACGATGATCCTGGCCAGCTACCTGGTCTATCGCAAACGGCGCCCGCATCTGCACGCCGCATCGACCTTCAAGATGCCCGGCGGGATCCCGATGGTCTGGGCAGTGCTGGCGTTCTTCGTTTTCATCGTCTGGGCGCTCACTCAGGAGAGCGATACCCTGCAGGCTCTGCTGGTGACACCGATCTGGTTCGTCGTCCTGGCGATCGCCTACCTGTTCGTGCGCCGCAGCCCGCACCACGCGGCGCTGCGGAAACAGCATCAGGAAAAGGTCCTTGCGGAGATGACTGCCCTGCGCTGAATCGGCCTGGACGGGCGACGTCTCGGGCCGGCCGGAAACCGGTGCGCGGCGTCGCCCGTGAAGGGCGAAGCGCTGTATTCGAACAGGCCCCTACCGCATACGGCCGCCGCACGCTACCGGTTTGCATCCCGGACCGGGGCGCGGCGCTCCCTTCCGGCCATCAGGGCGGGAGGACGGCACCGGCCGCATCTGGAACAATCGCACCGTGACCGACGCCGAGACTGTGACCGAGGGCGAGCCCGGCAGCGGTAACCGCCTGGCCGGGTTCCTACGCTGCCATCTGCCGATGGTGGTGGTTGTCGCGGTGATCGCGGTCGCCGTGGTTTTCGTCGCGCAGGACCGGTGGCGGCGCGGCGCCATCTTCTTCGGCGGCGCGACACTCATCGCCGCCGCATTCCGGCTGTGCCTGCCCACGGTGCGGGTGGGATTGCTGGCGGTGCGCAGCAAACCGTTCGACGTGGGCGCACTCACCCTGCTGGGCAGCGTGATCGTGTTCCTTGCCGCCACTATCAATACGCTCGGCGTGAGCTGAAACCGGGAGCCGGATACCGCCCCGTCCCGGGGGTCGCCGTCACCTGACGGGGCCCCCGGTGAGGCGAAGGCGACAACCCCGCGTCAGCGGTGGGTGCGGGCCAGGCCCATCGTCTGGACCAGCAGCTTGCCGATGGCTTCGGCCTCGGTGAGGAACGCATCGTGACCGTCGCGGGACGAGATGACCTCGAAATGCCGGCATCCCGCCAGCCCCTCGGCCAATTCCCGCTGGGTATGCAGCGGGTACAGCCGGTCGGAGTCGATCCCGCCCACGATGCACGGCACCTCGGCGCGTGCCATCGCGGCCTCGATCCCGCCACGGCCGCGGCCGATATCGTGCCGGTTCATCGCCTCGCTGAGCAGCACATAGGTGGCCGGGTCGAAGCGTTTGCACAGTTTCTCGGCCTGGTATTCGAGATAGCTCTGCACCGCGTACCGGCCGCCGTCCCACGGGTCTTCACCGGCCTGCGGGCTGTTGGCGAACCGGCTGTCCAGCTCGACCTCCGTGCGGTAGGTGAGATGCGCGATCCGCCGGGCGATACCCATTCCGGCCATCGGCGCCCGGCCGGTGCCGTGGTAGTTACCGTCCTGCCAATCGGGGTCGCCGGTGATAGCGGCGATCTGGGTGGTCTGCGTGCCGATCTGATCCGCTGTCGCGCGGGCACCGACCGCGAGGACCAGGGCCGCGGCCAGCCGCTCCGGGGCGCACAGCATCCACTCGAGAACCCGCATCCCGCCCATCGAACCGCCGATCGCCGCGGCCAGCCGGTCGATACCGAGCAGGTCGAACAGCCTCAACTCGGCACTCACCTGGTCGCGGATGGAGATCTCGGGGAAGCGTGCCCCCCACGGCGCGCCGTCGGGCGCCGGGGAACCGGGGCCGGTGCTGCCCTGACAGCCGCCGAGCACATTGGTGGCGACCACACACCATTCGTCGGTGTCGATCGGCGCGCCCGGCCCGACCATCCCGTTCCACCATCCGGGTTGCGGATGCTCGGCATCGGGTTCGCCCACCACATGGGAATCACCGGTCAGCGCGTGCTCGATCAGCACCACGTTGTCCATGGCCGGGGACAGTTCGCCCCAGCGCTGGACGACCAGTTCGACCGCCGGTAGCCGGGCCCCGTTCTCCAGAGTGAGCTCGCCGATCTCGATCACGCCGACGGTGCCGTCGGACGGCGGTAGCTGCGCCACGGGTACGGCCCTGGTCTGTTCGGTGTTCACCTTCACGCGATGGCTTCCGCCCGCTGGGCCGCGACCGGCGGCGATAGCCGGGCCATATGAGTCACGGCCGTGAGGTGGGCGGGGATACTGCCATCGGTCATCTCGTGCTCCAGAAAATAGGGGGTTGCTCGCCGCGAAACGGAGTGCCAGGGCCGAGGCGACCAGCACCGGCACATAACGGCGACCTCCTGACATGCGCTTGCTCCCGGCTTTCGGAAGCCCGGTCATCACCCGGAGCACCCCACCGCAGCTGGAGGGTTGCCGGCCAGCGAGCCGGGGCTTGACGCTGGCACTCATGACCTGTTCCACATGGTAGCTGTGGGCTGTGGTGGATAGAAATCGGCATGGGCCACCACCAGGTAACCTTGTGGCGCGACTCACTGTGTGAGATCTCACGACCGGGCCTGGCTGCACCGTGCGATCACCACAAGCAGTACGCTCGTCTTGGTTACATCAGACGTCTCGTGGACAACGCGGGATGTATACGTTGTCTGTTGAACAGCTGGGGTCCGCTCACAAGCGTGTTCGCCTGGTTGTGCAATGAGGGCACCATCTTAGGAGGACACGAAGATCCATGTCCAAGATCAAGGTTGAAGGCACCGTCGTAGAACTCGACGGCGACGAGATGACCCGGATCATCTGGCAGTTCATCAAGGACAAGCTGATCCACCCGTACCTCGACCTGAACCTCGAGTACTACGACCTCGGCATCGAGTACCGCGACAAGACCGACGACCAGGTCACCGTCGACGCCGCGAACGCCATCAAAGAGCACGGCGTGGGCGTCAAATGCGCGACGATCACTCCTGACGAGGCCCGAGTCGAGGAATTCGGTCTCAAGAAGATGTGGCGGTCGCCCAACGGCACCATCCGCAACATCCTCGGCGGCACCATCTTCCGCGCGCCCATCATCATCTCCAATGTTCCGCGCCTGGTCCCCGGCTGGACCAAGCCGATCATCATCGGCCGCCACGCCTTCGGTGACCAGTACCGCGCCACCGACTTCAAGGCCTTCCAGGCCGGGACCGTCACCCTGACCTTCACCCCGGAAGACGGCAGCGAGCCGATCGTCCACGAGGTCGTGAAGATGCCGGAAGACGGCGGCGTCATCATGGGTATGTACAACTTCAAGAAGTCCATCGAGGACTTCGCGCGCGCCTCGTTCAACTACGGGCTGCAGCAGAACTACCCGGTCTACATGTCGACCAAGAACACCATCCTGAAGGCCTACGACGGCATGTTCAAGGACACCTTCCAGGAAGTGTTCGACGCCGAGTTCAAGACCCAGTTCGACGCGGCCGGCCTCACCTACGAGCACCGGCTGATCGACGATATGGTCGCCTCCTCCATGAAATGGGAGGGCGGCTACGTCTGGGCCTGCAAGAACTACGACGGCGATGTGCAATCCGACACCGTCGCGCAGGGCTTCGGTTCGCTGGGCCTGATGACCTCGGTCCTGCTCACCCCGGACGGCCAGACCTGCGAGGCGGAGGCCGCGCACGGCACCGTCACCCGGCACTACCGTCAGCACCAGCAGGGCAAACCGACCTCGACCAACCCGATCGCGTCGATCTTCGCCTGGACCCGCGGCCTCGAACATCGCGGCAAACTCGACAACACCCCCGAGGTGATCGGTTTCGCGCAGACCCTCGAGGACGTGGTCATCAAAACCGTCGAAGGCGGCCAGATGACGAAGGACCTCGCGCTGCTCGTCGGCGGCGACCAGGGCTACCTGACCACCGAGGAATTCCTCGCGGCGCTCGACGCCAACCTGGCGCGCGCGCTGCGCTGACCAACCCGGCCCCACGGGCCCGGGTACTGAGCAAGGCCCGGAGCGTGGAGGCCGAGTGCTTTCGACAACGCCGAGAACAGGGCTGTGTTCTCGGCGTTGTTTGTTTGGTCAGGGGTAATGGTGGGGCTGCTCGAGGAGGGGGTGGGGGCTGCTCGAGGATGGGATGGGGGCTGCTCGCGGAGGGGGTGGGGGCTGCTCGTGAAGGGGGTGGGGGCTGCTCGTGAAGGGGATGGGTGGGTCTGCTCGCGAAGGGGATGGGTGGGTCTGCTCGCGAAGGGGACGGGTGGGTCTGCTCGCGAAGGTGCTGTGTTTTTGGCGCGCTGGCGCGCGCGGGTTTTGGCCCCCTAGGTCCATGCTTTCCGACCGCGATACTCGCGGCTGCGCCGCATTGTCTCGCGGTCGGAAAGCATGGACGGGCCAAAACCTTTCAGGGCCTCGCTGGACTCGGCACCGCTGTTGGTTGCGTTGGGGTTGTTCGGGAGGGCCTCGCTGGGCTTGGCGCGGCTGGTGGTGTGTTGGGGGTTGTTGGGGAGGGGCTGGCTGGGCTTGGCGCGGCTGGTGGTGTGTTGGGGGTTGTTGGGGAGGGGCTGGCTGGGCTCGGCGCGGCTGGTGGTGTGTTGGGGTTGTTCGGGAGGGCTGGCTGGGCTCGGCACCGTTGTGGGGTTCGCTGGGGTGTATCCGGGGCTCGTCGGGCTGGGCTTCGTTGCGGGGGGCAGGAGGTGGGCGAAACCTCAGCGCGGGAGCGATGGAACTGGCAGGCTGTCAACAAGGCGGATCATCCGCCCGGTGATTTACGCCGTAATGTTGCTGCTTGCACGGAGGACGCCGATGTTCGAATGGTCCGATACCGATCTGATGGTCCGCGACGCGGTCCGGACTTTCATCGATAAGGAAGTACGCCCCCACCTCGACGCACTGGACAGCGGGGAAATGCTGCCCTACCCGGTGCTGCGCAAGCTGTACGCGGGTTTCGGTATCGGCGCGATGGCCGAAGAGGCGCTGCACAAACAACTGGCTGCGCGGCGCGCGGCGGACGACGGTGCGGAGAAGGCGGCCTCGGGGGAGAAGGGTTCCGCCGGCGGCGGATTCGATCAGCAGACCATGATGGCCGTCGTGACCAGTGAACTCTCCGGTGTCTGCATGGGCCTGTGTAGTTCACTCGGGGTGAGCACCGGCCTCGGCGGCGCCACCATCCTGTCCCGCGGCACACTCGCCCAGCAGGAGCGGTGGGTGCCCGATATCGTCAGCCTCCGCAAGATCGCATGCTGGGCGATCACCGAACCGGATTCCGGATCCGACGCCTTCGGCGGCATGAAAACCTACGTCCGGCGCGACGGCGACGACTACATCCTCAACGGGCAGAAGACCTTCATCACCAACGGCCCCTTCGCCGATACGCTCGTCGTCTACGCGAAACTCGACGAGGGCGACGGAACACCGGCCCGCGACCGCAAGGTGCTCACCTTCGTCCTCGACAAGGGTATGGAAGGCCTCACCCAGGGCAAACCGTTCAAGAAGATGGGCCTGCACGCCTCACCGACCGGTGAACTGTTCTTCGACAACGTCCGCCTCGGCCGCGACCGGTTGCTCGGCGAAACCGAGGAACACCGCGGTGGTGACGGCCGGGAAAGCGCGAAATCCAGTTTCGTGGCCGAACGCGTCGGCATCGGCTTCATGGCCCTGGGCGTGATCAACGAATGCCTGCGGCTGTGCACCGAATACGCCCGCAACCGCAAACTGTGGGGTCAGGAGATCGGCCGCTTCCAGCTCATCCAGCTCAAGCTGGCCAAGATGGAAGTGGCGCGGATCAATGTGCAGAACATGGTCTTCAACATCATCGAACGCGGAAAAGCCGGTAAACCGCTGAGCCTTTCGGAAGCCTCCGCGGTGAAACTGTATTCCTCGGAAACGGCAACCGAGGTCGCGATGGAAGCAGTGCAGCTCTTCGGCGGCAACGGCTACATGTCGGAGTACCGGGTCGAACAGCTGGCCCGCGACGCGAAATCGCTGATGATCTACGCGGGCAGCAACGAAATCCAGGTCACCCACGTAGCAAAGGGCATCCTCGACCTCTGAGAATGGTCGCGAGCGAACTGTCGTGCCCGGTGACACCGGCGCGACAGGCTTGGGCCGACCGTTCACGGACAGCAAGAAGTTCACCGATTCCCCCTCCGGAAAACCAACGCAACCAACGGCGGCGCCGAGTCTTACGAGGCCCTGAAAGGTTTTGGCCCGTCCCTGCTTTCCGCCCGCGAGACAATGCGGCGCAGCCGCGAGTATCGCGGGCGGAAAGCAGGGACCAAAGGGGCCAAAACCCCGCGCGCCGAAGGCGCGCCAGACTATACAGCGCGCAGGTGGTCGCGGCTGGCGTAGATGTGTTCGGCGACGAGGGTGGCCATCCGTTCGGGGTCTTCCAGCATGGGCACATGCCCGGCCCGGTTCAGCATGATCCGGTCCGCCGATTCCGGCAGCTCACGCAGGAACCGCCGGCCGTGCGCTGCCGCCGGTAGGATGCGGTCGGAGTCGGCCAGGATCACCCGGACCGGGGTGGTCAGGTCGGACATATTCGCCAGGGACGGTCCCCGCAGGGTGCCGGCGGTCAGCGCGGGCAGTGCGGGACAGTGCAGCGCGGCCAGGATCACGGCCGAGATATCCGCCCGGGAGACCGCGCGGGTGTTCTTGGTGAGCAGGTGGGCCATCGCCCAGCGCAGGAGCCGGTTGTCGACCGGGGAACGGCCCAGCCGTCGCAGGATTTCGGTGAGCGGGATCATCGGCGCGATCGTGGCGGCCGCGCGGAGCTGCGTCACCGACGGGGTTTTCCAGCCGCCGGCCGGAGCGATGGCGGTGAGTGTGCGGGCCCGGCCGCGGCGGGCCAGTTCGAACCCTACCCAGCCGCCCAGCGAGTTACCGGCGATATGGCAGGTGCGCCAGCCGAGATCGTCCAGTTGCGCCTCGACCCGGTCGGCCAGGGTGGCGGCGGAGTAGCGGCCGTCCGGGAACTCCGGCCCGCCCCAATGCCCGCCCAGCGCCGGTGCGAAGACTTCGCACCGGGCGGCCAGCAGGGTGGCGGTCCGTTCCCAGCAGTGCGGTGAGAGCAGAACACCGTGCAGGAGCAGTAGCGGTTCGCCGGAGCCCAGATGCAGGGCGGGGACCGCCTCGGGTGCTGTGGTTGCGGAGGTGCCTGACATCGATGTCGTCACCCCTTCCTGGCAAGTAGCGGTGACCTGTCATTCTACGGTCGGGCGGGGGAGAAAATCCTCCCTGTCGTCGAACGCCGGCGGCGTTCGACGGAGCAGGGGAGGGACCGCCGTACAAGGGGCATGCTTCCGCTGAGTCCCGGTCAGTAGCCCTTCGGGGCGGCGGCCGGGTTGGTTTGCTGGACGGCGGACTGCAGATTGCTGCCGTCCTTGGCGACGTCGTATCGTTCCATGACGTAGTTCATACTTGCCGCGACGTTGGCAACTGGATCGTAGATATTGTTGGACGTTCCGGCTACATGATATGCCTCGAATGTGCCCGGAATCGTCTGGGTGAGACCGCGCGAATGCTGACCCGAAGCGGCATTCGAATCCCAATTGTTGATGGCATTGGGGTCGCCACCGGACTCCCGTTCGATCAGTACGAGATATCCACGCGTCCAGTTCTCCCGCGCCTCCGGGTCGTGAATACCGAGTGCATCCAGAGCGCCGTCGATGGCGGCTTTCACATCCTTGCTTCCGGTATATGCGGCGTAGTCGGCGTCGGTTGCGGCGGCCACGTATTCCACACCGTCGTTGGCCGCTGACGAGGCGGGCGAATTCGGGGCGATGGAAGGCAACATCGGACCTGATGCCGAGGGGCTGATACTGCGGGGATGTGTCGGGTCGTCGAGTTCTATCCCGAGCGCCTCGGCTGCCGCGCGGTCCGAAACGCCGCTCACCTGCTCGTAGGTTTTGTTCACGGTGTCCCAGAGCCCGGTGAAGAGCACATTGACGTTATGCGTCGGGAGTACCTGTCGCGGATTCTCGCCGTTTTCGTCGGTGACGGTGTATTGCGCGGCGTGGGCGGCATCGATCTTGTCGTTGAGCTGGCCGACGGAGGTTTCGATGGCATCGTAGGCATCGGTAACGGCTTTGCCGATTCCGGCGGTCCGCATGGGGATACCGTCCTTGTCCTGCAGGTCGTATTCCGACTTGACCCGGTTCACCTCGTCCCGGTGTTCGCCGTAGCGCTCGAGCATGGCTGCCTGGCCGTCCGGATCGTCGATTCCCTCGTTGCGCAGCAGCTGCCACATATCGGGTGCCTGGGAGGGAGTGCCCTCGCCGAGCAACCGGATCTGTTCCTGAATAACTCCCTCAGCGGTCACGAACAGCGCCTTCAAACCCTCCGGGGCAGAAGGGGGCAGGTCGTGCAGATCGCCCATCTTCTTGGTGCTGGGAGGACTCATCGGCAGTTCACATTCGCCCGGAGAGATAAGGTCAGCACACAACGATTATCGGATCTCCCCGGGCATGGGAACCTTTGCTGCGGGCAGGACCGGGCCGGGCGTCGACGGGTCGCCGTATCGTGCCCTTGTACTGTCGACCCGTGCCTTACATCCTTTCGACCGTCAATGTCAATGGCGTTCGGGCCGCCGCTGGGAAGGGTCTGCTGGCCTGGTTGAGCCGGACCGAGGCCGATATCGTCTGCCTGCAGGAGACGCGTGCCGACGACACCCAGATCGCCGCCGCGCTCGCCCCGGCGCTGGCCGAAGGCTGGCAGCTCGCGCACGCCGAGCCCGGCGTCAAGGGCCGGGCGGGGGTGGGTGTGCTGTCGCGGCGGCCGATGCGGTCGGTGCGGGTCGGGATCGAACCGGACAGCGAATTCCTCTCCACCGGAAGGTATATCGAGGCCGAGTTCGACGATGTGACCGTGGCCAGTGTGTATGTGCACACCGGTGAGGCGGAAACGCCCCGGCAGGACGAGAAATACCGGTTCCTGGACGAACTCGCCGCCCGGATGTCCACGCGCACGGGCGCGTTCGTCATCGCCGGCGACTGGAATATCGCGCATACCGAGCGGGATCTGAAGAACTGGAAGGGCAACCTGAAGAAATCCGGTTTCCTGCCCGCCGAACGGGCCTGGCTCGACCGGCAATTGGCCGCCGGCTACGTGGATGTGGTGCGAAAACTTCACCCGGAGGGTGACGGTCCGTTCAGCTGGTGGTCGTATCGTGGGCGCGCGTTCGACAACGACACGGGGTGGCGGATCGATTACCAGCTGGCGACGCCGGAGGCGGCCGAGCGGGCGAAACAGGCTGTGGTCGAACGTGCCGCGACCTACGCCGAGCGGTGGTCGGACCATGCACCGGTGACCGTCCAGTATCGATGAAGGGGAGTTCCGTGCGTGCGAAAGTTGTGAAGATTCTGTCCGCGGTGGGTGCCGCGGTGGTGGCGATCGTCGTCGCTCTGCTCACCCAGACCGGCGACGAGCCGGCGTCGAACACCGCGGCCACACTGTCGTCCGGTGCCACGTCGACGGTGAGCGGCCAGCCCACGCCGGGCAAGGCCACTCCCGCCGACTCCCCGGTGGTTTCGCGGGTGGCAGGGGTGCCCGAACGTGCATACGAAACGCTGGAAGAGATCGATGCGGGCCGCTGGCCGGATTCGGCGAACGCCCCCGGCACGAAAGGCGGGATCACCTTCCAGAACCGGGAAGGCCGGCTGCCGGCGACCGATGGTTCCGGCAAACGCGTGAAATACCAGGAATGGGATGTGAACCCGAAGAAGCCCGGGCAGTCCCGTGACGCCGAACGGATCGTCACCGGCAGCGACGACTCGGCCTGGTACACCGGCGACCACTACGACACCTTCACAAGGATGCGCTGATGCCCGAACCTCTCGCGCTCGCGGATTTCCTGGATTTCTCCTACGACGCCGAACTCCGCCCCGCCGCCGGCAGCATGACCGCCCTGGGGGCGATGCAGGTGGATGCGGCCGAGTTCAGCGGTATCCGCTACCGCGCCCCGGCGGGGTTCCGGGTGCGCGAACTGCGCGGCAGCCGGATGCGCACTGTGCCGGCGCTCTACGACGAATTCGCCGCCGCCCTGCAGTTCCCGTACTACTTCCGGCCGAACAAGGATTCGTTCGACGAATGCCTGCTGGATATCGACGACACCCTCGGCGAGGCCAAGGGCTATGTACTCGCGATCCGCGACGCCGGTCAGCTTCTCGCAGACGCGCCCGATGAGCGGGAATGGTTCGCCTCGGTCGTCGAGGAATGCGCGGATTTCTGGCCGTCGCGCGAGGTGGTCTTCCGGGTGATCCTGCAGGGCGAAGCGCAGGGACTGACGTCCGTCCCGATCCGTTTCTGATCCCCGCGGGCGGGATTCCGGCCTGGGCTGAGGCCATGGAGTGCCGTTCTCGATCAGGCCGGGTCGTTGCGGCGGGCGAAGTCTTCGCCGAGGAGGACGAAGACGTCGGTGGTGTAGTCGATGAGGGTGTCGCGGCTGATCGCGAGATCGCCGCGGACCCAGCTGGTGAGGGTTTGGACGAGGCCGCCCACCAGGTAGGTGGCCCGGAAATCGATTACCGGGTCCGGGGCGGGATCCGTGATGCCGTAGAACTCGATACCTTCGCTGGCCACCAGCCGGGCGAAGACGCGGATGGTTTCGGTGGTGCGGGCGCGTAGCTGCGGGGTGGCCATGGCGGCGACCATGGTGACCTCGGTTTTGCGGGGATCGTCGGTGAGCAGGTGGATACCGGCGGTGATCGCGGCGTGGGCTCGGGCGCGGGAATCGCCGGTTGCGGTGTGCGCGGCGGCGACGACGGCCAGGACCAGTTCTTCGGCGATTCCGTCCACCAGGGCGGTGAGTACGTCGTCGCGGCTGCCGAAACTCTCGTAGTAGTAGCGCTCGTTCAGGCCCGCCTGCGTGCACATACCCGACACGGTCAGCTTGTCCAGGCCCTGGGTGCCGATGATCTCCAGTGCCGCATCCAGAAGCGCGGACCGTCGCTGGGCCCGCCGTTCCTCTGCGGACAAACCGCCATAGGTGCGCTGCGCTGCCATACCTAAATGATGGCGGGTGGACGGCTGCCGGGTGTGGGCGGGGCAATTTGGTGGTGGGTCTTGCCAGAAACCCGGAACTGGTGGATGCTATTGCCAGATGCGCGGGTGCGCGGTGCTCAGAGTTGAGCTGGACCGGGAGGCTGAGATGGCCATGGACACGGGGTACTTTGCCGACGATTCGATGATCCGGCGGGTTATGCGGAAGCGGGCCGTGGGCCTGACCTACGGGCTGCGGGCGTTGGTGATCGGTGCGGTCCACCCACTGCTCTATGTGGGGACGGCCGAATCCACCGAGCACCGCGATACGCCCTACACCCGGCTGGCGCTCACCGGGAAGCTGTTCGAAGCGGTGTTCTTCGGGACCAGGGAAGAAGCCGATCGGGCGCTCGAGTTCACCGGGAAGAAGCACCAGAAGGTGGTGGGGCGGATCCCGGAGGATGCGGGCGCACATCATCCGGCGGGGACGGCGTACTCCGCCTACGACCCCCACCTGAGCTTCATGACCATGGCGTTCACCTTCGAATCCGCGGAGGTCATGTACGACCTGCTGGTCAAACGGCTCACCGATGGTGAACGCGAGGGTTTGTACCAGGACTATGTGCGGTGGGGGGAGCTGTTCGGGATGCCGCGCGAGGCCGCCCCGGCCGACTACGGGGCCTTCCGCGCGTACTTCGACGGTTACCTCGCCTCCGACGAACTGTTCCTCACCGACGAAGCGCGCAAGGTCGGCAACTATCTGTGCGGCCATGTGGTGCCCTACCCGCAGCCGCTGCCGGCGCGGCAGGTGAGTTCGGCGTACTACCTGCTGGTGCAGGGCAGCCTGCCGGAGCGGATCCGGCAGATGTACGGCATCGAGTGGAAACGCACAGACGAGCTGGCCTACCGAGGATTGGCGCAGTCGGTGCGCAATGCGCACAGTGTGCCGTCGGTGCTCGTGCCACGACCGGTGAAGACTGCGCTCAACGGGCCGAGTGCGCCGGTGTACCGGCTGATCACCAAGCAGGAACAGGAGCTGGCCCGGGCCGGAAAGCGCAGTATGCCCGGCATCGATCCGCGTAAGTGGGCAGAGCGAAATTCCGCTTGAGCGGCATGCGAAGATCGGGGCATGTCCAGTCCTGCCCAGACCCCGGCCGCCGGGGAGCGTAAACAGCGAGTGCTCTCCGGCATCCAGCCGACCAGCGCCTCGTTCCATCTCGGGAACTACCTCGGTGCCCTGCAGTACTGGGTCACCCTGCAGGACGACTACGACGCGCTGTACTTCATCCCGGATATGCACGCCATCACGGTGTCGCAGGACCCGAAGGAACTCCGCAAACGCACCCGCATCGCGGCGGCGCAGCTACTCGCCCTGGGGATCGACCCGGCGCGCGCCACGCTGTTCGTGCAGTCGCAGGTGCCCGAGCACGCGGAGCTGGCCTGGGTGCTGAGCTGTATCACCGGCTTCGGTGAGGCGAGCCGGATGACGCAGTTCAAGGACAAATCGGTGAAACAGGGGGCGGACAACACCACCGTCGGACTGTTCACCTATCCGGTGCTGATGGCCGCCGATATCCTGCTCTACCGCCCGCATCAGGTACCGGTGGGCGAGGACCAGCGCCAGCATCTGGAGCTCACCCGCAATCTCGCGCAGCGGTTCAACACCCGGTTCAAGAAGACCTTCGTGGTCCCGGAGCCCCATATCGTCAAGGGCACCGCCAAGATCTACGATCTGCAGGATCCCACCGCCAAGATGAGCAAATCGGCGAGTTCGGACGCCGGTCTGATCAATCTTCTCGACGACCCCAAGGTTTCGGCGAAGAAGGTGCGTTCCGCGGTGACCGATACCGAACGCGAAATCCGCTACGACGTGGAGAACAAACCGGGTATCAGCAACCTGCTGGTGATCCTGTCGGCGCTCACCGAGACGCCCATCGTGACCCTCGAGAAAGGGTACGCGGGCCGCGGTTACGGTGATCTGAAAGCCGATGTCGCCGACGCACTGATCGGATTTGCCACCCCTTTGCGGGCGAAAGTGGAAGAGTACATGGCGGATCAGGGCGAACTCGATCGCATTCTCGGCATCGGCGCCGAACGTGCGCGCGAGATCGCCGGTAACACTCTCGCGCAGGTCTACGACCGGGTCGGGTTCCTCGCCCGCTGATCGGTCGCGCGGCCCATGCGCGTTGGCGGTGAGGGGCGCAGACAGTGCAGGTGATCGACAACGTCAAATCCGCGATCAGCCGGATGATCGGGCAGCGGCCCTGGCTGGACCATATGGTCCGCGCCTTCGGCAGATACCAGGACCAGCGCGGTGACTACTACGCGGCGGGGATCACGTATTTCACCGTACTGTCACTGTTTCCGCTGCTGATGATCGCGTTCGCCATCGCCGGTTTCGTGCTCGCCGGGAACGACGAGCTGCTGCGGGAACTGCAGGCCAAGGTCGTCGAGAACGTCCCCGGCGAAATGGGCGGCCAGCTCAACGATCTGATAGATCAGGCGGTCGGTTCGCGCGGTGCGGTGGGTGTGCTCGGCCTGCTCACCGGGCTCTACTCGGGCCTGGGCTGGATGGCGAATCTGCGTAAGGCGCTGACCGAGCAGTGGGAACAGAAATCGAACGAGCAGAACTGGTTCCACACCAAACTCTCCGATCTGCTGGCCCTGCTGGGACTGTTCCTGGCGCTGGCGCTGTCGCTCGGACTGTCGGTTCTGGCGTCGAGCCGGCTCGGCGTGCAGCTGCTGGAACTGGTGGGGCTCGAGGAGATGCCGGGGTCGCGGTGGCTGTTGTGGCTGCTGTCGACGCTGCTCGCACTGGTCGCCTCGTGGGCGCTGTTCACCTGGATCATCGCACGGTTACCGCGGGAACCGGTCACCGTGCGCAGCGCCGCGAAGGCCGCGGTCCTGGCCGCGCTCGGGTTCGAGGTGTTCAAGAACATCGCCGGGATCTACATGCGGTCGGTGCTGAGCAGTCCGGCGGGCGCGGCCTTCGGTTCGGTGATCGGCATCATGGTGTTCAGCTACGTGGTGTACCGGATCATCCTGTTCGCCACCGCGTGGGCGGCGACCGCGCGGGAGAACGAGCAATTGGCCTCGGTTCCGGTTCCGGAGCCCGCGGTGATCCGGCCGCGGGTGCAGACCTCCGGGCGGCCGGGCATGGGCGGGGCGGCGGCACTGTTCGGCGCGGGTGCGCTCGCCACATTGGGGGTCGCCAGGCTGCGCCGGGGCCGGGCCCGGAAGTCCGCGGCGTAGCAGCGGGACGCCGAGCTAGCCCCGGAACCAAGGGGTTTCACGGCCGGGAGTACGACGTGCGGAGCGGTTTCCACCTTGTGGCCGCCCCGCCCGGCCGGTACGTCAGTGCCGCCGGGTCCGGACGTGCCAGGTGCCGACCAGCAGGATCGGGACCAGAATCAGGCCGGCGACCATGAGCAGCATCCACAGCTCGTCGTATTCCTCGTCCGCCGCGGGTTGCGCCGAGTACGCGATATCGCCGTTATCGGGCGGGACAGCCAAACCTGGTGCAGCGGAAACAGCTTCGGCCTCGTCTCCGGGGATATCGCCGACCTTCGCCGCGGGATCCAGCGCGAAACCGTAGTCGAGCAGCTGGGCGGCCTGTTCCCACGGGCGGATCGGCAGCACATCGGCCTGCAGCAGCGTGACGACGAGACGTCGACCGTCACGTTCGGCCGCCGCGACGAAGGTCTGCCGGGCGTCGTCGGTGAAACCGGTCTTCCCGCCGAGCGCTCCGGGATAGTTGTAGAGCAGGCCGTTGTCGTTCGCGATCGGGAACCCGGGGTGGTCCTGATCGCCGGGGATCGCCGGGTTCGGTGGATAGCCGGGGAAATCGAGCTGCTCGGTGCCGATCATCTGCGCGAACAGCGGAATCGACATGGCTTCGCGGAACAGCAGCGACAGATCGTATGCCGACGTGCTCATCCCCGGCCCGTCCAGTCCGGACGGGGTGGCGGCGCGAGTGTCGTAGGCGTGCAGGGCTTGCGCGAGATCGTTCATCTTCGCGACCGCGGCCTCGTCGCCGCCGAGCTGGGCGGCGATCGCATGCGCGGCATCGTTGCCCGACGCCATCACCAGGCCGTGCAGCAGCTGACGGTTGGTATACCGGCCACCCGGCCCCATCCCGACCCGTGTGCCCTCCACATCGGCATCGGCCTGGGTGCCGACGACGATCTGGTCCAGGTCGAGCGTGCGCAGGGCGACGGTGGCCAGCAGCACCTTGATGGTGCTGGCCGGGCGGTACCGGCCGTGCGGATCCTTGGCGGCCAGCACTGCCCCGGTATCCAGATCGGAGACCATCCACGCAGTCGCGGAGATATCCGCCGGCACCGCCGGCGCAGCCGCGGGCAGGACGACCCCGCATTCGCCGAGGCGCTTACCGCCGACCGGCGGCTCGGGGATCGGTAGTGCAGTGGGCGGGGCTTCCCCGGGGGCGGGCACCTCGGAGGAGTCGATGGCCGGCGGCGGCTGCGTCTTCTGCGGGCAGGTGTCGGTTACCGGGGTCGCGAACGGGGTGGTGGTGGGTGGTGGTTGTGCTGCCGCGGGAGCGCCCACGATCAACGGTCCGGCCGCGAGCAACGCGGCGGTGAGCACCGAGCCGATACGGCGGGCGGTGCGCTGGTGGAGCTCGGTGGTGTACATCGGGGAAGAGCCTAGAAGGTTTTCCGGGCAGCGAGACATCGGCAAAGGACTCGCCCCGCGTCGAACCGGAACGTGCCCGGTCACAACACCCGGACACAACTCAGCCCAGGAGAACCGCGTAACCGGGTTTGATGATGTCGTCGATGATCCGCAGTCGCTCCGGGAACGGGATGAACGCCGACTTCATCGCATTGATGGTGAAACGTTCCAGATCGCTCCAGCCGTAGCCGAAGGTCTGGTGCAGTTTCAGCATCTCCCGGCTCATACTGGTATCGCTCATCAGCCGGTTGTCGGTGTTCACGGTGACCCGGAACCGCAACCGGGCCAGCAGATCGAACGGATGTTTGTCCAGCGAGGGCACCGCCCCGGTCTGCACATTCGACGAGGGGCACAGTTCGAGCGGCACCCGGGTATCGCGTACGTATTGGGCGAGCCGCCCCAGCCGGGCGTCGGCGATCCCGCCGGTCACCTCGATATCGTCGACGATCCGCACACCGTGCCCCAGCCGGTCGCAACCGCAGAAGGCCAAGGCCTCGTGGATGGACGGCAGGCCGAACGCCTCACCCGCGTGAATGGTGAAGTGGGCGTTGTTCACCCGCATGTACTCGAAGGCGTCCAGATGCCGGGTGGGCGGATAACCGGCCTCCGCGCCCGCGATATCGAAACCACACACCCCGCGGTCCCGGAACCGGACCGCCAGTTCCGCGATCTCCCGTGAGCGGGCGGCATGCCGCATGGCGGTCAGCAGGCAGCGCACCACGATGGGATGCCCGGCCGCCGCGGCCGCCGCCTCCCCGGCGGCGAACCCGGCCAGCACGTGTTCGACCACCTCGTCGAGGGTGAGGTCCTGTTCCAGATGCTGTTCCGGCGCGAACCGGACCTCCGCGTAGACCACGCCGTCGTCCGCCAGATCCTCGGCGCATTCCCGGGCCACCCGGTGCAGGCCCTCGGGGGTCTGCATCACCGCGACGGTATGGGTAAAAGTCTCCAGATAGCGTTCCAGCGAACCGCTGTCGGCGGCCTCCCGGAACCACCGGGCCAAACCCGTGGCGTCGTCGGCGGGAAGGTCGTCGTATCCGCAGTCGCGGGCGAGTTCGAGGACCGTCGCGGGCCGCAGGCCGCCGTCGAGGTGATCGTGCAGTAGCGCCTTCGGCGCCCGGCGCAAGGTGGCGAGGTCCAGCGGCATGGGTCCGGTCATGTATCGACGGTATCGCCGATTTCCGGGCCGGGCAGCCGTACGCTCCGAATGATCCCACCTCTTCGGCTGCCGCTCACTCCGAGTTCCCGGGGTGGTCGGGCGGCCGTTGTGCGTCGGTAAGGCGGCGAGTGGAACGAACGGGGCAGGCCGCGCAGGCTCCTCGGGCCGACCCGGGCACAGACCGGATCCGCCGGTGCCGGCGGGCAACGGTGACCTGCGGTCGACCGGCAGATCGGCCGGGCTTCCGAGACGGGACCCGGGCGCGCATCCGGCACTCAGCCCGGGCCGACCCGGTCGAGGATCAGGGGGCCGCGGCCCAGGTGTTCCGCGGACTGCGGGCTGATGGTGACCGCCTCGGCCAGGGCTTCGTGGGCCGCGGGTAATGCTTCCGGAGTGTCGGTGTGCAGGGTGAGCAGCGGCGATCCGGCCGTCACCCGGTCCCCGACGGTGGCGTGCAGGCGGATACCGGCGGCCGCTTGGACCGGGTCGCCCTGCCGGGCTCGTCCGGCGCCCAGCCGCCAGGCGGCGACTCCGGCAGCGCGCGCGTCCAGGCCGGTCAGCGTGCCGGTTGCGGGAGCGGACAGGGTCTCGGTGTGCTTCGCGACCGGCAACGGCGCCTCCGGGTCGCCGCCCTGGGCGCGGATCATGGTGCGCCAATGGTCCATTGCGCGGCCGTCGGCGAGTGCCTGGGCGGGATCGGTGTCCAGTCCGGCCAGCGCGACCATCTCGCGGGCCAGCGCCAGCGTCAGTTCGACCAGATCCGCCGGACCTCCGCCGGCCAGCACCTCCACCGCCTCGGCGACCTCGAGCGCATTACCCGCGGTCCTGCCGAGCGGTGTATCCATGGCCGTCAGCAGGGCGACGGTGCGCAGCCCGGCGTCGGCGCCCAGTTCGACCATCGTGGTGGCCAGCGTGTGTGCTTCGGCCCGGGTCGGCATGAACGCGCCCGCGCCGACCTTCACATCGAGGACGAGGGCGGCGGTGCCTTCGGCGATCTTCTTGCTCATGATCGAACTCGCGATCAGCGGGATCGATTCGACCGTGCCCGTGGTGTCTCGCAACGCGTAGAGGCGTTTATCCGCCGGTGCGAGATCGGCACCGGCGGCGCACACCACGGCGCCGGCGGCCGGGTCGGCGAGGATTTCGTGCATCCGGTCCGGGCCGATATCGGCGCGCCAGCCCGGGATGGACTCCAGCTTGTCCAAGGTCCCGCCGGTGTAGCCCAAGCCCCGGCCCGATAATTGCGGAACCGCCGCACCGCACGCCGCCACGAGCGGGGCCAGAGGCAGCGTGACCTTGTCGCCGACGCCGCCGGTGGAGTGTTTGTCGACGGTGGGCCGGGGCAGACCGGTGAAATCCAGCCGGCGGCCCGAGTCGATCATCGCGCGGGTCCACCTCGCGGTTTCGCGGCGGTTCATTCCGCGCAGCACGATGGCCATCGCCAGCGCCGACATCTGTTCGTCGGCCATCACACCACGAGTGAAAGCGTCGATGGCCCAGTCGATCTGTTCGTCGGAAAGCTCGCCGCCGTCTCGTTTCGCCCGGATGACCGATATTGCGTCGTGTACCGTCACGCTCTCAGTTTCGCAGCGCTCCGGGCAGAAAGCAGACGACCTGCCGTCGGACGGCACCCGTCGGCGCGGTCTCGATGACCGTGGCGGCACCACACCGCCGGTGCAGCCCTGCGACCCGCGAGAGTCCTGATCCCGCGGCGAGCGGGCCGGCGGCGATCTACTCCTGCAGAGCGCGCAGGGTTTCGAGGCGGTGCTGCACGGTCGGGCCGGTGGGCGCCACGATGATCTCGTCGGTGCCGGTTTCCTTCACCAGCGTGTCGAGGCGGTCCCGTACTTGTTCGCGGGTGCCGATGGCCTGATCCGCGTTGCGGTCGTCGACGAAGGCGTTCTCGGCATCCGACCACGGGTAGGCCTCGGCCTCTTCCAGCGTCGGGATGCGCTGCGGTAGCTGACCGGTGCGCATCCGCAGCTGCACCAGGCTCTGCGGCAGGGTCCGGCGGCGGGCTTCTGCTTCGGTATCGGCGACCACCGTCGCCACCGCCAGCATCGACCGCGGCTCGCTCAGCACCTCCGAGGGACGGAATTCGCGCCGGTACAGCTCGAACACCAGGGGAGTGGTGCGCCCGCCCGCGAAATGGTGGGCGAAGGCGAACGGCAGACCCATCATGGCGGCGAGCCGGGCACTGAAATCGCTGGAACCCAGCAACCACATCTCGGGCGGGTCGCCCTCGCCCGGAATCGCCCGGATCCGGTCACCCTGACCGCCTCGTAGCGGCGGGATGGTGCCGAAATAGGCCAGTAGTTCCACCACCTGCTTGGGGAAATCCTCCACGGCCTCGGCGGTCGCGCCGCGCCGGATGGTCGCCGAGATCAGCGGGTCCGTGCCGGCGGCCCGCCCCAGACCGAGATCGATCCGGTCCCCGTGCAGCGCGACCAGGGTCCCGAACTGTTCTGCCACGACCAGCGCCGCATGATTGGGCAGCATCACCCCACCGGAGCCGACCCGGATCCGCTCGGTAGCCGCGGCCACGGCGGCGATCAGCACGGGCGGCGCCGAACTCGCGATCCCCGGCATACCGTGGTGCTCGGCCACCCAGAACCGGCGGAACCCCAGCCGTTCGGCCTCGCGGGCGACGGTCAGCGTATCGGCCAGCGCCTGCCGATGTGATCCGTCGGCGGCGACGGCGGCCAGATCGAGCACGGAGAGGGGAACAGTCATACCGGGACCAACCCCCGGGGGCGTGTGGTGATTCCGGTCCGGCCGAATCGGTGACCCATCCCGCCCACCGGGCTTCGCGTCCGGTCGGCGCATGCCGGCGGTCCGGCAGCGCAGGCACTGCCGGACCCGATGAATACCAGGAGTGCCGGCTCGAACCGCCGATCGGCGCCGGGCGATCGATCAGGTGCGACCGGCCGCGAGATCGTCCGGCCCGAAGGCATCGCGCAGCAAGTCCCCCAGGGGAACCGGGCCGGCCCGGTGATCGACCAGGAGTTCTTTACCACCGAACTCGTACAGCACCTGCCGGCAGCGACCGCAGGGCAGCAGGACCTCACCCCGCGAATCGCAGACCGATACCGCGATCAGGCGAGCCGCCGACCGGGTGCGCTGGTTGCCGACCAGAACACATTCCGCGCACAACCCCAGCCCGTAGGACACGTTCTCCACATTGCAGCCGACCGAGATCGTTTCGCCGTCCCAGCCCGCCGCCCCCACCGGGAACTGGGAGTAGGGCGCATAGGCCCGCCCCATCGCCGCGTACGCCTCGGCCCGCAGCCCTGCCCAGTCGATATCCATACGTGCTCCCCGCAGGTGTGTGCTCGAACGGTCGGCTTCCATGTCTACCGTTGCCGCCCCGCACCGGCCAGTCGTTCCGAGCTCACCGGGCCCGACGAGAGGGGCGACGAGCGGGGCCGCGCATCGGATGCCGGCTCGGCTGCCGGCCTGCAGTGATGGCGTGCCGCGGGGCCGCGCCGCCCGGACGCGCCCACCGGTGCCGCCGCGCTCGGCTCGGCCCACCACAAACCCCGACATGCCGGCGACGTCATCGACCTCAGCGAGGTGCGTCAGCCCCGGCCCCTCCGGACCGGACGCAACCAACGCCGGCGCCCAGTCCAGCGAGGCCCCGAACCGTTCCGCCCCACGAACAACCCCGACGCAACCAGCGGCGCCGCCGAGTTCGAAACAGCGCGCGGTGCCGGCGATCCTGCCGCCTTTTCGTCCCACGAATGAACCCGACGCAACCAGCGGCGCCGCCGAGTCTTACGAGGCCCTGAGAGGTTTTGGCCCGTCCCTGCTGTCAGCACTCGAGGCAATGCGGCGCAGCCGCGAGCATCGAGTGCTGACAGCAGGGACCAAGGGGGGCCAAAACCCGCGCCGCCGGAGGCGGCGCCATCAACACTGAAACGCCCTGTTCGGTTCGGAGATATGTAGGGTGCCGGGCCGTCCGGCCCGGCCTCGTGGTCGCCAGGAAGGTGCCGAATGACGCTTCCGAAGTTCCTCATCGTCATGGTGTATTCGAAACTGTTGTTGTCCAGGCTCAATGCGTTCGACGAGGTCGAGGTGCAGTTGGAGTACCAGATCGTGCCCGACTACGACGCCGATCCCGCGGTGGGTAAGTATCCGGAGAGTTCGCCGGCCAGTCAGGCGCTACTCGGGCATGTGACCGGCGATATCGTCGATACGGAGTTCAACTACGAGGTTGTGCGGTTGCGGGTGGAGACGATCGGCGAGGGCGACTGAGCCTTCGCCGGGATTCGAATGGTTCTGCCGGGGCGCCGGGCGGGTCTGTCGTTCCGCCCGGCGCGTGGGCCGGTGTCGATTTCCGGAGATCTTTCGCCGGACACCCGATTCTTCGGCTACTCTCGAGTAACTTGGCCCGCACCACTGAGACATTTTGCACATTGCCCGGGCGCACAACGGCGACCCCGGCATTGAGAGCATTCGTCGCCGGCGGAAATCGGGCTCCCTTGGCGTGGAATCTTCGCGATTCGGTAAAACCGTTGCCGGGCAATGAATTACCAGATGAATCCCGGCTCGCGGGATGTTCGGCAGGCGAGGTCGTGTGGACGCGGGTGACCCGTCGCGTAACGCTGTAGCGACCCGAGAAAGGTAACCCTAACCTGCCCGATATCGCTGCAACGCGCGGCACGCCGAATTAGTTCCGCCAATGTGAGGGGATTAGAGTCCAGAACAGATCGGTTACACGTTCGGCGGCGGCGAGCCCAGCGACCGCGGCCCCGGGATAGGGCCCTGTCACAACCCGGCTGGTGCGTCACCGAATCCCGGCTCCACCGCACCGGTGCCGGGATCTGTGACCGGGTCCATCAACGATGTTGGAGGCACCGAGACTCTATGGCCACGATAGAAGCTCCGGCTCAGCCGAAGCGTAAAACGCTGTACCGAGGCGACCCCGGTATGTGGTCCTGGGCCCTGCACCGGATCACCGGTGTCACGGTCTTCTTCTTCCTGTTCGTGCACGTCCTGGACACCGCGCTGGTCCGGGTCAGTCCTGAAATCTACGACGAGGCGATCGAGCTCTACAAGACCCCGATCGTCGCGCTCATGGAAATGGGCCTGGTCTTCTGCGTGCTGTTCCACGCGCTCAACGGTGTGCGGGTCATCCTGGTGGACTTCTGGTCGCAGGGGCCGCGCTATCAGAAGCAGATGCTCTGGGGCATCATCGGCCTGCTGGTGGTGCTCATGGTGCCCACGATCGGCCGCATGTTCTACCTACTGCTGACGGAGCACTGAGCCATGACCGCACCTGTTCTCGGTAAATCCCACGATCGCCCGGCGAGCCTGGATCTTCCGCGGTCGCCGCGAGGCCGCGCAAGCAGCAACTTCGAGAAGTACGCGTGGCTGTTCATGCGTTTCTCCGGTGTCGCGCTGATCGTGCTGGTCCTCGGTCATATGGCGATCATGTTGTTGCTCGACGGCGGCGTGAAACGGTTGAACTTCGCGTTCGTCGCCGGCCGCTGGGCGAGCCCGTTCTGGCAGATCTGGGATCTGGCCATGCTGTGGCTGGCGCAGCTGCACGGCGGCAACGGTCTGCGCACCGTGATCGCGGACTACTCGCGCAAGGATTCGACCCGCTTCTGGCTGAACACGCTGCTGGTGCTGTCGATGATCCTGATCATGGGCGTGGGCACCTACGTCATCTTCACCTTCGACCCCAACATCAGTTAGGAACGGCCCCCTCGCATGAGTGAGCGCAGCGAACGAATCGACGCCGCAGGTGAGAGCGGCGAACGAACCAGCGGAACAGTTGTGTCTCGGCCTGTTCAGGAGCACCGCTACGACGTCGTGATCGTCGGTGCGGGTGGCGCCGGTATGCGGGCGGCCATCGAGGCCGGTCCGCGGGCGCGCACCGCGGTGCTGACCAAGCTGTACCCCACCCGCAGTCACACCGGCGCGGCCCAGGGCGGTATGTGCGCCGCCCTGGCCAATGTCGAAGAGGACAACTGGGAGTGGCACACCTTCGACACGGTCAAGGGTGGTGACTACCTGGTCGACCAGGACGCGGCGGAGATCATGGCCAAAGAGGCCATCGACGCGGTGCTGGACCTGGAGAAGATGGGTCTGCCGTTCAACCGCACGCCCGAGGGCAAGATCGACCAGCGCCGGTTCGGCGGGCACACCCGTGATCACGGCAAGGCCCCGGTGCGGCGTGCCTGCTACGCGGCCGACCGCACCGGTCACATGATCCTGCAGACGCTGTACCAGAACTGCGTCAAGCACGACGTGGAGTTCTACAACGAGTTCTACGTGCTCGACCTGGTGATGACCGATACCGAGCGTGGCCCGGTCGCCACCGGTGTGGTCGCCTACGAGCTGGCCACCGGCGAACTGCACGTGTTCCACGCCAAGTCGATCGTTTTCGCCACCGGCGGTTCCGGCCGGATGTACAAGACCACCTCCAACGCGCATACGCTCACCGGCGACGGTATGGCGATCGTGTTCCGCAAGGGCCTGCCGCTCGAGGATATGGAATTCCACCAGTTCCATCCGACGGGCCTGGCCGGCCTCGGCATCCTCATCTCCGAGGCGGTCCGCGGTGAGGGCGGCATCCTGCGCAATGTGGACGGCGAGCGGTTCATGGAACGCTACGCACCCACGATCAAGGACCTGGCGCCGCGCGATATCGTTGCCCGCTCGATGGTGCTCGAGGTGCTCGAGGGGCGCGGCGCCGGGCCGAACAAGGACTACGTCTACATCGACGTGACCCACCTCGGCGAGGATGTCCTCGAGGAGAAACTGCCCGATATCACCGAATTCGCCCGCACCTACCTGGGTGTGGACCCGGTGAAGGAACTGGTGCCGGTCTTCCCGACCTGTCACTACGTGATGGGCGGTATCCCCACCCGGATCCAGGGCGAGGTACTGCGTAACAACGACGATGTCGTGCCCGGCCTGTACGCCGCCGGTGAATGCGCCTGCGTTTCCGTGCACGGCGCGAACCGCCTCGGCACCAACTCGCTGCTCGATATCAATGTGTTCGGCCGCCGCGCCGGTATCGCCGCCGCCGAGTACGCCCACCGCGCCGAATTCGTCGAGATGCCGGAGAACCCGGCGCAGATGGTGCAGGAGTGGCTTTCGCTGATCCTGTCCGACCACGGCAACGAGCGGGTCGCCGATATCCGCACCGAATTGCAGCGGTCGATGGACAACAACGCCTCGGTGTTCCGCACCGAGGACACGCTCAAGCAGGCCCTCACCGATATCCACGCGCTCAAGGAGCGCTACGCCCGGATCACGGTGCAGGACAAGGGCAAACGCTACAACAGTGATCTGCTCGAGGCCCTGGAACTGGGCTTCCTGCTGGAGCTGGCCGAAGTCACGGTGGTCGGCGCGCTCAACCGCAAGGAATCGCGTGGTGGTCACGCCCGCGAGGACTACCCGGACCGCGACGATGTGAACTTCATGCGGCACACGATGGCCTACAAGGAAGGCGCGGATCTCCTCTCGGATATCCGGCTGGACTTCAAGCCGGTGGTGCAGACCCGTTACGAGCCGATGGAGCGTAAGTACTGATGACCGCTGTAGCCGAGAAGCCCGCAGCCGCGAACCCGGCGCCGGTGCCCGAGGGCTCGACCATGATCACCGTCAAGGTGGCGCGGTTCAACCCGGAGGACGGGCAGGGCCAGCACTGGGAGTCGTTCCAGGTGCCGGCGCTGCCGACCGACCGGTTCCTGAACATCCTCATCTACATCAAGTCCTACCTGGACGGCACGCTCACGTTCCGGCGCTCTTGCGCGCACGGTGTGTGCGGGTCGGACGCGATGCGGATCAACGGCGTGAACCGGCTGGCCTGCAAGGTCCTGATGAAGGATATGCTGCCGAAGAACGGTAAGCCGGTCACCATCTCCGTCGAGCCGATCCGCGGCCTGCCGGTGGAGAAGGATCTGATCGTGGATATGGAACCGTTCTTCGACGCGTTCCGGGCGGTGAAGCCGTACCTGATGACCTCCGGTAACGAGCCCACCTACGAGCGGATCCAGAGCCAGGCCGATCGCGCCCGGTTCGACGACACCACCAAATGCATCCTGTGTGCCTGCTGCACCACCTCGTGCCCGGTGTACTGGCACGACGGCAGCTACTTCGGCCCGGCCGCGATCGTGAACGCGCACCGCTTCATCTTCGACAGCCGCGACGAGGGCGCCCGGGAACGTCTGGACATTCTCAACGAGGTCGACGGGGTGTGGCGCTGCCGCACCACCTTCAACTGCACCGACGCCTGCCCGCGCGGTATCGAGGTCACCAAGGCGATTCAGGAAGTCAAGCGCGCGCTGCTGTTCGCGCGCTGAGTCGTTGTCGTAGCAACCGCCCCCGTGTCCCGCGCGGGGGCGGTTTTGTTTTCCCGACCGTTTGGGTTTCGTCACACGAACTTGATAATTCGGGTACCCGAACTTACCATTCTGACTGGAAGGCGGTGGTTCGGCATGCGGGTATTTCTCCGGCTCACCGCTGTGCTGGTGGTCTGCGCGACAGCGGTCGTGCTCACCGCCTGCCAGACATTCCACCTGCCCCGCGACGGGAAACCGGTGGTTGTCACCACCTTCACCGTGCTGGCCGATATCGCCGGCAATATCGCCGGCGAGCACCTCGAGGTGCAGTCGCTCACCAAACCGGGTTCGGAGATCCACGGCTACGAACCGACGCCCGGTGATATCAAACGTGCAGCCAAAGCCGATCTCATCCTCGACAACGGGATGAACCTGGAGGCCTGGTTCGGCCAGTTCGTCGCCGACCTCGACGCCGAGCACGTCACCGTGAGCGAGGGAGTGGCCTCGGTACCCATCACCTCCGACGCCTACGCGGGTAAACCCAACCCGCACGCCTGGATGTCCCCGCTCAACGTCCAGACCTACGTCGACAACATGGTGGCCGCTTTCACCCGCCTCGCACCCGAACACGGTGCCGCGTTCCGGGCCAACGGCGACAACTACAAACTCCGGTTACAGCAGGTGCACGACGAACTCGTCGCCGAACTCCGTGATCTGCCGCGCCGGCAGCGGGCCCTGGTGACCTGCGAAGGTGCGTTTTCCTATCTCGCTCGCGACGCGGGCCTGTCGGAGGCCTACATCTGGCCGGTCAATGCCGAACAGCAGGCCACACCGCAGCAGATCACCCGGGTGATCGAATACGTCCGCGACAATCAGGTACCCGCGGTGTTCTGCGAATCCACCGTCTCCGACGCGCCGATGCAGCGGGTCGTCGAGGCCACCGGTGCGCGGTTCGGCGGTGTTCTCTACGTGGACTCGCTGTCCGCGGCGGACGGTCCGGTGCCGACCTATCTGGACCTGATCCGCCACGATGCCGGAACCATCGCCGCCGCACTCACCGGGAGCCGGTCATGACAACCCCCGCGATCGACGTCGACGGCGTCACCGTCTACTACGGCGAGGTGCAGGCGCTCGACAGTGTCCGGCTGGCGGTGGACCCGGGCCGGGTGTGCGCGCTGATCGGGATGAACGGCTCGGGTAAATCCACGCTGTTCAAAACGCTGATGGGCATGATCGTCCCGGACCGCGGCACCGTCCGTATCGGTGGTGAGAAACCGGCAGTGGCCCGCCGCTGCGGACTGCTCGGCTATGTACCGCAGAGCGAAGCGGTGGACTGGTCGTTCCCGCTGTCGGTCCGCGATGTGGTGACCACCGGCCGCTACGGCCGGATGGGTTTCACCAGGCGGGTGAGCCGCACCGATCGGGCCGCGGTGGACGAGGCGCTGGAACGGGTCGAACTGACCGATCTCGCGGACCGGCAGATCGGGCGGCTCTCCGGCGGCCAGCGCAAACGCGCCTTCGTGGCGCGGGGTATCGCGCAGGGCGCCCGGATCCTACTGCTCGACGAACCGTTCGCGGGTGTGGACAAACGTTCCGAGGCGACGATCACCGGTCTGCTGCGCGAACTGGCAGGCGACGGGGCGACCGTCCTGATCTCCACCCACGACCTGCACGCCCTGCCCGGACTCGCCGACGAGGCGGCGCTGCTCATGCGCCGAGTGCTGGTGCACGGCAGCACCGAGGAGGCCCTGCGACCGGAGAACCTCGCGCTGGCCTTCGGACTCGATGTGCTGGAACAACGTTGACTTCCGCCCGGGCCGGCGGCTTCCTCGGAGCAATCAGGTGAGTGTTATGGATCCGATCGAATTCATGCTCGAACCGCTGCGGTACGCCTTCATGGTCCGCGCGCTGATCACGAGCCTGGTCGCCGCGATCGTCTGCGGTCTGCTCTCGTGCTGGCTGGTTCTCGTCGGCTGGTCCCTCATGGGGGACGCGGTCTCGCATGCCGTGCTGCCCGGTGTGGTGCTCGCGTATATCGCGGGGGTCCCGTTCGCTGTAGGTGCGGTGATCTTCGGCTTCCTGGCCGTGGCGCTGATCGGCCTGGTCCGCGATACCAGCCGGGTGAAAGAGGACGCCGCCATCGGCATCGTGTTCACCACCCTGTTCGCCTTCGGCCTGGTTCTGATCTCGGTGACACCCAGCGATACCGACCTCAACCACATCATCTTCGGCAATATCCTCGGCGTCGGACCGGACGAGCTGGTGCAGATCGCCGTATTGGCCGCCTTCGTCTTCGTCGTTCTCGTCCTCAAACGACGCGATTTCACGCTGTACGCCTTCGACCGTGTCCACGCCTACGCGATCGGCCTGAACCCGCGCGTACTCGGCGCGACGCTGCTCGGCCTGCTCGCGCTGACCGCGGTCGTGGCGCTGCAGGCCGTCGGAGTGGTTCTGGTGGTGGCCATGTTGATCATCCCGGGCGCCACGGCCTACCTGCTCACCGATCGGTTCGGCCGGATGCTGGTGCTGGCCCCGGTCATTTCGGCGCTCTGTGCTCTCACCGGCCTCTACGTCAGCTACTACGCTGATACCGCACCGGGTGCCACCATGGTTCTGGCGCAGGGTGTGGTGTTCACCGTGGTCTATCTGTTCGCACCCCGGCAGGGGCTCATCGGCTCCCGTCTGGCCACCGCGCGACGCCGCGCCCGCGACCGCAGTACCGCGGCGATCGCCGAGGATGGATCCGGCATACCCGGCTGAACCGACAGCCCGTCGAGGTTCCCGGCGCGGTAGTCCTGGCAGGGTTCACAGATCCGGCTCCTCGAGTGGTGCGGCGCGGCGCCACTGCTCGCCGGCGAGCACCACATGGTCCAGGAAACGGAGGCCGACGGTATGCGCCGCGGCGGCGAGCACACTACTGGCGCGCCGGTCGTCGAGACTGGGTGAGGGGTCGCCGGAGGGGTGGTTGTGTACGAGGGCGAATGCGCGACCGTCATTGCGTAGCACGGTGTTGAGGATTTCGCGGACCGGTACCGCCACCTCGTCGATCGCGCCCTCGGCGACGAATACCGATCGCCGCAGCCGGTTGCGCGTATCGCAGACCAGCACCAGCAGACGCTCGACCCGCGCCCCGGCGAACAGTGGGGCGGCCGCGAGCGCTACATCCTCGGCGCGCAACAGTGGTGCCGCGGGCGCCGGGCCGAGGCGGGCGCGGGCGGCGAGCTGGAAGGCAGCGATGATCGCGGCGGCCTTGGCGGTGCCCACACCGCCGAGGCGGGCAAGTTCCTCGGGACGTGCCGAGGACAATCCGGTTACTCCGCCGAATTCGGTGAGCAGGGTGAAGGCCAGTTCGACCGCGCTGGCCCCGCGTCTGCCCTGACCGAGCAGCAGAGCCAAGAGCTCGCCGTCGCTCAGCGCCTGCGGGCCCAGCGCGTACAGCCGCTCACGTGGACGCTGGGTGACGGGCAGATCGCTGATCGGTACCGACATGGTTCCCCCTCCGGACTCCGTATGCCCGGATCATGCCAACGGGTACCGACAGGTTCGCGCTGTACGCGCCGTCAGCTATCGGCGATCGCCGGCTGCGGCGATCGGTTCAGCGCCGACGCGGCCAGCCGCTCGAAATGCCGGAGCTGTCGTTCATGGACCACGATCCGGCGCAGCGCCTCGTGAATCGTGGCCTTATCGGTCCCCGTGCCCATGATTGCGCCGGCGGCCGCCAGCAGATCCTGATCCAGATCGATCCGCACTGTCGGCATGCGTCCTCCTTCGTACATCTGCCCTGCTGCCGCGGTGCGGCCGTCCCCGCCCGGCAGGCGCCGGCCGGGGCTGCGCGACGGCAAACACCGCTGGCCAGACAGTTTGCCCAGTTCGTGCCGGTTTATCGACAGAATGAGCCTGCGCGTGTCCACATCGAGACCTACCGCTGCGCGAACCGGGCGCCGACCGGGCCGGTTCAGCGCGGCGTCAGCCGGGATTCGAAATTGCGTTCCAGCTCACGCCACGCCCGGGCCTCCGCGTCGAACGGCGGGTTGGGTGCCATGCGGGTCGGGTCCGGGTTCAGCAGGTAGGAGACGTACCAGCCGAGCGGAGTCGATTTCGCCAGAGCTTGTTCCACCGCATCGTCCCCGGCGTAATCGGCGGCGTCGGTGAACAATTCCAGCACCAAGTCCAGCTGTTCGGTATCCACCGCCTCGGGACCCTCGGTCAGATCGTCGGCCAAGCCGGGCAGGACGTAGACGTTCTCGTCGGTGACCTCGACCTCCAGCGATCCGTCCACCGCGGCGGTCTGCACCTCGGCGAAGGTACTCACCCGGGCCAGATCGTGTTCGTGATCGTCGGCGAGGTAGCGGGCCAGGGCGCGTTCACTACCGAAGACGGAAATGGACTTCTTCGCCCCGAGGAAAATCGGTTCGTCGTCGAGATAGCAGCGCAATGTGAAGTATTCCGAATCCGAGGTGACGATCTTGACGGGGTCGATCCCGACTTCCTCCCAGAATGTGAGGTCCTCGTCTTCGTCCTCGTCGTCGGCATTCAGATCGACGGGTTCGATATCGCTGTCGTCATCGGTATCGGCGACGTCGTCGGCGTCGACCTCGTTCTCCTCGGCGGCCAGCAATTCCGCCTCGGCCAGGGCCACCGCCTCGGCGTCCACGGACGGGACACGCACCACCGAATCGATCGAATCCAGCACATCGTCCCAGCTCTTGGCCACCGCGGCACCGATCTGATCCCACAGTTCCAGGCCCTCGCGGCCCACGAACATGCTGGTGCCGCCGGCCAGCGCCCCGAGCGCGGGGTGGGTGGCGAAGAACTTCGTCACCGTCTCGAGTTCGCAGACCTCGCCGATATTGCGGACCATGGCCAGCGTGTCCTCGAGTTCGGCAACGGTGTCCACATCCGGATCACCGGCGGCCAGCTCCGGGACCCCGACCAGGTCGAACGAGTAGTTGTCCTCGGGCTCCAGCTCCGCTGCCGACAGCCCGGCGACAACCTTCCAGGCCGGATGGTCGACCAGATCGTTATCGGAATCGGTCCGGATGAAGGCCGCCAGTTCGGCTACGGATTCGAAGCCGTACAGGGCGTCCTCGTGTCCTAGGAACGCTTCCCACTCGTCATCCCCGTCACGCCAGCGCGGTGCCCAGAGGGTGACGAGATCGCCGTCGGTCAGACCGAGCTCGATCGGGACGATGTCTCCAGAAGCCATACGCGGAAGCCTAATAGGTAGAGCAGGGCCGAGCCCACCCCTGGGCCGACCACAGCCGGAGCGGAAGATGGACGTACCCGGTGCGGTGCACGCCCGGAGCATACGCCCAGGTACTCCCGATGGCACTGTGTGCTCGCCGCGACACCCGCGAAACGAGCCCGCGACCGGCCGTGATCAGGCGTTACCTGGATATCCCCCGGCCGGTTGCGTATCCGCCTGCGCAGCCGGTGCGAACGATTCGTTCAGTGCGGCAACGACCTCCGAGCGGCGGCCACCGGCCTCCTCGGCGGCCTGGCGGCACGCGGAGAGGATCAACTGTGCGGCTTCGGCGGGCGGGAGCGAGGTGACCCCCTCGGCGAGCTGCAGACCCACCAGTGCCCCGTTGCTGTCGATCTCCGCGCTCACCAACCCGTCCTCGGTGGTGAACCGGCCCCGGATCTGTTTCAGTCCGTACAGCGCCGCTTCGAGCGCCTCCAGTTTCTGGGTGGCCCCCGCGACCAGGGCGTCCATTTCCGCGCTCATGCTCCATCCCTCCTGGATCCCCGTGGTGGCGCGCCGTGGTGATACCGCGCGATCGGTAAATCGCGGCGGCTCATACCGGCCGCATCCAGCTCGTCGGCCCGGTGTCGGCGTCGTCCATCCGATCCAGTTCGTCGACCGCCTGCTGCCGGGTCGGCAACCCCAGCTGGTCCAGTATCTCCGCCGGCATTCCGTTCTCGGCCAGCAGTTCCCGGCGTTTCGCCTGCGCCGCGATCGTCGAGCGTTTGGTCAGCCGCAGGATCTCGTCGGCGAGTGCCTGTGCGCCGTAACGGTATTCGCTGCGTTCGAATTTGATCTCCACCGGCATACCCTGATCGGTGGCTCGTACCGACAGGGTGCCGGACCGGTTCCTGCTCCCGGCCACGGTGACGTTCGGTATCTCGGGAACCTGCTGCTCACTCATACTTCTGTCCAGTCGTCATGATCGGATATCCGCCCATCGCGGGGCAGCCTGGCATGTGGCCGACTCATTCCGTCGGCCGATAGAACCCGTAGAACTCCATCCCGCTGTTCTCGGTGCGGACGGAACCGACCTGTACCGGATCGCCGGCCTCGACGATCTGGCCGTTGCCGATCACCATGGCCACATGGCCGTCCCAGATCGCCAGATCTCCGGGCATGAGGTCGCCGGGGGAGACGGGGGTGGCGCCGTTGGCCTGCTCGTGGGCGAGCCGCGGGATCTCCACCCCGGCTTCGCCGTAGGCGTACTTCGTCAGGCCGCTGCAGTCCAGCCCGGCGCCCGGCGTGTTACCGCCCCAGACGTACGGGGTGCCGACGCAGCCGAGAGCGGATTTCACCGCGGTGGCCGCCTTCTCGTTCGGCGCCTCCACGACACTGCCGTCGGGCAGGGTGATCTTGACACCCTCACCGGACGTGGTGCCGGCGGAACTGGTCGTCTTACCGGGTGTTCCGGCGCTCGTCGTGGTGGTGCTGCCGCTGGGGCCCGACATCGCGGTACTCATCATCGTGCCGGCCACCCCGGCGACGCTGCTGAGGCCCGAGGTCACCGTGGAGATCGCCTGGCCGGCCACCGGCGCGGCGTTCGCGGCCGACGGAGTGGGCGGCGGCGGGGCGAGTTCGTTCATGGAGGCCGTATGGGTCTGCAGTTCGTTCTGCACCCGGCCCACGACACCCAGCGCCTGCCCCAGATGGTCGATCGCGGACCCGACGAGCACGGTCAACCCGGCCGGAGTGCCCAGCGTGGGGGCCATCGCAGTGGCGTTGTTCACGAACGATTGCGCGATGGCGGTGAGATCCTTGTTGCCGGTTTCGACATGGGCCGCCGCCTGCCCCATCACCGTGGCCATCTCGTTGCCGCGGTCGGAGATACTCGCCGCGGAGGTCTGCACCCGCAATGCCTTGGAGGTCGCGGCGTCGGCGCCGGTACCGTCCCAGGCGGTGTTCATCAGATTGATGCCCGTGCGGCCGAGCGAATGCACCTGATCGATCGCGGTGGACGCTGCCCGCAACGAATCACCCGGGCCGCCGGTGCCGAGCACGCCGGTGCCGAAACCGGCGAGCAGATCGAGGATCGGTTTGGCCAGTGCGCTGATATCGATCACCGGTCACTCCCCGGCGGCACCGCGCAGGGCGGCCGCATTGCTGGTATCGGCCTCGGCGTAACTCACGGCGGCCACCCCCGCCGCTCCGCTCATGGTGCCCAGTACGGCGGACAATTGGCCGATTGTCGCGGTATGACCCGCATGCGCGGCGGCGTAGGCGGCCAGGAAATCACCGCCGACCAGACCGAAGATCGGGCCGAGAATCGCGGGTGCGGCACCCGAGGTGCCGGCCCCTGCCGCCGCCAGCTCGGAGGCCATCACCCCGGCAGTGGTGCCGTAGGCCGCGATGCCTTCGGCATCGGCTGAGATGTTCACCATCAGAGGTTCCCCCATCGACTTCGTTAACGGGCAGAGTATGTCATCTACCGGATTCGACGCACCGGCTTCCGGCTCGGTTCCACCGAAATCGACATCCGGAAATCCCCGGCGCGACGGCGGCGCGCGCGCTTTCGACCTTATCGTTCCCTCATGCGTACGCACACCCTGGACCATCCGCTCGTGGCGAGCCTGCTGACCACGCTCCGCGACGAACGCACCCCCGACTCCGCCTTCCGGGCCGCGCTGCGCGACCTGGCCGGACTACTGGTGTACGAGGCGCTGCGCGATGCGCAGGTCGAGTACTACGACATCGACACTCCGGTCACCGCGACCCGCGGTGTGCGCCTGGCCCGCCCGCCGCTGCTGGTGCCCGTGCTGCGGGCCGGGCTGGGCATGGTGGAGGCGGCCACGAATCTGATTCCGCAATCGAAAGTGGGGTTCGTCGGCGTCGCCCGCGACGAACGGACACACCGGCCCGTGCCCTATCTGGAATCGCTGCCGAAGGATCTGTCCACGACACCGGTCATGGTGCTGGACCCGATGCTGGCCACCGGCGGCTCCATGGTGCACACGCTGAAACTGCTGGCGGGGCGCGGGGCCACGGATATCACCGCGGTGTGCGTGGTCTCGGCGCCGGAGGGGATCGCGGCGCTGGCCGGTTCGGGGCTGCCCGTCCGGTTGGTGACCGCGGTGATCGATGACCGGCTCGACGACGACGCATTCATCGTGCCCGGGCTCGGTGACGCCGGGGATCGGCAGTTCGGCCCGCGGTGAGCGATCAACCCGCCAGCGTGCGGCAGTACGCATCTGCGGCCGAAAGGCGTTGCTGGGCAGCATCTCTTGCGTACGTGAGGTCGTCTCGGCCGGAAACCGGCTGCACCACCTCCAGATAGCATTTGAGCTTCGGTTCGGTACCCGAGGGCCGTACCACGAGCCGCAGGCCGTCGCCGGTGAACAGCAGTGCGTCCGTGCGCATCCGGCCGCGCAACTGCGCCATATCGGTGTAATCGACCGCGGTACCGGCGAGTTCCCGCGGTGGTGTCGTACGCAAGGTGTTCACCACCGCCGCCGCGGCCCGCTGATCCGGCAGGCGCAGCGAGACCTGATCGCCGGCGTGCACCCCGAAGCGCAGCGCGTAATCGTCGAGCTCGTCGAGCAGGGTGCGGCCCCGGGCACGCAGCCGCGCCACCAGATCGGCGGCCAGCACCGCGGCGGAGACACCGTCCTTGTCGCGTACGGCCGCCGGGTCCACACAGTGGCCGAGCGCCTCTTCGTACGCGTACACCAGGCCGTCGCCCGCCCGGGCCAGCCATTTGAAGCCGGTGAGGGTTTCGGCGTAGCGGGCGCCGCGCTCGGCGGCCAGCCGGGAGAGCAATCGCGACGAGACGATCGTGGTCGCCACCAGCGCATCCGGCGGGGCGGTGCGCAGTACAGCGTCGGCCAGCAGGACACCGGTCTCGTCGCCACGCAGCATGCGCCAGCCGTCGGGGGTGGGTACGCCGAGCGCGCAGCGGTCCGCGTCGGGGTCGAGGGCGATGGCCAGGTCGGCACCCACCTGCTCGGCCAGTCGCAACAGCAGATCGGCGGCGCCGGGTTCCTCGGGATTCGGGAATGCGACCGTGGGGAAATCCGGGTCGGGGGTGAACTGTTCGGCCACCGTGTGGATATCGGTGAACCCAGCCGCGGTGAGCGCTTCCGCTACCGTGGCGCCGCCCACTCCGTGCAGCGGTGTGAGCGCGATCCGGATCCCCGCGCGTTCACCCGGACCGCCGATCAGCTGCGGTAGCTGGGCGACCCGCGCGAGGTAGCGGGAGTACAGGTCGCTGTCCGAGAACTCCACCGGGGTCCGCGGGATCGGTTCGGTCACCGCCGCGATCTGCTGCTCGATCTCGGTATCGGCGGGAGCGAGCAGCTGCGCGCCACCGTCGACGTACACCTTGTAGCCGTTGTCGGCGGGCGGATTGTGCGAAGCGGTGATCTGGACGCCGGCCACCGCGCCGAGCGCGCGGACGGCGAACGCGGTCACCGGGGTCGGCCACGGTTCGGGTAGCCGGACCACCGCGAAACCGGCCGCGGCCAGCACCTCGGCGGTGACCTCGGCGAACTCCGCCGACCCGTGCCGGGCGTCGCGGCCGACCACCACCTGTCCACCGCCCAGGCAGCGGTCGCGCAGCCATGCCGCGAGACCCGCGGTCGCGTGGGCGACGGTGGTCTCGTTCATCCGGTCCGGGCCCGGACCCAGCGGGCCCCGCAGCCCCGCGGTGCCGAACGTGAGCACTACAACTGCTCCAACAGCCCGCGCAGCAGTTTGCCCAGCCGGGGCGCGGCCGCCTGCCCTTCGGCCAGTACCTCGGCGTGCGCCAGCGGCGCCCCCGTGACACCGGCCGCCAGATTGGTGACCAGCGAGATCCCGAGCAACCGGGCGCCCAGTGCGCGCGCCGCGATGGCCTCGAGCACCGTGGACATCCCCACCAGGTCGGCCCCGATGGTGGCCAGCATGCGGATCTCCGCGGGGGTCTCGTACTGCGGTCCGGTGAGCCCGGCATACACGCCGTCGGTGAGATCCGGGTCGATCCGGCGCGCGAGGTGACGCAGTTCCGGGTCCCAGGCGTCCACCATGTCGACGAACGTGGGTCCGGTGAGCGCGGTCGCGCCCGTGAGATTGATGTGATCGCGCACCAGCACCGCCTCCCCGACCCGCAGACCCGGGCCGATACCGCCGGCGGCGTTGGTCAGGATCACCGTCTCCGCGCCCGCCGCCACCGCCGCCCGCACCGGGTGCACCACTTCGGCGGGGGAGTACCCCTCGTAGAGGTGCTGGCGGCCCATGAGCACCAGGGCTTCGATGTCACCGATCGATACCGACAGCACCCGCCCGATATGACCCTCGGCAGTGGGCGCGGCGAATCCCGGTAACTCCGGCATGGGGATTTCGGCGTTCGGGGTCCCGAGTTCGGCGGCGGCGTCCTGCCACCCCGAACCCAGCACCACCGCGACCCGATGCCGGGCCACGGAGGTCCGGGCGGCGATTTCCTGGGCAGCCTCGTCGGCAAGCATGGCGGTCAGTCTATGGCCTCCGGGCGCCGCGGACCGGTGTCATACCGGATGTGGTGACCGCCGCCGACCGCTGTGGGAGCCCGGTAGTTCTGCGGATACGCTCCACGTATGCCGTACCTGGAACGCGTGGAGAACGTTTTCGTATTGTCGCTGGGCAACGAGGGTCAGACCGACAGCGAGAACCGCTTCGGCCACGAATGGCTCGACGAGACGCATGCTCTGCTGGATACCGTGGAAGCGAGTTCAGGGCCCGCCGCTCTGGTCACGACAGCCACCGGAAAATTCTTCAGCAACGGCCTCGACACCGACTGGCTGTTCGCCAACCTCGACCGCATGCACGGTTACCTCGATCTCGTACACGGCCTGTTCAGCCGGATCCTGGCCTTCCCGCTGCCTACCGTGGCCGCCGTGAACGGGCATGCGTTCGGTGCCGGCGCCATGCTCGCGAGTTCGCACGATTTCCGGGTCATGCGCGCCGACCGCGGGTTCTGGTGCCTGCCCGAGGTGCATCTCGGGATGCCGTTCACGGTCGGAATGAACGCGCTGGTCACAGGCCGGCTGACCAATCAGGTCGCGCTCACCGCGATGACCACGGGCCACCGCTACGGCGGTCCGGAGGCATACGCCGCGGGCATCGTCGAGGAGACCGCCGATGCCGCCGATCTGCGCGATACCGCGGTCACCCGGGCCGCTGCCCTGGCAGCCAACCGGAACGCCAGCCTTCCGGTGATCAAACGTTCCCTGCATGCGGCGACGCTGGCGGCTCTGGCCGTCCCGACCACCGCGGACAACCTGGAATTCGCCAAGAGTTAGCATCCGGGTATCCGTTTCGTTGTCACTGTTCCGGTGGTCACACCCGGGACGTCGCCGGGCGCGGATCCGGCCGTGGTGGGAAACTGGAGGTGACGGCCGTTCCCC
The DNA here is from genome assembly GCF_042719915.1 of Nocardia sp. NPDC058499. NCBI lineage: Bacteria > Bacillati > Actinomycetota > Actinomycetes > Mycobacteriales > Nocardiaceae > Nocardia > Nocardia sp. NPDC058499. Next base: position 136,804 of record NZ_JBHXMZ010000008.1, on the reverse strand, counting down.
GAGGGGACGAGTGGAACCGCCGCCTGTACTGCGACCCAGGTCGCGGGCGATATGTGTTACGGGCCGGTCCCGGCACGCGGAGAAGTGGTTCGCAGCTGCTCGTTCTACGACAGGAGGATATTCGGTGAGCACATCCGGCCGTTCGGTGCGCGACGGACAGGACACGGTGACGGCGTGGCTGGCCGAGCACACGGTCGATCTCGTGCAGTGGCGACGGCATCTGCACGCGAACCCGGAGCTTTCCCGCACCGAGTTCGCCACCACCGAATTCGTCGGCACCTGGCTGACCAAGGCCGGCCTGTCGTTCCGGGTGCTGCCCAGCGGTACGGGCCTGATCTGCGATATCGGCCCGGAGAACGCCCCCAGGATCGCCCTGCGGGCCGATATGGACGCGCTACCGCTGCAGGAGTTCACCGGCCGGGATTTCGCCTCCACGGTTCCCGGCGTCTCCCATGCCTGCGGCCACGATGCGCATACCGCCGTCCTGCTCGGGACCGCGCTGGCCCTGGCCGACGCGGATCTGCCGGCCGGGGTCCGGCTGATCTTCCAGCATGCCGAGGAAGTGATGCCCGGCGGTGCCCTGGATATGGTCGCCGAAGGCGCTATGACCGGGGTGGATCGCGTCTTCGCCCTGCATTGCGACCCCCGGCTCGAGGTGGGTCGCGTGGGAATCCGGGTCGGCGCGATCACCTCCGCGGCCGACACCGTGGAACTGGTTCTGGACTCACCCGGCGGGCACACCTCCCGGCCCCACCTGACCAGTGACCTCGTCTACGCCATCGGCACCGTCATCACCGGCCTGCCCGGCCTGCTCAGCCGGCGGATCGACCCGCGCACCAGCACGGTCATGGTCTGGGGTGCGGTCAGCGCCGGCAAAGCGCCCAACGCCATACCGCAGACGGGGATGCTCACCGGCACCGTCCGCACCGGCGACCACGCCACCTGGTCGCTGCTGGAACCGCTGGTGCGGGAGATAGTCGACGGACTCCTCGCGCCGACCGGCGTGCGATACCAGCTCGACTACCGGCGCGGCGTACCACCGGTCGTGAACGACGAACAGTCGGTGCGGATGCTCAGCGACGCGGTCCGCGGGATCGGCCCGGACGCCCTCGCCGATACCCCGCAGTCCGGCGGCGGTGAGGACTTCTCCTGGTATCTGGAGGAAGTCCCGGGAGCGATGGCCCGGCTCGGCGTCTGGTCCGGTACGGGCCCCCAGCTCGACCTGCACCAGTCCACCTTCGATATCGACGAACGCGCCCTGGAGATCGGCGTCCGAACCTTCACCAACCTCGTCCTCCAGGCCGGTCGGCAACTCACCGCCTGACCTGCGCGAACCTGTCGCCACGGACTCCTCCGGGCAGCACCGAACCGAACGCAACCGACGGCAGCGCCGAGTCTTACGAGGCCCTGAAAGGTTTCGGCCCGTCCCTGCTTTCCGTGCTCGATGCCATGCGGCGCAGCCGCGAGCATCGAGTGCGGAAAGCAGGGACCAAGGGGGGCCGAAACCCCGCGCCGACGGAGTCGGCGCCGATAATTCAGCTGAAGTTGTTACCCGGGCCGACGTTGCGGCTGTTGCGGGTGCGTAGAGCGTGTACGTAGTCCGCTGGGGCACCGGCTTTTTCGGCGGCATCGGCCATCACGCCCAGATAGCGGGCCGAGGGGAGTCCGCCCTCGTAGGCGTCGAGAACGTACAGCCACGCCAGGATGGGTTCGGTGCCGCTGCCGGGGCTGGGAGTGACGCGGAGGCGGATCTTGCGGTGGATCCCGAAATCCGAGCCCTCCCACCGGTCCAGTCGCTGCTCGTCTTCCGGAGAGACGTCGTAGAGCACCACGAAGACCCGGGAACCCGGTTCTTCGACGACGGTGGCCAGCGGGCCTTCCCAGCCGATGTCGTCCCCGCTGAAGGTGAGGCGCCAGCCCTCCAGCCAGCCCGTCCCGAACATGGGGGAGTGCGGACAGCGCTCGAGCATCTGGGTCGAATCCATATTGGACCCGTAGGCAGCGTAGATCGGCACACCGGCAGCTTAGTTGTGTTCCGGCCCGCACCGGTACGGGGCGTCGTAATTGGTGCTGTGGGATCTGCTTCGAGGGCGTTTACGGGTGCCTCCGGCCGTGCCCGGACTGTCGCTGAGATCCACTGAACAGCACCGACTAGGATTGTCTCGGCGAGTGAGGGCCGCGACGCTGCCGCGCGCCGGGCGCGGGTGATCAGGACAGGGGAAGTTATGACCCGCATTGCAATCATCGGTGGCGGACCCGCAGGCTACGAGGCGGCGCTGGTGGCGGCGCAGCACGGCGCGCAGGTCGTACTGATCGATTCCGATGGTATCGGCGGGGCGTGTGTGCTCTGGGACTGTGTCCCGTCCAAGACGTTCATCGCATCCACCGGGATACGCACCGATCTGCGGCGGGCCCGCAATCTGGGGATAACGCTGGATCCGAGCCAGGCCGAGGTGCGGTTGCCGGAGGTCAATGAGCGGGTGAAGGCGCTGGCGCTGGCGCAGTCGTCGGATATCCGGTCCAAGTTGCAGGGCGCGGGTGTCCGGGTGCTGCCCGGCTGGGGCCGGTTGGCGGGCCCGGGGTCGGGCCGGGCCACGCACCGGGTCGCCGTGTCCTGTCCGGATGCCGCCGACGAAACCGTGGAGGCCGAGGTGGTGCTGATCGCGACGGGTGCTTCGCCGCGAGTACTGGCCGGCGCCGAGCCCGATGGGGAGCGGATCCTGAACTGGCGCCAGCTCTACGATCTGGCCGAACTGCCGGAAACCCTGGTGGTGGTCGGATCGGGTGTTACCGGCGCGGAATTCGTCTCCGCCTACACCGAAATGGGTGTCCGAGTGATCCTGGTCTCCAGCCGGGACCGGGTGCTGCCGGGCGAAGATGCCGATGCCGCACTGGTTCTCGAGGATGCTTTCGCCGAGCGCGGTGTGGAACTGGTCAAACACGCCCGCGCCGACAAGGTGGAACGTACGGCCGTCGGTGTGCTGGTAACCCTTTCCGACGGTCGCACAGTTACCGGTTCGCACGCCCTCATGACCGTCGGCTCGACGCCGAACACCACCGGTCTCGGATTGGAGGAGGCGGGCCTCGAACTCGACCGCGGCGGATACCTGCGGGTCGACCGGGTCTCGCGCACACCGGTCCCGGGCATCTACGCGGCCGGCGACTGCACCGGCCTGTTGCCGCTGGCCTCGGTGGCCGCCATGCAGGGCCGGATCGCGATGTACCACGCGCTCGGCGAGGGCGTGAGCCCGATCCGCCTGAAAACGGTGGCCTCGGCAGTGTTCACCCGCCCCGAGATCGCGACGGTCGGAGTGAGCCAGACCGCCATCGACGACGGCGAGGTACCGGCCCGGACGGTGATGCTGCCGCTGAACACCAATCCGCGCGCCAAGATGTCGGGATTGCGCCGCGGTTTCGTGAAGATCTTCTGCCGCCCGGCGACCGGCGTGGTGATCGGCGGTGTCGTGGTCGCACCCATCGCCTCGGAACTGATCCTGCCGATCGCTCTGGCCGTGCAGAACAATCTCACGGTCAACGATCTGGCGCAGACGTTCTCGGTCTACCCCTCGCTCACCGGTTCGGTCATGGAAGCGGCTCGCCAGCTCATGCGCCACGACGACCTGGGCTGACCCTGCCGCTGGTCGCGCTGCCCCGTCGTCGTTGATGAGCGAGAATCCACAGCCTCATGCGGGCCGGTGGAGGCCCCGACGGCGCCGCGGCCCGCCTGCAGGCACAGCCGTCGAAGCTGAACTGCCCAGCCGCAGCACCGAGTTCAGCGACTTTGCGTCCGGCCACCTTCAGCACCGGACGTAACCACCTGCAGTGCCGAGTCTTACGAGGCCCTGAGAGGTTTTGGCCCGTCCCTGCTTTCCGCGCTCGATGCAATGCGGCGCAGCCGCGAGCATCGAGTGCGGAAAGCAGGGACCAAGGTGGGCCAAAACCCGCGGCGCCGCAGGCGCCGCAAAAAGATACAGCACAGATTGCCGGACGGGCCGGGGTGTGGTTGACTTCCGGGGCAGAGATTGCGATCGGCGGGCGGTCGCGAGGTTTGGTGCCGGGGGGTTCGTCCTTTCGGACTCGGACAGCGAACGGCCCACTCAGGCCACCGCTGGAGTCGTGTCTCAGATGAGGCAGAACTGGTTGCGGTGCGCAGGTGCCGCCGCATCCGGGAAAGGGATTGGGCGAATAGTGAAACATCGTAAGCCGAGCCGGGCGACTCGGGCGGTGGCGAGCACTTCGCTGCCGCTTGCGACCGCAGCGGCCATGGCCATCTTCGCATCGCCGGCGGGGGCCGTTCCGGGTGATCAGCCGACCACGCCGACGACTCCGGCGCCCGCTCAGCCGGGTGCTACGCCGGAGCAGGAGGGTCCGGAGACCACGCCGAGCCAGCCGGGTGTGCAGAACGAGGGCGGGCAGAGTCGGGACGGGAACGACGAGGAGTCGGGTAGTACTCCCACTCCGAGTCAGCCCGGGGTGACGACGCCGAAGCCGGGTGAGGAAGGCGAGCAGGCTCTTACGGGTCCGACTCAGCCGGGTGTCACCACGCCGCGTGTGGCGCCGCTGCCCGTTCCGGGTCAGGACGATCCGGTGCAGCCGGCGATCGCGCCGGATAAGCCCGAGGGTGAGCAGCCTGCGGTGCCGGGGCAGCCGGGCGATCGGCCGGCCGGCCCCGAGACCGAGGGCGACGCGCAGGCCGCCGATCCGGGCACCGAGACTTTGGTCCAGCCGCAGGCTCCCGAGTGGGAGGCTCCGCGCCTGCAGTCGGCGCCGGTGGCGCCGGTGGTGGAGATGCAGGGCGCGCATATGGAGGTCGGTGCCGCCATCGACGGCGGTGCGCTGGCGCCTGGGCATTTCGCCAATACGCATCACTTCACGAACCAGTCGGGGTATGTCGGTACGGCCGGTTTCCGTACCCCCACGGGTACCGGCGAGGCCGGTATCTCGGTGGAGTTCGTCGACGAGAACACCATCAATGTCTCCACCTTCACCGGTGGGAACGGGCTGCCGGACAATCGGCTCGATCACACGATCGACACCACCCCGGTGAACACCGCCAAGGCGGCTGTCGAGCACTGGATCGCCATGCAGCCGGGCGGCGCGGACGCGCTGAAGGCCGCGGCCGAGATTCCGCCGCCTCCGCCGCTGCTGCCGCCGGGTAACTACCCGGAGCAGTCGATCAACGTCGCTGGTGTCAATACCAACTGGGGTGGTTCGCTCCAGTACTGATACGAGTGAAATCTTGCCGGGTGGGGCGGTCGGGTACGGCCGCCCCACCCGCGTGTCTCGAAAGGGATGGGCCGTGACCGGCGAGGGCGAAGACAAGAGGCGCGAATCCGACCGGGCGGATTTCGGTCCGCCCACGGGTGATTTCGGGCCGCCGGTATCGGAATTCGGCCCGCCCGTATCGGAGTTCGGGCCCCCGGTATCGGAGTTCGGGCCGCCGACCGGTGATCTACCGGTGCAGGGCTGGCAACCGGCGGGCGCGGAGAACCCGGAGCTGGCCTGGCGGCCGGCCGACGGGGCCCCGGGCACGTCGCCGGAGCCGCCGACGGTTCCTGCGCCGCCGCCGCAGTATCGTGCGCCGGACAGTTCCACGCCGGCGTATCCGGCGACCGGTGATTCCGTGCCGGTGACTCGTCCGCGTCCGGGGAGCGCCGATGACGCGACGGTGCGTCATTCCCTGCCTGCCGATCCGGCGTCGCAACGCCGGCCGGGTACCGAGCCGGCGCCGGAGTCGGAACAGGCGACAGTGCGGCACAGTGCCGCAGATCTGCGCTGGCCCGGTTCCGAACCGAGCGATCGAGGAGACGAGCCGGTGCGGCCGCGTTCGGGCGGCCTGTCATGGGACAGCGACCCGATCGCACAGAAACTCACGCCGCAGTCGGTGTCGAGCGCCCTGACCGAGAAACCGCGTCGCGATCTGCCTATCGGCACGATTGTCACGGTGGCGGCGGTGATCGTGGCGTTCATCGCGGTCGGCGTGGCGATTGTCGTGGTCCGGGGCGACGGCGGTGAAGGGGGTACCGGGCCCACTGCGGAGGCCATCGAAGGGCTGAGTTGCCCGGCGACGCAGGACGGCGCGGTCACGGTGGGTAGCGGTGCCGGCGATACGACGAGCGGGCCGGATGCCGTGCTCGGTTTCCAGCACGCCTTCTACGTCCAGCGCAGCGGTACCGCTGCGCGGGAGTTCGTGGCGCCGGATTCGCCGGCCATTTCCTCCGCCGAGACCATCCAGGGCGGGATCGATGAGCAGATCCCGGCCGGTACGCAGCATTGTGTGCGGATCACCGAGCGGACCGCCAATACCTTCGATGTGGACCTCACCGAGCGCCGACCGAACGGGGTGACGACGGTGTACAAGCAGACGGTCACCACGGTGGAGCGCGACGGGAAGACGCTGCTGTGGGTTATCGAGGATCGCCGCTGATCCCATGATCTGAGATCACAGTTTCATATTCTGGTTTTCATGGGATGATTGGGTATCGACCAGGTGATACCCGGAGGCCCCCATGCCCGATGAAGAAGCTGCGCCACTGGCCGGAAAGCTGGCCGGGCTGACCAGTTCCGCCATCCGCGACCTGCTGAAACTCACCGCCGCGGCGGATGTCATCAGCCTCGCCGGTGGTCTGCCCGATGCCGCGCTCATGCCCGGTCCGCGGATCGCGGCGGCGGCGGAATCGGCGCTGCGCGGTCCCGGCGTGCTCCAGTACACCGAGTCGCCGGGCTGGGGACCGCTGCGCGATGTCCTCGCCGGTCGGGAATCCGTGCGACTGGGCCGGCCGGTCGGGGTCGGGGAAGTGTTCGTCACCCACGGCTCCCAGCAGGCGTTATCGCTGCTCGCGGAGGTGCTGCTCGACCCCGGCGCGCTGGTCGTGGTCGAGGATCCGGCCTATGTCGGCGCGCTTCAGGTGTTCCGGGCCGCCGGCGCCCAGATCGTGGCCGTGCCGCTGGACAGCGAGGGTATGCGGGTCGACCTGCTCGAAGAACTGATCGCCGCCGGGCAGCGGCCCGCAGTCGTGCATACGGTGAGCAACTTCCACAATCCGGGCGGTGTCACCATGAGCCCTCGCCGGCGCCGGGCGCTGGCCGCCGCGGCCGAGAAGCACCGGTTCTGGGTGATCGAGGACGACCCGTACGGCGAACTGTGGTTCGACCGGCCCGCACCGGAACCGGTCGCGACGTATTCGCCGGCGGTGATCCGGCTGTCCTCGGCGTCCAAGATCCTGGCTCCGACCCTGCGGGTGGGATGGATGGTCGCCCCGGAACGGGTCTGCCGCGCGGTCGAACTGCTGAAACAGGGCGCCGACCTGTGCGGTTCCGCACTGACCCAGCAGATCGCCGCCGAACTATTGGCCGATACCGAGTGGCTCGGCGGCCATATCGATACGGTGCGCGGGGTCTACGCCGCCCGCGCCACCGCGCTGGTGGACGCCGTGGCCGAGCAGTTCGGTGATCGTCTGCGCTGCAGTTCCGCCTCCGGCGGGATGTTCGTATGGGCGGAGTTCACCGACGGTACCGACACCACCGAACTGTTGCCCCGTGCGCTCGACGCGGGTGTCGCCTTCGTGCCCGGGCAGGCGTTCGCGGTCGCCACCCCGTACTCGCATGCCATGCGCATGTGTTTCACCACCGCGGCGCCCGAAGTGCTGGGAGAGGCCGTGACCCGGCTGGCACGGGCAGCGGAGCAAGTCCCCGCGGCGGCCGGTCAGTCCGCCCAGTTGTAGGTGCGTTCCACGGCCTTGTTCCAGTCGCGTAAACGGGACTCGCGTTCGGCAGCCGGCATGGCCGGGTTCCATGTGGTTTCGGCGGTCCAGTTGGCGCGGATATCGTCGGTACCCGACCAGTAATCGACCGCCAGCCCCGCGGCGTACGCGGCACCCAGGGCGGTGGTCTCGTTGACCAGCGGGCGAACCACCGGAAGGTCGAGGATATCGGCCTGGAACTGCATGAGCAGATCGTTGGCGACCATCCCGCCGTCGACCTTGAGCGCGACCGATTCCAGGTTCAAGTCGTTGGCTTCGGCGTCCGCGCGCATCGCGTCCATCACCTCACGGGTCTGGAACGCGGTCGATTCGAGGATCGCCCGCGCCAGATGCGCCTTGGTGACGAACCGGGTGAGGCCCGCGATGACACCGCGGGCATCGGGCCGCCAGCGCGGCGCGAACAGCCCGGAGAAAGCAGGCACGATATAGGCGCCGCCGTTATCGTCCACGGTGCGGGCCAGATCCTCGATTTCCGGCGCGGCATCGATGATGCCGAGGTTGTCGCGGAACCACTGCACGAGGGCGCCGGTGACGGCGATCGACCCCTCCAGCGCATACACCGGCGGCCGCTCACCCAGCCGGTAGCAGACGGTGGTGAGCAGGCCGTGTTCGCTGAACACCGGTGTGGTGCCGGTGTTCAGCAGCATGAAGTTCCCGGTGCCGTAGGTGTTCTTGGCCTCGCCGGGGGACAGGCACGCCTGCCCGAATGTCGCGGCCTGCTGGTCGCCGAGGATGCCCGCGACCGGTATCCCGGCCAGCGGTCCCGCGGCGATCTCCGCGTAGACCTCCGAGGAACTGCGGATCTCCGGCAGCATCGGTGTCGGCACGCCGATCTCGGCGCAGATCTCGCTGTCCCATTGCAGGGTCCGCAGATCCATCAGCAGCGTTCGTGACGCATTGGTGACATCGGTGATGTGCCGGCCGGTCAGATTCCACAGCACCCAGCTGTCCACCGTGCCGAAGCACAGCTCCCCGGCCTCGGCCCGCTGCCTGGCGCCGGGAACGGCATCCAGGATCCAGCGCACCTTCGGACCGGAGAAATAGGTCGACAGTGGTAGTCCGGTGCGATCGGCGTAGCGGCCGGCACCCTGATCACCGGCCAGTTCGGTGCACAGCCGGTCGGTGCGGGTGTCCTGCCAGACGATGGCGTTGTGGATCGGCCGGCCTGTCTCGCGTTCCCACACCACCGTGGTCTCGCGTTGATTCGTGACACCGACCGCCGCGATATCGGCCGCCTGGGCCCCGGCCTCGTCCAAAGCCGCACCGAGCACGAATTCGGTGTTACGCCAGAGTGTTTCCGGATCGTGCTCCACCCAGCCCGGTTTCGGGAAGAGCTGCTCGTGTTCCCGCTGGGCCAGGCCCGCGATCCGGCCTGAGCGGTCGAAGAGAATGCATCTGCTCGAGGTCGTGCCCTGGTCGATGGCGGCCACATAGCGCATGGCAGGAGGCTAGCGTAACCGGGCATGTCGGTGACGGGTGTCTCGCTGCGCCCGATCGTCGCGGATCTGCGCATAGGCTGTAGGGCGAACTCACGGAACCATAGCCGACCTCGTCGAACGCTCCAGGAGTCGAAACCCATGACCATTCAGCCGGGATCACAGTTTCTAGGACCGGACCAGCGGCGCACGGCCTGGGACCGGCTCGGCAAGGACCATTTCGATGTGATCGTGGTGGGCGGCGGGGTCGTCGGGGCCGGTATCGCGCTGGACGCCGCGACCCGCGGGCTGCGGGTGGCGCTGGTGGAGGCGCGGGATCTGGCATCGGGTACCTCCAGTCGCTCGTCGAAAATGTTCCACGGCGGCCTGCGGTATCTGGAACAGCTGGAATTCGGGCTGGTGCGGGAGGCGCTGAAAGAGCGCGAACTGTCCATGGCGCGGCTCGCACCCCATCTGGTGAAACCGCTGCGCTTCCTGTATCCGCTCACGCGCCGGGGCTGGGAACGCCCGTACGTGGCCGCGGGACTGTTCCTCTACGACACCATGGGTGGCGCGAAATCGGTTCCCGGGCAGAGTCATCTGTCCCGGCACGGTGCCCTGCGGCTGGCGCCGGGGTTGCGCCGGAATTCACTGATCGGCGGGATCAGCTACTACGACACCGTGGTCGACGATGCCCGGCACACCATGACGGTGGCCCGGACCGCGGCCCACTACGGGGCGGTGATCCGCACCTCGACCCAGGTGGTCGGGTTCCTGCGCGAAGCGGACCGGGTGGTCGGGGTCCGGGTACGCGACAGCGAGGACGGGTGCAGCGCCGAGGTCCGCGGCCATGTGGTGATCAATGCGGCCGGAGTGTGGACCGACGAGGTGCAGGCACTGTCACAGCAGCGCGGCCGGTTCCATGTACGGGCGTCGAAGGGCGTGCATATCGTGGTCCCGCGGGACCGGATCGTCAGTGATGCCGCGATCATCCTGCGCACCGCGACCTCGGTACTGTTCGTCATTCCGTGGGGCGCGCACTGGATCGTGGGCACCACCGATACCGATTGGAATCTGGACCTGGCACATCCGGCCGCCACCAAGGCCGATATCGACTACTTGCTCGAACGGGTGAACGAGGTGCTGGTCACCCCGCTCACTCATGCCGATATCGACGGCGTCTACGCCGGTCTGCGACCGCTGCTGGCCGGGGAGAGCGACGACACGTCGAAACTGTCGCGCGAGCATGCGGTGGCCCGGATCGCACCGGGCCTGGTCGCGATCGCCGGCGGGAAATACACCACCTACCGGGTGATGGCCTACGACGCGGTGGACGAGGCCGCGCAGGACATTCCCGCCCGGGTGTCGCCCTCGATCACCGAGAAAGTTCCGTTGCTCGGCGCCGACGGATATTTCGCGCTGGTCAACCAGACGGTGCAACTCGCCGACGAGTACGGTCTGCATCCCTACCGGGTGAAGCATCTGCTGGACCGCTACGGCTCGCTGATCGACGAGGTCATGGCGTTCGCGGCGGACCGCCCGGAACTACAGCAGCCGATCGCGGCCGCGCCCTCGTACCTGAAGGTGGAAGCCGTGTACGCGGCCGCCGCGGAAGGCGCACTGCATCTCGACGACGTGCTGGCCCGCCGTACCCGCATCTCCATCGAATACCCGCATCGCGGCGCCGACTGCGCCGAGGAAGTGGCGGGTCTGATGGCCGGGGTGCTCGGCTGGGACGAGGCCGAAACGAGCCGGGAGGTCCGGACCTACCTGGCCCGGGTGGACGCCGAGGTGCGCTCACAGACTCAGCCCGACGACGCCTCCGCCGACGCGCTACGCGTGGCCGCGCCGGAACCCCGGCCGGAGATCCTGGAACCGGTGCCGATCGAGCGTTGAACGCCGATCGTGCCCGCCGCCGCTCGACGGCAGCGTGCGACCTGCAATCGGGTGTATGTATGCCACGGGGCGGGCCGTCTCCGCTCATCGAACACCAGGCGCCCGGCTTCCGGGCCGGTGACGCCGCATCGGGGGACGTGGATCCGGCATGCCATGGGTAGGCGCCGTGATGCACAGGCCGTTCGGCGGCCGGCGATCGCCTCCTCAACGGTTGCCGCCCGGTTTCGGTGGTCCGCGTGGACCGTAGGCGGGGGCTACCGCGGACAGCGTGGGCGTCGGCGGCTGCTGGCTGCGGTGCGGGGCCGGGTCGGCACCCTTACGGCCGGCGCCTGCTGTACCGGAGATCTCACGTCGCCGGGTGCTCCGCAACGTCGGCCACTGCGTCGAGTGGTCGCTCGGGGGGCAGCGATGGGTGGTCGGTGAATCGGGCCGCGGGCGGTCAGTGTGCCGCAGGTGGGATGTCCGCGGGAGCCGTGGTGATGGCGGGGCCGAGTGGTGAGGGCGTGGTGCTCGAGGGGGACGGGGCCGGGTGGAGCAGGAAATAGCAGAACACCGCGGTCGCCACGATAGCCAATATCGCCGACAACAATTTGCCGGCGAAGGCGGCCAGGTGGAGAGTTCGGGTGTACATGGGACCTGCTTCCGGTGCGGTACCCGTGTGTCGTCGCGACGATGCCGATCATTACCACGCCCATGGCGACCGTCACAGAAGTGGCAACGGCCGATATGCGACAGATTACGTGCTCATTCCGGTATGACCTGGCATTTCGGACAGTAGTAGATTCCGCGTTCCCGGCGGCTCACCTGATCACCGCGTGGCGCCGACTCACCCAGCAGATCGACCCGGACAGCGGTACCGCAGCGCTGGCAGGGGCGGCGCGCCCGCCCGTAGACCAGTGGCCGCCACGGCGGCTGATGGGCGGCCCGATACAGGACCCGGTGCGCTTCGTTGACGAGGGCGAGCAGATCTCCGGCCTCGGCCACCGGCCGGGCCGGATGTACCTTGCGCAGGTAGCAGACCTCGCTGCGGTAGATATTGCCGATTCCGGCGAGGTTGCGCTGATCCAGTAGCGCCAGCCCGATCGGAGTGTCCGGCTGCCGGGCCAGCCGGTCGACGGCGACGCCCGGATCCCAGTCGGGGCCCAGCAGATCGGGCCCGAGATGATCGATTGCGGTGTGCTCGTCGGCGCGCCGCAGCACCTCCACCAGCCCCAGGTCGAATCCCACCGCCTCCACTTCGTCGGTGCCGAGCACGAGCCTGGCGGTGACCCGGGGTTTGGTCCAGCGCTGGCCGCAGTGGAACACCCGCCAGCTGCCCTCCATTTTCAGGTGGGTGTGGATGCTGACCGTCTCGGTGCGGACGAACAGGTGTTTCCCGTAACTGGCGACGCTGTCCACGACCTGCCCACGCAGATCGACGGTCGCGTAGCGGGGGACCCGGAAATCGCTGCGGGTGAGCGTTTCGCCCGTCAGCGCCGCCCGCAACCGACCGGCGGCCAGGAACACCACATCACCCTCCGGCATAGTCCTCCTCCACTTCGCGGGTGGTTCCACCGGCGCGGCCCGGGCGAAATTCCATGTCCTCGAGGGAATGGACGACCGGCACCGGCCGGTACTTCCGAGCATCGGCGGGGGGCGAGCGGAACACCCGCGCACCGTACGAACGGCTGTTCGGTACCGGCCGATGGGTGCCCGCAGCACCATGAAGCGGGTGGACCACCGTGTCGTAACCGGATGACGTCATCCCGTACTTGTTCCGGCAGGGTGGCGGGTGGCGCGCCACGTCGCCTTCTGCCCCGGGGGCGGGTAACGGCGCGTGCGCGCGAGCAGGGGCCGGACAGCCCTCGCCGGTCACCGTCGTCCGCGCAGGCGCAGGCCGCGCGGGGTATCGCTGAAACCGGCTCCGGTCAGGAAACCGGCGAATGTGTTGCCGTGCACCGATTCGCCGTCGACCCGGTCGATGACCAGCGAATCCACTCGACCCGAACGCACCAGATCGGCGAGCGCGGTGGCGGCGGCATGCCGGTCGGCCGGGTCCTCGGTGCAGGTGAGCAGGGTCCGGCCACCGCGCTCGAGGTACAGCACGAGTTCGCCGTCGACGAGTACGACCAGCGCCCCTGCTTTGCGGCCCGGGCGATGGCCGGCCCCGCCGGCTGTCTTGGGCCAGGCGAGGGCGGCACCGTACGGGTTTGCCGGATCGCAGGCCGCCAGCACCAGGGCCGGGGCGGCCGGCCGCCGGTCGCCCTCGAAGGAGCGCAATCGGTCCACCACATCGGTGGTGGAGAACTGGGCGCCGCCGAGGGAGTCCACGAAGTAGCCGCGCCGGCAGCGGCCGCGATCCTCGAATTCGCTGAGAACCCGGTAGGCGAGTGCGAACCCGCCGGGCATACCCTCGTTCTGCACCGCGCCCTTGGTCACCACACCGTAGCGTTCCAGCAGCAGGTCCGCGGTGGCGTGGGCGCGAACCGTGTTGTCGAGGGCGCGTTCGGGCAGCAACGACCACCGGCCTGCCACGGTGGGCGGTCCCGAACGGGTCGGCATGGCCGGCCGGGGCAGATAGGCGCGCCCGCGTGGCGCGCGCCGGGGGGTGCGGTGCGCGGCCGGTGTCCGGGTCGCCCCGGAGAGGCGTGCGCGCACGGGCGCGAAGGTATCGCCGGAGATCAGCCCGGCCCACACCAGGTCCCACAGCGCCGCCGCGACCCGAGGGTCGTCGAGAACGCCGGTCGCATCGGCGAGCTGACGGAAGAAATAGGCACCCCCACCACCGCGTAGAGCTAGGAGGGGCGAAACCCGGCCCGGCCCGGCCCGCCCGCCGACTGCATCCCGCCCCGCGGCAGAACCCGCCGTCGGCGACGACGATTCGACCCGATCGTCGGCTTCACCCTTGCCTGTGGCGGAGTCTGTTGTCGGTGACGGTGGTTCGAGTCGGTTGTCGGCTTTACTCTTGCCTGTGGCGGGGCCTGTTGTCGGTGACGGTGGTTCGAGTTGGTTGTCGGCTTTACTCTTGCCTGTGGCGGGGCCTGTTGTCGGCGATGGTGGTTCGAGTTGGTTGTCGGCTTTACTCTTGCCTGTGGCGGGGCCTGTTGTCGGCGATGGTGCTTCGAGTCCGCTGTCGGTTGTATCGGGTCCGGCGGCAGGACCTGCCGCCGACGATCCCAGCTCCTGCCCGGCTGCCGTCCCGCGTCCCGCGGCCGAACCGGTGGGCGACGCCGACCATGCGGCGGGTTCGGCGCCCAGTGCGGTCAGCAGGGTGAGGTGGAGGTCGTCGAGTTCCAGTTCGTCCGGGGCCGGCAGGGTCAGCGGAGCCTGGTCGGCCGGGTGCAGGGCGATCCATCCGTCCTTGGCGTTGATCATCCCGTGCCCGGACCACCGGACCTCACCGGTGGCCATGAGTTCGTCGAGCATCCCCGGCGTGTAGTCGCGGACGCGAGCGGGCAGTACCAGCGACTCCCACGCCGAAGCCGGTACCGGGACCCCGGCGAGCTGGTCCACCACGGCCGCCACCCCGTCGATACCGCGCAACTCCCCACTGCCGATGTGCTGCCAGTCGGGGAGGAAGCGTGCCAGGGCGGCCGTGGAAACCGGTTCGATCTCGTGCCGGGCGGCGGCCAGGCTGCGGCGGCGCAGCCGGCGCAGAACCTGGGTGTCACACCATTCGGACCCTGCCGTTTCGGGGGTGAATTCGCCTTCCACCACCCGCTTCTCGGCCACCAGCCGATGCAGTGCCGAGGCGACCACCGCGGAACCCAATCCGAAGCGCCGCGCGACCGCGTCCGTGCCGAAGGGGCCGTGGGTGCGCGCGAAGCGGGCCACCAGATCGCCCAGCGGATCGGGTACCGGCTCGATGAAGGCCGCCGGGGTGCCGATCGGCAGCGGAACGCCCAGTGCGTCGCGGAGCCGGGCGGCGTCCTCGATCGCGGCCCACCAGACCCGGCCCGCGTAGGTCACCTCCAGTGCCCGCCGGGCACCGGCGAGTTCGGCGAACCAGTCCGCCGGGTCTTCCCGGCAGCGCTGCCGGGCCTCGTCCGCGGTGAGCGGCCCGAGCAGGCGCAGCAGGTCCGCCAGGCCCTCCGCATCGCGTGCCTTGCGTTCCGGGGTGAGCCGCTGCAGTTCCTGTTCGGTCTGCGCGAGGATCTCGCCGTCGAGCAGTTCGCGTAGTTCCACTCGGCCCAGTAGTTCGGCCAGCAGGCTCGAGTCCAGGGACAGCGCCGCCGCGCGGCGTTCGGCGAGCGGGCTGTCGCCCTCGTACATGAACTGGCCGATGTAGTCGAACAGCAGTGCGTTGGCGAAGGGTGACGGGGTGGCGGTCTCCACTTCGACCAGCCGGATCTGCCGCCGCGCCACCCTGCCCAGCAGATCCCGCAGCGCGGGCAGATCGTAGACATCGCGCAGGCATTCCCGCACTGTCTCGAGCAGGATCGGGAAGTCCGGGAATTTCCGTGCGACATCGAGTAATTGGGCCGACCGCTGTCGCTGCTGCCACAGCGGCGCCCGCTTACCGGGATCCCGGCGGGGGAGTAGCAGTGCGCGGGCGGAGCATTCGCGGAACCGGGAGGCGAACAGGGCCGAACCGCCCACCTGCTCGGTCACGAGCTCGTCGATCTCGTCCGGTTCGAAGACGAACAGCTCCGCTCCCGGGGGTTCGTCGGTGGTATCGGGTAGCCGCACGACGATACCGTCGTCGGAGGCATTGGGCGAGGCATCCACCCCGAACCGTTCGCGCAGCCGGGCGCCGACGGCCAGCGCCCACGCCGCGTGCACCGGCATACCGTAGGGGGAGTGCAGGATCAGCCGCCAGTCGCCGAGTTCGTCGCGGAATCGTTCCACCACCAGGGTGCGATCGGTGGGCAGCCGGCCGGTGGCGGTGCGCTGATCATCCAGCAGCGCACGAAGATTGCCGACGGCGTTCTCGTCGAGCCCGGCGGCGGCCGTTCGCGCGGTGAAATCCCCGGACGCGGTATCCGAACCGGCCTTGCGGACGAATTCGCCCAGCGCGGCACCCAGTTCGGCCGGGCGGCCCAGCGAATCACCGTGCCAGAACGGTAACCGGCCGGGATGACCGAAGGCGGGGGTCACCAGGACGCGGTCGTAGGTGATGTCCTCGATCCGCCAGCTGGTGGCGCCGAGCGCGAACACATCGCCGACACGCGATTCGTAGACCATCTCCTCGTCGAGTTCGCCTACCCGGGAGGCTTTCTCGCCCACCATGTACACCGCGAACATACCGCGGTCTGGGATGGCGCCGCCGGAGGTCACCGCCAGCCGCTGGGCGCCGGGGCGGCCGGTGAGGGTGCCGGCGTCGCGGTCCCAGACCAGCCGCGGGCGTAGCTCGGCGAACTCGTCGGAGGGGTAGCGCCCGGCCAGCAGGTCCAGTACGGCCTCGTAGGACGACCGCGGCAGTGCCGCATAGCTGCCGGTGCCGCGGACGGTATCGAACCAGGTGTCGACGTCCAGTGGTTCCAGGGCGCAGGCCGCCACCGTCTGCTGCGCGAGGATATCCAGCGGATGCGCGGGTATCTTCAGTTCCTCGATCTGCCCGGCCAGCATCCGCTGCGCCGCCACCGCGCAGTGCATCACATCGGTGCGGTGTTTCGGGAACAGCACCCCGCGCGAGATCTCGCCCACCTGATGCCCGGCGCGGCCGATCCGCTGTAACCCGCTGGCCACCGAGGGCGGCGCCTCGACCTGCACCACCAGGTCCACGGCACCCATATCGATACCGAGTTCGAGGCTGCTGGTGGCCACCACGCAGCGCAACCGCCCGCTTTTCAGATCGTCCTCGATCAGGGCCCGCTGCTCCTTGCTCACCGACCCGTGGTGCGCCCGGGCGAGCAACGGTTCGGCGCCGTGGATTACCTCCGTGGAGGGGCCGAGCTGAGCGGGCGGGGCATGGGCGGTATCGGGGCCCTCCCCGAGCTGCCCCGCATAGGTTTCGTTCAACCGGGCGGTGAGCCGTTCGGCCAGGCGCCGGGAGTTCGCGAAGACGATCGACGACCGGTGGGCGAGAACGAGCTCGACGATCGATTCGTCCACATGCGGCCACAGCGAACCGGGCTGCTCGGAATCGCCCGGTTCCGTCATATCCTCGACCGGCACCCGTACCGACAGATCGAAGGTTTTCGGCGCGGGCGGCGACACGATGGTGATGGGGGCCGGCCCCACCAGGAATTTGCCCACTTCCGCGGGCGGGCGCACCGTCGCGGACAACCCGATCCGCTGGGCGGGCCGTTCGGTGAGCGTATCCAGCCGGGCCAGCGAGAGCGCCAGATGCGACCCGCGTTTGGACCCGGCGATCGCGTGCACCTCGTCCACGATCACCGTCCGGACCCCGCGCAGCGTCTCCCGGGCCGCCGAGGTGAGCATCAGGAACAGCGATTCCGGGGTCGTGATCAGGATGTTCGGGGGTGTGCGCTGTAACCGCCGCCGTTCCTGCGCCGGGGTATCCCCGGATCGGACGCCCACGCTGATCTCCGGCGCCGGCAGCCCGAGCCGCCGCGCCGTCTGGCGCACACCCACCAGCGGCGACCGCAGATTACGTTCCACATCCACCGCCAGCGCCTTCAATGGGGAGATGTAGAGCACGGACGTCCCGGCCACCGGCGGGTCGGCCCGAGCCAGCTCGTCGATGGCCCACAGAAACGCCGAGAGGGTCTTACCGGACCCGGTGGGCGCGATCACCAAGGTGTGCTCACCGGCCGAGATAGCCTGCCACGCACCCAGCTGAGCGTCCGTGGGCGCGGGGAACGCACCGTCGAACCACTGCTGGGTGGCGGCGGAGAACTCGGTCATGGATTCCAGTCTGCACCTGTCCACCGACAGTTGCCGGTGCACGCCCCGGCCTTCAGGGCAGGCTGCCGTCGACCAGTTCGGGATCCTCGTCGGTGATCTCGGGCGCCCCGAAATCGCGGATCAACTCGGCGAGGCGAACCAGATCGGCGGTGCTCACCCCGCCCACCGGCCGGAATTCCCGGTCGAGGCGGCGACGGAGGAACGCTGTTCTGGATATCCCGAGCGCATGAGCTTGCCGGTCTATCTCGTCGACTATTGCGCCGGGCACGGCACGGATCAGAATATCTGTCATTCCTCGATCACCTCCTGCTCGCGGGGGCACGACGGGCCCGGGGGCCGGCCCTGGATACGAGCCGGCGACCGGTGACAGTTCGGTGTTTCTATGCTGCGACGGTGCCTGGTGTTCGCAAACTCGAGTTGATCTCCCACGGTGTACCGCGGCGCTGAAGGCGGCACGTTCCCGGCCGGCTAACCGCTCACCCCGGCGGGACGGGCGGCGCTGGTGGAGCGGGTGTTCGAACCACCGGCGGGCGCACGGGTACTGGTGGGCCCGGAGCGGCGAACCAGAGAAGCTGCCCGACTGCTCGGCCTGGATGCCGCGCCACCATCCAGATTACGCGATCTTGACGCCGGATCCCGGCATCGCGACTGAATCGTTCTGGCGTATCGATATGCCGGCGGCGGTCAGCCCAGCGCGACTGATGTACCGAGCGAGAACGGGAAATCGCGGAAGGTCATACTCGCCGGCACCGATCCGGCCGGCACCTCGTACACCAGATGTGTACCCAGCGATTCCCCCGGCTGCAGTGTGCGCGGGGCCGCGGCGGTGGCGGCACGCTGCGCCGTGGCCGTCACGTCCGGGCCGAACTTGCCGCCGGCCGTATCGTGCAGTTCCTGGCCCAGCGGGGTGTAGGTCTTCGGCTCGGGCGCGATATTGCGGACGGTGAAACTCACCACCACGAACATGCCCTGGGCGCGGTCGAAACCGATCGTGGGCACATCGGATTCCACATTCCGCACAAGGAACTCGAAGCTGCCGTCGCGGACCTCGGTCCCCGCGGACGCGGTGGGCCGGTCGTCGCCGGAGAAGAATTCGATCGATCCCACGCCCTTTACCAGGGCCGCCATACAACCGCCGATCAGAAGCAGCGGTATCACCACGAGCACGATCAACCACAGCAGCAGCCTGCGCAACCGGCTCTTCCGCCGCCGCGGCCGAGGAGCCGGACGGGCCCGGGGCGTACGCCGTGCGGGCGGCGCAGAGGGGCGGGGCGCCGGACGGGCCGGCACGACCGGCCGGGCTCCCGCATGCGCCATTTCGCCACCGGGCGGCGCGCCGCCGGGGGCGTGGGCGGTTTCCAGCCGGGTATATGCCCGGGTCGGTGGATGACCGGGCCCGGCCGCTCCGTGCGCGGCACCGGCCGCGGCGAGGCCGGTGTAGGGACGGGTTCCCGGGGGCGGCGCGGCCGCCTCGTATCGGCGCGTGCCCGCTGGTTCCGCACCGGGTTCGTAGCGGCGGGTGCTCGGATTCGGGCCGGGTGTGCCCGCGGGTGCCGGGGTCTCGTACCGGCGGGTGACGGGCCGGTTCGGTGCTTCGTATCGGCGGGTGCCTGCCGGACTCGCGTCGAGCTCGTAGCGATGGATTCCAGGGTGTTCGGCGGGTGCGGGTGCGGCCGGCGGGCTCGGGAGGGCCGGCGTCGCCGCGGCGGCCCGCGCGAACTCACCGGCCGACGCGAAGCGGTCCCCGGGTTCCTTGGCCAGCGCGCGGGCGATCACCGCGTCCAGCCGCTCGGGGATACCCGGCACCAGCGCCCGCACACTGGGTGGGGCGGTGGTGAGATGGTCGTGCATCTGCCGGGCCGGGTCGGTATCGCCGAACGGCCGGATACCGGCGAGGCATTCGAACAGCACACAGCCCAGCGAATAGATATCCGCCCGTGCGTCGGTGTCACCGGTGAACCGTTCCGGCGCCATATATGCCCAGGTGCCCACCGCCAGACCCGATGCGGTCAGCGCCGTACTGCCGGCGCCGTGTGCGATACCGAAATCGATCAGGTACACCAAGCCGTCGCGCCGGATGACGATATTGGACGGTTTCACATCCCGGTGCACCAAACCGGCCCGGTGCGCGGCATCCAGCGCGGCCGCTGTCTGCGTGACGATATCGACGGCCCGCTCCGGCGGTAGCGGACCGCGGTGCAGGACCCGTGACAGATCCTCACCCTCGACGTACTCCATCTCGATGAACAGCCGGCCGTCCAGCTCACCGTGTGCGTGGATCGATACGAGATGCCGGTCGTGCAGGCGGGCGGCGAGCTCGGCCTCCCGCTCGAACCGGCTCCGGTAGGTCGGGTCCGCCGCGAGTTCGGCGGGCAGCAATTTCAACGCCACCGTCCGCCCCGGGCGTCCGCCCACGGGATCGGCGTGCGCCAGCCACACCTGACCCATACCGCCCTGGCCGAGCAGCCGCTCGAGCCGGTAGGGGCCCAGTCGCTGCCCAGCCATGACCATCCTTCCTGTCACCGTCGCGCCGCGGGTCCCGGCGAGCGCGGTGGTCCGGAACCGTGCGGCGCCCGGACTGTACTCCGACCCTAATGGTGACCCGCCGGCCCGCACAGCGTGACCGGCAGCACCGAGAACGTCGATGCTGCCCGTGCGCTGTGCCCGGACAGCAGCGGGAGAACCCACATGGCATCGGGCGGTGTCATGTTCGGTTCGGGTGTCGGAGGGCCTTGCTCCCTGGAGAGCTGTCGAGGGCGCTCCGCGACGTAGCGGACCCTGTGCCAGGGTGGGCGGATGGAGCCGATCGAGATCAATGCGGGAGCGTGGTATCTGCGTGCGCTGCGGGCCGACGAACGGATAGATGATCGGCCCGCGCTACAGGAGGGCGGGATAACGGATCCGGAATATGTGCCGAGGCGGAATGCCCAATGGGCGGACGAGTCGAATTTTTCCTGGGCCGTATGCGATCCGGTCACGGCGGAATTGGTCGCGGAGATCGTGGTTACGCCGGAATCGGGTGGTAGCGCGCGCATATCCGGCTGGTCCAGGCCCGGCCACGGTGCTGCTCTGGAGGCCGGGCTGGATGCGGTGCATCGGTTCGTGGAGGGCGCACTCGGGTTACGGCCCGAGCCGGGCGGCCGGGCGAACTGATCGCCGAGACCTCTTACCGAACCAGCCGGCCACAGCCGATCGATCACTCAGGCCAGGTCTCGCAGCACCCGGTCCACAGCGGCGACCGCCGCTTCCAACTCCGCGGGTTCCACGGTCAGCGGTGGCCGGAAACGGATACCGCGTGATCCGGTCCCGACCATCAGGACGTGTTCCTGTTCGCGCAACGCGGTGAGTACCGCGTCGCGGAAACCGGGCTCGGGCAGGGATATCGCGCATATCAGGCCCCGGCCGCGCGGGTCGGTGACCGCCGGATGCCGCTGAGCGAGTTCACGCAGTAACGCCTGGAGGTGTTCGCCGAGTACCGCCGCGCGTTCGATCAGCCCGTCGCGTTCGACGACCTCGAGTATCCGCCGGGACCGCACCATAT
The DNA here is from genome assembly GCF_042719915.1 of Nocardia sp. NPDC058499. NCBI lineage: Bacteria > Bacillati > Actinomycetota > Actinomycetes > Mycobacteriales > Nocardiaceae > Nocardia > Nocardia sp. NPDC058499. Next base: position 115,400 of record NZ_JBHXMZ010000008.1, on the reverse strand, counting down.
CGGCCAGGTTGCCGCCCCAGGTGGAGTTGAGCCGGGACCCGACGGTGAAGACATTATCGCTCACCTCGTCCACCCGGCCGCCCGCCATGATGCCGCATACCTGGGTTTTCTTCCCGAACGCGACCACGTCGGGCTGTAGTCCCAATTGCTGGTAGGCCCAGGCAGTTCCGGTCGCGCCCACTCCGGTTTGTACCTCGTCGAGGAGGAACAGCGCATCGTTGGCGTGGCACAACCGCTGCATGGCCTGCAGGAACTGCGGCCGCATATGCCGGTCGCCGCCTTCGCCCTGGATGGGTTCGGCCAGGAAACAGGCGATTCCGTTCGGGCGCTCGGCGAAGGCACGTGCGGCCTGTTCCAGCGCATGCTGTTCGGCGCGGTCGATATCGCCGGACCCACCGAGCCACGGGGTTTCGATCCGCGGCCAGTCGAAAACCGGGAAACGTTCGGTCTTCACCGGGTCTGTATTGGTGAGCGACAGCGTGTACCCGCTGCGGCCGTGGAACGCGCCGGTCAGGTGCAGAACGCCGGACTCGCGGCCGGGCAGTGCTGTGCGGCCGTGTAGTTCGTTGTGCCGGCTCTTCCAGTCGAACGCGGTTTTGAGCGCGTTCTCGACCGCCAGTGCTCCACCGTCGACGAAGAACAGATGCGGTAGCCGGGGGTCGCCGAGTACCCGGGCGAAGGTGTCCACGAACCGGGCCATCTCGACGGTGTAGATATCGGAGTTGCTCGGTTTGTTCACTGCGGCCGTGATCAGTTCGTTCCGGAAGGCGGCGTCCCCGGCGAGCGCCGGATGGTTCATTCCGAGCGCGCTGGAGGCGAAGAACCCGAACATATCGAGGTAGTCGGTGCCGTCGCGGGCGTCCACCAGGTGGCGGCCGTAGGAAGCGGGGAGGTCCAGTACCAGATCGAATCCGTCGGCGAGCATATGCGCCGACAGCGTCTCGTGGACGCGGGTCGCGGGGATGCGGTCGGTGTCACCGCCGGAGCCGGATCGTTCCAGTTCGATGGTCACAGTCCCGACGGTACGGGAGCCCGAATCGATATGCCGGGAAATTTTCCTGACGGATCCATAACAAGAAGGATTTGTTACGTTATCAACTACTTCTCGTAGAATGTCTGCAGGATGATGGTGCTTCGGGTGCGGACATTGGCCGTCGCCCGGATCTGCTGCAGCAACTGCTCCAGATGCCTGGGGGAGGCCACCCGGACCAAAAGTATGTAGCTCTCCTCGCCCGCCACCGAATGACAGGCCTCGATACCCGGCACATGCTGCAGCAGCGCGGGTGCGTCATCGGGCTGCGACGGATCGAGAGGAGTGATCGCGACGAATGCCGACAGCAACTGCCCCAGCGCCTCGGGATCCACATCGGCCGTGTAGCCCCGGATCACACCGCGCGCCTCGAGCCTGCGTACTCGCGACTGCACGGCGGATACCGAAAGGCTCGCCTTCTCGGCCAGATTGGACAGTGTCGCCCGGCCGTCGGCCATCAGTTCCCGGATCAGCAGGCGATCGATCTCATCCAGGGTCGGTTTTGCCGGTGTTTCCGCCATCAGCGAAGGCTAACGTAGCGGGCACACCGCCGGAACTGGAGTTGTGAACGTTCATTCTCCGGCCGTGCCATTCGCACAGCGTATTTCGTCCGGCCGAACCCGAGGAGTTCGCGATGACCGAGATCGACAGCGAGACCCGAACCGTCCGGCTTGCCCACCGGGTACCCGCCCTGCTGAATGCGCTGGGCATCGAACCGCCACCCACCGGTGAGATGGCGGTACACAGCCCGATCACCGGCGAGGTCCTCATCGAGCTGCGGCCCGCCGGCCCCGCCGAGATCGACACCGCGATCGAGGAGGCCGCCGCGACCTTCCGCGACTGGCGCACCGTTCCGGCGCCGCAGCGCGCGGCGGTGGTCCGGGAGCTGGCCGTTCTGCTGCGGCACCACCAGGACGAACTCGCCGAACTGGTCACCCTCGAGGTGGGGAAGATCCCCGCCGAGGCGCGGGGCGAGGTGCAGGAGATGATCGATATCTGCGAATTCGCGGTGGGGTTGTCCCGGCAGCTCTACGGCTACACGATGGCCTCGGAACGGCCCGGCCACCGGCTCATGGAGACCTGGCATCCGCTGGGCGTGGTCGGGGTGATCTCGGCGTTCAACTTCCCTGTCGCGGTCTGGTCGTGGAATACCGCGGTCGCCCTGGTCTGTGGCGACACCGTGGTGTGGAAACCTTCGGACCGGACACCGCTGACAGCATTGGCCTGTCATGCCCTGTTACGCCGGGCCGCCCGCGCCACGGGGGCCGACCCGCGAATCCATCAGCTCGTCCTCGGCACCGGCGCGGCCGGGGCGCAACTCGTCGACGACGAACGGGTAGCGCTGGTCAGTGCCACGGGTTCGGTCGCGATGGGCCGCCAGGTGGGGCCGCGGGTGGCGGCCCGCTTCGGCCGCTGCCTGCTGGAGCTGGGCGGAAACAACGCGGCCGTGGTCACCCCTTCGGCCGATCTGGACCTGGCGGTGCGCGGAATCGTTTTCGCGGCGGTCGGGACCGCGGGCCAGCGCTGTACGACCTTGCGCCGGCTGATCGTGCACACCGGTATCGCGGACGAACTCCTGAACCGCCTGGCCGGCGCCTATCGGCAACTGCGTATCGGAAACCCGCTGGAGGCCGGTGTCCAGGTAGGCCCGCTCAGCGGACCCGAAGCATGGGAGCGGATGCGCAACGCAATAGAGCTGGCCCGCCGCGACGGTGGCGAACTGGTCTGCGGTGGGCACGAGGTCACGGTCGACGGCGTCGGGCCCGCGGCCCGCTACGCCCATCCCGCGATCGTCCGGATGCCGGACCAGACCGAGATCGTGCGCGAGGAAACCTTCGCCCCGATCCTGTACGTGCTCACCTACGACGATTTCGACACCGCCCTGGCACTGCACAACGGCGTGCCGCAGGGACTGTCGTCGGCGATATTCACCACCGATCAGCGCGAAGCCGAACGCTTCCTGGCCGCGGACGGATCGGACTGCGGTATCGCCAACGTCAATATCGGCACCTCGGGCGCGGAAATCGGTGGTGCCTTCGGCGGCGAGAAGCACACCGGTGGCGGCCGCGAATCCGGTTCGGATGCGTGGAAGGCGTATATGCGCCGGGCCACCAACACGATCAACTACTCCAGTGACCTACCGCTCGCCCAGGGCATCCGCTTCGACTGACCGCGTACGTGGCGGACAGCGGACCGACAGCGGCCCGTGGGTCCGATCACGTCTGCCGGGCCGGCTGGGCACTCCCGGCCGCCGGTAGTCCGGGGACGATCACCGCGGTCGCACCGGTTCCCGGCGGGCGTAGACCGGGGCGTCCGGACGAGCGAAGGAATGGGCCTTGCAGGCCGGTCGGTGACAGCTCGGGACGGCGAGATCCGGCTGCGCGGCGCCGCCGCCGGGGAATCGCACGGTCGGCACGGCGGGCGGAGGTGCCAACACCGTGCCGGGGCATGATCGGTACACCGGGTGCGCCGGGTCGGGCAGTGGTTTCGAGGTACTCGGCGGCGACCGGGGGTCTGGCGGGTTCGGCGTCTACGAGGCTCAGCCGGATTCGGCGGCGACGAGGCTCAGCCGGGCGAAGAATTCGGTGACGGCGCGGTGGCCGATTGCCATACCGCGGGCCAGCATCCCCGGATCGGTTTCCATACTGCTGATATCCGGTGCACCCGCGGGCGGATGGACCTGCTGTGCCGCCGTGCCCATCCCGGAAATGACCTCGTCCTCCACTGCCTGCTGGCCGGGGCGTTCCTTCCACGCTCGGTAGGCGCCGGGGGCGTTCAGCCGCATGTAGGTACCGCCCACCAGGTTGTGCAGCCGTGGTGCGGGCGGGCGGCGTTCGTCGGCGCGGCGGGTCCGCAGAATGAGCGCGTGGGTCGCCCCGTTCTTCAGGGCGGTGCGTACCGGGACGGTCTCCGCCAGCCCGCCGTCGAAGTATCGGCGCCCACCCAATGCAACCGGTGGGCCGGCGAGCAGTGGCAGACCCGAGGAGGCACGCAGCGCCGTCTGCAAGGTCGTCTTGTCCACGATGTAGGGATGCAGATCCACCGGCAGACCGGTCCGGATATCGGTGGCGATGGGATGGAAGGTGGTCTCGTTCGCCAGGATCGCCGGGAAGTCCATCGGATGCAGGCCGTCGTAGACCTTGTGCACGAGATAGTTCAGATCGAAGGCGGGCCGGCCGCGCAGCATCCGGGCCGGATCGATCGCCCTGCGCATGATCGCAGCGTCGGTCCAGGCCTTCACCCCGCGACCCGCCCGCCCGCACAGCAGCCAGGCTGCGTTGATGGCACCCGCCGAGGTGCCGTAGACGGCATCGAATATCCGGGCGAGTCCGAGGTCCTCCAGGGCGTGCACCATCCCGCTGGAGTACACGCCGCGGCTGCCACCGCCCTCGACCACGAGCACCAGTCGATGGCCGTCGGATCGGCTCGAGGATGCGAAACGGTCGCGGATCACCTCCGCGACCGTCGGTACTGCTGCGCTCACCAGGTCACCATACGCCGGAGCGGGTGCGTGATCTCGACCACGCACCCGCTCCGCGACACTGTGCATTCAGTGTTGGCCCGGCTGTCGGCATACGGTCGCTCACCCGTTCGCGGTGAACCTGTGGGGGTACGCGACCGCGTCCGGACTACTTGATCTCGGCGAGCACCGTGCCCTGGGTGATCGCGGCGCCGGCCGCCACATTCAGTCCGGTGACCACACCGGCCTTGTGCGCGTTCACCGGGTTCTCCATCTTCATGGCCTCGAGTACCGCGATCAGATCCCCGGCCTCGACCGACTGGCCTTCCTCGACGGCGACCTTCACGACGGTGCCCTGCATCGGCGCGGTGACCGCGTCACCGGAAGCGGCACCGCCGCCCGCGCCGCCACGCTTACGCGGCTTCGGCTTCTTGCGCACCGCACCGCCGGCCGCGGGGGCGCCCGAACCGACCGAGAACTGACCCGGCAGCGAGACCTCGACGCGACGGCCACCGACCTCGACCACGACCTTCTGGCGCGGTTCGCCGTCCTCTTCGACGGGGGCGCCGCCGGTGAACGGCTCGACCGTGTTCTTCCACTCGGTCTCGATCCACTTGGTGTAGACGTCGAACGATTCGCCGTTACCGACGAACGCCGGGTCCTCCACGATCGCCCGGTGGAACGGGATCACCGTGGCCAGGCCCTCCACATGGAATTCGGCCAGCGCACGCCGCGCCCGCTCCAGCGCCTGGGTCCGGTTCTCACCGGTGACGATGAGCTTGGCCAGCATGGAATCGAACTGTCCGCCGATCACGCTGCCGGCCACCACACCGGAGTCCACGCGCACGCCCGGGCCGGTCGGCTCGGAGTACGCGGTCACCGGGCCGGGGGCGGGCAGGAAGCCGCGGCCGGCGTCCTCGCCGTTGATCCGGAACTCGAAGGAGTGCCCGCGCGGGGTCGGATCCTCGGTGAGCTCCAGTTTCTCGCCGTTGGCGATCCGGAACTGCTGACGGACCAGATCCAGGCCGGAGGTCTCCTCGGTGACCGGGTGCTCGACCTGCAGGCGAGTGTTGACCTCGAGGAACGACACGGTATCGCCCTGCACCAGGTATTCCACGGTGCCGGCGCCGTAGTAACCGGCCTCCTTGCAGATCCGCTTGGCGGAGGCGTGGATCGAGGCGCGCACCTCGTCGGTCAGGAACGGGGCCGGGGCCTCTTCGACCAGCTTCTGGAAGCGGCGCTGCAGCGAGCAGTCACGGGTACCGGCGACGATCACATTGCCGTGCTGATCGGCGATGACCTGCGCCTCGACATGGCGGGCCTTGTCCAGGTACTGCTCGACGAAGCATTCCCCGCGGCCGAACGCGGCGACCGCTTCACGGGTGGCCGACTCGAACAGTTCGGGGATCTCCTCGATGGTGTGCGCGACCTTCATACCGCGACCGCCACCACCGAACGCCGCCTTGATCGCGACCGGAACGCCGTACTTCTTCGCGAACTCCACGACCTCGTCGGCGTTCTTCACCGGGTCCTTGGTGCCGGCCGCCATCGGCGCCTGCGCGCGCTCGGCGATATGCCGGGCGGTGACCTTGTCGCCGAGGTCGCGGATGGACTGCGGGGAAGGCCCGATCCAGATCAGCCCGGCGTCGAGGACGGCCTGGGCGAAGTCGGCGTTCTCGGAAAGGAAGCCGTAACCGGGGTGGATGGCATCCGCGCCGGACTTGGCCGCGGCATCGAGGATCTTGTCGAAGACCAGATACGACTCGGCCGAGGTCTGCCCGCCCAGGGCGAACGCTTCGTCGGCGAGCTTGACGAAAGGCGCGTCGGCATCGGGTTCTGCGTAAACCGCGACACTGCCGAGACCGGCGTCCTTGGCTGCCCGGATAACGCGGACGGCAATCTCGCCTCGGTTAGCTACGAGTACCTTCGTGATCCGCGCGCTGGCATGGCTGGGCACTGAGCCTCCTGTTGCAATCTCTGTGGTCGCTGTGCGGGATGGCCGCGCCTCGGCTCCGCTCCCGCGGATCGGGGTCCGCCGGTCCGTAAAAGGGTCGGATCGCTTCGTGGGCTCCGCTTCCGTGGGTTCGGATCCGCTACGCGGGCTCCGCGCCCGGTCGACATGTATGTCTCCGGGCGAGTGTAGGCAGTCTGCCAACAATGCGGGAACTCGGATAGCCCTACTGAGTAGTAGGGGGGTAGATCACAGTATCTTTGGCGCGCCTTCGGCGCGCGGGTTTTGGCCCCCCTTGGTCCCTGCTGTCAGCACTCGACACTCGCGGCTGCGCCGCATCGTGTCGAGTGCTGACAGCAGGGACGGGCCAAAACCTTCCAGGGCCTCGTAAGACTCGGCGGCGCCGCTGGTTGCGTTGCGGTTGTTCGTGGGCCGAAACCGTTCAGGGCCTCGTAAGACTCGGTGGCGCCGCTGGTTGCGTTGCGGTTGTTCGTGGGCCGAAACCGTTCAGGGCCTCGTAAGACTCGGTGGCGTCGGTGGTTGCGTTGGGGGTGTTCGTGGGTCGGAACGTTTCGGGGTCTCGCTGGACTCGGTGGCGTCGGTGGTTGCGCCGGGGGTGTTCGTGGGTCGAAACCTAGGGGTCTCGCTGAACTCGGCTGTGCCTTCGGTTGCGCTGGTTCTGTTCGTGGGGCGAATCCGTCGAAGCCGGCCGGGCCGTCGAGGACCCGAGACCGGCCGCTGTCGGCTCGGCGTGGGATGGGGCTACGCACTGCCGGTGGCGATGGGCATCCGGACCGAGTTGCCCCATTCGGACCAGGAGCCGTCGTAGTTGCGGACCGGGTCGCAGCCGAGCAGGTACTTGAGCACGAACCAGGTGTGGCTGGAGCGTTCGCCGACTCCGCTGTAGACGGTGAGGGGGTCGGCGGTGGTGAGGTGGCCGTAGACCGCGTCGAGTTCGGCGCGGGACCGGAAGCGGCCGTCGGGGCCCAGGGTGCTGGTCCAGGGGATGTTGACGGCGGTCGGGATATGTCCGCCGCGCAGGGGGCCACCGGGGGCGGAATCGCCGGAGAAACCGGCGTATTCCTGTGGTGAGCGGACGTCGACCAGGGCGGTGCCCAGCTGTTCGAGGACGTCCTCGCGGAACGCGCGCACGGTGGTGTCGTCGCGGTGGACCCGGGGATAGTGGCTGCGAGCGGGCTCGGGGGTTTCGAAGACGGTATCGCGGCTCTCGGCGATCCAGGCGTCGCGGCCGCCGTCGAGCAGCCGGACATCGGAGTGGCCGAACATGGTGAAAACCCACAGCGCATGCGCGGCGTGGGAGTTACCGTCGTTGCCGTACAGCACGATGGTGTCGTCGTGTTCGATGCCCTGGGAGCACATGAGTTCGGTGAATCGCTCACCGTCGATATAGTCACGGGTCACGGGGTCGTCGAGATCGCTGCGCCAGTCGAGCTTGCCTGCGCCCGGAACATGGCCGATGCCGTACAGGAGGACGTCGGCATTACATTCGATGATCTTGAGACCGGGGGTGCCGAGGTTTGCCGACAACCATTGCGTGGTTACCAAACGGTGTGGGCAAGCGTACGAGCCGAAGGCGGGATATGGGTCCGGGGCGACGGGCACGTTCAAGGATCCTTCACAGGAGGCGGGCAGTGCTGACGACAGGTTCGAGCCGCACTGTGGATAGTAAGTGTGACTTGACGTGAACTTGTTGCAGAGCACAAAGTCGGTGCAATGGGCGAATTAGTCGCATACGGCTCCGATAAAGTCTCCCCGAAGGAGGGGTGAGCTATGTCTGATTCTTGGCCGCGGCGGCGCCTGCTTGCGATTCTCCGCAGCGCGACAGAACCCCTCGACGCCCAGCAACTGGCGCAGATCACCGGTCAGCATGTCACCACGGTGCGTTTCCACCTGGACATTCTCACCCGTGAGTCGCTGGTCCGGCAGTTCCAGCAGCCGCCACGCGGGCGGGGCCGCCCGCGCATCGGTTACCGTGCGGTCCAGCGCAGTATCGGTTATCAGGACCTGGCCCAAGCGCTCGCCGATCAGCTCGGCCCCGATCCCGACCGGCAGGCAGCGGCCGGGATGGCCGCGGGCCGGGCCTGGGGCGGCAAACTCGACCTGTCCGACGAACCGATCGAATCGGTGCAGGACGCGAAGGACCGGACCGTTTCGCTCATGTCGGAATTGGGTTTCGCCCCGGAACGCGACAGCGCGGGACGCGACGCCGAGGACACCGCGGTGGTCCGGCTGACGGCCTGCCCGCTGCGCGATCTGGCGCGTACCCACACCGATGTGGTGTGCGGGGTGCATCGCGGCCTGCTCGCGGAGCTGCTGGAGAGATCCGGCGCATCGGGCACGGTGGAAGCCGAACTCGTCCCGTTCGTGGCCGACGAGATCTGCGAAGTGCGATTGCGGCGGGTCGAGCCGTCGGAGCCTGCCGGCGGCTCGGAACAGAACCCGGTTTCCGCGCCGTCGCGTGGAACGGCCGAACCCGGCCGGATCGACGCGGCCGCCGGTCAAGCGGCGCGAGTGTCGAGAATGGCGGGACAGGCGGTACGGCCGGCGAGTCAGCTGCCACCGGCTTCGGCGGCACCGGGCACCGGCGTCCTACCGGCCTCGTCCGGTCCGCTCACACCCGCCGCGCGACAGCAGGGCGGGCGGGTCTTTCGTACCGCCGCGGGTTCAGGGCCGCCCGTCGGCCCACAACCGGTCGATACCGACGCCCACTTCCTGCAGCAGTCGGCGCAACAGTGGTAGCCCGATACCGACCACACTGGACGGATCGCCCTCGATCCGGTCGACGAACCAGCCGCCCAGGCCGTCCAGTGTGAAAGCGCCCGCCACCTGCAGTGGTTCGCCGGTGGCGATATAGGCGTCCAGTTCGGCCGGGTCCGGCTTTCCGAAGTGCACGGTGGTAGCGCTGCAGTCGAGGGCCTCCGCGGTCACCGCGCCGGAAACCAGCCGGAGTACGCAGTGCCCGGTCAGCAGGTCGGCGTTGTTTCCGGCCATGGCCTGCCAGCGGGCCTGGGCCACCTCTGCCGTATGCGGTTTGCCCTGGAGTTCGCCGTCGATCAGCAGCATCGAATCGCAACCGACGACGACGAGATCCGCGGACCCGTCCACGGCGAGGGTGGCGGCCACCGCGCGGGCCTTGGCCCGGGCCAATTCCACGACGATCTCGCGGGGCCCGGTACCGGCGGGCAGCGCGGCCGCTACGGCATCCTCGTCCACATCCGATACCCGGACGATCGGTTCGATACCGGCGGCACGTAGTACCGACCGGCGGGCCGGGGACGCGGAAGCGAGAACCAGGCGGGTCACGTCCGGCATTCTCCTGTGTTCGATATCAGAAACGCAGGTTCGACAGCTGCGGGTAGGAGTACGGCGAGAACGGCGAGCTACCGCGGTGCAGCAGGGTCGGCCGGCCCCACAGATCCTGTGGCCCGTTGTCGGCGGGCGTCGCGGCCGCGCCGGCGGCCGCAGTGAACACACAGACCAGTGCGGCGATATCGGCGTCGCTGGGTGCACCCTTTTCGATGACCAGGAACGGCTGCCGGCCGTCGGCCTCGGCAGCGGGGCTCGCATCGGCAACGCTTGCGGTATCGGCCGCCAGATCCTCGGTGGCGAGGTCCAGTTCGGCTGCGGCCAATACTTCTTCTTCTGCCACAATCGTCACAGTGCCAGATCCTCTCTCTTGCCTCGATCGGGCGCGCGTAGTTCGGCCCGATCACCTTCCACCGATCTTGTTTCCGTCGATCAGTGTGCGGCTTATTGAGCGTATCGCTGGATCACAGCGGGATGTTGCCGTGTTTCTTCGGCGGGAGGGTCACCATCTTGCGCTCGAGCAGCCGCAGGGCGGACACGATCTGGCCGCGCGTATGCGACGGCGGGATCACGGCGTCCACGTAACCGCGTTCGGCGGCGACGTAGGGATTGACCAACGTGTCCTCGTACTCGTTCTGCAGCTCCAGACGCAGTTTCTCCACGTCAGCACCCTCTTTGGCGGCCTCGGCGAGCCGTTTGCGGTACACGAATCCGACCGCGCCGGAGGCACCCATCACCGCGATCTGGGCGGTGGGCCAGGCCAGGTTCACATCGGCACCCATATGCTTGGAGCCCATGACGTCGTAGGCGCCGCCGTAGGCCTTGCGGGTGATGATCGTGATTTTGCCCACAGTGGCCTCGCCGTAGGCGTAGAGCAGCTTGGCGCCGCGCCGGATGATGCCGTTGTACTCCTGGTCGGTGCCGGGCAGGAAACCGGGCACGTCCACCAGGGTGATGATCGGGACGTTGAAGGCGTCGCAGGTGCGTACGAAGCGGGCGGCCTTCTCCGAGGCGTCGATATCGAGGCAGCCGGCGAACTGCGTGGGCTGGTTGGCGACGATGCCGACGCTGCGGCCGTCGACCCGGCCGAAGCCCACGATGATGTTCATGGCCCGCTCGGCCTGGATCTCCAGGAATTCGTCGTCGTCGAGCAGTCGGCGGATGACCTCGTGCATGTCATAGGGCTGGTTCGGCGAATCCGGGATCAGGGTGTCGAGTTCGAGATCCTCTTCGGTGAGCGAATCCTCGATCGCGCCGGTGATCGGGTCCGACGCCGGGAAGCGCGGGGCTTCGGCGCGGTTGTTGCTGGGCAGGTAGGACAGCAGATCCTTGACGTAGTCGAGGGCGTCCTGTTCGCCGGAGGCCACATAGTGCGCCGTTCCCGACTTGGCCATATGGGTGTGGGCGCCGCCCAGTTCCTCCATGGTGACCTCTTCACCGGTGACGGTCTTGATGACGTCGGGTCCGGTGATGAACATCTGGCTGGTCTGATCGACCATGACGACGAAATCGGTGAGCGCCGGGGAGTACACGTGCCCACCCGCGGCGGCACCCAGGATCAGCGAGATCTGCGGGATCACGCCCGAGGCCTGGATATTGCGGTGGAAGATCTCGCCGTAGAGGCCGAGCGAGACGACGCCCTCCTGGATGCGGGCACCGGCGCCGTCGTTGATACCGATCAGCGGGCGGCCGGTCTTGATCGCCAGGTCCATAACCTTGACGATCTTCTCGCCGTACACCTCGCCGAGGCTGCCGCCGAACACCGTGGAGTCCTGGCTGAACAGGCATACCTCGCGGCCGTCGATGGTGCCGTAACCGGTCACCACGCCGTCGCCGAGCGGGCGCTGCTTGTCGAGACCGAAATTGACGCTGCGGTGCCGGGCCAGGGCATCGAGTTCGACGAAGGAACCCTCGTCGACCAGGGCGAGAATACGTTCGCGGGCGGTCAACTTGCCCTTGGCGTGGACCTTGTCGACTGCGGCCTCACCCATCGGATGCTGGGCTTCTTCCAGCCGATTCCGCAGGTCAGCCAGTTTGCCGGCGGTGGTGTGGATATCGGGCGCACCTGCCGAATCCGGCGTGGGCTGCTGCTGGACACTCGTCATGGATCGGAGTGTAACCAGAGCCGTACCGCGCTGTTAACCCAGATCTCGCTACTCGCGAGTAGAGCGCGGTGATGAAAACCCCAGGTGGGTCGGTCGCCGCTGGTCGTTATGTGTACCGCAAATCGCCGCGAACAGTGGTGACGACACACGAGGGACTTCCCTGTGATCACCACGCCCCGGCCTGCCGCTCACGACACCCGCGAATAGGTGCGACGACCAAGCTCAGCGGGAACGGCTCGGCGTCGACCCCGGTGATCTCCCGGCGCCGTCGCAGGCCCGCGGAGGGGAGATTAAATCGCTTTCCCGGCACCTACCCGAGGCAATACCCTTGTAACAGGCCGATTTTCGACCTCGAGGGGAGGTGGACCGTTATGTGGCACTGGACAACTCGCACCGGGCAGTACCCCGAAGCCGTGGCGTTCACGCGGCGGGTGACCGAGCCGGAACCGACGTTCACCGAACAGGTTCCCGAACCCGAATCCGAACCAGAAGAAGCCGAACCAGAAGCGATTCGGCACCCGGCACCTGCCGAGGGCTTCGACCTCGCCGGATAACCCCCCGCTCCGTTCACACCATCCATGGGTGGGGCCCGCCCGGTTCTGGAGCGACGGAGCGGGGGAGCGAAGCGGAGGAGCGGAGAAGTGAAGAACCGGGCCCGCCAGGGCCCCACCCTCGAGACGCGGAGCGTCTCCAAAATTACAGAGCGGCTCCAAAATTACAGCCCGCCCCCTTCACCGATGGTTCACCCCGACAGCAGGGCGACGAGTTCCCGGCTTCGCCCACGGCACATGTCCGAATCACCTCCGCCCCCATTGCCCGATGGGTCACCCCGACAGCAGGGTGACCAGGTCCCCGGCTTCGCCCCCGGCACGTCTCCAAATCACACCCCGTCCCTCATGGAGCGCCCGCCCGAAAGCAGGTCAACAGGGCTCCCACCCCGTATCGCCATGACACACCTTGTGCTGTGAAGGACGAACCGGCCCTCGAGCCCGCGCGCGCCGGTGCACAAGCAGACCCAGTACCCTGCCCCTGGTGGACAGGCCTCCGTTGGATATCGAACGTTTGCGGCGCGCGCTCACCGAAACCCCGGAACTGAAGTTCTTCAGCGGGATAGACGTGGTCGAATCGACCGGCTCCACCAACGCGGATCTACTCGCGCGGGCCGAGGATCCGGAAGTCGATCGGGTGGTGCTGGTGGCAGAGGCCCAGGAGCAGGGCCGTGGCCGGCTGGCCCGGCCCTGGACCAGCCCGCCGCGCGCGCAGATCTCGCTGTCGCTGCTCGTCCGGACCGACGGGCTCGATCCCGAATTGCTCGGCTGGCTTCCGCTGCTCACCGGCACCGCGGTGGTCGACGCGCTGCGATCGACGACCGGTGTGCCGGCGGCGCTGAAATGGCCCAACGATGTCCTGATCGAGGGGCGCAAAATCGCGGGCATCCTCACCGAGGCCGCTGCCGGCGGTCCGCGACCGGCCGTGGTGATGGGGGTCGGTCTCAATGTGAGCCTCGGTGCCGACGAACTGCCGGTCCCGCACGCGACTTCGCTCACTCTCTGTGATGTGCCCGATCCGGACCGCACGGCGCTGGTTCTGGCGCTGCTGACGGAATTCGCGAATCGCTACACCGCCTGGCGCGACGCGGACTGGGATACCGCCGATCTCGCCGCCGCCTACAGGGAACGCTGTGCGACGCTCGGTACCCCGGTGCGTGCGGAACTCCCGGGTGGCGGGCTGCTCACCGGAATTGCCCGCGATATCGATTCTTCGGGCCGTTTGCTGATCGGCGAGGAAGCGGTCTCCGCCGGGGATATCACTCATCTGCGCCCGAGTTGAACGTGCGGTGCCCCGAAAACCCGCGTCGCCCGAAGCGACCCGGGATTTCGGCGGTAATGTGCGGTCATGGGATATCCGGAGGATGCGCTGGCGCCCGACGAGGAGCTGATCCTGCACACCCACCCCCATTGGAAGATGCTGTTGTGGCCCGTCACCACGCTCATCGTCGCGACCGCGCTGGCCGGCTTCCTGGGTGGTCTGGTGTCGCGTACCACCGAGGCGACGACGCGTTCGGTGTTGCTGCTGCTGATCCTGGCGATCTGGCTGGCGGTGCTGGCCTGGCGGAGTGTGGGGCCGATCCTGGACTGGCGATCGACGCATTTCATCGTCACCGACCGCCGAGTGCTGGTGCGCGAAGGGGTGCTCACGCACAGCGGTCTCGATATCCCGATGAGCCGTATTTCCAGTGTCCAGTTCCGGCACGGCCTGGTGGACCGGATGTTCCGGACCGGCGAGTTGATCATCGGTTCGTCTTCGGAGGAACCGCTGGCATATTCCGATATACCGAATGTGGAGCAGGTGCACGCGCTGCTGTACCACCAGGTTTTCGAGGCCGCCCCGCGGCACGGTGGCTACTGAGAACGCGGTCTCGGGATCGCCGGACCGTAACCTTGTGCGCATGACCGCCGTATTGCTGGGCGAAGACGACGAGGCGATTGCCGCGCCATTGTCGCGGGCGCTGGGCCGCGAAGGATATTCGGTGACCGTGGAGAGTTTCGGTCCCGCGGTGCTGGACCGGGCGCTGGAAGGGCACCATGACCTGCTGATTCTCGATCTCGGACTACCGGGGATGGACGGTCTGGAGGTGTGCCGGCAGGTCCGTGCCCGCGGCGCCGAAATGGCGGTGCTGATGCTCACCGCCCGCACCGACGAGGTCGATTTCGTGGTCGGTCTCGACGCCGGCGCCGACGATTACGTCGGTAAACCGTTCCGTCTGGCCGAACTGCTCGCCCGGGTGCGGGCTCTGTTACGGCGCAGCGGGATCGGCGACGACACGGTGGAGGTCGGCGGGATCCGGCTGGAACCGGCGGCTCGGCGGGTGCTGGTCAACGGGGTGGAAGTCGGGCTGGCGAACAAGGAGTACGAGCTGCTCAAGGTGCTGATCGACCGGGCCGGTCAGGTGGTGTCGCGCGAAACCATCCTGCGCGAGGTGTGGGGGGACGCCGAGCTCCGGGGTTCCAAAACCCTGGATATGCATATGTCCTGGCTGCGGCGCAAGATCGGGGACGAGGGCCCGATGGCGGAACGGCGGATCGTCACCGTGCGCGGTGTCGGTTTCCGGTTGAACACCGACTGACGTGCGGCGCCGGATCCTGCGGTCGATGCTGACCGTGCTGATGCTGACCACGGTGGTGCTCGGGATTCCGCTCACCTATACCGCCTGGCTGTGGGTCGAGGACATCACCCGCAACGATCTGCGCGGCCGGCTGGAACAGATCTCCACCGAGGTCATCGGGCAGGAACGCGGGACCGGTGTGGTGCGCGGCGGTTTGGACCTGCGCACCGTGCAGCCGCTCGTTCCGGAGGGCGGCCGCCTGACGATCGTGTATCCGTCGCCGGAGGACAACGCCGCGAAGGTGGAGATCGGTGCGGTCGCCGTCGACGACCCGCTGGTGGAATCGCTGTCGATGGCCACCGAGGGGTCGCTGCGACTCGAAGTTCCCGCCACGCCGATGAAGGCCCGGCAGCGGCAGGCCGTGGCCGGGGTGGGGCTGGCCGTGGCGCTGTCCCTCGGCGCGGCGATCACTGTTGCCATCGTCACCGCGCGGCGCGTCGCCGACCCGATCCGCGATGTGGCCGCCCGGGCCGCCCGGCTCACCATGGGCGATTTCCGTGCCGACCCGCGCCGGCACGGTATCGAGGAGTTGGACCGGGTCTCCGATGTGCTGGATTCGGCCACCGTGGAGATCGCCGGGCGGTTGCAGCGCGAGCATGCGCTGGTGGCCGATGTCTCGCATCAACTGCGCAGCCGGCTCACCGCGGTGCGGTTGCGGCTCGACGAACTGTCCGCGCATTCCGATCCGGCGGTGGTGCACGAGGCCGAGGAGGCCATGGCGCAGGTCGACCGGCTGACCGAGGCCATCGACGATCTGGTCCGGGCCTCCCGCCACGAGGATGCCACCGACCGCGACCCGGTCCCGGTGATGGACGAACTACGCGGCATCGTCGCCGAGTGGACCCATCCGTTCCGGGAGGCCGGGCGCACACTGTCGCTGACCGGCGACGAATCGCTGCGCGCCCCGATCACCGGTTCGCGGTTGCGGGAGGCGGTGACGGTATTGGTCGACAATGCGCTGATGCACGGCGGCGGGACCTGCATCGTCTCGGTGCGCACGGTCCGGCCGGGCCGGGATCGCGATCCGCTGGTATGTGTGCAGGTGGCCGACGAGGGGGACGGGGTCAGCGACGAATTGGCGCCGCATATCTTCGATCGCGGCTTCTCCGGCGCCGGGTCCACGGGCGTGGGGCTGGCGCTGGCGCGGGCGTTGATCGAGGCCGACGGGGGACGGCTGGAGTTGCAGCGACGCCGCCCCGCGCTGTTCGCGGTGTTCCTCGGTAAACCGCTGGCGGCGCGAATAGACGGCCGGCGGGTCGGTGAACCCCGCTGAGGGCGTTCGCGGGTACCGGTACACCACCGCGCTGACCGTGGGCCGGCGATCTCGTACAGCCGGCCTCAGGTCAGCGGCCGAGCGGCCGCCGGTGGTGTTCCTCTTCCACGTATTCCTCGAGATCTTCCAGCATCTGATCGACCTCGTCCGGGAAGACCCAGCGCCGCATCGCCCAGAACCGGAACGCCATCTGCAACAGGTTGCCGATGATGTAGGCGCTGACGAAATCGGCGATGTTCTCCACCATGAAGCTGACCGTGGGCTGGTGCAGCTGGAAGGCGTAGCGGGAGATATAGAGCGGGAGCATGCTGAGCACGACGCCCACGCCGCTGACCGCGAAGAACAGCAGTGCCTCGTGATGGCGTTCCCGCCCGCCGCGGTTCTTGAACGACCATTCGCGGTTGAGGATGTAGGAGGCGATCACCGCGATAACACCGGCGATGATCTTGGCCGTAACCGGCTTCTCCTCCAGAACCGTCCACTTCAGGGCGTAGAAGATCCCGCTGTCGATGACGAACGTGGTGGCGCCGACGATCGCGAATTTGATCAGCTCACGATTCCGGAACGCAATATCCTGCAGGGGCTGCGGAAGGACGCGGACCACGTCGTCGACGATTGACACAAGGCCAGAGCATACCGCTAGCCACTGTTCGCGCAGGACGTGACAGTATTTACCGACGTGAACGCTCGTAGATTCGATCCCGCGGCGATGCCGACCGTCACCATGGTGGGTGGCGGTCAGCTGGCGCGGATGACGCATCAGGCGGCCATCGCACTGGGGCAGCGGCTCCGGGTCCTCGCTGAGCGGCCCGACGATCCGGCCGCCCAGGTCAGCCCCGATGTCGTCCTGGGCAGCCATACCGATCTGGACGCCCTGCGCCGCGCCGCCACCGGTTCGCACGCCCTGACCTTCGACCACGAACACGTGCCCACCGAACATCTCGAGGCACTGGTCGCCGAGGGGGTCGCCGTGCTGCCGCCGCCGCAGGCGCTGCGCTACGCCCAGGACAAGCTGGCCATGCGCACCGAACTGTCCGCGCGGGGCCTGCCGGTCCCGCCGTTCACCGTGGTCGAATCCGAGGCCGACGCCGTCCGCTTCGGTGACGAACACGGCTGGCCCATCGTGCTCAAGGCGATCCGCGGCGGGTACGACGGGCGGGGCGTATGGATGCCTGCCGGCGCAGCGGAGGCGGCGAAGATCGCCGCCGAGCAGCTCGGTGCCGGAGTGGCATTGATGGCCGAGGTCCGGGTCGCGTTGAAACGGGAACTGTCGGCGATGGTGGCCCGCTCGCCCTACGGTCAGGCGGCGACCTGGCCCGTGGTGGAAACCGTGCAGCGGCACGGCCAATGTGCCGTGGTGATCGCGCCGGCCCCGGACCTTTCCGAGGAACTGGCCGCCGAGGCCGAAGAACTCGCGTTGCGGCTGGCCCGCGATCTGGGGGTGGTCGGGGCGATGGCGGTCGAACTGTTCGAGACCGAATCCGGTGAAATTCTGATCAACGAACTGGCCATGCGCCCGCACAACTCCGGGCACTGGGGCATGGACGGCGCCCGCACCGGACAGTTCGAACAGCATCTGCGCGCTGTACTGGACTATCCGCTCGGTGACACCAGCCCGCTGGCTCCGGTGACTGTGATGGCGAATATTCTCGGTGCGCCCGAGGCGCCGGACATGTCGATGGATGAGCGGTTGCACCATCTGTTCGCCCGGATGCCCGACGCGAAGGTGCATCTGTACGGCAAGGGCGAACGCCCGGACCGCAAGATCGGGCATGTGAACGTGCTGGGCGACGAGGTGGCCGCGGTGCGGGAACGAGCCGAGCGCGCGGCGCACTGGATGTCGCACGCGATATGGACCGACGGATGGGATCCGCATGAGTGACGTGGTGGCAGGCAGTATTCCGGGTTCTCCCGCGGTCGGGCTGATCATGGGCAGCGATTCGGACTGGCCCACCATGGAGGCCGCCGCCGAGGCGCTGGCGGAGTTCGGAATCCGGTTCGAGGTCGGCGTGGTCTCCGCGCACCGCACCCCGCAGCGCATGCTCGACTACGCGCGCGACGCCGTGGGCCGGGGCTTGAAGGTCCTCATCGCGGGTGCCGGCGGTGCCGCTCATCTGCCCGGCATGGTGGCGTCGGCGACTCCGCTGCCGGTAATCGGCGTGCCGGTCCCGCTGAAGTACCTCGACGGTATGGACTCGCTGCTGTCGATCGTCCAGATGCCGGCCGGGGTTCCGGTGGCCACCGTGTCGATCGGCGGTGCTCGGAACGCGGGCCTGCTCGCCGCGCGCATTCTCGGCGCCGCAGACCCCGCGCTGCGGGAACGGATGGAACAGTTCCAGGCCGGCCTCGAGACCATGGTGCTGGAAAAAGACGAAGCGCTGCGCAAGCGTTTGCTGGGCTGACGCCGAGAGCCGGGCCGCAACCCGCGCGGCTGCTTCCGCGGGGCCCTATCGGCCGGTTTCCCTTCCGATTCCCGGCCCGACTCGCAATGTCCGGTGCCGGCAGCGACGACGTCTTCGCCGACGGCCCGTCGCGGGGAAGTGTTCGGCCGTGGTGTCGGGCGGCGAGCACGAGCGGTACGGGGCATGACATGCAGCCCCGCGCCGGGCACGCTCGATGGTCGCAGACCGACAACTCCGCGGTCCTCTCGGCGGCGCTCGATACGGTTGGCGTATGGAAAACGAGGAAACCGTGCGCCGGTCCGGCGGTGGCGAGTTGGTACGTTTCCGGCTCGGCGTGGTCGACGAGGCGTTACGCCTGTTCGCGGACCAGGGTTACGAGGCGACCTCGGTCGACGAGATCGCCGAGGCGGCCGGTATCTCGCGGCGTACCTTCTTCCGCCAGTTCCGGTCCAAGGAGGACGTGATCTTCGCCGATCACGAAGCTCAGCTGGTCGCGGCGCATGAGTTCCTGCAGCAGGCCCAGGGCGATCCGTGGGAGGCGGTGTGTGAGGCGGTGGTGCAGGTTTTCGAGCGGTTCACCCGCTGGCGCGATATCGCCGAACGCCGCTACCACGTGGTGCGCCGGGTACCGGCGCTGCGTGACCGCGAGATCGTGACGGTGTTCCGCTACGAGCGGTTGTTCACCGACTATCTGCGGGAGCGGCTGCCCGATTCCCCGGATCTGGCGCGGGTGCAGTTCACGGCCGCGGTGACCGCGACCCACAACTATCTGCTGCGCCGGATGGTCCGCGGGGAGTCGGCCGCCGGACCCGCGGATCTGCGGGCCGAGCTGAGGACGATTCCGCGGGGTGACCGGCGCGGGTCCGGCGAGGAGGAACTGGTACTCGCGGTGTTCCGGCGCGATCTGCCGGCCCGGCATGTGGCCGAACTGTTGCATCAGCGGCTCGGTGGTTTGGCGGAAACGGCAAGCGATTGACACTGAGTGCCATGGCTTGCCCGGCAAGTAGTGTTTTGCAGGCGGTATAGTGGCGGAAGATATGACACCGAGTGCCGACGAGTGGCACCGCACCGGCAAACAGGAGTGAACCCCAATGGCGGGAAACCCGGATTTCGATCTGTTCAAGCTGGCGGATTTCCACGACGAGCTGCGGTCTGCCATCCGCGGCCTCTGCGAGAAGGAGATCGCCCCGTACGCCAAGGACGTCGACGAGCATGCGCGCTTCCCGGAAGAGGCGCTGACGGCACTCAATGCCGCGGGTTTCAACGCCGTCCACGTCCCGGAGGCCTACGGCGGCCAGGGTGCCGATTCCGTGGCGACCTGCATCGTCATCGAGGAAGTCGCCCGGGTCTGTGGTTCGTCGTCGCTGATCCCGGCCGTGAACAAACTCGGCACCATGGGCATGATCCTCAACGGTTCCGAGGAGCTCAAGCAGAAGGTGCTGCCCGATATCGTCAACGGCGAGATGGCCTCCTACGCCCTGTCCGAGCGGGAAGCCGGTTCGGATGCCGCCGGTATGCGCACTCGCGCCCGGCAGGAAGGTGACGATTGGATCCTCAACGGGTCCAAATGCTGGATCACGAACGGCGGCAAGTCGTCCTGGTACACCGTGATGGCCGTGACCGACCCGGACAAGGGCGCCAACGGTATCTCGGCGTTCCTGGTCCACAAGGACGACGAAGGTTTCGTGGTCGGCCCGCTCGAGCACAAACTCGGTATCAAGGGTTCTCCCACCGCCGAACTGTACTTCGAGAACTGCCGGATTCCCGGCGACCGCATCGTCGGTGAACCGGGCACCGGTTTCAAAACCGCCCTGCAGACCCTCGACCACACCCGCCCCACCATCGGCGCGCAGGCCGTCGGCCTGGCACAGGGCGCCCTGGACGCCGCCCTGGCCTACACCAAGGACCGCAAGCAGTTCGGCACCGCGATCGCCGACTTCCAGAACACCCAGTTCATGCTCGCCGATATGGCCATGAAGATCGAGGCCGCGCGGTTGATGGTCTACACCTCCGCCGCCCGCGCCGAACGCGGCGAGAAGAACCTGGGCTTCATCTCGGCGGCCGCCAAATGCTTCGCCTCGGATGTAGCGATGGAGGTCACCACCAACGCGGTGCAGCTGTTCGGCGGCGCCGGCTACACCACCGATTTCCCGGTGGAGCGGATGATGCGCGACGCCAAGATCACCCAGATCTACGAGGGCACCAACCAGATCCAGCGGGTCGTCATGTCCCGCGCCCTGCTCAAGGGGTAGATCGCCGGATCATGTGCCGGCCGGCGGCCCGGGGAATCTGTTCCGGGCCGCCGGTTGTTCAGACGCAGGCGCGGTTGAGTTGGTCCGTCGCGGGCGTCAGGTCGGTGACACTGTCGTCGACGAGGGCGCGGGCATAGCCGGCGATCGCGTCCTTTTCTGCGCCGACGGCCAGTTCGGCCACGCCCAGCAACCTGTCGGACAATGCTTGCGAAGTGGCGGCGTCCATAGTGCCGCCGCTCGTATCGACGGCGATATTGATCAACTCGATGGCTTTGGCGCAGCCGGGGGACATCGCATGGGCGGGCGCGGCGGGCAGGGCCTGCAAGGCGGCCGCCGCCGTTGCGGTCAGCAGGGCAGTGGAGAAGAGCTTGAACACGATGTCCTCGAGTATCTTTCGTCTTGGAGGCCTACGACTCACTTGCGGGCCTCTCGTTCGTGAACCGTACTCGCTCACACCGTCCGTACGGGGACTCGATGGTTCAGCGGGAGTGCGGATCGGAAACGAACAACGGTGGCGCGATGCCCACGGGGGCGATCCGGGTGCCCGACCACGGGCAGGGGGTGTGGTTGTCGCGTGGATGATCGCAGATGTGGTGATCGTGGACGGCGACCCGCGGTCCGGGGCACAGGCCTGGACAGGAGAGGGAAACCACCGGGCCGGTGAGGTTCTTGCGGGTGAACAGGCGTAGGTGGCGGAGTTTGATCCACGGGCCGCGGCCGCAGGAGCAGCGGGGGCTGTCGGTGACCAGCGTGGCGACCCATGGGCATTCGCCGGGAACGTTTCTCCAGTGGTCGGCTATCCGCCCGTTTTCGATGGTGAGGCCGTGCAGGCAGTGCCGCGTTTCCGGGCAGCGGAAGCGGCCGGAAGTGGCTGTCGTGCAGAGCATTCCGCGGTTGATCCAGGGCTCGTTCTCGCAGTGGCAGACCGGTTCCGGCGGGTTCATCGGTTGTCCTGCGCGGCGTCGCCGGACGAGGTGCGTTACGGATGGCAGGGTAGCGCGCGTAACCCGGCGGCTACGCGGATCAGGATTGCCGGGTCGGTGCATTCACCGAGGCGCCACAGCCGCAGCGTCGCTGCGATGGCGCGGTTGGCCGGGGCTCTCATGGGCAAGCGGGGACGATCATGGTTCATCGGGTGACCTCGTATGTTCGTCGGGCCCGCATACCGCGAATCGGTGTACGGGCGATCATGCCGTGATTTATGCTTCCTAAACCGGTGGATCAGGGTGGACCGCAGAACATTTAGGGGGGATAAACCGAGATGGTACGTCGACCCGCTGATGTGGTCAAGTCGGTATCTCTAGACTCAGGGCGTGGGTGGCACAGGCGAGTTCGAGCAAGTCCGTTCCGAGCCGGATCCGATACAGCGCGGGCGGCGGGCGACCGAACTGATCACGCTCTACCAGCAGCGAGCCGCCGAACTGGCGCGCCTGCGCAAAGAGGCCATCGAAGAGGCCCACCGAAAAGGACTGAACTACACCGAGATAGCTGAACTGCTCGGTATCACCAAAGGCCGGATCAGCCAGATCAAGTCGGGTGCGCCACCGGCCGAGCGTGCCTTCTTCGGTGTCGGGCCGGTGACGGTCGGGATCCCCCGGCGTGACGCCGGGGCGGACGAAACTGCCGTCGACGCGAGCGACCGAGCGGCCCGCCAAATCGTCGAAAAGATCCTGGCGCGACTGTCTCTCGCCTCGTCACGATTCGAGATCGACCCCGACACCGAGGACGTTCCGGCCGGGGACACGGTGGTGATCTGCGACCCCGGCTCCGCTCCGGTGGCGCAAGAACTACTCGCCGCCGACGAGGCGTTGAGCCTCGAAAAGACCGACGGCGAATGGTGTCTCGTCGACAAGGCCACCGGGCTCCGGTACACCGCCCCGGCGGAGGGCGAGTCGGGACCCGATATCGGTTTCCTCGGCCGCCGCGAGGAGGACGGTCGCGTTATCGTCCAGATCGCGGGCGTGACGAGCGGCGGATCGCACGGGGTCGCGCATTGGCTGGACAGCAATGTGTCCGGGCTCTACGAACCGGCAGCGCGATCGGTCAGCGCGATTGTCGAAAGTGATGTCGATACCGATCTTGCGGTCACCGACAGCCGGGCGGTCGCGGGGCCGTACACAACCCGAGGTTGACCAGTGTCAGCCGGGGCAGTTCGGACGACTGGCTTCGGGCTACCCCATCGTGTCGCGAGAATCTGGGGGTGGCATCACGGGAGGATGCACGGCGAGCCGTGTATTCTGGGGGAGTCACGTCAGTGATGCTGGCGGTGGGACGCCGCTGCTACGGCGCCCCACCTGGTGGGTTATTATCAGGCCCGCCACCAGCGGACCAGTACGAGCGCCCCGGCGATCACGGTAGCTATACCGAAGCAGATACCGTAGTCGACCGGGGCCTCACACTTTTTCCGGCGATGTTTCGCCATCCCCACCACCTCCTTCCTGGGCGCGGAGTGAGGACCTGGTCCTCCGCCCCTCGGAATGAGGTGGGCTCACAGTACATCAACGCCCCGGCGAGCTGTAACTCGCTGGTGCCGGGCCGTTTTCGCCGATGACGAGCTCGGGTCGGTAGCGTCGGCGGCACGCCGTCCGTTCAGAGTGGGCTCACCGCGCGGGACCCGCTGCGCTGGTGGATCATGGACGCCGTGAGCGATAGCGATCTTGTGGACGTCACCATCAGCGGACCCGACGAAGAATGGCTGGCGGAGTTCACCCGGCGGTTGGTAACCGACCGGTTGGCGGCGTGCGGCAACATCCACCCCGAGGTCAGGTCCATCTATCGGTGGGAGGGCGAGGTGGAGGATGCGTCCGAAGCCGTGGTGGTGCTGCACACCCGGGCATCGCATGTCGAGGCGATCATCGAGCGCGCCAATTCCGAGCACCCGGATGAGGTGCCGCAGGTTGTCGCGGTGCCGGTTACCGGGGTGAACCCTGCGTATGGGGAGTGGATTCTGGCCGAGACCAGCTGATCAGCTGTCGTCGCGCAGCCGGCTGTGGCGGAGCGGATCTGTCGGCCGGTGCCGCCTCAGCGGTGGACGAGATCGGCGTACTCCGGATGTTTGCCGATGTATTCGTCCACGTACCAGCAGGTGGCGGTGACCGAACAGCCTGCCGCCCGGCTCTCGTCGAGCGCGTACTTCACCACCTGCGCGGCCACCCCGTGCCCCCGGAACTCCGGGAAGGTGATCGTGTGATGGAAGTTGCGGACCCTCGGGCTCTCGGTTTCCGCGTAGTCGGCATAGCCGGCCAGGGAGCCGTCGAGATAGATCTCGAAACGGGTATCGGCCGCATTGTGTCGGAGTTCGGTGCTCACGTTTGTTGGAACGGCAGCCCGTATCGGGTTTGTTCCACACAGTGGCGATCCGGCCGCGTGCGCCGGCCTTGTGGCCGTGCGATCCGCGAGCATTTCTCAGAGGACAGCGCCCGGGTTGAGGATGCCGTGCGGGTCGAGCGCGTCCTTGATCCGGCGGGTCAGCGCCATCACATCGGGGCCGAGCTGATCGGGTAGCCAGTCCTTCTTCAACCGCCCGACTCCGTGCTCACCGGTGATGGTGCCGCCGAGGGTGATGGCCAGGTCCATGATCTCACCGAAGGCGCGATGCGCGCGTTCGGTTTCGTCGGGGTCGGCGGGGTCGTGGACGATCAGCGGGTGGGTATTGCCGTCGCCGGCGTGCGCGATCACCGAGACCATGACGTCGTTGCGCCGGGCGATCTCGGCGACACCGGTGACCAGGTCGCCGAGCCGGGGTAGCGGCACCCCGACATCCTCGAGCAGCAGCCGGCCGATCCGCTCGACCGCCGGGATCGCGAAGCGGCGGGCCGCGGTGAAAGCCTCGCCCTCCTCGGCGTCGGCGGTTTCGAAAACCTCGGTCGCGCCCGCGGCCCGGCAGGCCTCCAGCATCACCCGAGCCTCCTGGGCGGCGTGTTCGCCGGGGGCGTCGGACCGGGCGACCAGCAGCGCCGCGGCATTGCGGTCCAATCCCATCCGCATTTCGTCCTCCACCGCGTTGATCGCGACGGAATCCATGAATTCCAGCATGGCGGGCCGCAGGGCGCCGGTGATGGCGAGGATGGCCTCGGTGGCGGCGGTGAGTGTTGCGAACGAGGCGACCACGGTGCATTGCGCGGGTTGGGCGGGCAGCAGGCGCAGAGTGAGTTCGGTGATCACGCCGAGCGTGCCCTCGCTGCCGACGAACATCTTGGTCAGCGACAGTCCGGCCGAATCCTTCAACCGCGGCCCGCCCAGCCGAACCACGGTGCCGTCGGCCAGCGCGACTTCCATGCCGAGGATGTAGTCGGTGGTCACGCCGTATTTCACACAGCACAGTCCGCCCGCGTTGGTGGCGGCGTTACCGCCGATGGAACAGATCTCGAACGAAGAAGGGTCCGGCGGGTACCACAGGCCGTGCTCCGCCGCCGCCCGCTTCACCTCGGCGTTGAGGAGCCCGGGCTGGACCACAGCGGTCCGGGTGACCGGGTCGATCCGGATATCGCGCATCCGCTCGGTGCTCAGCACGATCCCGCCGTCGAGCGCGGTCGCCCCGCCGGAAAGTCCCGAACCGGCACCGCGCGGAACCACCGCAACCCGGTGCTCATCTGCCCAACGCAGGGTTTCGCGCACATCGGCGGTCCCGGTCGCCCGGACCACGGCGGCCGGTGTTCCGGCGCCGGGGTCCAGGGCCCGGTCCTGCCGATACCCGGCGACGATATCGGGGTCGGTGATCACGGCACCGGCGGGCAGCCGGTCGGTCAATGCGCGCAGGTCCACGCTGCCAACGGTAGCGCCCGAGCCCGGATCGCAGGGCCCACAGCCGTACCTTCGGGTCTTCGCCGCCGGGATCCAGGAAGGCGGCCGCCATCGGGGTCCACGCCGTTCGGGTAGCGCGGGGACGCCTGCGGCCGGTTCACGGGCTCAGGTGAAGGGAGCCGTGATTCACGGGGCCGGATTCAGCGGCCGGAACCTCCTTATGCGAGCCGGGCGTCAGCGGGCTCGTCGATCGCGGCACCGCGGGCGGCAACTGCCCTGCGGATCTCCTCTTCGACGAGGTCCGCATTTATCTGCGCTCCGGCCATCGCGCCCGCTGCGGCGGCCGCGCCGACCTGTGCGGAGATATCGGTGACATTGCCTGCCGCCCAAACTCCGGGTACTTCGGTGCGGCCGGTCGGGTCGGCCGGAACGTAGCGGCCGGCGCCGGTCGGGTGGTCGATCGCGGGCAAACCCAGATCGTCCAGGAAACCCGCCCTCGCGACCATCCGCGTTCCGACGGCGACCACATCCCGGGCGACGACCGTTCCATCGGCGAGCCGCAGTCCGGTGATCCCGTCGCTGCCCGCCTCGACGGCGGTGACCTTCCCGGTCACCACGCGGATACCGCGTGCCGCCAGCCGTTCGGCGTCTTCGGCGGTGGGCTCGGGACCGTCGTGGGTGAAGAAAACGATATCGTCGCTGAGCTGGCGGAACAGTTGCACCTGGTGCATCGCCATCGGGCCGGTGGCCAGCAGGCCGATCGCGCGGTCGCGGACCTCCCAGCCGTGGCAGTAGGGGCAGTGCACCACATCGCGACCCCAGCGTTCGCGCAGGCCGGCGATATCCGGGAGCTCGTCGGTGAGTCCCGTGGTGACCAGCAGTCGCCGGGCCCGGACGCTGCGCCCGTCGGCCAGGTCGATCGCGAATCCGTCGTCCGTTCGGGTGGCCCCGGTGATTTCTCCGGGCACCACGTGCCCGCCGTAGCTGCGTACTTCTGCCCGGCCGCGCGCCAGCAGTTCCGCGGGCGGCATCCCGTCGCGGGCCAGCAGTCCGTGCACTCCGTCGGCGGGGGCATTTCGGGGTTCGCCCGCATCGATCACCGCTACCGTGCGCCGGGAGCGCGCCAGCATCAGTGCTCCGTTCAGTCCGGCCGCGCCGCCGCCGGCCACCACCACGTCGTAGTCGTTGTCCAGCGAATCGTTCGCCAGTTGTTCGGTCACCTCGACCACCTCCTCCGCACCGACTATCCAGAACAGGGGCGATACCGGCAAGCGAATTTGCCGAAACGACAAACTGTCATGGTCGGGGCGGAGGGCACCCGAACGATCGTGAGCTCGTGGTTTGCCGAGTGCTCACCTCTCCGTCACCTGCCCCTGCGACGCTGGCCGCGTGCAGGAGGCGGCGACGAAAACGGAGACGTGGGCGAGCCGGTTCGCCCGGTGGTGTGCGGCGGTGGTCGCGCGGCTGCCCTGGGGTCTGGACCGGATCGTCGCGCCGACCTTCCTCGGCTTCGCGTTGATCAACAGCTTCACCTTCGGCGTCGATCTGCTGATCCTGACCGGTATGCGCAGCGGGCTCGGTCTCCCGGGCTGGTTGTCGGTGACGGTCGGCTATATCTGCGCTTTCGCACTGGCCTTCTACCTCAATCGCATCCTGAATTTCCGGTCCCACGCACCGGCCGGGCGGCAAGCGCTGGTCTACACCGTCGTGGTGGTGATCAACTACCTGGCGTTCATCCTGGGGGTGGGTGCGGGTCTCGCGGCGCTGGGTGTGCAGTACCACCTCTCGCGACTGCTGGCGGGTGCGTGCGAAGCCGTGTACATGTACTCGGCCATGCGCTGGGTCGTATTCCGCCGCGGCTGAATCGGCATGTGCACACCCATCCCATACCGATCTGTGGTGTTCAGGGTTCTGCTGCTGCGGAGCCACGTTACGCGTGCCGACGAAAGGTCCGATCGAATCAGCTTGTGTAGGACTGTATTTCGGTACCGTTCCGCACGACGACATCGGCATCGGTGAGCGCCCAGTGCGGGGTGCCGTCGGCGCGCAGGCGGGCGGCGAGGGCACGGCCCGTGCCGTCGGGGTCGGTGGGGGAGTCGAGGTGCGGGACGATCGGCCGGTCGATCAATCCGAGCCCCTCCCACACCGGGTCGATACCGCAGGTCGGCGCCACTTCCCCCGGGTCGTCGGAGGTTTCCAGCCCGCGCAGGTGCGGTCCCGGCAGGCAGGCGCCCGCGCTGTAACCCGCGTACAGGAACGCATCCGCCGCGAGTAATTCCGGGATCACGGTGTCCGCGCCGCTGCGCGCGAATTGGGCGCGGAGTACGAAGGTGTTACCGCCGCGCACCCACAGCACCGGGAACCGGGACAGAGTTCGGCGCAATTCGTCCGGGCGGCCGATGTATTCGCGCAGGTCCACCTCCTGTGGGGTGAAGCCCAGGTTCCGTAGCGGCACCAGTTCGCTGGTCACCGCCGCCGTGCGTGCAGCGGGCCAGGAATCGCAGGCGTTGGCGATCACGGCGATCGGCCCCGGGGTGCCGGCGAGTTCGGCGAACCGGTCGTAGTGTTCGCCGAACCGGTAACTGGCCAGGAAGAGTCGCATTTCAGATGGTGAATGCCAGGTTCCGGGCCAGTTGTCGGCCCAGTTCGGCGTCGCCGTGGAAAGTGATGCGGCCCAGCGCGGTTTCGGGGTCGACGCGCCCGCCGCCGAGCCGCACCAGCAGACCCGAATCCAGTTCCAATGTCACCGTGGCCTCCCGATCGGGAGCGGTCACGTAGGCGGCCCGGTCACCGACCTCGATATGCAGTGTCCGCGTGAGAGGTCCGGTCAACCGGAGGGCGATCAGTGAACCGACCGGTGCGCCACCGCGTTTCGCGAGTACCCGCGGCAGCGACTGCGCGAACTCCGTGAACGCCACCTCGCCACGCGCACCGCCCTCCTCGACGCGTTCGCCCAGCGCGTCGGCGATATCGAGTTCGTGCATCCAGCAGTCGAACAACCGGACCCGCATGAACCGCGCATAGGGCACCTCGCCGACCGGAGACTGCGAGGGTGCCAGCCATGCCTGATCATCCATGGCGGACAACGCTTTCCGGCGCCGGTCGGCCACCTCGTGGTACATCCGCAGCAGTTCCGCACCGGACAGCGGCCGTAACCGCTGCAACCAGATCTCGTTCAACGCCCCGATATCGTTGCGGACGTGCGGCAATGTCTTGACGTCGATATCGGGTGCCTGCGCGGCACGGGCCGGCGGCTTATCGCCGAGCAGTAGCGATTCGGTGCCGATGATATGGCCGATCACATCGAAAACCGTCCAGCCGGGCAGGGGTGAAGGTATCCGCCACCGGTCCTCGTCGAGGCCGCCGACCAGGTCGGCCAAGGCGTCGAACTGGTCGGACAGCAGCCGGACGAGTTCGGGGCGGTCGGGGAGATCGGACATGGGCGGTGCCTTCCGTGGGGCTGGGCGTTCGGCAGTTCCGGATCAGCCGGGATCGGTATCGGTTTCGGTGGCCGCGGTATCGAGGGCGGCCAAACCGGCGCGGAGCGCGGCCGCGACCCGCTCCGGTTCGTGCGAGCGGCGCAGTACCAGACCGGACGCGAACCGGAACTTGTCACCGTGTTTGCGGGGGAGGACATGCAAGTGCACGTGGCCGACGGTCTGGAATGCCGCCTTGCCGTCGTTGATCAGTAGGTTCGCGCCGTCGGCGGCGAATGCCGGACCCTGTACCGCGCGCGCGATCCGGTGCCCGACCCGGAACAGTTCGGCGCCGGTTTCCGCGGCGAGTTCGGACAGGTCGGTGGCGTGGCTCTTGGGGATCACCAGGGTGTGCCCGCGGGTGATCGGCCGGATATCGAGGAACGCGCAGACGGTGTCGTCCTCGTAGACCCGGTGGGCCGGCGCGGCACCCGCCACGATCCGGCAGAAAACGCATTCGCTCACAGGGCGACTCTACGGCGTACGGCCCGGCCGGGCCCGGTGGCCGGGTGGAATTAGCAAACTTTTCAGACCTGCCGGAACGGTTCCCTCGTTGACCGTTCTGAACAGCATTTACCGATGCGAAGGTAGTGGGCCCCGCAGTACGGATGTGACGGGCATCTCAGCTAATCTCACTTCCGTCGATGTACGGTGGCGAGGATTTCGGGCGGGGTGTTCACGAACACCCCGCCCGGCGCCGTAATCGGCGGCCGGAACAGTAGGAGAGGGAAACAGACAAGTGGAGACAACGCAGACCGTGAGCGATTCGTCGCCACGCGGGGCGCGTGTCGGTGTCGTTCGCGAAACCGCCGCGGGCGAGCGGCGGGTCGCCCTGGTGCCGAAGATCATTCCGGCCCTGGTGAAACAGGGCGTGGAGATCGTGGTCGAAGCCGGAGCCGGACAGGGCGCGCTCATTCCCGATACCGCCTACACCGAGGCCGGGGCCACCATCGGCGATGCCTGGTCGGCCGATGTGGTCGTGAAGGTCGCGCCGCCCACCGATGCCGAGGTCGCGAAACTGGCCGCGAACCAGACTCTCATCGGATTCCTGGCGCCGCGCAATGCCGACAACCAGATCGACGCGCTGAAGAACAAGCAGGTGCAGGCGTTCGCCGTCGAAGCGATCCCGCGCATCTCGCGTGCCCAGGTGATGGACGCGCTGTCCTCGCAGGCGAATGTCGCCGGATACAAGGCGGTCCTGCTGGCGGCCTCGGAATCGACCCGTTTCTTCCCCATGCTGACCACCGCGGCGGGAACCGTGAAACCCGCGACCGTGCTGGTGCTCGGCGTCGGTGTGGCGGGGTTGCAGGCGCTGGCCACGGCCAAGCGGCTCGGCGGGCGGACCACCGGTTACGATGTGCGGCCCGAGGTCGCCGATCAGGTCCGGTCGGTCGGTGCGCAGTGGCTCGATCTCGGTATCGACGCCGCCGGTGAGGGCGGCTATGCCCGGGAACTCACCGACGAGGAGAAGGACAAGCAGCAGCAGGCCCTCGAAGACGCGATCAAGGGTTTCGATGTGGTCATCACGACTGCGCTCGTCCCGGGCCGGCCCGCGCCGCGCCTGGTGACCGCCGCCGCTGTCGAGGGTATGAAGCCCGGCAGCGTGATCGTGGATCTGGCCGGCGAAACCGGCGGCAACTGCGAACTCACCGAACCCGGCGAAACCGTGGTCAAGCACGAGGTGACGATCTGTTCGCCGCTGAACCTGCCCGCGACCATGCCCGAGCACGCCAGCGAGCTGTATTCGAAGAATATTTCGGCGCTGCTGGATCTGATGCTCACCGACGGCGAACTGAAACCGGACTTCTCCGATCAGGTGCTGGCCGATTCCTGCGTCACCCGTGACGCCGAACCGACAACGAAAGCCGAATGATGTACAGCGAGCTACTGGCGAATATCGCCATTCTGGTGCTCTCCGGATTCGTGGGTTTCGCGGTGATCTCCAAGGTCCCCAATACCCTGCACACCCCGCTGATGTCGGGCACCAACGCCATCCACGGCATCGTCGTGCTGGGTGCGCTGGTCACCCTGGGCCGGATGGAGGACCCCTCGATCGGGGTGCAGATCATCCTGTTCGTGGCCCTGGTGTTCGGAACCCTGAACGTGATCGGCGGTTTCGTGGTGACCGACCGGATGCTGGGCATGTTCAAAGGTAAGAAGCCCGGCGCGGGTGCCGAGAAGGCAGGTCAGTGATCCATGGACAATCTGGTCGATATCCTCTACATCCTGTCCTTCGCCCTCTTCATCTACGGCTTGATGGGGCTGACCGGCCCGAAGACCGCGGTCCGGGGTAACTGGATCGCCGCGGGCGGTATGGCGCTCGCGGTGATCGCGACGCTCATCGCGGTACGCGATACGAGCAACTGGATACTCATCGTCGCGGGCCTGGTGGTCGGTGTGGCACTGGGTGTGCCGCCCGCCCTGCGCACCAAGATGACCGCCATGCCGCAGTTGGTGGCGGCGTTCAACGGTGTCGGCGGCGGTACGGTCGCGCTGATCGCGTGGGCCGAATTCATCGACACCACCGGGTTCTCCACCTTCCATCACGGCGAGGAACCGACGGTGCACATCATCGTCGGCTCGCTGTTCGCCGCGATCATCGGTTCCATTTCGTTCTGGGGTTCGCTCATCGCGTTCGGCAAACTGCAGGAGATCCTGCCCGGTAAACCGATCGGCCTGGGCAAACTGCAGCAGCCGGTGAACCTGCTGCTGCTGGTGGCCGCGGTCGCCGCGGCGGTGGTGATCGGTCTCGGTGCGTCCGATGGCGGTGTCACGCAGTGGTGGATGGTCGGTCTGCTGCTGGCCGCGGGTGTGCTGGGCCTCATGGTCGTGCTGCCCATCGGCGGCGCCGATATGCCGGTGGTCATCTCGCTGCTGAATGCCCTCACCGGGCTGTCGGCCGCGGCGGCCGGTCTCGCGCTGAACAACACCGCCATGATCGTGGCCGGCATGATCGTCGGCGCGTCCGGCACCATCCTCACCAATCTGATGGCCAAGGCCATGAACCGTTCCATCCCGGCCATCGTCGCCGGTGGATTCGGTGGCGGCGGCGCGGTCGCGGCCGCCGGTGATGGTGAGCAGAAGCAGGCCAAGGCGACCTCCGCCGCCGACGCCGCGATCCAGATGGCCTACGCCAACCAGGTGATCGTGGTCCCCGGCTACGGTATGGCCGTCGCCCAGGCACAGCACGCGGTGAAGGAGATGGCGGGACTGCTCGAAGCCAAGGGCGTAGAGGTCAAATATGCCATCCACCCGGTGGCCGGCCGGATGCCCGGGCATATGAACGTCCTGCTCGCCGAGGCCGAGGTGTCCTACGACGCCATGAAGGAAATGGACGATATCAACGGCGAATTCGGCCGCACCGATGTCGCCCTGGTGATCGGCGCCAACGATGTCACCAACCCCGCCGCGCGCGAGGATTCGGCCAGCCCGATCTACGGTATGCCGGTCCTCAATGTCGATCAGGCGAAATCGGTGATCGTGCTGAAACGTTCGATGAACAGCGGGTTCGCCGGTATCGACAATCCGCTCTTCTACGCCGACCACACCGCCATGCTCTTCGGTGACGCGAAGAAATCGGTGGGTGCGGTCACCGAGGAACTCAAAGCGCTGTAAGCGCGCGAATTCCAGCGGCCCCGGGCGCGTTCGGTCTCACCACCGAGCGTGTGCCGGGGCCATTGCTGTTAGCGTCGACGAATGGCGGATCTCGGTGTAAAACTGTTGCGTACTCGCTGGTTCGTACGGGCCCCGATCTGGGCGTTCCGTGCCCGGCTCGGCTTTCTCTTCGGGGGCCGGCTGCTCCTGCTGGAACACATCGGCCGCACCTCGGGGAAAGCGCGGTACGTCGCGCTCGAAACAGTGGACCGTCCCGGCACCGACACGGTGATCATCGCCTCCGGCTTCGGTGAGACTTCGCAGTGGTACCGGAACCTGCTGGCCGGCCCGCACTGCCGGGTGAGCATCGGCACCCGCTACCGGGTGACCGCGGTGGCCCGGCCGCTGGAGCCCCAGGAGACGGCCGTGGTACTGGCCGACTACCGGATCCGGCATCCGAAGGCCTACCGGAAATTGAGCGGCATCATCGAGCAGGCCACCGGCAGGGGGATCGATACGGTACCGATGGTCGAGTTGGCCCTCGGCTCCTGAATCCGTGAGCGTCGACGATGTGCCGTCGACAAGGGAAAATGTGTGGACGGTGTGGTAAGCGCGGGCGGATCATGGTCGGCGATGCCCGAACGCAACGAACCACTTCGCCTGATCGAATTCGATCCCACCACCGCCGACCCCGCCGAAGCCCTGCCCTGGTCGGCCGTCCTCGACTCGTACTCCACGCCCCGAGATCTGCTGGACATGCTGACCCTGAGCCTGTTCGGCCGGGGCGTGCAGCCGTACTACCGCAAGAAGCAGCTGGATCGGGTGCGACCTGACGCCCTGCTGCGTCCGACGGGTTCGCAGATCTCACGGTCGGTAGTCGAGGCCGACGCGCAGTCGACCCTGGTGCTCGGCGAGGGCTGGACCCTGCGCGCCGACCGGTGGGCCGATAAATCGGCGACGCTGGAAGTGGTCGCGGTGAGCGACGAGCTGGCCGAACGCATCATCACCGAATCGGCCCGCGACGCGGAACAGCCCGCCCCCACCGACCTGACCGCGGTGAAAATGGGCTTCTGGCATCAGGGCGACCGCGGAGCGACCCGGCGCGCCCTCGCCGTCACCACCCCCGAGTGGCCCGAGATCCGGGGTAACTACAGCGGGCCCGTCGCGGGTGCGCTGGATCGGTTGATGGCGATGCAACCGGCCGATATCCGCGGTCGGTTGCTGCTCCTGCACGGCCCGCCCGGCACCGGCAAGACCACGGCCCTGCGCTCACTCGCACGGGCTTGGTCATCCTGGTGCCAGGCCGACTGTGTACTCGACCCGGAGATGCTGTTCGCCAAACCCGGCTACCTGATGCGGGCCGCGATGGGCGCCGAAGGCGAGGACGACGAATCCGACCGCTGGCGGCTGCTGATCCTGGAGGACTGCGACGAGCTGATCCACGCCGAAGCCAAATCCTCTTCGGGGCAGGGGCTTTCCAGGTTGCTCAATCTCACCGACGGGATGCTCGGCCAGGGTCGTGACGTGCTGGTCGCCATCAGCACCAACGAGGACCTGTCCCGGCTGCACCCTGCTGTGACCCGCCCGGGGAGATGCCTGGCGCAGGTGGAAATCGGCAAGCTGACCGCCACCGAGGCGCGGACCTGGCTGGGCGACACCCCCGCCGATATTCCGGCTGCCGGAGCCACGCTCGCCGAACTCGTCGCACTCCGGGACCGGGCCGAAAGTATCGCGGTGCGCACAGAATATGCCGAGGGCGGAATGTACCTGTAGTGAGCTCCGGTATCGAATTCCCTTGTTGCGTTGCGGCATATCAGGCCGGTGTGGTGGAAGAGTCCGCTGATGGTGGTGGGGTTTCGCGCAGTGCGGGGTCCGACGCTCGTCGACGGGCCGGTTCCTCGTGGGCGGCCGTGACGGGTGCGCTCATCCTGCCGACGCGGGCTACCGCTACCTCCAGGGGTCGATGAGGTTCTGGCGCAACTGTCCGGGGCCCCAGGTGAGAGGTCGTAGCCCTGGGGTGCCCGGCCGATTAGGGTTGGCGAGGTGGATGCATTGGCGGCGCTGCTGGAAGGCCCGCGGGCCCGGGGCGCGTTCGTGCTGCGGTCGATGCTCAGCCCGCCGTGGTCGCTGCGGATCCAGGACGAATCGCCGCTGACCCTCGTCGCCGTGGTCCGGGGGTGGGCGTGGGCGCTCACCGCCGACGGCGAGCAGCGCCGGGTCGAGGCCGGGGACGTCGCGGTGTTCCGGGGGCCGCATCCCTATACCGTCGCCGACGATCCCGCGACCGACCCGCAGATCCTGATCAACCCGGGGCAGGTCACCACGACTCTGGACGGTGAAGTGCTCTGCGAGACGATGAGTCTCGGGGTACGGCAATGGGGTAACGATCCGGACGGGGAAACGGTGTTCGTCACCGGATCCTACGAATACGTGGGCGCGGTGAGCCGCCGCCTGCTGCGTGCACTACCGCCCATGCTGGTGCTGCCGCGCGGCCGCTCCGACGATCGGCTGCTCGACCTGCTGACCGACGAAACCGTCAAGGACCTACCCGCCCAAGGCGTAGTGCTGGACCGCCTACTGGACCTGCTGCTCATCTCGACCCTGCGCACCTGGTTCTCCGGCACCGAAGCCCCACCGTGGTACCACGCCTACAGCGACCCACTGGTGGGGAAGGCCCTGCGGCTACTCCAGCACAACCCCGCCCACCCGTGGACCGTGGCCGCCCTCGCCCAGGAAGTCGGGGCATCGCGGGCCGCGCTGGCCCGCCGGTTCACCGAACTGGTCGGCGAACCACCCATGGCATTCCTCACCGAATGGCGTCTCGACCTGGCCGCCGACCTGCTGCAGGGCACCGAGGACACGGTCGAGGCCATCGCCCGCCGCGTCGGGTACGGCAGCGCATTCGCCTTGAGCACAGCGTTCAAACGGCACTTCGGCATCAGCCCGCGGGAACACCGGGCCGGCGGCACGACCGCGGTCTCCTCGGCCAGTTGATTCGTATCCGGTGTAGCGGCCGGGGCCGCGGTCCGGCTGCGGCGCCGGCGTCGCGCCCGGCCGGGTCTCGGTTGGACCGAGGACCGCGCCGAGCGGCCGCAGTTCCTCGGCCGGAGCGTTCACAGAACCGGCTGCCCTTCACCGGAAGGCTCAACCAGGCGACAGCTACGTCATCGGAGGCGTTGGACTGTGGCCGTCGCCCCGGGGAGCCGATGTCCTCGACCGCAGCGTCGTCTCGGCGGCGCTGCCCGCCGACCCACCCGGTATCGTCGCCCGGGTGACGACGCAGTATCCGGTGCTCTGGCCGGTGCCCACCCGATGGGCCGATAACGACCACTACGGGCACGTGAACAACGTGACCTACTACGCGTACTTCGATACCGCGGTCAATGCGTGGCTGATCGACGCGACCGGCACCGATATCCGCGACCTCCCCGCGATCGGGATCGTCGCGGAGACGTCCTGCCGGTTCCACGCCTCACTCAGCTTCCCGGACAAACTGCAGGTCGGCCTGCGAATCGCCCGCCTCGGCCGCTCCAGCATCACCTACGACCTGGCGATCTTCCGCGAAGCCGGACAGGACCTGGAACTCGCTGCCACCGGCACTTTCGTCCATGTCTACGTGGACGAGCACACGCGCAAACCGGTCGAGATCCCCGAGGTCATCCGCACCGCTGCCCAGACACTGGTCACCGAGGGCCCGGGATCCTAGCGCGCGCCGTACGGTTTCGCGGGCTCAGGTGCGGCGGACATCGCAGCGACGTACGGCGACGATATTGGGCACACCGTCCCGACCCTGCCCGTGTCCGGACAGCAGATCACGCCAACCGGGCCATGCGCCGTCGCTACCGCGGATCTCCACCAGTCCGAAGATCAACTCGCCGATGCTCGAATGCACCGTTTTCGGCAGCAGAATCCGGTTACCTACGATGACGACAACGGGTATCAGCATCGCCGTCGAGCCGACGGCCGGTGAGAATCCCAACTTCGCCACTAGTATGAGCAGTACCGCGAGAGCTGCGAAGAAAGAGCCGAACTGCAGGACGAAGTCGACCAACGCGGCAAACGTACTGCGTAGATCCCGGGGCGACGGGTACCGCGTATCCCCGTCCGTCCCATGGTGTCTCGGCAGGAAATCCGGCGTACTGGTCAACCCGAAGGCATCCCCCAAACTCATCCATCGATGATGGCACAATTCGTCGCAATCGAGCACTTTTGCGACCACGGTAGGACCGTGGCCGGACCTCTCGCCGATCCGGATGCCACGAATGTGAACCGAAGTCAACAGAATTGACCGGTACTGCCGCCATGGATACGATTCGTATCCGCCTTTCTTCGAGGAAGGATCGGGCGACCGGGGACGTTATCTAAGGGGGAGACACCGATGGATGCCGAGATGGGCCTGGACCAGGCAATAGCCGGGTTTGCGCAGATGGCCGCGGACGCGGAACGTAGAAGTGAGCGGTTCGCCGAGTTGCAGGAGCGGATGACTGCTCTTACATCGACCGAGTCGGGAGCCGGGGGTCGGGTCAGCGTCACCGTGGACAGCAGCGGGATTCCAACATCTATCGACCTCGCACCGGGTGTGCGGGATATGGATTCGCGCGCGCTGTCGGCCGAGATCTTGTCGTGTATGCGGCGGGCCCAAGGAAAACTCCGGCCGAGTGTTGCCGGGCTGGTTCACGATATCGTCGGCGAGGATCCGGCCGGAGCCGCGCTCGTAGACGGATTCGATCGGCGCTTCCCGGAGCCCGAGGAGACTGCGGTGCCTGTGCAGGGCTTCGGTCCACCACAGATCGACCGCTTTCCGCCGCCGGCCGCCACCCCGGTTCCCCCTCAGCATCCTGCTGCTCCGCCGGTGTGGGGTTCGGCGACCCCGCCCGCGGAGCGGCCGCAGCCACGCAAATACGATCGCGATCGGGTGGTTACTCCGGACGAGCCCGACGAAGAGGACGAGTACTACCGCCGGAAATCGTGGCTGGTGTAACTGATGACCACCAACCCTGACGCTCTCTCGGTCGATCCCGATGAGGTCCGAAATCATGCACAGAAGGTCGAGGCGCTCATTGGCGGCTTGGACAAATGCCTCGAAGCGGCAAACTATCTCGAGTCGGCAGACGATGGCTTTGGTGCCTATCCGCGGCCGATAGTGGCTTGGCTTTTCGATGACAACCATCGATCGACCGTCGAGGTGATCCGCGCAGTTGCCGAGCGCGCCACGCAGGTGCCGGAGAAGCTGAAGTCGACGGCAGCATCCTTCGAAGATGCCGACGGATCACTGGCGACGACGCTCCAGGGGTTGCAGGCGACGATCGGGGAATCCGGATGAGTAGCTTCGATGACGCCGCCCCGCCCGAGAATACGCTGATCAACCAGAACTCCCACTACAGCAACACCTACTTCCAAGAGGATGTGTCCTGGCTGTCCAATGTGGGGCTCGAAGGGGACCAGAAGACGGGTGGTTTGGGCGTCCTGAAAGGGACTTTCGCGGGCGATGCGTGGGATATCTACGGAAACCTGCGTGCCGGCGACAATGTGGAGGCGATCTTCGGCGCGGTAGGGCTCTCCGTAAGCGTCGCCGACGCGATCAAGGATCCGTTCGCGTTTGCCGGAACCCAGGTCGCAAAATGGATGCTGGAGCATATCGAGCCACTCAAACAGGCCTACGAGGAGCTGTCCGGCAACCCGACGATCGTCGAAGGTTATTCGAAGTCGTGGCAGAGTATTTCGGATGAACTGTCCACTGTGAAGAACACGTGGCTGAGCACAATCGAGAAGGATATCGGCACCTGGTCCGGTAGTGCCGGCGATGCTTACCGCAAGCATGCCGAAGATATTCTCACCGCGATCGACACGGCCGCGGCCGCAGCGGCGTCGCTCGGCAAACTGATGGAGCTCGTAGGGAAGTGCATCGCCATCGTCCGAGATCTCGTACGCGATATCATCGCCTCGCTGCTCGGCGCGGCGATCGGATACACGATCGAACTTGCGGTCACCGCAGGCGCCGCGGCGGGGCATGTCATCGCCGCGTTCCTGGCGAAGTTCGCAAAGAGCAGCTTGGATACGATGACCTACCTGAAGAAGCTCAAAGACATAATCTGGACCTTCGATACGTATCGCGAGCCACTTGCCAAGGCCCTCGCTGCTGTGACGCCCGCGATCACTTCCTGGCTGAGCTCCGAGCCCCAGGGGAACACACAGGCTGCCACAGCGTAGTCAGCGCCGCCGCCGTCCGGCGCGGCGATTCGCTCGGCAGGTAGTCGACAGCCTGCGCCGGCAGGGCATTCCGTTCGATGAGCAGGCGATCGAGTACCACTACCCCGAGTGATCACATCGGCGGCAGCGGGCGTGAATTCGGTGGATGCAGGCCGAGTGTCACCGACCGGAGGGGGGTCGATCAGTCGAGTTCGACTCCGATCGACCGCAACTGCTGTGCTCGTTCGGCCGCATAGGCCTGCAGTGCGGTGATGCCGACATCCCAGCGCCGTCGTCCGGCCTGCGGGGTCCGTTTTCGCAGTGCATCACGCCGGGGCACGGCAACACCCAGCCGCCGGAGCTGCCTGCGCCGTTCGGTGGGCAATTTGCCCTGGCGGGCGGCGGTTTTGCAGCGGTGCAGCCAATTGCCGAGCTTCGCGCCGAACGGGGTCACGTAATCGGGCGGAACCTCCGGGGTTCCGTAGACGGTGCGGTACATCTCGAGCTCACTGATCCACCCGTTCCACGCCTGCTGCGGATTGCGGCCCACGTTCGGCGCGCGCCGGTCGAGGTCCATGCCCAGCCGGACCAGGTCGGCGACCTGTCCCGCGGCCAGCTCGCCCTTCCGGTACTTCGCGCGGCAGCCGGTCAACCAGCTGCCCAGCTTCCGACCCTCGGGTGTCACGTAGGCGACCGGTGGACGCCAGGGCGGCATGAATCAGTCGCCGGGGTTTTCCAGAGCGGCTTGGAAGCGGCGCATACCGCGGATCCAGCGGTCGTAGTCCGACCCCTTGTTGCGGTACATCTGCAGGACTTCCGGGTGCGGGAGGATCAGGAATTCCCCGGCCGCGACCCCGGCGAGGACCGTGTCGGCGACCTCTTCGGCGCTGAGTACGGCGCCCGCGGATTTCACGGCGGTGATCGCCAACCGGCCCGCTTCGGCGTTGTTCTCCGGGATCATCCCTTCCCGGAGCAGTGCCGTGTCCACGCCCATCGGGCAGATGCAGCTGACGCCGATTCCCTTGTCGCCGTAGGTGATCGACAGCCATTCGGCGAAGCCTACGGCGGCGTGCTTGGAGACCGAGTACGGTGCCGAGCCCAGTTGAGTGAGTAGGCCGGCGGCGGAGGCGGTGGAGATGAAGTAGCCGCTGCCGCGTTCCAGCCAGCCGGGGACGAGGAGGCGGGCGGCGCGGATATGGGCGAGGGTGTTGACCTCGAGGGCGGCCGACCATTGCGCGTCGGTGCTGTCCAGGCCTGCGCCGCCGCCGATACCGGCGTTGGCGAAGTAGAAGTCGACGGGGCCGAAGGAGGTTTCCGCGGCCGCGATCAGCTGCGCGATCACCTCGGGGTCGGCGGCGTCGCCGCCGGCGGAGATCGCGGCGTCGCCGATCTCGTCGGCGACCTTCGCCGCGGTGGTGGGATCGAGATCGGCGACGACGACCTTCGCGCCGTGGCCGGCGAGCCCGCGGGCCAGTGCCGCGCCGATACCGGAGCCGCCGCCGGTGACGATGGCGGTCCGGCCGGAGAAGGTGTCGGTTGCTGTGCCTGAGAGCTCCATATCGGCACCTTATCCCTTACTGCGACACAAGCCTAGGTATGTCGCTTAATAAGAGGTTCGTGGCGGTTCAGTCCGGCTCGGCCAGGCGCCGCAGCAGGGGTGCGGTGCGGGGGCCCACCAGCTCCTGCATCACGAGTGTCATATTGGTGCGGACCACGCCGGGGATCTTCAGGATCTGGCCGGCGATCCGATAGAGATCGTCGGCATCGCGGGCGACCACGCGGACCGTGAGATCGGTCGGGCCGGTCATACCGCAGGCCTCGGTCACCTCCGGTACCTCGGCCAGTTCGTCGACCACGGAGTCGAGGCGATGCTGGTCCACGACCACCGCGACGAATGCGGACAGCCGGTACCCCAGCGCGCGCGGCTGCACCCGGAGTTCGAAACTGCGCAGGACGCCGGCGGCTTCCCACCGCGCGAGCCGGGCCTGCACGGTATTGCGGGAGAGTCCGAGCCGCGCGGCCAGTTCGACGCCGGTGGCGCGGGGGCTGGCGGTCAGTTCGAGCAGTAGTCGTGCGTCGGTGGCGTCCAATACCGGGTCGGTGCTTTCCTGGCTGGTCATAAAGCGCAGTATGACAGCAAATGACCTCGCGAAACCGTGCGGAATG
Source organism: Nocardia sp. NPDC058499 (assembly GCF_042719915.1). NCBI lineage: Bacteria > Bacillati > Actinomycetota > Actinomycetes > Mycobacteriales > Nocardiaceae > Nocardia > Nocardia sp. NPDC058499. The sequence goes on along the minus strand of NZ_JBHXMZ010000008.1, from coordinate 74,266 downwards.
CTCAGTTGCCGGATCGAGACTTGCGCAGTTCGCCTAAGCGTGGATGCTGTGTGTTGTAGGCCACATCAGCGCGTGACCCGCGTGAGGAGGCGAGGCCGATGCCCGGCGCAACCGAGTATCCGGTGCAACTGATCCAGCCCGACGGCGCTCGGGTGCACAACCCCGAATATCAGGCCCTGATCGCCGATATCGGACCGGATGAACTGTGGCAGCTCTACGAAGATCTGGTGGTGAGCCGGCGGATCGATACCGAGGCCGTCGCCCTGGCCCGGCAGGGGCAGCTCGGTCTGTGGGCGCCGGGGGAGGGGCAGGAAGCCGCTCAGGTCGGTTCGGCACACGCGCTGCAGCCCGACGACTACGTCTTCAGCAGTTACCGCGAAGCGGCGGTCGCGTACTGCCGTGGTGTGGACCCGGGAGCTATCACCCCGATGTGGCGCGGGGTCGCGCATTCGTCGTGGGATCCGGCGGAGATCAATATGACCAACCCGGCGATCGTGGTGGGCGCGCAGGGCCTGCACGCCACGGGTTACGCGTATGCCGCCCACCTGGAAGGCGCGGAGATCGCCACCATCGCCTACTTCGGTGACGGCGCCACCAGCCAGGGCGATATCGCCGAGGCCCTGACCTTCGCCTCCACCTGGAGCGCCCCGGTCGTGTTCTTCTGCCAGAACAACCACTGGGCGATCAGCGAACCCGTGCATCTGCAGAGCGCGACCCCGATCGCGCAGCGAGCGGTGGGTCATGGGATCCCGGCGACCCGGGTGGACGGGAACGATGTGCTGGCCGTCCTGGCCGTCACCCGCCGGGCCGCCGCCCGCGCCCGCACCGGCGGTGGACCCTCCTTCATCGAGGCCATCACCTACCGCATGGGCCCGCACACCACCGCGGACGACCCGACCCGCTACCGCACCTCCGCGGAAACCGGGGACTGGGCCCGCCGCGATCCGATCCTGCGGATGCGGCGGCTGCTCGAACGCGAGGGCCTGTTCGATCCGGCCGGGCAGCGGCGGGTGGAGGAACGCGCGGACGAGGTGGCGCACCGGATCCGGTCGGCCACGCTCGCCATGCCCGATCCCGAACCGCTGGAACTGTTCGACCACGTCTATGCGACACCGCATCAGCTCGTCGCGGCCCAGCGCCGCGAATACGCCGAGTACCTGGCCGACGACCCGGCCGACGGCGAGAACGTCGCGCCCACCCTGCGCGAGGAAGGAGTCCGCTCATGATCACCACATTGGCCGCGGCGCTCAACGCCGGGTTGCGCACCGCCCTGGAGGACGACCCCAAGGTGGTGCTGATGGGTGAGGACATCGGACGGCTGGGTGGTGTGTTCCGGGTGACCGATACGCTGCAGAAGGATTTCGGCGACCGCCGCGTCATCGATACGCCGCTGGCCGAATCCGGCATCGTGGGCACGGCGTTCGGCATGGCACTGCGCGGTTATCGGCCGGTTTGCGAGATCCAGTTCGACGGTTTCGTCTACCCGGCCTTCGATCAGATCGTCTCGCAGGTGGCCAAAATCCATTACCGGACACGGGGCAAGGTGAGCGCTCCGCTCACGATCCGGATCCCTTTCGGTGGCGGGATCGGTTCCGTCGAACACCATTCCGAATCGCCGGAGGCCTACTTCGCGCATACCGCGGGCCTGCGCGTGGTTTCGCCGAGCAACCCGGCCGACGCTTATACGATGATCCGCCAGGCGATCGCGCTGGACGATCCGGTGATCTTCTTCGAACCCAAACGCCGCTACTGGGACAAGGCCGAACTCGACCCCGCCGCAACGGATTCGCTGCCACTGGAGCGGGCCCGGGTCTGCGTACCGGGTTCGGACGCCACCCTCGTCGCGTACGGGGGTACGGTCGCCACCGCGGTAACCGCGGCGAAAATCGCTACGGAAGAGGGGCTCTCGCTCGAGGTGATCGATCTGCGCAGCCTGGCGCCGCTGGATATCGACACCATCGCCGAATCGGTGGACCGGACCGGCCGGCTGATCGTGGTGCACGAAGCGCCCGTCACCGGCGGAATCGGCGCGGAGATCGCGGCCCGGATCACCGAACGCTGTTTCTATCGACTCGAAGCACCGGTCCGGCGGGTCGGCGGATTCGATATTCCCTACCCTCCGGCTAAGCTCGAAAAGCATCACCTGCCCGATCCGGACCGCATCCTGGCGGCGGTCGACAGCACACTTGCCGCCTGAGTGCCCCGCCACCCTGACGCCAGCCGGAGGTGCCCACCGTGGACGATGCCGCTACCGCCGAATCCGGCGAGATCCTGGAATTCCGGCTGCCGGACCTCGGCGAGGGGCTCACCGACGCCGAACTGCAGAACTGGACCGTCGCGGTGGGCGACGAGGTCGAGTTGAACCAGACCATCGCCGAGGTGGAAACCGCGAAGGCGGTGGTCGCGCTGCCCTCGCCGTTCGCGGGCACTGTGGTGGAACTGCTCGCCGAACCGGGGTCGACGATCGAGGTCGGGGCGCCGCTGCTGCGGATCCGTAGCAGTACGCCCGCGCCGGAAGGCAACGGTCGCACGTCGGTGCTCGTGGGGTATGGGCCGGAGACGGAGAATCAGCCGTCGCGCCGGCGCCGCATGCGTACCGCGGCGGCATCCGCTCCACCTGCGGAAACGACGGCCGCCGGGGTCGACTACGAGGGGGGTGTCATCGGCGCGGATACGGGTGTAGCGGACGAGGCGGCCACAGCGCCTGTGCACGGGGCCGGTGCCGCCGAGGAAACGTCGGCACCGGTGGGGAGGGCCGGCGCGGAGCATTCTGGCGGCACCCGCGCCGAGGCGGGTGTTCGTTCGCCGGCCGGGACGGCAGGGGGCGCTCGGCCCGATGCGGCGGCTGGGGGCCGCGGCGGTGCGCCACACGGCGGGGACACCCTCGGCTCGGGAGTCGGCGGCGGGCGGGTCTCCGCCACCCCCGGCGCGCGAAAGCTGGCGCGGGAGCTGGGAATCGACCTCTGGTACGTGGCCGGTTCCGGGCCGGAAGGCGCGGTCACCGTCGCCGATGTTCGCGGTGCGGTGCCGGTATCGGAACCCGCGCCGCGTGACCACACCGCCGAGGAGGTCGCGCGTATCGAGCAGCGGGCCGACGGGTCGGCCCGGGAGGAGCGCACGCCGATCTCCGGAATCCGGAAACGGACCGCGGCCGCCATGGTCGCCAGCGCCCGCACGATTCCGCAGGCGTCCACCTCCAGCACGGTCGATATCACGGCGTCGCTGGAACTGCTGGATCATCTGCGTGCCACCAAGACATTCGAGGGGCTGACCCCCACGCCGCTCGCCTTGGTCGCGAAATCGGTTCTTGCCGCGCTGGCCGAATACCCGGGGATCAACACCTACTGGGACGAGGCGAATTCGGAGATCGTCACCAGGTATTTCGTCAACCTGGGTATCGCGGTGGCCACCGAGCGGGGACTGCTTGTGCCCAACATCAAAGACGCGCAGACACTCAGCCTGCGGGAACTGTGCCGGGAGATCGGCTGGCTGGCGCAGACCGCCCGCGATGGCCGGGCCGGGCTGTCCGACCTGAGGGGCGGGACGTTCACGATCTCCAACGTCGGCGTTTTCGGGGTCGAATCGGGGACACCGCTGGTCAACCCGGGTGAGGCGGCGATTCTGTGTGTCGGTGCGGTGAACTCGCGGCCGTGGGTTTTCCGCGGTGAGCTGGCCGTACGGTCGGTGGTCACGCTGACGCTGAGTTTCGACCACCGCATGATCGACGGCGAACTCGCGGCGCGGTTCCTGGCCACGGTCGCCGGCGCGCTGGAGGATCCGCTGACTCTGCTCGCCCGCATCTGAGCAGGCCCGCCGGTAGGTGAATTCTGCGGTGGGCGCATGGACGTGGCAGACCAGGCGCGCGTACGGTGAAAAAACTGTTCCAGACAGACTCTTGGACGAGGAGCTGCGTTGAACGCGGTACTGATCTCGGCTGAAGAACTCCGGGAATCAACGGAAGAAAACCTGCGCCTGCTGGACGTCCGCTGGCAGCTGGGTGACCCGGAGGGGCCTCAGCAGTACCAGAACGGCCATATCCCGGGCGCGGTGTTCGTCGACCTCGACACCGAGCTCGCCGCATTACCCACCCCGGCCCAGGGCCGGCATCCGCTGCCGGACCCCGAGCAGCTCCAGAAATGCGCCCGCAGCTGGGGCCTGTGTGCGGGGGACCCGGTCGTGGTCTACGACGCGCTCGGCGGTATGTCGGCCGCGCGGGCGTGGTGGCTGCTGCGCTGGGCCGGGATCACCGATGTGCGCATCCTCGACGGCGGGCTGCCCGCATGGCTGCGCGGCGGCGGTGACCTGGCGACCGGGGTGGAACCGGACCCCGAACTCGGCGATATCGAACTCGACCCCGGTCGGCTGCCGGTGATCGATGCCGATGCCGCCGCCCGCTGGGAAGGTGTGCTGATCGATGCCCGGGCCGCCGAACGGTATCGCGGCGAACAAGAACCCGTTGATCCCCGGGCGGGACATATTCCCGGTGCAATCAGCGCGCCGACCAGCGAGAACCTCGATGAGGACGGCTGTTTCCTGCCGGCGGAACTGCTGCGCCGCCGATACAACGACCTCGGCGGCGAACCGGTCGCGGTGTACTGCGGTTCGGGGATCACGGCCGCCCATGCGATCGCGGCACTCGCGGTGGTGGGTGTGGAGGCGGCCCTGTATCCGGGGTCGTGGTCGCAGTGGGCGCACGATTCGAAACGGCCCGTGGCGACGGGTGCCTGATCGGGCGCTGGTCCAGCGCGGTGTGGATGCGCTCGGCCGCCGGTAGCCGGCTCGCCGATATGGCCGGACCCCGGGCTTGACGCACGGCAGGTTCGAGGCGCCGATCCCCGCCGCCCGCGGTAGCCGGCGCTTGGTCGGCTCGCGGTCCGTAGGGCTCCGGGGAGTCCGCGGCGCGACGGTGCCTCGGCGCCGCGCATATCAGTCGCACCGCGCCGTGATATCGCGCAATACCGCATGGTCCGCGCCGGTGACCGGGAGCTGGTACCGCACGGCGACCGTGAGGTACCGGCCCGCGTAGTAGCAGTGCCCCGGACGCGACGGTGGTAACCACTCGGCGGGTGTGCTGTCGCTTTTGTCGGTATTGGTCGCGCGGTCGGTGGCCTGCAGGTTGTACTCGATATCGTTCGCGAAGCGGATGCGCTGCGCGGGTGCCCAGGTGGCGGCTCCCATATCCCAGGCGGCGGCCAGCGGATAGATATGGTCCACGGGCAGCTGCTGGGCGTTTTCCTTGCTGAACACCATCCGGTTGCCGGTATACGGATCGGCCAGGATGCCGGACTGGACGACGCAGCCCCCGGTACCCGGCCGGTAGGCGATTTCCACCAGCTGACGGGCCAGCACATTGTTGCGGGTATCGCAGCCGTCGTGACCGCCCGGGCCGTCGTGATCATCGGACCAGGCCGGTCCGAAAACGCAACCCTGCCCGGACCCGCAATCACGCTCGTAGCCGCCGGTGTGCGGGCGTTCGGGAACCACCCGGACCGCGGCGAGGAGCTGTTCGAGTTGAGCGCGCCCGGGGCTACCGGGTGCGGGCCGCAGGCCCGGCGGGACTGCGCAGGCGGCGAGCAGGCCGACCAAGCAGGCGGTGAGCAGTGCGGAAACCGTGTGAATCTTCCCCCGTGTCATCACGGTTACCGGTATACCCGAGGGCGCCGACAGGTTCCGGCGCCCGGTGGATCACAGCCAGGCGCGGGCCAGCAGCTCGTCGTTGTCGACCCCGCTGCTACGCGGTGGGAAACGCGTGGCGACCAGGGATTCGATATGCACCCCGTCGTGGCCGATCACCCAGGAACCGCCGCTGTCCAGACATTCGGCGATCTTGGCGAAGGCCGTGAGCAGGAACGCGATGGCATCCTCGGGCCGGTCGGTGTGGGCGAGCCGCTGCGATTCGCCGGGCCGGGACAGATCCAGCCAGACACCGCACTGGCCGTCCAGACGCATACCGACGATCTTGCCGGCATCCACGAAGGTGAACTTCCGCCGCTCCCAGGGTGTGGTCGGCGTGTAGCTCTGCTCGAGAACCTGGAGCAGAATTGTCATACTGCTGCCCTCCGCTGTTCGATGACGCCGCTGTGTGCTGTGGGGACCGCTGTTCCGGGGCCGGTGTGCGCCGCCTGCCGTATGACGCTGCCGGACAGCGCGCCCGGTGCGGGCTCCGCCCGGCGGGCGTGGATGGCGGATAACAGCGGTGACCAGCGGATATTTCCCAGTATGTGCCGATATCGGGGATAAATCCAGAAATGGCCCGGCGCGCCGGAGCGGGGTCCGGACGGGAGCCGGCGGGGACGGTTCACGGCGTGTCGGACCGGGCTGATTTGATGGGGCCATGCTGCACGGACTGTGGTCGCCCGGAGCCGGGCTACTGCTGTGGCGTGCCCCGGGTGAGGAGGGCGAGCCGGTCGGGGGCCTGCTCGGCTCGGTACTGGCGGAGTCGCGGTTCCGGCACCGCGCCGAAGTGCTCCTGGTGGACGAGGCCGGTGCCCGGCGGGAAACCGTCCGGGCCCACGCGCTCGTGCCCGCCGCCGCGGCTGCCGCCTTACGGCAGCGGTTGCCGGCCGCGGCCGTGGCCGGTGATCTGCGGTTCCTCGCGCACCTCGCACTCGGATTGGAAAGGTGGATACGCGCGGGCGCGGTGGTGCCGGAATTGCGGCGCGAGGACGGCCAGTGGTGGGCGCGCTGGCGGCCGGTCGGCGGATCCGGTCAGCGCGCCTGGCTCGCCGAACTCGCGGCGCTGGCACCGCCGGCACTGCGCGTCGCGGGTGAGCCGGCCGATGTGCTCGACGATATGGTCACCGAGCTCACCGATCCGATGGTGCGCGAACTGCTCGCCGCGGATACCCATCCACATCCGCTGGCCCACGCGTTGTCGGCGGACGCTCCGGTGGAGTCGGGCAGCTACCAGGTGGCCGAAGTGCTGCGGCAGTGGCGGGAGACGCAGTCGTCCGGCGAACCGGAGCTGGTGTTGCGGCTGCGCGAACCGGACGGCGAATTCGCCGAAATGCCCGGGGATTCCGCGTTGTGGCGGCTGGAGGTCTGCCTGCGCGCCGACGGCGCGGCACCGCGGCCGATTCCGGTGCCGGGAATCGCGGACGAAGTACGTACCGGCCTGGAATGGCTGGGGAAAGCGCAGCGCGCCTATCCGCGGCTCCGCGATGTCCCGGCCGATTCACACAGCCTCGACCTGCTGCTGCCGACGGAAGTGGTGGCCGATCTGGTCGCGCACGGCGCACAGGCGCTGTCGGCCGCGGGGATCCCGCTGCTGCTGCCCCGAGCCTGGAATATCACCGAACCGACCCTGCGGCTGCGGGTGAGCGGCGCCGCGGTGCCCGCCGCCCAGAGCACGGTCGGCCTGGACGGGCTGGTGTCCTACCGCTGGGAGCTGGCACTCGGCGATACCGTGCTGTCCGAGCCCGAGATGCGGCAGCTGATCACGGTGCAATCGGATCTGGTGCGGTTACGCGGGGAATGGGTGCAGGCCGATCACGGTGCCCTCGCCGCCGCCGCGAAATTCGTCGCGCTGCACACCGGCGACAACGAGATCACCCTCGCCGATCTGATCGGTGAGATCGCCGCGGAACAGGCCGGGCGGGTACCGCTCACCGAGGTCACCGCCGAGGGCTGGCCGGCGGCTCTTTTCGACTCCGGCCGCGCGGAGGAACCGGTGGCCGCGCCGGCCCGGCTGAAAGCGCAGCTCCGCCCGTACCAGGAACGGGGGCTGGCGTGGCTGGCCACGATGAACCGGCTGAACTGCGGGGCGATCCTCGCCGACGATATGGGTCTCGGGAAAACGATCCAGGTCCTCGCGCTGCTGCTGCACGAACGCGAAGGGGCCACCGCCCCGCGGCCGACGGTGCTGGTGTGCCCGATGTCGGTGGTGGGCAACTGGCAGCGGGAAGCCGCGCGTTTCGCCCCGGACCTGCGGGTTCTGGTGCACCACGGACCCGGCCGGGCCCAGGGCGACGATCTGGATACGGCCGTGGCCGGGGCCGATCTGGTGATCACCACCTACGCGTTGCTCGCCCGCGATATCGCCCATCTGTCCCGGCAGCAGTGGGAGCGTGTGGTCCTCGACGAGGCCCAGCACATCAAGAACGCCGCCACCCGGCAGGCGCGGGCGGCGCGGGCGTTACCGGCCCGGCATCGGCTCGCGCTCACCGGCACCCCGGTGGAGAACCGGCTGGAGGAACTGCGCTCCCTCTTCGATTTCGCGGTACCGAAGTTGCTGGGCAGCCCGCAGACCTTCCGTGCCCGTTTCGCCGTACCGATCGAACGGGAGAACGATCAGGGCGCCGTCACCCGGCTGCGCGCCGTCACCTCGCCGTTCCTGTTGCGCCGGGTGAAAACCGACCCGGCCGTGATCGATGATCTTCCCGAGAAATTCGAGATGACCGTGCGGGCCAATCTCACCGTCGAACAGGCAGCCCTGTATCAGGCCGTTGTCGAGGATATGCTCGAAAAACTGCGCGATGCCAAGGGAATGGCCCGCAAGGGGGCCGTACTCGGTGCGCTCACCAAGTTAAAGCAGGTGTGCAACCATCCCGCCCATTTCCTCGGGGATTCCTCCGCCGTGCTGCGCCGCGGCGCACATCGCTCCGGGAAACTGGCACTGGTCGAGGATGTGCTCGACGCCGTGCTCGCGGAAGGAGAGAAGGCGCTGCTGTTCACCCAGTTCCGCGAATTCGGTGAACTCATCGTCCCCTACCTCACCGAACGTTTCGGCAGTCCGATCCCGTTCCTGCACGGCGGGGTCGCAAAGAAACGCCGCGACGGCATGGTGGAGGCATTCCAGCGGCCCGACGGGCCGCCGCTGATGCTCCTCTCGCTCAAGGCCGGCGGTACAGGACTGAACTTGACCGCCGCGAATCATGTGGTGCATCTGGACCGCTGGTGGAATCCCGCCGTGGAGAACCAGGCCACCGACCGCGCCTTCCGGATCGGGCAGCAGCGCACGGTGCAGGTGCGGAAACTGGTCTGCGTCGACACGATCGAGGAGCGGATCGACGAAATGATCACCGGGAAACGCGAACTCGCCGATCTCGCGATCGGAGTGGGGGAGAACTGGATCACCGAACTCGGCGACGACGATCTGGCCCGCTTGTTCAGCCTGGGCGCCGAGGCGGTGGGAGAGTAGTGGCCGATTTCGCCGAATACGGGAAACGCCGGCCGGTAACCGGCGGAGCATCGACCCGCAACCGCCGCGGCGGATTCGCCCGCAACTTCTGGGGCAAGGCGCTGCTCGAGGTGATGGAACGGCTCGCCGACCCCGGCCGGCTCGCGCGCGGTCGCACCTATGCGCGGGCGGGGCAGGTGGTGAGTTACCGCATCGAGCCGGGGCTCGTCACCGCCGAGGTGCAGGGCAGCCAGCCGCGCCCGTTCACCACCACCTGCGAGATCCGCCGGTTGCGGCCGGAAGAAGTGGAACTGGTGGTGGAGGTGATCCGGTCCGCGCCGGGGATGCTGGCGCGGATCGTATCCGGCGACCTGCCCCGCGAACTCGCCCCGCATCTGGTGCCGGAAACCGCCGCCGATATCGACTTCGGTTGCAGCTGCCCGGACCCGGGCTGGCCGTGCAAACATGCGATCGCGGTCGTCTGCTTGCTGGCCGAACGGCTGGACGACCATCCCCGTGATCTGCTCGCCGTACGCGGGCTGAGTATCGAACGACTCATCGGCGGAGTCGAAACGGCCACCGAGCAGATGGACGAAACCACCGACCCCTACGGCAACGCCCTCGAACTACCCGAGCTGCCCGCCCCGCGCGGTGGCCCCGCACTCGACGAGCTGGATCCGGCGCTGCTGCGGCGCGCGCTGCGAATGCTCTGCGCCGACGAAACCACCGCGGCCGCGGGGAACCGCGCCTTGGTCACGATGTACTCGTCCATGACCGAGGGATAGTGTGCGCCGATATCCGATGGTCATCGCGGCTGAGCCCCGCCGGTCACGATGCTCGTGCACAACGATCCGGTGCAGACGAGGCGGGCAACGGTGTACCGCGGTGCCTTCGCGGCCGTATGCCGGAATCCGAGGCCGGTGAGCGACCGCGACGGTTGGCGCCGAAGTGATGAACCGAGCACCCTGCAAGTGATCCGGCCGTTGCCGCGGCTCAATCCAGCCGGTAGACCCGCTGTGCATTCGTGCGGAAAACCTTCTCCAGCGGTGCGGAATCCCCGAGGTGTTCGGCCAGGACGGTCGCGACGGCTTCCGCGCTGTTGGTGATCGAGGTGATCGGGCGGTCGACCGGGAAGTTGGACCCCCAGATGAGGCGGTCGGCGCCGAAGGTGTCGGCGGCGTGCCGCAGCAGCGGGCCGATGCGGCCGGTGAGTTCGGCGACCGGCGTCGGGGTGCCCGCGCGCGGTACCGGATGCCCGAGAATCGGCATCATCAAGCCGCTGACCTTCCCCACCACATTCGGGGATTCGGCCAGATCGGCGATATCGGTGCGCCAGCGTTCGAGTATTCCGGTGCGCGCTCCGGTATCGCGGCCGGTGTGTTTACCGACCGGGCCGAAGATCCCGGCGGGCGTGCCCAGGTGGTTCAGGATGATCGTGGCTTCCGGATAGCGCTGGGCGAGCGCGGTCACCTCCGGGATCTGATGCGAGTACACCCAGGCCTCGAAGACCAGATCGCGTTCGGCGAGGGCGGCGAAACCCTCGAGGAATGCCGGGCTGCGCAAGATGTTCGGTCCCTCGGCGAAACTACGGATTCCGGTATCCGGGTGGTGGGCGACCCTACTACGGATACCGCGCACCAGCGGCGAGGCCGACAGGTGGGCCTCGAGAAGTTCGGCGAAACCCGGATCGGCCGGGGAACCGCCCCCACTGACCGCCGCGAGTGCGGGGGTGTCCACACCGAACGGCAAGGCGGTGACCCAGCGGGTTTCCTCGGCCTTCGGCCCTGCCCACTCGACCTCGATATGCACCACCGATTCGACCGGTACCGCACCGGCGTCGGTGCGGTAGTCGGCGGGCAGATACGGACCCAGATACGCCGACGGCTCGCCGATGAACTCCCGGTCCCGCCGCGGCGCCAGCCGCACGGCGAGCCCCAGGGGCAGTGGGAGGGCGCGCAGCAGTTTGGCCGTACGACTGAACTCGCGCGGATTGCCGAACGGGTCCCACTGATGGATATGCGCGTCGATGATCCGGATATCGCCGATGTCCACAGCGCTGCCTTCCTGCGATGATCGTCGGTTCGCGGGCCCGAGCGTAGCGCGTGACCAGCGCCGGTGGGCGGGTTTGATCTCGCGCCGCGAAAGTCGGGGGCCGGGGCGGCATACTGGGTGCTGTGGCCGAACAGGATTCGGCGCCGGAAGCGTCGCCGCAGCGTTCCCGGGGTGAGTCGAGCCCTGCTGTCCCGGAGGTGCCGAGCGCGGGTGATCCGGGTGCACCGGGCAACCGTGGCAGCGGCGAGTCTTGCACTACCGGGCAGTCGGATGCGGAATTCGGGGCCGGAACCCACGCCACCACATCGTCGGCCGGAGCCGATCACAGTTCTTCAGCCCCGGAACCCACCGCAGGCAGGTCTGGGCCTGGCCCCGGCGCCGGTGAGCGACCGGCGGTCTCCGCCGCCGAGGTGGGAACGCGCGGAGAGCCGGGCCGGATCGAAACCCGCGGCGGTGAGTCACCGGCCGGTCCCGGCGACAACAAGGCTCTCGCCGGGACCGGTGGAGAGGAACTCGCTATCGGTGGTGGCAGCATGTCGCCCGGGGGCGGTGGGGTCTCCTCTGGTTTCGGTGGGCTCCGGCGCCTGGTGGGCGTGCGACGCAAGAATCCGGCGACCGTCACCGGTGGCGGCACCGATTCCGGTCGTGGGCGATCGAAATCCGGAGCGGACAGCGGAATGACACCCGAAGCCAGCGGCGGCGATGACCGAACCGCACAGAACCGCGTTGCGGCGTCTACAGGGCACGTATCTGCGCAGGTCCCGCAGTCCCTTGTCGATCTGGTGCGCCGGGGTGTTCTCGACGAAACCCAGTTGGGAGCGGTGGTGACGGCGCTGGCCGAGCCGGAGCCCCGGCCCACACCGGCGCGGTTGCTCGCCGAGATCGCGGCCTATGCGGGTGCCGGGTTGTTGCTGAGTGGTTTGGTGCTGGTCCTCGCCGAGTCCTGGGACGATATGGCGAAGCTCGGCCGGTTCGTTTTGTTCGTTTTGGTTGCGGTGGGTTTGACGGTGGCCGGTGTGGCGACCGCGGGCGGGTGGTCGGTGCTCTTCCGGCCGGCGTGGCGCCGGCCTGCCTCCACCGGTCATACCGCGCGTACGCGGCTCGCGGCGGTGTTGTTCGCGCTGGCGGCGGTGAGTATCGCGGCCGCGGCCGGGGCGATCCTGGACGACGGGAACGACACCACCGATCTCACCTGGGTGTATGCCGCCGTGGCCGGGCTGGTCGCCGCTGTCGCCGGGTATGCCGCGTTGCCCTCGTTGCTCGGGTTGCTGCTGTGCGCCGGATTCAGCGCCGCCTCGGTATCGGGCTTGCTGGACGAGGTACTGGGGCTCGACGACCTGACCGGTCCGGGACTGCTCGTGCTCGGTTTCGGCTGGCTCGGCATGACCCGGTTGGGTGCCGTTCTCGAGCGGTGGGCCGGTTATGTGGCCGGGGTGGTGCTGGCGGTGGCCGGGGCCCAGACCGTCGATATGTCCGATCGGATGTGGCCGGCATATGTACTCACGGCGATGGTCGCGGTGGTGTGTTTCGCTCTCTACGCCACCGATCGTTCCTGGGTGCTGAGTCTCGGCGGTGCGGCCGCGCTGACATTGGCGGCTGTGGAGGCGGTCGTGGACTGGACGGGGGAGTCGGCGGGGGCTTCCGGGGCGATTCTGGTTGTCGGTGCGGTGGTGCTGGGGATCGGTAGTTATCTGCTGACCAGGTCGGCGAAGAAGTCCGTCGAGAGATAGTTCCGCCGGGTGCGGGCTGCGGATAGGCTTGCGCAACCACACCGATGTAGGGCGGAGCGGGGTGTGTTCGCGCAGTTGGTGGATATCTTGCGGGGAAGTCTGGTTTGTCGCGGGGGCCGGGTGTATCGTTTTGCTTGGACGTCCAACTATTGGACGCCCGCAAGAATGATCTTCGTGTGACGGACGGCCGCAGCGCCGCGCCCGCCACCCCCGACACGAGGCAGGAATCGCATGGTTCGAGAACTCACACATTTCATCGGCGGGCAGCAGGTCCCCGGCACGTCCGGCCGGTTCGGCGATGTCTACGACCCCAACCTCGGCGAGGTGCAGGCCCGGGTACCGCTGGCGAGCAAATCCGAGGTCGAGCAGGTCATCGCGAATGCCGAAGCGGCGCAGCCCGCGTGGGCCGCGATGAACCCGCAGCGCCGGGCGCGGATCCTGATGAAGTTCCTGACCCTGGTCAACGACGAGATGGATTCCCTGGCCGCGCTGCTGTCCAGCGAACACGGTAAGACCATCCCGGATGCCAAGGGTGATATCCAGCGCGGGCTCGAGGTCATCGAATTCGCGGTCGGTATCCCGCACCTGCTCAAGGGCGAATACACCGAGAGCGCCGGCACCGGGATCGATGTGTACTCGATGCGGCAGCCGCTGGGTGTGGTCGCCGGGATCACCCCGTTCAACTTCCCCGCGATGATTCCGCTGTGGAAGGCCGGCCCCGCCCTGGCCTGCGGTAACGCCTTCGTGCTCAAGCCTTCCGAACGCGACCCCTCGGTCCCGCTGCGGCTCGCCGAACTGTTCCTCGAGGCCGGTCTGCCCGAGGGCGTGTTCAACGTGGTCAACGGCGACAAGGAAGCCGTCGACACCATCCTGCACGACCCGCGGATCAAGGCCGTCGGATTCGTCGGCTCCACCCCGATCGCGCAGTACATCTACGAAACCGCCACCGCCAACGGTAAACGCGCCCAGTGCTTCGGCGGCGCCAAGAACCACGCCATCGTCATGCCGGACGCCGACCTCGACGATGTCGCCGACCAGTTGATCGGCGCCGGCTACGGTTCGGCCGGTGAGCGTTGCATGGCGATCTCGGTGGCCGTACCCGTCGGGGAGGAGACCGCGAACCGGCTGGTCGAGAAGCTCACCGACCGGGTGCACAAGCTCAATATCGGGAAATCCGACGATCCGGGCGCGGACTACGGGCCGCTGGTGGGTCTCGACGGTGTGGACCGGGTGAAGAAGTACGTCCAGCAGGGTATCGACGAGGGCGCCGAACTGGTCGTGGACGGGCGCGGGCTCACCGTGGAGGGCGCGGAGAACGGCTATTTCGTCGGCGCGACCCTGTTCGACCGGGTCACCAAGGATATGTCCATCTACACCGACGAGATCTTCGGCCCGGTGCTCGGCGTGGTGCGCGCGGAAGACTACGAGGAAGCTCTCGCGCTGGCCAACGACCACGAATACGGTAACGGCGTAGCGATTTTCACCCGCGACGGTGACGCCGCCCGTAACTTCGCGGCCCGGGTCCAGGTGGGCATGGTCGGCATCAACGTCCCGATTCCCGTGCCGATCGCGTACTACACCTTCGGCGGCTGGAAGCGCTCCGGGTTCGGTGATCTGAACCAGCACGGCCCCGATTCCATCCGCTTCTACACCAAGACCAAGACGGTGACGCAGCGCTGGCCTGCCGGGCTCAAGGAGAGCAACAGCTTCGTCATCCCGACGATGGAATGACCATGTTCACTCTCGACGCCGACGAGCGGGCCATCCGCGATACCGCCCGGGAGTTCGCCGACGAATACCTGGCCCCGCACGCCGTGGAATGGGACCAGGAAAAACATTTCCCGGTGGACGTCCTGCGGAAATCGGGCGCGGTCGGGCTGGGGGGAATCTATGTGAGCGAGGAGTTCGGCGGGTCCGGGCTGCGCCGGCTGGACGCGGTGCGGATCTTCGAACAACTCGCCACCGGCTGCCCGGCCGTGGCCGCCTATATCTCCATCCACAACATGGCGGCCTGGATGATCGACGCCTACGGTGACGACGAACAGCGCCGCCGCTGGTTGCCCGGGCTCACCGCGATGGATCTGCTGGCCAGCTATGCGCTCACCGAACCGGGGGTGGGTTCCGATGCCGCGGCCATCACCACCCGCGCGGTGCGCGACGGCGACGACTACATCGTCAACGGCGCCAAACAGTTCATCTCGGGCGCGGGCAGCAACGACGTGTACGTGATGATGGTCCGCACCCAGGACACCGGTGCGCGCGGAATCTCCACCCTGGTGATCCCGGCCGACACCCCCGGCCTGGAGGTCGGCCCGAACGAGAAGAAGATGGGCTGGAACGCCCAGCCCACCCGGCAGGTGATCCTCACCGACGCCCGCGTCCCGGTGGCCAACCGGCTCGGCGCCGAGGGCGACGGTTTCCGGATCGCCATGAACGGGCTCAACGGCGGCCGGCTGAATATCGCGGCATGCTCGCTGGGCGGGGCGCAGATCGCGCTCGATAAATCCGTGCCCTACCTGGCCCAGCGCACCGCGTTCGGCGCACCGTTGCTGAACAACCAGGCCCTGCAGTTCGAACTGGCCGATATGCGGACCAAATTGGAAGCCGCCCGGACGCTGCTGTGGCGGGCCGCGGCGGCCCTGGACGCCGACGCGCCGGACAAGGTCGAACTGTGTGCCATGGCCAAACGGTTCGCCACCGACTCCGGCTTCGAGGTCGCCAACGCCGCCCTGCAATTGCACGGCGGTTACGGTTACCTGGCCGAATACGGTCTGGAGAAGATCGTCCGGGACCTGCGGGTGCATCAGATCCTGGAAGGCACCAACGAGATCATGCGCCTGGTCGTGGCCCGGTCGATGACGGCGTCCGCGGTGGGGGCGTCGTGATCGCATCGGAGTGGCAGGCGTGCGCGGAAGGAACTGTATGAGCGACGAACCCGAAGTCCTGGTCGAACAGCGTGACGGCCTGGGACTCCTCACCCTGAACCGGCCCAAGGCCATCAACGCGCTGAACCACGCCATGACGCGCACCATCACCGAGCAGTTGCGGGCCTGGGCCACCGACGATTCGGTACGCACCGTCGCCATCACCGGCGCCGGTGAACGCGGGCTGTGCGCGGGTGGCGATATCGTCGCCATCCATCACGACGCCAAGGAACAGCAGGCGGCCGGGCACGTGGGGTCGGCGGCGGATTCGGCCACCGGGAAGTTCTGGCGCGACGAATACATTCTCAACGCGCTGATCGGCCGCTTCCCGAAACCGTATGTCGCGGTGATGGACGGGATCGTGATGGGCGGTGGGGTCGGGCTGTCCGCGCACGGCAGCCACCGGATCGTCACCGAGAAGTCGACCATCGGGATGCCCGAGGTCGGGATCGGGTTCATCCCTGATGTGGGCGGCACGTATCTGCTGTCGCGGGCGCCGGGCGAACTGGGCACCCATATCGCGCTCACCACGGCGCGGATGAAGGCCGGCGATGCGATCGCCACCGGATTCGCGGACTATTACGTTCCCGCCGAGCAGATTCCGGCCCTGCTCACCACCCTGCAGACCGAATCCGCCGATATCGCGATCGCCAAATACGCGGCCGAGGCACCGGAATCGACGCTGCTCGGACAGCGGGACTGGATCGACGCCTGCTACGGCGCGGAGACGGTCGCCGAAATCGTCGCCCATCTGCAGGAGCACGCCGATACCGAGGCGAATGCGGCCGCCACCGCGATACTCGGCAAATCGCCGGTCGCGCTACAGGTCACCCTGCGCTCGCTGCGGTCGGCCCGCACGGCCACGAGCCTGGAGGCGGTGCTGAACGAGGAGTACCGCGTATCGATCGCCTCGCTGGCCTCGCACGATCTGGTCGAGGGTATTCGCGCGCAGGTGGTCGACAAGGACCGCAACCCGCAATGGTCGCCCGCGGCCCTGACCGATGTCACCACCGCCCAGGTCGACGCGTACTTCGCCGAACTGGGCGAACGGGAACTGGGTTTGACGATTCCGGAGGAAAAGCAATGAGCAAGACGATCGGTTTCCTCGGCCTCGGCCATATGGGCGGGCCCATGGCGGCGAACCTGGTCAAGGCCGGATATGAGGTGCACGCCTATGACCCGTCGGCCGCGGCGCAGGAGCAGGCCCGCAAAGACGGTGTGGCGCTGGTGGATACCGGGGTCGCGGCCGCCACCGCCCGCGATATCGTCATCACGATGCTCACCAACGGCAAGCTGGTGCGTGACGTGTATGCCGAACTGCTGCCGGTGGCGCAGCCGAACACCTTGTTCGTGGACTGCTCGACCATCGATGTCGGTGATGCCAAAGCGGCCGCGGAGGCAGCGACTGCTGCCGGGCACCGGGCACTGGACGCACCGGTATCCGGCGGTGTGTCGGGTGCGGCCGCCGGCACGCTCACCTTCATGGCCGGTGGGGCGGAAGCCGATTTCGCCGAGGCACTGCCGGTGCTCGAGGTGATGGGCGCCAAGGTAGTGCACTGCGGGGGCGCCGGGGTCGGGCAAGCGGCCAAGATCTGTAACAACATGCTGCTCGGAATCTCGATGATCGGCCTGTCCGAGGCGCTGGTGCTGGGGGAGAAGCTGGGACTGAGTCACCAGTCGTTCTTCGATGTGGTGTCCACGGCGTCCGGGCAGAGCTGGGCGCTCACCACCTACTGCCCGGTCCCCGGTCCGGTGCCGACCAGCCCGGCGAACAACGACTACCAGCCCGGGTTCGCCACCGCCCTGATGAACAAGGACCTGGGCCTGGCCGCGGAAGCCCTGCGGGCCAACGGGGTCCACGGTCGCATCGGGGAACTGGCGGCCGAGATCTACCGCGAGTTCAACGAAACCTCCGGGGGCCGGGACTTCTCGGCCATCATCACCGAGGTCCGCGAACGCAGCGGCGGTTCGCAGACCGGCAGCTGAAGCCGGGTTGATCGGGGTCCGGTCGCGCGATGTTGTCGGGCACATCACGCGACCGGGCCTGATCGGTATTGCCGGTGGGCGGTCCGCGGCAGCGGGGTGGTGAGAAGCCCCGAATTATCCTGTGCGCCATCGTTTGTTCATCGCACTCCGGTGTAATCGGGTGATCGGATTCCCGATGAGGAGGTGGCGGTGAGAAGCCCGGCAGTAGCCGCCGCCATACCACCGTGAGTCTGTATCTGCCGCCGGAGATGCGCTGGCTCGGCTGGATTGCGGGCGCGGAATGGCCGGACGGCGACGAGGACAAGGCCTGGGCGGTCTCCGATGTGTGGAAAGAAGCGGCCGAAGAACTACTCGCGCTGATCGCCGCTGTCGACGAGGCCAAAGCAGCGACGATGGCTGCCTATTCGGACGGCGACGCGCGCGCCGAAATGGGCGCTCGGTACGACCGGATGCGCAGCGGAGAATCCTCGATCGATGCGCTCGCGAAGTACATGCAGCAGACCTCGGACTCCACCTTCGATATGGGTACCGAGCTGCAGGCCGAAAAGATCACCATCATCGTCACGCTCTGCTGGCTGGCCGTCGAAATCGCGCTGGCCTGGCTTTTCCCGCCGACAGCCCCCGCCGCCGAAGCCGCGGCGGTCGGTACGAGCCGGGCGATACTGCAGGCGGTGCGGACAGCGACCCAGAAGGCCATCCAGCAGTTGGCCGCCAAGCTGGGTGCACCCACCGTGCAGCGAAGTTTCTGGCGGAGTTTGCTGGCCGGGAAACCGGCCCTGCCCACCGCCAAAGGATGGGGTGTGGTCGGTAGTGAGGTGATCCAGGGCGCCGCTGAGGAAGCGCTGATCACCGGGGCCGTCCAGGCGGGTCAGGTCGCCGACGACAAGCGCCGGGACATGAATTGGTCGGAAGTCGGCTACAGCGCGGCGGCCGGCGGTTTCGCGGAACCGATCGGTGGGGCCGTGGCGAAAGGGCTCAACAAAGGCTTCGCCGGCGGTTTCGGGTTCAACAGGAATCTCGGCGACCAACTCGATAATTGGTGGGGGCGGGCGGGGCAGAACACGGTGGTCGGGGCCATGTCGGACGGACTCGCCGGTATCGCCGGCAGCCTGTTCGTCGCCGGGATATCCGGGCAGAGCGTATCGGACACGCTCACCGGAGTAGGCGTCGCCGGCAGTTTCATCCAGGGTGGGATGGTCGGCTTGGCCGACCCCTCGACCTTCGGCCGAGCGGGGTTCGCCGGCTCGGCCGCCGGCGATTGGGGCGCCGGCGGGGGAAACGGGTTCGGGCGCAGCGGCGGGGAGGAGGAATTCGGCAACGGTTCCGGTGACGGATCCCGATCGGTTGACCAGTTCGGGCGGCAGCCCTCGCCGGGGTCCACGCAGCCGCAAAGCTTCGTCGGCGGGCAGCAGATGCCGGCGGATGGGCAGCAAGTCCTGAATCGGCCGCCGGGCTCCGGCTTCGCGGGCGGCAGCCCGGGTTCGACAGCGCCCGGGCCGTCCTCCGCGCCCGAGGCTTCGAGTTCGGTGCTTTCAGCTGTCGGCGGACATTCACCGACGGGCCCGTCCGGTAGCAGTGGCGTGCCGTCGCACGCGCCGGTGGGGCCGGCGGGCAGTGGTCCCGCTGTTGTTGAAGGTGCCGGGGGATCGAACGGCGCGGGCGGTGCAGACGGCGAATCGCCGTTCGCGGGACCGGGGACACAGGCCGGGGACTCGGAGAACGGGCACGAAGCCGCGGACACGATAACGGGGCAGGAGCAGCAGACGCACCGAGACCGGCCGGGCGAAACGGGTAATTCCGGGGACGGTGAACATCCGGGGACGAGCGGACAGCAGGCGGACGAGCCGGGCTCGGGCCCCGGTGCCACCTCGACCGGTCCGCCGGCCGGCGGAGAAACGGGTGATCAATTCCGCGGCACCCCGGATCCCGGCGCGCAGTCGTTCCAGGCGAGTGGACCGCCGGCCCCCGGGGCGTCCGGTCCGGCTCCTGCTTCCGGCCCGGTTCAGCCCCCCGTCTCGGCCCAGACGGCCGGCATGACACCGGTGTCCGGGCTCGCCTCGAATCCCGGAGCTGCCCAATCCGCCGGACCGGGACAGACGACCGCGGGGGTACAAGCCGGTCGCCCGGAATCGCCTACCGGGGAATCAAGTGCCGCTGACCGTCCGGGAACCACGGCCGGTCTGCCGGATACGGCCGCCGCGTCGCCGGAAGCCCAGCAGAATCGTCAGGTACCGGTACCGGAGACCGCGTCGCCGGGTTCGACCGCCGAAACCAGCCGACCGGAGCCGCCGGACACCGGATTGTCCGAGGTGACCGGCGATGCCGACTGGGCGGACCTGATCGGTGGTGATCTCCCGGGCGATCTGGAATCACGATGGACACCACAGGCCTTCGAGGCCATGATTTCGATCCACCCGGCCGGGACCACCGCAACGCCGACCGGTTTCGGGGGCGGGAGCCGCGGCACGGTACCCGCGGGCCCCGCGCCTGCGACCCCCACTCAACTCGGGCAGCAGCCGATGGCGAACCCGAGTTCCCCTGCACAGCTGACGAACTCGCCGGCTGCTCCCGCGCAGCACTCGAATCCGCTGAATACCTCGAATCACGGTTCGGGCGGAGCGCAGCCTGGAGCGACGGTGCCGAAGCAGCCACAAGCCGGGGCGAA
This sequence comes from Nocardia sp. NPDC058499, assembly GCF_042719915.1. NCBI lineage: Bacteria > Bacillati > Actinomycetota > Actinomycetes > Mycobacteriales > Nocardiaceae > Nocardia > Nocardia sp. NPDC058499. Next base: position 53,791 of record NZ_JBHXMZ010000008.1, on the reverse strand, counting down.
TCATCCGCGGCTCGGATCGGATCACCTGGAGGCCGGGTCCGGTCAGCCGCCGGCCGGGCCCCATCGGCCGGAGCCTCGACCGGTTCAGGTGCCGGCCGGGCCGGATCGGAGCGGGGCGCAGTCCTCGTCCGCGGAGGGCGATCCGGGCCGGCCCAAACGAGCGCACTTCGAGACCGAACCGAGCCCGGAACCGCCACCCAAGCGGACGCGCGCCGCGGAATCGGCATCGGGTAGTCCACAGCCGGGCGAACAGGAAACCGGTTCGGAAGATGCGGAGCCGACACCGGTACTCGTACCGGCCGACAGCGGATCACAGCGGCAGTCGCCCGCACAGCAGAGTCCGCGGGCTTCCCCCTCGCCACGCGATTCCGAAGCGGAGGAGTCCAAAGGGGAGGAATCGGACTGGGAAGGCTGGACGGATCCGGAATCGGAAGCGGAGACCGCACCGGAGCCGCCGCTGTTCGGCCGGCCGGAACCGCCGATGGTGCTGGGCAATCCCCGGCAGTCCCGTGCGTACGGACCGGGTCTGCTGGCACCTCTGGAAGATCCGCAGCTACAGCAGGGCCTCGAGGACGCGTTGCGCGGTGCGGACGGGACCTTTGTGCGCTACGCCGATCCGCGTACCCATCCGGCCGGCGGGACCCCTTACGGCCGGATGATCAACCCCGGAATATCCGGAAATGCCTCTCGCGGCAACAACTGTGCCGAGGCCGCGTTGGCCGGGCTGGCCGGTTTCTACGGTGTGCCCATGGTCGCCGCACCCCGGTTCCCGGATGTGGTGAACGGTGTCGTCGACCGCCGTGCCGGTGAGCAGGGAAGTCCGCAGCGGGTTTTCCAGATGTTGCGTACCGGTCAGGAGAGCTACGAGGACGGCCGGCCCGTCCCGGAGCAGTACATCGCGATGGACAACTGGATACGGCACCTCGGCCCGGGTTCGGCCGCGTACGTGACCAGTATGTGGAAGAAGATCGATCCGGCCACCGGCGACCCCTATCCGGACGACGGTTCGGTGATCTTCGAAGCGCACACCACGTTGATCGTTTATCCGGAAGGTGCCGAGGGACCGGTGTGGTGGGACCCGCAGTCGGGTGAGATGACCCTCGGACCGTCACCGGAGATGGTCGACCGCAGCGCTGGGGTGGCCTTCATCCCCATTCCAGGCGATCGGGTCATCGCCGCGGAGCCGGACCCCGGCACCGCGTTGCCCGCTCCGGTTCCGTACCGACCGCCGACCGGGCCGGTGGTTGCGCCGACCGCCCAGTCCGCCGCGGTGCCGCCCTTGCAGCTACCGGATCCGGCGGCGAACCGCATATTCGGCCCGGGAAATTCGAACCCGGACCTGCATCCCGGGCTGCAGCAGGCGCTCGAAAGCGCGCTGGGGGACGGCTCCGGCGGTTTCGTCGAGGGTGCTCATCCGGGTACTCATCCCTCGACCGCGGTCCCGTACGGGTTGCTGGTCAATGGCGGTGGCCCGCATGTCCCGGGACGTCGGAGCAACTATTTCGATGCCGCGCTTTCGGGGCTCTCGTCGTTCCTCGGGAAACCGCGGGTCGCCGCAGCGCGGCTTCCCGACAGTGCGCTGGGTCCCGGCAGCAGGGCAGCGGACACCGACAGCGCCCGGCGGGCGGTGCGATGGGCCGGCGGGAACCTGCACCGGTTCCCGGCCGAGCAGTCGGTGACGCAGCAATTCGCGAATCTGCACAACTGGATGCAGCATCTCGGACCCGGTTCGGCCGCATTGGTTCTCAGCGCGGTGCCGGAGCGGGATCCGGCGACCGGGACGATTCTGCGGGATCTGCGGAACGAACCGGTGATCCGGATCCATCCCACAGTCGTCGTATACCCTCCGGCCGCATCCGGTCCGGTGTGGTGGAACGCGGTGACCGGCGAGACCTGGGACCACCCACCCGCCGACCTGATCGCGATAACCGGCAGACTCCGTTTCATCCCGATTCCGCCCGGTAGCACGATCGTGGAACCGGCTGCGCCGTCCCCGGCCGGAACGTCGGCTCAGCCGTCACCGCGGAATCCGACCGGAACGCATGGTGACCTTCAAGGCGTTCCGGACCCCACCGGCCCGCCATCGCACCCGGGAGAACCAACCCGCCGGATCCTCGAGCCAACCGGGGGGCCCACCCTGGGGGACGCACCTCCGCAGGCGGCACCATCGGCGATCGAGTACACCCCGATGCCGGAGGTCGTCGAGGCTCCGGAGACCGTTACCCCACCGATTCCGGCCCGGCCGCCGGCAGTCGAAGCCATTCCTCCCGCAACCGAGTCGTTCGTGCCGGCGCGGGAACTCGTGGAGTTGCCGGCGGCCGAGACAGTGCCGTTCGAACAGCGGCAGCCGTCGCGGGATCCGGGTCCGGATGTTGCCGAGGCGCCGGGGTCGGCCCCCACCAGGGAGGTTCATGCGGAGCTACCGGCGTCCGAACCGGTTCCGGGCCAAAGGTCCGTGACACAGGCGGAAACACCTGCCGCGGCGACGGCGACGGTGCGGACACCCGAACTCGACGAGGGGTTCATAGGGGCGGACGGGTATCGGCAGTTCTCGTCCGACGAGGCCGGCGACCGGTACGGCGAGAACCACCTGGGTGCCGAATTCCGCCGTCTCCCGGCCGAGCAGCAGACCGCGGTCCGCAAGTACGTCGCCGAATCCTTCACGGTCAACAATGTGTTGCGCGACGGCGCTCCGGACCGGGAGCCGTTCTTCACCCGCGTGCGTGATTCCGCGGCGGCACTCGCCACGCTCTACGAGCTCGCCGGGGGCGCGCTACCGGCCCGTGCCGATCTGGAACGGATCGGTCAGAATCCGGAGCTCACACCGCGACAGCGGACCGTGATCGACACTGCGCTCGCCGAGCCGGACCTCGATTCCCATGTGGAGCAGCTGACCGCCGATCAGGACACGCTGTCCCGGTTGACCGCTTATCTCGGTACCGCGCCTTCGCAGTCCGCGTTCGACCACCGGATCACCGATCTGAACACCGCGCTCGAGCGGCCGATCCCGGGTGGTCCCGTTCGGGCGGTTCGTGGAGTCAACGACCTGTCGTTCATGGTCACCGCCGACGGCACGCCGTTGGGCGGGCGGGATCCGCGACTGCTGGCAGGCACCACGCAGCAGGAACCGGCGTACCTGTCCACCTCCCTCGGCGTGGTTCCGGCCTTTCCGGGCACCGTCCGGATCGAACTGGATCTGCCGGAAGGTACGCACGGCCTGTGGCTGGGACGCAACGGTCGTTACGGCTACGAGCGGGAACTGCTGCTCCCCCGGGGAACCCGATACCGGATCTCCGAGGTTGTCGCGAACCCGGCCGGTGACTACGGCAATATCCGCCCGGAATTCCTGATCCGCGCGACGGTACTACCGCCGGAATCGGCGCCCGGCACCTCATCCCGGGGCCAGGACGGGGATTCGCACCGTTCGCCGGTGGCCGGCAACCGGCCTGCGGATGCGGAGTCGGGCGGATTGATCCCGGTGCAGCCGCAGGCTGTGGAGTCGAATGGGTTGATTCCGGTGGGGTCGCCGAGCCGGGCAGACGGGGAGCCGAGTGGGTTGATCCCCGCGGTCTCCCGAGCTCCGGTGGATGGAGCGTCGGGTGGGCCCGTTCCGGCCGGCCCCGCGGCAACCGAGGAAGGTTCGGCCGGGCTGATCCCGGTGGAATCGTCGCGGCACGAGCTCTTGCGCCCGCCTGTCGAGGAGCCGGGGCACGAGTTGGCCGGTGCGGATGTGCGGCACGAGTTGGCCGGTGCGGACCTACGGCACGAGTTGCCCGGGGACGGATTGCCGCATGAACTGCCGGCAGGGGAACAGCGGCAGGAACTTCCAGGAGCAGGGACGGTTTCCGATGAACCGCGCGGGGATGAGGACCGCGGCGGTGGTGAGCGGCCACTGACACCTGCCGAGCTCGGACCGCGCAGCGTCGAGCCGGCCGATATCCCGGTCGGTGCTCCGCTCGACGATTCCCCGGCCGCGAAGAGGCCGCGACTGGAGGAGCCGGACCCGGCCGAGCGGTCTCCGGGTTCGCAGCAGGATGTCGCCCCGCGACCGCGATCGGACCGCCCCTGGCCACCGATGGTGCTCTCGAACGGCACCGATGCCCGCGCCTACGGACTGGGTTGGCTGTCCCCGCTGGAGGATCCGGGGGCGCAGACACGGCTCGAGAACGCAATGCGCGATGCCGAGGGCAATTTCGTCCGGTATGCCGACCCGCGCAGTTTCCCGGCAAACGGGACCCCCTACGGCGAGCTGATCAACCCCGGAGGTACTTCGGCAACCGGACGGAACAAGAATTGCCTGGAATGTTCGGTGACGGGTCTGATGACCTTCCTTGGCCGGCCACAGGTAGCGCTACCCCGCTTCACCAGGATCGTCGACGGCGTGGCCGATTCCGGCGGATCCGACGGCCTGGACCAGACCCGGCTCTACGAGATGCTCGGCAACCAGCCCAACGATTTCGACGACGGTAGCCGCACGATCACCCAACAGTTCCTCGCGATCCACGAGTACATCAAGAATCTCGGGCCGGGGTCGGCGGCGTACGTCACGTTCCACTGGCAGCCGATGGATCCCAGGACGGGTCGCGGGATGCACCGGAACGGCCGGCCGGTGCTGAGCGGGCATGCGACCTTGGTTGTCTACCCGGTGGGAGCGAAAGGCCCGCTGTGGTGGGACCCGCAGGGGAATATTGTCACGGAAAAACCCTCGCTCCGGTTGGTCCACAGCACACGGTGGGTCGGGTTCGTCCCGGTCCCGCCGGGCCGCTCGGTGCAGGAAAGTTTCGCCTCCGCGGGGCCGGTGCGGCCGCAACCGACCGCCCCGGTTCCGGTTCCGGAGGTGGTGATCGCGCCGGAGCACGAGCGGCCGGACCCACCGCAGCGGCTGCCCGACCCCGCCGTGGGCCGCCGGATCGGTCCGGGCGAATTGCGTGAGGTCGAACATCCCGGATTCCAGAAGGCGCTCGAGGACGCCCTTCGCGGCGACGACGGCAGCTTTGTAGTGGGTGCGGACCCACGCACCTATCCGCGACCGGAGCGTCCGTACGGGAAACTGGTCAATCCAGGCGGCGGCGTCCTCAAAGGCCGCGGCACCAATGCATTCGACGCCGCCCTCTCGGGACTCGCGACATTCCTCGGCAAACCGGAGGTCGCCGCGCCTCGGCAGACCGACCCGGCGGACCCCGGTAACGACCGTGTGGACGAGCGGAACGGCCGGGACCGGGCGGTGCAGTGGCTGGGCAGCGAACCCACAGGATTCGACCCGTCGCTCCCGATGGACGAGCAGTACGCGGCGCTGCACAAATGGGTGGGATTCCGCGGCCCCGGCTCGGCGGCCTTGGTGCTCAGTGCGAAACCCGAGGTGGATCGGCAGACCGGTGCGCCGGTGCGGACCCCGGACGGGAAGAGCGCGGTGGGGTCGCCGGAGCCTTCGCTGGTCGTATACCCACGCAACGGTTCAGGCCCCGTGTGGTGGAATCCGCTCACCGGTAAGACTTCGCCGACACCACCGCGATCTCTCGTCGGCGACACCACCGCGCTGTCCTTTGTCGCCATACCGCCGGGGCGGACGATCGGCCCCGAGCCGGAGGGGGCCACGACGGGACAGCGGACCGAAAACGTGGGCCGGACCGAGCCGCCGGCCCCGAGCGCCGGCAGCGACCTCATCGCCCAGGGCCGGCTCGCGGCACCGGACGCCGATCGGGAATCCGTGGAACCGCCTACGGATATGCCGTCAGCACAGTACGTCTCCCGGGCGGACCCGGCGGGCGCACCCGTACCGCTACGCCGCAGGTTCCAGGCCCGGCCGGGTCGGTCGGCTGCAGCAGACGCCCCGGCGGCCCGGCCGACGGTGCCGAGGGCTACCGCGGACACTTTCCTTACCGACAACCCAGCAGGAGTGATCGATGGATCTGCCGCTACAGACAGAGGACCAGGTGCGCGCGTACCTGCGGGCGGCGCTCCCGGGCGGCGACCGGTATCTGGTCGGCCGGATGCCGGTGGGCGCCTGGCTGCTCCAACCGGTGCCGACGCCGGAGGAGGAGGCGACCGGCGCGGCCATCGGAATGTCGTGCCTGGTGGTGAACGCGGACACGGGAGTGATCCTGCAGTATCCGAGCTGGCCGGGCTCGATGGTGATGGACGACTACACCGAAGCGGTGACGAACGACCGGAATCCGTCGGCCCGGCAGATCTATCCTCGGCAGACCCGGGTCGAACTACTGCGGATCGCGGAGAATCCGGATCACATCGAATACCGGGTCGGCGTCCGTTCGGAGCTGAAACCACCCGAGCAGTTCTCGATGGTGATCGACAAGTCGACCCGGCTACCGCGGCCGACGACCAGCGACGCGATGGTGGGCGCGGCCTGGGCGGGGTGGCGGCAGGAACAGGACGGGGCGTGGCCGGAGATGGGGACCACGGAGTACTGAACCCGGCCGAGCCCCGGCCGGCGACCGCACCGCAGTTCACTCCGGAGCAGTCGGCCCTGATCCCGCAGCCTGCGCACGAGCGCAACCCCGCGCGCTGGGGTCCATTGGAAAAGGCCGATTATCAGGCAGGCCTGGAAGCCGCCGTCTATGACGGCGCGGGTGGCTTCGTGCAATTCGCCCATCCCGCAACGACCGTGGTGCCCGGCGGTGCACCGCTGATCGAACTGATCAACGGACCCGGGGCCTCGGCGCGTGGCCGTGACGACAACTGCGAGGACTGCGTCCTGTCGTTACTGGCGACGTTCCTCGGTAAACCGCAGGTCGCTGCGCCCGCCATCGGACCGCACGAACGCGATATGGGAAACCGTGGCCAGGCCCGCGCCGAGCGGTTACTGGGTTCGCAGATGGTGCGCTACGACGACGGTACTCGGACGATCGAGGAGCAATACCGGCTCGCGCACGACCGGATCGCTGCCCTCGGGCCCGGCGCGATGGCATACGTCGTCGCCGTATGGCACGAGCGCGACAATAATGGGCACAAGGTCTACGACAGGGGTGGCGAACCCCGGGTCGCCGGATCCCACTCGTTCGGGGTGGTGTTTCCCGCCGGTGCGGACGGGCCGGTGTGGTGTGACCCGCAGGTCGGCGGGATCTCGGATGCGCCGATGGCCCGATATATCCGCGATACGGCCATGGTCGGGTTCGTCATCTCCACCCCGCAACGGGTACTCGCGGCGGCCCGGACGCGAGCGGATCTGGAGTCGGCGCTCAGCGACGGCAACGGCGGTTTCGTGCCGTACACGGACCCACGGTCGTACCGGAAGCTCGTGACGGACAACAGCTTCGGAACCGATGCCCGCATCAGTATGTACCGCGCCGGTATCGCGGGCGCCGCCTCCTTCCTCGGCAGCCCGCGCTTCGCCGCGCCGGCCTGGAACGATATCGAAGCCGACGGCGGGCCGCGCGCACTGCACAAGCTCCACGAAGAAGGACGCACCGAAGTAGAGCATTTCTTCCAGAAGAGTATGCGTACGCTCGACAACGGCCGTCGCACGATAACGCGCCAACTGGACCTCATCCATGAGCGGATCGCCGATCTGGGGCCGGAATCGGTCGCTCTGGTCGAGGTTTCGCATCGCCGGGTCGCCGAGGTGGTCGCGGACGAATGTCTGCTGCTGATCTATCCGGGCGGGCCGTCGGCGGCGCCGGTGTGGTGGGACCCGGTGAAAGGCGCGACTTACCGGCACGAGACGGTGACGATGCTCCTGGACCAGCCCGCGACGGACAGTATCTTGTACGTCACGGCCACGGCGGGCGATCTGATCGCCGGGAATCTTTCGGCACTGCTGGTAGCGCCTGCGCACCAAGGGTTCTCCGGAAGTACGGTCACGGATATGTGGGCCGCCGGCGCATCGCCTCGAGCGGCCGATACCGCGGAAATACCGGAGGCTTCCGCTGGGCCCCGACCGGCCCCGGCCCTGCTGCCACCTGCACAGTTGAGCGCGATATCGGAATCCGCGCTCGAACGTATGCCCGGTCGGTGGGGGGTACTGGAAAACTATCAGCACCAGTTGGATCTCGAGACCGCGATCAGCGACGACGACGATGATTTCGTGGCATTCAGGCATCCGGGCGACGAGTCGGTACCCGGCGGATATCCGTACATCGAGCTGATCAACGGTCCGGGGATGGCGGCGCCCGGCCGAAACGAGAACTGTGAGGATTGCGTCGCCGCGCTGCTCTCCACCTTCCTGGGAAAGCCGCAGGTCGCTCTCCCTGCCGTCGGTCCGCCGGGGCGAGACCGGGGCAGCCACGGGATCGTGAAGGCCGAGCGGTTCCTGGGTTCGCAGGTGGTGTTCTTCGGGTGGGAAGGACAGTCGATCGCGGAACAGTACCGCTCGGCGCACCACCGAATCGCCGCGCTCGGTCCGGGCACGATGGCCGACGTTTCCATCCAATGGCAGGACACCGACGATCAAGGGCGCAAACGGTACAACGCCGACGGCACCCCCGTGCGCGGGGACCAGCATGCGATAGCGGTGGTGTTCCCGGCAGACGCGTCCGGCCCGGTCTGGTGCGACCCGCAGAACGGCAGGACCTACGACTTCCCGACGCCGACGATGATCGACTGCACTCTCGCCGTCGCCTTCGTCATCTCCACACCGCAGCGGGTCGTGCAGGCCGCCGAGCATCGGGCGAAGCTGACGGCCGCGCTCGACGACGGCGCCGGCGGGGTCGCAATATTCCGGCATCCGGGTGGGTACAAACAGCTGATTGCGTACAACCGGTTCGATCCCGCGCAGTGCCAGCACAGCATCTACCGGGTGGGTCTCGCGGCCGCGGCGACCTTCCTCGGCAGGCCGCGGTTCGCGGCGCCCAGCTGGAACGACGTCAATACCGGTGGCCGGCCCAGTGTTCCGCAAGTGCTCGACAGCGGCGGCCGTCGAGATGTGGAGGAATTCTTCCGGGGACCGCTGCAGACCTTGCAGCCGGCGGACGCGCCGATGGCCGAGCAGCTCGGCTTCCTCCACGAGCTGATCCAGCAGCCCCGGTTCGGCACGGGGTCGGTGGTATTCGTCGAATTGACGCACCGCTACCAGTTACCCGGTGCCGGCGGCTACGAGGTCGCAGATCAGTGCCTGCTGCTGGTGTATCCGGAATCCGGGGCGCAGCCTTCCGAACCGGTGTGGTGGGACCCGCTGACCGGGACGGTCTACAACCACGAGGCCCTTACCCAGACCGTCGCTACCGATGCCGTCGCCATGATGTTCGCCGCCGCCACGGCCGACACTCTGATCAACGGCAATTTCACGCCCACGCCCAGCAGTTCCACCGCAAGCAGCCCGTACGGACCACCGGATTCCCCGTCGCAGGCTCGGACCGGCGGCGGCGTCGACCATCCGAGGCCGGTGCTGCCGGAAGCGCATATCGCCGAGACGGTCGATGGGGCGGAGAAGCCGGTGGATACGCGGCCGCCGGGCTACCGAGGCCACGGCCGCATACAGCGGCGCCGCCCAATCGAATGGGTACTGCCGACCGGTTTCCGGGCCCCCGGCGCCCCGGAGTCTTGGCTTCCGGCCGGCTCCGTCCCGGCGGGAACGGGCGACGAGCAGGGTAGTTCCGCAGACGGGCCCGGAGCCGCCGCCGCACTGCCGGAGGTGGATATCCCGTTCACGCTGGGCACGGACCCGCCCCCGGAATGAGCGGGTCACGCACGAATGAAAGGACTGGTATGTCACCCCAGTTGGACACCCCGGAAGAAGTACGCCGCTATCTCGCCGAGATCTTCGGTACGGAGCGTGAATACTCGATCCTTCCCACCGAATTCGCGTGGGTGTTCCGCCCCGTCCGCACCGCGGCGGAGGGCGGCGATATCGGATACCGCGCGGGTAACTACGTGGTCGACCGGGCGACCGGCGTGATCACCACGGCCGGCAGCCTGGCGCCGGCAATCATCGCGGAAGACTACGACGCCGGGATCCGCACGGGCAGGCCCCGCGCGGGTTATCAGATCTATCCACCGACCTGGGATATTCGTGCCGAACTCGTCGAGGACGGGCCCGACCGGGTGCGATACCGGGTTCGTGGACACTCGTTACGGGCACCACAGGCGGGACCGCCGATCGACCATATGCTCATCATCGATCGGCAAACGCTCGACTACCGGACCGATGTGGGGGAGATCCATCCGGTGGTGACCAACCTGGTGATCTGGGCCTTCGAGCAGCACCGGCGCGACGGAAGCTGGCCCTCCACAGCAGAATTGCGAGCATAGGGCCGCAGTGGCATACGGCCGGCGAACATCCCGCGGTAGGGAATGGTGGTGCGTTCTGGCAGGTGGCGAACGCTCGATACCATTTGAGCCCTGCCCTTCACCCCTTTCGAAAGTCCAGGCGATGGATGCTCTTTACTTCCTCAAACACAGTCCATTCGGCGACATCGAACTGAAGTATTCGCTGCGGAGCGTCGAACGCTACATGCCGTGGGTGCGGCGGGTGGTGGTGTTCGGCGATCGGCCGGAATGGCTGGCGGGCCCGGAGAGCGGAATCTTCCATGTTCCCCACGAGGCGATCGCTTGGATCGGCCCCTACAGAACGCCCGTCACGAATTGGTTCCTGATGTTCTATCTCACGGCCCTGCTGCCGGAACTGGACGAGGAATACATCTTCTTCAGCGACGACTTCGTTCTGCTCCGCGATCTCACGCCCGACGACGCCGAGCGGAACCGCTATCTGCAGGACCTGGCGACCCTCGACAGCCGCGGCAAGGGCCTGTGGAAGGACAGCCTGTGGCGGACGCACGACCTGCTCAAACGCCTCGGCTACGGCACGCTCAACTATGAAACGCATGCGCCGACCTGGTTCCGGAAGCAGTGGGTGCTGGACGCCTATCGCGATCTGCGGGATTTCGTCACCGAGGACCGCTGGCAGGGCCCGATGGGCATCACCGCCATTCTGAGCCACGTCCAGAAGCACCACCCGCGACCGCTGGTGCATCTCAAAACGGAGGGCAGCCGGGTGGGCTTTCACGGCAAACCCCCGGCATACGAGGAGATCGTCTCCCTGGCTTGCGCGGCAAACGCGAGGTTCCTCAACTTCGACGACTCGGCATTCGGCCCCGATCTGCAACGCTTCCTCGCCGAGCGATTTCCACACCCCAGCCGCTACGAACGGCACGAAACTCCCGCGACCCCCACCAGCGCCCTCATCGACACCAGCAGCGTGCCGGTTTCTTGATACCGGCTCGGGGGTCTCCCACGGGCGGCTTCTCCGGGAGATGGGTCCGAATTCGCCTGCGCGCCACAGAGAATTCAACGGAGCACGCCAGAATCGAACCGGTCTACCCGACCCTGGTCCGCGATCCCGAGCCGTCGGAGCTGCGCTGCTATGAGTTTGTACCTCCCTCCCGAGCTTCGCTGGCTCGGCTGGATAGCGGGTGCGCAGTGGCCGGACGGCGACGAAGACAAAGCCTGGGAAGTCGCCGCAGCTTGGCAGGATGCGAGCAAAGAACTCCTCGACCTGCTCGTAAAGATCGACGACGCCAAGCATGCCACCATGGAGGCCTACGAAGAGGGAGACGCCCGCACCGAAATGGGCGCCCGCTACGACATGCTGCGCAGCGGTGACCAATCGCTGGAGCAACTGGCCACCTCGATGGAAGCCCAATACGGTTCGACCTTCGATATGGGCACCGAGTTACAGGCCACCAAACTCACCATCATCGTCACCCTCTGCTGGCTTGCCATCGAAATCGCCTGGGCCTGGCTGTTTCCACCGACCGCCCCCGCGGTGGAGGCGGCCGCGATCGCCTCCACCCGGTCGTACCTCAAGATCATTCAGGACTTTGTGCAGAAGACCATCCAGAACATCGCCCGGCGGGCGGGAGCGCCGACCACACAGCGCCATTTCTGGAAAGAGCTGGCGAAAGGCAATCCCGGCTGGCCCACTGCGAAGGGCTGGGGTGTGTACGGTGCCCGGGCCGCGGAAGGCGCGGTCGTCCCGATGGCGATCAACGGCAGTATCCAAGCCGGACAGATCGCCGACGGTAAACGACGCTCGTTCAACGGGCAGGAGTTCGGCTTGTCCGCTCTCGGTGGCGCCGCCGGAGCCATCCCGGCCCGGGAGTTCGGCCGGTACCTGGGCGAAGGTATCGAGAAGGTGGCGGGAAAATACCTGAACAATGTTGCCGGCCGGACGGCGAACGGAATGTTCATCGGCGCCATGTCCGACGGATTCGGGGCGGTATTCGGCAACCTGGCCACCGCCCTGGCCGCCGGCGGCGATTTCTCGGCGTTCACCAACGGCCCGGGTTGGGTCGGGAACTTCGCCCAGGGCGCGCTGGTGGGTGGGGCCCGCGGTGCCTCGGCTTTCAACAGCTATGTGCCGCAAACGACCGACGGCTTCACCAATAGGTCGGCCTTCCGGAAAGACTCCTGGCTGCGCGGAAATGCGTGGTTCCTGTCGAAGTACGAGGGGCCGGGGTTGTTCGCCGGCAATGCCGGTACCGGAGACGGCCGGGACGGTGGACACGAGGTGAGCCGGGGAGGGAGCCCGGAAGTGAGCCGTGAAGGGAGCCCGGAAAGTAGCCGGGCGGGGAGCCCGGAGGTGAGCCGTGAAGGGAGCCCGGAAAGTAGCCGGGCGGGGAGCCCGGAGGTGAGCCGGGCAGGGAGCTCAGAGGGGAGCCGCGAAGGAAGCGAGGGGGATGGACGCGGAGTCATTGCGGCTTCGGGAATTACTCCGGGTGGTGGTGGTGAGTTCGGTGGGGGCGGTTTTGGGCCGGGTGGTGGTGGTGAGTTCGGTGGGGGCGGTTTTGCGCCGGGTGGTGGTGGTGAGTTCGGTGGGGGTGGTTTTGCGCCGGGTGGTGGTGGTGAGTTCGGTGGGGGTGGCTTTGGGCCGGGTGGCAGTGCCGGGTTCGGTGGTCACGGTGCAGAAGGCGCTTTCGGCGAGACCGGTGGTGCAGGACGTTCGCATTCGGCACCGGAGTTCTCGCCACCCATGCCGCACAGCCACTGGTTCGCGACGACAGGGGAGGCGTCGGCTTGGGGGGCCGAAGGGGGCACGTCGTTCGGCGGCCCACGAGACCCCGGGCCGGTCGGCTTCGAGACCAGGGGGAGCCACGACTGGGGGTCCGATACGTCCGCAGAGTTGTACGATGCCACTCCGCTCGCCGGGTCGCCGGCTCCGGGAGTGGACGGGATGCGTTCGGTGTCCCCGTTGGCTGATGGCGACAGTGTTTTCGACCGCCCGCTGGACGGTAGCGTATCGCCGTTGAGCGGTCCTGGCACACCGGCGCCGCGGGGTGATTCCGGGATGCCCAGCGGGCCCCCAGCACCGTCGCGGGGCGATTCGTCGTCGACCGGCGGGCCGCAGTTTTCGTCGCGAGGGGATACGGCGCCGCCGCTACAGCACCCGATACCGGTGCGCCCGCTACCGCCGCCGTCGAGGTTGCTGGAAGGGTTTGCGTTGCCGCCGTCGCGTGCGGGGTCGCCGGATTTCCCGACGACAGGGCCACCGGATCCGTCGCGTGCGGGGTCGCCGCCGTCGGCTGCGGGGGTGCCGCCCTCGCGTGCCGGGTCGTCGGATCCGACGGTGACAGGGTCACTGCCGCCGCATGCGGATGAGGGCGCGCCCTTGCCGCCGGACCGGGCGGCGGTGCGTTCGGTGTCCCCGTTGCCGGATGGCGACAGTATCTTCGACCGCCCGCTGGACAGGAACGTATCGCCGTTGAGTAGTCCCGGCACGCCGGCGCCCCGGGGTGATTCGTCGTCGACCGGTGGGCCGCCGTTGTCGTCACGAGGGGATACGGCGCCGCCACCGGGTACGCCACCGCCGCCGCCGGGAACCCCGCCGCCGGATCCGTCGCGTGTGGGGTTGCCGCCTTCGTCTGCGGGTTCGCCGGATCCGTCGCGTGTGGGGTTGCCGCCGTCGCGTGCGGGGTCCCCGGATCTCTCGAGGGCAGGGTCGCCGTCGCTGCGTGCGGATGAGGATGCGCCGTTGCCGCCGGATCCGTCGGTGGTGCGTGGTGAGGACGCGCCGCCGCCTCCGCCACACTCACCGCCGCCGCCTCCGCCGCACTCACCGCCGCCGCCTCCGCCGCACTCACCGCCGCCGGCTCCGCCACACTCACCGCCGCCGCCTCCGCCGCACTCACCTCCGGGTACGCCGCCACCTCCGGGTACGCCACCGCCTCCGGGTACGCCACCGCCTCCGGGTACGCCACCGCCTCCGGGTACGCCACCGCCTCCGGGTACGCCACCCCCACCGGGCACACCACCCCCACCGGGCACACCACCGCCGCCGGGGCCGGACCCGGACCGTCCGCCTTCGGGGCGATTGCTTCGACCGGATCGGGCGGAGCAGATCGCGCATCAGAGGTGGTTGCGTGAGCAGGTGGCACGGCTACAGCAGCACGAAGGAGAGTTGCGAGAGCAGCGTGAGCGCCAGCGGCAGTTGGATGAATTGCGGTCGGTCCATGAGCAGGAGAACCAGCAAACGCCGGAGCAGCGGCGGCAACGGCAGACTGCGATGGATAATCTGCAGCAGCAGATCGATCACACGCTCCAGCAACAGTGGAACAGGGTGCCCGCCGGGCTGGGAGACGGCGACCGGACCCGGCCGCCGGAGATGTGGCAGGTCCTGGGACTAGAACGAAATTCGGTGGAGCACTATCAGGCTGCCCGGGCTTGGTTCGACGAGAACCGGGACCCGCATTTCATCGGCGAGGGCAAGGATGTGCGCGGTAAACCGCGACCGCAGCGCTGGCCGATGAAGGTGCCCTACCCGATCCCCGAGTTCCGGGCACCGGATTCCGCGGGTGACGGCTGGCTGCCCGAGAACGCGGTACCGGCGGGAACCGATCCGGGCGAGCAACCGCCCGACGATCCGCCGGAACCGCCGGTGATACATCCCGAGGCGAGGGTCGACCCCGGGGCGACGATCGAGCCGGGCGCACAGGTGGATGCCGGTGCGGTCGTCGGCGATGGTGTGCGGATCGGCCGAGGCGCCGTCGTCCAGTCGGGTGTATCGGTGGAGAGCGACGCCGTCATCGGCGCCGGCACTGTCCTGGAGCGGGGTGTGGTGGTTCATCCGGGCGCCCAGGTCGGCAAGGACGTGGTGGTAGGTGAGGGCGCGGTGATTCCGTCCGGCGCGGTGGTGCCGGACGGCACGGTGGTGGCGCCCGGAGAAATGTTCGGCGGCGCGGGCCCGGGGAGCTCCTCGGTCGATGTGCCGTTCACCCTGAAATGAACCGGCGTGAGCCGGCGGTGAGGAGGAGATCATGGCGGATCGTGTAGAGGTGGATCGGCGGGCGTTGGGACATGCGGCGGATCTGACCCAGGAGGTGTCGGATTCGGTGCTGGGCGTCGGGAAACGACTCCGTGACCGGCTGGGCGGGATCGAGAACGACTCGACGAAGCAGCCGTGGGGTAACGATTCGATGGGCGAGAAGTTCATCAACGGTAAGAACAACGATGGGTACGGCACCTCGAAACCGAACCTGTTGGATGGTGTCGACGGGATCGGCGGCACGTTCGGTGCGTTCGCCACCGGGCAGCGCGATGCCGTCGATCAGCTGAACGAGATGGACAGCCAGTTCTGATCATCTCGAAGCCTTGGCATCGCGCCGAATTCGCATGCACGCCATCGGGAATTCAATGTTGTGCGCTGTAATCCGCAAGGGTGCGCTTCGGTGTGGAGCGCCGCCTCCCGGACCGGAAGGGACTGAGGTAGCGCTGTGGTGAACGAACGTCTGCAAGAGGATATGGCGACGATGCTGTCCGGCCTGAGCCATCAGATGCGCGGTATCGCCGAAGTTCAGAAGAAACGTTCGTTGCTCACCGCGACAGTTCTCGCCGAGGACAAGCGGATCGAGGTGACGGTGAATGCCGACGGTGTCCTCATCGACACCAAGTTCGCCGACGATGTTCTCGACCTGACCATGGACGAGATCGCCGCGGCCGTCACCAAGGCAGTTCAGGACGCGGCGGCCCAGGTGCAGCACAAGGCCCGGGAGCTGATGGACCCGCTGCTGACGCACCGGAACTCGATGCCGAAGTTGTCCGAGATGATCGAAGGCGCACCGGATCTGGGCGGTCTGATTCCGCAGCCGCCGCCGACGCCCACGATGTCGCCGGACTCGCCGGACTGGCCGGGCAACAAGCCGGACGAACCGGACGACGCGGGCCCGCACTCGGTGGTCGCGGACCGGGATTGACAACCACGCGCGGCGGCGAGCCCGGGCTGCCGCGCGGTCCGATGGCGCGGGCGAGGCTGTACTTCCGATAGACAAAGGTGACTCTTATGCCTCTCGATCCGGGACTCATCACAGGGCTGACGGGCCAGGTGACCGGCGGCAAACTGGAGTTCGTGCCGGCCGACGCGCTGAAAAGTGCCCAGGCCGCCGCCGATCTGCACGATGATCTGCTGGGTATGGCGGATGCCGTTGCGCAGGTCGGCCTGAACGATCTCTCGCCGTTCGGCACGCTCAATTCCGGTCGGGAACTCGCCGAGGTCTTCAGTAAGAAAGCCACCCGGCTCAGCACCGTCCTCAACGAACATGCCAAGATCGTGCGCGAACTGGGCGATTTGTTCATCGCCGCCGGCAAAGCCTACGACAATGCCGAAACGGATTCCGCGGATGCCTTCAAAGGCCTCGGTGAGGTGAAGTTCCCGGGTAACCCGCAGTCGTACAAGCCGAGCACCGACGGCACCGACCTCGGTGAGGCCACGGCCGATAATCAGGGTTTCGAGAGCGTATCCACCACCGAATTCCCCTCGACGATCAAGGATTTCCCGGATAAGGATCCGGGATCCGTGGTGACCGTGGAGGCCAAGGACTCGGTGACGCTCCAGGAGATGTACGACCTGGGCCAGGCCATCCAGGCGCAACCGGTGATGGACAATGCGGCCACCTGGATGTCTTTCGGTACCGACCTCGATACCAAGCTGTCCACATTCGTGGACGGTATCGCGGCCTTGAACCGGTCATGGACGGGCTCGGGTGCCGAGGGCGCGGCCAATGCCGTCACGGCCTACCAGGAGAATATGGATCCGTTGTTCACCTCGATCGTCCAGGTGAGCAAACTGCTCGATTACACGGCGCGTTGGTTGCACGAGACCAAGAAAGTCATGCCTGCGGATACGGATACGGAATACGGCTGCGACAACCTCACCAACAACTTCCGCGACGCCCTCGAGAAGACGTATCTCACGGGTATGAAAAACACGGCGGAGAGTATGCCGCTGCTGGACGGTCCGGTCACCAAGGATGCAGGCAGCGGCAAGGGCGATGGTTCCGGTAGTGGTGGCGGTTCCGGTAGTGGCGATGGCTCTGGTAGTGGTGGCGGTTCCGGGAGTGGCGATGGTTCCGGTAGTGGTGGCGGTTCCGGTAGTGGTGGCGGTTCCGGGAGTGGCGATGGTTCCGGTAGTGGCGATGGCTCTGGTAGTGGCGCCAGTTCCGGTAGTGGTTCCGGTTCCGGTTCCGGTAGTGACTACCAAGATGGGTACGACGACGGCTATGAGAAGGGCTACGAAGACGCGCAGAACGAGCAGGGCGAAAGCGGCTCGGGCTACGGCGGCGGAGCGGGGTCCGGTAGCGGGTCGGGCGGTAGCTCCGGTTCCGGCGGTCCGACCGGTGGTGGTGTGGGTTCCGGTCCCGGTGGGTCCGGTTCGCGTGCTGGGCTGGGTTCGGGTGGGTCGGGTTCGAGCCCGTCGTCGATCCCCAATCTGTCTTCGGGTCAGTCGAGCCCGGCCGGGTCCTCCGGGAAATCCGGTGGAGGCGGTTCGCAGGGCGGCGGGGGAACCGGGTCGCAGATTCCCTCGATACCCGACATTCCCTCGGCCGAGGAATTCATGGGCGGTTCTTCGGGATCAGGTCTCGGCGGAAACAGCAGCAGCCTCGGTCCCGGCCGGAGTGGTTACGGGTCGTCCGGTGGCGGCGGCCTGGGTGGCTCCGGTTCCTCCGGGGGCGGTAGTGAGCACGGATCCTCCGGCGGTGGGCTCGGCGCGTCGGGAGGCGGCAAGATGCCGAAGAACCCCACGGCCGCCGATATTCTCAGCAAACTCACCGGCATCCCGGAGTCCCAGCTGCCGGAATCGCTGAAGAATCGCAAGATCACGGCGTCGGACGGTTCGGGCGACCCCAGTCTGGCCGATGCCCTGTCCGAACTCACCGGTATACCGCTGGACGAAATGCCGGAAGAGTTGAAGAACACGCCGCTGTCGTCGCTGTACGACGAGAATTCGCCGTACGGTTCGGCGGAAACGCTGTTCGGCGAGGATTCTTCGGCCGGTGACCTGCTCGAATCGGTGACCGGTGAGGGCGGTGCGGGCGGCGGCGACTCCGGTGCTTCGAGCACCGGCGCCGGCGGATCCAGCGCCGCCGGCCAGGACCCGCTGGGTATCCTGTCCAATCTGCTCACCCAGGGCATCCAGGCATTCACCCAGCTCGGTAACGGGCTTCCCGGGATGGAAGAGCTGGCTCGAATGCTCGATCCGGCCCAGCTGCAACAGCATCTACAAGGCATGCTGGATCCGGCGCGCGAGCAACTGGATCAGCTGGCCGGCGCGCTCGGCGGTGGCGGGGCCGGTGGGGGTGCGGGCGTGCCGGCGGGTGCTGTTGCGCCGCCGCTCTCGCCCTACCCGGAACCGCAGAGCTCGCAATTGTTCCCCCGGGCGGCACTGGCGGGCCCCGGGATGGAGACCGCCGGCGGCTACCAGTCACCGACGGGATCATCCCATCCGATGGGCGGTGCACCGATGGGTGGAGCGCCCGGCGCGGGTGCCGGCAGCGCGGGCGGTCAGAACAACGAGTACAAACCGGCGAAGTATCTCCAGGGCCGGGAGAACCTGGATGAGGCCTGGGATGTCCCGGATCGGGTGAAACCGGTGATCGAACCGTGAACCGCAGCTGGGAGCTCACCGACCTGGAATTCAAGGTGCTGTGTGAGAAGCACGGCCAGCCGCGCCTGCCGCGTCCCTTCACGTTCACCAGCCGGATCCGGTGGGAGAACGACTACGACATGGCGAAGTCGGATATTCGGGGGCGATTGCTGCGGCTGGCCGATGCGGATCTGGACGAACTCGGCAAAGCGCTGGACAAACCGGATGTCTACGTCGCAGCGCAAGCCTGGACCGACGGCGATTTCGACAACCCGGCCGACCGGACCCGCATGCTGGCAGTACGCCGCGGCGCCCGTGGCTACCTGATCTCGCAGCGGCCGGGGGAGACGATGGCACACAGTGGGGGTTTCGACGTCACCGCGTGCCATCCGGATTCGCTGGGGGACGCGGTGCTCGCCGGCCTGCCTTTCGCGAGATCCGGTCGGTTGCCGGATATCCCGGTCCCACAGAGCTCGTCGGAGTCCGGCGGTGAAAATGGTTTCGCGCCGAACATTTCGATGGTGTCGGACAACGACGAACCCGAGGACGACGACACCTATCGAGCCAAGGCTTTCTTCGAAACCCCGGCCACCCGTAGCGGGTATATCCGGGTGTATCAGGGGCGCTCGAAATTCGGTCCGCGCGGCCGGATCGATATGGGGGTGTTGTGGCGTGATCTGCCGGCCGACGGCCGCTATGTGATCCCGCTGGATCACCCGGCGCCGGTGGTGGCGGGATCGGGTACCGACGAGATGGTGAGGTGGGTCGGCGAGCAGGTCGCGTTCGTGATGTCGCGGTTGGAATGGAACCGGGAGGACGAGTGACGGCCGCGCCGGGCCGAACGCGCGATATTTTCGCCGAGGCACCGGAGGCCGCGCGCCGATGGCGGTTCACCGATATCGAGTTCAAGGTCCTCTGCGATGAGTTCCGCCGCGGCAAGCTACCCAAACCGTTCACATTTACCAGCCGGATCCGGTCAGCGGACGCCTATGCTGCCGCCCGGGAGGATGCGCGCCGGACACTGGATGCTCGCGCGGATCACGCGTTCGAGGAGATGGCCGGTGCGATCTCCCGGCCGGACGTGATCGTGGTGGCCCGCGGCTGGGACGAACGCGACCCGCGAGCGCCGGAATCGTGCACCTACGTGCACGCGGTCCGCCAGGGCTCGCGGGGCTACGTCCTGCGGCAGCGCATCGGGGAAACAACCCAGCACAGTAGAGGTTTCGACGTAATCGAATGCCCCGTCGCGGAATTGGCACCGGCGGTGACGGGGTTGCTACCGGCCGCGGGCGCGGGTTCGCGACCCGAGTTCACGGTGGAGTCCGGTTCGGAGCCGGGCATCGATACCGCGGTGGCGGACAGCAGGGCGTTCTTCGGAACTCCCGCGACCGGCACCGGATACCTGCGGGTGCTGCAGAGCCGGCTGCATTTCCGGCTACCGGGTATCACCCAGACCTCCGCGCTGTGGCGTGACCTGCCGGGCGACGGGCGGTACCTGATCCGCTCGGCCGGGGAGCGGCAGACGGTCACCGGAATGGACCACCGCCAGTTGACCGGCTGGATCGACGGCTGGATCGGCGACATCGTGCACCGGCTGGCGAGCGGCGAATGACCGGCGCCGGTGATCTGCCGGGCCGGGACTGCCGCCGCGACCCATCGGACCCGAACGGTATCGTCACCGATATTCGTAACCGTTTCGACGAAGAGGATGTGCTGTGACCGACTTCGAGACGATTCTGCTGGAGCGTAAGGACAAGGTCGGCCTCATCACGCTGAACCGGCCCAAGGCGCTGAACGCACTGAACGCGCAGGTCCTCGACGATGTGGTCGCGGCCCTCGACGAACTCGAACGCGATGACGAGATCGGTGCGGTGGTGATCACCGGATCGGACCGCGCCTT
Organism: Nocardia sp. NPDC058499; assembly: GCF_042719915.1. Taxonomy (NCBI): domain Bacteria; kingdom Bacillati; phylum Actinomycetota; class Actinomycetes; order Mycobacteriales; family Nocardiaceae; genus Nocardia; species Nocardia sp. NPDC058499. The sequence continues at coordinate 33,086 of NZ_JBHXMZ010000008.1, read as the reverse complement.
CGCCGCCGGTGCCGATATCAAGGAGATGCAGCCCAAGTCCTATATGGACATGTTCATGGACGACTACTTCGCGCGGTGGGAGCGGCTGGCCCAGTTCCGCAAGCCGACCATCGCCGCCGTGGGCGGGTACGCCCTGGGGGGCGGGTGTGAACTGGCCATGATCTGCGATCTGCTGATCGCCGCCGATACCGCCAAGTTCGGGCAGCCGGAGATCAAGCTGGGCGTTATCCCGGGTATCGGTGGTTCGCAGCGGCTCACCCGCGCGATCGGTAAGGCCAAGGCCATGGACCTGGTGCTCACCGGCCGCAATATGGATGTCGAGGAAGCCGAACGCGCCGGGCTGGTATCGCGCATCGTGCCCGCCGCGGAACTGCTCGATACCGCGCTCGAGGTCGCCGGCACCATCGCGTCGATGTCGCTTCCGGTCGCCATGATCGCCAAGGAAGCCGTGAACCGGTCTTTCGAAACCACCCTGAGCGAGGGACTCCGGTTCGAGCGGCGGGTGTTCCACTCGCTGTTCGCCACCGCGGACCAGAAGGAAGGGATGGCGGCGTTCGTGGACAAGCGGACCGCCGAATTCACCAACCGCTGATCCGGTCGCGGCCCGAGCTCGTCAGGGCTCGGGCGGGGCGTCGAGAACGTCGGTCGGTACGTAGGTGCTGCCGGCCGGTTGCGCCGTACCGTTCTGTGCGGTGAGCAGACCGGCCACGGTGGCGCCCAGGCCGATGGTGACGGCCGCCGCCGCATACACCTTGCGCCGGCCGGTCACCGGGGGGCTCAGCGGCACCACCTGACCTCCCGCCCGGATATGCGCGGTACGGGTTGCGGCGGCCGGCCGCTGGGCCGCGAACAGCAGCGCCCCGCGCGCCGAGACATACTCCGGTTCCCGGTCGCAGACCAGCGGGAGGTCGAGCAGTTCGGCCAGCCGGGTGCGGAGCCCCGGATTGCGGGCGCAGCCGCCGAGCAGGGCGACGGTTTCGGCCGGAGTCTCGGATCGTTCGCTGACCCGCCGGATCAGGCCGGCGGCCTCCGCCACGGGTTCGGCGCAGAGGTCGGTGAGATCGCTGCGGGTGATCACCGCGCGTTCGGCGGTGCCGGGATCGGCCGCGGTGACCACCCGGGCGCTGCTCAGCGCTTCCCGGTATCGGCCGGCGGCGGCTTCGTCGGTGAACACGCCCGCCCGGTCGAGCCATTCGCACAAGAGTTGGTCGTAGGTGTCGCCGCCGAGGCCGGGGCACTGGGCGGCGGCGATCACCGAATCGGTGCGGCAGTCCACCTGCGTCAGGGTGAGCCCGGACGCTCCCAGGTCGAACAGCATCACCGAACCCGATACCGGTAGTTGTTCGGTGAACCGCAGGTACCGGAGCTGGGCCAGCGGCTCGTCCACCAGGGTGACCCGGCCGGTGCCCAGGGCCTCACCGACCAGTTCGACCTGTGTGTGGTCCCGGCAGGTCACGGCGGTGCCGGTGATGTACTCGTCACGATCGCGGGCCGCGGTATGCATCCGCCGGACCGCGGTGAGCACCGGGTCGATCACGGGTGCACCGGCCGGGCGGGGGATATGACAGCGGTCGATCGGCGGGAGGTGCGGTTGATCGGAATGGGTGAGAACGGCGCGCGCTCCCGAGGAGCCCACCGATACCCCGAGCACCAGCACCATAAACATATGGTGCGCTGTGCGGCCGGGGATGCCAAGCCGAATCACCGAGAAATTTGCTGATCGGGTGCCTGGCCGTTATTCGTTTGCTACCGATCGGGCGTACAGGGCCGACCGGTATGTTCACTGCCCATTGTTTGCCGGCCCCGCGCGCACCCCGCCGGAGCTCAGGGTTCGTTCCAGCGGGCCGGTTCCTCGCCGGTGTCGAAGTCGCCCGCGGTATGCCGGAACTCGGCCAGCAACTGCAGCAGCGTCCGCAACCGGTCCGGCGGAAGTTCCGGGCGGGCGAACACCCGCTCGTTGAGGTATTCGGTGGCCTCGGCGACCAGCGAACGCCCCGCGTCGGTGATCTCGATCAGGGTCGCGCGCCGGTCGTTCGGATGCGGTACCCGGTTCACCAGTCCCGCGGCCTCGAGCCGGTCCACCGAATTGGTGACGCTGGTCGGATGGACCTGCAACCGCGCACTGGCCACCGCCATCGGCAGCGCGCCGGTGGTGCTGAAGTTCAGCAACTGCAGCAGCTCGTAGCGCGAGAAGGTGAGCCCGGTCGGCCGCAGCGCCTCGTCCACCCGGGCCATCACGATCTGCTGGGCGCGGACCAGTGAGGTCACGGCCGCCATCCCGTCGGCGACCGCACCCCAGCCGTGGCCGACCCATTGACGATGGGCCTCTTGTATCGGGTCCAGAGGTAGCGGCCGGGGACGAGACATGTGTTCGATCATCGCACGGCGCGCCGGGAGCCGATTCCACCGCGCGGCCCGGCGCGGACGGTTCGCGGGGACCTCGCCACCGCCTGCACGCATCGCTCGGCACGGCCCGCAACGTTCGTTCAGCACGGCCGGCAATGTTCGTTCGGTACGGTCCGCACGCTTGGCTCGACACGGCCCGCAACGTTCGTTCGGCACAGCCCGCATGGTTCGCTCGGCAGGTCGCTGTCCGGCCGGTTCCGCGATCGCCGATCCTCGCCGCGCGCGCCGATTGCGATCCGCGTGATCCGAATCCTGGTTCGCGTGGCGGGGCACCAGCGATGATGATCACCTGGTCACGCGGGCGTGGCTGAGTGGTTGAGGCAACGGTCTGCAAAGCCGTTCACGCGGGTTCGATTCCCGCCGCTCGCTCGAGTCGGCCGGGGCCGGGATTCGTTCCCGGCTCCGGCCGCGGTTCGGCGTCAGCGCAACCCCGAGAAATCGCGCAGTACAACGTGATTGCGGTCGGCAAAGGTGCCCAGGGCGTAATCGGGGAGTAGTCCGAAGTACTCGCCGCGGGTCAGGGTGCTCCAGCGGCGGGCATCCGGGGTGCGGGTTTTGTAGAAGTTCACTGTGTACCCGCCCTCGTAGATCCGCAGCAGGCTGTAACCGCCGGGATACTCCTTGACCGCTGCGACCTCCAGGAATTCGACAGCACAGGCGGTATCGGGCCGGGTTCGGCGGGTGCGGTGCGTATGTCCGCTGTGCTGCAGGAAAACGCCGGGCGCTCTTTCGTACAGTTGCTGGAGCCGCAGGGCGTGCGCACGGTCCAGGATGAATCCGGGGCCGCCGGTATTGGTCAGGCCTGCCTCGGCGGTGACCGGGTGGTGACCGAAAACAATTGTGGGACGGTCTGGTTCGTTGCGCAGCAATTCGCTCATCCGGTCGAACTGCGGGGGATCGAGCACTCCGCCGGATCCGTCGAGCGCGCTGGTGTCGAGACCGAGCAGCCGCAAACCGCCCAGTTCGTATTCGACCAGCTGTTGCCGCGGCCCGAAAACATCGCTCCAGCAATCATGGTGCCCGGCGGTACCGGGAACGGCCGGACAGCCGGCGTATTCGCCGCCCGTATGCGGGCGGTCGTGGTTGCCGCGCACGGCGAGGTAGTCGGTACCTGCGCTGCCCCAGTGGTCGAGCCGGTCGCGTACCGCGCGGAGGTCCTCCGGCGCGGCCTCGGCGCTCAGATCGCCGGCCAGCAGCAGGGTAGCGGCGCCACGATCGGCGCGACGCAGATCGTCGAGCAGGGCATCCAGCATCACCTGCGGATACGGTGGCAGGCCGGGCTCCTGCCGGAAACCGGGCGGGAGATCACCCACCACCAAACCGCTGACTGTTTCGCCGTAGTGGATATCGTTGGCCAGAGCCAGGGTTCGCAGCAACCGGCCGGGCGGGGGGACGAGGGTGGTGAAGGTTCCGCTGGTTTCCGGACTACCAGGTAGGCCTGTGGCCGCCGAAACCGCCGGTGTCGCCCGCACTCCGGCGCCGCGGGCTTCGAAACGGTACGTGCGCCCCGGTTCGAGACCGTCGACCTGCGCGTAGTGGAACGGGGTCGTGCCGTCGGAACCCCAGACCTGCCGGGGTGGTCGCGAACTGTCGACGGGAGCCAGCCACACCTCGCCGTCGGTGGGTACCGGAACCGGCCGGCCCGCCGCGTCGGGTGCCCGGGTGGTCCAGGTGAGCACCGCGGAGGTATCGGTCACGGTGACGACTTCCAGATCGGTGGCGAGAACCGGGCCCGGCTGTGCGATGGCCCGCCCGGCCACGGGAAGCAGTGCGGCGAGACCGAGTGCGCCCAGTACGGTGCGACGCGACGGGCCGCAGCAGTTCGTCAAAGTGTGCTCCGATCCCCACGCATGCCGGGCCCCCTCGATACCACCGGAAGACTATGACAAACACCCGGCCGGTGCCGGGCGCCGGCTCGCGTGCGCGCCGGGTCGCGACCCGGTCAGGAATCGAGAAGCGCTGGTCATCGCGGCGCGACTAGCGTCGTTCACAACAGGCCGGTCCCAGCGGATCGGTGGCACCGGACAAAAGTGACCGAGAGGGAGGTTGGTGTATGTCGCAGGAGCAGAAACAGGGCGGACACAAGAAAGGGTCGCCCAGCGCGCTCTCCTTGTGGTTCCAGCGGAAGATGAACGCGCGAACCACCGCCAAGGTCCGCCGCAAGGGCGGCAAATACCTGGGTATGGATCTGCTGATACTGCATACGACCGGCCGCCGGAGCGGGGAACCACGGGAAACACCGATCACCTGGTTCCCCGATGACGACGGATGGCTGCTGGTGGCCTCGGGCGGTGGTAAACGGGATCCCGACTGGTACGCGAACCTGATGGCCAATCCCGAGCAGGCGGCGGCCGAATTGCACGGCAGCCCGGCCGTGCCCGTGACACCACATCGTCTCGCCGGTGACGATCGTGCTCAGGCGTGGCAGCGCATCACCGCACAGCAGCCGCGCTACGCGAAGTATCAGCAGAAATCCGATCGCGAGTACCCGGTCGTCCGGTTGGCCAAGCGGTGATCCGGGGCCTGCCGGTGGTTGCTTGCTGCCATACGCGAGGTTGTGTCATCGACGCCGGCCGGCGATAGGAACGAGAAAAGCTCCTGACCGGAATCGCCTGGTCAGGAGCTTTCTCGTGTGTGCCCTCGGCAGGAATCGAACCTGCGGCCTTCTGCTCCGGAGGCAGACGCTCTATCCCCTGAGCTACGAGGGCGGGGATCCACCCGAAGGTCCGGAAGTCCGGTCGATCGGGCGGACCACAGCGTAACGCATCAGCCGCGGTAGGGCCAAAACGTATGGTGGCGGCTCATCCGAACGGTAGCGGTTGGGCGCCGCGGTCGGCGAGCATTTTGGTCATCAACCTGGATTCGCCCTCCTGGGCGGGCAGCATCTGACCGGCGAGTGTTTTGATCTCCGTGGTCTCGGCGTGTTCGGCGCCGTATTCGAGCATCGGGACCCCGCCCTGGTGGTGCCGCAGCATCAGTTGCAGGAACAGTGTGTCCAGCTGCGCGCCCCGGGCGGCGCGCAGTTGCCGGAGTTCGTCGGACGTGGCCATGCCCGGCATCGCGGCCGTCCCCGCACCGCCGTGGTCGTGACCGTGACCGCCGTGCTCTTCCTGCGGCATCCACGTCATAGGTTCGCCGGTGGTGCTCGCCGGTGCATCCCACATCTGCAGCCAGCCCTGCATCCGTCCGATCTGACCCTGCTGGGTGGTGAGAATGTCGAAGGCCAGCCGCCGGACGTCGGGGTCGGTGGAACCGTTCAGCGCGATACCGGACATCTCCACGGCCTGCGCGTGATGCGCCGACATATCCTGCGCGAACCCGATATCCACCGGGCCGGCCGGACTGGCGTCGCCGGTGGTATCCGGCGCCAGCAGGACACCGGCGCCGAACCCGGCTACGAGCAGGGCGATGGCACCGATGATCAGCAGCGGGACACGTTGCGCGCGCACCTGTGTGCGCCAGCCGCGTGCCGGCTGCGCTTCCTCCGCGGCGGTCTCGGTGTCCGGCATTACTGCCCGGCCCCGGGCTCCGGCTGTGCACCGATCGGCGCCTGCTGCTGTTGCGGCAGTGTGCCCGGCATCCCCGGGATGGCCGGAATACCGCCGGGCAGTCCACCGGGCAGTCCGCCCGGTGCGCCGCCCATCTCGCTCTGGTCGGGCTGGATACCGCCGCCGTCCATCGGCACCGCGTCGGGACCCGGCTCGCTCGGGTCGTAGGCCGGCGGGTTCTCGGTACCGAAGGTCGGGTTGGAACAGCTGGCGCCGACCTCCGGGTAGGCGTAGTTGTTCAGGCGCAGTGCCGTGACGAACTGGCCGATCCGCTCGTCCTCGGCGTCCGGCACGGTGAGCTGGTGCCCCCACGACTGCAGCGAAATGGGCGCTTCCTGATCGGGGTATGGGGACATGAGCATGTACTGCTCGCCGTCCACCCAGGCCTTCAGCGTGTCGACCCCGTCCTCGTCGACCTTCTCGGGGTTGTAGGTGATCCACACCGCGCCGTGTTCCAGCGAGTGGACGGCGTTCTCCTCACGGATCGCAGTGTCGTAGACGGTGCCCATACAGTCGGCCCAGGACGCGTCGTGCGGGCCGCCGAACGCCGGCGTCTTGTCGTAGGCGACGCGCTGGGTGGCGTCGACATGCAGACCCGCCGGGTATTCCTGTGTCGCCACGCCCTGGATCTGCGTGGAGGGGTCCTGGTTCTGTTCGGTCGGCGCGAACTGCTGGCCCAGCGATTCGCGCAGCTGCCGGACGTGCTCCTGCCGTTCGCGTAGCGCGGCCTGCTCCTGATATTTCGGGAGCAGGCTCGCCGCCAGCGCCCCGACGAGCGCGATGAGCACCACCACAGCGCCCACCGTGAGCCACGGGATACGCTGCATGAGCGGTGGTTTGTTCCCTTTTTTACCGCCGCCCGCCCGGGCGGGAGCGACTTTGCCCGCTGCCTTGACGGCTTTCGCCGATTTGGCGCTGGTCCTGTTCGGCATACCGGTCCTAGCTCTTTCCCACGTGATGAACAGTGCATTGCTGCGGTGCCCACTCGCGGCGCGCACCCACTCGGACCATAGGATAGAGACTCGTGACTCCAGCCGACCTTGCAGATCTCCTTCACGCGACGGCCGCGAAGGTACTCGCCGAACGCGGACTGGACCCCGCGGTCCTGCCCGACAAGGTCGATGTGGAGCGTCCGCGGAATCCCGAACACGGTGACTACAGCACCAATGTAGCGATGCGGGTCGCCAAGAAGGCGGGTGCGAATCCGCGTGAGCTGGCGGGCTGGCTGGCCGAAGCGCTCGGCGATACATCGGCTGTGGCGAGCGCGGAAGTGGCCGGTCCGGGCTTCCTGAACATCCGGCTGGCGGCGTCGGCGCAGGGCGTGATCCTGCAGCAGGTGCTGACCGCCGGTGTGAATTACGGCACCGCGGACGCGCTGGCCGGTACCAAGATCAATCTGGAGTTCGTCTCCGCGAACCCGACCGGTCCCGTGCATCTGGGGGGTACGCGCTGGGCGGCCGTCGGCGACGCATTGGGCCGTATTCTCGCCGCGCAGGGCGCCGAGGTCACCCGCGAGTACTACTTCAACGATCACGGCGCGCAGATCACCCGGTTCGCCGAATCGCTGGTGGCGGCCGCCACCGGTGCGCCCACGCCGGAGAACGGATACGCGGGCGCCTATATCGCCGAAATCGCCGACCAGGTCGTTTCCGCGCATCCCGGAGTGCTCGACCTCGACCCCGAGCGGCGTATCGAACTGTTCCGCGCCGAGGGCGTGGAACTCATGTTCGCCCATATCAAGAAAACGCTGCACGAATTCGGCACCGATTTCGATGTGTATTTCAACGAGAGTTCGCTGTTCGCCTCGGGTGCGGTGGAACGCGCGGTGGAAACGCTGAAGAACTCCGGCGACCTGTACCCGAAGGACGGCGCCTGGTGGATCAAGAGCTCCGAATACGGTGACGATCAGGACCGGGTGGTCATCAAGAGCGACGGCCATGCCGCCTATATCGCCGGCGATATCGCGTACCTGCAGAACAAGCGGTCGCGTGGCTTCGACCTGTGCATTTATATGCTCGGCGCCGACCATCACGGGTATATCGGCCGGTTGAAGGCCGCCGCCGCGGCGTTCGGCGACGACCCCGACAGTGTCGAGGTGCTCATCGGGCAGATGGTGAATCTGCTGCGCGACGGTGTCGCGGTGCGGATGAGTAAACGCGCCGGCACCGTGGTCACCCTGGATGATCTGGTGGAGGCCATCGGCGTGGACGCCGCCCGCTATTCGCTGGTGCGCAGTTCGGTGAACTCGGGTATCGATATCGACCTGGACCTGTGGACGAAACAGGAAAGCGTCAATCCGGTCTACTACGTGCAGTACGCGCACGCCCGCGCGGCGTCGATCGCACGCAACGCCGCCGAGTTCGAATACGACAAGGTGGCACCGGATTTCGCGCTGCTGGACTCCGATCTCGAAGGTGCGCTCATCCGGACCCTCGGTGAGTTCCCCCGGGTGGTGGCGAGCGCGGCCACCCTGCGCGAACCGCATCGCATCGCCCGCTACCTGGAGGAATTGGCCGGCGCCTACCATCCGTTCCAGTCCAACAAGGCCCTGCGGGTGCTGCCGATGGGCGACGAACCCGTGAGCCCGGTCAACGCCGCCCGGCTGGTCCTGGCCAATGCCACCCGGCAGGTGCTCGCCAACGGGCTGGCCCTGCTCGGCGTCACCGCACCGGAGCGGATGTGACCGCCACCCACCATCGCAACGACCGACTGTTCCGGCAGTGGGTGAGGAAGGGAGACCGATGAGTGTCCATCCGGCCGGGCCTCGGCACGCCGATATCCCGCATGCGCCGAATCTGCCGCAGCGCCCGGCGGGTCCGCGGGAGATGATCGATCTGCCCGAGAACGTGTGGCCGCGCGGCGCCACCCGCGACGCCGACGATGTGGTGCGCCTCGGGGGTATACCGGTCACCGAACTCGCCGCGAAGTTCGGCACCCCGCTGTTCGTGGTGGACGAGGACGATTTCCGGTCCCGCTGCCGCGATATGGTGCGCGCGTTCGGGTCCGATTCGCGAGTTCACTACGCCTCCAAGGCTTTTCTGTGCGGCGAGGTGGCGCGGTGGGTCCGCGACGAGGGCCTGTCGCTGGACGTGGCCTCCGGTGGTGAACTGGCGGTCGCGCTGCACGCCGGGTTCCCCGCCGAACGTATCGCGGTGCACGGCAACAACAAATCCGTCGGCGAACTCGAGGCCGCCGTCGCGGCGGGGGCCGGGCATGTGGTGGTCGATTCGCTGTTCGAGATCGACCGGCTGGAAGCCGTCGCCGGCGCGGCGGGGGTGGTGCAGGATGTGCTGGTCCGCGTGACCGTCGGGGTCGAGGCGCATACCCACGAATACATTTCCACCGCCCACGAGGACCAGAAATTCGGTTTCTCCATCGCCGGCGGTGACGCCATGGAGGCATTGGCCCGGGTCTTCGAAGCCGACAACCTGCGCCTGGTCGGCCTGCACAGCCATATCGGCTCGCAGATCTTCGAAATCGACGGTTTCGAAATCGCGGCGCACCGGATGCTCGGGCTGCTGCGGGAGGCCGTCGACACCTTCGGTGTCGAACGCACCGCGCAGATATCCCTGCTCGACCTCGGCGGCGGGCTCGGCATTTCGTATCTGCCCTCGGACACCCCGCCACCGCTGGACGCTTTCGCCGAGAAACTGCGGGTTCTGGTCGCGCGGGAAGCCGAACTGGCCGGGTTGCCCGTTCCGCGGATCGCGGTCGAACCGGGCCGCGCGATCGCTGGACCGGGCACGGTGACCCTGTACGAGATCGGCACCATCAAGGACGTATCCCTCGACGGTGGCCTGCGCCGCCGCTATGTGAGCGTCGACGGCGGGATGAGCGACAATATCCGCCCCGCGTTGTACCAGGCCGATTACCACTGCCAGCTCGTCTCGCGGGGTTCGCAGGCCGAGCCGGTGGTCGCCCGCGTCGTCGGAAAGCATTGCGAGAGCGGCGATATCATCATCCGCGACACCTGGCTGCCCGCCGACGCCGGGCCCGGCGACCTCGTCGCCGTGGCCGGGACGGGAGCCTACTGCTATTCCATGTCGAGCCGGTACAACATGCTGACCAGACCCGCTGTCGTCGCTGTCGCAGACGGTACGGCACGGCTGATCCTGCGCCGGGAAACGATCGACGATCTGCTCGGTCTGGAGGTCTGATGGACGCGACGAAAGGGGCGAATATGCCCGAGGTGAGCGTGCCCGCGGTGAACGATGTCGTACCGGGCCAGTGGGGCCCGGATCGGCCCATCGGGGTCGCGGTACTGGGTATGGGCAATGTGGGCAGCGAGGTCGTGCGGATTCTGCGCGAGCATGCCGACGATCTGCAGGCGCGGGTCGGCGCACCCGTGACCCTGCGCGGGGTCGCGGTCCGCAACCTCGACCGGGACCGTGGCCTGCCCGCCGAACTGCTGACCACTGACGCCGAAGAGTTGGTCGCCCGGTCCGATGTGGACGTAGTGGTCGAGGTCATCGGCGGTATCGACCCGGCGCGCGCGCTCATCCTGGCTGCGCTCAATGCCGGTAAGTCCGTGGTCACCGCCAATAAGGCGCTGCTGGCCGATTACACCGGGGAGCTGGCCGCCGCGGCCGAGCGCAGCCGCGCCGATCTCTACTTCGAGGCCGCGGTCGCCGGGGCGATCCCGGTGGTGCGGCCGCTGATCCAGTCGCTGTCCGGCGACCGGGTCAACCGGGTGGTCGGCATCGTCAACGGCACCACCAATTTCATCCTGTCCGCGATGGACGAAACCGGCGCGGATTACGGCGAGACCCTCGCCGAAGCCACCCGCCTCGGTTACGCCGAAGCAGATCCGACCGCCGATGTCGAGGGCTACGACGCCGCCGCCAAGGCGGCCATCCTCGCCTCCCTCGCCTTCCACACCCGGGTCACGGCCGCCGATGTGTTCCGGCAGGGCATCTCGACGATCACCTCCGAGGACCTGGAAACCGCCTCCGCGGTGAACTGCGCCGTGAAACTGCTCGCGATCTGCGAGCGGGTACCGGCCGGACCCGGAGAGCCGAGCCCGGCCGAGGGCGGTAAGGAACGCGTTTCGGTGCGGGTCTATCCGGCGCTGATCCCGCGCAAACATCCGCTGGCCACGGTCAGCGGGGCGTTCAACGCGGTGGTCGTGGAGGCCGAGAACGCCGGCCGGCTGATGTTCTACGGCCAGGGCGCCGGCGGTGCACCTACCGCCTCGGCGGTCCTGGGTGATCTGGTGATGGCCGCGCGCAACAAATTCTTCGGCGGCCGCGCTCCCGGAGAATCGGTCTACGCGGCGCTGCCGATCGCGCCGATGGGCGATACACCCACCCGGTACCACGTGAATCTGAAGGTCGAGGACCGTCCCGGTGTGCTGGCCCGGGTGGCGGGTAAATTCGCCGAGCACGGGGTCAGTATTTCCACCGTCCGGCAGGAAGGGCACGATGACCGGGCACGGCTCGTCGTCGTCACCCACCTGGCGACGGAGTCGGCGCTGGCCGAAACCGTGGCCGCCCTCGCGGATATGGAATCCGTCACATCTGTCACCAGCGTTCTGAGATTGGAAGGCACCGAAGAATGACAACAGCATCGCGGCGCGGGGCGGTGGGCGGGCCTTCCGGCGTGGCCCCGCAATCCGGCGTGCACTCCCGCTGGCCCGGGCTGATCGCCGCCTACCGGGATCGGCTCGCGGGTGCGGCCGACTGGGAGCCGGTCACCCTGTTCGAGGGTGGCACCCCGCTGGTGCCCGCCCCGTACCTGTCCGAACTCACCGGGTGCGAGGTTTATCTCAAGGTCGAGGGTGCCAACCCGACCGGTTCGTTCAAGGACCGGGGTATGACCATGGCGATGACCGACGCCAAATACCGGGGTCAGCAGGCGGTGCTGTGCGCCTCCACCGGCAATACCTCGGCCTCGGCCGCCGCCTACGCGACCCGCGCCGGGATGACCTGCGCGGTGCTCATCCCGCAGGGCAAGATCGCCATGGGGAAACTCGCCCAGGCCGTGATGCTCGGCGCCAAGGTGATCCAGGTCGAGGGCAATTTCGACGACTGCCTGGAGCTGGCCCGTAAGGTCACCTCCGATTTCCCGGCGATCGGCCTGGTCAACTCGGTGAACCCGGCGCGGATCGAAGGCCAGAAAACGGCCTCGTTCGAGATCTGCGATGTGCTCGGCACCGCCCCCGATGTGCACGCGCTGCCGGTGGGTAACGCCGGCAATATCACCGCCTACTGGCGTGGCTATCGCGAATACCACGCCGACGGCGTGACGGGTTCACTGCCGCGCATGCTGGGCGTGCAGGCCGCCGGGGCGGCCCCGCTGGTCAACGGTGCCCCGGTGAAGGAACCGGAAACCATCGCGACCGCCATCCGGATCGGCGCGCCCGCCTCGTGGAACGGTGCGGTCGCGGCCAAGGAGGAGTCCGGTGGCGCGTTCCGCGCGGCCACCGACGACGAGATCCTGGAGGCATACCGGCTGGTTGCGGCCAAGGAAGGCGTATTCGTCGAACCGGCCTCCGCGGCAAGTGTCGCCGGAGTGCTGGCCGCCCGCAGCGACGGCTGGCTCGAGCCCGGGCTGAAGGTGGTCTGCACGGTCACCGGTAACGGTCTCAAGGATCCCGATACCGCTCTGCTCGGTATGCCCGAGGTCCAGGCCATCGCGGTCGACCCGGTGGCCGTCGCCGCCCGACTCGAACTGGCCTGATCTTGGATACGCGCGAGAGCCGGCTCACCGCTCCCACCCTGCCGGCCGGGCTCACCGTCACGGTCCGGGTCCCCGCATCCAGCGCGAATCTCGGCCCCGGTTTCGATTCGCTGGGGATGGCGCTGGGCATCTACGACGAGATCGAGGTGCGCAGCACCGATTCCGGACTGGATATCCGGGTCGAGGGCGAGGGCGCCGACGAGGTGCCCTGGGGGCCACAGCATCTGGTGGTCCGCGCCATCGAACGCGGACTGGAATCGGCCGGGGTCTGGACCGACGGCCTGGAGGTGCTGTGCCGGAACGCGATCCCGCACTCCCGCGGGCTGGGTTCCTCGGCGGCGGCCGTGGTCGGCGGTATTGCCGCGGGCTGTGCGCTGGCTGCCGAATTCGACCCGGCCCTGGCCGTCGACGCCGACCGGATGGTGCAGCTCGCCGCCGAATTCGAGGGACATCCCGACAATGCGGCGGCCAGCGTGCTCGGCGGTATCGTCGTCTCCTGGACCGAAACCGGCCCGGGCCCCGAGGCCATCGGTGATATCGCTGCGCCACAGCGGATCTACCGCGCCGTCCGCCTCGACGGGCACGCCGGCCTGCGACCGGTCGTTCTGGTCCCCGACGAGCGCTCTTCCACGGCGCAAACCCGGGGCCTGCTGCCCGAGCTGATCCCGCATCGCGACGCCGCGTTCAATGTGAGCCGGGCCGCGCTGGCGGTGGTCGCGCTGACCCAGCGCCCCGATCTGCTGCTCCCGGCCACCGCGGACCGGCTGCACCAAACTCAGCGCGCACCCGCCCTGCCGCTGACGACCGCCTGGATCGACCGCTTGCGGGCCGCCGGAATCGCGGCTACCGTTTCGGGCGCCGGCCCCACGGTGCTCGCACTCGGGACCAGCGCTTTCCCCGACGAACTGCGTGCGCGTGCCGCGGCGGACGGGCTGCGGGTACTCGAGCCCGGCCTCGCGGAAGGCGTCCGGATCGCCTGACGGGCGCGTCCGCCTTGCCGAGGTTCGTAGTTGCCCGCTATCCTGGGCAAGTCCGTACATCGCGCGCATCAGACGCCGGTGCTTCATCAGGGCAATCGCTCCAGCAGGCTCCAGGCTCGAGCCTCCATGCCATGGGGGTGCCGCGCAGCCTCTGAACTGGAATGATCTCTTCCACCATTTTCCTCGGTGGCGAAGCACCCGGTCCCGGAGGGGCAGGCGATACGGCTACAAATCCGAGTCCGGCAGCGAGATCGGGCTACGGAACGAAACCCTCGACACAGCACACGGCCATCGAGGGAAGGAAAGGATCTCCGTGACAGATACGGACCTGCTCGCGACACCCGGGGTGGAATCCGACTCCGTACCCTCGGGCAACCGCGAAAGTGACTCCGGACAGATTTCGAAGATGAGCGAAAACACCGACATCGGATCGGGGCTGACTGGAATGTTGTTGCCGCAGTTGCGCGCACTGGCAGGGGAACTCGGAATTCGGGGCACCTCCGGTATGCGCAAGGGTGATCTCATCGCTGCTATCAAGGAAAATCAGGCCGGCAGACCCGCCGCCGCGGAGCGCAACTCCCGCGCGAAGGCTGCCAAGGAACGTAAGTCCGCGGAGCCCGCCGCGGCCGCGGCCACCACGGCTGCTGCTGCGCCCGCCGCCGCTCCGGCCGAGGCGCCCGCGCCCGCTCGGACCGCGAACGATCGTGCCTCCACCGGCGCCGATAAGGCGTCCGGCGATATCAAGGGCGCCGAGAAGCAGGCCGCCACCAACGGTGCGGCGAATGCCAACGGCACCGCGGAGGCCGGGAAGGCCGACACGTCGAAGGCCGGCACCGGCGACGCCAAGGGGGATACCAAGGCCGACGCCAAGCCCGAGACCAGATCCGCCGACACCGAGGACACCGGCCGGGATTCCGGCCAGCGTGGCCGCGGCCGGCAGCGGCGCGGTCGCGATCAGCAGGGCAAGAGCTCCGGCGATTCCGGCGAGGCGCGCACCGACGAGGCCAAGTCCGACGGCGGCAAGTCCGAGTCCAAACAGGACACCAAGGACTCCGACCAGGGCGAACGCCGGCGTGACCGGAACCAGGGCGGTCAGCAGAACCAGGGCGATCAGCGTGGCTCCGGTGGTAACCGGGGCGGTGACGGTAACCGCGGTGGCGACGACGAAGAAGGCGGCCGCGGTCGCCGGGGTCGCCGGTTCCGCGAGCGTCGCCGTGGCCGCGACCGCGAGGGCGGCGGCGAGGCCCGCGAGCCCGAGATCCGGGAAGACGACGTTCTGCAGCCGGTCGCGGGCATCCTCGATGTCCTGGACAACTACGCGTTCGTGCGTACCTCCGGCTACCTGGCCGGGCCGAACGACGTCTACGTCTCGATGAACCTGGTCCGCAAGAACGGCCTGCGCCGCGGTGACGCGATCACCGGTGCGGTGCGGGCCCCGCGTGAGGGTGAACAGTCCAATCAGCGGCAGAAGTTCGATCCGCTGGTGCGCCTGGACACGGTCAACGGCGCCGAGGTGGATTCGGCGAAACGGCGGCCCGATTTCAACAAGCTCACCCCGCTGTACCCCAATCAGCGGCTGCGCCTGGAAACGACGCCGAACAAGCTGACCACCCGGGTCATCGACCTGATCATGCCCATCGGTAAGGGGCAGCGTGCCCTGATCGTGTCGCCGCCGAAGGCCGGTAAGACCACGATCATGCAGGACATCGCCAATGCGATCGCGATCAACAACCCCGAGTGCTACCTCATGGTTGTGCTGGTCGACGAACGTCCCGAAGAGGTCACCGATATGCAGCGTTCGGTGAAGGGTGAGGTCATCGCCTCCACCTTCGACCGGCCGCCGTCCGATCACACCTCGGTCGCCGAACTGGCCATCGAACGGGCCAAGCGCCTGGTCGAAATGGGTAAGGACGTGGTGGTCCTGCTCGACTCGATCACCCGCCTGGGCCGTGCGTACAACAACTCCTCGCCGGCCTCCGGACGCATCCTGTCCGGTGGTGTCGATTCCACCGCGCTGTACCCGCCCAAGCGGTTCCTCGGCGCGGCGCGCAATATCGAGAACGGCGGCTCGCTGACGATCATCGCCACCGCCATGGTGGAAACCGGTTCGACCGGTGACACGGTGATCTTCGAGGAGTTCAAGGGCACCGGCAACGCCGAGCTCAAGCTCGACCGCAAGATCGCCGAGCGGCGCGTGTTCCCCGCGGTGGACGTCAACCCGTCCGGTACCCGTAAGGACGAACTGCTGCTCAACGTCGACGAGGCCGCGGTCCTGCACAAGCTGCGCCGTGTCCTGTCGGGCCTGGATTCGCACCAGGCCATCGATCTGCTGATCGACCGGTTGAAGAAGAGCAAGAACAACCTGGAATTCCTGATGCAGGTCTCCAAGACTGCCCCGGGAGCCCTGGACGAATGAGTGTCGCGAATGGTCGGCCAATTACTGCGCCGGCCATTCGCGAGCGGTCTTGCGGGACTCGGAACCTGGCCAAACGTGGTGCCGAGTTCAGCGAGGCCCTTGGAGGCTTCGGCCCGTCCCTGTTTTCCGTGCTCGATGCGATGCGGCGCAGCCGCGAGTGTCGAGTGCGGAAAACAGGGACCAAGGGGGCCGAAGCCCGCGCCGCCGGAGGCGGTGCAAATAGCACACAGCGGTTCTGGCATAATCGACCGCCGTGCGTCTGCGAATCGCGCAGACTCCCGCCTTAGTCGGTTCCGGTTCACGTTCGGTAAATATGCGAGCGACCCGGCGACCAATATCGAGAGGACATCCATGAAGGCAGGAATCCACCCGGCCTACGTCGACACCACTGTCGTCTGTGGCTGTGGTAACACGTTCCAGACCCGCTCCACCAAGGAATCCGGGCATATCACCGTCGAGGTCTGCTCGCAGTGCCACCCGTTCTACACCGGCAAGCAGAAGATTCTGGACACCGGTGGTCGTGTGGCCCGCTTCGAGGCCCGCTACGGCAAGCGCGCCAAGAAGGCCGACGCCGACGCCAA
Source organism: Nocardia sp. NPDC058499 (assembly GCF_042719915.1). Taxonomy (NCBI): domain Bacteria; kingdom Bacillati; phylum Actinomycetota; class Actinomycetes; order Mycobacteriales; family Nocardiaceae; genus Nocardia; species Nocardia sp. NPDC058499. The sequence goes on along the minus strand of NZ_JBHXMZ010000008.1, from coordinate 16,477 downwards.
GTAGCTTTCCCCTCAGCGCCCGGTCCTGCTCACCGCAGGCCGGGCGTTGTGTTTTGGCGCCTGCGAAGGGTGTCGGCAGCGGGCCCGTTCGAGCAGGAGTGGGCCGACGCTGTTCGCTAAGGTTGCTGTGTTTTGGCGCGCTGGCGCGCGCGGGGTTCGGCCCCTTTGGTCCATGCTTTCCGCCCGCGATACTCGCGGCTGCGCCGCATTGTCTCGCGGACGGAAAGCATGGACGGGCCGAACCCTTCAAGGGCCTCGTAAGACTCGGCGCCGCGCTGGCTGCGTCAGGTTCGGAGGGCGGGGGACAGGGTGATGGACACCTCATCGGAATAGTTGCTTGGTAGGAGACCGCATGGCCGAGAAGACCGCACCGTCGGCAATCGATGATGTGCTGGCCGAATACACGGGGCTGGAATCCCAGCTGGCGGATCCCGCGCTGCACAACGATCCGGGGGCGGCCCGGCGGGTGGGGAAGCGGTTCGCTGAGCTCGCGCCGGTGATGACTACCTACAAGAAACTCGCGGCGACCCGAGACGATCTGGAGGCGGCACGGGAACTGGCCGCCGACGATCCGGCGTTCGCGGCGGAGGTGCCCGGGCTGGAGGAACAGCTCGCCGAGCTGGAGACCCAGCTCGCTGATCTGCTGGCGCCGCGCGATACGCACGACGGTGACGATGTGGTGCTGGAGGTGAAATCCGGTGAGGGCGGCGAGGAATCGGCGCTGTTCGCCGCCGACCTCGCCCGCATGTACATCCGCTACGCCGAACGCCGCGGCTGGAAGGTGGAGGTGCTCGACGCGGCATTCTCCGACCTGGGCGGCTACAAGGAAGCGACGCTGTCGATCAAGAGTCGCGATGCCGCGCGCGACGGGGTGTGGTCGCGGTTCAAGTTCGAGGGCGGGGTGCACCGGGTCCAGCGGGTACCGGTGACCGAATCGCAGGGCCGGGTGCATACGTCTGCGGCCGGCGTCCTCATCTACCCCGAACCCGACGAGGTGGAAGAGGTGCAGATCGACGAGAACGATCTGCGTATCGATGTCTACCGCTCGTCCGGTAAAGGCGGCCAGGGCGTGAACACCACCGATTCGGCGGTCCGGATCACCCATCTACCCACCGGGATCGTCGTCACCTGCCAGAACGAACGCTCCCAGCTGCAGAACAAGGCCCGCGCGATGCAGGTTCTGGCCGCCCGGCTGCAGGCCCTGGCCGAAGAGCAGGCCGAGCAGGAAGCGGCCGAGGGCCGGGCGAGCCAGATCCGCACCGTCGACCGTTCGGAACGGATCCGCACCTACAACTTCCCCGAGAACCGCATCGCCGACCACCGCATCGGCTACAAGGCGCACAACCTCGACGCCGTGCTCAACGGCGATATGGACGCCCTCCTGGACGCCCTCGGCACCGCCGATCGCAACGCCCGGATGGCCGCCGAATAACCCACCCGAGCCCCGCGGCGGTGCTGCACTTTCGAGCCCGGGCCCTCGACCGTCGCGTCGGTCCGCTCGGCACCTGCCACCGGCGCGCTGAGTGTCGCAGCACAGCGCCCGCACACCGGCTCGCCGGGTCGACTTCGAGTCGCCACCGAATGCGCTCGTCGTTTCGTCCGGAAACCCTGCCGAACAAGACGATGCCGCCCGGACTGCCCCGAACTGATCGGCTGCCGGGTTCCGCCGGCCTCGCCTACGTACGGTCGACCCCCCGGGTAACGATGTCGGCGAAGCCCGAGGAGTTCGGTCACATCCGAACCGAGTTCGTTTTCACGTCCGAACCGAACGTAACCCACGGCGGTGCCGAGTTCAGCGAGGCCCTGAAAGGTTTCGGCCCGCGTGGTCGTTCAGCCTGCGATGCGATGCGGCGCAGCCGCGAGTGTCGCAGGCTGAACGACCACGCCTGGGGGGCCGAAACCCCGCGCGCCGGAGGCGCGCAAAATAAACACAGTGACCCGTGTGCAGTTGCGCCCCGTGCTCGTCGAGGCGATCGAAACCCTCCGGACGGCCGGGGTGGCGAGCCCGCGCGCCGATGCCGAACATCTCGCCGCGTATGTGCTGGGGGTGGAACGCGGCCGGCTGCTGCTCGCACCGCTGATCGATCCCGAACAGCTCGACGCCTACCACGCACTGGTCGCCCGCCGGGCCGAGCGAGTACCGCTGCAGCATCTGACGGGGCAATCGTCCATGGGTGAGATCGATCTCCAGGTGGGGCCCGGGGTGTTCGTACCCCGCCCGGAAACAGAGTTGCTGTTCGCCTGGGCGCTGGCCCGGCTGGAGGCGGTCCGGCACGACCACACTCCGATCGTGGTGGATCTGTGCACGGGCTCGGGCGCCCTGGCGCTGGCGATCGCACACGCCCGCCCGGACGCCGAGGTCCATGCCGTGGAGCTGGACCCCGACGCTTTGCGCTGGGCCCGTCGCAACGCCGACCTGCACAGCGCGGCCGGTGATACGCCGATCACCCTGCACCATGCCGATGTCACCGACCCCGGTTTGCTCACGCAGCTGAACGGCCGGGTCGATATCGTCGTCGCCAACCCGCCCTACATCCCGGAAGGTGCGCAGTTGTCACCCGAGGTGGCCGAACACGACCCGCACCGCGCCCTGTTCGGGGGCCCCGACGGGCTGGATGTGATCCGGCCGATGGTGCCGCTCATCGGCCGGCTGCTGCGTCCGGGTGGCGGTGTGGCGATCGAGCACGACGACAGCAACGGCAGTGAACTGGCCCGCCTGCTGGCGGCCGACGGCCGGTTCGCAGAAATCGCCGAACATCCCGACCTCGCCGGAAAACCACGTTTCGTAGCCGCTATCTCGTCGGCGAGCCCTACATGAGCAGTCGGGTATCGGCTCGACAGAGCGGGCCGATCTCGTTCTCGGTGTCCGGCCGAACTCGCTACCGCCGCTGATCGGGGCGGAGTACGGCAGCGCGCTGGGCTTTGGGCCGGGCTCGGGACCCGCAAGCGGTATCCGCCGAAACCTCGGGTGGCTCGGCTCGAGGCGGTGCCATCGCCGGGGTGCTCGGGGGAGCGAGGCCCGGCGCTCACAAGTGCCCAGTGGGATTCGGGCCCGATACCGCCGCGGCGATCCGTCGACCCGGCAGGCGGATACCGGCGACGCGATTCGTCCGGCCGGAGTACGGCGGTGCGCGACCGGGTTGGTGGACACCTGGCGGGGTGGCATCGAGGGGGCCGAAACCGGCGCCGCCGGGGGTGGCGCAATACGATTGTTGCCGTGAGTACCGTCTACGACTGCGCCGACCCCGATTCGCGTGCCGCCGGCCTGGCCGCGGCCACCAGTGCTCTGAGATCGGGGCGGCTGGTCGTGGTGCCTACCGATACGGTGTACGGTCTCGCGGCCGACGCCTTCGATTCAGCGGCCGTGGCATCGCTGCTGGCGGCCAAGGGCCGGGGGCGCGATATGCCGGTACCGGTGCTGGTGGGGTCGTGGAACACCATCGACGGCCTGGTTTTCTCGGTGCGGCCGCAGGCGCGCGATCTGATCCGGGCCTTCTGGCCGGGTGGTTTGAGCATCGTGGTGCAGCAGGCGCCGTCGCTGGCGTGGGACCTGGGGGACGCGCGCGGCACCGTGATGCTGCGGATGCCGTTGCATCCGGTGGCCTTGGAGCTGCTGCAGGAAGTCGGGCCGCTGGCGGTGTCCAGTGCCAATATCTCCGGCCGCCCCGCGGCCGATAACGTCACCCAGGCGCGGGACCAGCTCGGCTCCCTGGTGGGCGTCTATCTCGACGGCGGTCCGGCGCAGCACGCCACCGCCTCGACCATCGTGGACCTGACCGGCGACCAGCCACGCATCCTGCGTGCGGGCGCGGTGTCCACCGAGGCTGTCGCCGAGGTGCTCGGAACCACACCCGAGGCGTTGATCGGGTCCGTCGCGCAGTGAGTGCTTCGGGCTGTGCGGAGGCAGTACCCGCGGTGACGGGGTGGTCGGTGCGATGACCGGATCCGGTGCGGTTGTCCCGCTGCGCGAACTCCTGCTGGTTCTGTTGATCTCGGCGGTGGTCACCTTCCTGGCCACCGGCGGGATCCGGACACTGGCCATCGGGTTCGGCGCGGTGGCCATTCCGCGTGACCGCGATGTGCATGTGAAACCGATTCCCCGGATGGGTGGGGTCGGAATGTACATCGGGGTGGTGGCGGCCGTGTTGTTCGCCCACCAGCTGCCCGCGCTGCGCCGCGGTTTCGACTACCGGCCCGATATCGCGGCGGTGCTGGTGGCAGCGACGATCATCGTGGCGGTCGGGATCGTCGACGACCGGTGGGGTCTCGACGCGCTCACCAAATTCGCTGGTCAGGTCACCGCCGCGGGGGTGATGGCGGTGATGGGCCTGGGTTGGTACCTGATCTACGACCCGTTCAGTAATTCCACCGTCGTGCTCGACGGCTTGCAGGGCGGGCTGGTGACGGTTGCGGTGGCGGTGACGTTGATCAACGCCATGAACTTCGTGGACGGCCTGGACGGCCTGGCTGCCGGGCTGGGCTTGATCGCCTCGGTGGCGGTGTTCGCGTTCGCGATCGGCCTGCTCACCGAGCAGGGCGGCTCCGTGGACAGTTATCCACCCGCGCTGCTGGCGGCCGCGATGGCAGGCGCCTGCCTGGGGTTCCTGCCGCACAATTTCTCCCCGGCCCGGATCTTCATGGGCGATTCCGGATCGATGCTGATCGGTCTGGTGCTGGCCGCCGTGTCCACCAGCGCGTCCGGCCGGATTCCGCTGCAGGGGTACGGGCCGCGGGATATCGTCGGCCTGCTCTCGCCGCTGCTGCTGGTGGGGGCGGTGATGTTCATTCCGGTCCTGGATCTGCTGCTGGCGATCGTGCGCCGGGTACGGGCGGGCGTCAGCTTCTCGACGCCGGACAAAATGCATCTGCATCACCGGCTGTTGCAGATCGGACATTCGCAGCGCCGGGTGGTGCTGGTCATCTACCTGTGGGTCGGCATACTAGCTTTCGGTGCGGTGGGCACCTCGGTGATGGATCGGCGCGTGGTGGTGGTGCTGATGGCCGCGGGGTTCCTGTTTGCGCTGGTCGTGACCGCTGTCCCGGGGTTGTGGCGGCGCCAGGCGCGGCGGGATGCGGCGGGGTCGGCTACGGGGTCCGGGTAGAGTGCGGACTGTGTCCACCAGCTCTGCCAGTTCCGGTAGCTCCTATCACCCCGATGCCCCGTTGCGGGCTGCTCTGCGGTACGGACTGATCGGGTGGGTTGCTCTGACAGTCATCGCGGTGGTGATCGCGACGCTCGCTTCCGGCGCCGAGGGGGCGTGGGGTGCGCTGCTCGGCGCCGCGATCGGTGGCAGTTTCATTCTGACCACGGCCGCTGTGGTGCTGTTCGGGGCCAAGTTGCCACCCAATACGGCGGGCATGGTGATGCTTGCCAGTTGGGTCGGAAAACTGCTGGTCGCACTGATCGTTATCGCGATTCTCAAGCAATTCGAGTTCTATGATCGCCTCGCTTTGTTTCTCACCGTCGTGGGCGCGTTGATCATCGTCCTGGGTGCTGAGACTTACGGCGTATTACGGCAGAAGGTTCCCTACGTCGACGTGCCCGATCAGGCTGCTGACGAAGATTCCGAAACGGCCTGACCGGCGTCAACGACAACCTGTCGTAGATAACATCGCCCCCGCTACACGTTGTCGTAGATCTCTTGGTAAAGTCTTGGTAAGCAAGCGACTCAGTAAGGGGTGCCGACCAGGTACTGCGAGCTGCCGCTATGCTACTGCCGTGCCGGGCTTGTACAGAGCTCGGTTCTGCATGTCGACGATGTCGCCGACACACGTACAGACGCCAGCGCGGTCCTCCCGCTACAGCTGCTGACGAACTTCGAGCCGACCTCAGTCGACCACATTGATCGTCAATGTCCGATCGAACCGCGGGAGCGAAAACATCCCGCGGCCCGAACACGGGAGAGAACGCTGAGCGTCACCACCTTGGCCGCGGAGTTTCACGCGCCGTCGCTAACCGACTTCTTCCCTCCGGCGGTGCTGTTCGAGGGAACTCCCTTCGAACTCGATCGGCTGATGCTGGTCCGGCTTCTGATGACCGCCGTGCTGGTCGCCTTCCTGTTCCTGGCTTTCCGTAGCCCGCGTCTGGTGCCGAAGAAACTGCAGAGCATCGGCGAGATGGGGATGGTCTTCGTCAAGGAACAGATCTGCGACGACATCCTCGGCAAGGAAACCGGTCGCAGGTTCTTCCCGCTCATCGCGACGGTCTTCTTCACGGTTCTGTTTCTGAACTTCTCGGGTGTGATTCCCGGTTTGAACATCTCGTCGAACGCGCGTATCGGCATGCCGCTGGTACTGGCAGTGATCGCGTATATCGCGTTCAACTATGTGGGCATCAAGAAGTACGGCTTCTTCACCTATATGCGCAGCAGCATCGTCGTTCCGAATGTTCCGCCGGCCATGCACGTCCTGCTCATTCCGATCGAGTTCATCTCGACCTTCATCCTGCGCCCGTTCACGCTGACCGTCCGACTCATGGCGAATATGCTCGCCGGTCACATCATGCTGGTGCTGTTCTTCAGCGCGACCCAGTTCTTCCTCTTCGACGCGGACAACTGGATGAAGATCTTCTCGCCCTTCTCGCTGCTGGGCGGACTCGCCTTCACCCTCTTCGAACTGCTGGTCATTGTTTTGCAGGCCTATGTGTTCGCGTTGCTGACCGCCGTGTACATCAGCCTTGCCCAGCACGCCGACGATCACTGACCGACCGGAACTATCGATAAGAACCTGCTGCACCGCGCCGACCGGCGGGTGAGCAACAGAAAGGGAATGGAAGACTCATGAGCCTCTCGTACTTGGCCCAGGAAGCTGCCACCAACGAATCCACGCTGAAGGGCCTCGGCGCTGTCGGCTACGGCCTGGCCGCCATCGGCCCGGGTATCGGCGTCGGTATCGTCGTCGGTAAGGCGATCGAGGGTACTGCCCGCCAGCCCGAGCTCGCCGGACAACTCCGGACCACCATGTTCCTCGGCATCGCGTTCACCGAAGCCCTGGCGCTGATCGGCCTCGTCGCCGGCTTCATCTTCTGATTCCGATGAACGAGTTCATTCTGCTCGCAGCGGAAGAGGGAGAGGATGTGAATCCTCTCATCCCCGCGACGTACGACATCGTCTGGTCGGCGGTCTGCGTGGCGATTATCGCCTTCGTGGTCTACAAGTACGCCGTTCCGCGCCTGATGAAGGTGCTGGACGAGCGCGCCGACAAGATCGAGGGTGGCATCGAACGGGCGGAGGCGGCACAGACCGAAGCCCAGGAGACGCTGCAGCAGTACCAGAAGCAGCTGGCCGACGCCCGCCTGGAAGCCGCGAAGATCCGCGAAGACGCCCGCACCCAGGGGCAACAGATCCTCGCCCAGATGAAGACCGACGCCCAGGCCGAGAGCGACCGTATCGTCGCGGCCGGGCACACCCAGCTGGAAGCCCAGCGCCAGCAGATCCTGACCGAGCTGCGCGCCGAGGTCGGCCGCACCGCGGTGGACCTGGCCGAGAAGATCATCGGGCAGTCGGTATCGGACGAGGCCAAACAGGCCGCGACGATCGATCGATTCCTCGATGAGATCGACCGGTCGGATGCCGGTATCGGGGTCGGAAGGTAACGACGGAGGCGTGAGAACCATGTACGCAGCAAGCCGTGAGGCCAGCTCCCGGTCCAAGGAGGCTCTTCGGGCCGCGCTGACCGGAAGTAACGGTGTCGCGGCCACGACGGGGTCCGAACTGTTCGCCGTTGTCGACGTACTGGACGACCAGCGTCCGCTGCGTGTGGCGCTCGCGGACGTGTCGGTGCCCGGCTCGGCCCGCGCCGAACTGAGCGAGCGGGTATTCGGGAACAAGGTCAGTGCCGCCACGCAGGCGGTGCTGACCACCGCGGTGGCCCAGGATTGGTCCCGTGCCCGCGACCTGGTCGACACTTTGTTCCTGCTCGGACAGCAGGCGCTGCTGAAAGCGGCGTCCGAACAGGATCGGCTGACCGCTGTCGAGGACGAGCTGTTCCGGCTCGGCCGGATCATCGACGACAACCCGGAGCTCGAGCAGGCATTGTCCGATCGTGCTGCCTCGCCGGCGGCCAAACGGGATCTGCTGGGGCGGCTGCTGTCCGGCAAGACCGAGCCCATCACCCAGACGCTGGCCGAGCAGGTGGTGGCCAGGCAGAGTTCCGGTATCGGTCCGGCCTTCGACGAGCTGTCCGATCTGGCCGCGTCCCGGCGGCAGCAGATCGTCGCCCATGTGCGGTCGGCGAGCGAGCTCACCGATCCCCAGCGGGAGCGGCTGGCCGCTGCGCTGGGCCGCATCTACGGCAAGGCCGTCACCGTGCATATCGAAGTCGAACCCGAGCTGCTGAGCGGGCTTGTCGTGCGCATCGGTGACGATGTGATCGACGGTAGTGCGGTCGGCCGACTGGAACGGCTGCGCCGCTCGCTGACCTAGCGGTACGCCACCGGGTAACCCCCGGCGCCCCGGCCGCACCACACCCCCCGACATTCCAGACCAGAGACCGAGAGCAGGAAGAACATGGCGGAGCTGACGATCTCCTCCGACGAGATCCGTAGCGCGATCGAAAGCTACACCCAGAGCTACACCCCGGAAACCTCCATCGAGGAAGTCGGTGTTGTCACCGATACCAGTGACGGCATCGCGCATATCAGCGGCCTGCCTTCGGCCATGGCCAACGAGCTGCTCGAATTCCCGGGTGGCGTGCTCGGTGTGGCGCTGAACCTCGAGGACCGCGAAATCGGTGCCGTCATTCTCGGCGAGTTCGCCGAGATCGAAGAGGGCCAGCAGGTGCGCCGCACCGGCGATGTGCTCTCGGTTCCGGTCGGCGACAACTTCCTCGGCCGCGTGGTGAACCCGCTCGGCCAGCCGATCGACGGTCTGGGCGAGATCGAGTCCAACGACCGGCGCGTGCTGGAACTGCAGGCCGCCACCGTGCTGGAGCGGCAGCCGGTCGAGGAGCCGATGGCCACCGGTGTCACCGCCATCGACGCCCTGACCGCCATCGGCCGGGGCCAGCGTCAGCTGGTCATCGGCGACCGTAAGACCGGTAAGACCGCGGTCTGCATCGATACGATCCTGAACCAGAAGGCCAACTGGGAGTCGGGCGATCCGGCCAAGCAGGTGCGCTGCATCTACGTGGCGATCGGTCAGAAGGGCTCCACCATCGCGGGCGTCAAATCCGCCCTCGAACAGCACGGCGCGCTGGAGTACACCACCATCGTGGCGGCCCCGGCCTCCGATTCCGCCGGCTTCAAGTGGCTGGCTCCCTACACCGGTTCGGCCATCGGCCAGCACTGGATGTACGAGGGCAAGCACGTCCTGATCGTGTTCGACGATCTGACCAAGCAGGCCGAGGCCTACCGCGCCATCTCGCTGCTGCTGCGCCGCCCGCCGGGCCGCGAGGCGTACCCGGGTGACGTCTTCTACCTGCATTCGCGTCTGCTGGAGCGTTGCGCCAAGCTCTCCGACGAGATGGGCGGCGGTTCGATGACCGGTCTGCCGATCATCGAGACCAAGGCCAACGACATCTCGGCGTTCATCCCGACCAACGTCATCTCCATCACCGACGGTCAGGTCTTCCTGGAGTCCGACCTGTTCAACAAGGGCGTCCGCCCGGCGATCAACGTCGGTACGTCGGTCTCCCGTGTCGGTGGCGCCGCGCAGACCAAGGGTATGAAGAAGGTCGCCGGTTCGCTGCGTCTGGAAATGGCCCAGTACCGCGAGCTGGAGGCGTTCTCCGCCTTCGCCTCCGATCTGGACGCCGCGTCGCTGGCCCAGCTCGAGCGCGGTGCCCGCTGGGTCGAGCTGCTCAAGCAGGACCAGTACTCGCCGGTCGCGGTCGAGGATCAGATCGTCTCGATCTACCTGGTCGACGCCGGCTACTACGACTCGGTACCGGTGGCCGATATCCGCCGGTTCAATGTCGAACTGCTCGAGGATCTGCACGCCAATGCGGCCGATGCCTTCGCGAGCATCGCCGGTGGCAAGGTGTTGCAGGACGAGGCCGCCGAGCAGATCAAGACGGCCACCGACAAGTTCAAGCAGGGCTTCCTGGCGTCCGACGGCAGCCGCGTGGTGAACGAGGCCGAAGCCGGCGAACTGGCCCACGAAGAGGTCGAGTCGCTGTCGGTCACCCGTAAGCACGTCGAGAAGTAGACCGGGCGAACCATGCGCTGTTTTCCTGTAACGCCGCGAACGAAGGGAGTGTGAACCGCCGATGGCTACCTTGCGCGAGCTGCGCTCCCGTATTCGTGGAATCAACTCGATCAAGAAGATCACCAAGGCCCAGGAACTGATCGCGACCTCGCGTATCACCAAGGCCCAGGCCCGGGTGGCGGCCGCCAAGCCGTACTCCGAGGAGATCACCAAAGTGGTGGCGGAGCTGGCGAGCGCGTCGAAGAACCTGGCGCACCCGCTGCTCACCGAGCGCCCCGATCCCCAGCGTGCCGCGGTGCTGGTGATCACCAGCGACAGCGGCCAGTGCGGTGGTTACAACTCCAATGTGCTCAAGCGGGCCGAGGAGCTGATGACCACCCTGCGCGAAGAGGGCAAGGAACCGGTGCTCTACGTCATGGGCAACAAGGGCCTGACGTATTACACCTTCCGCGACCGCCGGCCCGTTGCCGCGTGGACCGGGTTCTCCCAGCAGCCGGGCTACCCGGATGCCTCGGCGGCCTGCAACCACCTGGTCGACAGCTTCATGGCCGGGTCCGGGGGCGAGGTTCCGGCACCGGACGGTACCGGTTCGATCGCGGGCGTGGATGAACTCCATATCGTCTACACCCGGTTCGTGAGCATGCTGTCGCAGACGCCGGAGGTGCGCCGGATGGCGCCGATCCAGATCTCCTTCGTCGACGAGAACTTCGACCTGGGCGAGGACATGTTGTCCGATTCGCCCACGGCCGAGGTGAGCGCGCAGTACGAATTCGAGCCCGACGCCGATGTGCTGCTGGCGGCGTTGCTGCCCAAGTACATCAATACGCGGATCTACGCGTCGTTGCTCGACGCAGCGGCATCCGAGCACGCCGCTCGGCGCACCGCAATGAAGGCGGCCACCGACAACGCCAACGAATTGGCGAGTTCCCTGTCCCGGCAGGCCAACTCGTTGCGGCAGGCCAACATCACGCAGGAAATCAGCGAAATCGTCGGCGGCGTGAATGCCCTGGCGGCCAGCTCGGAACGCGACTGAGACGCAGGAAGAGAACCTAGAAATGACCGCAGCTGTTACTCGAGAAGACTCGAGCCGGACCAGCGCCGCCAGTGGCCGCGTGGTCCGCGTCATCGGCCCCGTCGTGGACGTCGAGTTCCCGCGGGGTTCCATCCCTGAACTGTTCAACGCCCTCGCCGCCGAGATCACCCTGAAGTCGGTGGCCAAGACGTTGACCCTCGAGGTCGCCCAGCACCTCGGTGACAACATCGTGCGCACCATCTCGATGCAGCCCACCGACGGCCTGGTCCGCGGCGCCGAGGTCCGTGACTCCGGTAAGCCGATCTCGGTGCCGGTCGGCGATGTCGTCAAGGGGCACGTGTTCAACGCCCTCGGCGACTGCCTCGACAGCCCCGGCCTCGGCCGCGACGGCGAGCAGTGGGGTATCCACCGCAAGCCGCCGAGCTTCGACCAGCTCGAGGGCAAGACCGAAATCCTCGAGACCGGCGTCAAGGTACTCGACCTGCTGACCCCGTACGTGAAGGGCGGCAAGATCGGTCTGTTCGGTGGTGCCGGTGTCGGCAAGACCGTTCTGATCCAGGAGATGATCACCCGTATCGCCCGGGAGTTCTCCGGTACCTCGGTGTTCGCCGGCGTCGGTGAACGCACCCGTGAGGGCACCGACCTGCACCTGGAAATGGAAGAGATGGGCGTCCTGCAGGACACCGCCCTCGTCTTCGGGCAGATGGACGAGCCGCCGGGCACCCGTATGCGCGTCGCCCTGTCGGCGCTGACCATGGCGGAGTACTTCCGCGATGTGAAGCACCAGGACGTGCTGCTGTTCGTCGACAACATCTTCCGGTTCACCCAGGCCGGTTCCGAGGTGTCGACCCTGCTGGGTCGTATGCCTTCCGCTGTCGGTTACCAGCCCACCCTGGCCGACGAGATGGGTGAACTGCAGGAGCGGATCACCTCGACCCGTGGCCGTTCGATCACCTCGCTGCAGGCGATCTACGTCCCCGCCGACGACTACACCGACCCGGCGCCGGCGACCACCTTCGCCCACCTGGATGCGACCACCGAGCTCTCCCGCCCGATTTCGCAGAAGGGTATCTACCCCGCCGTCGACCCGTTGACCTCGACCTCTCGTATCCTCGAGGCCTCGATCGTCGGCGACCGGCACTTCGCGGTGGCCAACGAGGTGAAGCGGATCCTGCAGAAGTACAAGGAACTGCAGGACATCATCGCCATCCTCGGTATGGACGAGCTCTCCGAGGAGGACAAGGTCCTCGTCGGCCGCGCCCGCCGGTTGGAGAAGTTCCTCGGCCAGAACTTCATCGTGGCCGAGAAGTTCACCGGTCAGCCCGGTTCGGTCGTGCCGCTGGAGCAGACCATCGACGACTTCGACCGGGTCTGCAAGGGCGAATTCGACCACTTCCCGGAGCAGGCGTTCAACAGCTGCGGTGGTCTCGACGATGTCGAGGCGGCCGCGAAGAAGATCGCCGGAAAGTAGTCCTTCATGGCGGATATGTCAGTTGATCTCGTCGCGGTCGAGCGGCGGCTCTGGTCGGGCCGGGCGAACTTCGTCAGCGCCCAGACCACCGAGGGCCAGATCGGCATCATGCCCGGTCACGAACCCCTGCTGGGGCAGTTGATCGAGGGCGGCACGGTGACCATCGTCGATACCGAGGGCAATCGGGTCGTGGCCGCGGTACACGGTGGTTTCTTCTCGGTCACCGCGGATACCGTGCGTGTACTGGCCGAGACCGCCGAGTTCTCCACGGAGGTCGATATCGACGCGGCACGTAAGGTGCTGTCCGACGGTTCGGCCGCTCCGGAGGACCAGCTGGCCGCGCAGGCCCGGGTCCGCGCTGTCGAACAGGCCGCGGCTTCCTGATCTCCGATCCGGAGACCAACAGAATATTTTCGGCTCCGGCCGGTGACGGGCAACCGTCACCGGCCGGAGCCGATTCTCGTCTCGCCCGCCGATATCGCGTGGGCACCGTCACCGTGCCCCACCTGGATCGATGACATCGCATTTCCGAGACATCCGCGTGCCGTTTGTAAACTGGGTCGTGGTTGAATGGCGTCGGGCGCATCGGCCGAGCCGAGCCGGCGATCGCCTCGGATGAACGAAGGGATGTGCGGCATTGCAGACCGGGATGGTGATTGCGATCATTCTGGTTGTCGTGCTGGTCGCATTGGCCCTCCTGTCCACATACCGCCTGGTGATGCTGCGTCGTGGGGGGACCGCGGCCATCCTGCGGGTGCTTCCGGCGCGGGGCGGGGAACGCTGGCGGCACGGTGTCATCCGGTACGACGAGGATCATCTCGTCTTCTACAAACTCACCAGCCTCAAGCCCGGTGCGGATTCGGTGATCCGGCGTCGCGGTATCGAGATCGGCGATCGGCGCGGCCCGCGGGGTGACGAGTACGACATCATGACCGATGCGATCTCGGTGATCGGTGTCGCGGACCGCAACGGCGACTACGAACTGGCGCTGGATCGCGCCGCGCTGACCGCGTTTCTGTCGTGGGTCGAGTCACGTCCCTCCGAACGCGCTCGCCGGCTTCGCGGCCACTGACCACCCGATGTGGTGACGCCCGTGTGCCGCGGCACATAGACGCAGCATCGGTAACCCGGTCCGGGACGCGGCGAGCGTTTATGGTGGGTCCTGTGAGCGTGCATCTGACGCGGATCTACACCCGAACCGGCGACGACGGGACCACCGGTCTCAGCGACTTCTCCAGAGTCGCCAAGACCGATTCCCGCTTGGTCGCCTACGCCGATTGCGACGAGGCCAATGCCGCACTCGGTGTGGCGATCGCGCTCGGTGCGCCCGGCGCGGAGCTGGTCGCGGTGTTGCGCGGTATCCAGAACGATCTGTTCGACGCCGGCGCCGATCTGTCGACACCGCTGGTGCCGGACCCGCAGTATCCGCCGTTGCGCATCACCGAGGCGTATATCGAACGCCTGGAGTCCTGGTGTGACGAGTTCAATGCCGAACTGGCACCGCTGCATTCGTTCATCCTGCCCGGCGGTACCCCGCTGGCCGCGTTGCTGCATACGGCCCGCACGGTCGTTCGCCGGGCCGAACGTTCGGCGTGGGCGGCGGTGCAGGCGCATCCGGACGATACGAGCGTTCTGCCGGCGAAGTACCTCAACCGGCTGTCGGACCTGCTGTTCATCCTCAGCCGGTATACGAATCCGGAGGGTGATGTGCTCTGGCGGCCCGGCGGCGGCCGCGCGGATGCCGAACCGGCCGAGTCCGCCGGGCGTAACGAGCCGGGCGCGGATTCCGGTACCTCGTCGGGGCCCGACAGCCCGTCGGGACACTGAGGCGGACCGGTTCCGTCAGCGGTGGGCGTGCCGGATGGCCGTCGCGTCGAGCCCGGCGTACGGCCCCGGCGCAATCGTGCGACCGGCACACCAGCGCGCACGTCTGCGCTCTATCCTTGCACCCACTGGTGCGCCGAATACTCGGAGAGGCGGCATGGAACGGTTTTTGGTAACTGGCGGCAACCGGCTGGTCGGTGAGGTCTCGGTCGGAGGCGCCAAGAACAGCGTCCTGAAACTCATGGCCGCGGCTCTGCTCACCGAAGGCACCACCACCATCACGAACTGCCCGGACATTCTGGACGTTCCCTTGATGGCGGAGGTCCTGCGCGGTTTGGGCTGCGAAGTCACGATCACCGGCGATGTCGTCGCCATCGATACTCCCGCCGAGCCCAAGTATCACGCCGATTTTCCGGCGGTGACCCAGTTCCGTGCGTCGGTCTGTGTCCTGGGCCCGCTCATGGCGCGGTGTAAACGTGCGGTGGTCGCGCTACCCGGCGGTGACGCGATCGGATCGCGCCCCCTCGATATGCACCAGGCAGGCCTGCGTCTGCTCGGGGCGACCAGCGAGATCGAGCACGGATGCGTGGTGGCCCGCGCCGACGAACTGCAGGGCGCGCGTATCCGGCTCGACTTCCCGTCGGTCGGGGCGACCGAGAACATCCTCATGGCCGCGGTGCTCGCGCAGGGGGAGACGGTGATCGACAACGCCGCCCGCGAGCCCGACATCGTGGACCTGTGCACGATGCTCACCCAGATGGGTGCGCATATCCGGGGAGCCGGCACCTCGGTCCTGACGATTCAGGGCGTGAAGCGGCTCTCGCCGACGACGCACCGGGTGATCGGCGACCGGATCGTCGCCGCAACCTGGGGTATCGCCGCGGCGATGACCATGGGTGACGTCCGCGTCACCGGGGTCAATCCGCAGCATCTTGCGCTGGTCCTGGACAAACTGCGTTCGGCCGGCGCGCGAATCTCGTTCGAACAGGACGGTTTCCGCGTCGTCCAGGCCGACCGTCCCCGCGCGGTGAACTTCTCGACCCTGCCTTTCCCCGGCTTCCCCACGGACCTGCAACCGATGGCCATCGGTCTGGCGGCGATCGCCGACGGCACGTCGATGATCACGGAGAACGTGTTCGAGGCCCGGTTCCGGTTCGTCGAGGAGATGATCCGCCTGGGCGCCGATGCCCGTACCGATGGTCATCATGCGGTGGTCCGTGGCATTCCGCGGTTGTCGAGTGCACCGGTGTGGTCGTCGGATATCCGTGCCGGCGCCGGATTGGTTCTGGCCGGGCTGGTCGCCGACGGGGTTACCGAAGTCCACGACGTATTCCACATCGACCGCGGATATCCGGCCTTTGTGGAAAAGCTGCAGGCGCTCGGCGCAGCTGTGGAACGCGTGGGTTCGGCGGGATGAGGGTTTCGAAGCCGAAACGGTGCGCGTGGGTATTACAGGAATGTCGCGATTTACCTACCGTGACCAGGCGATTTGACATCTATTTCGACGCCGCGTAACTTTATCCAAGTCAGAGCGACACGGACACCGACCCGGGGCCCGGAGCGAGGCGGAAACGCCGAGCCGGAGGGACCAGGGAAACGAGGTAGGACGAGGAGCGCCTGGCGATCACACTGGTTCAGCCGGAACCCCCGATTTGCAATCGGGAAAACGGATGAGCTAAGCTTAAGAAGTTGCCTCACAGAAGCACCGGCCAGCCCGGATGTCGAAGTGTGTGCGTGTGTTCTTTGAGAACTCAATAGTGTGTTGATGAATGTCAGTGCCAAATATTTGATTTGGTTTCGGTTCTTCATACCCCGTGTGGAGGGCCGAACATTTAAGTCAGCTAAATTCCGGCTGGCGATTGTTTTGCTAGGTTTTCGGACTCTAGTTTGTACTTTTGATTGCGCCTTTGGGTGTGATTGTGAGTCTTCAACGGAGAGTTTGATCCTGGCTCAGGACGAACGCTGGCGGCGTGCTTAACACATGCAAGTCGAGCGGTAAGGCCC